>CAZMGB010000005.1:122245-158545 GCA_964565775.1 uncultured Dehalococcoidia bacterium
CGTCTTTTGTTAAAAAGCCCCCGGCCACACCCTTGATGCGGGCGACCCCCCCGGCCATGTCGCCGTAGAGGGTGGCGTAGCCGGTGGCCATCTCGCTCTTGTTGCCGGTGGTGAGCACGAGCCAGCCGAACTTGTTGGAGAGGGCCATGACGATGTTGCCACGGACGCGCGCCTGAAGGTTCTCCTCGGCCACGCCGGACTCCGTACCGGCGAACGCCTCCGAAAGCATGTTGAGCGACGCGGCGAATCCGTCCTCGATAGGGATGGCGATGAGCTGGATGCCCAGGTTCTCGGAAAGCGCCTGGGCGTCCGCCCGGCTCCCCTCCGAGGAGTAGCGCGAGGGCATCGACACGCCGACCACGTTCTCGGCGCCCAGGGCATCGACGGCGATGGCAGCCACCAGGCTGGAATCGACGCCCCCGGAGAGCCCGATCACCACCTTGGTAAAACCGTTCTTGCGCGCATAGTCGCCGGTGCCCAGCACGAGGGCGGCGTAGACCTCGCCTACCTCGTCAAGCGTCTCGTGCTGATAGGAAGGCAGCGGCGGCTTCTCGGCGGCCGCTGCCTCCTCGGAGATCAGCACTCTGCGATCGCCTTCGACCAGCGCGAACTCCAGCTTCTCCTGGCGTCGTCGCGGGTCATGGAGCCGCGTCTGAAAGATGGCATCCGCGTCCAGGTCGTGCACAATGAGCGCCTCCTGGAACTGCGGCCCCCGAACGAGCACCTCGCCCTCCTGGTCTACGATCATGCTGTCGCCGTCGAAGACCAACTCGTCCTGGCCGCCGACCAGGTTCGTGTAGCAGACGATGACGGCGCTGTCGCTGGCCCGCGTCGCGAGCATCCGTTCGCGGAAGGCGCGCTTGCTGGCGTGAAAGGGGGAGCCATTGATGTTGACGATGACCTCGGCACCGGCGTGCGCCTGGGCCCGCTGGGGACCGTCCGGGTACCAGATGTCCTCACAGACGTTGACGCCCACGCCTACTCCCGCTATCTCGTAGACGGGGCATTCCGTGCCCGACTGGAAGTAGCGGTTCTCGTCGAAGACGCCGTAGTTGGGGAGGTACTGCTTGTGGTACACGCCGACGAGCCGGCCGTCGTGGATGACGGCGGCGGCGTTGTATATGTCGGAGTCGGCGTCGACGAAGCCGACCACCATGCAGATGCCCGCCGAGCCCTTGACCACGGCGTCCAGGGCGTCCAGGTTATCCTGGACGAACTTTCGACGCAGAAGAAGGTCTTCGGGCGGGTAGCCGGTGATGGCCAGCTCGGGATAGCTTACCAGGTCCGCCCCCAGGGCGCGGCCCCGCTCGGCGTACTCGAGGATCTTGGCTACATTGCCCTCGAGGTCGCCTACGGTGGTGTTGATCTGGGCCAGACCGACGCGAAGGACGCGCAATCTAACGTCCCTCCCCCGAATAGCGGGGCTTTTATTGATTATCTGTTCTTCCCACGCCAGGGGTCAAGGACGCACAATACTGGTAGAATGGTTGACGCCGGCTCGACCGCCGTGCGCCCCGACGAGCCCTGGGGGAGGCGGCCCGAGCAGGCTCCGTAGCGGGTGGTACGCCGCCGCGGCGCGTTAGCGGCCATCATGGCCTATGAGGTATGGGGCTACTACTATGACAGACCGGGTGATGATCTACATCGACGGGAGCAACGTCTACCACTCCCTCAAGGAGCAGTTCAGGAGGACCAACCTCAACTTCGAGCGCTTCTCCACCAAGCTCGTCGACAAGCGCGAGCTCATCCGCACATACTACTACAACGCGCCCGTCGACCAGGTGAAGGAGCCCCAGCGTCACGAGGACCAGCAGAAGTTCTTCGAACGCCTGCGGCGCATCCCCTATATGGAGGTCAAGCTGGGCAGGCTGGTCTACCGCAACTGGCCCCAGGAGGCAGCCTATGAGAAGGGTATCGATGTCAGGCTTGCGGTAGACATGATCACCCACGCTCACCGCGGCAACTACGACGTGGCGATACTGGTCAGCGGCGACAACGACTTCGCCGATGCCCTGCAGGCAGTCAAGGACGAGGGCAAGCGGGTGGAGGTAGCGCTCTTCGGCGGCGAGTGGACCTCGCAGCAGCTCCGCGACGTGGCGGACCGAGCTATTGAGATAAACCGAACTCTTCTCCGGGGCTGCTGGTGGTAAGGGGCCAGCCGGCGTTCTCGAAGCGGGGGTGAAGCGGGGACCGGCGCCCCCTCGCGCACGCAAGAAAAGAGGGACGGCACCCGTTGGGTGCCGTCCTGCCGCGCCTTCGTCCGAGGCGGCGTCTACTTCCGCTGTTCTATGGGCACATACTTGCGGTCACCGCTTCCCTCGTAGATCTGGGTCGGCCGAAAGATGCGGTTGCCGACGAGCTGCTCCCGCCAGTGAGCTACCCAGCCCGCGATCCGCGAGACGGCGAAGACCGGCGTAAACAGGTCTATGGGAATGCCCATCCTGTCGTACACGATGCCCGAGTAGAAGTCGACGTTGGGCCAGATGCCCCGCTCGCCCAGCCTCGCGATGACGAAATCCTCCGCCTCCAGAGCGATGTCGTAGAGGGGGCTGCGGCCGAGCTTCTCAAAGAGCTTCTCGTTGAGGCCCTTGAGGATGGTGGCCCGCGGGTCCATGGTCTTGTACTCGCGGTGGCCCATTCCCATGATGACTTCCTTGGCCGCGAGCTTCTTCTCCAGGTACGGCCGAGCGTTCGCCACGGACCCGATCTCGTTCAGCATAGCCAGCACCCGCTCATTCGCGCCGCCGTGCAGCCGCCCGCTGAGAGAGCCGATGGCCGCAGCCATGGTGCTGTAGGGGTCAGCCAGGCTGGAGCAGGTGACCATCGCCGTGAAGGTGGAGGCGTTGATGGTGTGCTCCACGTGGAGGACAAGACACACGTCGAAGACCTTCGCCGCCAGCTCGTCCGGCACCTCCCCGTTCACCATGTACAGGAAGTTGCTGGCGTGGTTCAGGTCATCGCGGGGCGCCACCACGCTCTTGCCCTGGCGCAAACGGTGGAACGCGGCGATGATCGTAGGTATCTGGGCAATCAGCCGGATGCCAGCCTGGTAGTTGACCTGATCGTCGCTCACGTCTCTGGGGTAGAACATGCCCATAGCGGACACCGCGCACTGCAGGGCCGACATGGGGTGCCCGCTCTTGGGGAAGAGCTTGATCATGTCGAGGATGGCCGGCTCGAGATTGCGGTTGCGCTTGAGCTCACTGCTGAACTTGTCAAGCTGCTGCTTCGTGGGCAGCTCACCTTCGACAGTCAGATAGGCCGTCTCTTCAAAGTTGCTCTTCTCCGCCAGCTCCTGGATAGCGTACCCGCGATATTTCAGGATCCCTCGCTGGCCGTCGATGTCGCTGATCGCGGACTTGGTGGCCGGCACTCCCGCTAGCCCGGGCACGTACTCGATGGATGTGGTCATTTCGGTCCTCCTATACCCGATAGAAGCTGCCAGTGTCGCTCCCAGAGCAATCCTGGCTCACCCGACTTCTTTCCCGTTGACTTGTCTTAGCAACACCTCCCTTGGGCTAGGTGCGCTCCCTCCCAACCACACCCTCGCCCCAACCGGCCGCTGACGCCGGTTCGCAGAATTGATCGCAACCGCGCATAACACGACTACACAAGGCCAGCCGCGGCCTCGCCTGCCGTGCCTCCCTCCGCAGCCTTGGGGCCGAATAGACGCGTCTAGAGCTCTATGCTCTCGATACGGAAGCGCAGCGTCCCCGCCGGCGCTGCCACTTCCACCTCATCGCCGACCTTCCGGTCCACCAGTGCTCCGCCGACCGGCGATGCGACGGATATCTTGCCCTGGGCAGGGTTTGCCTCGTTCGGACCCACGAGCGTATAGCGAACCTGGGCCCCGGACCCCAGCCTCGCCAGGACGAGGGTGCTCCCCAGCCTCGCCTTCGGCTGCTGGGGCATGTCGGAGCCAATGACGACGACGTGCTGGAGGGTGGCCTCCAGCTCTCGGATACGTCCTTCCAGGTACCCCTGGGCATCGCGGGCGGCGTCCAGGGGCGCGTTCTCGCGGAAGTCTTTGTCGGCCATCGCCAGACGCAGCTCCTCGGCGATCTGCGGCCGCTTGGCACGCAGCGCCTCCAGCTCTGCCTCCAGGGCAGCGCGACCCTCGGCGGTGATGTGAACCTCTTGTTGCGCCCTCGCCGCCCGTGCGGGCGCCGCCGAAGCACTCCCCTTGCGGATGCGAAGATGGGTAGCGAGATTGACGGAGGTGAGGCCTGCCTTCCTTGCGAAGGCGAGGAAGGAGCGGACGGGCTCCAGCCGGCGGCCATCGCTGCTGGAGCCGCCGAAGGTCTCGGCATAGGCGGCAACGTCGTGCCCGCGCAGCTCGCCCACGCGGCGGTCGGCGCCGTACCAGCGAACGAACTTGTGAAGTTCTGGCTGGCTCTCCTGCCGGGCTTCCGCCGAGAGGCCTGCCAGGTAGCGGGACGCGACTTCCCAGAGGGTGAGATCTTGCGGGGTCGCCTCGGGCACTGCTACTCCTCGCTTGCCCCTCCCTGTGCATTTTATGCAGGCCTCTCGACTCTGTCAAACCTCGACGCCGACGCTCGATCGATCTGTCGTCGCAGCCAACTCGCCCGATCGCGCCCTCATGGTGGGATAACGAGGCCCTGGCAGAAGCGCGGCGCTGGTGCTAGTCTGGGGAAGCGATTGAACATAGTGGGCGCCCATTCGCTGTCATTGCTGGCCAGCGGGGCCGCCGAACTGGGCCTGGACCTCAGCCCCGATCAGCTAGCCCAGTTCGAGCGTTACTATGCCCTGCTGGAAGCCGGTCGCCGTCGATTCGCCCTCACCTCGGTGACCGGCTCCGAACTGGTGCAGCGGCGCCATTTCCTCGAGTCGCTCGCGCTGCTGCGTGCACTCGAGAAGGCAGCGATCCTCGCCGCCCAGGAGCCGGCGGCCCTCCTCGACCTCGGCACCGGCGCCGGGCTTCCGGGCCTGCCGATGAAGATCGCTCGACCGCACCTGCGCCTGACGCTCCTCGACGCCACCGCCAAGAAGACATCATTTCTAAGAGAGCTGGTGGCGGAGCTGGCGCTGCCGGACGTCCGCGTCCTCACCGGCCGGGCCGAGGAGCTCGGTCGCGACGGACGGCATCGAGAGGCGTACGACGTGGTGGTGGCGCGGGCAGTGGCGCCCCTGGCTACGCTCCTGGAGCTGGCCCTGCCCTTCCTCAAGGTAGGCGGCGCTCTCGCCACACCGAAGGGGAGCGGCGTCCGTCGCGAGCTTGCGGAGGCGCAGCGGGCGCTGGGCGTGCTGGGCGGCACCCTCATTTCGGACGCGCCGCTGGACGTTCCGGGAGGCCATCACAGGCAGACGTTGATTCTGGTGCGAAAGACAGCGCCCACACCCGAGAAGTACCCGCGGCGGCCGGGCCTGCCCCGGAAGCGCCCCCTCTGAAGGCGAGCGCGGCTCGACAGTCCACGGCTGGACACAGGTAGTGAAATGTGCTAGATGACAAGCACCCAGGCCATTAGGGCGGCGAGTGAGAAGGGCCAATGAGCCCAAGGAAGGGAGTGCCATGGATCTGGAGCTTCTGACTCGGCGGCTTCTGCGCATCGCAAGGCTGGACACCACCGTGTTCGACGAGGTGCGGATGGACCCCACGGCCACCACGTCTTCCTTCCTTGTGATGGTGGTGGCCACGTACATGGCGGGGCTGGGGGGCTTCCTGGGATGGGTGAGACAGGACTTCCCCAACGGGCTGAGAGTCTTTGTTCAGTCGTTCATCTTGGGCAGCGCATTCTCCGTCGGCCTCTGGCTGGTCTGGCTGCTCGTCACCTACGTTATCCTCACACAGGTGTCACGGGAGAGAAGCGACGTCACCCAGCTCCTGCGGACCATGGGGATGGCCGGCGCGCCGCTGGGTCTTTCCATCTTCCTGTTCATCCCCGGCATCGACTTCGGGATCGGCTTGATCTCCGTCGCCCTGTTGTTCGGGCTGACGAACATCGCCATTCAGGCCACCACCACAGCCCACGCGACGCGTGTCCTGGTGGCGAACACTGTGGGCTTCGCGGTCTGGGCCGTGGTGCTTACCCTGCTTGTCGATGCGACCACATACCTCGCGCCGGGCATATTCGTCACCAACCCTTTCTAGCTCCGGAACCTACCAGCAGACACCGGCCCACTGCGGCGCTAGGCCACGGCGCCTTTCTCCCGCAGGCTCGCGATCTCTTCGGCACTGTAGCCCAGACCCGATAGCAGTTCGTCCGTGTGCTGGCCGGGCAGCGGCGCCGGGCTCCTTATTCTTCCGGGCGTCTCCGAAAGCTTCGTGCCGATGCCGACCTGAGGCGCCCTCCCTACGGTCGGGTGCTCCACCTCCACCACCATCTGGCGGTACCGGTTGTGCGGATCGTCGAGCGCCTCGTCGAGGGCGTACACGGGGGCGACGCAGATGTCGGTCTGCCTGAGGATCTCGAACCATTCGTCGCGCGTCTTCGTGCGAAACCGCTCGCGGAAGTAGGCGAACGTCTCTTCTCGCTTCGAGGAGTCGTACTGGTAGGGGATCAAATCCTCTCGTCCCATGGCCCGACACAGGTTGCCGTAGAAGTGCGGCTCCAGGCTGCCCAGGGTGATCCAGCGGCCGTCCTTCGTCTCGTACACGTTGTAGTGGGGGACGCCGCCGTTGAGCAGCGCCTCACCCGCCCTGGGGACAGCGCCCGTGAGGAAGTATTGACTGATAGCGGCCGCCAGCATGTACATGACGCCGTCCGTCATGGCGATGTCGACGAACTGCCCCCGGCCGCTCTTCTCGCGGGCGAGGAGGGCTGCCAGGATGCCATATGCCGCGTGAAGGCCGCCGCCGGCGAAGTCGGCGATAATGTTCATGGGGATTGCCGGGCGGCCGCCGGGCCAGCCGATAAGCCCCAGCGCGCCAGCGATAGCGATGTAGTTGATGTCGTGGCCCACCATACCGACGTAGGGGCCGTCCTGACCGTAGCCCGAGAGGGAGCAATAGACCAGGCGCGGGTTCAATCTGCTCAGCGTCTCGTAGTCGACCCCAAGACGCTTGACCACGCCGGGGCGGAAGCCCTCCAGCACCACGTCCGCCGTCCGCGCCAGCCGGTAGAAGACCTGGCGCGCCTCCTCCTTTCGCAGGTTCAGGACGATGCTGCGCTTGTTGCGCCCGAGAGCGTTGAAGGCGGTGCCACGCTGCGCGCTCTCGTCGTCGGCGGCCGCTGGCAGAGGCCCTCTCCTGCCACCGCTGGGCAGCGCCTCCGGCGGCGCCTCGATGAGGGTGACGTCGGCGCCCAGGTCACCGAGGAGCATGGAGCAGAAAGGGCCCGGCGCTAGGCGCGACAGGTCGAGCACGTTGATTCCTTCCAGGGCCATCATGGCGACTCCTCCCTCTCGAGCGGTCTCTGCATCAGGAAGAGGGGTATGGCGGCTCAGCGGAAGGCGCGACAGGCCAGCCCGGACGCAACCGATCAGCGAGCAGCCCGTTGCGCCGCCTTCCCCATTTCTGCTACCATAACCGCGCGTGGGGCTGTAGCTCAATTGGGAGAGCGTTTGTCTGGCAGACAAAAGGTAGGGGGTTCGAATCCCCCCAGCTCCACCAAGGCCTTTTCGTATCAGGCAACTGCTGGGAGCGGGAGTAGTAGGTCCCAGCACCTCAGAGAGCCGGCGGTCGGTGTGAGCCGGCGCAAATGGGACCGAACTCGCCCGGGAGCACCCCGGCTGAATCCGCCCAGGGCGGACTAGGTCGGGGCGGGACACGCCCGTTACAGCGCCAGAGCCGGAGGCGCAAACAGACAATCGGGCGAACAGCAAAGTGTGTTTGCACGATTGTCGGTTTGGCTGTTTGCCTCAAGCAGGGTGGTACCGCGGAGCGAGCCCTCCGTCCCTGTGGACGGGGGGCTTCTCGCTAGCAACGAGGGCTCGTGGGCGTATCTTCGCCGGTCTTTGAACCGGCGCCCGGCGGCGGGCGACCGGCCGGACAGAGCCCCCGCCTGCGAGGGTGAAACGAGAGAATCATGGACACCGCTGACCAGCTCGCGATCATCGGGCGCTTGGCCCTGGGGGCACTTCTAGGCGCCTTCATCGGGCTCGAGAGGGAGCTGCGGGGATACCCCGCCGGCGTCCGCACGGTGGCCCTTGTCGCGCTGGGCGCCACCCTCTTCACCGAGGTGTCGCGCATAACCGGCACGGAGGACCGCATCGCCGCCGGTATCGTCACGGGCATCGGCTTTCTCGGCGCTGGCCTGATCTTCCGCGAGGGCTATACCGTGCGGGGCATCACCACGGCCGCCACCGTCTGGTCGGCGGCCGCCATAGGCATGGCGGTGGGGCGCGAGCTCTACCTGGTGGCGGGCCTGGGGTCGCTCATGGTGTTCGTCCTTCTCGAGGCGCGACCCGTCGTGCGCCGCCTGGACGACTTCCTGCGGACCCGTATGCGCGAGCTGGTCCTCCGTGAAGAAGACGAAGACGACGAGCGTCGGGAGCGAGACAAGCGCAGGCGAGAATGACGCTTGACCGATACGACCCAGGCGAGATCGAGAAGAGGTGGCAGCACCGCTGGGAGGCCGACCACCTCTACCGCTCCCCCGATGATGACCCGCGCCCCAAGTTCTACTACCTCACGATGCTCCCCTACACGTCGGGCGACCTGCACATCGGCCACTGGTACGCGATGGCCCCCTCCGACGTCCAGGCCCGCTACTGGCGTATGCGCGGCTACAACGTCATGTTCCCTATGGGCTTCGACGCCTTCGGCCTGCCCGCTGAGAACGCCGCCATCAAGCAGGGCATCCACCCTTACAAGTGGACCTATGACAACATCGACCGCATGCGGCGGCAGCTCCGCTCCATGGGCGCCATGTTCGACTGGGAGCGCGAGATGGTGTCCTCCGACCCCGACTACTACAAATGGACGCAGTGGTGGTTCCTCCAGCTCTACAAGCACGGCCTGGCCTATCGAGGCCTGGCGCCTGCCAACTGGTGCCCCGGCTGCCAGACGGTACTTGCCAACGAGCAGGTCCTTCCCACGGGCCACTGCGAGCGCTGCGGCACCGCCGTAACCAAGCGCGATCTGGAGCAGTGGTTCTTTCGCATTACGAAGTACGCGGACGAGCTCCTCGACCTGAGCCGCATCCAGTGGCCCGAGCGCATCGCCACGATGCAGAAGAACTGGATCGGCCGCAGCGAGGGCGTCGAGCTAGCCTTCGGCCTCGACGTGCCCGGCGTCGACGAGAAGGAGATCCGCGTCTTCACCACCCGGCCGGACACTATCTTCGGCGTCACTTTCATGGTGCTGGCGCCCGAACACCCGCTCGTCGAGAGGCTGACGACGCCGGAGCACCGGGCCGAAGTCGAGGCCTACGTGGAGGCCGCCCGCCGCGCCAGCGAGATCGACCGCCTCTCCACCGAGCGGGAGAAGTCCGGCGTCTTCACCGGCGCCTACTGCAAGAACCTGCTTTCGGACCAGGACGTGCCCATCTTCGTCGCCGACTACGTGCTCCTCACCTACGGCACCGGCTGCGTCATGGGTGTGCCCGCCCACGACCAGCGCGACTTCGAGTTCGCCCAGAAGTACGGCCTGCCCATCCCCGTCGTCATCGCCCCCGACGGCTACGAGGGTGAGCCCTTCGAAGAGGCCTACATCGGTGAGGGCACGATGGTCAACTCCGGCTCCTTCGACGGCCTGTCCAGCGAGGAGGGCAAGGAGGCCGTGGCCGACTTCGTGGAGCCGAGGGGCTGGGGCGGCCGCACTGTCAGCTACCGCCTGCGCGACTGGCTGATCTCACGCCAGCGCTACTGGGGCGCGCCCATCCCCATGGTTCACTGCCCCAAGTGCGGCATCGTGCCGGTGCCCGAGGAGCAGCTACCGGTGCTTCTGCCGGAGGACGCCGAGTTCCGCCCCACCGGCGAGTCGCCCTTGAGGCTGCACGAGGGCTTCGTCAACACCACCTGCCCCCGGTGTAACGAGCCCGCCCAGCGCGAAACGGACACGATGGACACGTTCATGTGCTCCAACTGGTACTTCATGCGCTACGTGGACCCTCACAACCCGGAGCGCCCCTTTTCCCGCGAGCTGGCCCGCAAGTGGCTGCCCGTCGACCAGTACACGGGCGGCGCCGAGCACGCCGTCATGCACCTGCTCTACGCCCGCTTCTTCACCAAGGCCGCCCGCGACATTGGGGTGGTGGAGTTTGACGAGCCGTTCACGCGGCTGTTCAACCAGGGGACGATAATCGCCGGCAAGGCGAAGATGAGCAAGTCGCGCGGCAACGTCGTCGCTCCCGACGAATACGTCGAGCGCCTCGGCGCCGACTCCGTCCGCACCTACCTGATGTTCATCGGGCCCTGGGAGAACGGCGGCGAGTGGGACGATTCCGGCATCGCCGGCGTCTCCCGCTGGCTGAACCGTGTCTGGAGTCTGGTGCTGGAGCCGGCCAACACGGCCCGCGAGCCCGACGCCGCAGCCACGCGGGAGATGCGCCGCCTCACGCACAAGACGATCCGGCGCGTCAGCCAGGACCTGGAGCGCTTCCGCTTCAACACCATGGTCGCCGCCCTCATGGAGTACAGCAACTTCCTCTCGAGGGCGAAGGAGTCAGGGCCGGTGTACGCGGATGCCTGGCAGGAGGCAATGGACTCGCTGGTGCTGATGCTCGCTCCCTCGACGCCCCACCTGGCGGAGGAGCTGTGGCAGCGCACAGGCCACGAATACAGCATCCACCAGCAGCCGTGGCCGCAGTGGGACGAGGAGCTGGCGGCGGAAGAGAAGACAACGCTGGTGGTGCAGGTGAACGGCAAGGTGCGCGACCGGCTCGAGGTGTCCGTCGATATCGGCGAGGAGGAGGCGAAGGAAGTGGCGCTTTCGAGCGCGCGGGTCAGGGCCCACACCGACGGCAAGCGCATCGAGAGGGTGATCTACGTGCCCGGCCGGCTGGTAAGCGTGGTGGCGAGGTAGGGGCGTTCCATGCGCAGGACGGCGGCAGTGCGCCGCTCTCTGGTCTTCCTGTCGCTTACCCTGCTCCTCCTGGCGGCGTGCGGCGGCGCGACGGGCGAACCGACCGCGCCCGTGGACCAGACCAGCCCGGCTGCCGAAGCCGGCACGCCCGTCAGCTTCACCACCGACGACGGCGTCACCATTCAGGGCCACCTCTTCGGCGACGGCGACGTGGCAGTCATCCTCTCCCACATGTTCCCCAACGACCAGACGGCCTGGTTCCCGTTCGCGGGCGAGCTCGCCGACGAGGGCTTCACGGCCCTCACCTTCGATTTCCGCGGCTACGGCGAGAGCGGCGGCGATAAGGACATCGGCAACATAACCCGGGACCTCCAAGCCGCTCTCGACCTCATGCGTGGGCGGGGGTTGGGGGAGATCTACCTGGTGGGGGCAAGCATGGGCGGCACCGCCTCCCTCATCGTCGCCGCCCAAGACGAGGTGGCGGGCGTGGTGGCCATTTCCGCGCCCCAGTCCTTCCAGGGGCTGGAGGCCCTCGATGTCGTGGCGGACATCACGGAGCCCAAGCTGTTCATCGCCAGCGAGGGCGATGCGTCCGCCGCCAGCAGTCTGGAGCTCCTCTTCGACGCGGCGCGCGAGCCCAAGCGAGAGCGACTGTTTACGGGCTCCGCCCACGGCACCGCGCTCCTCGACAGCGAGCACGGCCGCGAGTTCCGTGACCTCGTCCTCGCCTTCATCTCCGGCGGCTACGTTCCCTAGGGCGGCAGCCTGAACGGCCGAGCCAGCACCCACGAGGACCCAATGCTACGACAAACGTAGGTCGGGGTCTTCAGACCCCGACTTTCATTCATCCGGGGGCCTCAAGACCCCCGCCCACGGACTACGAACCCAGCGCGGCTGCTGGCGCCTATTCGTCCTCCTCGGGCGGCGGTCGCGTCGCCTCCTCCAGCGACTCGATGCCCGCCCGGACGCTCGTAATGAACGCCCCCAACTGGTTATCAAGCTTCTTGAGGGTCTCCAGGGCGTAGCGATCGGCCTCCACCATCTGCTCGCTGGCGGCCTCCTCAGCCTGGGTCACCCGCTCCCGGGCCTCTTCCTCCGCCTGCCTGATCATCGTGCTAATGCGGTCTTCCGCCTCCCGCAAGAGCTGCCGGCCGCGCTCCTCGGCCGCCTTCACCACCTCGTTGCCCTGGAGCATCTCCTCCAGGCGCTGCTGCGCCTCGGCGGTGATCGCCCCCGCTTCCTCCTCTGCCTTGGCCAGCAGCACCTGCCGCTGATCCAGCACCTCCTGCGCCTCCCGCACCTCAGAGGGTACGGCGACCCGCATCTGGTCGATGAGGTCAAGGAGGCGGCGCCGGTCGACGACGACGCTGGACCCTATGGGCAGCCGTCGGGCCTCGCCCACCAACTCCTCCAGGCGGTCAATGAGATGAAGGATGTCGATGGCCCTGCCTCCTCCAGCGAGCAGAAGCTCGAGACTTACGCCGAAGACGCCTGCGAGAACCGGCGGCGCAGCGCTTCCGCCACGTGCGATGGCACCAGCCCCGTGACGTCGTAGCCCAGGCTCGCCACCTCGCGGATGCGGGCGCCGCTGATAAACAGGTGCTCCAGGCTGGCCATAAGATAGACCGACTCGATCTTGGGCGCCATCTTCTTGTTCATGAGGGCCTGGTCGAACTCCGCCTCGAAGCCCGTCGCGGCGCGGATGCCCCTCACGATAACGGTCGCGAGCTGCTGGCGGGCGAACTCGACCATCAGCCCTCGGAACGGCTTGACTTCCACGTTCGGCAGGTCCTTCGCTGCCTTGGCGAACATGTCGACCCGCTCCTGCACCGAAAAGAGAGCTCCCTCCGGTGAATCGTACACCGCCACGACCAGCCGCTCGAAGAGGGAGGCGGCCCGCCGGACGATGTCCAGGTGCCCGTTCGTGACGGGGTCGAATCGGCCTGGGTAGAGCGCAACGACCAACGAAGCAACCTCCTACCGGTAAATCGAGATGCAGGTGTCGCCGTGTCGCCGGGTGTCCAGGAGCTGGCGGTCGCCCAGCGCCGGCGAGGCCGGGCGGCGCCGCGAGTGTTCGAGAACGATGACTGCCTCGCGCGACAGCTTCGAGGACGAGCCCCACGCTGCCAGCACCCTGTCGGCCTCCGCGGTGTAAGGCGGGTCGGCCAGCAGCAGACTGTAGGGCCCCGAAAGGCGACCTTCCGCCTTCTCGACGGGCCAGCAATGCACATTCGCCTTAGAGCCCAGCCCCGTGCGCGCCAGGTTCTCGCGGATGATGTCGCAGGAAGCGCGGTCCCTCTCCACGAAGTCGCACCCCTCCGAGCCGCGGCTCAGCGCTTCGATGCCCAGGGCACCCGTGCCCGCATAGAGGTCGAGCACATGTGACAGGTCGGCGCCCAACGACTGCAAGATGTCGAAGATCGCGCCCCGGACGAGGTCCGACGTGGGGCGCGTACCCCGACCGGCAGGTCCCCGCAGTCGACGTCCCTTGGCCGAACCGGCGATGACCCGCATCTCTCACCGCGCGAGCCCGGCTAGGGGGGCGTCTCCTCCCCTGGCAGGGTCTCCCCGGCGGGCGTGGCCTGACCTTCAACGGGTGTGGCTTCACCTTCGACAGGCGTGGCCTCGCCTTCAACGGGCGTGGCCTGACCTTCAACGGGTGTGGCCTCACCTTCGGCGGGTGGGGCGGTCCCGCGCGGCTCCACCACGACACTCAGGCGCTGGCCCATGCGCAGCATGCCGTCCCCTACCACCAGCGTCACGTCGTACGTCCCGGCCTCGGAAGGCGCCTTCCACGTGACGGCGCCGTGCGTCCCGTCCTCAAGAGTGCCCGCGTCGGCGCTCCAGCCGGGCCGCAACATGTTGTCGTTCGGCTTCACCAGCTCCACATTCCCGGACGCCGCGAATTGCTCCAGGGGCGGCCAGATATTGCCTCCTCCTGACTTCGCCGAGACATCCTCCACTGCCACGCCGCCCAGGCCGAACTGCTGAACCAGCGTCAGCTTGAAAGCGATGCTGAAGGCGTTCTCGATCCAGACGGTGTGGGCGCCGCCCTCGCCGGCGAAGATAAAGCTGACGGCAGACGCCCCATCATCCCAGAAGATGCCGGAGGCGCCCTCCTCCTCGAATATGTTCTGGCCGACGATCGTTACGCTGTCGTCAGTTTCGACCGGTTGCGGGCTGCGCACGACCAGGTTGGTGGCCAGCGTCAAGGCCTGCACGAACGTCAAGGGGCGAACGCCCGTGGCGTCCTTTTCGTCGCTGAATGGACTCACCATCAGCAGGAGCTTGCTGCTGTCCACCTGACCGGCCAGGAAGCCGAGCACCTCCTTCATCCTCTCGAAGTAGACGGACTGGTCTCTCTCGGGGGCCAGCTTGATGGCGTCCGCGGCCTCGCCCAGCGCCTTCCAGTCGTAGGCGCCGGTCTGCCACTCGACCCCCTCCTTCACCGGGAGAGGCAGGGTGAGAATGAGAGAGTGCCTGTCGTGGTGCAGCTCACCGGCGAGGACCTGCACGAACTCCGTGAACCCATCCCGACGCGCCGCGTTCACGGCGCGATAGTCAATGTCGATGCCCTCGTACCCCCCCTCATCGACGAGCCGCACGATCTCCGCGACGTGATTCTGCCTGAGCTCGGAGGAGTCGAGGATCGCGTCGACGGCTTCGGACTCAGGGGGCACCAGGGCGCGGATGGTGGGGTAGACCAGGAGGCCGCTGTCCGCCGGCAGGGCAGTCGGCTCGCCGAGGACGGTGCCGTCGGCCGCCGGGGCGTAGTCGAGGGGGTTGACAGCCGTTAGGGCCCCGAGTGCACCTTCATAGATTTCACCGTTCGCCGGCAGCCAGCCCATGATCTGGTGCGCGATGGTGGTCCGTTGCAGGACGGCGACGTTCTCGGGGATCGCGGTCACTTCGCCCTGGGCGGCGGTGCCATCGTTCACTAGCTTCGCCGCGCCGAGCCTCTCCCAGTTTCCGTCGCGATAGGTGAAGAGAGAAAGGTTGCTGCTGTCTTGCAGGGCCTTGTCGAGGTTGACCGTCAGCACGGCGGAGCCGGTCTCGGGGGCTGAGATCTCGTAGAGGCGGCTGAGGACACGGAAGCCTTCGGGTGCCTCCGGCGTACCGCCCAACGCCCGCGTCTGGATGCCGCCGGGACGGACGACGACCGACTCGCCGCCGCTAAGGATGGAGATCGGGGGCAGAACCAGGATGAGCAGCAGGATCGCCAGGGCAGCGATGGCAATGAGGATGTAGATGGGCGCGCGCTCGCGCCGGGGGCTGGTTTGCAGCAGCCGGTCGAAGGGGCCCTGTTCTCTCATCCAGCCGTCCTTCTTGTCGGTCCCTGGCTCCGGGGCCTGCCGACGGCCTAGCGCTGGCGCCGGCCTCGCCCCTCGCGGGCGCAGGGGCCTCAGCGATGCCCCAGGTGAACGTCCAGGGTTACCTCACGCCCCCCGCACCACGTCGGTGATGGCCGACTCCTCACGAAGGGCCACCCCCTCTGCGACGGCGGTCGGAGCACCGGAGACCTCGGCCGCATCCTCATCGGCGGTCAGGCGCACCGCCATGCCGCCGACCACTCCTCCCACCAGCCCCGAGAGGAGAGTCATCAGTACCGCCAGGAACAGCCATCGCCCCGTGGGCCTCCTCACGTCCGCCGGCACCCTTGACGATACATATGATAGGCAAGCTATACAATTGGGATGATTCGGCGCCATTGTAGCATAGCTACCGAGGCACCAACAATGGGCCTGGGATACTCTTTACAGGCGGTCTTGCCGACGCTATAATAGGCCCGCCGTTAACCGGGAGCGACTGAGGGCCTGCCTCTCAGTCTCTTTTTGGCTTTCAGTACCCGCCCGGAGATGAGTTCGATGGCAGAAAAACCGGTTCCTCTGACCAAAGCCGGCCTGGCCAAGCTCGAACAGGAGCTGGAGCATCTGCGCACGGTCAGGCGCCAGGAAGTGGCCGATCGCATCCATCAGGCGAAGGAGCTGGCCAGCACCCAGAACAACGCCGAATACGACGATGCCAAGAACGAGCAGGCGTTCGTCGAGGGCCGTATCCTCACGCTGGAGAAGATGATCCAGAACGCGGAGCTCATCGACGAGGATGGTGCCCACCGCGCTACGCAGGTGCGGCTAGGCTCCAACGTTACCGTCCACACCTCCGCTGGCAAGAAGGAGCACTATACCATTGTGGGCATGGCCGAGGCCAACCCCTCGGAGGGTCGCATCAGCAACGAGTCCCCCGTGGGCCGCGCCCTGCTGGGGAAAGCCGTGGGCGATGAGGTGCAGGTGTCCGTCCCGGCGGGTGTCCTCCGCCTTACGATCACAGCCATCAAATAACGGCCGCCGATCTGGCCACCTACCGAAGTCGGAGGCGGGGGCCCGCCAATTGGCCGCCCGCCCTTTGTTTTCAGCGACGGGGCCACGCATTCGGCCCGTGCGATCTCGGGCACACGTCTGCCGGGACGAAGCGCCTGACACCAGGGACACGACACGCCGATGACGGACAGACAGGAGGAGCTCTCCCAGCAGCGCCGCGCGAAGCTGATGCGCCTGCGCGAACGCGGCGTCGACCCCTACCCGCCGCGATATCGCCGCAGCCACACCGCTCGCCAGGCGTCGCAGCTCTTCGAGCGTTGGGAAGCGAGGGGAGCGGCCGGCGACCCGCCCGTCGTGCGCGTCGCGGGCCGCGTCGGCGCCGTGCGCACCATGGGCAGGGCCACGTTCTTTGACCTGCGGGACGGCTCGGGCAAGATCCAGGCCTATCTCAAGGAAGACGTGCTGGGCCCCGAACGCTACGAGGGGCTGCGCGACCTCGACCTTGGCGACTTCGTCGGCGTAGAGGGACACGTCTTCCGTACCCGCACGGGCGAAATCACCGTCGAGGCTTCCGAATACACCGTACTCGCCAAGTCGCTGCGTTCGCCGCCTGAGAAGTGGCACGGCCTGGTGGACGTGGAGACGCGCTACCGCCAGCGCTATCTCGACCTCATCTCCAACGAGGAGATACGGGAGCTGTTCACCATGCGCAGCCGCGTCATCGCGGCGGTGCGGCGCTTTATGGACGCCCGCGGCTTCCTGGAGGTAGAGACGCCCATCCTCCAGCCCGAGGCGGGCGGGGCGGCCGCCCGTCCCTTCGTCACCCACCACCAGGCGCTGGACCGCGACCTCTACCTGCGCATCGCTACCGAGTTGCACCTCAAGCGGCTGATCATCGGCGGCTTTGACCGCGTCTACGAGATCGGCCGCGCCTTCCGCAACGAAGGCGTCTCCAGCAGGCATAACCCGGAGTTCACCCTGCTCGAGAGCTATGAGGCCTACGCTGACTACAACGATGTGGCGGCGATGGTGGAGGAGATGGTGTCGACGGTGGCCCAGGAGATCCTGGGCACGACGCTCGTCTCTTTCGGTGACGATCAGATCGAGCTCAAGCCGCCCTGGCGTCGTCTCGGCGTGCGAGAAGGCCTGGCCGAGTACGCGGGGCTGGACCTGGCGCAGTACTGGGAGGAGCCGGCTCTGCGGGCCTGGATGGAAGAGAAGGGACTGGACCTGCCGCCGGGCGCGTCCTGGGCGAGGCTCATCGACGAAATGCTCTCGACCTGCGTGGAGCCACAGCTTATTCAGCCCACCTTCCTTATGGACTATCCGGCCCAGCTATCGCCCCTGGCCAAGAGGAAGCCCGAAGACGAGAGATTCGTCGAGCGCTTCGAGCCCTTCGCTGCCGGCCTCGAGCTGGGCAACGCCTACACGGAGCTGAACGACCCGCTCGAGCAGCGGCAGCGCTTCCTCGAGCAGTCGGCCAAGCGCGCCGCCGGCGACGAGGAGGCCGAGGTGCTGGATGAGGACTTCATCCTCGCCCTGGAGCACGGCATGCCCCCGACGGGCGGCCTGGGAATCGGCATCGACCGGCTGGTGATGCTGCTAACGGGCCAGCAGTCGATCCGCGAGGTCATCCTCTTCCCCCAGCTCCGGACGAGGGAGTAGGCGCCGCCGAACGATGGCTCCCTTCACCTCTTTCGACGACGCCTGGCGGCAGTTCCTGGCGTCGCCGTCCGTCCGGCTCGACGACCTGGAGCGTGAGGGCCGGGCCGGGGGCCGGGCTCAGCTTCTCGTCTTCCTCGTCCGCGTTAGCGACGAGCGCGCAATCGAAAGGCTTGTGAAGGTCCGCGACGCCCTGGACGAAATACCCGGCGTCGACCCCTTCCCGCAGGAATACTGGCACGTGACGGTCAAGCTCTGCGGCTTCCAGGTCATCCGCCGCACGCGCGAGGACGACGTCCTGCGGGACGAGATACCGCTCCTCCTGGGCCGGGCGGCGGCCGCCCTGCGCAGGGAGGAGGCTTTCGAGGTGGCGCTGGGCCGCGTCAACGCCTTTCCCTCCGCCGTCTTCGTCGAGGTCGACGACGGCGGCCGCTTCCGGCGGCTCAACCGCGCACTCATCGAAGCCCTGCCGTCCGTGCACCGATATGATGTCGACGGCAAAGGCTACCTGCCTCACGTCACCGTCGCCCGCTTCACCGGCCAGGAGGGTCTGGCGGAGCTGAAGGAGAGGCTCACCGAGCGACGCGAGGAGCGCGGCGGCTCCCTTTTCGTCCAGCAGGTGGACTTCGTTCGCGTCTGGCTTACCGAGGAGTATCCCGACTTCAATGCTGTGCGGTCATTCCCCCTGGCGGCAGGCCCATGAGCGGGAGAGGCGACCGCACCTACAGCGCCGTCATCTTCGACATGGACGGCGTCCTCACGGACAGCGAGCCCCTCTACCTGGAGGCGGCCAACATCGTGCTTGAGCCCCTCGGCCGCCGCCTCGGCGAGGAGCAGGCCCGCGCATTCATGGGCAGCAGCGTCACCAACTCCTGGCGGGAGATCGCGCAGGCCCTGGGGCTCGAGGGCGACCTAGAAGGGTACACGCAGGACTATGACCGAGAGCTCCTGCGACTCCTGAGCCAGCCCAAAGACACCCTTCCCGGCGTCCGTTCCCTCATCGACCGGCTCAGGGCGCGAGGCGTCCCTTTGGGTCTCGCATCGTCCTCCTGGCGAACGTGGGTGGACACGTTGCTGAGAGCGATTGGCCTGGCCGGGCTGTTCGACGCCGTCATCGCCGGCGACATGGTCGCGAGCGAGAAGCCGGCGCCGGACGCCTATCTCGCGGCGGCGAACGAGCTGGGCGTCCCGCCGTCACGCTGCATCGCGCTGGAGGACACGCCGACAGGCCTCGCTGCCGCCCGCGCCGCGGGCATGTTCGCCGTGCAGGTGCGGTCCGCCAGCTCCGCCTTCCCGCCGCTGCCGGAAGCCGATCTGGTGCTGGACACCCTGGAGGACTTCGACCTGTCGCTGGTCGGGGGCGCCGACGAGGCCGGAGAGGCCTAGTGCCCCTAGCGGCGGCTCAGGAGCCTCCCCGGACGCCTGGGCGGTGCCGGCGGGCAGACAAGGAAACAGACAAACAAGCAAACATGATAGACTCCAACCGTTCCTCTGCGTAGGATTGTGTCATGGTTCCCTGTTCGCTTGTTTGCCTGTTCGCTTGTTTGTCTGTTTGGGGAAGGGGAGCCTAGGGGTGGACCGCCACTTCACCGTTACCGGCTTCGTTGTGCACGAGGACAAGACGCTGCTGCACTGGCACCGGCGCCTCCAGACGTGGATGCCACCGGGCGGCCACATCGAGCCGGACGAGGACCCGGTCACTGCGCTCCTGAGGGAGATCCGTGAAGAGACCGGCGTGAGCGCCGAGGTCGTCCCCGTTCCGCCGCACTTCTCCTTCGACTACCCCGGGCAGGTGGCTCCTCCCTTCACCATCCTCCTGGAGAACAGCTCGGAGTCCGGGGCGGCCCACGGGCACGTCGACCTTATCTACTTCTGCCGGTCGCACGACGGCGAAAGGCTCCAGCCTCCCGCCGAGGAGCACGTCCTCGTATGGGTGAGCGAGGAACAGCTCAGGCGCCGCGACGCTATCCCGCTGGCGAGCTGCGGCGTCGACATTCCCGTCGCCGAAGACGTCAGGCTCCTCGCACTGGAGGCGATTGAGCTCGTTCGGCAAGTCAATGCCGGATCGAAGTCTTAGGTGCTGAGAATGCTGAGCCTCCCGTTCATCCGCGACAACACCGACACCGTCCGCCGGGCCCTCGTCGACCGGGGCGTAGACGCACCACTCGACGAGCTGCTCCGGCTCGACGGCGAGCGCCGCCGCCTTCTGCAAGAGGCAGAAGCGCTGAAAGCGGAGCGCAACGCGGCCGGCAAGCGCATCGGCGCCAGCAAGGAGGGCGACCAGCGCCAGCGTCTCATCGACGAGATGCGGGGCGTGTCGGAGCGCATCGACGCCCTGGACGCCGAGCTGCGGGAGACGGAGGAGCGACTCAACTCCTGCCTCCTGGAGCTACCCAACCTGATCCATCCCGACGTCCCGCGCGGTCAGGGCGAGGAGTCGGATGTGGTGGTGCGCACCATCGGGGAGGCGCCGTCTTTCGACTTCGAGCCGCGCCCCCACTGGGAGCTGGGCGAGCGGCTGGGCATCATCGACTTCGAGCGCGGCGTGAAGCTCTCCGGCTCGCGTTTCTACGTGCTGCGCGGCGCCGGCGCCCGCCTCCAGCGCGCGCTCATCGCCTGGATGCTGGACCTGCACACGGAGAAGCACGGCTACACCGAGGTCTACCCGCCCGCCGTCGTCAGGGGCGAATGCATGCGGGGCTCGGGCCAGCTCCCAAAGTTCGAGGACAATCTGTACCGCGACGTCGAGGACGATCTCTGGCTCATCCCCACCGCCGAAGTTCCTCTGACGAATCTCCACCGCGACGAGATCCTGGCACCGGGCACGCTCCCGCTGCGCTACGTCGCCTATACGCCCTGCTTCCGCCGCGAGAAGATGAAGGCAGGCCGCGATGTCCGCGGCATCAAGCGCGGCCACCAGTTCGACAAGGTGGAGCTCTACAAGTTCTGCGAGCCTGAGAGGTCAGAGGAGGAGCTCGAATCCCTGCTCGCCGACGCGGAGGCCGTCTGTCAGGGCCTGGGCCTTAACCACCGCGTGAAGCTGCTCTGTAGCGGCGAGCTGGGATTCTCCTCCGTCAAGAGCTACGACATTGAGATTTGGGCCCCCGGCTGCGGCGAGTGGCTCGAGGTCAGCTCCTGCTCGAACTGCACCGACTTCCAGGCCCGTCGCGCCGGCATTCGCTTCCGTCGCGAGCCGGGCGCGCGGCCCGAGTTCGCCCACACGCTCAACGGCTCCGGCCTGGCGCTGCCGCGCACCCTAGCCGCCCTGCTGGAGAGCTACCAGCAGGCCGACGGCTCCGTCGTCGTGCCGGAGGCGCTGCGGCCCTACATGGCCAGCGCCAACATCATCCGCTAAGGCGAACCTGACCGTGGGGCCGCTACTATGATCGACTCTACTCGAAAGCTACTAGATCGACTCCTGCAAGAAGGAAAACAACTGCGGGCCACGGAGCAACGCCAGCCGGGCACGACTGGAACCATCATACCGGACAAGCAAGCCCTTCACCGGTGGGTGGCGGCCTCCGGGCAGGTCATCATTCAAGTCGCCGGTGAGCAGAGTTTGCTTTTTCAGGAGTTCAAGCGTGTTGCCCATGACTACCCTCGCCCGGAAGATTTGTCTCGCGCAATCGGGGTCCTTGAGGCCTTCGCCCAGGCCTGGGATGAAGGCCTTCTCCGCAGCAGAGACCTGCTTGTCTCGGCTGAACTGTTTGAGGATGGGCTGGAACTCGCCGAATACATGCTGAGCAAGGGCTACAAGGACCCAGCAGCCGTAGTCGCCGGCGCGGTTCTGGAATCGGCGCTCCGGAAGATGTGCCAATTACGGAGCATCCCACTGGGAGGCCGGGAAACTCTCGAACCGCTGAACGACGCACTCGCCAAGCACGACCCACCCGCCTATAACCTGGCAATGAAGAAGCAGATAACAGCCTGGGGCAGCATCCGCAACGACGCGGCTCACGGGCGTTGGGATCAGTACGACGTTCGCCAGGTAAAGATCATGCTCGACGGTGTGCGTGGGTTCGTGGCAACCCATCTTTCGTAGCTGCTGCACACTGCCGCCGACCACGCTAGAATAGACTGGAATAGATCTAAGCATGCGCATTCTTGCCATCGACATGGGCACCGGCACCCAGGACATCCTCCTCTTCGATTCGTCCGGGCCCGTCGAGAACTCCCTCAAGATGGTGATGCCCAGCGCCACGGAGATCGCGGCCCGGCGCATCCGCCGCGCTACCGCCGCCGGCCGGCCGGTGCTGCTCACGGGCGTCACGATGGGCGGCGGCCCCTGTCACTGGGCCCTGGAGAAGCACCTGAAGGCGGGCAACAAGGCCTTCGCCACGCCGGAAGCCGCGCGCACCTTCGACGATGACCTGTCGATGGTCGAAGGCATGGGCGTTCGCGTCGTGAGCGACGACGAGGCCGCCCGCCTCGACGGCGTCGACCGCATCGAGATGCGCGATCTGGACCTGGAGGCCGTCCGCAGCGCCCTCTCCGCCTTCGAGGTCGACACGAACTTCGACGGGCTGGCGCTGGCCTGCCTCGACCACGGCGCCTCGCCGCCCGGCTACTCGGACCGCCTCTTCCGCTTCGAGCACCTGCGCCGCGTCGTCGAGAAAGAGAACAACCTGCGCGCCTTCGCCTGCCTGCCGGAGGAGGTGCCCGACTACCTGACCCGCGCACGCTCCATGCTGGCCTGCGTGGACGTCGAGGCGCCCCTGGTGTTCCTCGACACGGGCCCTGCCGCCGCCCTGGGTGCCCTCCAGGACCCGAACGTCGGCGGCGCCAGCGAGCAGCTAGTGCTCAACCTGGGGAACATGCATGCGCTGGCCTTCCACCTCAGCGGCACCCACATCTACAGCCTCTACGAGCACCATACCGGCCTGCTGGAGCCCGAAGAGATCGAATCGCTGACGGAGCGGCTCGTCGACGGCACCCTGCGGCACGAGGACGTCTTCCACCACCACGGTCACGGCGTCTACTACGTCGCGGAGTCGGACGCCGGCGGGAGCGGGCGCACCCGCGGCTATCCGTTCCTGGCGGTGACGGGGCCCCAGCGGGGCAAGCTGCGGAACAGCCGCCTCCGGCTGCGCTCAGGCCGAAGCCTTCGCCCCTACTTCGCCACGGCCCACGGCGACATGATGATCAGCGGCTGCTTCGGCCTGGTGCAGGCCTTCGCCTTCAAGCACCCCGAGCACCGGGAAGAGATCGAGGCGGCGCTGGCCGCCTAGGACGGAGGCACACCGCCGCCGTGATCCGAACCAAGCGAATCTACGACCCGCCTGCCCCGGACGACGGCTATCGACTGCTCGTGATGCGCCTCTGGCCGCGCGGCGTGCGCAAGGACGCCGTCGACGCCTGGGAGCCTGATCTGGGGCCGAGCCGCGAGCTGCTCGGCGCCTTCCGCCAGGGGCGCGTCGACTGGGAGTCGATGGCCCGCCGCTACGTCGAAGAGATGGCGGGGCGAAAGGAGCTACTGGAGCGCTACCGGGAGCTCGCCCGCTCGCGGACCATCACTCTGCTCTGCTCGTATAAGGACGAGTCCCACTGCCACCGCACGCTTCTGCGCGGGCTCCTGCAGCGGGCCTAGAGGCCGCCTGGCGCCTTCTACGGCCACCGGCCAGAGCAGGATGGCATAGCCTCTCGCCGGCCCTTGGTTCTACTCCGCGAGCGGCGTGATCGTCACCCGCCACGAGTTGACAAGAAAGGTGAGCACGTTGAGGGTGAACTCCCCCGGGCCGCCCGTGCACTCCTTCGTCCCGCTCTTGACGCCCAAGCCATGGATGGGGCCAATGTAGCAGAGCAACTCAAAGCCAGGCATGCCGGGCGCGTCCGACCACACAAGGTGCGCCTCAAAGCTGCCCGGTTCGCAGTCACCGAACATGCAGAGACCGCCGATGTCGACCGTCCAGTCCATCCGGAACTTCGACGTATCAAGGTGGAAGTTACGGTCCTTGCCGTCGCCGCTTTCGAAAACGATCGGCGTGAGGCTGGCGGCTGGCGGCGGGGCGGCGGTGGCCGTGGGCGGCGGCGGCGGGGGAGGAGTGGCAGTTGGAGCGGGTCCGGCTGTTCCGGCGACGCACAGCCACACCGCATCCCACGCGTTCACCGTCTTCAGGTCGCTCGCCGCCGGCGCCGCCGGCGAGAAGCCTTCCCACTCGTTCAGCGCCGCGTTGTGCCGCCACATCGCCCCCACAACACCCGCAGGCGTTACCGCATCCACCACACTCTCGCAGGCCGTCCCGTCGGGAAATGTGAGGGCGATGTTGTTGCACCCCGCATAGAGGTCCACGGTGGCGTCACGAGGCGCCGGCAGAGCGATGCTCGCCACCGGCTGCGCCCGAACGGATGAGCCGTGTGCGGCTACCGAGGCGGCCACTACAGCCAGTGCCACGATAGCTATGGGAAGCATTCCTTTCATGGGTGTGCTCCTTTCGGCTCAGCCTCACCCTGCCGACGGCCGAGTGGCATGCGGAAGCATGCGGGCATCGCTCCGCCGCGCGGCCTTTCTCCGCACACGATCAGCTACGGACCGGCGCAGCCCTCCCTGGCCGACCTCAGCCTTCTAGTCCGCGAGCGGTGTGATACGGACGGTCCAGTCACCCCCGGCCTTCACCTTCAAACGAAAGCGGCCGGGGCCGCCCTCGCAGACTTTCTCGCCGCCCTTCGTGTAGTCGGTGACAAACTGGCCCCCCACTGTGCTCACACAGACCTCTGTCTCGTAGCCGTCCTCTTGACGGAGCACCCTCACCTTCCCCAGGTAACCCACTCGAATGCCGAGCGGTCCTGGTAGTGGCGGGTCGAACGTCCAAGCCATCTTGAACTTGGCAGTGCCCAGGGTGAAGGTCAGATCCGCGCTCGCCTGGCTGAAATCGATGGGCGTTAGACTGGGGCCCGGTGGCGCCGTCGTCGCGGTCGGCGGCGGCGCGGCCGTGGGCGCAGCCGGCGACGGTGGCGGTGCAGTCGGCACCGGAGGGGGTGCTCCGGCAAGGCACAGCCACACCGCGTCCCACATATTCACCGTCTTCAGGTCGCTGGCCTGCGGCGCCGCCGGCGAGAAGCCGTCCCACTTGTTCAGCGCCGCGTTGTGCCGCCACATCGCCCCCACAACACCCGCAGGCGTTACCGCCTGCACCACAGTGTCGCACGCCGTGCCGTCGGGAAAGGAGAGGGCGATGTTGTTGCACCCCGCATAGAGGTCCACGGTGGCGCCTCGCGGCTCCGGCAGCGCGATGCTCGCCACCGGCTGGGCCCGGACGGATGAGCCGTAGGCGGCGACCAGCGCCGTCACAACGGCCAGTGCCACTATCCCCATACGTAGTCTTGTTCTCATCGCTTTCCTCCCGTGGTTTCAGTCTGCAGGACGCAAGCCCGTGCAGCTCACGTATGGCCGGGAGCGAGGACGCACCACTAACCGAACGTCGTTACGATGAAGAAGCAGCTGAAATAACCTGTATCGCCATCCAAGTCCCATGGCCCCGCAAGCGGTGGGACATCCGGCTCATCAGCCCGAACGGTAACGCTGTAGTGGCCTGGTGCCAGGCGGACGACCTCCTCGGGGCCCTTCTCCGGACAGTAGGCCGGCGGTATGGAGTACTCACTGCAGGTAGAACATGGGGGCATGGTAATGGTCCTCGACTCAGGGCCCACAAGCTCGACGGTCAGCGTATGCGGAGAGTCGTTGCTGATGGTCACCTCAGCCTTGCCGCCAGCCTGTACCGGGCCCAGTTCCTGCGGAGGCCGCAGAGGCTGCGTCTCAACAACAGGGGTGGGCGACGGCGTTGGCGTCGGCGAGGGAGGCACGCGGGTCGGAGTTGGCGGGATCGGCGTAGCCGTGGACGAAGCGGTCGGGCGCGGAGACGGCGTGCGGCTCGCAGCAGGGGTCTGCGTCGGGGTCTGCGTGGCGGTCGCTGCGGAGGTCGACGGGGCGGCGGCCAGGCACAGCCACACAGCATCCAGGAAATCCACGGTGAGCAGGTCGCTCACCTCAGGCGCTGCTGGGGAATAACCCTCAAACCTCCTCTCAGCCGCGTTCTGGCGCCACAGCGACTGGACCAGCCCGGCGGGTGTCACCGCCTCCACCATCGCCTCGCTCTTCGTTCCGTCGGGAAATGTCAGGGCGATGCTGTTGCACCCTGGGTAGAGTTCCTTAGGCTCACCGGGTGGCGGAAGCGTGATGGTCGCGACTGGCTGCGCCCGAACTGCTGAATCGCGTACCACCAACGACATCGCCACGGCAACTGCCACTGCCACCAGTGCTATGAGAATTGCTCTTCTCATCGGTCTCCCCCTTTCGGCCAGCACGAGGGGCTTAGGTGCGACTCCTTACATGATTCGGAACCCGCGTCTATTGACCGATGCCCGACCCGTGACCGACGGCACCGCGCCCCGGCGCTCGGCGCACGATGCCACTCACGGCGGCCCTCTGACCCTACGTGCCTACCCGTATCGAGGCGGTCCAGGTCACGGTCCCAGTGTCGCAACTCATGGTGTAGCCAGGGTACGTATAGTCATCCTCTTCCCAGATACGGACCTCTCCTTCGGCCGTGGCGGGAGATGTGAACCGGCCAGAAATCTCAAGCCCCGGCTCTGAATAGTAGAAGCTGCCGTTCCTGATCGGGATAAGGGACTGGTCGATGTAACCCGCAAACCAACCTTCTAGGGGATATACATAGGTCGTCCAAGCTCTCGGAGGACCGCCGGTGCACTCGGCCTCCACTTCGGAATCGAACCAGACTACGCTACGGCCACTATTGTTGACCTCGAACCGCCACTTCGTGCCCTGGGAGGTCTTGCCAAGGTACCTCGCCCCCGCAATCGGTTCGGCCAGAGGGCTTGGCTCGGGCGTAGCGGTTGGAACAGCCGTAACGGTTGGCGTAGGTGCGGACGGCTGAGGTGGCGTCGGAGTGCTGGGGGGAACGACCGCCGTCACGCATACAGATAGGGTGTCGAGGAAGTTGACGGTGAGGAAGTCGCTGGCCTCCGGCGCGGCTGCTGAGAAACCCTCCCATCTCTGCTGCGCTGCGTCGTAGAGCCACATGGAGTCAAGGGCGGCTGCTGGGTCGACAGCCTCAGCGACAGTCTCGGTCGAAGTGCCGTCCTCAAACGTGAGGGCGATGAGGTTGCAGCCCTCGTACAAGGGAACAGCTTCGCCCGGCGGCGGCAGCGCGATGGTGGCCACTCCGGGGTACGGTGTGGGCACAGCCGCCACGGTCGATACTGGCGTGGCCGTCGGTGTCGGAGGGGGGGTGGCCGTCGAGGTTGGGCTGGGCTCTTCCTTCGCACTCACCGGGATAGAGTAGAGGTCCCTCACCCCCTCGATCGAGTCGGCATCAAGGGCCACGAAATACGTCCCGCCGGGCTCACAGGGGTGGATCGCAATGCCGCCCGACATCATGTCGTCCGCATCCTCTTGGTGGGCGAGCCCGACGGCGTGACCGATCTCGTGAAGCGCCACTGTGAAGAAGTGGCACTGGCCGAACGAGATGCCAGACGGGTTCTTCTGTTCGTACCAGTCGGTAGTACTGTCGAACCCCAGCTCTTGCCACGTGTTGGACCAATACCCGAAGCTCTCTTCCTCCGACAAGTCTAGCCAGAATGCCATGATGTCTGCGTCGGCGGCGTCAGTCGTCTCCCGGAAGGCAATGCCCGTCACGAGACCCGGGTAATCGGAGGTTACGTCGCTCCAAGCCTGAAAGGCCTCGCGTACCCTATCCTTGGCCCATTCGGGCCACACCTCCTCACCGTCGCTGAAAAAGTACCGCGGTATGCGCTCCATTCCGGCGGCCTCGTCGATGAAGCCGTGCCCCTGACTGAACAGGCCGACAGGGTCATACCGGTACATTCTATCGTCCCACACGCTGTGAGCGGTGTACGGCTCGTGGTTCAGGTACTGGGGCTGTTCATCCGACTCGCCGCCAAAGGATCGGGCGCTCCTGTGATTGTGGGCCGAAGAACCATCCTTGATGCCGTCCTCTTCCCAGAGGATGGTCGCTTCGTTGTTTTCATGCGGGGTCAGACTGGGAATCGCCCTCACACTCAGCGCCGAGACAAGCGAGACAGCGATTACGAGCGCAATGGCGACACAGCTTCGGCTCAACATCGTTTCCTCCTTAAGGCGCGGCTACTGGTTCTCCCACCACTCGATCCATCCCCTGATCGCCTTCTCCCTCTCCTCTTCAGTGGCCGGGGCCCAGTACGGCTTGGGGAATCCGAAATCGAGCCCCGTGAGCTCTTTCAAGCCCGCTATGGCCTTCACGACGAGCCAGTCTCGGGCTCCAGTGTCCTTCAAGGTCTCTATCAGCACCGGGATTGCCCGGCTATCCCCGAGGTCGGCGAGAGCCACCGCCGCCGCCGTCCTCACCTGCAGGGATGCGTCATCGAGGGCATCGAGAAGCCAGGGCCTGGCGACCGACGCCTGCATGTCGCCCAGGTGAAAGGCTGCATTGGCGCGTACGTCCTCCGATGGCTCATCGGTGTCGGTTACTTTCTCGGCCAGGGCGAATGCGGCTTCGTCCCCTCCCAGGCTGGCCAGCGCGCCCACGGCCGCCAACCGAACGGACTCGGCGGAGTCGGCCAGCGCTTGCGTGAGGCTGGGAACGACTTGAGGGCTCTCTAGCTGACCCAGAGCAACCACCGCCGCGCGTCGCAACTCCGCCTCATCGCCCTGCAACAGTTCGATGAGCACGGGCACCGCCGACTCGTCGCCCATCTTGCCCAGCACGAGCGCCGACAAGAAACGGACTTCAAGGCTTTCGTCCTCGTCTCCTGCCCTTTCCAGCAGGCTAGGAAGGCTGACCTCAATCCCTTCCTCCACGAGGATCTCCTCCGCCGTCGGACGGAGCACGTCGCCACCAGGGGCAGATTCTGGGACGCGGGGCGGGACGGTGAGGTGGGCTCTCGGCTCGCCAGCAGCCTCCGTGGAAATCCCAGGCACCTGGCTGTCGGGTGTCACTGCCGTGTCGCCGCATCCGACGGACAGGAGCGGTGCGGCAAGCAATGCGGCCAGCAAGGGTATCGCGGCACCAAGCGGCCGCGTGAACACCTTCACTGTCGCGCCAATCATGGCCGGGCCTTCAGTATCTCCACCAACGAGATGTAGCGCGCGCACCCGCTCCGTCTGATCGCAGTCGCCGGTCAGGGTCAGCAGGTTCCGCCGCCATGCAAGCGACCACGACCGCGCAAGAGAACTGCGGCTGACCTGAAGCAGCTGGCCCTCTGCCGGCATACTCAGTCCAGCAGGAAGAACTAGGACCCTTCCCCGGCCGGGGCCCGCCATGCTAAGCTGGATAAGCTGACCCTGGCCGCGTCAGGGCTCAGCACCTTGGGCCGTCGGTGGTGCATTCACCAGCGGCCCCCTTGTGCGCGCAGCCGCAGACTACCCCTAACGGGAGGGGTTGTCAAGTGTGGTACCATACGCGACCAGCAGATTCGCCGCGGCGTCGAAGCGCTGATTACCGCGCACCTCAGCAGACGGGAACATCGCTCACGTAAGCTGCCGCTCCCTGCCCAGCGGCCTTCTCGTGGCAGGCCAGCGTCGGTCCCGGCGCTTCAGTGAGGACGAGGTCACACGCGAGCGGGCCCGCAGGTCAGGGTGACCGCTGGCGGCGACGCAGGAGGAAGGGAGGCATCAGCGCCTCGAGGCCCAGCGGCCCGTAGCGTACATCGGTGAGATCGATCGTGTCGAGGCCGGTGATGTAGCGCCAGGTGCACAGCCGCACCCGCTTGACTCCAAGCTGCCTGAGGATGCGCTTCGCCTCGCCGGCATGTCCGGCGGGCACGTAGAGGAAGAAATCAGCGCCGGCCACGCGGGAAGAGGGCAGCCACTCCTGCCGGCCCCTCTCCTCCGTCACCGACTCCGCCGTCTCCACGTCGACGAGGAGCCTGGCCGCGTTCTGTCCGGCGCTGTCCACGACCACTATGTCGGGGACAAGCTGCTCGCTCCCCGTCTGCACCGGCATGGTGGGCTCGGGCTCATTCAGGTACGCCCGGTAGCTGGGGTACTGGGGGGTGGGAAATGCGAACCGCTGGGCGGCGATATCCCGAACGACCCTGAGGTGCAGCTCGCGGCGCGACTTAGCCGCCGGCTTCAGCAGCTTTTCAGGGTCTTCCCAACGGTACTCGACGCGCTCTCGCATTCGTCGCACTGGCGGCACGCCCGCAAACACGCATCTCAAGCGCGCGGCCACCACCGATGATATCCCCTGCTTGGCGAACGGTCTAGGCCCCGGTCAACGGCGATGCGCGGCCCCGCAGGACGGATTCGTTGACCCTCTAGGATGCGTATCCTATACTGGCGCTGGCTGTGGGGGCGGCAGCGCCTGGAGGGGTGGCCGAGAGGCTTAAGGCGGCGGTCTTGAAAACCGCTATCCGACTTGTCGGATCGGGGGTTCGAATCCCTCCCCCTCCGCCATTCTGGAAGTTGGAAGCTGGACGTTGGAAGTTGGAATCTAGAAGTCGGAGAAGGCCGTCGCCTAGTCCGGACCCGCGTCTGCGCTAAGCACCCTTCCCCTCCCCACCTGTAGCATGGAGTCGCGAAAGTGAAGATCCACGAGTACCAGGCGAAGGAAATCATGTCCGCATACGGGGTGCCCGTGCCCCGCGGCCGCGTCGCCGGCACGCCTGAGGAGGCGCGTAAGGTGGCGCAGGACCTGAGCGTGCCCGTCGTCATCAAAGCCCAGATCCACGCCGGCGGCCGCGGCAAGGGCGGCGGCATCAAGCTGGCGCAGACGCCCGATGAGGCCGAGCGCGTGGCCGCCCAGATCATCGGCATGACCCTCGTCACCCCCCAGACCGGCCCCGAGGGACGTGAGGTCCACCGGGTGCTTGTGGAGGAGCAGGTGGCGACGCAGCGGGAGCTCTACCTGGGCGTGGTCATCGACAACGCCGCCGCCCGGCCCGTCGTCATGGCCAGCGCCGCCGGCGGCATGGAGATCGAGGAGGTAGCAGCCAAGTCGCCCGAAATGATCCACAAGGCGACCGTCGACCCCGCCTCCGGCTTCCAGCCCTATCAGGGCCGGCAGCTCGCCTTCGCCCTGGGGCTGGACGGCGACCTGCTGCGGCCGGCCGTGCAGCTCATGGGCGGCCTCTATGAAGCGTTCGCCGCCAAGGACTGCTCCCTGGTGGAGATCAACCCCCTCGTCGTCACCGAGGACGGCCGTCTTCTTGCGCTCGACGCCAAGATCAACCTCGACGACAACGCCCTCTTCCGCCGAAAGGAGGAGGCCGCTCTCCGTGACATCGCTGAAGAGGACCCGCTCGAGGTGGAGGCGCAGGAGCTGGGGATCAACAATTATGTGAAGCTAGACGGCGACATCGGCTGCGTCGTCAACGGCGCTGGCCTGGCCATGTCCACGATGGACGCGATAAAGCTGGCCGGCGGCGAGCCCGCGAACTTCCTCGACATCGGCACCGTCAACGACGTAGAGCGGGTCGTGAACTCGTTCAAGATCCTTACCGCCGACCCGCACGTCAAGGCGATCCTGATCAACATCTTCGGCGGCATGGCCCGCGTCGACGTCATAGCGCAGGGGGTCGTGGACGCCCACAAGCAGATGAAAGTGGGCGTTCCAGTAGTGGTGCGCCTCGCCGGCACGAACGTCGAGGAGGGCGAGCGCATCCTATCGAGCACCGACGCGCCGCTCATCCGCGCCGTCGGCCTGGGCGAGGCCGCCCAGAAGGCCGTGGAGGCGGCGCGCGGCGCCGGCTAAACCCGAACCGGCAACCGGAGGGAAGGGGCCAAGAATCCACCTTTAGGAGTGTTTCGACCGCTATGAGCATCCTTGTCGACTCCAACACCCGCGTCGTCGTCCAGGGCATCACAGGGCGTGAGGGCAGCTTTCAAACGCGCCGCTGCATCGAATACGGCACGAAGGTCGTCGCCGGCGTCACCCCCGGTCGCGGCGGCCAGACGGCCGAAGGCGTGCCCGTCTTCAACTCAGTGCGCCAGGCCGTCAGCGAGACGGGCGCCAACTGTAGCCTCATCTTCGTGCCTGCCGGCTTCGCCGCCGACGCCGCCCTCGAGGCCGTCGATGCTGGCCTGCCCGTCGTCGTCCTCATCACCGAAGGCATCCCCACGCTCGACATGATCATGGTGAAGCGCACTCTCCAGGGGGGCAGCGCCTCGGACGGCGTCCGCCTTATCGGACCCAACTGTCCCGGCGTCATCACCCCCGGCGAGTGCAAGGTCGGTATCATGCCGGGCGACGTCTTCGCTCAGGGGAATGTCGGCGTCGTCTCTCGCAGCGGGACGCTCGTCTACGAGGCGGTGGACCAGCTCACGCGGCTCGGCATCGGCCAGAGCACCTGCGTGGGCATCGGCGGCGACCCGATACCGGGCACCACGGTGAGGGAGGTGCTGGAGCTCTTCGATCGCGACCAGCAGACGGCCGCGGTTGTCCTCATCGGCGAGATCGGCGGCAGCGCCGAGCAGGAGGCGGCGGCATACATCCGCGAGCGCATGAAGAAGCCGGTCATCGCCTTCGTTGCCGGCTCGACGGCGCCCCCGGGGCGGCGGATGGGTCACGCCGGAGCGATCATTGCCGGCAACACGGGGACGGCGCAGGCGAAGAAGGAGGCCCTGGCGGCAGCGGGCGCCGTTATCTGCGATAGCCCCGCCGAGATCGGGAGCACGACGCAGCGCGTGCTCAAGGAGCGCGGTCTAGCGTAGCCCCTCGCCTGCGGGGAGGATGAGGGCATGCCGAGGGTACAGCGCGACATTACCATCGACGTTCCTCCCGAGAAGGTGTGGGAGGCGCTTGTCGACCTGCCTAGCTGGCTCGGGTGGAACCCCCACATGCGCGAGATCGCGTCCCTCACCGAGGGGCCGCTGGCCGTAGGCAGCCGGGCCCGCATCGTTCTTCGCACGGGCCTGTCCTCGCGGTGGGAGGTCACAGAGCTGAGCGCCGGCCGATCCTTCACCTGGGCCTCGCGGGTCCTAGGAGTGCCCACAACCTTCGGACACGAGGTCGAAGGGGCCGACGGCGGCAGCCGCGCTGTCCTCTGGATCGATGTATCCGGGCCGCTGGCCGTACTGGCGTTTCCGGTGCTTCAGTTCGTCTATTCCCACAACCTGGCGCGCGCCCTCTCGGAGCTCAAGAAGGTCCTCGAAGAGGCTTCCTGAGCCCTCAATGCCCTGAGCCTGCCCAGGGGCCGCGCCCTGAGCCTGTCGAAGGGTCGACGGCGCGCTCACTCGCCTTGATGCGCCAGGTTGGCCCATGCTAGAATCTGGCCGGAGGGATCGCATAGTGGTCTAGTGCGGCCGCCTGCTAAGCGGTTACCCTGGGAAACTGGGGTCATGGGTTCGAATCCCATTCCCTCCGCCACCATGATTCGAATTCAGAGGCTGGAGGCTGGAAGCTAGATGTTCTAGGTCCAGCCTCTTCTGGCATCAAGCCTCCAGCTTCCAGCCTCAAGGTAGAATGCGCTATCACATTTGGACCGTGGGCTGCCAGATGAACAAGGCCGACTCGGCGAAGCTGGCCGCCGGCCTCGAGCGCCTCGGCTACGAGGCCGTCGAGCGTCCCCAGGACGCCGAAATCGTCGTCCTGAACACGTGCAGCGTCCGCGGCCACGCCGAGGAGCGGGCGATCAGCAAGCTCGGCATCCTGAAGAAGCTGCGGGCGACCCGAGACGACCTCAAGATCGCCGTCATGGGTTGCATGGTCGGCGCGCGCACCGACGAGCTTCGAAAGCGCTTCCCCTACGTCGACGTCTTCGCCCGCCCGCAGGACTACGACCCCATCCTCGCCGCCATCGGCATCGAGCGGGAGGATCTGGGGGGCGCCTGCCTGCCGGTAGGCAAGGAGTTCTGGCCCCGCATCTTCGCGACGCCTGACGGCCCTACCGCCTTTGTGCCCGTCATCCACGGCTGCGACAAGTTCTGCAGCTTCTGCATCGTCCCCTACAGGCGGGGCCGCGAGCGAAGCCGCCCTATCGACGACATCCGCGCCGAAGTGGCGCACCACGTTGCCTGCGGCGTGAAGGAGGTGACATTGCTCGGCCAGACGGTCGAGGCCTTCGGCCACGACCTGCCTGCCGGACAGGCAGGTCTGACCGACCGGCCCGACCTGGGCGACCTCATGCGCGCCCTCCACGATATCGAAGGATTGCAGAGGATCCGCTTCCTCACCTCCTACCCCAAGGACATGACGGCGCGGATCATCGACGCCGTCGCGGAGCTGCCGAAGGTCTGCGAGCAGTTCAGCCTGCCGGTGCAGTCGGGTGACGACGCTGTGCTAGCACGCATGCGGCGCGGCTACACCATCGCCGAGTATCGCGAGAAGCTGGCGATGGTGCGTGCCAGGATGCCGCACGCCGCCGTCAGCACGGACGTCATCGTCGGCTTCTGCGGCGAGACGGAGGCGCAGTTCCGGCGGACGTACGACCTCCTGGAGGAGCTGCGGTTCGACAAGGTGTACGTCGCCGCTTACTCGCCGCGGCCGGGCACCATCGCCTGGCGCAAGCTGGAGGATAGCGTGCCGCAGGCCGTCAAGATGGAGCGCCTGCGGGCCGTGGAGGAGCTGGAGGCGCGCATCGCCGGCGAGATAAACGCCGCGCTTGCCGGGAGCACCGTCGAGGTGCTCGTCGAGTCGGCGACCCGTCGCGACCGTGGTAATGGGGACTCTCCCCTGAGAAGGCTCAGCGGCCGCACCCGCTCCGGCAAGCTCGTCCACTTCGATGGCCCTTGCGCCGTGGGCGACCTAGTGTCCGTCCGCATCGAGAAGACGAGCCCCTGGTCCCTCCAGGGGGCCCTCCTAAGCAGGCCGAAGGACAGCGTCCTGAGCTTGTCGAAGGACGCCATCCCTTCATAGCCATGACCCCCCGAGCAAAAGCCAAGCCGGCGCCGTCGACTCAGCCGCCGGGGCGCAAGCCCGTGGTGGCTGTCGTGCTCGTCATCTTCACCGTCGCCGAGGGTGACCTGAAGGTGCTGCTCACCCGGCGCGGCATCGAGCCGTTCGAGGGCTGGTGGGCGATCCCCGGCGGCCGCCTCGCCCGCGGCGAGTCGCTGGAGGAGGCGGCGGCTCGCAAGCTGGTGGACGAGACGGGCATGCGGGACGTCTACTTGGAGCAGCTCTACACCTTCGGCGAGCTGGACCGGACGACAGCCGACGGCGCCGTCGCCGTCACCTACTTTGCCCTGGTCGACCACCGGCGCGTGCAGCTCGAATCGCGTCGCGAGTGGCCGACGGAATGGTTCTCCATGGGCGACCTGCCGGATCTGGCCTTCGACAATCGTTCGGTCCTCGACTACGCCCTCCAGAGGCTGCGCTACAAGCTGGAGTACACGAACGTCGCCTACAGCCTCTTGCCGGAGCAGTTCAGGATGAGCCAGCTCCAGACGGTGTACGAGACGATCCTCGGCAGACGGCTGGACAAGCGCAACTTCCGCAAGCGTATGCTGTCGCTGGGGATTATCACGCCCACCGGCGAGAAGCTGGTCGCGGGCGCCCACCGTCCCGCCGAGCTCTTCGCCTTCACCAAGCGCGAGCCCGTCATCCTCTAGGCCATCGGCAGAATAGCCCGACGGCGTGGGTTGTCTTCCACAGGCAGACCTAAAGGTCTGCAGCTACGGAACTGGGGGCATTGGCGTCGTAGCTGCAGGGCTTCAGCCCTGCCCCGCATCAAGTCGTCTTGTCGATGACCATTAGGATGGCGAACGCCCCTCACCCCCGACCCCTCTCCCGCCTGCGGGAGAGGGGAGACCCGAAGGGTCGGGGTGAGGGCCTTATCACACCCGCCGCCTCCTCACGTACCAGACGCCGCCGCCCACGACGAGGACGACCGCAGCGACGCCCGCCGCGATCCCGGCCAGCACGCCCGCGCCGGGGCCCGCCTGTCCGGCAGGCAGGCCCGACGAGCCGCCCGCCTCCGGCGGCGCCCCGGCTATCTCCGGCAGTTCCTGGATGCCACCCACAGGCAGCGGCCCGAAGACGTAGGTCGCGCCCCCCACACCCTCCTGTGGCGCGCCCGCGAGGGCGGTGTCAGCGCTCACCGCCGCGCTGGTGCCGAACTCATCGCCCACCTGGGCATCGGAGGCGGTGAGCTTCTGCGTCTCGCCCCGGTTGTCAGGCCCGCCCTGGTCCTGCTGGAAGACGTAGGCCGCGCCGGCGTTCTCGCCGCCCGCATCCTCCCAGGGTGCGCCCACGACGGCGGTGTCACCGCTCACCGCCACGCTCATGCCGAACCAGTCGTACGCCTCGGCGTCGGAGGCGGTGAGCTTCTTCACCTCCCCCCAGTTGTCGGTACCGCCCTGGTCGCGCTGGAAGACGTAGGCCGCGCCGGCGAGCCAGCCTATGATCATATCCCAGGGATCCGAGGGCGCTCCCACGACGGCGATGTCCCCACTCACCGCCACGCTCATGCCGAACCAGTCGTACGCCTCGGCGTCGGAGGCGGTGA
>CAZMGB010000005.1:158645-176459 GCA_964565775.1 uncultured Dehalococcoidia bacterium
GCTTCTTCACCTCGCCCCAGTTGTCCGTCCCGCCCTGGCTGCGGGAGAAGACGTACGCGGCGCCGGCGTACTCGCCGCCCGCATCCTCACCGAGCGCGCCCACGACGGCGGTGTCGCCGCTCACCGCCACACTGTAGCCGAACTCGTCGCCCGCCTCGGCGTCGGAGGCGGTGAGCTTCTTCACCTCGCCCCAGTTGTCCGTGCCGCCGGCGTTGCGCTCGAAGACGTAGGCGGCGCCGGCGAGGCTGCCCCCCGCATCCTCGTTCTGGGCGCCCACGACGGCGGTATCCCCGCTCACCGCCACGCTCCAGCCGAACCAGTCGCCCTCCGCGGTGTCGGAGCCGGTAAGCTTCTTCACCTGGCCCCAGTTGTCGGCCGCGCCCTGGTTGCGCTGGAAGACGTAGGCCGCGCCGGCGGACTCGCCGCTCGTATCCTCCCCGTACGCGCCGACGACGGCGATGTCGCCGCTCACCGCCACGCCGATGCCGAAAAAGTCGGTCGCCTGGGCGTCGGAGGCGGTGAGCTTCTTCACCTCGACCAGCGGCGCGGCCTCGCCACTGCTCGGCAGCGCCAGCCCCACGGCCAGCGCCACCGCCACCAGGATAATTAGCCTCTTCATGGCAAGTCCTCCTCGGGAGCGAGATGACCGTCGAAGCGCTATTCAGGACACAATCTACTTGGTGCGGGGCGTGATAATTGTAGCATGGTTGTCAAGCGGATTATCGTACTCTCACGGCGTCCGCCTTCGTAGGTCGGGGTCCTGAGACACATTCGCGGGGGTCTGAATTGGCGCCGACCTACGGTCGGCCGGGCGCAGCTTCCGCCAGAGGCGGACCCGCCATGGGCGGGAAAGCTACGCCCCTACTCCGCTACTCCACCACCCACGGGACTTAGTGTAGTCTTGACAATTTCGCCCTTTCCTGCTAGCATGAGGGTAGAGTAAGTGTCCGATATACACTAACTCACCCTTTCTCTGCCTGGCTCGACGTGCGGGCGCTGGATTCGGAGGTCCCCCATGGCGCAGGAAGTGCTCACCCCACCACAGACGACGAGGCCACCCAGGCCCGGCGCCGTCGAAGCGGATCTCGTCCGCCGGCAGCTCATGCGCTGCGACGCAGAGACGCTGGACACGCGCCCCCTCGCCGAGGAGCGCGCCTTCGCCTACTGGCAGCGCGACATACCCCAGGAGTACTCGAGCCTCTCGGGTGAGGAGCTGGTCGCGCGCATCCGCGGCGCCCGCGCCCGCCTCGGCACGCGGGCCATCGTCCTCGGCCACCACTATCAGCGGCAGGACATCATCCAGTTCGCCGACCTGCGCGGCGATTCCCTGAAGCTGGCCCAGTACGCCGCCCGCAACCCGGACGCCGAGTACATCGTCTTCTGCGGCGTCCACTTCATGGCCGAAAGCGCCGACATCCTCAGCGCGCCCCATCAGAAAGTGGTGCTGCCCAACCTGGCCGCCGGCTGCTCGATGGCCGACATGGCCGACCCGGAAGACGTGCTCGCCTGCTGGGACGAGCTCGCTGACCTGGGCCTCACGAAGGACACCATCCCCATCACCTACATCAACTCACACGCCTCCCTGAAGGCGTTCTGCGGCCGCAACGGCGGCATCGTCTGCACCTCCACCAACTCGCCGAAGGTCCTGGGATGGGCATTCGAGAAGGGCAAAAGGGCCCTGTTCCTCCCTGATCAGCACCTGGGCCGCAACACCGCCCTCAAGCTCGGGGTGCCCCTGAGCGAGATAGCGCTCTGGGACTACCGCCAGCCGTTCGGAAGCCTCGGCGGCAACAGCGCGGCGGAGCTGGAGCGGGCCCGCGTCCTCCTCTGGCGGGGCCACTGCTCCGTCCACCAGCGCTTCACCGTCGAGCAGATCCGCAAAGCCCGCGAGGAGTACCCCGGCATTCAGGTCGTCGTCCACCCGGAGTGCACAATGGACGTCGTCCAGGCTGCGGACTGCGACGGCTCCACCGAGCTCATCGTCCGGGTCATCACGGAGTCGCCCGCGGGCAGCCGGTGGGCCGTCGGCACCGAGATCAATCTAGTCAGCCGCCTGGCGAAAGAGAACCCCGACAAGCTGGTCTTCTGCCTCGACCCGGTTGTCTGCCCCTGCTCCACCATGTACCGCGTCCATCCCGCATACCTGTGCTGGGTGATGGAGCAGCTCGCGGAGGGTCGGGTGGTGAACCAGGTGACGGTGGAGGAGGAGACGGCCCGCTCCGCCCGCATCGCCCTCGACCGCATGCTGGCGCTGTAGCGCCGGCTCGTCGAGCGACGCCTCCATGAGCGATAGCTGCGAGACGGACGGCGAAGAGGTACAGGGATCGGGCTCTATCCGGAGCCCGAGCATCTTCGTCTTCTGGCCGCTCTGGGCCATGCCCGTCGTAGTTCTGGGCGGGCTCGTGGCCGCTATCGCCTACGCGCCGGACACGATCGAGTCCTTCTACGTCGACAAGGCGTTGCCTTTTCTCATCACTACCTGGATCGGCCTGGGGTTCACGTTGACCTGGCGCTATATCACTGAACCGATGCGGCAGCAGAACGTGCCGCCGGGCATCGTCGCAGGCGTCGGTGTTCTGTCCGCCCTGGTCTTGCTGTCCATGCTGGGCGGCATAAAGCTGTTCTGGGAGGATCCCTGGATGTTCGGGGTCGCCGTGGCGCCAGGCTTCGCCATGGCACGTCCCCTCTTCGAGCGATGGCTTCTCGGTCGCCAGCGGATGTCTCAGGCAAACGGTGGTCCGAGACCCGACGGCCCAGATTGGAGAGAGCTAGAGTGAATTCGTACGAGTACATCATCGTTGGCTCCGGTATCGCAGGGCTCTTCGCCGCCCTGATGGCGCGACAGTACGGCCGCGTCCTCGTCCTCACCAAGGGCCCCATCGACGAGTGCAACACGCGCTATGCCCAGGGCGGCATAGCCGCCGCCGTCGGGCCCGGCGACTCACCCGAGTTGCACCTCCAGGACACCCTCGTCGCCGGCGCCGGCCTGGTCGACCCGGAGGCTGCCCGCGTCCTCGTGACGGAGGCGGCCGACCGCATCGCCGACCTGGTGCGCTTCGGCGTGCCCTTCGACTCCGTCGACGGTGAGGTCGCTCTGGCCCGCGAAGGCGCCCACAGCGCCGCCCGCGTCATCCACGCCGGCGGCGACTCCACCGGCGCCCACATCGAGCTCTCCCTCAGCCGCCTTGCCCGGCTATCCAACATCACCGTCCTCGAACACTGCCTGGCCGAGGAGATCGTGGTCGAGGACGGCGTCGTGCAGAGACTGAACAGCCTCGATTGCCGCACGAGCAGCCGCGAGGAGTTCACGTGTCGGTTTCTGATTCTGGCGACAGGGGGCTGCGGCCAGCTCTTCAGGGTCAGCACCAACAACCCCGTTGCCACCGGCGACGGCGTCGCGCTCGCCTACCGGGCAGGCGCCGAGATCACGGACATGGAGTTCATCCAGTTCCACCCGACGGCCCTTCGCATGCCCGGCGTGCCCGTCTTCCTCATCTCAGAGGCGGTCCGCGGCGAGGGCGGCATCCTGCGAAATGCCGAGGGACGCCGCTTCATGCCCGACTACCACGCCTCGGCGGAGCTGGCGCCCAGAGACATTGTTGCCCGCGCCATCGTCAGCGAAATGGGGAAGAGCGGCAGCGACCACGTCAACCTCGACATCACGCACCTGCCAGCGGGCAAGGTCAGCTCCCGATTCCCCCAGATCTACCGCTTCTGCCTCGACCACGGCCTCGACATCACACACGAGCCGATACCCGTCTCGCCCGCCGCTCACTATACGATGGGCGGTGTCCGCACCAACCTGTGGGGCGAGACGAACCTGCGCGGCCTCTACGCCTGTGGCGAAGTCGCCTGCACCGGCGTCCATGGTGCGAACCGGCTCGCCAGCAACTCGCTGCTGGAAACTGTGGTCTTCGCCAAGCGCGTCGTCGAGAGGACCCTTTCGCCGGGCGAAGAGGCGCCCGCGATCACGCCCGACGCCCGCCCATTGAGCGCGCCCGAGCCCGCCGAAGCGCCTCCACTCGACCGGCCGGCCCTCCAGTCGCTCATGTGGGAGCGGGTGGGCATCGTCCGGGACGGCGACTCGCTTGCGCAGGCGAAGCGTCTTCTCGCCGCCTGGGACGCCAGTAGCAGGCCGGCTCCCTCCGACCGCGCCTCGCACGAGCTGGCGAACATGCTCACAACGGGGCGACTGTCGGCCGAGGGCGCTCTCATACGTGAGGAGAGCCGGGGCGCCCACTATCGCACCGACTTCCCGGAGCCCAGCGACGCCTGGCTCCGCCACATCGTCTTCCGCCGAGATGCCTGAGAGGAGGATTCAGCGGCCCGCCGCCGGACTCCGCCGGACTCCAGCCGCTCCCTCTGGGACGCTGCCCTCGACTGGCGACAGCCCACCGCCCAGCCCGGAGGCCGTTCGGCGGGCGGTAGCGCTGGCCCTGGAGGAAGACGGCGTCTGGCAGGACGTGACCACGACAGCCCTCGTGCCGGGCGACCAGCAGGGAGAGGGCGTCATCGTCGCGAAGGACGAGGGAGTCATCGCCGGCCTGCCCGTCGCCGAGGCCGTCTTTCGCGCCGTCGACGCTTCGCTGAGCTTCGAGCCGCTGCTGTCCGAGGGGCAGCGCCTGTCGCCGGTGCAGGAGGTGGCGCGCGTGAAGGGCGCGGCCGGCTCCATCCTGCGGGGAGAGCGGGTTGCCCTCAACTTCCTCCAGCGCCTCTCCGGCATCGCTACGGCCACGTCGAGGCTGGTGGAGGCGCTGACGGGCCTGCCGGTGCGCCTTCTCGACACCCGCAAGACGACGCCCGGCCTGCGCGCCCTTGAGAAGTATGCCGTACGCGTCGGCGGCGGCCACAGCCACCGCTTCAACCTCAGGGACGGCATCCTCATCAAGGACAACCACCTGGCCGCCCTGCGAGCGCGGGGTAAGACCATCGCGGACGCCATCCGAGAGGTGCGGCTCGGTGCTCCCCACACCCTACGCGTCGAGATCGAGGTGACGACGGTGGAGGACGCGCTGGAGGCGCTGGCGGGCGGCGCCGAGGTGCTGCTCCTCGACAACATGAGCCTCGAGGATATGGCGCGCGTTGCCGCCGTGGCGCAGGGCCGCGCCCTCACGGAGGCGTCCGGCGGCATCACCCTCAAGAACGTGCGGACCGTCGCCGAGACGGGGGTAGACTTCATCTCAGTAGGGGCCATTACCCACTCGGCCCCCGCCATCGATCTGAGCCTCGACCTGCGTATCCCCAACTAGTGCCCAGTTCCAGCTCGATGCGGGGGACTGTGCACCCGCGTGAGCGCGCATGCTGAGCCTGCCCGCCGGCAGGCAGGCCTGTCGAAGCATCCCAGCCCTTCGACAAGCTCAGGGTGCAAGATGCACGTCCATCAAGTTGGAGGGACGCTAGCTCCCGAGGGACTCGCCCCGGATCGTTGGGTCAGGCGGATAGGGGAATGGGGAGCCTGCCTTATGAGTAGACGACAACGCGCGTACCGATGTCGGCGAAGTCCCAGAAGAACTGGGCGTCGTCGTAGCGCATGCCGACGCAGCCGTGGCTGGAGCGCACGTTGCCGAAGTAGCTCTCCGGCCGCCAGTAGTTGTAGTGGAGCGCTACGCTTGAGATGAAGTACTGGGTGAAGTAGACGTTCTCCAGATAGTACCCGTCAGGCGCGTCGGGGGGGATGCCGAGGACGTCCGAACTCATCGTCTCGTTCTCGACGCGGGCATAGATCCTGAACTCGCCCGTCGGCGTCTCCCAGCCGTCAGCGCCCGTCGTCACCAGGGCCACCCGCACCGGCTGCGAGCCCACGAAGGCGACGGCCCGCTGCGTCGTCAGGTTCACGGCGATCCAGCGCTCGTTCTCACCGAATTCGATGCCCGGCGGCACGGTAGTCGTGGCCAGCTCTGCCGCACCGATCTCTTCGGGGCTCGGCGGGGGCGGCAACGCTGCCGCCGCGGCCTCCGCCTCTGCCTGCGCCCGCCTCGCCTCCAGGTCGCGGGTTGCCCGTGCGAGCCCGAGCACGTCAGCGCGCAGAACCGCGCCGTTCGCCGCCATCTCGGCTGACGTCAGCGTGTCGGACAGCGCCTGACGCTGGGCAAGGGTGGGAGCGACGCGCGTGATGCCCGGCCGGTCGCTTCGCTGGCCCGTCACGGCGCCCTGCGTCCAGGGGAGAGAGAGAACGAGAACGGCGAGGGATATGGGAGGGAGAAGCCGGGAGAGAAGGAGTTGGAGCAACTGCGTGGCCCTCAGACTTCAGGTCCGCCGCCGAGACCAGGCACGCTTGCCGATAGTGTATTCCAGCCGAGGCACGCCGTCCAGCCCGCGACGAGGACGGGACGAACCCTCTCTCTAGCCGCTGTCAAGGGTTATGGTGACAGGGCCGTCGTTGTGGATCTCCACCAGCATCTTGGCGCCGAAGCGGCCGGTCGCTACCCGCACGCCCATCGAGGCGAGCGCCGCCGCGAACGCATCGACTAGCGGCTCCGCCTCCTCCGGCGGCGCCGCGCCCACAAAGCTGGGTCGGCGCCCCTTGTGGGTATCGGCCAGCAGGGTGAACTGACTCACCACCAGCGCCTCGCCGCCCACATCGAGAATCGAGAGGTTGAAGCGACCTTCAGCATCGGGGAAGATGCGCAGCTCGGCCGTCTTCTTCGCCAGTCGGCGTGCGTCTTCGCTGCCGTCGCCCTGCGCGACCCCCAATAGCACGACGAGACCGGGGCCGATGGAAGCCACCGTCTCCCCTGCCACGGCGACTGACGCCCGCGTGACGCGCTGCAGGACCGCCTTCAAAGCGCTTGTCTAGCTCGAAGCGACGGTTTCGGAGGGGGCGCCCTCCTCACTGGAAGAGCCGCCCTCGGGGGAAGTGCCGCCGTCGCCCTTAGACGACGGCCCCGCAAGCTGGGCCTTCTCCCCGGAAGGGAGGGCCTCCGTGCGGGCGCCATCGCCTCCGTAGGACGGCCTGCGGTTGTCGGTGACGTAGAAGCCGCTGCCTTTGAACACGATGGGCGGCGGATGGAGGACCCGCCGGGCGCTGCCGCCGCACTGGGGGCATGTTTGAAGCGGGGCGGCCTCGAAGCCCTCCCGCTTCTCATATTGATGTCCACAAGAGGTGCAGCGATACTCGTATAGGGGCAAACCAAAACCTCCTGAGAACGTACCTCTTTCTATCATATCCAGGTTCGCGGCCTTGCATCAAGTGCACCAGCACGCCAAGCCATCGCTGCATGACCGTGGGCCATCTTTTCGGCGCTCCCGCCCGCATGGGTGCCAGCGAGCGTCAGAGAAGACGCGAGCGCGCAGACTCCTCGGCAATCCTGCGCCGGACGAGCGCACGAGGGGCGCGAGCCTGCCCTGCCGTTGCCCACCCCTGGGGCCTATGCTATACTGAGTCACCGCTGGGCACAGTGCGCAACGTCCAGGCTTGCGCGCGTGGCGAGAATGGCCGAGCCATCGGCAGCGCAGCGCCCAGCGACCGACAATGGAGTCGAAGGAGGAGAGGAAAAGCATTTGGCGACACCCGTAACCATGAAGGCGCTCCTGGAGGCGGGGGTGCATTTCGGCCACCAGACCAGGCGCTGGAATCCCCGGATGCGCCAATTCATCTTCACCAAGCGAAACGGCATCCACATCATCGACCTCCAGCAGACCGTAGAACGGCTCACGGTCGCGTGTGACTTTGTCCGCAGCACGGTAGCCCGCGGCAGAAAGATCCTTTTCGTAGGGACGAAGAAGCAGGCCAAGGAGTCCATCGAACTCGAGGCCAAGCGCTGCTCCATGCCCTACGTCAACAACCGCTGGCTGGGGGGCACGCTCACCAACTTCGCCACCATCCAGGGTCGCATCGACCACCTCGTGCGCCTGGAGGACGCCCGTGAACGAGGCGATTTCGAGCGCTTGCTGAAGAAGGAAGTCCTCAAGATAAGCAATGAGATCGAGAGGCTGAACCGGCACTTCGGCGGCATCAAGGAGATGACCGAGCTGCCGGGGGCCGTCTTCGTCGTCGACCCCACGTTGGAGCGCATCACCGTCGCCGAGGCGAACCGGACGGGCGTGCCCATCGTAGCCATGGTGGATACCAACGGCAACCCCGACGAGATCGACTATCCGATACCTTCGAACGATGACGCCATAAGGGCGGTCAAGCTCATGTCGGCGCGCATCGCCGACGCCGCCCTCGAGGGCCTCGCGGAGCGCGAATTGGAAGCCCAGGGCGAGCGTTTGGAGCCCGTCGGCGTTGGAGTGCTGGACGAGCAGACGTTCTCGGCCTCGCCGGACGAGCCCGCCCCGCCCGAACCGGTGCAAGCCGAGGGCGCACCCGAGCCCGCGTGCTGAGTCCTGCCACAGGAGGGGAGTAGTACGTGATCATCGTATCCGCAGCCGACGTCAAGGTGCTGCGAGGACAGACCAGCGCCGGCATCTTGGAATGCAAGAGAGCGCTGGAGGAGGCCGAAGGCGACATAGCCAGGGCGGTGGAGATCTTGCGAGAGCGCGGCATAGCCCTGGCCGAGACCAGGGCCCACCGGGTCACGACCCAGGGACTCGTCGAGTGCTATATCCATGCTGGGGGACGCATCGGCGCCATGGTGGAGGTGAACTGCGAGACGGACTTCGTCGCGCGCACCGACATCTTCAAGGAGCTGGCCCACGATCTGGCGATGCAGGTGGCGGCGATGGGCCCCATCGCCGTTTCTGAGGAGGACCTGCCCCCTGACGCAGAGGGCGAGCCCGCGGAGCTCTGCCTCCTTCTCCAAGCCTTTATCAAGGACCCCTCCCGGACCATCCAGCAGGTCATAGCGGAGGCCGTGGCCAAGACCGGCGAGAACATCCAGGTACGCCGATTCGCGCGTTTCGAGCTGGGCCGGGAGGAGTAGGAGAGATGGCCGCGGCGGCGTACAAGCGCACCCTCCTCAAGCTGAGCGGCGAGGCCCTCATGGGCGAGGCGAGCTGGGGCATCGACGCCTACACGCTGGCAGGGATCGCCGGGCAGATCAAGTCGGCGCACGAGAAGGGGACGCAGATGGCGGTGGTGGTGGGCGGCGGCAACATCTTTCGCGGCACGACGGCCAGCGCGGCCGGCATGGACAGGGCTACCGCCGACTACGCGGGCATGCTTGCGACCATCATCAACGCCCTGGCCCTCCAGGACGCCCTCGAGAAAGCCGGCCTCACCGTACGCACCCAGTCAGCCATCGACGTTCGGCAGGTGGCCGAACCGTACATCCGCCGTCGCGCCATTCGCCACCTGGAGAAGGGACGGGTCGTGATCTTCGCGGCCGGTACGGGCAATCCCTACATGACCACGGACACCGCGGCCGCCCTGCGCGCCGTCGAGGTCGGAGCCGAAGTGCTCCTCATGGCAAAGAACCGCGTCGACGGCGTGTATGACGCCGACCCCCTCAAGAGCCCAGCCGCTCGCAAGTTCAACACCCTCAGCTTCATGGAGGCCATCAGCCGCCGCCTGGAGGTGATGGACAGCACCGCCCTCTCCCTGTGCATGGACAACCGCCTGCCGATCATCGTCTTCGACCTGTTGGCGCCCGACAGCATCGTGCGGGCCATCCAGGGGGAGAAGATAGGCACCCTTGTCGGCGCCGAGGAATCGGTCCTGTCCGCGGTCTAGCCGCCAACCTTGCTGTGCCCGGCGCTCGCGAGAGCTTGTTATGCGTGAGGTGAAGGCCTGGCATGATCGATGAATCTCTCGCAGATGCTGAAGAACGCATGAAGAAGGCTGTCGAGGCACTCAAGCGGGAGCTGGCCGCCATCCGCACCGGTCGCGCACAGCCAAGCCTCGTCGACCACGTGCGCGTGGACTACTACGGGACGCCCACGCCCGTAAACCAACTGGCGACGGTATCCGCGCCGGAGGCCCGCCTTCTCACCATCCAGCCCTGGGACCGTCAGACACTGAGGGCCATCGAGAAGGCGATCCAGAAATCGGACCTGGGCCTCAACCCCACCAATGACGGACAGATCATCCGCCTGGCGATCCCGCAGCTCACCGAGGAGCGGCGAAAGGAGCTGGTGAAGCTGGTCCACCGCCGGGTCGAGGAGGGGAGGGTGGCGGCCCGCAACGTGCGACGGGATTGTCTAGAGCACCTGCGTCGCCTCGAAAAGGAGAAAGAGATCTCCGAAGATGATGAAAGGCGGGGTCAGGAGCGTCTCCAGAAGCTAACCGATCAGTACGTCAAGGACATCGATGGCCTCGGCCGCCAGAAGGAAGAGGAGCTCCTCGAGGCATAGGGGCGCCGCCCCCGGCGCATGGGGGCCGGTTTGACCATGATCGCAGAGCCAGCCACGCCGATCACGCAACAGAAGAGGAAGATCGCTCACGTGCCCCGCCACGTCGCCATCATCATGGATGGCAACGGGCGCTGGGCTAAGAGACGTGGGCTTTCCCGCCAGGCAGGCCACCGGGCGGGCACCGAGAACATCCGCCGGAACATCGAGTGCTTCGCCGAGCACGACGTGGAGTACCTTACCCTGTTCGCGTTCTCCACGGAGAACTGGGGCCGACCCAGGAAGGAGGTGGACGCTCTCCTGCGGCTGGTGGGCAGGGTCATCAACCGCGAGCTGCGGGCGCTTCATGAGAACGGCGTCCGCCTCCGCCATTTGGGACGGCTGGACCCGCTGTCGCGCGGACTGCAGAAGAGGGTGCAGGACGCCATCGAGCTGACGAAGAACAACCAGCGGATGACGGTCAGCATCGCCTTCAACTACGGCGGCCGTGCCGAGATCTTGGACGCGATTCAACGAATCGTGGCCGATGGCGTGCCGGCGGACAAGATCGACGCCGAACTGCTCGACTCCTACCTTTACACTGCGGGCCTGCCCGACCCAGATCTGATAATCCGAACCGCCGGCGAGATGCGCCTGAGCAACTTCCTCCTCTGGCAGTCGGCCTACTCCGAATACTATGCAACCCCCACCCTCTGGCCGGACTTCGACAGCGAGGAGATCGAGCGGGCTCTGATGGCCTACAGCGAGCGCCAGCGCCGCTTCGGCCTCGTCGAGCCCAAGAACTCGGGCCAGGAGGGCGGCCGGCCCACCCCCTAGAGAACCAGAGGAACCGAGTCCACGGATGCTCGGACGAAGGGTGGCCAGCGCAGCGGTGGGACTGCCCATCGTCCTGGGCCTCACCGTCGCGGGTGGGCGCTGGTTCACAGCCGCCGTCGCCATCATCCTCTTCGTCGCCACCCTGGAGTTCCAGGCATCCCGGACGGGATGGCGGCGCCCGCTCGCCCTGGGTGCTGCCGGCTGGGCGGCGGTGCTGGCCGTGGCCGCCCACACCGGCGGCGACTGGATGCTCTGGGCCGCCACCGGCCTCGTGGTCCTGCCCCTCCTGTGGGTCACCCTCACGGCCTCCCCCCAGGAGGGCCTCGACCAGTGGCTCTGGGCCGTGGGCGGAGTGCTCTACGTGGGCTGGCTGGGGAGCCACATCGTCCTGCTCCGCCAGGGGCCGGACGGCCGCGACTGGACGCTGCTGGCGCTCCTCGCTACCTTCGCCACCGACACGTCATCGTATTTTGTGGGCAAGGCCCTGGGGCGCCGGTCCGTCGCCGGGCGCATAAGCCCGGGCAAGACGCTGGAGGGCTCCGTAGGAGGGCTGCTCTTCGGTGCGACGGCGGTGCTCCTGCTGAACTACTTCCTGGGGCTGCGAAAAGAGGCGGCCCTCATCGTGCCCGTCGCCGTACTTCTGCCCCTCGCCGCACAGCTAGGCGACCTCGCGGAATCGATGCTCAAGCGGGGGATGGGGATCAAGGACGCGAGCCAGCTCGTCCCCGGCCACGGCGGCCTGATGGACCGGCTGGACAGCGTCCTCTTCACAGTCGTCATGCTATACTACTTTGTGATGTGGGTAGTGCCGTGAAGGGGCTCGCGATTCTCGGTTCGACCGGCTCGATCGGCCGCCAGACCCTGGAAGTGGTGCGCCGATTGCGGGGTCGCTTCCGGGTGGTGGGGCTGGCGGCCGGCCACAACGTGGCGCTGCTCCAGGAGCAGACGCGCGAGTTCTCGTCGGCGCTTGTCTGCTGCGAGGATTTCACGGGCGATCTGAACGACGATCCCACCCCGAGAGACGCAGAACGCGTCTCCATGGAGGAGATGGCCTTCCACCCCGACGTCGACATTTTGGTAGTGGCGACAGCGGGCAAGGCGGGGCTTTCGCCAACCCTGTCAGCGCTGCGCGCGGGCAAGATGGTGGCCCTGGCCAACAAGGAGGCCCTGGTGATGGCAGGCAGCGTCATCACCAAGGCGGCGGCCGGGGCCCAGATCAGGCCCATCGACAGCGAGCACAGCGCCATCTGGCAGTGCCTCTGGGGTGAGGACCGGACGAGCGTCAGCAGCATCATCCTGACGGCTTCAGGCGGCGCCTTCCGCGACAGGTCGGCCGAAGAGCTGGCACTGGTCACGCCGGACGAGGCGTTGCACCACCCCACCTGGCAGATGGGAAGGAAGATCACAGTCGATTCCGCCACATTGTTCAACAAAGGACTGGAGGCAATTGAGGCCCGCTGGCTGTTTGGCGTCCCGCTGCCGAACATTAAAGTGGTGCTGCACCGGGAGAGCATCATCCACTCGCTCGTAGAGTTTGTCGACGGCTGCATCAAGGCTCAGCTAGGAATACCGAACATGCAGCTTCCCATCCAGTGCGCCCTTTGCTACCCGGAGCGGGTAGCGGCGCCATCGGCGTTCCGGCTCGACCTGACACAGTTGGGGAGGCTGCACTTCGACGTGCTGGACCTTGGGCGCTACCCCTGCCTAGCGCTGGCCCTGGAGGCCGGCCGGCGGGGAGGCACGTACCCCGCGGCCCTGGCCGCTGCCGACGAGGTCGCCGTCGAGCACTTCCTGGCCGGACATATACGCTTTACGGACATCCCCCATGTCATCGAGGGAGCGCTTGCGGTTCACGACGACACCCCCGAGCCGACCCTGGACGCTATCCTGGAGGCCGACGCTCGGGCCCGCCACTGGGCCGAGGACTGGGTGAAGGCCAAGGCATGACGATCTTCGACTCCGTCGTTCCTTTCATCGCCATCATCGTCGTCCTTGTGCTCGCGCACGAGTTCGGCCACTTCATCACGGCCAAGCTCTCAGGCGTCAAGGTGCTGGAGTTCGGCATCGGATATCCGCCGCGACTGTGGGCCATCAGGCGCGGCGAAACTGACTACTCGATAAACGCCCTGCCCCTCGGCGGCTTCACCCGTATGCTGGGCGAAGAGGACCCCTCCGACCCGCGAAGCCTGGCGGCGAAGCCGCGCCCCATTCGGCTCGTCGTGCTCTCGGCGGGCTCGATCATGAACTTCCTGTTGCCCATCGTCCTCTTCACTGCCGGCTTCATGATCCCGCGGGAGGTGTCCGCGGGACGCGCGGTCATCCACGAGGTGATGCCGGGCTCCCCTGCGCAGGCGGCCGGCTTGAAGCAGGGCGATGTCATCTACAAGATCGACGGCCGCGACGTGAAGAACGTGCAGGAGGCCGGCTACGACATCCGACTCAACCTGGGCCAAACGGTCGACATCACCGTCAAGCGGGAGAACGAGTTCATAACGATCCCGGTCAAGGCCCGCTGGGCGGCGCCCGATATCGTCCACGTCGTTCAGCCCGGTGAGGATGTCATCTCAGTCGCAGAGGAGCTGGGGCTCAGCGTCGACAGCGTGAGGCAGGCAGCGGGCATAGAATCGACTCTAAAGGCCGGGCAAGCGCTCACAATCGGCCAAGGGCCGGACGCCATTGTCTTCGTGCCTCAGGAGGGAGAGACGGTTACCTCGGCGGCGAAACGCCTGGGCGTGAGCGAAGAGGCCGTCGCGGCCGCCGCGGGATTGCCCAACCCGTACAAGCTGGACGCCGGGCAAGAGCTGCGCTTCCCCCAGGGTCCCACGGGCATCATCATCGGCGCCCAGTATTTGTTCACTGAGAGGCAGTCCTACGCGCCCCTCAAGGCCTTCCGGCTCGGCGTCAGATCCACGTTTGATTCCCTCACCCTCTTCAGAAACGAGATAATCTCCTGGTTCAAGGGAGGGGGAGGGCCCAAGGTTGCCGGGCCGGTTGGCATCGCTCAGACCACAGGGGAGGTCGTGCAGAACGCGGGCTGGCGGTCCCTTCTGGAGTTCACCGCCCTTCTCAGCATAAACCTGGCGGTCATCAACATCCTGCCCCTACCGATGCTCGACGGCGGTCGTGTTGTCTTCGTACTCCTCGAGATCGTGCGGCGCGGCCGGAGGATAGCGCCCCAAAAAGAGGCGCTGGTCCACCTCATCGGCCTGGCTGCGATCCTCATTCTGGCGGTGGTACTCAGCTACTTCGACGTCGTCCGCCTCATTCAGGGAGAGAGCCTCTTCAGATGACGCAGCGCAGGCGCTCCAGGCCTGTCCACATCGGCGACGTGACGGTCGGGGGCGATGCTCCCATCGTCGTCCAGTCGATGACGTCGACGAACACGGCCGACGTACGGGCGACGCTGCGCCAGAGCCACGAGCTGGCCGACCTGGGCTGCGAGATCGTGCGAGTCGCCGTGCCCGACAAGGAGGCGGCTGCTGCCCTCCCCGAGATCGTTCGCAGGACGCCCGTGCCCCTGGTCGCCGACATCCACTTCGACCACCGGCTCGCCCTCGACGCCATACGGGCGGGGGTGCACGGATTGCGCCTCAACCCCGGTAACATCCGCGACCCGGAGAAGGTGCGGGCCGTGGTACGGGAGGCCAAGGAGCGGGCGATCCCCATCCGCGTCGGGGTCAACGCCGGCAGCCTGCCGCCCCTGCCGCCTCTGGCCGAGGGCGAGCTTCCGCCGCCCTCGCACCGGCGCATGGTCGACGCCGCCCTCTGGGAGATCGGCCTGCTGGAGGAGATGGGCTTCGACCTCATCAAGGTCTCCCTCAAGGCGTTCGACGTGCCGACGATGGTGGCGGCCTACCGCGACATCGCTATCAGGATCCCCTACCCGCTGCACCTGGGGGTGACGGAGGCGGGCACGCCCCGCGCCGGCTCCGTGCGCAGCGCCATCGGCATCGGCATTCTCCTCTCGGAGGGCATCGGCGACACCATCCGCGTCTCCCTCGCCGCCGACCCCAGGGAGGAGATCCCGGTCTGCTGGGACATCCTTTCGTCGTTGAACCTGCGCCAGCGGGGGCCCACCATCGTCGCCTGCCCCACCTGCGGCCGCGTCGAGGTGGACCTAATCTCCCTCGCGAACCGGGTGGAGGAGCACTTCCAGAAGCTGGGCAGGGCGATCACGGTGGCCGTCATGGGCTGCGTCGTCAACGGCCCCGGCGAGGCGAGGATGGCCGACATCGGCATCGCCGCGGGCAAGGGTAGGGGCGCCATCTTCCGCAAGGGCGAGGTGGTGCGAACGGCAGAGGAGAAGGACTTCCTGCCGGCGCTCATCGACGAGGGGAACAAGGTCATCGCGGAGGCTTCGGCAAGCTCAGCCGGGCCAATGGACGGCGCCGGCGCCTGGCCCCCGGACGAAGTGCTGATCTCCCTTCGGGAAATCCCGACGAACCCCGCCTCATGAGCTTTCCCGCCCTCGCCCTGGCGATCCTGGTGCTGCTGTGGGCCTCGCTGGCCGGCCTGAGCTGGCTGCTGGCGGCGGCCTGGCGAGGAGGGCAGCGGGTGCTCTTTGCGCTGCCGCTGGTGGTAGCCGGCGGCGTCGGCGGCGGCCTCCTGGTGCCGGCCCTCAGGCTCGATAACGGCCTGGGCGTCGTCGTCAGCCTTCCCGCCGCCGCCCTGGGTGGGCTGGTGCTGACCATCGTAAGCCTCAGGCTCCGGGGCCCCGAATAGTCACGTCCCCCGCATTGCGCGCCATGCCCCCACCCCGCCGACCGGGATGCGTCGGGCGGACCGGCCGGCCGCGCTGGTGGGCGGTACTAAGATGGCAGAGGGGGGAAGAGGTTGACCCGGGGCTGTAAGGGCACCACGCGTGTGCGCGCTACCCAGTCGTGCAGGAACCTTCGTTGAAGTAGCATGAACGTGGCTGCTCCAGCGATACATGCCAGGCTCAGGGCCAGTTCGAGAGACTTCCATCTGCCAGTGGTCGCAGAGGAGCTGAGTGCATCACAAATCGCGAGGGCAGGGACGGGGAGGGAAAGCCAAAAGGTGGCGGCTCGAGTCAGACACTGCCACCATCTGGGATAGCCACCGTCGATTCGCGTCACGCGGAGTGCGACGGCTGACTTGCCTACGGTCTTCTGCCAGCGCGCCACGCCGATGACGTCGTAGAGAACAGGGCTGACAGTTCCGAGGAAGAAAGCACTGCCAGCAAGGGTCAGCACCACAACGGCGGCCGCTCCTTTTGGGTAACAGTCCGGGCTATCGGAAGGGCAGTCGCCGGCAACGAGGACGAAGCCGAAGCCCCACAACGAAATAAGGGTAAATGCGACGAGGGAACCGTCGATGAGGCGGGCGGCAGCCCTCCTGGCGACAAGGCGGATATCAGCGTCGGTAATAGGGGCATTCATCACGTCGTGCCCTCGGTTGGTGGCGATTCGCTGGAGGCGGCATCAACGGGGTCTGCGGAAACTTGCCAAGCAGAGCCGATCCTTCGATGTCCAAGATGACCTCTCCTGTGTAGCTTCGGCAGAGAAAGCCAAGGCTGCAGGCCTGACGGAAGACTGGCGCGGGCAGGGAAATTGTACATCGGCGGGCCAAGAGCCGGTGGAGTTATGGGCTATTCGTCAGAGCTGCGAATGCTCGATAACTGTGGCGGTTTCCTTGGGGGGTCGGGATTGTGGTGGTCAGCGGAGATGTTCGGATGTTTGGAAGGCAGGGCCTCTACAGCCTGTCGGCCGGGCTGAGCCTGCGGTGAGCCGCGAGCCCTTTCAGCTCAAGCCAATGGGCCTGTAGCTCGCGGCCTGCGGCTTCCTTCAAGCCCCAACGTTCGCTAACCTGGACTAGAGGACCAGTCAAGGAGCCCTGAGGCAGATGCTCTCCCTTTCGACGATGTGGGCGCAGCAGGAGCGCTTCGCCGACATCCGCGACTTCGCCCGCGCTGCCCGCGACCTGGGCTACGACGCCATCGAGGTCAACTACACGGTCGTTCCGGAGGCGTTCGCGGCGCTGACCAACGGCAACATACTGCCCATATCCAGCGTTCACGCGCCCATGCCCCGCGTTCGGCACTCCGACGGCCGATGGAGCGACGCCCTCAACCTCGCCTCCGTCGACGAAGATGAGCGGCGGGCAGCAGTCGAGTTCGCCAGGCACACTATCGACCACGCCGCCGACACGGGCGTGCACCACATCGTGCTCCACCTGGGCGGCGTCAGCAACGAGATGCTCGCGCCCGAGCGGAAGCTGCGCCGCCTGTTCGATTCGGGGACGCGCGAAGGGCCGGAGGTGGCGGCGCTGCGAGAGGAGCTGCGCCGCGAACGGGCCGCGCGCGCGGCCCCCGAACACGCGGGCCCGAGAAGGACGCAACCGGGGCAGGGCGAGCCCGCCTCGGGGCGCGGGGGGCGCCGGGCCGCGGCCAAATAAAGACGCTGGCAACGCCCTTGTCGGGGCGCGCCGCGGGCGCGCCCCTACGGAAGATTTACCATGAACCCATATGTGCGCTCTAAGGGGCGGACACGCAGGTCCTCCCCTGCAAGAGATTTTCATATTGGGGCGGCCATATCGGGCCATGTATGTTTGGTCTGCGTCGCACAGGCTGGAAAGCCTGTGCCACCGATTGATTGCGAGGCATTACGGGTGAATTGAGGCCTCGGGACATCGTTCTGAATAGTTGTTTTCCGGCCGGGGTCTTGTTATGTTCAAGTATTATGGAACAGTCAGCCAGCGCCGTGTCCCGCCGGGCGAAGGAGATCACCCCCTTTCTGGTGATGGACATCC
>CAZMGB010000006.1:0-152273 GCA_964565775.1 uncultured Dehalococcoidia bacterium
CTGATGGGCATCGTGCGAGAGGACCTCGTCTACGACGTGGCGCGCCACGTGGACGGGTCGGTCCACCTCTTCGAGGAGTGGGGTCTTCCGATCTGGAAGACGCCTGAGGGCCGGTACGTCCGTGAGGGCCGCTGGCAGATCATGATCAACGGCGAGTCCTACAAGCCCATCGTCGCCGACGGGGCTCGCGCCGCCATCGGCCAGGAGAACTTGTACGAGCGCGTGGCCGTTACCCACCTCCTGAGCGATCCGAACGACCCCAACCGAGTCATCGGCGCCGTGGGCGTCGACGTGCGCGGCGGCAAGTTCTACGTGTTCAAGGCGAAGACGACCATCGTCTGCGCCGGCGGCGCCACGCTGCTCTTCCGGCCGCGCTCCGTGGGCGAGGGCCTGGGCCGCACCTGGTACGCCATCTTCGACACCGGCTCCACATTCGCCATGATGCTGCAGGCCGGCGCCGAGATGACGCAGATGGAGAACCGCTTCATCCCGAGCCGGTTCAAGGACGGCTACGGGCCTGTCGGCGCCTGGTTCCTCCTCCTCAAGTCGAAGGCGACCAACGCTTTCGGAGAGAACTACATCGTCACCCGCGCCGACGAGCTCAAGAAGTACGAGCCGTACGGCTCAATCACTCCCACACCCACCCCGCTGCGCAACCACCTCATGCTCGTCGACATCCTCGACGGCAAGGGCCCGATTTACATGCGCACCGATGAGGCGCTGGCCGACCTGGCCGCCGGCGACGCCAAGAAGCTCAAGGAGCTTGAGAGCGAAGCCTGGGAAGACTTCCTGGACATGACGATCAGCCAGGCCATCCTGTGGGCCGGTCAGAACATCGCCCCCGAGGCGCAGGCCTCGGAGCTGCAACTGGCCGAGCCCTACATCATGGGCTCCCACTCCGGCTGCGCCGGGATGTGGGTCAGCGGCCCGGGCGACCTCGGTGGTCCCGCAGACTGGAGCTGGGGCTACAACCGGATGACCACGGTAAAGGGCCTCTTCACCGCCGGCGACGGCGTCGGGGCCGCGCCGCACAAGTTCTCGTCCGGCTCCTTCACCGAGGGCCGGCTCGCCGCCAAGGCAGCCGTGTCCTTCGTCCGCGACAACCCCGGCGATGTCTCGCTCGACCAGGGGAAGGTGGACGCTCTGAAGGCAGAGATCTACCAGCCTTTGGAGACCTACGAGCAGTACAAGGGTGCCTCGACGGTGCCGGACGTCAACCCCAACTTCATCACGCCGAAGCAGGGGCTCACGCGCTTGCAGAAGCTGATGGACGAGTACGCTGCCGGCGCCTCCACCTGGTACAAGACCAGCGAGCCCATGCTCAAGCGCGCGCTGGAGCTGCTCGCCATCTTCAAGGAGGACCTGGCCAAGCTGGGTGCCAGCAACCTGCACGACCTCATGCGATGCTGGGAGCTGCACCACCGGGCTTGGACGGCAGAGGCGCACGTCCGCCACATGCTCGAGCGCAAGGAGACGCGCTGGCCGGGTTACTACTACCGGACCGACTACCCGGAGATCGACGACGCCAACTGGAAGGTGTTCGTCAACTCCAAGTACGACGCGGCCTCAGGCGACTGGCAGTTCAGCCAGAAGCCGTACGTGGAGCTCGTTAAGTAACGTGCCGCGACCGTCAGCCGCCGCCCCGCTCATCAAGGGCGGGGCGGCGCTGACGAGAAGCTTCGCAGGCGGGACAGCCTGGCTGCTTGGGCCGGGGCCCTACTACTGCGTGTACGGATCCAGTCACTCCCTGGCTGAGAAATGGAAAGACGTGAGGCCATTCGGCCGAGGGCAAGTAGGTACGGCTGTACCTGACGCCAGAGGCCAAATGGCCCTTCTGCCTCCACCGTGCCGGGCCTAGATTGACACTAGAGGCCCATGTAGCGGTGCAAGTGCTCTAGTGGGCCTCGGTCGGCAAAGCGTGTGACGGCCTCGAGAGCGAGCGAAGGTCAGAGGAGGCTCCGGATGCGGGGAAGAAGAGCATGATGAACGGGAGCATCCTGGTCATCGGGAGCGGGATGGCGGGAATGAGCGCTGCGCTGGAAGCGGCGGAGGCGGGGCATGACGTCTTCCTGGCGGAGAAGGACGCCAGCGCCGGGGGACGGGTGGCTCGCATGCACCGCTACTTCCCGAAGCTGTGCCCGCCGGCCTGCGGCTTGGAGCTCTACTTCAAGCGTATCCGGACGAACCCGCGCGTTCGACTCTTCACCCTCGCCGAGGTGGAGAAGGTGGCCGGCCAGCGGGGAGACTTCCAGGTGACGTTGAGGCTCCAGCCCCGCTACGTGCGCGACAGGTGCACGGCGTGCGGGGAATGCGTGGCGGTCTGCCCTGTCGAACGGGAGGATGAGTTCAACTACGGCATGGGCGTGACGAAGGCCATCTACCTGCCACACGGCATCGCCATGCCGATGACGTATGCCATCGACGGCACGGTCTGTCGTGGCGCCGAGTGCGGCCTCTGCGTCCCCGCCTGCCGCTATGACGCCATCGACCTGACGATGGAGCCGGAGAGCGTCGAGCTGCAAGTGGGGTCGATTGTCCTGGCGACCGGCTGGCAGCCCTACGACGCCAAGGCGCTGGACCTTTTGGGGTTCGGCAAGTACGGCAACGTGATCACCAACGTCATGATGGAGCGTCTGGCCGCGACCGATGGCCCCACCGCCGGCCGCGTCGTCCGCCCGACGGACGGCCAGGAGGTCAAGAGCGTCGCCTTCATTCAGTGCGCCGGCTCCCGTGACGAGAACCACCTGCGTTACTGTTCGGCCGTGTGTTGCATGGCATCGCTCAAGCAGACCACCTACCTGCGCGAGCAGAACCCGGATTCCCGCGCGTCGCTGTTCTTCATGGACGTGCGGGCGCCGGGCCGCTACGAGGAGTTCTACCGCCGAGTCCAGGAGGACGAGGGGGTGGAGATCCTTTTCGGCAAAGTGGCGCGGGTTGAGGAAGACCCGGCCACGGGAGACCTGATGGTAGAGGCAGACAGCAGCCTGACGGGTGAGAAGATCCGCCGCACCGTGAACCTGGTCGTGCTGGCCACGGGGATGGTGCCCGCCGACGGCCTGGCCGGGGTGGACATCGCCCACGACGCCTACGGGTTCGTGACAGGTGACGGCCGCGGCGACGGTATCCACGTCGCGGGGGTGGCCAAGCGTCCGATGGACGTCGCCAGCAGCGTGCGGGACGGTACCGCGGCAGCCCTCAAGGCCATTCAAGACCTGACCAGGAACTGATCTCATGGATGCAAAGCCCCGTGTTTACGTCTGCACCGGCTGTGGCATAGGCGAGGCGCTGGACATCGAGCGCCTCTGCTCGACGGTCGAGGAGGAGTTCGGCGTCTCGGTCACGCAGCACCCCTTCCTCTGTGGCCCGGAGGGAGTGGGAAGCCTGACCCAGGAGGGGCAAGGCGAGGATATCCAGAGGCTCGTCATCGCTGCTTGCTCGCCCCGCGTAAAGACCGCGGAGTTCTCCCTTGGGTCAGCTCTCGTCGAGCGCGTCAACCTGCGCGAGCAGGTCGCGTGGAGCCATGTTGCCGGCGATGAAGAGACGCAGGCCCTCGCCGAGGACATGCTTCGCATGGGGATCGTCAAGAGCGAGAAGACAGGGCCCCCCGATCCGCCCGGCGAGGGTCCGGAGCGCACGGTTCTCGTCGTCGGCGGCGGCATCAGCGGCCTGACGGCGGCGCTGGGAGCCGCGGAGGCCGGCTGCAATGTCGTCCTGGTAGAGGAGAAGCCCGTCCTTGGTGGCTGGCTCGCTCAGTTCCACCAGGTCTCGCCCAGCCGTCCCCCCTACCGCGATCTGGAGCCCCCTCCGGTGGCGGAAACGATGGCGGCGGTCCAGGATCATCCCCACATCAAGGTACTCACCTCGACGCGGATAGAGAAGGTAGAAGGAGGGCCGGGAGCGTTTCAGGTCGCGGCCCTTCAGGACGGCACCTCGGTCGACCTGAGGGTCGGATCCATCGTGCTGGCCACAGGCTGGACGCCGTACGACGCCACGAAGCTCTCACACCTGGGCTTCGGCCAGTCACCGAACGTCGTCACAAGCATCACTCTCGAAGAGATGGCCAAGGAGAACCGGCTGGTGCGTCCCTCCGACGGAAAGCCTCCGAAGAAGGTCGTCTTCGTTCAGTGCGCCGGCTCCCGGGACGAGAACCACCTGTCCTACTGCTCGTCGGTCTGCTGCCTGGTGTCGCTGAAGCAGGCGCTCTACGTCCGCCAGGCTCAGCCGGGAGCCCAGGTCTACATCCTGCACAAGGACATCCGGACCCCCGGCCAGTACGAGGACTTCTACCAGAGGGTGCAGGAGGAGGAGGGAGTCTTCTTCCTGAGAGGCGAAGTCACCTCCGTGAGCGGTGGAGGCGATGGCACGCTGCTCGTGCAAGCACAGCACACCCCGCTGGGCGAGGCCGTGCAGCTAGAGGCCGACCTCGTCGTCCTGGCGGTGGGCATGGAGCCGAAGGCTAGCGGAGCGCTCAACCTCCAGTACCGTCAGGGTCCCGACCTGCCGATATCCAAGCTTGGCTTCCCCGACTCCAACTTCGTCTGCTGGCCCTATGAGACGCAGCGCACCGGCATCTTCACCGCCGGCTGCGTGCGCGATCCGATGAACGTTGTGTCGAGCATGGAGGACGCCACGGGGGCCGCGCTGCGCGCCGTGCAGACCCTGACGCTCCTGGAGCAGGGCCAGGCACTCCACCCGCGCATCGGCGACCCCTACTTCCCGTCCTACTACCTCCAGCGCTGCACCCAGTGCAAGCGCTGCACGGAAGAGTGCCCCTTCGGCGCTATCGACGAGGACGAGAAGGGCACGCCCCTGCCGAATCTGAGCCGCTGCCGCCGCTGCGGCGTGTGCATGGGCGCCTGCCCCGAGCGCTTGATCTCATTCAAGAACTACAGCATCGATCAGCTCGCGTCTGCCATCAAAGCCATCTCCGTCCCCGAAGAGGAGGAGAAGCTGCGCGTTCTCGTCCTCGCCTGCGAGAACGACGCCTACCCGGTGCTGGACATGATCGGTACCCGACGGACCATGATCGACCCGAGCGTCCGCGTGCTCCCGATGCGCTGCCTGGGCTCCACCAACGTTGTCTTCATCGCCGATGCGATGTCCCGCGGGATCGATGGTGTGATTCTCCTCGGCTGCCGCTACGGCGACGACTATCAGTGCCACTTCATCCAGGGAAGCGAGCTGGCAAACCGGCGCATGGAGAACGTCCGGGAGACGCTCGGCCGATTGCGGCTGGAGCCGGAGCGCGTCAAGCTGGTGCAGGTGGCCATCGACGAGTACGATAAGCTCCCCCAGATACTCAACGACTTTGCGGAAGAGCTGCGGGCCATGGGGCCCAACCCCTACAAGGGCTTCTGACACAACCTGGCGACGACAGAAGCCGTCTACGGGATTCCCGCCGGACTACGACGCCACCCGATCTCGGCCCCTTGCCCCATCGCCCCCTCCTCTTCCGGAGGCCGCTGAGGCGGAGCCGTGCTGTTGCGTCCGCCGCAGGCCTACCCGTTGAACTTTGGCGTCGGGCGTGATACGGTTCACAATGCAGGGAAAAACCCAACGCCGCGCCTCGGCTCGGCCGGCCATGATACGCTTGCCAGGGTTGCTGCAAGCGACATCGGCTGCGAAACCTGGCTGGCCGGGCAGCGGATGCGATGAGAAGCCGAGCACCGCAAGGCCTACGCCGACCGCGCGTGACGTGGGGGCGGATCCCCTGAGTGCCGGGAGTAGAGCTGGTGCACCTTCTCCATAGAGCGAGGATGCTCCTCCGAAGAACGAGGCGGCTCTTCGATAGGACAAGCCTCCTTCTCCGTGTCCTGGCTCTGGTGAGCCTGGGACTGGTACTTGTATTCTCCGGCTTTGTCGTCTTCGCCGACGCTCTGTTCTACCGCGCGCTCCTTGTCGGGAGCGCGTTCTTCGTGGTCGCCTGCGTGCTGAGCTGGTTCATCGTCATGCGCATGGTGCGGCCCGTTGAGGCGCTGACCGATGCGTGCGTCCGCATCGCCGAAGGCGACCTGGAGGAGCGCGTGCCACCCATGGGCAGCGGCGAGATCAGCGTCCTGGCCGGCGCCTTCGAGGCAATGCGAGAGCGCCTGAAGGCCTCGCAGGAGGAGATCCGCCGCTGGGGCCAGGAACTGGAGCAGAAGGTGCTGCAGCGGACGGCTGAGCTGCGCGACGCGCGGAACAGCCTCGAGCGCTCTCGCGACTACCTGATCACCCTGTTCAACACGCTGGAAGACCAGCTAGCCGTCCTCGACAAGGACTACCGTGTGGTAGAGGCCAACCGAGCCCTCCTGCGCCGGCGCGGCGAGGAAGGGTCACTCGTTGGGCATACGTGCTATCGCGCCCTTCGCGGCCCGGGCGAGACGTGCGAGCTCTGGCACGGTGGGTGCCCGGCGCGCGCCGTGTGGCGGAGCGGCCAGCCGGCCCGCGCCACGCAAGCACACCACGACGCCTCTGGCGGCATCACCTATCTCGACATCGAGGTGTCGCCGATAAAGAACGGCCGCGGGGAGGTCGTGACGGTGCTGGAGGCCGTTCGCGACGTGACCGAGAGCAAGCGAATGGAGGAGCAGGTCATCCGCATGAGCGAGGAGCTCTCCACCCTGGTCTCCCTCTCCTCTGCTATGGCGCGGTCGATGGACCTGCGGGGCACCCTGGGCCTTGCCCTGGACCTTGTGCTCGACCTGGTGGATGCGCAGGCGGGCGGGATACTGGTGCGCAGCGAGGACGACAGGGAAGAGCCGGTCACGGTGTTGCGTGGCCTCGACCCGGCGCAGTTCAAGAAGCTCGTATGGTCGGCCCGGCGGCCGGAGGACCGGCTTGACATCGGCCGGGCCCGGTATGACGGCTCCGACCTTGCCTGCGTCCCCATTGCCACGGGAGATAAGGTGCTGGGCGAGATCTTCATCGCTTGCCCGCGGGAGGCATGCTTCGGTGATACCAGACTGCAGTTGCTGGTCTCCATCGGCAGCCAGCTCGCAGTGGCCATCGAGAACGCCCGCCTGTACGACGCCGTTCGCCGCAAAGAAGAAGCGAGCAGCACCTTCCTCCGCCGGTACATAGCGGCGCAGGAAGAGGAGCGGAAGCGGATCGCACGGGAACTGCATGACGAGCCCGCCCAACTCCTGACCGGTCTCGCCCTCGCCATCAGCACGGCTTCGCAGATGGCCGACCCCCATGACGGCGAGCTGCGACGGGCGCTGGCTTCTGCCAACGGCCTGGCGGAGCGGGTATCGACGGAGATCGGCCGCATAATCCGCGACCTCCGGCCGACCTTGCTGGACGATCTGGGGCTCATGGAGGCCCTCGAGTTCTGTGCCGATACTCGCCTGCGGCCGCTGGGCATCCAGGTGACCTGCGAGACGGTGGGCACAGACGGACGGCTCTCGCCCGAGCTGGAGACCGCTCTCTTCCGCGTCGCCCAGGAGGCGATGTCCAACATCGTGCGGCATGCGCAGGCGGAGAACGTAAGCCTCACCCTGGAGTTCCAGGATGGGTTCGTAGAAATTGACGTCGAGGACGATGGTCAGGGGTTTGACGTGGAGGCCACGTTTGCGCGTGGGCAGGACGGCTCGCCGTTCGGACTCATGGGCATGCGCGAGAGGGTGGACTTGTTGAACGGGGCCCTCGTCGTTGAATCGCACCCGGGTGAGGGTACCAGTGTGCGAGCAAGGGTGCCCCTGCAATCCTCTATCTCACACCCAAGGGGGTAAAGAGGAATGGACAAGATAAGGGTGCTGCTGGTAGACGACCATGGAATCGTACGCGAAGGGCTGCGCGCCATGCTGTCCCTCAATCAGGAGATCGAGGTGGTCGGCGAGGCAGCCGATGGCCGGGAAGCGATCAAGCAAACGCGGTCATGCGCACCGAACGTCGTAGTCATGGACATGGCCATGCCGGGCATGGACGGGCTTCAGGCGACGAAGCGCCTGGCTCGCGACTTCCCCGGCGTACGGGTGCTGGTGCTGAGCCAGCATGACAACGAAAGGTACATCCTGCCCGTCCTCCAGGCTGGCGCATCGGGCTACGTGCTCAAGCGCTCCGTCGGTGCGGAGCTGGTAGAGGCCATTCGCGCCGTCCACACGGGCAATTGCTGGCTGCCACCCCGCGTTGCCCAGACTGTTCTCTGGTACTGCCGACAGGCGCCCAGCGCGCTGGCCGAGGATGACACGGGTATCCTCACTGAACGTGAACAAGAGGTGCTCAAGCTGGTGGTCGAGGGGCATACAAGCCAGGAAATCGCCGCGCTCCTTCACCTGAGCAAGCGGACGGTGATGTGCCACAGGGCCAACATCGCCTCGAAGCTCGGCATCCACAACCGGATGGAGCTCATCCGATACGCGATGCGCACCGGCGTTATCGAGGCGGCGTAGGTGCCACTGGTGCGCGCAGCAATCCCTCGTGCTCCTCACGTTATCGGCGATAGCCGAAGGTGCTTAGGCCCAGGGAGTACGTCGAAGTCTCTCCAGCCTCGCGCTACAGTCGAGGCTGGGTAGGTAATCTCACCCAGGAGGCGTAGATAGTCCTCTCAACAGCGCTAGTCACCCTGTCGGATTCCCCTCACGTCTCACAGCCAACAAACTCTGCGATAGAAGGACTAAGGGTTGAGTTCACTGCTGGGCGTCGCCCGGGACTGTGATCCAGGCTTCCGCGTCAACATTCAGGTGAAGGCCCAGAAAAGAGCTGTATTACCGGTTGCGGACAGGGAGCAGGACTGCGCTGTCCACCGTCCGGCGGCGAACTGTGCCGTTCGGCTACCGGATTAGGTATGACTGTACCTGGCATCACAGGTCAAATGGCTGTTCTACCTCCTCGCAGTCGAGGGTAACCTGAGACTACAGACCTGTGTAGCGATGCAAATGCCCTACTGTCAGGCGGACGGCAAGCGACATGACGGTCTTGAGCGCCGACGGGCGACGAGACGGTGGACACACCATGCTCAACCGGGCTGCTCCTCATCGTTCGGCCGCGAGCCCTGCACAGGCAAAGGTCTAGACGGAGGAGAAGTCTGATGGCATACATTGTCAACATCAACGTGGAGACGTGCGAGGGGGAGGGCGACTGCGTGGAGAACTGCCCGGTCGAGATCCTATCGCTGGCTGCGAGGCCCTCCGACGTCCCGGCGCCTGACACGGCGACGGATCCCACGAAGATGGCCATTGTCAGTGGCGATGCCGCTGAGTGCACCGGTTGCCTGGCCTGCGTGGAGGTATGCCCCTCGGAGTCCATCACGATCATGGAGATCTAAGCTTGTCGATCCCGCGGATCCTAGTCGCGGCCCCACAGGGGCGGTCGGGCAAGACGACCGTCTGCATCGGCCTGTGTGCAGCGCTGGCCGCACGCGGGCAGGTAGTGCAGCCGTTCAAGAAAGGGCCCGACTATATCGACTCGAGCTGGCTCTCCGCCGCGGCCGGACGCCCCTGCCGCAATCTGGACCTCTTCATGATGAGCGGCGAGACCGTCCTCGGCTCCTTCCACCGCTCGTGCGCGGGGACGGATCTGGCCGTCATCGAGGGGGCCATGGGTCTCTACGACGGCGTGGACCTGGCGGGAAGCGGCAGCAGTTCGCAACTGGCGCGGCTGCTCGGCACCCCCGTCATTCTGGTCGTGAACGTCACCCGCATGACCCGAAGCGTCGCCGCCCTCGTCAGTGGCTACCAGCGATTCGAGCCGGACATCAACATCGCGGGCGTGATCCTCAACAACGTCGCCACCGGTCGACACGAGTCGATGCTGGTGCACGCCATCAAGCAGTACTGTCAGATCCCCGTGCTCGGTTGCCTGCCGAAGGTCGGGCGCGTGACGATAACGGAACGTCACCTTGGGCTGGTGCCAGAAGGCGAGGCGGCGCCGCTGGCGGAGAAGGTGGCCGAAGCCCGCGAACTCGTCGAGTCCTGCGTGGACATCGACGCCGTGGTGCGTGTGGCGCAGGGCGCAGCCGCACTTACACCGCCTGCCGAGTGCGCGACTCCACGGCCGCCCGCGACGGTGCGGCTGGGCGTCATCCGGGACCGCGCCTTCAGCTTCTACTATCCGGAGAACCTGGAGGCTCTGGAGCAGGCAGGCGCGGAAGTGGTGTACGTGAACGCCCTGGAGGACGCCCATTTCCCAGCCGTCTCCGGGCTCTACATCGGCGGCGGCTTTCCGGAGCTCTTCGCGGAGCGGCTGCAAGCGAACGACCAGCTTCGCCGCGAGATCGCGGCCGCTGTCGATGAGGGGCTGCCGGTCTATGCGGAGTGTGCGGGACTCCTCTACCTGGCAAGGTCGCTGCGATGGGAGGACCGCTCGTATGAGATGATAGGCGCGCTCCCCATCGACGTGAGCTTCAGCACTCGTCCCCAGGGACACGGGTACGTCGCAGGCCAAGTCCTCAGCAGGAACCCGTTCTTCGAGGCGGGTCAACGCCTGCTGGGCCACGAGTTCCACTATGCCAAGGTCGAGAACGCCGACAACTTGCCAACGGCCTATGGTCTGGAGCGCGGGCAGGGGATAGGCCGAAAGCGGGACGGCATTCTTTTCAAGAACGTGCTGGCGGGTTTCACCCACCTGCACGCACTAAGCGATCCTACGTGGGGAGAGAGACTGGTGAATCCGACTCGGTCTACGGAGACCGAGCGACAGGCGGTGGTCCCCGCGGCCCATCGACCGCGGCCAGATAGCACATCCCGACGTGCGGGAAGGAGGAGCAATTGAGCCAAGACGACTACAATACGCCACTGCTTGACGAGCTGGAAAAGGGCCCGTGGCCCAGCTTCGTCACGCAGATGAAGCGGGCCGCAGCCAAGAAGCCTGCGGCCAGGGACGCCCTCAGGCAGCTAGAGAAGTCATACAAGGACAAGATCGTCCACTGGAAGCACGGCGGCATCGTCGGCGTCCGTGGTTACGGGGGAGGGGTCATCGGCCGCTACTCCGACAGCCCGGAGGAGTTCCCAGAGGTCAGGGACTTCCACACGCTGCGTGTCAACATGCCCACGGGCTGGTTCTATACCACCAAAGCCCTGCGCACGGTCTGCGACATCTGGGAGGAGCACGGCACCAGCAACCTGACCAACTTCCACGGCTCCACCGGCGACATCATCCTGCTGGGGACGACGACGCCGAACCTCCAGCCCACGTTCAACGCCCTGAGCGAGGCCGGCTTTGACCTGGGTGGCTCGGGCTCCGCCCTGCGCACACCCAGTGCCTGCGTGGGGCCAGCCCGCTGCGAGTGGGCCTGCATAGACAGCCTGGGCATATGCTACGAGCTGACGAAGACTTTCCAGAACGAGCTCCACCGGCCCATGTGGCCCTACAAGTCCAAGATCAAGGTCTCGGCCTGTCCGAACGACTGTGTTGCCGCCGTTGCCCGGGCCGACTTCCCGATCATCGGCACCTGGCGTGACTCCATCCAGGTCGACCAGGACGAGGTGAGGAGCTACGTCAAGGGGGGCTTCGACATTCAGAAGGTGGTCGTCAACAAGTGCCCCACCGACGCCCTCACCTGGAACCAGGAAAAGCAAGAGCTGGAGCTTGAGGCAGATGAGTGCGTGCGTTGCATGCACTGCATAAACGAGATGCCCAAGGCCCTGCGGCCGGGTCGCGAGACGGGCGCCACGATCATGATCGGCGGCAAGGCGCCCATCCTCAAGTCAGCCTACCTCTCCTGGGTGCTGGTACCCTTCATGAAGATGGAGCCACCCTACACTGAGTTCAAAGACCTCGTGACCAGGATATGGGACTGGTGGGACGAGAACGGCAGGATGCGCGAGCGCGTCGGCGAGCTAGTCGACCGAGTGGGCATGGGGAACTTCTTGCGGGCAGTAGGTCTGCCCCCGGTGCCCCAGATGGTCATGCGCCCGCGCTCAAACCCGTACTACTTCTGGTATCCAGACGAACTTGGAATCGAGCCCTCCGGCAATGGGGACAAGGGGGAGTGACGTCATGACACAGGAGTACGCAAAGACCGACATCGGGCCTCCCGACTACAAGGAGATGCTGCCCCCCATCATCAAGGAGAACTACGGCAAGTGGGCCTACCACGAGCAGTTGCGCCCCGGCATCCTCCAGCACGTCTCGGAGACAGGTGCTGAACTGTTCAGCGTGCGGGTGGCGTCGCCGCGGCTGGTAAGCATCGACTTCATCCGCGACATCTGCGACATCGCCGACAAGTACTGCGGGGGGCATCTGCGCTTCACGAGCCGCAACAACGTGGAATTCCTGGTGAGCGACAAAGCGCAGTTGGAGCCGCTCCAGAAAGAGCTGGAGAAGGAAGGTTACCTCATCGGCGGGACGGGCTCGGGCCTGAGCAACATCGTCCACACCCAGGGCTGGGTACACTGCCACAGCTCGGCAACCGACGCCTCAGGGTTGGTCAAGTGCATCATGGATGAACTGGCGCCGTACTTCTCGGAGAAGAGGCTGCCGGGCAAGACGCGCATCTCTCTGGCGTGCTGCCTGAACATGTGCGGCGCCGTCCACTGCTCGGACATCGCCCTCGTCGGCGTGCACCGCCTTCCGCCGAAGATCCAGCACGACCGTGTGTCCAAGATCTGTGAGGTGCCGACCTTAATCGCCTCTTGCCCCACGCTGGCGATCAGGCCGAACCCCAAGGAGAAGAGCGTCACCATCAACGAAGAGCGGTGCATGTACTGTGGCAACTGCTTCACGGTCTGCCCGGCGCTGCCCATAGCCGACGCCGAGTTCGACGGGGTGGCGGTCTTCGTCGGCGGGAAGGTATCCAATGCGCGTATGCCGCCCATGTTCTCGCGCCTGGCGATTCCCTATATACCGAACAACCCGCCGCGCTGGCCTGAGGTTGTCGCGGCGATCAAGAACATCGTTGAAGTGTACGCCTCACACGCACGCGAGGGCGAGCGTGTGAGCGAGTGGATCGAGCGCGTGGGCTGGGAGAGGTTCTTCCGCCTGACAGGGATCGAGTTCACGAACAAGCACATCGACGACTTCACCTATGCGTTCACGACCTTCCGGACGAGCACCAATTTCAAGTGGTAGGGGAGGTGAGCCGCCGTGGCTGAAGCAGCCAGCGAAGAGCTCAAGCAGAAGGTCCTGGAGTATCTGGGGACAGTCGACAAGGCCAAGAATCGGGACGTGGCCAACGCCATCGGAGTGCCCAAGCACGACGTGGACAGGGCCATCAACGAACTGGCCAACACTGGCGAGGTGGAGTTCCTCTACCTGGGGACGTCCTACGTGACGCTGAAGGGTAAGGGGCAAGCTCCGCCTGCCTGACAACGCGGGAGGTGCAGCAAGAAATGCCGATGCGAGATTTCGGTGGAGTCGAACTGGAAGTTGACGAGGACGGGTTCATTCAGGACCCGCAGGCCTGGAGCGAGTCCGTGGCCGCCGTGCTGGCCACCGACGAGGACGTCGAAAGCCTGTCGGAGCGGCACTGGAAGGTCGTCAACTATATCCGAGAATACTACCTCAAGTTCGGCATCGCCCCGATGATCCGGAAGCTCTGCCGGGACACGGAGACTGACCTGGGCACCATCTACCAACTGTTTCCATCGGGCCCAGCGAAGGGGGCGTGCAAGATCGCCGGACTGCCGAAGCCGACCGGCTGCGTGTAGGCGCGCCACACCCCGGGTAGACTGGCTTCGACCCGACTGGCGGCGCGCCAGCCGGGTAGTTGAGGGCGCGAACGGTGAGCGCGCCCCGATTGAGGAGAGTGCTTGGTGATCGTAGCCATAGTGGCATACCTGGTGGCCGCCGTCTTCGTAGTGGGCATCGCGTCGCGAGTCTACGTGTGGGCGGTGACGCCGGTGCCGCTGAAGATACCCACCACGCCGGCCCCCAAGACGTATTCGGGCGTCACCGTCCGCATGCTGGGTGAGGTGCTGGTCTTCACGAGCTTGTTCCGCGCCGACAAGCTGCTGTGGGTGGGTGCCTGGGCCTTTCACGGATGCCTGGTGCTCATCATCATCCGGCACCTCCGCTACTTCTTCTACCCGGTTCCTGACTGGATCATGTTCATGCAGACGCCCGGCATCTGGGCGGGCTACCTGTTCCCTCTGCCCATTCTCTACCTACTGGCGCGGCGCCTTTTGCTGCGGCGTGTCATCTACGTCAGCATCCTGACAGACTACTTCGTGCTTGCGCTGCTGGGATGCATCGCCGGGACGGGAATTCTCATGCGCTACGTCGCTCGAGCGTACCTGGTCGACGTGAAGGCGTTCATTCTCGGCCTACTGACCCTCCACCCGGTCGGCCCGCCGACGAACCCGTTCTTCCTGGCGCACATCCTGCTCGTGAGCTTCCTGCTCGCTTATTTCCCGTTCAGCAAGCTGATGCACGCGCCGGGCTTGCTCTTCAGCCCCACGCGGGCCTCACGGAATAACCCGCGGACGAGACCGCAGAGGAACCCCTGGGACTCGAAAGTACCATGGATAAGCTAAACACCAAACCACCGCAAGTCGCAGAACCACCACAAGTCGCAGAACCTGAGAAGGAGCCGCTTCCGCCGGACAGGCTTACGCTCCACACCGTCCAGGGCAGGCGTTCCCGCGCGACCACTCATCCCCGGCTCGCGCGCCGCCGCAAGATGCCCCACATGAAGCTGTACCAGGCCCCCTTCCAGGACGGCGCGTCGGCCGACAACGTCTGCTATGCGGCCAGGCCGAGAGACATGGTCAACATCGACCATCCGCCCGAACTGGTCGATAACTGGCAGGAGAAGGCGATCGCCAAGTTCAAGCAGCTCCTCACTCGCTACCGCGGGCTCCGCGTCTTCATGGAGACCTGCGTACGCTGTGGCGCCTGCTGGGACGCGTGCCAGTTCTTCCGCGGAACCGGCGACCCGAAGAACATGCCGATGGCGCGCGCCGAGTTGCTCCGCCGCGTCTACAGGCGCTACTTCACGGTCGCAGGCCGCCTGCTGGGCGAGGCCGTGGATGCGAGCGACCTCAACGAGGAGCTCTTGCGTGACTGGTACACGTACTTCTACCAGTGCTCGGAGTGCCGCCGCTGCTCGGTCTACTGCCCGTACGGTATCGACACGGCCGAGATCACGATGGCGGCCCGAGAGATCATGGCGACCATCGGCGTGGGGACGAAGTACGTCACCGAGGTCGTCGCCAAGGTGTACGAGACGGGCAACAACCTCGGTATCCCGGGCCCTGCCTGGACTGACAGCTCCGAGTTCCTGGAGCGTGAGCTGTTGGAGGAGACCGGCAAGAAGATCCCCATGCCCGTGAACGAGAAGAATGCCGATGTCCTGCTGATCGCGCCCTCGGCGGACAACTTCGCGAACGCAGACACGATGATGGCCTACGGCGTGCTGTTCTACGCCGCCGGCGTGAGCTGGACCACCAGCACGTACTGCGACGAGGGCGGAAACTTCGGCCTCTTCCTAGACTTCTACAATCTGCGCAAGGTGAACAAGCGCATCCTCGATGCCGCACGCGAGCTGAACGTCAAGCGGATCATCTGGGGTGAGTGCGGGCACGCCTGGCGGGCGGGCTTGTATACCGATACACTCAACGGCCCGCTGGACTGGATCAACCCCTCCTACCCGGTGCATATAGCCGAGTGGACGATGGAGATGATCAAGAAGGGCGCCTTCCACATCGACAAGAGCGTCAACGACGAATTGATCGTGACCTACCACGACCCCTGCAACCCGGCCCGGGCTCACGCCCTGCTGGAGGAGCCGCGGTTCGTCGCTCGAGCGGCCGTCAACAACTTCATCGAGATGCCCCCCAACACTATCCGGGAGAACACCTTCTGCTGCAGTGCCGGCGGCGGGCTGCTGACGGACGAGATCATGCCGCTCCGCATGGCCGGGGGCAGGTTGCGGGCCGAGGCATGCCGCACGACCGGCGCCAACGTACTGGCGACACCTTGCTCCATCTGCAAGGCGCAGCTTCCGCTCGTCATGGAGTACTGGAAGGTGCCGGCACGCGTCACCGGCGTCATCGATCTGCTGAGCAGGGCCATTGTGCTATGAGCCGTACGGTGATCAGGGTGTTGGAGTGGTCGGTCGTCCTGGGCATGCTTGCCCTGGTTCTCCTCGCGTCGGGATGCGACCTGGGCGTAGAGAAGCCGGTCAAGGACGGGACCGGACCGCTGGCGATCACAATCGATCGGACGCGGGAGGCGCCCGACTATCACAATCCCCTGGACTGGTGGACGGCCAATCACCCGCACGCCATCGCTGATGGCGTCTTCAGCGAGAGGGAATGCATGCTGTGCCACGTGCCGGGGGACTCGTGCAACAAGTGCCACGAATACGTGGGGGTCAAGCTGGTGAACGCGACCGGCCGCTGACCGACCCAAGGGCGATTCGCCAGAGTATGGTATCAGGCGATGGACGAGGAAGAAGAAGTAAGCGGGGACCCAGAAGAAGAGGTCGATAGCCGCGTCGCCGAAGTGCTGGAGACGACCGTGCGCGGTGGAGGCATCACGTCACGCCGCCAGTTCATTCAGCTCGGGCTGGGCGTGCTGGGGCTCAGCGTCGCCGGCGAGGCGGTCTGGATCCTGCTCAAAGGGCTCGAGCCCGGGGCGAAGGCGGCGCCGACACCGGTGGAGGTGCAGGTCGGCGACATACCCGCCGGTGGGACCAAGGACTTCCTGTACGGCGGCGACCCGGCCATTGTCTTGCGCGAGGACGACAGTCTCATCGTGCTCTCCCTCGTTTGTACGCACCTCGGCTGCATAGTCAAGTGGATCCCGGAGAAGCAGGCGTTCCACTGCCCCTGCCACGCCGGCACGTTCGACAAGACCGGCCGCGTCACGGGCGGTCCGCCGCCGGCGCCGCTGGAGAAGCTGGCCTTCAAGCAGACAGGCGACAAGATCATCGTGGGTGGGTAGACCATGAGCGCCATAGATCGAGTAGGCGGACTTACCGACTGGCTTGACGAACGCCTCGGGTTCCGGGCCCTCATCCGGCAGGAGCTCACGGAGAAGCCGGCCCCGCGCCACCTGAGCTTCATGGATGCCGTCGGCTGCCTGGGAGGGCTGTCGTTTGTCCTCTTCATGATCCAGGTCGTCACGGGCGTCTTCCTGATGATGTTCTACGTGCCGCACGTGGACAAGGCCTTCGAGAGCATCGATTCCATAGACTCGTCCGTCTCTTTCGGCTGGTTCCTCCGGCGCATTCACATCGCAGCCGCGAGCATGATGGTGGTCACCGTAACCCTGCACATGATCAAGGTATGGCTGACCGGCGCCTTCAAGCCGCCGCGTGAGTTGCACTGGCTCTCCGGCTTCATCTTGCTGCTCCTCACCCTGGCCATGGCCTTCACCGGCTACCTGCTGCCGTGGACACAGCTAGCCTTCTGGGCAGCCACGGTGGTGACCAACGCTGTCGAGGTTCTCCCCTTCGTCGGCGGGACGCTGGCTGACCTCATGCGCGGCGGCGACAGCATCGCCCAGCCGACGCTGGTGCGGTTCTACGCCTTTCACGTGGCGGTGGTCCCGGCGGTCATGGTGTTGTTCCTCTTGAGCCACTTCTGGATGATCCGCCGGACAGGCATCGCGGAGCCGCTCTAGGAGGCGATAGACGTGGCAGTCCGTACCGAAGAACCGGCCACGAGGAAAGTGACAGCAGAAGGCCCGCCCACCGGCAAGAAGAAGAAGTACGCGGGTTGGAAGCGGGGCACTGAGCCCTTCTTCCCTAACGAAGTGCTCTTCATGGCCCAGGTGGTTCTGACCCTCCTGGTTGTGCTCTTCATCTTCGTGTTCTTCTTGACATCGTACCTTCTCCCGCCCGATGAGGTGGCCAATCCGCTGGTGACGCCGGAACACATCAAGCCGGAGTGGTACTTTCTGGCAGCTTATCAGTGGCTGAGAACCGTGCCTAACGAGCAGATTGGAATCATAAGCCAGATTGTGGTCCTCGTGGTAGCGATGCTGCTGCCCTTCTGGGACCGCAGCCGGCAGCGGAACACCTTCAAACGGCCGGCCCTGTTGCTCCTCGGGCTGGTGGCTCTCGGCCTCCTGGGTGGACTCACCGCGTATTCGGCGCTGAAGTAGGGAGATAAGCAAGCAAGGATGGCGGACGGACGAAGAACAAGAACGCTGGCAAAGGCCTTGCTTGTGCTCGGTCTCCTGATCACCGGCCTAGCGCTGCTGCTCCCAACCGCCCTGGCAGACACCGACACCAACACCGACACGCCCGAGGGTGCGGTTCTCACGGGGAACTACTGCCTCGAGTGCCACCTCGCTGACGACCCGCGGGTCGAATCGGCCCTCGACTGGGGAGGCGGCCTCTACCGGCAGGAGTACATCCCCTGCGACGCACTGCGAATTGTGAGGGAGGAGCGTTATTTCGCCGGGAGCTTGATGCTGAAGATCGCCAAGACAAGCAAGGAGTACGCGGGAGATCGAATGGGCGCCGAGGCCCTGGAGACGCGTCTGGATCCCCAGCGCGACAGCTTCGACAAGTTGATGCAGGCCAACGTGGACTCCGTCGCCACCTTCACGGGCTCCGCTAAGGCCCTTCGGTTCCAGACCGCCAAGCTCCTGCCCGATACGTTCGGCCTGCATGATGAGACACGCCACCGGAGGGTCATCCTGGCCATCGTATTCGGGACCATCTTCCTCGCCTTCCTTGGAGTTCTGGGCTACGAGCGGACGCTGAAGAAGTGATTAGAGATCAGATCATGCTGGGACCGGGCAAGAGAGCGAAGTGGTTGCTGCTGGGCGCGGCCCTGCTCATGCTGCCTCTGACGCTGAGCTGCGGAGCATCCTCCGCCACCGAGGCCGAGGGGCAGAACCCGGTCACGGAGACTATGAGCGCGGCGACCAACCTCGCTGACCAGCATGAGCTGGCCATCGGCAGAGCGTGGGCGATGGCGCAGGTCGCGACGGCCTGGTTCAACATCGACCCGACGGCAGCGCGACAGGCGGTCGCTGACAGCGTTCAGGCAGCCGAGCAGGCGGCCGCTGGCGGCGACGAGCAGCGCAGCGTGGCCGCTGACCTTCGAGAGAAGTCGGCTAATTGGACGCCCACCGACTGGCGTGGCGCGATCGCCCTGGCCGAACGAATCGAGCGGAACACGTCCCGAGCCTGGATCCTGCGTGCGCTGGCCGGCGGACTGGCCGACAAGGACCCCGCCCAGGCCAAGTCTCTCCTGGCCACCGCCCTGGCGATCGCGGAGGCCAACCCTCTACCACAGTACCGTGCCGAGGACGAGAGCACGGTGGCAATTGAGCTGGCGAGAATCGACCCTGACGGGGCGCGCAAGGTGGCCGCCGCCATCGGGGACCCCGCCGCGAAGGCGCGTGCTCTGCGAGAGATGTCAACGCGCCTCGCGGAGACGGACCCGAAGCTTGCGGGCACCGTCCTGGCGGACGCAATCAGCGCCGCGCGCGAGATCAGCGACCCCTATGATCGAGCCTGGGCTCTGCGCGAGTCGGCCCTTCTCCCGATGGTAGACGCCGCACAGGCCCGGCAGCTCCTCGCCGAGGCCGAGGACGCAGCAGGGCAGATCGAGGGAGTTGAGCCTCAGGCGTTCGCGCTCAGCGACATCGCTGTAGCGTGGGCGACGCTGGACCCGGACGAGGCGATGGCAGTCGTCGATGGCATCACTTCCGACTATCCCGAGGCACGTGTGGCGGCGCTGGTCGGCATCGCCGAGGCGCGAGTCTCAGCCTCGGACCCGGCAGGAGCCAAGGACGCTCTCGAGCGAGCCCTCAAGGAGAACGAGCGGGTCCTGGACACGTACGAGCAGGCCCAGGCCGTTAATGCCGTTGTCGCTGACATGGCAACGCTGGACCGGGAGCGAGCGGTCTCGATCGCGCAGCAAATCGAGGACCCGTACCTTCAGGCTGATGCCCTGCGCGTCCTCGCCCTCGCAGCGGCCGACGAGGACGCCGACGCTGCGCTGTCTCTGGCGGACGCTATCCAGCCCGAGTTCATCCGCGTCGAGGTGTTGACCGCCATCGGCGAGAAGGTGGCGGCGGTTGATCCGGAGAACGCCGTCACCATCTTCCAGCAGGCCCTGAGCCAGGCCGGCGACCTCAAAGACACCTACCCGCTGCTTCGGCTGGCGAGCGCCTGGGCTCCGCTGGACCCGGCGAAGGCCCTGGAGGTCGCCAACAAGGTGGGGGACGACGGCGAGCGGGTGCAGGCCCTGGGGAACGTCGCCCTTGCTATGCTGGCGACGGATCCGGAGGAGGCCGACGTCACGTTTGAGACGGCACAGGAGACGGCTCAAAGTATCAAGAGCGAGGGCGACCCGTTCGCAGCCGCCACCGCCCTGCGGGGTCTGGCAGCTCTCTGGTCGTCAGTCGACAAAGCCAAAGCCGGGCGCCTCTATGCCGCCGCTTTCGAGGCAGCCGCCGCTGTGCAGATTGAGCCCACGGGCTGATAGGGGAAGGGAACAATGGTGAGCACATCGGTGCCAGCGGGCGAGACCATCGGACTGATCAAGCCGGACGAGAAGTTCATTCGAGAGGTCATGCAGCGAGGGGGGGAGTCCGTCAAGAAGTGCTTCCAGTGTGGTACCTGCTCGGTCACGTGCGAGCTAACCTACGCGCGAGAGGGCGCCTCGTTCCCCCGCCAGCAGATCCTGTGGACGCAGTGGGGTCTGAAGGATAGGGTCCTGAGCGACCCCGCCATCTGGCAGTGTTACCAGTGTAACGACTGCTCAGCCAACTGCCCCCGGGGAGCGAAGCCGGGAGATGTGCTGGCGGCCGTGAGGAGCGTTGCTATCGAGCGCTTGTCCCCGCCCAGCTTTATTTCGAGGCTGTTCTGGGATCCCCGGGGCCTGCCGCTCATCTTCGGAATACCGGCGGCTATCCTGGTCGTGTTGGTGGCCGCCTTGCAGGGCTTCAGCTTCCCCAAGGGGGAGATCGAGTACGACCGGTTCATCTCGTCGCGGGCCATAGAGATAGCGGCAAGCCTCGTGGTCGCGTACGCCGTGGTGGTGGCGGGCCTGGGGTTGCTGCGGTTCTGGAGAGAGCTGCGGACGACGTCCGGTATGCGGTTGCTGGCCGGACCCATGGTTCCGGTGGCGGAGCCTGCCGTAGCCGAGCCAGCAGAGGTATCGGACGGTCCAGGCGCGATGGCTGCCTCGGCAGGTGGGGCGAGCCTCGGGGAGAGTCTGGCATCGACCGGCACTGACATTGTGATGCACACCTCCTTCCGTCAGTGTAAGACGGACTGGTTGAGGTTATGGGGGCACCTGGGGGTGTTCTACGGCACGCCGTTCCTGCTGCTGGCCGCAGGCATAGCTGCGATCTACACGTTTACCGGGGCGGAGGTGCAGCGTCCACCGAGCGACGTGGCGAAGATATTCGGGAATCTGGGTGGACTGCTGGTCTTCGCCGGACTCTGCGTTCTCGTCTACAACAGGTTTCGAGCCAAGAAGGGCACGTGGGGGCGAGGCTCATATGCGGACTGGTTCTTCATTGTGCTGGTGTTCCTGCTGGTGGTGACGGGCGCGCTTATGGAGGTGGCACGGTACGCGGGGAGTGCTTCGGCGGCCTATTCACTGTACATGGTCCACCTGGTCTTCGTCTTTGCAGCGTTCGTTTACGCGCCCTACGGGAAGTTCGCCCACGCCTTCTATCGAGCAGCGGCGCTAGCGTACACGAAACTGAGGGTGCCTCGCGGGGCTACGGCTACCTAGGGAGGTGCCGTCCAGTGCGGTTCAAGGCGGCCTGGCAGGGACTCGTGCTGGCGATCTTGATGGGCCTCCTGGCATGGCACACTATCTCCTGGCACATGAACGGCCAGCACGGAGCCCTCTTCGATGGCATCGGTGAAAGCTGGTGGGACACCACGAAGGCGGTCGGCTACTACGTCGGCCTGATGACAGCGACGGGGGCACTGCTTGGCCTCTTCATGGAGAGGCTGACCGACTTCATCGGATATGAGGTGAAGAAGATAGAACACTTCGAAGACAGCGAGGGGTCCGCGCCCAGAGAACAGGCGCAATGATCACATTTCCGGAAATACCCGGCACTGAGATATCGATACCCCTCCTGGTGTTCATCGGCTTCACAATCGGCATCGTTGGTGGGTTCATTGGCGTGGGCGGCGGCTTCATGGTCACCCCAGCCCTCATCGTGCTGGGCTTTCCGGCGAACTTCGCTGTCGGCACGGACACCACTCACATCGCAGGGAAGTCCATCATAGCCACGCTGCGGCACTCCCAACTAGGCAACGTAGACGTGAAGCTGGGCCTGATAATGGCCGTTGGAACCATCGCCGGAGCGGAAGGAGGTGTCCGCTTCATTAACTGGCTGCAAGCCCGCGGGATCGGTGAACAGGTGGTGCTGGCTGCCTCACTTTGCCTCATGGCGAGCATTGCCATCCTGACCTATCGGGAGACGATGGCGGCCAGGCGGCGGATGGAGGCTATAAAAGCTGCCGGCAAGGCGATCCCGCGCGACGAGCAGGCCAGGGGCATCGCGAAGAAGCTGCAGAGCATCCCCCTGTGGCCGATGATCTACCTCCCAACGTCGAGGGTTGTCGTTTCCTTCTGGACGGTGACGACCATCGGGGCGTTCACAGGCTTCCTGTCCGGCTTCTTTGGCGTCGGCGGCGGGTTCATCCGGGTGCCGGCGCTGATCTACCTCCTGGGGATGCCTTCCCTCATCGCGGTCGGGACAGACCTCTTCTCGATCATAATATCCTCCGGCTACAGCACTATCCGCCACGGGATGAGCCACAACGTGGTCATCTTCGCCGCCTTCATCATGATTTTTGGTGCGGCCATCGGCGCTCAGATCGGTGCGCTCGGGACTGCGTATGTGAGAGGGCCAGGGATTCGACTTATCCTTGCCGTTGCGGTGACCATCGGTGCCGCGGGCGCGGCGCTGAAGCTGGTCGACGTGCTTACCGACCAGACCTACGCCTTCCTTGGCATGGGATCGAAGATCGTTGCGTTTGGCGGCATGGGCATTCTAGTGTCGTTGATCATCGCCCTGGTGGGGATGGCCGTTGTGCTCCAACGGGCGCGTATTAGCGCGCCATCCTGGGCTGAAACGCTGATTGTGGTACACTAGCCGGTCGGAGCGCGACCGGCCAAAGGGACTATTGGGCTTGCGCGGGACGATGGCCGAGGACAACGCGGTGCTCTACGGGGCGATTGCGTTGGGCACCGCCATCGGTCGACTATGGGGTTCATGCTCCCCCAGAGGAATGCTGACCAGTCACTCGATAGACACCGGGCTCTGATGCGGGAGGTGTGGGAGAGAGTCGGCACCGTAGCGGCTAGGCAGGAGGTTGACGACAATGAGCGGAGTAGGGATCGTGCAGGTGTTTGCCTATGTGGCTGCGGCGGTGTTCTTGCTTGGGATGGTGCGACGGGGCCTAAGGTACGCCCGCGCGCCGATGCACCTCCGCTGGGAGCTCTACCCGTTGCCTCACGAAGGGGGAAAGGACGGCTCCTACTTCGAGGAGCTGGACTGGTGGAAGAAGAAGCCGCGGCACTCCTCCCTTATCGGCGAGCTGAAGGTCATGCTGCCCGAGATACTCCTGCTGGTGGGGTTGTGGAAGCATAATCGCAAGCTGTGGTTCGTCTCGTTCCCCTTCCATGCGGGCCTCTACGCGACGATTCTCTTCCTGGTGCTGCTACTGGGCGGTGGAATCGCGCAGGCCGCGGGAGCGCCGGTCACGGCTCACTCCAACACCGCAGCGCTCTACTATGCTACAATAGTAGTAGGTGTCGTGGGGTTCGTTTCCGTGGGCCTTGGAGCCCTTGGCCTGCTGGTGATGCGGCTGACGGATCCAGGCCTACGTTTGTACGCTGTCCCTGCCGACTACTTCAACCTGGGGCTCATCCTGGCGATGGCACTGCTGGCGTTCGCTTCGTGGCTCTCCATCGACCAGTCGTTCACCCAGGTGCGCGAGTACGCTCAGGGGCTGGTGTCCTTCGAGCAGCCTGCTGACACGAGCGCCCTCATAGTGGCGCAATCACTGATTCTGACCGTGTTCCTGATCTATTTGCCGTTTACGCACATGACCCACTTTCTAGGCAAGTTCTTTACGTATCACTTCGTGCTGTGGGACGACGCTCCAAACCTCAGGGGCGGCGCCTATGAGCGTGTTATCGCTGACCTTCTCCAGAGGCCCGTTGCCTGGTCGGCTCCGCACGTGCAGTCTGGTAAGAGCTGGGCCGAAGTGGCTACGGAGGTCGAGGAATGACAGTCGAACAAGAGACGGCGGAAGAAGAACGAGGCGTAGCGGTCAGTCAGCCGCCTCCATGCATCCAGACGACCATACGTGACCCGGGCCGCGTCCGCGCTCAGCTCGTCGAGCTCGACCCGGCACGGTTCATGCCGCTGCCCTATCCCTACAACACGCCGGACAGCCAGCGCCCTCTGAAGCCCCTGACCGAAAGCGCACAGCAGAACCTGGAGTGCGATCTGGACGGCACCACCGCCATCCAGATAGCGCGGCCAAAGACGCGGGCGCAGGAGGAGGAGCTGGTAGCGAAGTTCATCAACGGGCTCAGGAAGCTCTTCTCCGCCAACGACAACTGGACCTTCCTGCAACCGCTGCTGCTGCGTCTGGACTACTGCGCCAAATGCCAGGCCTGCGCCGAGGCGTGTCCCGTCTACCTGTCCAGCGGCCGGCAGGAGATCTACCGACCGACCTACCGGTCCGAGATGTTCCGCAGGATCGTCAAGAAGTACGTGATGCCGGGCGGGTTCCTGAGCGGCTTCACGGCCGGGGGCATCGACCTGAACTGGCCGATGCTGGCGCGGCTGGCCGAGCTGTCATATCGCTGCACCATTTGCCGCCGCTGCGCGAAGTTCTGCCCCATCGGCATCGGCAACGCGCTGATCACGCGGGAGATCCGGGAGGTGTTCAGCCAGGAGCTGGGGATCGCCCCCGCCGAGCTCCACAGGCTGGGTTCGGTGCAGCACCTCAAGGTCGGCTCCAGCACGGGCATGACACCGCCTGCCTTCGCCGACACGGTGGAGTTCATGGAGGAGGATGTGGAGGAGCGGGCAGGCATGAAGTTCAAGTGGCCCATAGACAAGCAGGGCGCCGACATCCTGCTCATCCACAATGCGGGCGAGTTCCTGTCCTGGCCGGAGAACGCGGAGGCCTTCGCCATCATCATGGAGGCGGCCGGCATCAGCTATACCCTCTCCAGCGAGATGCTTGGCTACGACGCCGTCAACTACGGTCTCTGGTACGACGATGTCCAGCTCGCGCGTGTGGCGGTCAAGCACGCCGAGATCGCCAAGAAGCTGGGGGTGAAGAAGATCGTCATTGGAGAGTGCGGTCATGCCCACAAGGCCCTCGCTGTCATCGCTGATCGGGTCCTGACGGGCGACCTGAACATCCCGCGTGAGAGCTGCTTCACTTTGCTGGAGAGCATCGTCGAGAGCGGGCGGCTCAAGCTCGACCCGGACCGGAACGACTTCCCCGTCACCCTCCACGACCCCTGCAACATCGTGCGTTTGATGGGCGTCGTGGAACCGCAGCGGCGGGTGCTGCGGAAGATCGCGCCCCAATTCCGGGAGATGTACCCGAACCGGACGGAGAACTACTGCTGCGGCGGCGGCAGCGGCTTCGCTATCATGCAGGGGCTGAACTTCCCGGACTGGCGGTCGGCGATCTCCGGAAGGATGAAGTTCAAGCAGGTCCTGGAGGCGTTCCAGGACACGAAGCTGGACGATGGGTCGAGTCCCAAGTACGTGTGCTCCCCCTGCTCCAACTGCAAAGGCCAGTTCAGGGGCGTCTTCGAGTACTTCGATGCTACCAACAAGTGCGGTCTTCAGTACGGCGGGCTGGTGGAGCTGATCGTGAACGCGATGGTGGACATGCCAAAGCCGTTCATGGAGTGGGAGCAGGCATAGGGGCCTCGTCGGCAGCGCGGGAAGCGAGCACGGAGGGCACGTCATGGCCGAAGCGAAGAAGAAAGTCTTCCTGCTGGGATCCGAAGGCTGCGGCGCCGGCGACCCTGACCTGGGCTACGAGATCATGATGGTGGTGCTGGGGGCCCTAGCCGAGCGCGACGACAGGCCCGCGGCCATCATCTGCTGGAATACTGCCGTGAAGCTACTCACCGCGGATTCGCCCGTCGTGCCACATCTCAAGGCGATAGAGGCGAAGGGCACCAAGATTCTGGCCGGGCAGTTGTGCGTAAACGCGTTGCAGTTGGAGGGGAAGCTTGCCGTGGGGGAGGTCGCCACGCTCGGCCAGATATTCGACCTCATCCTCCACGAAGACGTCGTCAGCCTCTGAGCCAACCGGGGCGCGATGTAGGTGAACAGTCCCCCCCGTCCTCACAAGCCACCCCTCGCTTTCAGGAGACACCCGTACCGTGGTCGTTCGTGGCGGCTGCGCCCGCGTGGGGCCACACTACCCAGCGGCCATCAGGCTCGCGGATGAGCCTGCTGCCTCCCGGAGAGGCATTTCCTTGACAAGTATGGGGAGCGGACCTCGCCCACTAGCGGCACAATCGTGCCCACCAGTCGCGTGTCATCGACTGCTGGGCGCTCGACAGCACCCTCCCCTTGGGAGACCTGCCGGATTCGCGCTTCCCCCTTGACGAGCGGCCCCTAGCGGGAGACGCTGAGAGGTCACCCGTGATCGTCGCCGCAGCATCATCCTCGGACTTAGCATCCGTGAGGCGCTCCCACCAGTTGCGTGTCAGCAACTGCTGCGCGCTCGACAGCATTCTCCCCTTGGGAGACCTGCCGGATTCGCGCTTCCTCCTTGACGAGCGGCCCCTAGCGGGAGACGCTGAGAGGCCACCGGCGATAGTCGCCGCAGCATCGTCTTCGGACTCGGCATCCGTGAGGCGCTCCCACCAGTCACGTGTCAGCAACTGCTGCGCTATCGACAGCTCTCGTCCGCTGCCATATCTCCTCGTGCCCGGGAGACCGGATATGCGACGCGCAGTCATCAGGCCACCGGGGAAGAGGCGCGAAAACTGCCTCTTCGTCATGCCCAGCGCGTTGCAGGTGTAGCGGAGAGAAGCCGCGTTGCCGGTGGCTTCATAGTAGCTCCGCATGTAGTCGATGACGCGCCAGTGGTCGCTCGTCAGCTCATGGGCCCAGTCCCTCAGCCCTTGACGACGGGCCAGGTACAGGGCGGCTCCCGGGGTCCACTGAGAGGGGTCTATCATGAAGCCCCGCTCATTGACCTCAACAGGCGTCTCCCATACCACTGCGACAGCCTCAGTCGCTGCTCGCATCTTGTTACCCTGGACGGTTGTCATCCTATTCATAATCCCACCTCCCTCGGCCGTCTCCGGCCCGCTACCGAGCTGTGCACTGTTGGAGCGAGCTCTCGACCAGCCGCTCGTGGGCGCTACCTCTTCTGAACCAGTCACCCGGCCGGAGCACTAGTGCCCGCCCCGACGGGGGAACACGAACCCAATCGTAAGCCCCATGGCGACGGCGATGGCAAGGGACATGGCGCCGTAGAGCGGAGCGTTGTCTTTGGACATAGTCCCAAGCGAGTCCACCACTCCAACCTTCTCGACGTTGAAGGTCGTCGCGTCGGATCCTACGACCTCACCGTTTCTCACGTAGTAAGCCTGCACGCTGTAGTCGCCCAACGGGGCATCGGACGGCAGGCTCATGAACGTCTCCCAGTCACCGCCATCGTCAAGCCGGATGATGCCGCCGCTGGGTGTAGCATCGCACTCCGCGGCTTCGACCTCGTGATAGCACACCCACGGCGTATACCGACCGTCTCTGATATACATGTCGCGCAGGGCTGACACGAACTCCATCGCCTTCTCTTCCGTGAGCGGGCTTCCCTCGGCCGTGTCCACCGCCTGTGCTTCGTCCATAATCGAGGTGGCCGCCGGATCCACGCCCAGCCGGACCTGCGCCTCTCTGCCCAGGAGCACATCCACGGGCTTCGAACTCTGGATCACGTGGATGGTCGGCACGTTCTTCACCTTGGCTTGGTCGACCGTCATCCAGACCAGGCCCATTACTCTGCCCTTCTTGCTGATCTTGACCGAGTCCGCTGGGCCGTCGACCACCACCACGATCTCCGCACCTCCGGGCGCGCTCCCGTAGATGCTCACGTCGGCGCCTCCGAAGTTCAGCCCGACCTTCACAGTCTCGGGTGAGACGCTCAGGCTCGCTTCCGCGCCAGCTCGCGCCACTACCGACGTAGCGGCGAAGAACGCACTCAGGAGAACGGCCGCAATGACTGCCGCTGCACGCATCAGTGACCTCCTCCGCTCACCGCAGCCAGCCCGAACACACTGCCCGGAGCCAGCAACAGGTCAAACAGCAACTTCACCATCACGAGAACCACGATGATACCCAGGATCGTCCGCAACTGGTGGCCTTCCAAGCGGCCGCTCATCCGCGCTCCCATCTGGGCGCCGATGGCAGCGCCGAACATCAGTAGCACTGCGAGCAGGATGTCGACGTTGTGGTTCGTGATGGCCTGCTGGAACGCCACATTCGTCGACGTGAACACTATCTGGAACAGGTCCGTCCCCACTGCCACGTGCGTTGGAATGCCGAGGACGTAGATCATGGACGGCACCATGATGAAGCCACCGCCCACGCCCATGATGGCGGCCAGGAACCCGACGCCCAAGCCCATCCCGGCGGGGAAGAGAGCCGACACCCGTATCCCCGCCTTGTTGTACTCCGTTTGCAGTGGCAGCCGGGCCACAAAGCGACGGAATCTACTTTCCTTCTTCGGCTTCTCTTCCTCGGCGAGCTTGACTCTCAGGTCCTCAAAGCCTTCGTCCACGAGGCTCTGGATAGCTCGGGTTCGGGAGCTACGGATCCATGTCCGCACGGATTCCCGCAGCATTAGGGTACCCATGGTGCCCAACATGACGACGTAGACCACCCGGACCCAGAAGTCGAAGTTGCCCATCTCGCGCAGGATGCTCACAACCCGCACGCCGAGGGTACCGCCAAGAATGCTCCCCAGCAGGATCGTCACTCCCAGCTTGATATCGACGTTGCCCAGCCGTGAGTGAGCAAGCGCCCCCGACGAGCCGGTGCCCGCGATCTGCGCACTGTCCGTGCCCACCGCCACCGCAGAGGGAACGCCGATCGTCATCAGCAGGGGCGTCATGAGGAAGCCGCCACCTACCCCGGTCATCCCCGAGAGGATGCCGACCGCGAAGCCAGCGCCCACCACCATGACAACATTCATGCTCTTGTCCGCCACCGGCAGGTACACCGTTAGCGTCGTGACGTTGGGCAAGGGTATCGCCCCTGCTGCCGCCCCCGCCAGCAGGACGAGCACTACCACCCCCGCAAGGAGTAGGGCGACGCCGCTCGGGCCCAGTGCCTGCGCGGCAGGCGGCAGGACACGCATTCGCCGGGGGACGGCAGGCGCCACCACCCCCCGTATGAGTGCCTGGTCTTCCCTGGTCAGTTCGACGGTCTCACTCGGCGGTCTCGAGGTTGCACGCATACCGTTTTCCCCTTCTCTCGGCCGGCGCCGCCGGTCTCGCGGTCGCTGCCTGAGAGCCCCCGCATCCTCGTGGCACTTGCGCCCTAGAGCCGTGCCACGCTAGAATGCACGCGGTGACCCTCGCTCCATCGGGGCTCGCCATCATGGACCGTTGGTGGCGTCATCACCGGCGGTCCATTCCTTGCGTCTTCCGCGCTAGGTCACAGACAATTGTCGATCCCGACAGATTGAGGTGACCCGCGACTCAAGGATGGCACAAGCCTATGGGCGTCGCATGAAGGCTAGGCCAGGTTATGGTGAAATAGCCCACAAGATTACCTGAAGTATGCGTGAAGCCTACATGAAGATTCCATGAAGGCAAACCGCTATCGGCTGGCTCGTAGAATCAAATGCTAGGGAAAGAGCCGCCACGCGCCCTACCGCAACACCTGGCTCGTTAGCATTAGCAAAACGCGACGACGGCGTGAAAATACCGTGGGGATAGTATGAAGAGTTCGTGAAGAGCCGCGCGGCACACCGGTCTAGCCGCTACAGCGTGGCTCGAAAGGACCATCCGCCCCTGCTTCGAAGCCCGCCACACACTCGGCGACACTGTCCCAAAGTGCTCCAGGCTCTCTCAGCCGCTTCCAGACCTCAAGCGAGGCCCTTCTTCGAGGAATAGCCGGCGACAGACAGGGGAAGTTGAGAGAGGACGACTGGTCTTCCGTAGAGGGTTAGGCTGGAACTCTCAGTACCCTTCGGCCAGCCACTCACCCGAGATTGTGGCCATGGATGCCGGCAAGGGTATGGTGTCCCAGGGCTGGCCCAGGCGACGCAGCATGCCAACGTTCCATATGCGGACGGAGTCTTGCCATCCCACAACGTCTCGCACGTGACGGGCTATCCTGTTGCACAGCTCCAGAAGGACGCTCCAGTCAAGGCTCAGACCCTGCCCGAGGTAGTGGTACTTTTCGTCGCCAGCGAGGGCCCACGGCGCATCCACGTCGGGAATATCAGGGCATACGATATCCACCCTCCCCTCACCGTGCGGCTCGAGCAGAATCTTCTCAACACGACACTGCCGAGCGAGGTCGACGAACACTTGCGAGAGGCCCGCCTCCTGGCCCAGGGGCTTAGTGATGCGACCGCCAACCCACGTCACACCTGCGATCTCGCCTCCAAGCACGCCCAGGAACTTTCCCTCCCTCACCACCTGGGTCCGCGCCTTGACCGCCTCGCTGGACTCATCCGCGAGCGGCCCGTCCAGAAAAATGCCAAAGCGGCAGTCAAACCAGTGACACCCGAATGCCGCGTGTCGCGTCAGCTCTATGCGACTGACCTCCTCGCCCGCGAGCAGAATCACCGCCCGTGATCGAGGTGTCCCCAGGAGGCCTTTCTGCCGTTCTATGACCATCCTGCATCTCACGCCTTCGCTGCGGAGATGCTGGGCGACCGCCTCTACCAGCTCGGTGTCTTTCATGGCGGATACCTTTCCCTCAAGCCGCCTCTCCCGCAATCGTGCGGGCCGCGACAACGCAGGCGGTTCAGGATTGGAGATGTTCACAGAGGGAGACCGCTCCTCCCTGCGCTACCATCGTGGAACTCGGCATCCGTGAGGCGCTCCCACCAGTTACGCGTCATCAACTGCTGCGCTATAGACAGCTCTCGTCCGTTGCCATATCTCCTGGTGCCCGGGAGACCGGATATGCGGCGCGCAGTCATCAAGCCGCCGGGGAAGAGGCGGGAGAACTGCTTCTTCGTCATGCCCAGCGCGTTGCAGGTAAACCGTAGCGAAGGGGCATTGTCGGTGGCGTTGTAGTAGACCCGCATGTAGTCGATTACGCGCCAGTGGTCGCTCGTCAGCTCGCGGGGCCAGCCCCTCAGCCCTTGACGACGGGCCAGGTACAGGGCAGCTCCCGGCGTCCACTGAGAGGGGTCTGTCATGAAGCCCCGCTCATTGACCTCAACCGGCGTTTCCTGTACCGCCGCGCCAGCCTCAGTGGCTGCATGCGTCCTATTGCTTCGGACGGTTGTCATCGTAACCACGATCCCACCTCCCTCGGCCGTCTCCGGCCCGCTACCGAGCTGCTCACCCCTGGAGCGGTCCCGCCAGCTAGCCGTTCGCCCGTGCTACCTCCTCCGGGCCGGACACCCATCCAGACGTTGGTGGTCGGCCCGCCGCCGAGGGAACACGAGTTCGGTGCCCAGCCCGGCGCCCACGACAATGCGCAGGGATACCTCCTACCCACCGATAGCTTCAGCAGCTCTCGTACCCTCGAGGATCAGCCTCGCCCGCTGGCGCAGCTCTTCTTCTCTCTTGCCCTTGAACATGGCTCGAATGATGAGACCGCCGGCGATGAAGAGAGTCCCGTAGAGCACCACTCGACTCACGTTTTCCAGCAAATCGTATGTCGTGCCACCCACGCTTATGACCCCCAGGTCCGACAGGTATGCAGGAATCATCACCGCTCTGCTGACCGAGGCCAGGAGCATGATGACAGCGGTGACGAGCTTGATCATGTATTGTCTGACATAGCTTGTGCCGAGAGCGCCGACTTGCACGCCGACCAGGGAACCAGCCAGGATAATGACGGTCAACCGAAGGTCGACGAACCCACGTATCGCCCACTCGTAAGTGCCCTCCGCTCCCATACAGAAGGCGACGATCAGCTCGGTTCCGCTGGCCACAAAGGCGGGGGCGCCGACCACGTAGATCATCGCCGGCACGCCGATGAATCCGCCAACGGCTATCGTCGCGGCAAGCATGCCGGTGGCGAAGCCCAGAGGCACCGTGACCCACACTGAGACCTTCGCGTCCGCCTTCTTGAAATACACCATTGGCGGCAGGTTAAGGCGGGCCACCCGTTTGGCGAAGCTCGGCACCACGTCATCGACGTCCCTGCGCGCCGCCTTGCGAGCGTCCATCAGCATGTACGTCGCGACGGTAAACAGTACGACCACGAAGGTCACACTGATATAGAGGTCTGAGCCAGCGTCACCCCAGGCGTCCAGAATGATGTTCTGGATCTGCACACCCACCTTCACGCCAGCGATGGCGGACACAGCCATCACCAACCCCAGCTTCAGGTCGACGTGGCCAAGCTTTCTCCTCCGCCAGGCCCCAACAAGGGCCTTGGGGAACTTGTGCGCCATATTGCTGGCCACAGCTACGGATCCCGGTACCCCCAGGTTCATCATGCCCGGTGTCAGCACGAACGCGCCGCCGCTGCCGATGAAGCCGCTCAACATCCCGCCCAGAAAGCCGAGCGTGAACAGAGCCAGTACGGTTAGCAGCCCGATGTCGATGAAGGATATGTCCCCGTTTGCGGCAGACTCCATCGGTTATCCCTTCTTGAGTTCCCGGATGCCGAGAAGCTCGAGCAAGGCGCCGGCAAAGCTCCCGTGGATCACGCTGAAGGTCAGCGCCAGGCCAAGCACTGCCATAGCGCCGCCGATCGTGCCGGATGTGAGGCGAGGGAAGATGTCCTCGATGAAGCCGAAAAACAGCCCATACGCCGCAATGGAGGCGGCCCCAAACACGATGAGCCCAACAAGCGAGCGCGAGCGCCCCGCTCGACGTACGACAGCAACCTGCCGGACAAGCTCTTGGTCTGATCTGACCAGTTCCTCTGTCCTAGTCGTGGGTACCGCAATCCCAACCATCGACTTCTCCTTGCCTACTGATGCCTTGCACGACCCCGGCGGCACGTACCCGGAAAGCACGCATCGCGACCAAGTTGCGCGCTCCGGGTCCGCAGTGCTACAATGCACGTGGCGATCCCCCTGCAGTGGAGCTCGCCATCTCGGGCCGCTGGTGGCGCTAACACCGGCGGTCCCTTGCATATGTATTCCGCGTTCGGTCACATACCGTTGCCGCTACCGACGAGCACGGGTGGCCGACAAATGAAGCATGTCACAACCTTGCGTAGCTCGCATGAACGCTGCCGCAAGCCTTCATGAAAAAGGCCCCAAGACTCCGTGCAGATAGCATGAGGTCTACATGAGTCCTCGATGAACCCGCCGGAGCCTCTGGCTACAGTCCGGACTCAAACCCCACAGCGTGAGCCGCCACGAAGCCTGCGACGAGACGCGGCCGACTGGCCGCCGTCGCAGTCACGCTAACCTTAGACCAGGGCCAGGTTAGTGTTAGCGGAGTGCCAGAACAGAGTGAGGCGGAAGTGAGGAACGTATTAGGATTAGATGAAGCTATGGAAGCGTCGGGCAGAAGACCGGTTCAGCCGCTATGGCGAGGTTCGGAGCGAAGGCGGCACCGTAGAGGCACTCACCCACCCTCCTCCGGCATGTAGCCCACCCCGCGCATCGTCTGGACGACGTGGCTCAGAGCTTCGGAGGAACGCGCTGCAGGGGTGCGTCACGCGGGATTCCATCCTCTTCGGACCCAGCACCCGTGAGGCGCTCCCACCAGTCGCGTGTCATCAACTGCTGCGCTATCGACACTTCCCGTCGGTTGGCGGACCTTCTCGGCCCCGGAAGACCGGATATGCGGCGCACGGTCATCAGGCCACCGGGGAAGAGGCGGGTGAAGTGCCTCTTCGTCATGCCCAGCGCACGGCAGGTGTACCGGAGCGAAGGGGCATTGCCGGTGGCCTCATAGTAGACCCGCATGTAGTCGATAACACGCCAGTGGTCGCTCGTCAGCTCATGGGGCCAGTCCTTGAGCCCCTGATGACGGGCCAGGTACAGGGCAGCTCCCGGCGTCCACTGAGAGGGGTCTGTCATGAAGCCCCGCTCATTGACCTCAACCGGCGTTTCCTGTACCGCCGCGACAGCCTCAGTTGCAGCCTGCGTCTTACTGTCTCCGACGGTTGTCATCCTGTTCATAATCCCACCTCCCTCGGCCGTCTCCGGCCCGCAGCTAGCCGCTCGCCTGTGCTACCTCTTCCGAGCCACACGCCCATCCAGGCGTCAGTGGTCGGCCCGCCGCCGAGGGAACACGAATCCGGTGGCCAGCCCGACGGCGATGATGATGCCCAGGCACAACGCGCCGTAGAGCGGAGCTTTGTCCTTCGCCATCGAGCCGAGCGAGTCCACCAAGCCGGCCTTCCTGACACTGAAGGTCGCCGAGTCGGACCCGACCACCTGGCCATCCTTGATGCAATACGAGTCCACGGTGTAGTCACCGAGCGGGGCATCCCAAGACAGGCTAACCCACGTCTCCCATCGCCCATTCTTCAGATGGATGACGTTATCGCCCGGCGCCGTGCCGGCCGCCGTGTCCCCCACACTGGCCGCGGCCACCGGTAGCGCGCCCTGACAGCTCGGGCACGCGACGTAGCGGCCGTCCCTGATGTACATGTCACGGAGCCCCGCTATGAACTCCGCCGCCTTATCCTCCGAGACCGCCGTCCCCTCACCCGGGTCGACCGCCCGGGCCTGGCTCACGATAGACGCGGACATGGGGTCCACGCCCAGTCGGAGCTGCTCTTCCTGGCTCAAGATCTTGTCTATCTCGTCCGAGCTGTAGACCACGTGGAAGGCCGGCATGTTCTCAACCTGAGCGTGGCCGACGGTCATCCAGAAGAGTCCCAGCACCTTGCCCTTCTTGCTTACCTTCACGGAGTCCGTCGGCCCGTCGACCTTGAGAACCACCTGCGTACCCTCGGGCGCCGTCCCATAGACGTGTACGTCGTACCCCGTGAAGTCCAACCCAACGTCCACGACGCTCGGCGAGACGCTCATGGTCGGCCCCTCGTCAGCCCACGCCGACTGCGCCGTCGCGGTCAAGAAGGTGGCGAGGAGAAGAGAAACGAAGCACAGGAGCGCACGCATCAGTGACCTCCTCCACCTACCGAAACCACCCCGAACACACTGCCCGGAGCCATCAGCAGGTCAAACAGCAACTTGATCATCACCAGGAGCACGATGACACTCAGAATCGTCCGCAACTGGTGGCCTTCCAGGCGGCCGCTCATCCGCGCCCCCACCTGGGCGCCGATGGCGGCGCCAACCAGCAACAGCACGCCGAGCAAGATATCGACGTTGTGGTTGGTGATCGCCTGCTGGAACGCCACGTTCGAGGACGTGAAGACCATCTGGAAGAGGCTTGTCCCTACCGCAACGTGTGTCGGGACGCCGAGGATGTAGATCATCGCCGGCACCATGATGAAGCCACCGCCCACCCCCATCAGGGCAGTCAGCAAGCCGATACTCAGACCCAGACCGAAGGGAAAGAGCAAAGAGGCACGTATCTTCGAGGTGTGGAAGTCCATCTGGAGTGGCCAGCGAGCCGTAACGCCGCCCGACCGTCCTGCGTCCGGCTGCTCCCGCGCTACGAGCTTTGCCCCCCCTTCGTCGGAGCCCTCACCCACCGCGCTCCTGATGATTTGGGGCCGCGTGCTGCGCACCCAGGTCCGCACGGCCTCCCGCAACATGAAGCTGCCGACACTGCCCAGCATGATGATGTAGACTATTCGGACGCAGAAGTCGAAGTTGCCCATCTCGCGCAGCAAGTAGACGACACGCACGCCGACGGTGCCGCCGATAAGGGCCCCAACCAGGATCACCAACCCCAGTTTGACATCGACGTTGCCCAGCCTCGAATGGCCGAGTGCCCCCGATGAGGCGGTGCCCGCGATCTGCGCACTGTCCGTGCCCACCGCCACCGCAGAGGGAATGCCGATCGTCATCAGCAGGGGCGTCATGAGAAAGCCGCCACCCACCCCCGTCATCCCGGAGAGAATGCCGACCGCGAAGCCGATACCCACCAGTGGGACGACATTCATGCTCTTGTCCGCCACCGGCAGGTAGATCGTTAGCGTGAAGATGTTGGGCAAGGGTATCGCCCCCGCTGCCGTCCCCGCCAGCAGGACGAGCACCACCACCCCCGCAAGAAGAAGCGCGACGCCGCTCAGGCCCAGCGCGTGCGCGACAGGCAGCAGGACACGCAGCCCACGGGGTGCGGTGGGGGCCACCACCCCTCGAATGAGTGCCTGGTCCTCCCTGGTCAGTTCGACGGTGTCGGTCGGCGGTGGTAAGGTCGAACTCATCAGCTTCCCCTCACTTGCTGCTTGGTACCACCAGCCCGGCGGCGGTTGCCTCGGAAGTGGTGCATCGCCACAACGTTGCGCGCTCCAGGATCGCCATGCTAGAATGCGCGCGGCGACCCTCCCTCCGCTGGAGCTCGCCATCCTGGGCCGCCGGTGGTACCAGCACCGGCGGTCCACTTATGTCAATGTTCACATACAGTCTGCACAGGAGCTCACCGCGATGCTCCGTGAATGAAGAATGCCACAAGCAGGAGCGACCTGCATGAACAGACGCTGAAGGCAGATTCAGAATGGAGTCAGGATTGCGTTACAGGATGATAAGGGAGGTATTAAGGCTTCACGAAGCGGAGGGGGGCTGCTGGGTGGCGGGGTCAGCCCATTACAGGCAGGTCGACAACAAAGGTTGTGCCGCGTCCGGGCTGGCTGGTCACCTTGACGGTGCCATCGTGCGCCTCGACTATGTACTTCACGATCGCCAGGCCAAGGCCGCTTCCTTCGCTGCTGGTAGCCCGAGCTTCTTGCCCTCGGTAGAAGCGATCAAAGATGTGGGGCAGGTCCTCCTCCGAGATGCCGATGCCCGTATCCCGGACTTCCAGCCGCGCCAGCCCGTCAAGAAGGCGAAGGCGCAGTTCGATGCGGCCCCCCTCTGGCGTGTACTCGGCGGCGTTCTCCAAGAGGTTCCAGAGCATCTGCCCCAGCCGCTTCTCATCACCCTCGATCCGCGCCCCGGCCTTTATCTTCGCCACCAACTCGTGGCGGCTATCCTGAGCCCGAAGACGGGCCGCGGCTTCTTCGCAGGCTGACGACCAGTCCACGGGGGCCTTGGCGATCTCCTGTCGCCCCTCGCGCGAGAGGAGGAGGAGGTCGGACAGGAGACGGCTCATCGCCTCCGCCTCGGCGCGCATCTCCCGAAGGCAGACCCCACGCTCCTCCGTCGACAGCGAAGGGTCGCGCAGGATGTCGATGTTGGTTCGCAGCACCGTGAGCGGGCGGCGCAACTCATGGGAGGAGTCAGCGAGGAAGGCCTTCTGCGTCTCCAGCGTTCGCTCCACCCGCTTGATCATGGAGTTGAAGGTGCCGGTGAGCTCCGCCATCTCGTCGCCTGCGGCGGAGGCAGGAACGCGACGGCTGAAATCGGCCGTCCGCTCGATGTCGCGCGCCAGTCGAGAAACGCGCCGAACGGGCTCAAGGACGCGCCCCGCCAGCAAGTAGGCCGGCACGTTGGTGATCAGCAGGACGACTATGCCGCCAAAGATGAGCGTGGTGCGGATCTGGTTCAGCGCCTCGTCTCTGTCCTTCAGACTCTGACCCGTCACCACACTCCCCAGCGTCTCGCCGCCCTCCGTGATGGGTTGGTATTGAATGCGAAAGCGCTGCCCCCGAACGGTGGCAGTGACCAACGTCGGCTTCTCTAGGGTTGCCATGTCTGGCAGGGGAAGGTTGAGACTGCCCGGCGGGAAAGATGAATAGACTACGCTTTCATCGAGGCTGCGTACCTGAAAGAGGATACCAGAGGAGGCCTCATTGTCCAGCCTCAGCCACTGGTTCTCGCGCATGGTCTCCACGGACAGGGGGGGGTCAATGGGCGTGAGGGCCAGGATTACGGCCGAGCCCTGGAGCTTCAGCCTCTCGTCTACACTGTCAGAAATCCTGCTCGCCGTGATGGTGTAGACGGACAGACTCAGTGCCGCCAGCGACCCGGCCAGGAGCACCACGTACACCAGGGTGAGGCGGAGCCGTAGTGGCACTCATGCACCCTCCTTCAGCATGTAGCCCACCGCGCGGATCGTCTGGATGAGGCGGGGCCGGCCACCCGCTTCCAGCTTCTGCCGCACGTTCGCTACGTGAACATCAATGACGTTCGACTCAACGGGAGACTCCTCACCCCAGAGGCCCACCAGCAGCTCCTCTCTGGTCAGGACTTGCTCTGGCGACCGCATCAGTTGCTCAAGCAGCCGGAACTCCGTCGCGGTCAGCAGCAGCGGCTCCCCTCCACGCGTCACCGTCCACGCTTTTCGATCGAGCACCAGATCAGCATATGATAGCCGCTCCGTCGGGGCAGCGCTCGGGCGGCTGCGCCGGAGCAGAGCCTGCATGCGCGCCACCAGCTCGTCGAAGGCGAACGGCTTGACGAGGTAATCGTCCGCACCGGCTTCCAGACCGGCGACGCGGTCAGGGACACTGTCCCGAGCGGTCAACATGAGGATGGGCGTGTTCTCCGTCTCACGCACCAGCCGGCACAGGCTGAGGCCATCCATCCCGGGCATCATGATGTCCAGGACGATGATGTCTGGCCACCGCCCGCGCAGGTAGCCGAGCGCTTCACCAGAGTCACGCGCCAGGCCCACATTGAAGCCGTGCAGCGATAGGCCCCGTCGTAGCGCGGCCAGCAATCGCCGGTCGTCGTCTACCACGAGCACATGAGGCTGCCCGGAGCCCTCGCCACCTGAAGAGCCGGCCCCGCCAGAGCTGGAACGTGGGTTCCTGGTATCCTGCGACACGAACTGCCTCGCTGATCGTGCTAGCGGTCGCGCCCGGTCTGTCCCGACTGGAACATAGCACCGCTCTCAAGTCGACGTCAATGGCTGATGGCTTGCCCCGTAAGCGTGATACGCCACCGTGCGGTGAACACTTGGGGCCTGTCTCGAGGATGTGCGTGTCAGAGGCACGCGCTACCGAAGTCGACGGAGGATCTGATCGCTGATGTGATCGATATGAGGCACCCGCCTCCGGCGGCGAGGTGGCCGCCTTTGAGGTGTTGTGGCTTCCACCGGATGCGGGCGCGGCTCGCTACAGGTCGAGGGGCTGGGGGCCGTCATCCGTGCCAATGCCGGACGAGACTCTCAGCGAGGCGTACAGACGGCTCGGGAAACCCAACTCCCAAGCGAACTCCTCGAAGTCCCTGACGCCCTTCACTTCAAGGTCGCTGAAGCGATGCACATGCCATCCTTGACGTCGCAGGGCGCGGTCAGCACGGAGGCTGCGGGCATAGCCTTTCTCGCCGGTGCGACGGATGGGGAGGTCGATCTCCACGATGTGACGTTCCCCCTCGTGGACGAAGACGAAGTCGACTCGCCCCACATTGCCCTCGAAGAAATGGAGCTCTGGATGATTAGAGGGGATGTCTGTCGTACGCACCAGGTTCACAACGGCCTGCGGCAGCAGAGCGGGAACGGTGAGCGTTGCCATCAAGTCACGCCACAGCGATTGGGCCCACTCTTCGCTGCCAGCGTCGGCCGGCAACCCCGCTGAGAAGGGGTCGGCCGTCGCCTTCTCGACGGCTTCGCAGGCGCATCTTTGGGCTCTCCGGAACGCAGAGGCGAAGTATAGCTCGTAGAACCGGCGCTCGCGCTGCGTCTCCGTCATGCCGGCGAGCTTCTCGAAGATGAGACAAGGGCCAGGTTCCCTCTCCATGAGGGAGCGCACCCCTCCGGGGAACGGCACCTCCCGCGTCCAGCCATGGGGCCATGGCTTCAGGAATAGCCGACAGGGGCTGCTGCACTCCTTACGGCAGTTCTCACACAGCGGGGACAGGCAACCCTCTTCGAGAAGACGGCCGGGGCCATACGGAAGCTGGCCGCCAAGCCCACTCATGAGCTGGCCCAGCTCGAAGTCCCTGGGTCCGGTCTCTCGCTGCGGGTCAGGGTCCAGCAACAGGTTGTAGTTTGTCTCGCTGTAGACCCCCTGGCGCTTCACCACCAACCGAGGGGCAAGCCTCTTGTTCGGGTCTATCCATCCCCACATCAGCCAGAAGTGATTAGGCATCGGTGTTCACTCCTGCGGCATTCGTGTCATAAGACCACGCATCGCTCACCATCTGGGCGACCAGAGGTGTTCTGCGGTACATCTTCGGGCTTTGGTGTGCATCTGGCGTCAACTCGGCGGCGTCACACGTCAAGGTTTCATGCACGTCCGGGTGAGGAACGGACCTCGTGTATGCTCAAGGCGGGTCAGGAGTGCGGCGAGAGGTTGCCGGGAAAAGGGCCGAGGCGCCACTCGCCAGCGCGGGCGAAAGAGAAGGGAAAGCGGGGCCTAAGCCGGTCCGAGCTTGAAGGCCCGCCCCGACCAGATGGACAGGAAGTCGTTAGGACTGGGGCTTCGGCATGCGGTAGCCGACTCGCGGCTCAGTGGAGATGTATCTGGGGTCCCTTGCGTCGTCGCCCAGCTTCTGGCGCAGGTCGCGGATGAAGGAGCGGAGGAGACCGGTCTCCCCGGAGTAGGCGGCTCCCCACACGCGCTGGAGTATCTGGTCGTGGGTGAGGACCCGGCCGGCGTGGATGGCCAGTTCGTACAGCAGCTTGTACTGAGTGGCGGAAAGGGAGATGGCCCGACCCCCGACCGTAACGCGCCGTTCTACGAAGTTGATGGTGAGGTCATCCAGCACGAAGGGTGCACGTGACTCCGCCGCATCGGACGGAAGCCGACGCCGGAGGGCGGCCTCTATACGGGCGACTAGCTCCGAGGGGGAGAAGGGCTTCCGGATGTAATCGTCCGCCCCCATCTTCAGAGCGCGCACGGAGTCTTCCTCTTTCGGGCTGGCCGTAATAACGATCACCGGCACATCAGAAATCTCCCGCACTCGTTCAAGCACCTCGAAGCCGCTGATACCGGGCAGCATGAGGTCCAGCAGGAAGAGTTCGGGCTCCTCAAGCTCAACGAGCCTCGGGACCTCCCGCGGGTCGGTGGTCACTACCGCTTCGTACCCGGCCTCGTGAAGCGCACGCCGGAGGTATCGCAGAACCTGAGGCTCGTCGTCGAGAGCAAGGATCCGCGGCCGCTCACCCGCCCGGCTTACCCTACCGCCGTCCATCTTCTCCCAGCCTGCCTCGAGCGTAGAGGCGACACTGGCATCGGAGGCCATCGGGAGGGTGAAGCTGAAGGTCGACCCTCTCCCCAGGCCCTCGCTTTCCGCCCAGATGCGTCCACCGTGGGCCTCTATGATGCCCTTGCAGATGGCGAGCCCCAACCCACTGCCTCCCAGTCCTCGTGCCTGCTCTTCGTGGATCTGCGAGAACTTCTTGAACAGATGGGGGAGCTTCTCCGCCGGGATTCCTCGTCCGCGGTCGCGTACGTGCACTGTGACATGAAGAGGTCCGGGCTCCACGGTGATGCTGATCTGCTCCGCCTGCGGCGAGAACTTGGCTGCATTGCTCAGGAGGTTCGACAGCACCTGTGCGACGCGTCCCCTGTCGGCGTTGACGGCGGGAAGGTCTTCCGGGACCTGGATCTGGACTTCGTGTGAGTCGCCGCCGCGGGCGAAAGTTGCCGTGGCCTCTTCCAGGACGGCCTTCAGGTCGGTGGGCTCCGGGCTGACTGAGAGAGAGCCGGCCTCGATGCGCGTCATGTCCAGGAGGTTGTCCACCAGCCCCGCCAGACGATCCGCTTGCTCGTCAATGATCTGAAAGAAACCGCGGGCTCTGGCGGCGTCGAGGGACCCCTGCCTGCCCAGCGCCATCGCCGCCGAACCCTTGATTGCCGTCAGGGGGGTCTTCAGCTCGTGGCTTACCACGCCCAGGAACTCGCTGCGGAGCCTCTCCACCTCTTGCAGAGGAGTGATGTCCTGGATGGTGGCAATGGCCCCGGCGATCTCACCTTCGGTGGAGTATATGGGTGTCGTGTTGATCAGCGTTGGCACGACCCGTCCATCCGGCAGGTCGAACGTGACCTCCTCCGCGCGCACAGCCTCGCCGCGGTACAGGGCGCGCTGAAGCGGGAGTTCCTCCACCGCGTAGGGATGGCCGCTGGCCTGGCGATACACCGCCGCCTGCTCATACCGCTCCAACCGGTCGTCGGGCCGGTAGGAGAAGCCCACGATGCGCTCCATCTCAGCGTTAGCGAGAAGAACGCCTCCGTCGGCGTCTACGACGAAGATGCCCACCGGTGATGTGGCCATGAGTGCCTCTAGACGCTGCCGCTCCGTCCGCACCGCCTCCTCCGCCCACTTGCGCTCGACGATGCGCCCAAGCCGTTCGGCTATGGCCTCGAGCAGGCTCCTCTCCTCCCTGAGGAAAGGGCCCTCGTTGCTCTCCGGCCTTTCTTCCAGGTAGCAGACCTCTACGCCGCCGACGCGCTCGCCACGCACCCTGATGTCGGACACCTGCCTCCAGGGGGTTTCTCTGAACTTCTCTGTCCTGAAGTCCTGGTCTCCCAAGGTGATCCGCGCACACGTCACATCCGGATACTGCCAGGATGGGGGAATCAGATCGGCTGTCCTCTGAAGTAGCTCTTCCAGCGAGATCTCGGGCACCTCAAGGAGTTGCTGAGTGCGCTCCCGCAGCGCCTCCTCCGCACGGTCTCGTTGGACGGTGCGCCCCAGGCGCTCGGCTATGGCGTCGATCAAGCTCCTCTCCTCCTGGAGGAAAGGACCTTCATAGGCTTCCGGCCTCTCTTCCAGGTAGCAGACCTCCACGCTGCCGACCCGTTCGCCACGCACCCTGATGTCGGACACCTGCCTCCAGGGGGTTTCTCTGAACTTCTCTGTCTTGAACTCCTGGTCTCCCAACGTGATCCGCGCACACGTGATGTCCGGATACTGCCAGGCCGGGGGAACGAGGCCGACTGTCCCCCGAAGTATCTGCTCGAGCGAGATGCCGGGCGTCTGATTCAGCTCGGAGATGCCGAAGAGGCAATTCAGCTTCTTGACTCGCTCACCGAGCTGATGAGTGCCCTCTCGGAGGGCTTCCTCCATCTGCCTGCGCTCGGTGACGTCGCGTGCGGCTATAGCGAACCCTTGTAGCTGTCCGGAGTCGTCTCGCAGGGCGACAGTGACGACGTTCGTCCGGAACTGCGAGTCATCCTTGCGGACCCACGAACCCTCCTCTTGAACCCGACCCTTGGCTGCGGCCAGCTTGAGATCCTTCCCGGGCTTGCCGCGGTCACGCTCCTTCACCGGATAGAAGCACGAGAAGTGCTTCCCCACGATCTCCTCCGCCCTATAGCCCATGATCTGTTCCGCCCCTGGGCCCCAACTGATGACATTCCCTTCGGGGCCGAGCAGGAAGAGAGCGTACTCGGCTACGGCATCGATCAGGAGGCGATAGTGCTCGTCGCTATCAGTCCCGCGTCTCTCGCCCCGTCTGCGCTTGTCCATTCCCATCCCATTCTCAGGCTGTGCGGTCTGCGGATAGCGGAAGGGCCGGGTGCCGGACGGCCCGCCCAACGGGCCCCCTCAGCTCATGTAGCCACGCGAGGATGCCCAGGCCCTGAGGAGTGCTCCCCGTGCGTTCTCGTTCGTCCGAGCTGATGTCGCAGGCCAGCCCGCGGGCGACGTCAAGCACGTGCCGGAGCACGACAGGCGAGTTGAGGCTGGACGTGAACCGGCTGCTCAGTCGGCTCAGCAGGTCGAGGCGGGCCCTAACGAGTCTGTCGGCCGGTCTGAGGCGCGCGAGTTCGGAATGCGGTTGGGCTACCAGCTGATGACCCCTCACCGGCCTTGGCGGTGCAACCGGCATCTCAATTGTAGGACGTGAACCTATGGTGGTCAATCTAACCATCTGCCTCGTAAGAAGTGTTACCAAGAGTGCTATTGATGGCTCATAAGACCTGTTACCGAAGACTGGGGATACATCACGCCTGCTGTACGGGATGTTGCCGGACGCGTACAGTAAAACCAGAGTTCTCTCACATACTGGTCCAGGCTCCGTGATAGAATAGCCGACAACAGGGCCTGCCGGATATGACGAGTCCCTACCGTTCGCTGCCCAGCGTCGACCGCGTCCTCAGCGATGAGCGCGTCCGCGCCGTGGCGGCTGGGTTCAGCATCGACGCCGTCACAGACCTTGCTCGCGAGCAGCTGGATGAGGTCCGGCGCGCCATTGCCGCCGGCGGCGCCTGTCCGCCCTTCGACGAGATCGTCGCCGCCGTCGTGAGCCGGGCCGCCGCAGCTCTCTCTCCCTCCCTGAGGCCGGTTATCAACGCTAGCGGCGTCATCATCCACACGAACCTGGGCCGCGCCCCCCTCTCGGACGAGACGATGGCAGCGATGGAGGCGGTGGCGCGCGGCTACAGCAACCTAGAGTTCGACCTGGAGGTGGGAGAGCGGGGCTCGCGCTTCGTCCATCTGGAATCGCTCCTCCGGCGAGTAACCGGGGCGGAGGCGGGCATCGCCGTCAACAACAACGCCTCGGCCGTCCTCCTCGCGCTCTCCGCCCTGACCCGCGACCGAGAGGTCATCATCTCCCGAGGGCAGCTCATCGAGATCGGCGGCGGCTTCCGCATCCCCGACGTCATGGGGCAGAGCGGCGCCCGGCTGGTGGACGTGGGCACGACGAACCGCACCTACCTGCGCGACTACGAGGCCGCGATTACGGAGGAGACGGCGGCGCTGGTGCGCGTCCACGCCAGCAACTTCCGCATCGTGGGCTTTGCCCAGTCCGTGCCCCTGGCCGACCTAGCCCGCCTTGCCCGAGAGCGGGGCCTCCTGCTCATCGACGACCTGGGCAGCGGCTGCCTGATCGACACGCGCCAGTTCGGCCTGGTGGAGGAGCCTACCCCCCAGGGAAGCCTCGCCGCCGGCGCCGACCTGGTGCTCTTCTCCGGCGACAAGCTTCTGGGCGGGCCCCAGGCGGGCATCATCGTCGGCCGCCGCGAGCTCGTCGACAGGCTGAGACGCCACCCCCTGGCGAGGGCGCTGCGCATGGGCAAGAGCAGCATCGCCGGCCTTGCCGCTACGCTCACTCACTACGTCCGCGACGAGGCTCTGGAGAAGATTCCTGTCTGGCGCATGATCGCCATGCCCCTCGCGACCATCGAGAGGCGCGCCCGCCGCTGGGCCAGAGCGGTGGGCGAAGAGGCCAGCGTGGTCGACCGACGCTCGATGATCGGCGGCGGCAGCCTGCCTGAGGAGAGCCTGCCGACGCGGCTGCTCGCCCTCGGCGGCGACGGCGGTCTCGACGTTGAGGCGCTCGCGCGCAGGCTGCGCACAGGCGATCCGCCCGTCCTCGGCCGCATCGAGCGCGACCGCCTTCTCCTCGACCCGCGCACGGTGCTCCCGCGCCAGGACGCCGCCCTCCTGCGCGCCCTGCGGTCGGCGCTGGCTGCTGAGGGCCGCCCGTAGACGCAGCAAGCCCGGCCGCGAAGAATCCACGATCCGCGGCGCCGCTTCGCTTTCGCTCGCGTGCTATAATCGTTCCCGATAGGGGATCGAGACATGGCAACAGTGGAGACCGGAGTTCGATACGCCTGTGTCTCGCCGCACCCGCCGGTTATCGTGCACGAGGTGGGTCGCGGCCGCGAGCGCGACATCGAGCGGACCATCAGCTCCCTGCGGCAGGTCGCCGCCGAGCTGGCCGCTCACGGTCCTGAGACCGTGCTCATCGTCAGCCCGCACGGCCCTGTCCGCTACGAGGCGATGGGCGTGCTCACCGCCCCCACCGCCACCGGAGACTTCTCCGAGTGGGGCGCGCCTTCGGTGGACTTCTTCTTCGAGAACGACACAGACGCCGTGGCGCTCCTCCAGGAGGAGGCCTCGCTGGCGGGAGTCCCTCTCGTCCCCATCGAGCACTGGGCTCTGGACTGGGGCTGCACCGTGCCCCTCTACTACCTCCGAGACGGCATGGTGGGCGCGCGCCTGGTGCCGATGACCATCTCCCTCCTCTCGATCAGGGAGCACTATGCCTTCGGTCGTGCCGTCGGCCGCGCCCTCGCTCGTCTCGGGAAGCGGTGCGCCATCATCTGTAGCGCCGACCTCTCCCACGCCCTCAAGCCGGGCGCACCGAACGGCTACAACCCCGCCGGGCCCGAGTTCGACGAGCGGTTCTGCCGGGCGGTTGCCGGCTGGGAGGTGGACTGGGTGCTCAACGCCGACGTCAACTTCCGCCGCAACGCCGCCGAGGACGCCATCCCTCAGATGAGCCTCCTCATGGGCGCCCTCAGCGGCTACGAAGTGCAGCCACGGGTCCTCTCGTACGAGGGGCCTTTCGGGGTCGGCTACATGGTGGCCGCCATCGACATCGCGGGCGAGAAGGCCGAGGGCGACGAGCTGGCGGCGGAGGCGGCAGCACCGCGAGGCGAGCGAGAACCCGCGCGCGAGCTGTCCCTCGCATCGACGGCCGGCACCCACCCTTTGGTGCGCCTGGCGCGGGCGGCCGTCGAGCGCTACGTGCGTTTCGGGGCGACGACCGTGCCGGTTGACGTACCGCCGGATTTCTCGCGGCCGGCGGGGGCTTTCGTATCGATCAAGAGCGAGGGCCAGCTCCGGGGCTGCATCGGCACCATCGAGCCCACACAGCCGAGCCTCGCCGAAGAGGTCGTAAGCAACGCCATCGGCTCCGCCACTCACGACCCCCGCTTCCTGCCCATCGAGGAGGAGGAGCTACCCGGCCTGACCTATAGCGTGGATGTCCTCACTCCGCCCGAGCCCATCGACGGGCCGGAGGCGCTGGACCCCAGGCGATACGGAGTGATCGTCAGGAGCGGGCGGCGTCGAGGCCTGCTCCTGCCGGACCTGGAAGGCATCGATTCGGTCGAGGAGCAGATCGGCATTGCCTGCGCCAAGGCGGGCATCGCCTACGGGCCGTCGGGCCTGCCTGAGGAGCCCGTCGACCTCTACCGCTTCGAAGTCAAGCGCTACAGCTAATGTCGATGAATGTAGAGGAGGCCTTCAGGCCTCCACTGGCCGCCCCCGGACGAGAACTGGGGAAGCCAGCCGCCGACTCAACGTCCATGCCCTTGCACGAATGATCCGACCCTGCCGCCCCCAGGACCTCGAGCAGATCTGGCGCATCATTAACGAGGCCGCCGTCGCCTACAAGGGCGTCATCCCCGACGACTGCTACCACGACCCCTACATGCCCCGCGAAGAGCTCGACGCCGAAGCCCGCGAGATGACCTTCTTCGGCTGGGAGGAGGACGTGCTGGTCGGCGTCATGGGCTTCCAGCAGGTCGGCGGCGCGGCGAGCGGGCCGCCGGCCGTCACCCTCATCCGCCACGCCTACGTCCTGCCGTCGAACCAGCGACGCGGCATCGGCGACCGGCTCCTCACCCACCTCATCGGCCTGACGACGACGCCCCGCCTGCTCGTGGGCACGTGGGCGGACGCTTCGTGGGCGATCGCATTCTACGAGAAGCACGGCTTCCGCCTGCTGCCCGACGGCGACCGGCTGCTGCGGACGTACTGGCACATCCCCGACCGCCAGCGCGAGACGTCTGTGGTGCTGGGCCGCGAACTCCGAGGTGACGCCAACGGAGTCAGCGGGCGGAACTGAATGTGGCGAGCGAGGACTACTAAATCCCGGGTACTTCGAACTGTCTGGATGGCCCAGGTTGACCCTTGATCGCGTTGCGCACCGTGTCGAAGTAGCGGAGGTAGTCTTGAACGTACTTGTCAATGTCTCCAGTGGTGGTACGCTTGGCGACCTGCTCAGCTACGTGTAGTTCCTTCAGCATGTCGAACGCAAGTTGGTTGATCTGCGGATCCATCCGTGGGTTCCTCCTTCACATGTTGGCAGAATAATAGCACAAGTGTTTGGATGACTCAAGACCGGATACTTCGCACAGCGCCACGACTCATAATCCTGCCGTCTCGTTGAGAACCTCGGATACGGCCTCAACGCCGGAATCGCAGCGAAAGGACGGTGCAATGGAAGTGAGATTGAGGGTACCGTCGCTCCGCGTGGGATGGTTCACAGCAGTCCTGATCCTGCTGCTCGTGGGCTTCTTGCCCTTGGACAAGACCCTCCTGCACTGGTATGTGCCCGACACGGGCCAACTGCGGGCCGACATGGCCGCGGTTGACGGAGACCTGCGGCGCCTCGACTCAAGCGCAGACGCCATGGCGGGGACCATATCGGAGCTCAAGAACCAGGTCGGGAGTGATACGACGGCGGATCTTGTGAACACCGTTCAGATGGGGCAGATCTTCCGCCTCACTGACGCGGTGGCAGTGCTGTCCCTCGTCAGCGCCTATGGCGGCTTCCAGTCCACAGTCTCGCCCTCGGGTAAGGCCTGCGTAGCTTGGCTTCTCCGGGGCGAGGGTTCACTGACGGACTGCGGCTTCAGCCATGTAGAGAGCCCGTAGGGGTGGGGGCGCATCTGGCGGGCACCCAGGGCCGGGCAGGGGCCAGCCCTGCCGCTACGCCGACCTCCGGATGACTAGCCGCTACACTACTCGTGTGCGCGGCCACGCGGCCGTTCGGACGCAATTCTGCTACAATTCGTAGCAGATGAAGGAGCACACACTCTCCATCCTCGAGTTCGACAAGATCCTGTCGCGGCTGGCCCGCCACACCTCGTTCTCGGCGGGCCGCAGCCTCGCCCTGTCGTTGCGGCCGACCGCCGATTTCGACGAGGTGGTGCGGCGGCAGCGCGTCACGGCGGAGGCGCGTCGCCTGCGCGAGATGCAGCCGAGCGCCGGCCTGGGCGGCGTCAGCGACGTGCGGCCCCAGGCCCATAAGGCGGCGCTGGCCGGCATCCTGGAGCCGACTGAGCTCCTCGATGTCGCCTCCACACTCCGCACCGCCGGCAGCCTGCGCGCCACCATCACGCGCCTCGACCGCAGCGCGCCGGGCGGCCAGGGGCTGCGCCTGCTGGCGGAGATCGCGGGCGGCATCGCCGACCTGTCGGAGCTGGTGTCGAGTATCGGGAGCTGCATCAACGAGCGCGCCGAGGTCAACGACAACGCCAGCCCGATGCTCGCCATTCTTCGCCGCGACGTGCGCATCGCCCACGACCGCCTCCAGTCGAAGCTCCAGTCGCTCCTCAGCTCGGCCCAGGGACGGCAGGTCGTGCAGGAGCCCATCGTCACCCTGCGCGACGGCCGCTACGTCATCCCCGTCAAGGCCGACTTCCGGGGCCAGATCGAGGGCATCGTCCACGACGTCTCCTCCAGCGGCGCCACCGTCTTCATCGAGCCGCTGTCGATAGTGGAGCTGGGCAACACCTGGCGCGAGCTCCAGCTCGAGGAGCAGCGGGAGGTCGAGCGCGTGCTGCGCCGCCTCAGCGCCGAGGTGGGCCAGGCCGTCGATGAGATCGACGCCTGTGTGACGGCGCTCGCCGAGATCGACCTGGCGCTGGCGAAGGCGCGCCTGGCGGCAGACCTGGGGGCGGATGAGCTCCCCTACGACGGCGAGTCGCAGGGCTGGCTCGTGCCCCAGGCCACCGGGACGGCCCTGAGCCTGGTGAACGCCCGCCACCCTCTGCTCAAGGGGGAGGTCGTGCCCATATCCGTCGCCGTGGGCGGCAAGTTCTCGGTCCTGCTCATCACCGGCCCCAACACCGGCGGCAAGACCGTCGCCCTCAAGACCGTCGGCCTCCTGTCGCTGATGGCCCAGGCGGGGCTGCCTGTGCCCGCCGACGCCGGGAGCCAGGTGCCCGTCTTCGCCTCCGTGAACGCCGACATCGGCGACGAGCAGAGCATCGAGCAGTCGCTCTCCACGTTCAGCAGCCACATGACGAACATCATCGAAGTCATCGCCCAGGCGCAGCCCGAGAGCCTCGTCCTCCTCGACGAGCTGGGCGCCGGCACCGACCCGACGGAGGGCTCGGCGCTGGCGAGAAGCATCCTCGAGACGCTGCTCGGCGTCGGCTGCCTGACCGTCGCCACCACCCACCACGGCGAGCTGAAGGTCTTCGCCCACGCTACGTCGGGCGTGATGAACGCCTGCGTGGAGTTCGACCCGGAGACGCTGGCGCCCACGTACCGCCTGACCATCGGCCTGCCCGGCCGCAGCAACGCCCTCGCCATCGCCGAGCGGCTCGGCCTGCCGGCCGAGCTCGTCGAAAGGGCGCGCGCGTCCCTGCCCGCGGACCAGGTGCTCGTCGAGAGCCTGTTGGCCGACATCCAGGCGGAGCGACAGGAGGCGGCGGCCACGCGCCGGGCGGAGGAGCTGGCGCGCCGGGAGACGGAAGACATCCGCGCCCGCCTCGAGGAGAAGCTGGACGCCCTCGACGACGAGCGCGACCAGGTGCTCGCCTCCACCCGCGCCGCCATGGAGGAGGAGCTGGCCGCCACCAAGGACCTCCTCGCCCAGGCCGCGAAGCGCATCGGCAAGCGGAAGATCCGGCCCGCCGCCGAGAAGCTCGCCGCCGCAGAGGCGCTCGTCACGAAGGTCAAGCAGCAGCCGCAGCCGCAGCGCCGTCGCCGCAAGAAGGAGCCGCCTGGCATCCCGCCGGAGCAGATCCAGGCGGGCGACCAGGTGTGGCTGCGGGGGCTGGGCCGCTTCGGGGAGGCGCTGGGCACGCCCGACGAGCGGGGTGAAGTGGAGCTGCGCCTCGGCGTCCTGCACAGTCGCGTCCCCCTGAGCGAGGTCGAGAAGGTGACGCGCCCCCACGAGCGCAAGGGGCCCGCCGTTCCCACGCCAGAGCTGCCGCCTCCGCCGCCGCCGCCGGACTACGAACTCGACATCCGCGGCATGACGGGCGACGAGGCGCTGCCGCTCCTCGACAAGTACCTGGACGACGCCTACCGGGCAGGGCTGACGCCGGTGCGCATCGTCCACGGCAAGGGGACGGGGGCGCTGCGGCGTACGGTGCGGGAGTGGCTGGCGGCCCACCCGCTGGTGCGGTCGACGGAGACGGCGCCGCGGGAGGAGGGCGGCGAGGGCGTGACCGTGGTCTCGCTCGCGGGGTGAAGCCTACACTGGGGCCGGGTCATGCCGAAAGTCCGAGAGGTCATCCGCCGACTGGAAAGAGAGGGCTGGGTCTTGGCAAGAACACGCGGCAGCCATCGACAGTACAGGCATCCTGACAAGCCTGGCCTGGTGACAATTGCGGGCCGCCTGAACGATGACCTGGCGCCCGGCACTCACAACAGCATTCTCAAGCAGGCGGGGCTGAAGGGAGACGACGAATGAGATACGCGGTCGTCTACGAGAAGACACCCAACAACTATTCAGCATACGTGCCTGACCTGCCCGGCTGCGTGGCTACAGGGAGAACGCGCGAGGAAGTGGAGCGCAGGATCCGACAAGCCATCGAATTGCACGTGCAGGGACTGCGTCGGGAAGGGGAGCCCGTTCCGGAGCCCACGAGCTGGACGGAGCTGGTCGAGGCATGAGCCGCCTCCCGGCGCCGCGGGAGGAGGGCGGCGTGGGCGTGACGGTGGTCTCGCTCGCGGGATGAGGCCAGCCCGTACGTGAGATATACTTAGCGGGGTGAGTTATGGCCTATCGAGGCGTGGTGCAGCGGTTCGAAGTCGTGTTCGAGCCCGAAGAGGAGGGCGGCTACCACGTGTACTGCCCAGCTCTCAAGGGCTGCCACTCGTTCGGACGCACCAAGCAAGAAGCAAGGGAGAAGATAGCCGAGGCCATCGAACTCTGGCTGGAGACCGCTTCCGAACTGAATCTGCCCATCCCGGAGCGTGAGATCGTCGAGGTCGGCCGCGGGTGAGCGAACGCCTGCCGTCGGTGCGGCCCCGCGAAGTGCTGCGAGCGCTGGAGAAGGCAGGCTGGCAGATCCACCGGAGAAGGGGCAGCCACGTATCACTGCGTAAGGAAGGCTGCCCCTATATTGTGGTCATTCCGATGCACGCGCGTCAGATGCCCAGGGGCACCCTGATGGACATCGTCAAGGACGCCGGCCTCACGCCCGACGAGTTCGCGCGCCTCCTGTAGGCCAGAGCGCGAAGGCGGCGAGGGCGTGACAGTGGTATCGCTGGCGGGGTGAACGAGATATGGACATAGGCTGGAGTCTGATAGGAAAGCCCATCCGCTGGCTTTGGGACAGGATTCGTGGCCGTCCGACAGTGCAGGCCGAGAAGTCTGTGGCCGCAGGCAGGGATCAGTCTATCAGCGGTGCTGTGGCCACGGGACCAGGCATTGCGGCTTCAGGCGCGGGCCAGACAGTAATTCAGGTGCAGCCGGGCGCCACGCTCAACTGGTACGCCGACGGTGTGCCCCAGGCCCCGCCCGAGATCAGCGATCCCTTCGAAGAGGGGCAGCGCCTACAGGGCGATCATCGGCATGACGATGCTATCGCCGCGTTCGAGCGCGCGTTGGGCGCAGCAACCACCAACAGTCAGCGGGGAGCGCTACACCTGCACATCGGGATAAGCCACTACCTGTCGGGACGGATGGTGGAGGCGGAGGGCAAGTACCACGAGGCGCTGCGGCTGTTCACAGCGGCCGAAGACGACGAGGGCCAGGCCGCGGCCCTCGGCAACCTGGGCCTCGTCTACGCCGACCGCGGCGACCTCGACCGAGCTGAAAGGCACTTCAGCGAGGCCCTCGAGATCCACCGCCGCATCGACCACCTTCTCGGCCAGGCCAGCGACCTCGGCAATCTGGGCCTCGTCTACGGCCAGCGCGGCGACCTCGACCGGGCTGAGGAGCACTTCCGACAGGTGCTGGTGATGCACGAGCAGGAAGACAATCCACTGAGTCGCGCAAACGCCCTGGGGGCTTTGGCCAACGTCTGCCGCCAGCGCGGGGATCTCGACCAAGCGCAGGAACACTACGAGCAGGCCATGGAGATCAACCGCCGCATCGATGACCCTTCCGGCGAGGCCACTAACCTCGGCAATCTGGGCCTCGTCTACTATCAGCGCGGCGACCTCGACCGCGCTGAGGAGCACCACAAAGAGGCCCTTGAGATGAACCGCCGCATCCATCGCCCAGTCGGCGAGGCCATCCAGCTCGGCAACCTGGGCAACGTCTACTTCCGCCGCGGCGACCTCGACCGCGCCGAGGAGCACTACAAGCAGGCCCTGGACATAGACCGCAAGATCGGCAACTCACTTGGACAGGCAGAGGATCTTCAGAGCCTGGGCGCGTTAGCCGTGCGTCGCGAGCACTGGGATGAGGCGCGGCAGCTATTGACTGAGGCGCTGGCCCTCTACGAGCGCATCGGAGGGGGCGGCGAGAATCCGGAGAAGGTTCGGGCGGCGCTGAAGCGGCTGGAGGAGGCCACCCCCAAGCAGCCCCGCAGAACGCGGCGCAAGCGGAAGGAGGAGTGATAGCCCTGGACTTCTTCGAAGTGGCGCGCACCCAGAAGACGATGCGCCGCCTCCTGCCCGACCCCATCTCCGACGACGACCTGTGGACGGTGCTCGACACCGCCATCCGCGCCCCCAGCGGCGGCAATCGACAGGGCTGGAACTTCATCGTCGTGCGCGACGCGGAGTCGAAGCGCAGGCTAGGCGAGTACTACCTCGACGCCTGGAACCGGCTCTACGGCCTCGTCCCGAGGGAACAGTTCGCCGGCCCCCGGGCGGCACGGAACTACCGCTCGGCGGAGCATCTCGCCCACCACCTGGCCGAGGCGCCCGTCATCATCATCGTCACTCTTCGCAGGGACGGCCTCGCCGCTGGGCCCACGGCCGGCTCCTCGATCTACCCGGCGGTGCAGAACCTGATGCTGGCGGCGCGGGCGCTGGGGCTGGGGACGGCCCTCACGACGCTCCACAAGCTGCACGAGGAGGAAGTGAAGCAGCTCCTGGGCATCCCGGACGGCGTCGAGACCATGGCTCTTATACCCCTCGGCCGCCCGAAGGGCCGCTTCGGCGAGCCAGCGCGCCTGCCCGTCCAGAAGGTGGTCTACTGGGAGAAGTGGGGCGAGCGGAGAGAGCGCGGCGCATTTGGCCTCGTAGCCCAAGCCACGCTGCAATGATCACCGTCCTGGCTGGCGGCACGGGCGCGGCGCGATTCTTGGAGGGCCTGATTCACGTCGTCCCGCCGGAGGAAGTCACGATTATCTCCAACACGAGCGACGACGAGGAGTTCTTCGGCCTCCACGTCTCGCCCGATATCGATATCGTCATCTACACCCTGGCTGGCGTCGTGGACAGGGACAAAGGCTGGGGCTTCGCTGGCGATTCCTTCCACTTCCTGGGGACGATGTCGCGCTTCAGCGACCAGACGTGGTTTAGCCTGGGCGACCGCGACCTGGCCACCGACGTCCACCGCACGCACCTTCTGCGGCAGGGCCAGACCTTGGCCGAGGCCACCGCAGCCATAGCCCGGGCGTTTGGCCTGGGGGTGACTCTCCTCCCCATGTCTAACGACCCCGTGCGGACCGTCATGGCCACCGACGCCGGAGAGATGCCCTTCCAGGAGTACTTCGTGAAGCGGGGCTTTCGGGACCCGGTACGCCACATCACCTTTGAGGGCACGGAGGGGGCTCGGCCCGCCCCCGGTGTCCTAGAGGCCCTGGCAGGGGCGGAGGCCATTATCCTGGCGCCGAGTAACCCTCTCGTCAGCATTGGCCCCATCCTGGCCGTGCCCGGGATACGAGACGCTCTCGGCCAGGGGGCTGCGCCGGTGGCGGCCATAAGTCCTATCGTAGGCGGCAGCGCCCTTAAGGGCCCCGCCGACCGCATGATGGCCGCCCTGGGCCTGGACGTAAGCCCCCTGGGCGTGGCTCGCCTCTACCAGGACTTTCTGGACCTGCTAGTCATGGACAAGGTCGATTCCAACCTCAAGCCCCAGGTCGAAGGTTTGGGGCTGAGCGTGCTCGTGACCAATACGATCATGGCCGACCTGGAGGCGAAGGAAGCCCTCGCCCGCCACGTCCTGCAAGCAGTGAGGGGATGACATGCAGGCAGCGCTGGTGCCGGCGAAGGAGTTGGGCCAAGCCAAGGCCCGCCTGAATGCCGTCTTGTCGTATGAGCAGCGGCGCGCCCTGAGCGTGGCCATGCTGGCTGACGTCCTCGCTGCCCTAAGGGCTTGCCCGAGCCTCCGGAAGGTGGCCCTGGTCAGCCGCGACGACCAACTCCTCCGGCTCGGCCGCCAGATGGGGGCTCTTTCTCTGCCGGAGCCGGGCGGAATGGCTGGACTAAACGATGCCCTCACCTTCGCCCGTGGTGAGCTGGTGACCCGGGCCGTCGATACCCTGCTGGTAATACCCGCCGACCTGCCTCTCCTGACACGCGAGGACATAGAGACGTTGTTGAGGGAGATTCCGCGGCCCAGGGGTGCCCTAGTGGTCCCCGCCCGTGATAGGGGCACCAACGCGCTGGCACTGAGGCCCCCTTTCGTCATCCCCTTCCGCTTCGGGCCGAGCAGCGCCGACGCCCACGCCGAGGAGGCGGCTCGCGTGGGCCTGCCATGCCGCATCCTATCGATGGCCAACATCGCTCTGGACATAGACACGCCCGCGGATCTGGAAGAGCTATCCCGCCGCCGGGCGGGGCCCAGGACGGCGGGACTGCTTAGACGCCTCCCCTTGCCCTTCGGCGGTCGGCCCAGTTAATAGGAGAGCCTGCCATGGACGTGTTTACAGCCCTGACGGGCCGTCGCTCCCTGCGCCGCTTCGCGGAGAGGCCCGTAGCCCATCAGAGCCTGGAACGCCTTCTCACCGTTGCCTGCCTGGCCCCGGCGCCCCACCATTCCCGACCGTGGCGCTTCGTCGTCGTGGGCAGCCGACAATCGCGGCAACGCCTGGCCGAAGCCATGGGCCAACCCTGGCGCCTGGACCTGAAGTCCGACGGTGTACCGCCGGATAAGATAGCGTGGCTGCTGGAACGTTCACGCCGACAGATCATGGAGGCACCGGCCCTTATTCTGGGCTGCTTGGTGCCCCAGGGCCTGCGCCCGTGGCCCGACGAGCGCCGGCGCCAGGCCGAATGGGCCATGGCGGTGCAGAGCATGGGTGCCGCCTTAGAGAACCTTATGCTGGCGGCCCACGCCCTGGGGCTGGCCAGCTTCTGGATCTCGGCGCCCCTTTTCTGCCCTGAGACCGTCCGAGAAGCCCTCGACCTGCCCGAGCACTACGTAGCCCAGGCCCTCATCGCCCTCGGCTACCCTGCCCCTGATGTGGCGCCCCGGCCACGGGAGGAGCCATCGCTGGCCGATCTGACCTTGGAGCGATAAACTCATGCCCTTCGCGCCGACCCGCGACGTCACCACCTACTACGAGGAGCAGGGCTCCGGGCCAGCCGTCATTCTCATCCACGGGCACGGCGCCGACCGGCGACTCTGGGAGCACCAGGCGCCCGCCCTCGCCCGCGCTGGCTACCGCGCCATCCGCTACGACGTGCGCGGTCACGGTCGCAGCTCCATCCCCCTGTCCGGCTACACCTGGGAGGAGTACTCGGCGGACCTGAAGGCCCTCCTCGACCAGCTAGCCATCGCCCGCGCCCACCTGGTGGGGCTGTCGATGGGCGGCGGCATCGCCCTCCAGTTCGCCCTCGACCATCGGTCGCGTGTGCTCTCCCTCGTGCTGGTCGACTCGGCGCTGCCGGGCTTCGGCTACTCGAAGGAGATGGAGTCGGCCGTCGAGGAGCTGCGCCAGGCCGTCCGCCGCGAGGGGCCGCGCAAGGCGTTCGAGCGCCTCTGGCTAGCCCACCCCATGTTCGACGGCATCCGGCGCTTCCCGGAGCGCTTCGCCCTCCTCCGCGAGATGGCGCTCTCCTATCCCGCCGCCGACTATCTCGAGGATGCCGAGTACGCGCCTCCCGAGCGCCAGTTCGTCGACCGGCTGAGCGAGGTGTCGGCGCCGACGCTCGTGGTGGTCGGCGAGCTGGACATCCCCGACTTCCAGCTCATCGCCGACGTCCTGGCCGAGAACATCCCCGGCGCCGAAAAGCGCGTCGTGCCCGACACCGGCCACGTCCCGCCCCTGGAGCAGCCGGAGCAGATGAACCGCCTGCTGCTCGACTTCCTGGCGAAGGGTCCCTCGCGTGGCGACTGATCTCGTCACTCGGCCGGCGGAGGAGGCCGACCTCCCGGCTCTGACGCGCCTCGACTACAGCTACTCGACGCAGCGCCTCCTCCACTTCAGCCGCGAGGGAGCGCCGCCCGAGCACGCCTTTCGATTCGGGTGGCGCGAGCAGTCGCCCGGACGCCGCCCCAGCTACGAATACGATCTGGCCGACCTCCAGCGGGCGCTCCAGACCTTCGACCTCTTCCTCGTGGGCGAGCTTGCCAGCGCGGTGGTGGGCCTGCTCATTCTCCGTGTGCCTAATCTGGGCGGCGCCGGCGAGATCACAGACCTTGGCGTACACCGGCCCTTCCGCCGTCGCGGCCTGGCGAGCGCCCTCCTCGCGCGGGCCGTCGAACACGCCCGCTCCCGCGGCCTACGCGCCCTTTGGGTCGAGCCCCAGAACGACAACGGCGACGCCATCGACTTCTACATGGCGCGGGGCTTCCGCTTGTCGGGGTTCAACGACCGCATGTACTCGAACGCCAACGACGAGCGCCAGCAGGTGACCCTCTTCCTCTACCGCGCGCTCGACGCACTGGCAATGGTCTAACTGTCATTGCCCAAATAAGTCACCATCGGGCAACCCTCGTAGGCGGGGGTCTTTAGACCCTCGCGATCCTGTCGGGGTCTCAAGACCCCGACCTACGAAGATCGAACTCTGTCGGCTTATTCCGTTCATGACCACAAGACCGTCGCCTACAAAAAATCCGCAATCTGTGCTACGTCTGTGGGAATCTGCGGCGATCTGGATCGCCTCCTTCCTGCGCTGGCTGTCCTTGCCAGGGTATGCGATAATATGTTCGATATGCCACCGAAAAAGCGTGGAAAGCCGACCTCCGACATGTTCGGCGAGCGCGCCAGGCGCCTGACCCAGCACGAGGCGCCCCTGGCCGCCCGCATGCGCCCGCGCAACTTCGACGAGTTCGTCGGGCAGGAGCACCTGGTCGGCGAGGGCACCATCCTGCGCCGCGTCATCGAGGCGGACCAGCTCCCTTCCCTCATCCTCTGGGGGCCGCCGGGCAGCGGCAAGACCACCCTCGCCCGCATCGTCGCCAGTCAGACGCGCGCCCACTTCTCCCCCGTCTCCGCCGTTACCGCCGGCGTCGCCGACCTGCGCCGCATCGTCGAGGAGGCCCAGGAGCGCCGCGGCCTCTACGACCGGCGCACCATCCTCTTCATCGACGAAATCCATCGCTTCAACAAGGCGCAGCAGGACACGATTCTCCCTTATGTCGAGGACGGCGTCATCACGCTCATCGGCGCCACCACTGAGAACCCCTCCTTCGAGGTCATCGGGCCCCTGCTCTCCCGCTGCCGCGTCTACACCCTCAACCAGCTCACGCCGGAGCAGGTGGAGACGCTCGTCCGGCGCGCCCTGGCCGACAAGGAGCGCGGGCTGGGAGAACGCGGCCTGTCGACCGACGACGACGTGGTGCCGGGCCTGGCCTCCGCCTCGGGGGGCGACGCCCGAATCGCCCTCAACGCCCTCGAGCTGGCCGCCGCCGCCGCCGAGGCCCAGGGTGACCGTCGCGTGACGCTGGCTCTCATCGAGGAGGCGCTCCAGCACCGCACCTACCTCTACGACCGCGCCGGCGACTCCCACTACGACACCATCTCCGCCTTCATCAAGTCGCTGCGCGGCTCCGACCCCGACGCCGCCCTCTACTGGCTCGCCCGCATGGTGGAGGCCGGCGAGGACCCGCTGTTCATCGTCCGGCGCATGGTCATCCTCGCTGCTGAGGACGTCGGGCTGGCCGACCCGCAGGCGCTGGTCGTCGCGACGGCCTGTCAGCAGGCGGTGCACTTCGTCGGCATGCCGGAGGGCTTCCTGCCCATGGCCGAGTGCGCCATCTACCTGGCGACGGCGCCCAAGAGCAACAGCGCCCTCACCGCCTATCAGCGCGCCCTCGAGGACGTGCGCCGCACCCGCAACGAGCCCGTCCCCCTCCACCTGCGCAACCCCGTCACCGGCCTCATGCGCGACACGGGCTACGGTAAGGGCTACGCCTACGACCACGGCTCGCCGGAGCATTACGCCGGGCAGGAGCACCTGCCGCAGAAGCTGTCGGGGCGTCGCTACTACCGCCCGGGCGAGCTGGGCTTCGAGGCGAAGATCAAGCAGTGGTATGAGCGGCTTCGGAAGCAGGAATAGCCCCTCACCCCCGGCCCCTCTCCCGCAGGCGGGAGAGGGGTGACGGCTGTCGGCCCGCCTGCCGGCAGGCAGGGGTGAGGGCAAGTAAGCAAGCATGGACGGCCAGTTCGACGTTAGACCTGAGGTGCGTCGCCGCCTGGCAGAGGCCGCACGCACGCTCCGCAAGCAGGGCACACCCAGCGAGTCGCTGCTATGGAAGGCCCTTCGCAACCGAAAGCTCGGTGGCCGGAAGTTTCGCCGCCAGCACCCGGTCGGGCCCTTCGTAGTAGACTTCTACTGTCACCAAGAACGGCTCGTCATAGAAGTCGATGGCCCCGTCCACAGGCGTCAAGCTGCGGCCGATCGAGAGCGGCAACAGCTACTGGAGGCGTCGGGGCTGCGTGTGGTCCGCGTCAGAAGTGAGGATGTGGAGACAGACATCGAAGGCGTGCTGAACAGGATACGAAGGGAGTTGGGACCCTCACCCCCGGCCCCTCTCCCGCGCGCCGGAGAGGGGTGACGGCAGTCGGGCGGGGGCAGCGGTAGAAGCGGCGCTCGGGTAGAGAACGACCCCTCACCCCCGGCCGCTCGCCCGGCGACGGGTGAGGAGTGAGGCCAGTCGGGGGAGCAGTGGTACGAGCGGCTGTGGGGTGGAGAATGACCCCTCACCCCCGGCCCCTCTCCCGCGTGCGGGAGAGGGGTGACGGCAGTCGGGGTGAGGGCCGCGCCTTCGAGGCGAAGATCAAGGAGTGGTACCAGCAGCGAAGCAAGAGCACAGGGAAGAAAGTCTAGCGCAGTTTCCGCCTCGGCCGCGCGCGCTTGGATTGGTCAACCACCTTCAACAGGTGATTGGCCCAGATCAGCGATTCCAGCGCGGCGTTGGGATCATCTCTGAGGTCGTGCTCGTGAGCGCGGGGGTTCCTGATCCCGATCATGCACCCAGCGAAGATGAACCTGTAGCCCATCTGCTCGTCCCGCCGTGATTTCGTTGTCAGCTCATTCAACTTCAAGATCGGATTGTCTTCACTGAACACATGATGCATGAGGTCGGCGCCATCCAGCGAACTCCCCGACTTCTTTTTTACCGTGTTGTTCACACACTTGTACGCTTCCTCGACAGCCTCGGCGTAGTGCCCGTCCATGAAGAGGCTGCGGGTAGCGGAACGAAGCGGACGGGACGTGATCAGACGGTCGTAAAGGGGCACCAGCCCCTCCCAGGTGGGCTGGGGCAAGGGCTCAGGCGCTTGGAGGCCAAGCCTTTGAACCTCATCGCGCGCGTGCTTCGCAAGCTGAAGCACCCTGTGGGACCTCACCGGTCAGGCCCTATGGCTCCCGGCCATAGAGATGGCGCGCCATACTAGCGAATACTTGGTCGATCTGGTCAGGGGACGCGGCAGGGTCGATATGGATATTGACGTCAATGTGGACTTCGGGCTCGCCGGGCGGGCGGGGCCTCTTCTTGTCTGGCTCCTCGCGCTTCTCCTCCTTTTGCCCGGCCTGTCCGGGTTGTCCGCCCGGTACCTCCTCAAGCGCCTGCTCAATACTGATGATTCGCGGTGCTCCAGCGATCTGCTGCAACAGACCTAGATACTCGACGTTCTCCATGAAGATCTGCACACACAGCGGACGGTCGGGCTCAGGGATGCCGCCCAACTCATCATACATCACGTCTTGTGCAGGGAGGCGCTTGCCCTTTAGCCTTTCATAAAGCAGGTTAAAGGGCTCCAGCCGGGTGACCGCAAGCTCGAACTCCATTCTTCGGCGCTCGCGTGGTGGCGTTTCGGGATTGACTACGGTGGCACCCTCCTCGGTCAATCTCAGGTACTCCGCCTTGTAGCCTCCAGACGTAAGCCCGTACCTCGCCGAATCCGTCACAAGCTTCCTGCCCGATCCGCTCTCGGGCGAGCGCTGCAGCCGGTCGAAGACACTGATTCGCCTCAGTTGGCCATCCAGGCCATGTTGATGGATAGCGGTTGCGAGAACGAGAGCTTCCTGGAACGGCGATAGTGGGAAGCTCTTGGCCGCCCCCCGACCCCTCTTCTTGCGCTCCGGTGCGCCAGCCGCTCCAATACCGACTTCAACCATTCGTTAGCCTCCCGCGCCCCTCAGTGTCACAGGTTTCGCTAGCGGGGCACATGCATCGGGCAGATTGTAGCACGCCTGGGGGACAATGGGCAAGAACACCAGTTCGTTTGCAGTTCGGCGGGCTAGCCGTGACTGCGGTTGATCTTCACCCTAGCGACAGGTGCCTCACCGCTTCTAGGCCCACGCTACGCCTGACAACCGCATAAGCGGGGGATAAGCACAGCGCCGCCGTGGGGCCGGACGGCTTGCTCCGCTTGCAGGGATGCGACACCGAAGGCCAGGCTTAAGCCTGGCCTTCCATCCGTTGTCACTCCCGTCGAAACCCACATGATCACCCCAGCCATCACATTTCATCAGCGGTGATGCGCTTCTGCACCTCCGTCGGCCCACGTCCGCGGTTGTCGCCGCCCCGATGTCTCACTGATCGAAAAGGCCGATCAGCCACTCTCGACGACCAGCGAAACGGGCCGTTCGGCTCATGGCGAGGGCTACATGGCCGATCTATCCTGTATGTTGGGGCATATCCCCCAAGCAGATGATACAGGCCTGCGGTCTCCTGGGCCTTCCGAGAACACCGTTGCTAGTGCTCACGCGGAAACCAGCTCAGTCCATCGTCGCGAGCTTCGAGGAAGCCGAAGTCAGGTTCACGATCATCCGGCACAACGGAGACAGAGTGACGGTGGGGGTGGAAGCGCCCCCGACCGTGAAGATCATGCGGGCCGAGCTCCTGGACGAGGGACCGGCGGCCTGAGCCTGAGCGCGCCCCGACCCCTTTCGCGCGTCAGACACCTCCCAGCGACCGACAGGAAAGCACACCTCGTACGGGCCAACCTTCAGGCCTGGCCTCGGACGCGGAACAACCGCGCCCCGAGCCTGCCGAATGGCCCCTCCACTTGGCGTGAACCTAAGCCGCGCCCCGTGTACAATGCGGCCGTGGACTACCGCATCCGCAGCGCTCGCCGCGCCGACCTGCCCGCCGTCTATGAGCTGGTCGACGCCTGCTTCCCCTTCGCCCAGCCCGAGCTCTTCGTCCGCCAGACGGAGAGCGACTCCAGCTATCGCTTCTGGCAGACGCGCGTGCTGGAGGTCGACGGCCGCATCGTTAGCCACGTGCGCATCTTCGACCGCACCATGTGGGTGCGGGGCGTCCCCATGCGGGCCGGCGGCATCGGCTCCGTAGCCACGCACGCCGACTACCGAAAGCACGGGTTCGCCAGCGTCCTCCTGAAGGACGCCATCGCCCAGATGGAGCGTCGGGGCTACCATCTCTCCTTCCTCTTCACAGGCATCCCCCACTTCTACGCACGGCTGGGCTGGCGCGTCGTGCGCATGCCGTACTACGCCACCAGCGCCCAGGAGATCGCCGCCCTTTCGGGCGAACGTGGCGTCCGCGTGCGACCCTTCACCCCCGCCGACATCCCGGCCCTGGCCCGAATCTACGACAGGATGAGCGGCGGCCACACCGGGGCCATCGCGCGTAGCAAGCGCTACTGGCGAGACCACCTCACCTGGACCGACGACGACCCGGACGGCTTTCTCGTAGCTGAGGCGAAAGGCGGACCCGTCGCCTACGTGCGGAGCCGCGTCGAGATTGACAAGCACCTGAACCTGCTGGAGGGCGTCGCCCTGCCCGGCGAGGAGGGAGCGCTTACCTCGCTGCTCGCCTCCCTGGCCCGCTACGCCGAGAGCGAGGGCGCCGCCGAGATACGCGGCCTCGTTCCGGCGGACAGCGCCCTCGCCGGTGTACTGGGTGCACTGCCGTCCTCACGCGTCACGATGGACCTCCCTCTGCCCGACATGATGCGCGTCGTCGACCTGGAGGGCATGCTCTCTCGTCTCCTCCCGGACCGCCGCCAGCGGACGCAGCTCAAGGTCGCGCCGGAGGACTGGATCTTTGCCGTGATGGGTCAGATGCCTGTGGAGGCTCTCGCCGGGGAACCAGCGACCACGCCCTCCGCCCGGCGCGCGGCGGATGTCCTGGAGCGGGCGCTGCCGCAGCAGCCCCTGCACTTCTGGAACAGCGACCGTATCTAGGCCGCGCAGTCGGGGCTAGCCGGACTCCCGTGAAGCCGTCGTCGAAAACGCCCGGGCGAGGAACTGCTTGAGGATGCGGGCGGTAAGGCCCCAGATCACGTACTCACCGAAGCGGTAGCAGTCCGTGACCACCTCGCGCCCGCCGATCTGACGCATCTCCTGGTAGAAGTTGGCGCCGTCCAGCAGGTGCCGTAGCGGCACCTCGAGCACCTCCTCCACCTCGTAGGGATGGCCTACGAAGACCTTGGGCGCGGGCGCAGTGAGGACGCCGACAAAGGGTGAGACGAGAAAGCCGCTGATCGCGGGCCACTCGTCCAGCTCGCCGATGATCTCGACGTCCTCCGGCCGTACTCCCACCTCCTCGAACGTCTCGCGAAGGGCCGTGACCCGCAGATCCCGGTCGTCGGCGTCGGCGGCACCGCCGGGAAAGGAGATCTGCCCCTTGTGATGCTCCACCTGCTGCGTCCGCAGTGTGAAGAGGATGTGCTCTTCCCCTGCCCTCGGGTAGAGGAGGATGAGCACCGCCGCCCGAGGGCGGCCCGCGGGCTCCAGCCGGCGGGGCTGATGCGCCGCCAGCGCGCGGCGGATCGCATCGATGAGCTGCTGGCGTTCGGGCATGGACCCCCCTGCTACCCCTCTCGTCCCGAAGCTGGCGCCTGGTTCGGAGCGCCGATGAGCGATGAATGGCCGCGTCTGTAATCGTAGGGGGCGAAGCGGGCGAAAGCAAGCATTGGAAGGCCGTCCCCTGTCTCCCCAGAGGAACCCTGCTGCCCGGGCACGGCCTAAATGTTTTCGCCGATTGTCCGATTCATACGAAAGGGAGAACTCGGCACTAAGACAGGCCCGCCTTAGAGGCAGCAAGACCTTCCGCGAGAGGCAAGGCAAGGCCTTGACTGCCGCTATCTTCGCGATCAGTGCAGGCCGATCGCCGACCTGACAGAGAGGCGTGGGCCCCCGGCCACGGGGTTGGCCGGAAGCCCCGCCGGGTAGACCGGGGGCGATCCCGTGATCCCAGAACCGATAAGGGACTGGACGCCGACCCTTGAGCAGGCTAAGGGCCTGGAGATGGAATGGGTGTCGGTGCAGGAAGCCTCCTGGCGGCTCCGCATCTCGCCCAGCACCGTCCGGCGCTGGCTGGTGTCGGACAAGCTGAACGGTCGGATCACGCAGAACGGGAGACGGGCGTCCTACGCCGTGCAGGTGCCCGCCCTACTCGCGAACCTATCGCAGGCGGAACGAGTCAGGACCGAAGTGCTGAGAGCCCAGCTTGCGACCAGGGAGCAGCAGCTCGCCGTCCTCACGCGGCAGAACGAGCGACTGGAGAGGCACCTGGACGCCGCACGACGGAGGCTATCGCTGCACTCACGCCGGCGAATAGCGGAGAGGGAGCGCGCGGCGTCCAGAGCGAGAGGTCTCGCGCGCTGGCTGCCCTTCCTCCGCTTCCTTAGAGGCCGCCACATCACGGCATAAGCCCCCTACCGGCCAACCCTCACACGCCATCTCTCCAACGCCGGGTTCGCCGCCTTCAAACGGCCGATAAGGCGTGACTCCCCGCCGATGGCATGGCCCGCAATGACGACGGCTCGATGCAGCAGACTGCGAGTGTTGGTGTCGGAGGTGGTGGGCCCGGCAGGATTCGAACCTGCGACCAACCGGTTATGAGCCGGTCGCTCTGCCGCTGAGCTACGGGCCCCGTGATTCGGAGGAGGCAGCGCTCCCGCTCGCCCTCGGAGTGGAGTCCTCTCGCATCGGATTGTACCCCGCCCCCAATAGGCTGTAAAGCTACGGGTTCCCAGCGGGCGCGCTTCCCCTTATAATCCTCCTGTCCCCAGAGCCAACCCGCCTCCAAGGAGCGCTGTTATGCTTACCCCCTTCGACGAGCACATCGGCCATCAGCTCCCCACCACCTTCGACCACGTCGTGTCGAGCGACCCCGCCTGGACCGAGCGGCGCTGGTTCACTCTGCACGACATCGAGGCCCGCGACGTCATGCTCAACTGCGGGCTTGGCTACTACCCCAACAAGAACGTCATGGACGCCTTCGCCGGCGTAGCCTACCGGGGAAAGCAGTACAACATCCGCATGTCGCGCGAGCTACGCCCCCACCCGCTGGAGGAGAAAGTCGGGCCCTTCAGCATCCACGTAGTCGAGGGCCTGAAGAAGGTGCAGCTCCTGCTCGAAGAGAGCGACGCCGGCATCAACTTCGACGTCGAGTGGGAAGCGGCGATGAACCCCCATGAAGAGGAGAACCACTTCGACCGCCGCCGCGGCAAAGTGGTGGAGGACATGGCCCGCTACTCGCAGCAGGGGCGCGGCCGCGGCACGATCCGCATCCCCGGCAAGACGTTTGAACTGCGTCCCGACACGTGGTGGGGCCAGCGCGACCGCTCCTGGGGCGTTCGCCGCGGTATCGGCTCCGAGCCCCAGTCCGCCGAGCCTCCACCCTCGCCCGCCTTCTTCTTCAACTGGGCCACGGCCCAGTTCCGCGACTACGGCTTCCACTGGCACTTCATCGAGAGCGCTCCCGGCCAGTACTCGTACATCACGGGCGAGGAGGTCCGCCCCCAGGGCCAGCCCGCCGACCCGGGCAGGCGCGTCGTCGCCATCGAGCACGACTTCCGCTGGGCCCAGGGCGCGCCCGCGCAGACGGTCACCGACGCCGAAATCACGTTCAGGCTGGCGGACGGCGAGCGCAAGACCCTCCACCTCAAGCCGCTGCCCACCCGCTACTTCCTGGCGTCGGGCATGTACTTCCGGGGCTACAAGGGCTGGACCCACGGCGCCTGGAAGGGGGCCTACCACTGCGAGCACGATGTCTGGGATCTCAGCAAGGACGCGGTGCTGACCGAGGCGGGCACCTTCGGCGACCACATGATGGAGTATCGCTGCGGCGACGACATCGGTTACGGGATCATCGAATACGGCGTGGCGCCCGGCTATCCCAAGTACAAAGAAGTCCAGAACGTCCTCCCCGTATAGCCTGGGCCCCGCGCGCTCGTTCGGCGCGCGCCGCCGGGCACGTTCCCCGATAGCGCGCCGCGCAGGCGGACGAAAAGGACGTTCACTCCATATGCGCGTGCGCCCCAGCCCAGAGGTGGAGGTGGCAGTCCGCCCGCCCGTCACCATTCGGCTCCCAAATCAGATGCAAACGGACTAGCCGATTCGGCGCAAACGGCCCTTTCATGGGTGGCGGCTTCCCGTCGTAATAGTAGACGCCGAAATGGGGCGCGCCCGGCTGCCGGCGTGGGGACGAGGCGAAGGGTCCGCGCCCAGGAGCACCGATATGGCTCAGCAGACCGAGGTCCAGCACCAGATAGCGTCAGTCCTCGACCTGAACAAGTGTCTCGGCTGCCAGACCTGCACCATCGCCTGCAAGACGCTCTGGACCGACGGCGACGGCATGGAGTATATGTGGTGGAACACGGTGAACACCCAGCCCGGCATGGGCACGCCTCGCGACTGGGAGAACAAAGGGGGCGGCTGGAACGGAGAGGCTGGTCGGCAGGGACAGTTGCCCACGAAGGCTGAGTTCGGGGAAGCTTGGCAGTTCAACCACGAGCAGGTCTACTACGAAGGGAAGGGCAGCTCGGTGTTTCTACAGCCCCAGGGCGGGAGGCCCTCCTGGGGACCCAATTGGGACGAGGACCAGGGCGGAGGCGAATACCCCAACTCCTACTACTTCTACCTGCCCCGCATCTGCAACCACTGCACGAACCCCGCCTGCCTGGCCGCCTGCCCTCGTAGCGCCATCTACAAGCGCCCGGAGGACGGCATCGTCCTCGTCGACGAGGACCTGTGCCACGGCTACCGTTTCTGCGTGGAGGCCTGCCCTTACAAGAAGATCTATTTCAACTTCCAGCGAGACATCGCCCAGAAGTGCATCTTCTGCTTTCCCCGCATCGAGAAGGGAGTGCCGCCGGCCTGCGCCCGCCAGTGCTCCGGCAGGCTGCGCTTCATAGGCTTTCTCGACGACGAAGACGGCCCTATCTATAAGCTCGTCAACGAGTGGAAGGTCGCCCTTCGCCTTCACGCGGAGAGGGGCACGCAACCCAACGTGTTCTACATACCACCCCTTTCGCCACCCCGCATCGACGAGAACGGCGAGATCGACGAGAGCACGTCGCGCATTCCGCCCGGGTACCTGGAGTACCTGTTCGGCGCGGAGGTGCACCAGGCCCTGGAGACGCTGAAGGCGGAGCGAGAGAAGGTCAGGCGCGGCGAGAAGTCGGAGCTCATGGACCTGCTCATCGTCTACAAGTGGCACGACCTCTTCGGGCCGTTTGACAAGGACCCTGCCACAGTCTGAGGGCGGCGAGAACCGATGGTTCAGCTCCACGACCTCGAGACGCCCGAGGAGCTCCAGACAGCCAGCCGCAGCCGCATGTACCAACTCCTGGAGCGGGCCTTCCTCTTTCCGGAAACGCCCTTCTTCGAGAGCGCAGGGGACGGCAGCTTCAGCGAGGAAGTCCTGAGCATCGCGTCCGGGCTCCCGTATGCCCTGCCCGCCGCCGCCGACGATGCGCGGCTTGGCTCGGCGGCCGTCTCCTACGACGAGTTCCAGGCCGAGTACATCCGTCTGTTCGACGTCGGGGTCGGAGCGCCGCCCTGCCCCCTCTACGGGGGCCTCTACGCCGGCGGCCGAAAGCACGCGCTAGAGGAAGTCTGCCGCTTCTACGAGTACTTCGGGCTGAAGCTTCCGCCGAAGCTACGTGAGCTGCCCGACCACATCACTACGGAGCTGGAGTTCCTGCACTTCCTGACCTTCAAGGAGGTTGCGGCGCTCCAGCAAGGCAAGGATCGCACCTCCTACCTGCGGGCGGAGCGCGACTTCCTCGAGCGCCACCCGGGCCACTGGGTGCCGCTGCTCGCCCGCCGCCTCGCCGAGCAGTCGCCCCTCCCATTCTTCGCGGGCCTCGTAGGGTTGACGGAGGCGTTCCTCGCCCAGGACCAGGCATACATACGCGGGATTATCAAGGCCTAGCCCGCCTCTTCGTGGGAGCGTACGAGGAGCAGCGGAGAACGCGACGCCGCGTCCCTGAGGGAGGCGGCGTAGTGCGTCTCATCGCCCGAGTGAGCTCTAGGCGCTACCGTAGGGCGGCTTGCCCTTGGGCCAGGACGTGTCGAGCTCCTGGCCGTAGATGGCGGAGAGGACGTTGACCAGCTCCGCATTCTGGATGAGGATGCGCATGTCGCCGACGATCTTGATGTCGCCCTTGAGTCCAGCCTGCACCGGGTCGACCAGGTTCGCGACCACCGCCTCGAACAAGCTCGCGGGAAGCTCAAGCGTGAAGTCGAAGTCCCTCTTAGCGGGAGCCTCTTTCATCTCCACGTAGCTGGTGCAGCGCCCATCGACGAGATCGACTGCAAACCATTTGCTCTCGCCGTCCTTCAAGTAGGGAGAGGTGGCGTCGCCGTTGACCTGCCCCAGCACTTTCAGGTGTCCCCGCGGCGCCTTCTTGGTTACCTCATCGCTTCGGTTTAGGGTCTCCTTGAGCGTCTCGTACCACTCGGCGGTGTAGATATCGGGCATGCGCCGGACCTCCGAACCGATTCTCCATCCTTCTAGTAAGGCCTATCCTCACGCTGCCAGATCTTCGGCAGTTTGTAGTCCTCGCAGATGACCTTGAAGGCGTTGTACCCGCCCGCAGCACTGACGCCGCCGCCGCTCGCCGACGAGCCGCACATGTAGAGGCCCTCGAACTCGGTCCGGTACCAGTAGGACCGGCCGCCGGCCGCCGCGTACGAACCTAGGCGCCCGTGCGAGAAGTCACCCTCCGGCATGGCGATCTTCTTCTCGATGTCGAAGGAGGTGTACAGCTTGTGCGCGATGACGTTCTTCTCCGTCATGTTGGGTGCATATTCCTGCCACAGCTTCAAGAACTTCTGGTTGTAGGTGCAGCGGACCTCGTCCCACTCTTCAGGCGACAGGCAGGAGGCACGGGGGAAGAAGAACCAGCCGTTCATGACGTGCTTCCCCGGCGGCGCCTGCGTCGGGTCCCAGAGCGAGTTCACCCATGTCCCGGCGCCCGGTCGCGAGGGGATGGCGCCGCCGTAAGCCTCGAGGATGTAGTCCGACATCTGCTCCGCCGTCTCGAAGCCGACCACCGTGTAGAAGGTCTTGTTTATCGTGGGGTCGTGGCGGGCCGACTTGTAGTCTGGCGGAGCATGGAGGGCGAAGGACGGGGTCCCCAAGACGTGCTCCGGCCCGAAGCGCCAGTTGGCGAGGCGCTCTCGACGAAAATCGTTCAGGTGCTCCGGCCCCACCAGGTCGACGAACGTCTGCCTCGGGTCGGCGTTGCTGGCCACGACCTTTCGTGCTTCGACCTCTGTCCCGTCCTTGAGGCGGACGCCGGCAGCGCGGCCGTTCTTGAGGTTGATCTTGACCACCGGATTGCCGAAGCGCATCTTCACGCCCTGCAGCATGCAGGCGTTCGCCAGCGCGTGGGCCAGCGTGTGCGTTCCGCCAACGGACATCTTGTGGATTGCGCTCAGCCAGAGAACGCACAGGAGGAAACCGTAGCCGTTGCCGGCGTGAACGTTGGCACCCCACTCGATGCACTGACGGTAGAGGAGGGCGCGCAGCTCAGTTGACTCGAAGTGCTGGTCGATGATGACCTTGGGCGACTTCTGGAGCGTCGTCAAGTCGAAGCCAAGCTGTACCAGGAGGCCGAAGAGCCGAGCCGCCACCTCCGGGTCCATCTCGCCGCCCGAGGGGTCGGGCGGCGGTGAGTAGAGCATCGAGGCGATCGCCGTGTCGTTCTCTACGACGATGTGCTTCATCGTGTCCCAGGTCTCGGCGTCGTGCTTGGAGTAGCGGGCGATGCTCTCGAAGGTCTTCTCGCGAAAGTTGGGGTTGTAGATGATGATCGGCGGGCGGCCGTCGGCGAAGGTAATGCCGACCTGGGCCTCCGGGTAGATCATGCGGGCGCCCACCTTCTCAAGCTCGAAGTCGTGATAGGGAGGCATGTAGTCGATGAATTCCATGTACTGAGCGTGGAGGTTGTGCCAGAAGCCGGGAACCGTCGCCTCCTCAGTGTTGGCGCCGCCGCCGTCCTCGTGGCGCCGCTCGAAGATGGCGACCGACATGCCGGCCCGCGCCAGGTAAGCCCCCAGCGTCATGCCGTTGTGGCCGGCACCGATTATCACCGCATCGAAGGTTGCATCAGCCATCGGATATCTCCCTCTTCGCCAGGGCCCGCACGCCCAGGGTGACCAGGAAACCTACCACCACACCCAGCAGGACACCTCGCACCCAGTCCCGGCCCGCCAGCGCTCTCACGGCCCCCGGCCGCTCCTCGGCCGCCGGTGCAGCCTTGAGCACCCGCAGGACCTGGAGGGCGAACAGCGGCCGCCGCAGCGACGTCCGGACGCGAACGCGCCGCCGCACCGCCGCCGACACGGGGCTGGCCCGACCACCGAGCAGGTCGAGCAGCAGCGGGAACGGCGCGCCGACATAGGCATCGACAGACTCGGCCACGCCGTCCCTGATCCATATCTCGCCGCCCCGAAAGTCTATCGTTATCGCCGTCTTGGAGTCGGTGGCGTCGAGGGCCAGACTGCCCCGCAGACCCATCGCCCGGCGTCGCCTCTCCTCGTCATCGGCAAGCGTCTGCTCCAGGTACTGCTGGGTCATCAGGCCCAGGCCGCTACTCTTCTCCCCGTTCGCCAGCCAGACGTGGACGGTCGGGGTGTCGATCGTATTCTCGCCTATCTCCACCACCTCTCGAGGCCGTTGTCTTCCGCGATCGCCTGGAGCGCGTTGTAGGCGGGGGCAAAGGTGATGAATCCGTGCGGGTGCTGAGTAGCCCCGCACATGTACAGCCCCTTGTAGGGCGCGCGGTAGAGGGAGAGGTCCGGGAACGGCCGCTCGGTCAACATGTTGTCCAGGTCCACGAGGCCGCCCATCCAGTCGCCGTTCACCATGTTCGTGATGCGGCGGGGGATATCGAGGGGCGTGTACGTGGCCCACTCAATGATGGTACCGTCCTTCAGATTCGGGGCGTACTCCTGCCAGGTCTGGATGCAGCGCTCGCCGAAGATCGGCCCCATCTCGTCCCAGGCCTCGGGGCCGCCGGTGGCGAGCTCGTAGGGCGCGAAGTGGCGCATCAGCCCCGTGTAGAAGCCGTCGGGGGCATCTGACGGGTCGAACAGGGTGTTGACGGCGCAGTTGGGCCGGGGGCTTGGAATGAGCCCCTTGCGGATGTCGCGCCAGTGTTCGTTCAGGTCCTCCAGACTCTCGTAGCCGGCGTTCAGGACCCAGGCCTGGTTGATATCCGGGTCGAATTCCGCGGCCTTGTACTGCGGCGCCTCGCGCATCGCCAGGTGGACGCTGAAGAAAGACCAGTCCATGTGCGGGTACTTCTCGACTCCCTCCACCACCTGCGATGGCAACTGGTCCCGGCCGATCATCTCCAGGAAGGTCTGCTCAAGGCTGATGGAACTGGCCACTACGTGCCGCGCCCTGACCTCACTGCCGTCGTAGAGGCGCACACCCACCGCCCTGCCATTATCGAGCAGTATCTTGTCGACGGGGGTATGGGGGAAGACCGTGCCGCCGCTATTGGTCAGCGCCTCCCAGAGGACATGGGCAAGGTTATGGGAGCCGCCCACGCAGACATGCCAGTTGTCGATCTTGCCGACGAGGAGAGGGAAAGAGACCCCCAGACCCTTCCGGTCCGTCGAATAGCCAGCGTAGGCAGCCTGGAGGGCAAGCTGGGCCTTTACCCGGTCGTTCTCGAAGTGCTGGTCGAGAAACTCGTTGATGGTCATGTTGCGGAGGTGGACGCTCAGGAACTCAGACTTGTCCGCCACCTTCCAGACCACCAGCGCCTTTGTGATGTCGAGGAGCGGGATGGGGGGAGAGTACATGAGGGTACGGATCAGGAGGTCCATGTACCCTTTCACCTCCTGGAAGAGGCGCCGGAAAGTCTCGGCGTCCTTCTCGGAGAAGCGGGCGATGGAGGCGCAGGTCTTGTCGAGGTCGGCGTGGATAGTGAGAGCCGTCCCGTCCTTGAAGACGCTGCCCATCTGGACCGGCGGCCGCACGTAGCGCAGACCGTGATCATAGAGCTGGAGGTCATCGTAGACCGGGCAAACGCCCACCAGGGTGTGGTAGTTGCAGTGGAGGTTGTGCAGGAAGCCGGGCCGCGTAAGCTCCTCGGTGCAGAGCCCGCCCCCCTCCTCGCCCCGGCTCTCGAGGACCGCTACCTCCCACCCCGACCTCGCCAGATAAGTGGCCAGAGCCAGCCCATTGTGGCCGGCTCCGATGATCACGGCATCGTAGGTCGCGTCAGCCATTGCCCCCCTCAATCAATGCCCATGCGGGCACACGCAGACAGCGCGTCGACCTCGAATGTGCGGACGCCCGGAAGAACTATGCACCACAAGATAGGTATCGACGGGATGCCCTCCAAGGGCTGTTTGGGTTGTATTTGCAAGGCCGTTTGTACCGAAGTTGACCAGTGGTAGACGCTCCCGGCGAAAGCTGCTATCGGCGCCACGAAGGCTCCAGGCATTGTGGGACGGAGTTGCCCGGCCCATCGGGCGCCTCGCTGTTGCCATCAGGATCGAGAATCCTCACGTACTGGACAGTCGGAAACTGCGTCAACGTGGCGATGAATTCCTGCGCGACGGTCAACGTCGACCCGCCGGCCGCAGCCGCCGGTCATAAGACATCATACAACAGAGCACCGAGGGGCCGATCTGAGGTATTCTGTTGGTGAGCCGTCCAGCGAGAAAGGAGTGTCATGTTCAAGACCGAGCTGACAGAGATTCTGGGCATCGACTACCCGATTATCCAGGCAGGCATGGGCGGCGTCGCCCTATCCCGACTGGCGGCCGCCGTCTCGAACGCCGGCGGCCTGGGCGTGGTGGCCGGCGCCATGCTGGACAAGGACCACTTCCGGGCCGAGCTCCGCGAGTGCAAGCGCCTCACGAGCAAGACGTTCGGCGCCGATCTCCTCCTGGCCGAAGGCATGCCCGGCACCGAAGAGCTGATGGAGGTCATGTTTGAGGAGAAGGTGCCGGTGTTCGTCTCCGGCCTCGGCAGCCCCGGACCCTGGATGGAGCGAATGCACGAGGCGGGGATGAAGGTCGTAGCGCTGGTGGGCAATGTCCGTCACGCCCTGCGCTGTGCCGCCGACGGCGTCGATATCATCGTCGCCCAGGGACACGAGGCGGGCGGCCACACGGGCCGCGTCGCCGCCCTGGCCCTGGTGCCTCAGGTGGCCGACGCCGTGAAGCAGATACCCATCGTCGCCGCCGGCGGCATCTCCGACGGCCGCGGCATGGTGGCCGCGCTGGCTCTCGGCGCCTGCGGTGTCCTGGTGGGCACGCGCTTCATCGCCACCCACGAGGCGGCCGTCCACCTCAACTACAAGCAGAAACTGGTAGACATGGGCGACGACGACACTGTCATTACCAAGGCCTACACGGGCAAGACGCTCCGCAATATCCGCAACCAGTACACGGAGGAGTGGAAGCAGCGTGAAAGCGAGATAGAGCCGTTCCCCTACCAGTTCTTCAAGGCCGGCGAGAACCTGGTGAAGGCGATAAGAGACGGAGACATCGACCACGGTCTGGCGCCGGCGGGCCAGGGCTCGGGCCTCGTCCACGAGATCGTCCCGGCCGGGCAGGTCGTCAAGGACATCATGCGAGAGGCCGAGGAGGTGCTGGCCGGCCTCGCCGGGCAGTATCTGCCCGCCCAAGCGCGACCGCCTCGGTGACCCGCTTCTGCGGCATCGGAAGCGACCAGGAGCCCGTCGCCCCTTCGCCGGGCGCTGCCCCCTTCCTCAAGGGAGCCGACTACGAATGCCGCCGGGCGAGCTTCGATCCGGCGCGATCACCTGACGGAGAGAGGTCATGAGCTACGAATTCCTGCTGTGCGACAAGACGGACAAGACAGCCACGGTTACCCTGAACCGGCCCGATAAGCGCAACGCCCTTTCCATCGCCCTGCGAAATGAGATAGACCACTGCCTCGGGGAGCTGGAGGGCGACGATGAGGTGAGCGCCGTGGTCATCGCCGGCAGCGGGCCCTCTTTCTGCGCCGGGTTCGACACGACCGAGTTCACCAGCCGCGACCCCGACCACATGAAGGCCGTGGGGGAGTCCTCGGACCGCTACCACCGCCGCCTGGCCAGCTTCGCCAAGCCACTGGTCGCCGCCGTCAACGGCCCTGCCATGGGCGGCGGCCTCGATCTAGCCGTCCTCTGCGACGTGCGCATCGCCAGCGAGAGCGCCGCCTTCGCGCATCCCGAGATCAAGTTCGGTGCGCCCGCTCTCTTCGGTCCCCTGCGCGACATTATCGGCGGCGGCCTCGCCCGCGACCTCTGCTTCACGGGCCGCCGCATCGACGCCCAGGAGGCCTACCGCATCGGCCTCGTGAGCCGCGTGGTGCCGGGCGAGCGGCTGCTGGAGGAAGCGGTCGCCGTGGCAAAGATGATCGCCGAGGCGCCGCTGCCTACCCTCCGGATGGTCAAGCGGCTCATCATCGGGACGTACAGTTGGAGCCTGGAGGCCGGCGAGGGCGACATCTTTTCCACCATGCAGTAGGGGCGCAGTCCACCGCAGGGCGGCCGCCCCTACGCTGCAAGATGTCGTCTATGCGCTACTCCCTCGGCATGCCGAGGCCGCGCCCGGCGATGACGTTGCGCTGGACCTCGGACGTGCCGGCGCCGATCGTCCCCTGAACGGCGTCGAGATAGCCGAATCCCGCCACCCCGGCCAGGACGGCCCGCTCGGAGCCCGGCAGGAGGCTGCCGTAGGGCCCCAGCATGTCCACGGCGACGGAATAGAGCCGCTGGGCGAGCTCCGTGTTGAACAGTTTCAACATCGAGGCCTCGTAGGTCAGCTCGTGGCCGCGGCTGTGCAGCCAGACGGCGCGGTAGCTCAGCAGCCGCGCCACCTCGAAGTCGATGGCCAACTGCGCCAGCCGCCGCCGCAGCCGCGCGTTCTCGCCGAGGCGACGCCCACCCCGCCGTGTCTCCCGCGCGTAGCGGAGAAGCGCCTCGAAGAAACGATAGTGTTCGCGCGCGGGGTAAAGCGCCAGCCGCTCGAGCTCCAGAGCGGACGCCACCTGGTACCAGCCCCGGTTCTCCTGACCAACGAGGGCGCTGCGCGGCACCCTCACGTTGTCGAAGGCCACCTCGTTGAACCAGTCGATGCCCAGCAGGTTGGCAAGCGGTCTGACCTCCACACCGTCCGATTTCATGGGCACGATGAACAGCGAGAGGCTCCGATGTCTGGGCGCCCCCGGGTCGGTGCGGGCGATGAGCCAACAGTAGTCGGCCACGTCGGCGCCGCTCGTGTACACCTTGCGGCCGTTGATCACGTAGTCGTCGCCCTCAGCCACGGCGCGGGTTTGCAGACCGGCCAGGTCAGAGCCGGACTCCGGCTCTGAGTAGCCGAGGCAGAAGGATATCTCGCCGCGAGCCAGTTTCGGCAGGAACTCCCGCTTCTGCTCCTCGGTGCCGAAGGCCATTATGGCCGGCGCCACGATGGTGCGGCCGATGCTCTCGGCGCCTGGGAACCCGTGGTAGGCCAGCTCCTCGTCCACGACCGCCTGCTCCATCGCAGAGCGGCCGCCGCCGCCGTACTCGACGGGCCAGCTTAGGGCCAACCAGCCCGCCGCCCCCGCCTTCCGCTCGAACTCAAGGCCGGGCATGTAGCTGGGAGGGACAGGGCGGGGCGGGGCGCCGCCGAAGCCCTCGTCCGCCAGGAACTGCCGCACCCGGCGACGCAGGCTCTCTTCTTCTTCCGAAAGGCGAAAGTCCATACGCCTACGCGCCGCCCCTCGGCGGCGCCCCTTCCAGGGGCACGAAGACCACGTCGTTGGGCGTCCAGTCGACCAGCCTGCGGAAGCGAGCCTTCACCGGCATGCCGATGTATACGTCCTCGGGACGACAACCGGCGACGCGCGAAAGGAACACGGTATCGATGCCGTCGAGCTCGATGTAGGCGAGGACGAAGGGTAGCTCGTGCAGAAACGCCTCGGCGGCGAACTCCAGGATCGAATAGCTGTGGACTTTGCCCTCTTGCGGCGCCTCGAACCAGTCGGTGCGGGCGCCGCAGGAGCCGCAGTCGCGGCGGGGCGGCAACCAGGTGTGGCCGCAGCTCCGGCAGCGGGCGGCCATCAGCTTCCTCTTCTGGAGCCCGATGAAGAAGTCGCTTACCTCCCCGAAGCTGTGTATGTACTCGATCTCGTAGTGCCGCCCGATCTGGAGAGGATTGGTGTTGTAGATGTGGGTCATGATGCTGTCTCCCGCACTAGCTCTCTGCGTCCGCTCGCTCGAGGATGTGGACGGTGATGTAGGTGCCGGTGCCAGCGTGGCTGTGGATCAGACCACGTCTGGCGTTCTCGACCTGGATGTTCGACCCGTCGATCCCTTCGTCAGCGTCGCTGCAGTGCTTGGCCATCGTCCCCTGGAGCTGCCAGAGGGCGAAGACGCCCTGCATGATGCCGGTAGCGCCCACCGGGTGACCGCAGGCCAGAAGCCCGCCCGAGGGGTTCACCGGCATCTTCCCGTCGACACGGGAGTGGCCCTCATCGATGAACTGGCCGCCCTTCCCATACAAGGCAAGGCCCATGTCCTCATACGTCTGAAGCTCGCTGGAGGCGTAGGCGTCGTGCACCTCCGCGAAGTCGAGCTGTTCGATCGGGTTCGTGATGCCCGCCTGTTTGTACGCCTGACGCGCCGCCTCGCGGCCCCCCCGGAAGGAGCCGAGGCCCGGCCAGCGTCCTTTGATGTAATCGTACTTCGAAGGGTCCTCCCCCGGCAGGGGGATGACGTCGCCGCGGGGCCGGTCGCCCAGGCGCATGGTGTCGGTGCCGCAGCCGAGGCCGGTGATGACAACATAGTCGCCGTCGGGCCGAAGCTTCTTGGCCCACTCCTCCGTGCACACGATCAGGCAGGCGGCGCCATCGCTCATCACGCAGACCATGGGCCTCGTGAGAGGCGTGGCGATGATGGGCGCGTTTAGCACCTCCTCCACCGTCCAGCGCTCGTGCTTCTGGGCCCAGCGGTTGTGGAAGGCGTTATCGTAGTTCTTGACGGCGATCTTGCCGAACTGCTCGGCCGTGGTGCCGAACTCGTGCATGTGGCGCTGGGCCATCGTGGCGTAGTAGCCGGAGTAGAAGCCACCGACGGGGTAGTCGAAGTCGGTGTCCGACGCCAGGGCGATGAACTCGTTGCCCTTGGCCGTGTTCACCTCGCTCATCTTCTCGAAGCCGTAGACCAGGCAGAGGTCGGACAGGCCCGAGGCTATGTCCATGTAGCCGGCGCGGATGCCGAGGCCGCCCGTGGCGCCACCCCCCTCAATACGCATGCTCGGCCTGGGGCACATCGCCAGATAGTCCTGTGTCAGCGAGTCGAACAGGAGCTGGCCGTTGAAGTGATCGGAGAAGTAGGTACAGATGGTAGTCTGGATGTCGCGCAGCTCCAGGCGGCCGTCGAGATCGTTGAGGGCGTAGTCGAGGGCGTCCTTACACATAGCCTCCTGAGTGAGCAGGTTGGCCTTGGCGAACTTCGTGATGCCGCCAGAGACAATGCAGACCTTGCGCATAGAGGCAGCCACCTCCTTCTGAAGTAGTTCCGTCGCGGAGTGCCGGCTGGGGGTTCTTGGCCCAGAGGATACTTACGCTCTATATTACTACGGGCGCCCCTGTGGGGAAGCCTGCCCGTCCGGCAGGCGGGCCCATCGAGCGACGGACAGGGAGGACGGCATGGACAAGGTCTACGCGACCGCCGCCGAGGCTATCGCCGACGTCGAGGACGGCGCGACCATCATGTTCGGCGGCTTCGGTCCCGGCGGCACCCCCACCAACCTCATTCTCGCCCTGTACGAGAAGGGGACGAAGAACATCACCGCCATCGCCAACAACATGGGGCTGGGCGACCGGCTGGACGCTCTTTGCGAGAAGCAGCAGATCAAGAAGTTCATCGCCTCTTTCCCCATCCGCGCGACGGCCCAGAAGATAAGCCTGCTGGAGCAGCAGTACTGGGCGGGCGAGGCGGAGATAGAGACGATACCGCAGGGCACGCTGGTCGAGAGGATGCGGGCGGCGGCAGCCGGTATCGGCGGGTTCTACACGCCGACGGGCGTCGGCACCGTCGTGGAGGAAGGCAAGGAGAAGCGGGTCATCGACGGCGTAGAGTACCTGCTGGAGTACCCGCTGCGGGCCGACTTCGCCTTCATCAAAGCCTACAAGGCCGATAGGATAGGCAACCTGGTCTACCGCATGGCCGGGCGCAACTTCAACCCGGTGATGGCGATGGCCGCGGACGTCACCATCGTCGACGTGGAGGAGATCGTGGAGGTGGGAGAGCTGGACCCGGAGGTCATCGTGACGCCGAGCGTCTTCGTAGACCGCATCGTGAAGGGACCGAGGCATGACATCCGCTGGTTTGACTAGAGAGCTCATTGCCCTGAGGGTGGCACGCGAGCTCCGCGACGGCATGGTGGCCAACCTGGGGATCGGGCTGCCGACGCTCGTCTCCAACTTCATCCCGGAAGGCATCACCGTGCTCCTGCAAGCGGAGAACGGCATCCTCGGCTACGGCGGCATCGCTCCCGATGACCAGTACGACCAGGACCTGATCAACGCCGGCGGCCAGCCCGTCACCCTCCGCCCCGGCGCCGCCTTCTTCGACAGCGCCGACTCCTTCGCCATGATCCGGGGCGGACACGTTGACCTCAGCGTCCTCGGCGGGTTCCAGGTATCGGAGAAGGGCGACCTGGCGAACTGGATGCGGCCCGAGCGCAAGGCTGGCAGCATCGGCGGCGCCATGGACCTGGCAGTAGGCGCAAGGAAGCTCATCGTCGCCATGGAGCACACCACCAAGAACGGGGAGCCCAGGATCGTGAGGGAGTGCAGCTATCCCCTCACCGCCATCCGCGCCGTCGACCTCATCATTACCAACCTGGCCGCCATCGAAGTGACGCCGGAAGGACTGCTGCTGACCGAGGTGGCGCCCGGCGTCACCCCGGAAGAGGTGTACGCCGCGACGGAGCCCCGCCTGACCCCGGCGAAGGACCTGCGGGAGATGGAGCTGTGATCAGCACGGACGCGAGCGACACATGAAGCCCTTCGAGCAGCTTCTCGAGGAGGCGGCCGCCGCTCACGGCAGCCTGTGCGCCGGTCAGGTGCTCGGCGTCCGGCTCGCCATCAAAGGCTGCCGCGAGCTCGGGATCGACGAGCCGCAGGAGGGCAAGCGGCTTATCGTCTTCGTCGAGACCGACCGCTGCGCCGCCGACGCCGTCCAGACCGTGACGGGCTGCCGCCTGGGGAAGCGCACCCTCAAGCACGTCGACTACGGAAAGATGGGGGCTACGTTCCTCGACCTGGACACAGGCCGCGCCGTGCGAATTGCGGCACGACCCGAGTCTCGCCGGAAGGCTGGGGCGCTCTTCCCGGACGCCGAGAACGCGAAGGAGGCGCAGATCTGCGGCTACCGCACCCTGCCCGACGACGAGCTGTTCAGCGTCCAGCATGTGGCCGTCGAGCTTCCTCCTGAGGACCTGCCCAGCCGGCCGCGCTCGCGCACGGCATGCTCTCGCTGCGGCGAGGAGATCAGCGACCGCCGCGAGGTGAGCGAGGGCGGCGTCACCCTCTGCCGCGCCTGCGCCCGCGGCCCCTACTATCGCGTCGTCGAGTCGCCCGACTCCTGAACGCCGCCGGCCTCAAGGCGAGCAGCCAGCCTCTGCGCCCGGCGTAGCGCCTGCGGCGTGTTGACGTTGAGGAAGCTCCTGAGCTCCGGGTCGACGCTCCGCACCTCCGTCTCCGGCACGTACCGCACCTCGAGCCTGTCGAGAAGGCGCTGCATCCGGTAAACCCCGTCACGAAGGGCCCGCTCGACCGCCGGCAGAACGTCGACGCCGTAGACGCCGTGCAGCGGCTGCGGCCCCTCCTCCGTCACGGGCACTACGGCTCCGTGGCCGGGCCACGCGCTCGCCAGGTAGCGAAGCAGATCGGGGGAGACGAAGGGGGTATCGCAGCCCAGCACCAGGGCCGCCTTCGCGCTCACGACGCGGAGGGCGGCGGCGAGGCCGGCCGCCGGGCCCAGTCCCCGCGCCTCGTCCTCCACGAAGCGCACCGGCAGCACGCTCGACATCGGGGGTCGCGCCTGGCCGGGCGAGAGGCTTACCACCAGCTCGGACGCCACGGGCTCCAGCGCACCCGCCACCCACTGAATGAGCGGGCGGCCGCCGACGGCGACATTGGGCTTGTCCCTGCCTAGTCGGGTGGCCTGCCCTCCTGCCAGGATCACACCCGTCAGCGCCATGGCTTTCTCCTGATTCAGACAGCCGACTTAGGGACAAACGGCCTGCCAAATTCGGCTCAATAGGCCCTTACAGGCCTGGGGCCGTCTCCCGTAGTTATCATACATCGTGCACTTGCACGGGAGCGCGCCAGCTCCCGCCTAGTTGGATGTCGGATTCGGCACGCGCCTTTGCGGAGGCGCACAGCCGAGTGGAGGTCGATATGGGCGCTCTTTCCCTGACCAGCGTGCACCTCGACGCCAAGGAGGCGGGCGAAGAGGCGCCGGCGTATCGCAGTTGGGAGGACATCTACCGCAACAAGTGGCGCTGGGACAAGGTGGTCAAGGGCACCTGCAACCGCGCCGACTGCATCGCGGCCTGCTCCCTGAACCTCTTCATCAAGGACGGCATCGTCTGGCGGGAGGAGCAGAACCCCCTCTACACCCAGACGAACCCCTCTCTGCCCGACTTCAACCCACGCGGCTGCAACAAGGGGGTCTGCTACAGCGACATGATGTACGACCCCTCTCGCGTCAAGTACCCCATGAAGCGGGTCGGCGAGCGGGGCTCGGGACGGTGGCAACGTCTCACCTGGGAGGAGGCGCTGGACGAGATCTCCGACAAGCTGCTCGACGTATGCCTGGAGGACGGCCCCGAGTCCATCACCTACGACTTCGGCACCACGAACCTCGACTTCGGGCCGGGCACGCCCGCCGAATTCCGCCTCACCCAGCTCGTCGGCACCACTTCCCTCGACGAATGGGCCAGCGTCGGCGACCTGCCGATGGGCGCCATCCAGACCTGGGGCCTGTTCAACGCCGACGGCACCTCCGACGACTGGTTCAACTCCGACTACATCATCGTCTGGCTGGGGAATCCCGCCTATACCCGCATCCCCGACGTCCACTTCATGCTGGAGGCGCGCTACAAGGGCGCAAAGCTTGTCTGCATCGCCCCTGACTACAGCGCGACCGCCATGCACGCCGACCTCTGGCTCAACCCCCAGGTCGGCACGGACGCCGCCCTCGCTCTCGGCATGTGCCAGGTTATCGTCTCCGAAGGGCTCCACCGGCCGGACTTCATCAAGGAGCAGACGGACCTTCCGTTCCTGGTACGGGAGGACACGAAGCGCTTCCTCCGCCAGTGCGACCTGGAGGAGGACGGCCAGGACGACATCTTCTACCTCTGGGACAGCGGCACGGGCAAGCCGGTGGTGGCGCCCGGCTCCTGGGGCCACTCCGAGGCAACGATACGGCTCGACGGCATCGACCCGGCGCTGGAGGGCGCCTTCGAGGTGACGCTGGCTGGTGGACGGCAAGTGCCGGTGCGCCCTGTCTTCGAGCTGCTAAAGGAGCGTCTCAGCAACTTCACGCCGGAGAAGGCGTCGCAGATCACGGGCGTCCACGCCGAGACGATCGTCCGGGTCGCGCGAGATGTCGCCGCCGCGAACGCCGCCCTCGTCTTCGCGTCCTGGGGGGCCTGCAAGCACTATCACATGGACCTCAACCAGCGTGCGATCATCCTTCTCCTCGCCCTCACCGGCCACACCGGCAAGGCGGGCGGCGGCATGCGGATCGGCGCCTGGTGGGGCGTGAACCTCTCCTATGACCGGGCCGCCATCGAGGCCTTCGGCATGCCCGCCGAGAGGGCAAAGGTGCGCGACGTGGAGAAGAGCCTGCGAAGCCTCACCAGGCTCATGGGCAGCAGCCCTACGATGGTGTGGCTCTATGCCCACGACGAGGGCTACAGGAAGGTCGTGAACGAGGACGCCTATCATGACCCCATGCTCCCGCGGCCGGTGGCCGAATACGCCCGCGAGGCCATCGACAAGGACTGGATGCCGATCTGGCCCAAGGGCGGCAAGAAGCCGCGCGTCTTTCTCTACACAGGCATGAACCCGTTGCGCCGCTGGCCCGTACCCCACATCATCCGCGAGAACCTGTGGTCGCAGTTCGAGCTCATCGTCAACTGGGACTTTCGCATGTCCACATCCGGCCTCTACTCAGACTTCATCCTGCCCGCGGCCGGCTGGCATGAGAAAGCCGGGATCAAGTTCACCCAAAGCCTCGTCCCCTATGTCTGCGTCGGAGACAAGGCCGTGGAGCCGATGTTCGATTCGAAGAGCGAATGGGACATCATGGCCGCCCTCGCCGCCCGCATACAGCAGAGGGCCAACGACCGTGAAGTCGGTCAGTACGTCGACGCCTTCGGCGTGAGCCATGAGCCATCGACGATATATGACGACTGGAGCATCAACGGCGAGTTCGGCGAGGGCAAGGATGGGGAGGCGCTCGACGTCTCCATCAGTACCTCCCTGCCCACCAAGGACCTGACCTGGGAGGAGATGGCGAAACAGGGAGCGGTCAGGATCAAGCATACCGGCCCCTACGGGCACATCACTGCCACATGCAGCGACCTCCAGCCTGACGAGGCTCTGCATCCCTTCGAATGGTTCGTGACGGGGAAGGAGCCCTGGCCCACCCTCACCGGCCGGCAGCAGTTCTACCTGGACCACCCGTGGTACATGGAGGTGGCGGAGGAGCTTCCCACCTACAAGGACCCGCCCAAGGCCGGCGGAAACTACCCCCTTTGGTTCAGTGGCGGCCACACCCGCTGGAGCATACACGCCATCTGGCGCACCAGCAAAATCCTTCTCAACCTCCAGCGCGGGGAGCCCGTCATGTACATGAACCCGCAGGACGCCCAGGCCCGTGGCCTACAGGACCATGACATAGCCTGGGTCTACAACGATGTGGGCGGTTTCAAGATCCACGTCAAGGCGTCGGCGGCTGTGCAGCCGGGCCAGGTCATCGTCTACCACGCCTGGGAGCCGTACCAGTTCGCCGACTGGATGGGCAGCCAGGCCGTGGTGGCTTCTCCCTGGAAGCCCCTTCACCTGCTGGGCGACTACGGGCACCTGACGTGGAGGACGATCCTGGGCCAGCCCAGCCACATCATGCGGGCGATGGCCGTCGAGGTGGAGAAGGCAAGGCCCGCCTAGCCCCCGGACGCTTCGGCACGCCCCCTTCGTGGCGTGGCGGGGGCCACCGCCGCTTCCGTCATAAACGCTTCAGCGAGCTTGCGAACGCGCGCCCTTCGGCTCGGCGTCATCGCCTCGTATGCCTCGGCAAGCGCGACGTTCTCCTCCACCTCCCTGGGGAAGCGCATGCCCGGGATCACCACCGAGATCTGAGCGTTCGAGAGCGCATACCGGAGCAGCGTGCCGGCGCTCAGCCGCTCGTCGTAGGGCGAGTGCTTCAGGGAACCCAGCATCCCGAACCCACCGAACGGCTTCATTACGATGATGCCGATGTCCCTCCTTCTCGCCAGCCGCAGCGCCGCCTCCGCCGAGCGGCTGAACGGGCTGTAGGCGAGCTGAACGGTGTCGAACTCGGCGCTCTCGACGGCCAGCCGCAGCACCTCAGGCGAGTGGCTGGATATGCCGATGAACCGCACCCGGCCCTCGTCCCGCGCTTCCTTGAGGCCGTCGAGAGCGCCGCCGGGCGCCATCACCGCCTCCCAGTCCTCCTCGCCGACGTTGCAGGCCTGATAGATGGCGACCCTCTCCAGCCCCAGGTGGTCGAGGCTGCGCTCGAGGTCGCGCAGGGCGCCATCCCGCGACCGGCGCAGCGTCTTGCTCGCCACGTGAACCGCCGCGCCGCCATCGGGCAGCTGCCGCAGTACCCGGCCGATCAGAAGCTCGCTCCCCCTGTAGAGGCGGCCGGTCTCCACGAAGTCGACACCGAGAGCGAAGGCGCGCAGCAACGCCTGCTCGCCCTCGGGGGCGCCGGCCACATGCGCCGCACCGAAACCCAGCTCGCTGACTGAAAGCCCGGTCCTGCCCAGCCGTCTCCTACGCAAGTCAGTCATCTCCCTGTCGAACCGGCGCTCCCCGGACGGTAGCCCATTATCGCCCTAAAGGGATTACCTTTGCGCCGAGCTGGGTAGCGCTTCGTAGCCGCAGATTTAGGGTCATCAACGAATTGTTGGCGGGATACGTAGGGGCAGGGCTCGCCCCTGCCCCAGGGGCGCCTGCGAGAGGCGCCCCTACGACCGGGGGCAACGTCTTGCGCCACTATTCTCTTCATGCCCATTAGCCCTGCCAACAGAGCAGTCTCAAGGGCAGACCTGATGATCATTGCCGAAATAAGGTATCATCGCGCAACGCTCGCAGGCGGGGGTCTTTTCCGCCGAAGGCGGATGCGCCTCTGGCGCAAGACCCTCGCGCACCTGTCGGGGTCTCAAGACCCCGACCTACGAAGTTCGAACTCTGTCGGGTTATCTCAGCAATGACCTGAAGGTCTGCAGCTACGGCGGCGGACCGCAGAGTCACCTCGTTGATGACCAAGATGGGCTGATCGCAGCCAAACGACGCTCCAAGACCGGCCTCCGAGGGCTCGCGATCGGCTATAATCGGCGTGTCCAACCACGGGCCGACCGAGCAGCAGGGAAGGGCCTCGGGCCGAGCCATGGCCTTCGCGCTTCGACGAAGGATTCTCAAGCGGCTGGCGCTCGCCGGCATCGTCGCCCTTGTGCTGGCCGCCGCGGCTCTGGCAGTCGCCCTCTACTTCGCGCCACTCCCCGCCGACCCCACCGACCGTCTGTCCGGCGACGCCACGAAGATCTACGACCGCCACGGCCGTCTCCTCTACGAGCTGGCGGGGCCGGCCGGCAGCCACACCTACGCGCACCTCGAGGAGATCTCGCCTGCCCTGCGCAAAGCGACCGTCGCCACGGAGGACGCCAGCTTCTTCGACAACCCCGGCGTTGACTTCTGGGCCGCCATCCGCGCCCTCCTCCAGAACCTGCGAGAAGGCAAGCTCGTCTCCGGCGGCAGCACCATCAGCCAGCAGCTCGCCCGCAACCTCTACCTCTCGCCCGACGAGCGGTCCTCGCCGAGCCTCTGGCGCAAGCTGCGCGAGACCCTTCTGGCGATCCGGCTCAACCGCCAGCTCAGCAAGGACGATATCCTCGAGCTCTACCTGAATCAAGTCTACTACGGCAACCTGGCCTACGGCGCCGAGGCCGCTGCCCGCACCTACTTCGGCAAGCCCGCCCGCGACCTCGACCTAGCCGAGGCAGCGTTGCTCGCCGGCCTGCCCCAATCGCCTTCGGCCTACGACCCGTTCCTGCACCGCGCTGCCGCCCGGGAGCGCCAGCGCACCGTGCTCTCGCGCATGGTCGCCGCCGGCTATATCGACGAGGCGGAGGCCGACGCCGCCTCGCGGGAGCCGCTGGTGTTCAACTCTACCCCTTTCCCCATCGAGGCGCCGCACTTCGTCGTCTACGTCCAGGCGCTCCTGGAGGAGATGCTGGGGAGGGAGCGCGTCGAGAAGGGCGGCCTTCGCGTCTACACGACCCTTGACCTCGACATGCAGGCAGCCGCGGAGGCGACGGCCCGCCGCCACGTCGAGGAGCTCGGCGACAGGAACGTCAGCAACGCGGCGCTCGTCGCGCTCGATCCGAGCAGCGGCCAGATCCTCGCCATGCTCGGCAGCGTCGACTACTTCGATGAGAAGATAGACGGTGCCGTGAACGTGGCGATCTCACCGCGCCAGCCGGGCTCTGCCATCAAGCCCATTCTCTATGCCGCCGCCCTGGGCATGGGCCTCACGCCCGCTACGCCGATCTACGACGTACATACCGCCTTCACGACACGCCAGGGCGAGCTCTTCGTCCCGAACAACTACGACGGCCTGTTTCACGGCATCGTGCCCCTGCGCATCGCCCTCGCCTCCTCCTTCAACGTGCCGGCGGTGCGGGTCCTGCGGCAGGTCGGCCTCGAACGCTTCCTCAACCTGGCGAGCGCGCTCGGAATCAGCACCTTCGGCAACCGCGATCGCTTCGACCTGAGCCTGACCCTGGGCGGCGGCGAGGTGACGCTGCTCGATCTGACGAGCGCCTACGCCGCCTTCGCCTCAGGCGGCCTGCGTCGCGACCCTGTCGCCATACTGAGGGTAGAGGATGCCTCGGGCAATGTCCTGCACGAGTGGCAGCCGGCGCCCGACCAGCAGGTTCTCAGCCCTCAGGTGGCCTATCTCATCACCGACATCCTATCGGACGAGCAGGCCCGCGTCCCCGGCTTCGGTTGGGCGAGCCCGCTGGACCTCTCCCGGCCCGCCGCCGCCAAGACCGGCACGACCACGGACTGGCGCGACAACTGGACTGTCGGCTACACGCCCGATCTCGTCACCGGAGTCTGGGTGGGCAACGCCGACAACCAGCCGATGCGCAACGTCTCGGGCATCACGGGCGCCGCCCCAATCTGGCACGACTTCATGGAGCAGGCCCTCAAGGCCGCCGCTCCGCGCGAATTCCCCCGGCCCGACGGGCTCGTGCAGGAAGAGGTCTGTTCCCCTATGGGCGGGCGGCCCGGCCCCTGGTGCCAGGACCGACGCCTGGAGCTCTTCATCGCCGGCACCGAGCCGCAAGAAGTCGATGACTATTACCGGCCGCTTCAGATCTGCGCCCCCACGGGCGAGGTGGCGACGGCCGCCTGCCCGCCCGACCAGGTTGTCCAGCGTGTCTTCGAGTTTCCGCCCGCCGAGGTGATCCCCTGGGCGCGTGCCTCAGGCGTGGCGCTGCCACCCCTGCCGCCCTACCGGGAGGGGCCATCGCCCTTGGCAGCGACACCTGGCAGCGATGAGAGCTCGGCGGCCTTCGCGGTGCGGCTGGTGAGCCCGGACCCCGAGCTCGTCCTTCGCATCAGCGACGAGCTTCCCCGCGAGAGTCAGGCCCTCGGCGTCGAAGCCTTGACCAGCGGGCCCGTCGCGGCCTCAGAGGTCCAGCTCTACGACAACGGCCGCCTGCTGGCGACCATCGATGAGCCACCCTTCCGCGTGACGTGGCCCCTGGAAGAGGGCCAGCACCAGTTTCAGGCCAGCGCCTTCGACAGCCAGGGTACACGAGTCGACAGCGAGACGGTGAGCGTTACCGTGCTCCCGCCGTAGAAAGGGGAACGCCAGTGAATGCGCTGCTATCCGCCGCCCGCAAGCCGCGGTTCCTGATTGCCGCCGTCATCATCGCCCTTGTGCTGGCCTCAGTCGGCGGTGGCCTGGCCTACATGCTGACGCGACCGCCCTCCGAATGTCCCGAAGGCCTCTGCGTCGAGAGCGTCTCCCCCACCGGCGACGACGTGGACCGCACCACGCCCGTGACCATCAAGTTCCTAAGCGGCGTCGACAAAGACAAGGCTGAAGGGGCGCTTCGGGTCTCGCCCGAGGCCAAGGGCACCCTCTCCTGGAAGGAGAACACGCTGACCTTCGTGCCCGAATGGCCCGGCTTCGCCCGCGGCGTCGCCTACGAGGTGGAGCTCGCCACCCCTGAGGCGCACCTGCCCCAGGGCGAGCCCGTCTCCTTCTCGTTCGCGACGGCCGGCAAGCTCAAGGTGGAGAGCGTCGTCCCCGACCCCGACGCGACCGAGGTAAGCATCACGGCCGACCTCATGGTGCAGTTCAACCGGTCGGTCGCGCCCCTGACTGTGCTCGAGGAAGCGCCACAGGGTCAGATACTCGAGTTCGACCCGCCCGTGCAGGGCGAGGGGCGCTGGGTCAACAGCTCCCTCTACAGCTTCAAGCCGGACGGAGGCTGGCAACCGGCCACCCACTACGTCGTGACGGCGCCCGCCGCCCTCACGGACGTCCTGGGCGGCTCACTGGAAAAGGACTACGTGTGGTCCTTCGAGACCGTCCTGCCCGCCGTCGCGGAGGTCAGCCCGGCGGACAACGCCGAGTTCGTGGGGCCGCTGCAAGCAGTGAAGGTGACTTTCAACCAGCCGATGGACCGCGCGGCGGCGGAGGCGGCCTTCTCCCTCGTGAGCGAGAGCAGCGGCGCCAGCCCGACGGGCTCCTTCTCCTGGAGCGACGACTTCACGCTCGTGTTCAAGCCCTCCAGCCCCTTCGAGCCTGAGGCGCGTTACGCAGCGACCATGCCCGCGGGCGTCCCCAACGCCCTGGGCTCGGCCTCCACCGCCGGCGAGGAGCGCTGGAGCTTCACGACGGTGGGCCCGCCACGGGTGGCGAGCAGCGACCCGGCCAACGGCGAGACGCAAGCCAGCAGGTTCGGCGTGTCAATCGACTTCAGCAACCCGATGGTCCGCGCGTCGGTCGAGGACAACGTCTCGCTGGAGCCGGAGCCCGAGGACGGGCCCTACTTCTGGTGGGAGATGCCGAACACGCTTCACATCGGCCTCACCTTCAAGCCGTCGAGCCCCTACACGGTATCTCTGGACGGCGCCAAGGACCGCTACGGCCAGCCCCTGCCGCCGTTCACCGTCTCCTTCGTGACGGAGCCCGTGGAGCCGAGCCTTTCCGTCATGCGATCAGGGCAGAGCGGCACCTACAACGCCTATCTGGAGCCGCGCGTCGTCGCGCGCGCCATCAACGTTTCGCGAGTCGACTTCGCCCTCTACCGGCTCGATCGTGATACCTTCGTGCGCTTTGAGTCTCAGTACAACGCCGCCAGCGAGTACGCGCCGCCGGCCACCGACCTGATCCGCCGCTGGTCCGAGAACATCACGAACCCGCCGCTCGATAGCCCCGTCACCGTATCGAGTGACCTCCTCGGCGTTGGCGGCGGCAAGCTCGATCCGGGCTTCTACTTCCTGGAGGTCAGCGCTCCGGGCGCCACCTACTCCGACACGATACCGCTCGTGGTCAGCAAGACGAACCTGACCCTCAAGCGCACCGACACCAGCCTTCTGGTCTGGGCTCTCGACATGAGTACGGGCCAGCCCCTCGCCGACCTCTCCCTGGAGATCATAGACTGGCAGGGCAAGCACATCGGCGATGGCACCACCGGCAGCGACGGCATCTTCGAGGGCACCCTTCCCAAACCCGCCCCCGAAGACGCATACCGCCCCTTCTTCGTCGTTGGGGACCGGCCCGGCGACGTGGCGCTCGCATCGTCGCAGTGGAGCGCCGGCATCTCCCCCTGGGACTTCGATCTGCCCGCCGCCTACACCACCCTCGACTACGCCGGCCACGTCTACACCGACCGGCCCCTTTACCGTCCGGGCGAGACGGTCTACTACAAGGGCATCCTGCGAACGGACGACAACGCTAAGTACGGCCTCCCTCCGGCCGACCCCGGCGCCACGCTGAGCATCACCGACAGCATGGGGCACGAGATCCTCTCCTCGAAGATCGAGCTGAGCGACTACGGCACCTTCGACGGCGAGCTCGACCTGGGCCCCGAGGCAAGCACCGGCTACTACAGCATCCGCATAGTCATGAACGAGGAGAGCATCGCCTGGGGCAGCTTCTCGGTCGCCGAGTTCCGCAAGCCCGAGTTCGAGGTCGACCTCAGCACTGACCGCGACGCTTATGTCAACGGCGACAGCATCAAGGCGGACGTCACAGCCACCTACTACTTCGGCGCCCCCACCGCCGACTCTCAGGTCAAATGGAACGTCACGTCTCAGGACTACATCTTCCGGCCTGACGACTACCCCGAATACTCCTTTATCGACTTCGATCAGTACGAGTCTCGCTTCTACGGCCAGCCCCGCTCGGAAGGAGAAGGGCGCACCGACGCCGAGGGCGCATTCGCGTTCGAAACACCCGCCAACGTGAGCAGCGACCTGGTGAGCCAGGCCTTCCGCGTCGAGGCCACCGTCACCGACGTCAACGAGCAGGAGGTCAGCGCCTCGAAGGAGGTGGTGGTGCACAAGGCCGACTTCTACGTCGGTCTCAAGCCGGAGGGCTACGTCTACAGCGCGGGCGAGCCGGCGGCCGTGGACATAGTCAGCGTTGACCCGGAAGGCAAGCCGCGGCCCGATACGCCCATGACCGTATCGATCTTCCGCCGTCGCTGGATCACCGCACGCGTAAGCGAGCCGGACGGCGAACAGCACTACCAGAGCGAGCCCGAAGACACCCTCGTAGAGAAGCACGACGTGACTACGGGCTCCGATGCCACCGCCTCCGTCACCTTCACCCCCGATAAGGGAGGCGAGTACCGGGTCGTCGCCGATGCCCGCGACGCCAGGGGCAACGATGTCCACAGCGCGACATCGGTGTGGGTGAGCAGCGGCGAGTACGTAAGCTGGCGCGTCACTAACGACGACCGCATCGAGCTTGTGGCCGACAAGGCCGAGTACCAGCCGGGCGACACCGCCCGCATCCTCGTCAGCGCGCCCTTCGAGGGCAGTATCGGCCTTGTGACCGAGGAGCGTGGCAAGATCCTGAGCAGCCACGTCCAGGACTTCGAAACGAACAGCACGATCCTTGAGGTGCCGATCAGCGAAGACGACGTGCCAAACGTCTTCGTCTCCACGGTGCTCTTCAAAGCGCCGACCGCCGATAACCCGATGCCCGCCTTCAAGGTCGGCTACGTGGAGCTACCCGTCTCGATCGCCGAGAAGAAGCTGTCCATCACCATCGAGCCCAGCGCCGAACAGCTCGAGCCACGCGACGAGATCAGCTACACGATCACGACCCGCGACAGCAGCGGCAAAGGGGTGCCGGCGGAGGTGACGCTGGCCCTGGTCGACAAGGCGCTCCTCTCACTCACGGATCAGCAGGGCCAGGGCGCCCTCGAGGCATTCTGGAGTCGCCGCGGCCTGGGCGTCACCACGTCCTCCGCGTACACGGTCTCCATCGACCGTGCCAATGAGATCTCCCTGTCGCGCGAGGGCGGGGGCAAGGGAGGCGGCGGTGGCGGCGGCGCTCCCGGCGAGAGCCGTACCTTCTTCCCCAACACCGCCTACTGGAACCCCGATCTCCACACCGACGACAACGGTCGCGCCACGGTCACCGTCGAGCTTCCGGATACGCTGACGACATGGCGCCTGACCGCTCACGCCCTTACCAAGACGACGCAGGTGGGCGACGGCACCAATGAGGTTGTGACCAGCAAAGACCTCATCGTTCGCCCCGTTGTGCCCCGCTTCCTCATCGCCGGGGACACGCCTACCCTCAAGGCCATCGTCCACAACTTCTCGGACAAGGACCGCGAGGTGGAGGTGACCTTCTCGTCGGACGTGGTATCGCCGTCGGGCGAAAAGACGCAGAAGGTAGCCGTCGCCGCCGGCGAGCTGGGGGAGGTGAGCTGGGAGACGACCGTCTCCCAGGACACGAGCGCCGACCTCAAGTTCGACGCCAAGGCCGGGGGTGGGCTCTCGGACTCGGTCGACGTCAGCGTGCCCGTGTACGAGTTCGTCTCGCCGGAGGTCACGGCCAGCGGCGGCGAGGTGGTGGATGAGGCCACCGAGGCCGTGAACCTCCCCTACTACGTCGACCCGTCCCGCGGCGAGCTCACCGTGGACGTCGCTTCATCCCTCGTGGCCGGACTCGACGAGGGGCTGCACTCCCTCGAGGAGTACCAGTACGAAAGCGCCGAGCAGACGGTGGGCCGGCTGATCACGCGCCTGGCGCTGCACCGCGCCATCACAGAAGCAGGGCTGCCCGACACCCTGGGCATCAGCGAGGACCTGGACGGGCTGGTCGCCCGCTCGACGCTGCGCCTCTACAGCGACCAGCACTTCGACGGCGGCTGGGGCTGGTGGATCAACAGCCCCAGTGACCCCTTCCTTACGGCCTTCACGATGTTCGGTCTGGGCCAGGCCATCCACGCGGGCTACACCGTGGACGACTTCGCACTGGAGAGGGCCAGCGATTACCTGCGTCAGGAGCTCGACCGCCCCTTCGACGTGGAGAGCCCCCAGGACCCCGACCTGCGGGCCTTCATCCTGCTGGCGATGGCCGAGGCGGGCCAGGGCGACCTGGGCCGCACCTATGCCCTGGCGGAGCAACGGGCCACCCTGGGACCCTTCGGCATGGCATCGCTCATAATGGCCATCCAGGAGCTCAGCCCCCAGGCCACGGACGACCCGAGGCTCAAGACGCTCATCTCCGACCTCACGAACGCCGCCATAACCAGCGCCACCGGCAACCACTGGCAGGAGGAGACGCCCGACTTCGCCATCATGGGGACGAACGCGCGCGCGACGGCGGCCGCCCTCAGCGCCTTGATGCGCGTCGACCCCAATCACCCGCTGGTCGACGAGACGGTGCGCTGGCTCATGGTCGCACGCAGCGCGTCCGCCTCAGGCGGATGGGAGACCACCCAGGAAACTGCCTTCAGCGTCCTCGCCCTGGCGGAGTATATGGTCGCACGCGGGGAGTCGGGCGACTTCTCATATCGTGTCGAGGCGAACGGCGAGACCGTAGGCGAAGGGGACGCGAAGGCCAGCGAGCCCGCCGCGACGAACGAGGTGACGGTCGAACTCAAAGACCTGCGCATCGGCGAGGAGAACCTGGTTCGCCTGGTGCGCACGCCGCCGGAGAGCAAGGGTAGACTCTACTACACGATGCACCTCCGCTATTTCACCCCCGCCGAGGACGTGGAGGCGGCCAGCCACGGCGTCGGCGTCGGACGCGACTACCTGCCGGCCGAGGGGGCGGCGGCAAGTATCGAATCGGTGGCCGTCGGCGACCTCGTCAAGGTCCGCCTTACCGTCTATGCGCCCACCGACCTGCACTTCCTTGTCGTGGAGGACTTCCTGCCGGCCGGCCTGGAAGCCGTCGATACCAGCCTCAAGATCACGAGCATAGAGGTGCGTGAGCTGCTCGCGGAGGAGCAACGCCGCATCTACGAGGAGCAGCGGCGCCAGGGGCTGTACTTCAACCCCTTTACGCACGTCGACATCCGCGATAACCGGGTGGTGCTCTTCGCGAGCTTCGTCCCCAAGGGCACCTACGAGTACGTCTACGTCGCACGCGCCACCACAGCGGGCGAGTTCCACCTGCCCCCCACCAACGCCTTCGAGACGTACTTCCCCGAGGTGTGGGGGCGGACGGACGGTAGCCTGTTCACGGTGACCCCCTGAGTAATCAACGCCGGAGGACTGTCAAGGGCCGCCCCTGACTAACGGGGCGGCCCTTCGACCATTCGGCCGCGCTCAGGGCAGGCAGGCTCAGGGTGCGGAAGCGGCGCTCGACGGCAAGGGCCATGCATGATGACATGCTGAGATGACGGCATGCTGAGCATGTCGAAGCACCGAGCGTGAGGGACGGCCGCATTCTCGAAGCAATGACGACCGAGGAGATCGCCTCGCCCGTCTAGCCCTTCAGCGCACCTGCCGTCAGGCCCCGCACGAGCTGACGCGAGAAGAGGATAAGGAGAATCAGCATCGGCAGCGCCGCGATGACGGTGCCCGCCATCACGACATTCAGCGAGTCGATCTCACGGCCGTGGAGCGCCTGCAGGCCGATCTGCACCGTGCGCATGCTGTCCTCGTTGGTCACCAGCAGCGGCCAGAGGTACTGGTTCCAGGCCTGGAGGAAGGCGAAGACGGCCAGCGCCGCAAGAATGGGCCGCGAAAGGGGAATCACCACGAACATCAGAAACCGGCCGTGACCGTAGCCGTCGATGGCCGCGGCGTCCCGCAGCTCCTGAGGGATCGTCATGAAGTGCTGTCGCAGCAGGAACGTGCCGAAGGCCGTCGCCAGGAAGGGCACCGTCAGACCCTGATAGGTGTCGAGCCAGCCCAGCGTCTGAACCGTCTGGAAGTTGGGGACGATGGCCACCTCCCAGGGCACCATCAGCGTCGAGAGGAAGAGGACGAAGAGAGCGGTGCGGAAGGGAAAGCGCAGGAAGGCGAAGGCGTAGGCCGAGAGCGACGCCGTCACCAGTTGCCCGACGACGATGACGGTCGACATGACGAGGCTGTTAAACAGGTATTTCCCCAGGGGCACGGAGCTCATCGCTTTCTTGAAGTTGGCCCACTCCGGATGCAGGGGAAAGAGCTTCGGCGGGTAGGAGATGACAGACTCCTTGGGCAGGAGGGCGTTCACGACCGCCATATAGATGGGCAGCACGACGATGGCCGCTGCCAGCAAGAGGACGCCGTAGCGCACCGCGTAACCGACCCAGCGGCGGCGCCCGCCCTCGATCTTCCTCGCTGCGACCGACTCTCCAACCGCGCTCATCGATGCCTCACCGGTAGAACACACGCCGCTCCAGGAGACGGAGCTGGATGCCCGTAAAAGCCAACACCAGCAGGAACAGGCCCACCGCCTGCACCGCGGCCACGCCGTAGTCGAAGTTCTGGAACGCGTCCTGCCAGATCGCGTAGACGATGACCGTGGTGGCGTCCAGGGGGCCGCCCCTCGTGAGGATGTGTATCTGGCCGAAGGATTCGAATGCCAGGATAGTGCCGACGACGAACACGAATAGAAGCGTCGGCGAGAGCATGGGCAGCGTCACGTGCCAGAACTGGCCCCAGCGTCCGGCGCCGTCGATGCGGGCGCTTTCGTACAGCTCCTCCGGGATCGACTGGAGCCCCGCCAGGATCACGATCATCGCCAGGCCCAGGTTGAGCCAGATGGTGGTGAGAGAGACGGCGAATAGCGCCCAGTCGGGATCGTTCAGCCAGTTGACGCGCGGCAGCTCCGCCTGGGCCAGTATGTAGTTGATGAGGCCGGTGCTCGGGTTGAGCAGCGTCAGCCACATGAGGGCCGCCACGGCCACCGACGTTGCCACCGTCGACGAGAAGAGGACACGGAAGACGCCGATCGCCTTCAGCTTCTGGTTCGCCAGCAGCGCCAGCAACATCCCCAGGAAGATGCCTGCCGGCACCGTGTAGAGGGAGAAGATAAGGGTGATCCAGAGCGCGTGCCGGAAATCCTCAGAGGTGAGAACAGAGCGGTACTGGTCGAGGCCGACGAAGTTGCCCGTGTGCCCGAAGGGGTCTGTCTCATACAGGCCCAGCCAGACAGACTTGACGAGCGGGTAGAAGACGAAGGTGCCGAAGATGATGAGTGACGGCAGGAGGAAGATCATGGAGAAGGCAAAGCGCCTGGCGGCGTCCAGCCACCTCAGCGCCACGCTTGGCGGCCGCCAGGCGGCGATGAGCTCCGCAGTCTTCGCGTCGACGGCGCTCACGGCGTCCTCTCCCGACTACGTATTCCCGTCATTACTCGATCCGACGTCCGGTCTCCGGATCGAAGAAGTGAAGGTTGTCCCCGTGCACGGCGAGCTGCACCTCCTCACCTAGTCGCAGGACCCGCTTCGTGTCGAGGCGAGCGACGATGTTGGAAGAGCCATCGGAGAAGGTGACGTGCACCTCGTGCCCGAGAGACTCGATGGTGTCGACGGTCACGTCGATCACGCTGTCGTCTGGGGCCGTCTCGGCGCCCACGAGGGCGATGTGCTCCGGCCGCACGCCAACGACGACGACGCCCGGGTCACGGGAGGCCAGGGTGCCGGCGCGGACACGGGGCACCCGGAACTCGCCCCGCTCCGTGCGACACACCAGCTCGCCGTCCTTGCTTTCCAGGTCGGCCCGGAAGAAATTCATCGCAGGGCTACCAATGAACTCCCCCACGAACATGTTGGCCGGTCTGTCGTAGACTTCCTGGGGCACGGCCACCTGCTGGAGAGCGCCGTCGCGCATGATTGCAATGCGCTGCCCCATGGTCATCGCCTCCACCTGGTCATGCGTCACGTATATGACCGTGGTCTCCAGCCGCCGGTGCAACTTGATGAGCTCCGCCCGGGTCTGCACGCGTAGCTTGGCGTCCAGGTTCGACAGCGGCTCGTCCATGAGGAAGACGGCGGGCTCGCGCACGATGGCCCGGCCCACGGCTACGCGCTGGCGCTGGCCGCCGGACAGCTCCCCCGGCCGCCGCCGGAGCATATTCTCCAGGCCCAGCATGTGCGCCACTTCCTGCACCCGGCGCTCCCGCTCGTGCCGGGGGATGCGCCGCATCCGCAGCCCGAAGGCCAGGTTGTCGTACACGGACATGTGAGGATAGAGAGCGTAGTTCTGGAAGACCATCGCGATGTCGCGGTTCTTCGCCTCGACGTTGTTGATGACGCGGTCACCGATCAGCATGACGCCGTTCGTAGGCTCCTCCAGGCCGGCCACCAATCGCAGCGCGGTCGTCTTGCCGCAGCCGGAAGGGCCGAGCAGCACCAGGAACTCCTTGTCGTACACCTCCAGCGACAAGTCGTCCACCGCGACCACTTCCCCGAAGCGCTTCGTCACCTGCTCGAAGACTACCCGACTCATCTTTCCTCCGGAGGGACGAGGCCTCTGCCCCGAGGCCTGCCCGTGTCAGTCCTGATTCTAACACTTGTTGGCCGAAGTGGGCACCCTACGGCGCGACGTGAGAGAGCTGCCGCCCCCGAAGGCCCGGCCTGCCTCGCCCCACCGCTGTGCCGCGGGCTCGCAGGCTGCCAGCCCAACTGTCACGGCCATTAGAGGCCGAATGGCCCTTGAAAACCCTCGCGCCCCTCTGTAGCATTCGCCCAAGTAAGCGGGCCGTTTGTCTTAGGCCTGCCAGTCGAAAGGGGCGAGGGCTGTGTGTATCTGGTGTGAGCAGTATGGCGGCGAGTACAAGCGCTGGTACCTGAACCCCGCCAACTACGCCCGTAGATTGTACAAGATACGCAGAGAGGAGACGGAGGCCTCCGGCGCCGAGGCGAATCCGCAGGCGGCGGGCGGCATGAGCGCCGTCGGCAGGGAGTACCTGGAGGCCTGGGACCGGGGCGACCACGAGGCCGTCGCGCGGATGAAGAAGGAAGCGGAGCAGAGGATCTGGCAGATCCACTTCGGCCAGGTGGTGACCCGCGAGGAGATGGACGAGATTCTCGACATCATCTACCCCATCGCCCTCATGACGTGTGCGTGTCGCCGCTCCATGCGGGGCCTCCCCGACGAGGAGAACTTCACCTGCATGGGCATGGGGCCGGGCATGTACAAGTGGGAGCGCTGGCCCGAGACCTACCGCGGAGGCGTTCAGTTCCTCACCCCCGACGAGGCCCGCGAGGTTCTCGACGTCCTCAACCGGCGGGGTCTGGCCCATACCGTCTACACCTTCGGCACCCCCTACCTGGGGGGCATCTGCAACTGCGACTACCCCGATTGCGGCGGCATCCGCACTGCCGTCGACCTCGACGTCAAGACGATGTGGAAGGGGCACTACGTCGCAGAGGTAGACCCCGAGCTCTGCAACGGCTGCGGGCTCTGCGTGCGGCGCTGTCAGTTCGACGCACTGAGCTTCACCGCCAGCACCCTCAAGGCCTACATCAACCCCCTCAAGTGCTTCGGCTGCGGCCTCTGTCGCAACCCGTGCAAGCCCGACGCGATAACCATGGTCGAACGAGAATCGCTGCCTGCGCTGGCAGGGGTCTGGTAAGGGGAGATGATGCATGCTTCCCACGATTAGCATCGACGACAACAAGTGTCAAGACCCCCTGAGCTGCCGCAAGTGCCTGCTGGTCTGCCCGACTCGCATCCTGGGCCTTGGAACCAGCGTCGGGCCCCAGAAGTACCGCGAGACCGACCCGTCCCGCTTCATCGTTAGAGGCGTGCGCTATCAATTCTGCACCATGTGCATGAAGTGCGTCGATATCTGTCCCCATGACGCCATTCGGGTAAGCCTGGACCAGGGTGTGACGGCATGAGCATCAAATACCGCTACGGCAAACCGATACGCGAGAGGCTGATGACTCTGGAGGAGCCCGGCAAGCCCCTGCTGTTCGACGCCGACCGTGGCCTCGTCGCCGAGATGTCCGGCCGCCATAGCCTCGACGCCCTGATGGGGGAGCTGGCGGGCAAGAACGCGAGCGCGGCGACGAAGGTCTTCACGGAATTCGGACGGCAGGTCATGGCGAGCACCATCGAGCTGGCCGACGGCAAGTACCGCGACCGCACCGGCGAGGTCATCGAGATAGTGGCGGCCCAAACCGGCATCTCCTTCCCTCACCGCCTGGAGAAGTACGTCGAGCTTGCCATCATCGGCTCACGGCCCCTCGACCGCTGGAACATAGCGAAGGCCACCACCAAAGAGCTCTGCCTGCAGGTCTTCGGCTGCGCCGTCCAGCAGCAGATGGCCGCGAAGGGCCTCCAGTACAAGGGGTTGCCCTGCAAGGCACTGTGCCTGACCCTCTTCGAGAAGGCGGCCCGCAGGACAGGCGACCGCATCCGCACCGAGATGGACAAGACCATCCCCGATGACGGCGTCTGCCAGTTTGTCGCCTCGCTCCTAGCGGCGCCCGCTCGAGGCACACGACGCCGGAGGGCCGCGCGAGCGCCCACCGGCTAGCCATGGCCTTCTCGGTCGACCTCCACACCCACACTCGCGTCGGGTCCAACTGCTCGTACATGGAACCGCAGCAGTTGGCGCGTCGCGCCCGCGAGCTGCGGCTGGACGGCGTCTGCATCACCGAGCACAACGCTCCCTGGGACGAAGCAAGCCTCAACGCTCTCAACTCGCCCGAAGGGCCCCTCTTCTTCGCCGGCGTGGAGGTCAGCACCGAGTGGGGCGACGTGCTCGTCTACGGCGTCGACGGGCTCGGCGGCGGGCTGCGAGTGCGGGAGCTCAGGTCGCTGGTCGATCGGGCCGGAGGCGTCATGGTGGCCGCTCACCCGTTCCGGCGCTACTCCGTAGTCGGCGTGGCGCTGGACCCGGAAGAGGCGCGGCGCAACCCTCTCTTCGAGTTCGTCGACGCGATCGAGGTCTTCAACGGAATGGGGCCGCGACGGGAGCTGGAGTTCGCCAGCGACGTGGTGCGACGCCTGAGGCTACCGGGCGTCGGCGGCAGCGACAGCCATGCGCCCCACACCGTCGGCCAGTGCTTCACTGAGTTCGAGAGGTCGCTGGCGACGACGGAGGAACTGGTGGCCGAGCTCAAGGCGGGTCGCGTCCGGGCTGTGCAGCCGCTGATGGGTCTGGTATTCGAGCAGAACCACGCCGGAGGGGCCTGAGGTCCAAGCTATGCACGAGCCCTTTGAGCCCCAGTGCGGCCGCTGCGCCAAGTTCGTCTATTGTTTCCCGCGCGAGAGCCTGCTGGCCGATTGGGGCTACTGCGGCGACAAGGTCGGATCCTGGACGCCGACGAAGATCGTGCTGCTGCGCCTCCAGAGGCTGGCGGCAGCGGGGCAGTACCAGGCCCTCTACTCCCTCCCCCTCGCTCTCTTCCAGGTTACCGACGACGGCTGTGAGAGCTTCGTCGCCGCCGACCCTGCGCCGGCCTGACGCCCGTACCCCTGTTCAACCGCGCCGCGCTCCGTCCCATCGGCCGGACTGATGCGCCGCTCTGCCCACAGCTTGCCGACCGCCGACGCCACCGGGCACCCGCATCTCCAACGAAGCTCTCCGCCGGCTACTCCTGGAGAGCGCGGATCATGGCGCGCAGTCGCTCCTCGTCAGCCGGGCCGCGCACGGGCATGGTGAATCCGACGCGGTTCACCACCCAGCCCCAGCGCTCCTTGATCTTGTCGACGATCTCGTCGTAGGTGCCGATGACGGCGAACTCCTCAAGCATCTCGTCCGTGATCTCCTCCGCCATCTCCGTCCAGAGGCCCTCGGAGGACATGCGGTGCAGCTTGAGGGCGGTGTCACCCCAGCCGTGGGCGTCCATGACCGACTTGTAGGTGCGGGTCGAGCCGTAGAAGGACACCTGCCGGCGCGTGTCCTGCTTGCCCCGCTCGATCTCCTCCTCCGTATCGCCGGCGATGATGAAGTTGCCGCCCGAGATATCGATGTCGGCGAGGGAACGTCCGGCCTTCTTCGCGCCCGCCTCCAGGTTGGGCAAGATGACATCACGGAAGTACTTCGGCGTGTTGAATGCGTGCAGCCTGATGCCGTCGCAGAGCTCGCCCGCCAGCCGGCAGATGTAGGGGTTGAGAGCAGAAACGTAGATGCGGACGTGCGGATGCTCGATGGGCCCGGGGTTGAAGAAAGGAGTCATGAGGGTGAACGTGTAGTGTTCCCCCCGAAAGTCGAGCTTGGTGCCGTTCTGCCAGCAGTCCCAGATGGCCCGCAGCGCGAGGATGTACTCGCGCAGGCGGGGGCCGGGCGCCGTCCAGGGCACGCTGAACCGGCGCTCGATGTGGCCCTTCACCTGCGTGCCCAGGCCCAGCAGCAGCCGGCCCTTGGACATCGCCTGGAGGTCCCAGGCCTCATACGCCGTGATCATCGGGCTGCGCGGAAAGGCGATGGCCACGGCCGTCCCCAGCTCCACTCGCTCCGTGTGCTCGGCCGCCAGGACGAGGGGCAGGAAGGGGTCGTGGCTCGTCTGGGGCACGACGAAGCCGTCGTAGCCCCGCTCCTCCGCCTTGCGGGCGGCGGCCGGCACCTCTCTGAGGTTGCCAGTCATGATCCCGGTTTCTACTTTCATGCCCATGTGACTTCGATCCGTTCTAGTAAGGGCCCGTGCGCTCGAATATGCGGCGCGGGTTCTCGACGGTCATCTGCTGGATCTGCTCCTCCGTGACGCCCGCCTGCCTCAGGGCCGGAATGACGTCGTCGACGACATGGTTGTAGTGCCAGTTGGGCAAGGTCCGCTCCATGGCGGCGCGCTCCGCGTACCAGTCCATGTAGGAATGGGCGTCCTGCGAGAGAACCATCCTGTCGGCGTGGCCCATCTCGCAGAGGCGGGCGATCGTGGCGACGCGCTCTGCCATCGGGAGGATGAAGTCGATTCCGAAGCGGTCCATGCCGATGTAGCTGCCGCGCTCGATGAGCCGCGTCAGGTAGCCGGTATCCGCCGAGTCGCCGCTATGGCCGATGATGACGCGCGAAAGGTCAACTCCCTCTGACGCGAAGATGTCCTGTTGCGCCGTCCCCACCTCGCTCGCGGCGTGGGTGTGAGTGGAGATCGGTACGCCGGTGGCGCGGTGGGCGCGGGCGGCGGCGCGAAACACCTTCTCCACCTGCCCTGTCATCCCCGGCCCGTTGCTGGCGCACTTGATGATCGCCGCCCTGATGCCTGTTCCGGAAATGCCATCGCGGATGTCTCCCACGAAGAGCTCGGCCATCACGTCAGGGCTGCGGGCATGGAAGTAGCGCGGCACATCGTAGTAGAGGCCCGTGGCGACGATGACCTGCATCCCCGAACGGCGCGCTGCCTCCTCCACAAAGGCGATGTCGCGGCCGATGTCAGCGACGGTGAGATCGACCAGGGTCTTCACACCACGCGACTTCACCTCCCGCAGACGCTCCACGGCGCGGTCGATCTCCTCCTGGCGGTTCCAGACGGAAGGAAAGTTCTCGGCCACACCCGGCGAGCGAATGACGATGTGCTCGTGCATCAGGGTGAAGCCGAGCTCGCTGGTGTCGATGGGGCCGGCTACTGTGTTGACGCTCGCCATGTCCGCCTCCTCGGAGCCCGGCCGACTCCTGCCATCGACCGGGACACCGGCGTCATACGCTGAGTGCATCCGGCGGATCGTTGGGCGATGGGGTCTCTCACCCCTGATGGGCGCCCTTGTGCTTGGCGCGCTCCTGGTCGATCAGGTCACGGCGCAGGATCTTGCCGGAAGGGTTCTTTGGGATCGCCTCTACGAACTCGACCTCTCGCACCTTCTTGTAGGGGGCAACCCGCTCCGAGACGAACTGCATCAGCGCCTCGTCACTGATACGAACGCCCTCGCGCAGCACGACGAACGCTTTCGGCCGCTCGCCCGACTCGAAGTGCGGCTGGGGCACCACCGCCGCGTCCCGCACGTCTGGGTGCTCCATCAAGACGGCCTCCAGCTCTGCGGGCGCGACCTGGTATCCCTTGTACTTTATCATCTCCTTCATACGGTCGAGGACATACACGTAGCCGTCCTCGTCCATACGGGCGACGTCGCCGGTGCGCAGCCAGCCGTCCTCGGTCATGCTGTCGGCGGTGGCGTCGGGATGGCGCCAGTAGCCCTTCATCACCTGGGGGCCGCGGACCAGCAACTCTCCCACCTCGCCCACGGGCAGCTCCTCGCCGGAGTCCATGTCCACGATCTTCTCTACGGTATCGGCGACGGGCGGCCCCACCGAAGTCATCTTCACCCGCTCCAGGGGGTTCGAGTTGGTCGTGGGGCTGGTCTCCGTCAGCCCGTACCCCTGGAGGATAGCGCACCCATAGCGCCGTCCGGCCTGTATGCCGACCTCTGGCGGCAGCGGCGCGGCCCCCGACAGCACGTAGCGCAGCGACGAAGTATCGAACCTCTCCACACCAGGAAAGTGAACGAGCGCCAGGAGGGCCGGCGGTACGACGAACAGGTCGCTGATGCGATACTTCTCGATCAGGTGCAGTGACACCTCCGGGTCGAAGCGGGGAAGGATGATCTGGGTGGCGCCCGCGAAGAGCCCGATGTTGAGAAGGATCGTCTGCCCGTAGATGTGATAGAAGGGGAGGAAGTCCAGGAACACCGACTCGCCCGGCTTCACCAGGCCCGTCGCCAGCACCTGGCGCATGTTGCTGGTGATGTTGTGATGGGCAAGCATCACGCCCTTCGGCAGGCCGGTGGTACCGCTCGAATAGGGCAGGACCGCGATATCGTTCTCGTAGTCGAGCGCCACCGGTTCCGGCTCGTCCGATACCTCGCGGGCCATCTCCCGCACGTCACCCAGGACGTAGACGTGGCGCAGGCTGGGCACATCGTGCCGGGCCGTGTCCAGCAGCGGCACAAGGGGCCGCGCCACGAAGCACGCCACCGCGTCCGTGTCGCGGAGCTGATGTGCCACTTCGCGCTCCCTGTAGAGGGGGTTGAGCGTGGTAGCGATTCCGCCGGCCAGCAGGATGCCGTGCAGGGCCACCGCGTATTCGGGGCAGTTAGGCGACAGGATGCCCACAGCCTGCCCCTTCCCGACGCCAGCGTCCTGAAGCATGCGGGCTATCTTGCGCGACGCCTCCCAGACGTCGCGGAAGCTAAACGCCTTCTCGTCCGGGCCGATGAGGGCAGCCTTGTCCCCGTACTGGTCCGCCGAGTCCCGCAGCATAGCCGATAGGTGGAGCTTCGGATAGGGGGCCAGGGATGACCATGGGCCGCTGACCGGCATGCTCAACCTCCTTCCACCAAGGGAGTGCCACGCTCGCTGGGCCGATGGGTGAATGATACGATCTGGCGCGTCTCTGTCAAGCCGTCGCCAGACGGGAGCAGCGCCCGTTTCTCGCCCCCAGCGCCATCACCGGCCCGCAGCCTGACCACGACGAGACCACCAGTGAAGGTGACTGGCGAATCGCCACTACCGCGTGCCAGGATCGATCAAACAGGGGTTATGGGCACGTTCAGCAGCCGCTGGGCGGCCTTCTGCTGTCGCAGGTGGACTACGGTGAGGAGGAGGGCCGCGCCCAGGAGGATAGCACCGAACTTGAAGGGCGCCAGCGGGCCGTACACCTGCCCCACCACGCCGCCGAGCGCCTGACCCATGGCGCCGCCCAGGCCCTGCACCGCTGTCAGCGCGCCAAGAAGCACGCCCCGACTGCCGATCTCGGTGGCGTCGAGGGCGGCAGCGCTCCAGGCGGGGATGCTGATCGCGTAGGCCAGGCCCGCGAGGACCGCCAGATTGACGGCGACGAACGGGCTGCGGGTCAGGGTGAGGGCAAACAGGCTGAGGGCGGCGACAGCAAGCCCCCCCATTAGCGGTACCTGGCGACCAAAGCGGTCCGCCAGGTGCCCGCAGCGCAACACTATCACGGCAGCGACGGCCGCAGGAATCGGGAGCATGAACGCCATCTGGTGGAGCTGCATGTGCAGCACGTTGTTCACGTACGAGCCTATGATGGGCGTGTGGACGGTCGTGCCGAGACTGAGGAAGAGGACGATGGCTCCCAGAAGAAGAACTCCCGGCGAGCCCAGGCCGCTGAGGCCCCGCCAGAATCCCGCACCCGGCGCGAGCCGCTGTGCCACGGTGGTCAAGGTCTCCGTCTGTCGCATCGTCAGCAGCAGCGCCACACCGTTGAAGACGAGGCAGGCCACGAACGCGGACTCGTAGGAGACGTACCCGACGAGCGTAACGCCGGCGAACGTGCCCACTCCGAGGCCCGAGAGTTGGGCCAGGTTCAGCATGTGCATCGTCCTGGCCCGGCTTGAGGGCTCCTGCGTATCACCGACGCGGGCCAGGAACGCCGGCCACATGGTGGCGGCGCTAAGCCCGTAGAGGGCGGAGAAGAGCAAGAACAGGTGCCCTTCCCTCACCTGGGCCATCAAGACGAGTATCGGGATGGCGGTGGCGACGCCTACGAGGAGAACAGGACGCCTGCCGACCCTATCGGCCAGCCAGCCAGCCGGGGGCTGCCAGAGAAAGCGCGCAAGGCTATAGACGGCGAGCGCGTAGCCGGGGAAGGCGGGTGAGGCCCCCAGCTCTTTCGGCAGGTACTCCTGCACCAGCGAGAGGAAGAATATCCCCAGCGACGCATGCCAGAGAAAGAGGGTGAGAGCGAGTTCCGCTAGATGAACCTTGTGAGGGCTGAATTTGACTCTGATCGCTCTCGGCATGCCTGGTCCGGTGTGCCTCCCATGTGCTGTGACGAAGATGCGAGATACGGCTCACCCTCGCCACCGCTGGTTGGCACGACCAGGCCGTCGCCAGGGCCGCGTGAGCACCTACATCAATCATCGGCCGCAGTCCGCTCTACCCGTATCGGTTGAGGCCTATCATAAGAAAAATATCTCCAAAGCCGTCTCGCGGTCAATCCCAGCGACGGGCCAGGGGGCCACGCTAGCCCCATGACCGACGCCTTTTCGCGCCCAGGCTGGACTAACGGCAGCCTACGCGAAGAATGCCACGATTACCTTCAACGCACGGGGATGGGGACGGCTTCCTCCGGCTCGCGAGCGCGGCGGGGCTGTCCGACGCGAGCCCCGAGAATGCTAGAACCGTGCCCTTTGTCTCGTGCCAACCACCGCCGGCAGCCTGACCACCTTCGCGTTGCCGTCCGACCAGGAATCAGCCAGAGAATGAGCCTACTCTCCGAATGCGGCCTTGACACGCGCCAGTATCGCGTCCAGGTCACCGCCGGCAACGTAGTCCTGGACACCTTGGAACACCGCGGTCTGCGCCTGCGAAGGCATGGCATCGTCGAGGTCGAACCGGAAGACCGCATCCGGACTGCTTAGCTGCGCGGCGATGGCGCGATCCAGGTCGTTCGGATAGACGTCCAGCGAGACGTCCTTGTTGACGGAGAGGAAGCCTCCCGCCGCTGCCCAGATCTCCTGCGCCTGGGCGCTGGCGACGTACTCCATGAACGAGCATGTCGTGGCATCGCTGTTGAACATCACTGCTATGTTGCCGTCGCCCGTCACCGCGCCGGCGTACTCCGGGGTGATGCTGGGGAAGGGAAAGAAGTCGTAGTCCTCGCCCGCGACCAAGCCCTCTGGAAAGCCCAGAGTCGGGTCGGTGATGAAGCCCGAATTGAAGGCGCCGAGGTAGTGCATGAACGCCCCCGGAGGGTCGGTGAACAGAGGAAGGCTGCCCTTCGAATACGTCGTTGTGAGAATGACGTTTGGACCTCCCAGAGCGTACCCCTCCGTATGGACTATCTTGCCGTACTTCTCCCAAGCTGCCTTGACCCGCTCATCCGTGTAAGGGATCGCGCCCGTCGCCACCTGGTCGTAGACATCGGGGCCGGATTCCCTGATCAGGAACTCCTGGATGAAGTCGGAGCCCGGGAAGCCCGTGCCGCCGTCGGCGAACTCAGCGACGGACCAGGGCGTGTTGCCGTCGGCCACCATCTGGTCGGATAGGGCGATCAGCTCATCGTAGGTAGAGGGCACCTCATAGCCGTTGGCGGCGAAGGCCTTGGGGCTATACCAGATCTGGCCCTTGGAGCCGGCCTTGAAGAAGAAACCGTAGATCTCGCCGTCAATGGTGACATCACTAAGCGATTCGCCGTAGGCGGCCTTCAGCGCGTTCAGGTCGATGTTCGAGCACGCGCTAAGGGGCACAAGCTCTCCCGCCGCCTGCAGCTCCTTGAAGAACCCCAGGCTGGCCGGGAAGTAGACGTCGGGCGGGTTGCCGCCCTTGACGCGGGTGTTGATGAGCTCCACGTCGTCGCGGGTACCGACGTAGGCCAGGCCGCCTCCCGTCGCATCCTCCCACGGCGCCACCACCGCCCTGAAACTGGCCTCCTCCTCGGCGCTCCAGAGGCCGACGACGTCAACCGTGCCCATCCCTTCGACCGGCGTGACCTCAGCGCCGGGTGTCTCCGCGACAGGTGTCGTCCCCTGTTCCTTCTCCCCCTCTCCGCAGGCGGTGAAGGTCAGGAGGCCGGCTGCAAGAGCGACCGCAAGAATCCAGAGTCGTCGCATGTGGAGCACTGCTGGTCTCCTTTCCCTGCTATCTGCCCTGGAACCGGGCCGGGCGCTTCTCGATGAAGGAGCGCACGCCCTCCTTGAAGTCCTCGGTCTGGAAGAGCGGCAGGAGCTGGAGGAAGACGTGGTGGACGTTAGCCTCGAACGTCTCCTCCAGGCCCAGGCGCATCATCCGCTTTGTGGCCTGAACAGCGAGAGGCGCGTTGGCGGCTATCTCCGCCGCGACCTCCTGAGTGACCGGCATGAGCTGGTCGGGCTCGACGACGCGGTTCACCAGACCCAGCTCAAGCGACTCCTGAGCGCTCAGGGTCATCCCGCAGAACGCCACTTCCGAGGCCTTCGCCCAGCCGATGAGCCTCGGCAACAGCCAGCTACCGCCGCTCTCGGGCAGGATGCCCCGCTTCGTGAACACGGCCGCCAGCTTCGCCTCGCTGGAGGCGATGCGGATGTCGCAACCGAGCGCCAGGTCCATCCCGTAGCCGGCGGCAGCGCCGTTTAGGGCGCAGATGACGGGCTTGTCCGTCGTATGGAGGACGACCGGGGGACTGCCCGCCAGGTCGAAGCGGGTGGCCGCGAGGCCTCCACCGTCAGCGCCGATCCCGGTGCTGGCGGCCTGATCCTTCAGGTCGAGCCCGGCGCAAAACCCACGACCGGCGCCCGTCATAACAATGACGCGCACCTCGCGGTCGAGATCGGCGTCCCGCAGGGCTTTGCTGAGGGACACGAGCATCGGCAGGCTGATGGCGTTCAGACGCTCGGGCCGGTTGAGGGTGATCGTTGCAACGCCCCCGGCCACCTCGTACAGCAGATCAACGTAGTCAGACATCACGCACCTCTCTCCGGGCCGGCGCGAGGTCCCGGCCCCCAGATACAGTCTTCACCACAGTCCGTAAGGTTGGAGCGGGGGACGGGACTCGCCCGGACAGGCAGGCCCGGACCCGCGACAACCTGCTTGGAAGAAGAAGGGTTACGCCTCCGAATCATGTCGGCCCGTCCCGGCCCTCTCCTTTCGCGACGGCCGGCCCGTCGCCTCTACTAGACACTACCGCAGACGTGCGTCTGGGGAAACCGGCTTTGCTCGGCGAAGAGCAGGCCAGCGGTCTTCTCGCACTCGATGTGGCGGACGGACCATGCGGGAGCCACCGCTCAGCCATCGGCCGCTTCGTCTCCTGACGGTGCGAAGGCGGGGGCAGGAACGGGGGCCTGGATTTGTTGCGGCCCTCGCAGCGCCGAGAACAGAATGCCGATCAGCAACACGGCCATCGCACCATACATGGCGACATGGACGCCGTCGAGGAAGATGGGCGTCACCTCCCCCCTTATTGCAGGGTTGTTGACGGCCCCCTGAAGGCTTCCTTCGAACCCCTGCGACACCAGCCGCGAGGTGACGAGCGTACCCCACAGGGTGATGCCCAGCGAGCTTCCCGCGTTGCGCATAGTCGCAATGAAGCCGGATGCCACGCCGTACTGCTCACGTGGCACGGAGCCGAAGATGAAGCTGTTGTTGGGGGACTGGAACATACCAAAGCCCAGCCCCAGGAGAATCAACGTGCCAATGATGGGAGCGTAACCCTGGTCGGCGGTGGTGACCTGGGAGAGAAGGAATAGACCCGCCAGCGACATCGACAGGCCGGCTGTGGCGAGACCGCGCGAGCCGTAGCGGTCGGACCAGCGACCGCTGAGCGGCGCGATCAGGGCCATGGCGAAGGGCACCGTCGTCAAGAGAACACCCGCGGTCCGGGCGCTGAGCGCCAGCGCAATCTGGAGGTAGAACGGCATGAGAAAGGTGCTCGCCTGCTGAGCGACGAACGACGAGAAGCTGGCGGTGCAGCCCGCCGAGAAGCCCCAGATGCGGAAGAGGCTCAGGCGAATCGTGGGGTATGCGTTCTTGAGCTCGACAGCCACGAAGACGACCACCAAGACAAGGCTGGCGGCGAACATGGCCAGGAGAGCCGGCGAGCTCCAGCCGATGTCCGGGCCGCGGTTCAGCGCGAACAGGAGCATGAAGAGGAAGGCAGCCCAGAGAGCCGCGCCCAGCAAGTCGAAGGGTTCGCGCCTCGCGCCACGGCCAAGGGAGATGCGCTCTTCCCTCAAGACCAGAGACGCGAAAGGAATGGACAGCAGCCCGACGGGCATGGCGACGAAGAAGATGGAGCGCCAGCCCAGCGCATCGGTCAGCACGCCGCCGATAGTGGGGCCGGTCACGAGCCCGGCGGCCACGATCGTCCCGTTGAGCCCAAGGGCCTTGCCCCGCTCTTCCGGCGGGAAGACGGCCGCGGTGATCGCGGCGCCGTTGGCCTGGATCATGGCGCCGCCGACGCCGGTCAGGGCCCGCGCCAGGATGAGCTCGGTGACGCTGTGGGAGAGGCCCGCCAGCACGTTGCCCGCGGTGAATACGACGAAGCCTGCGATGTAGACTCTCTTGCGCCCCATGAGATCAGCAAGGCGCCCGAAGGTCAGGAGGAGGGAGGTGATCGAGAGCAGGTAGGCCAGCACAACCCACTGGATCGCGCTCAGGTCTGCGTGCAGGTCGCCCATGATGCGGGGCAAGGAGATGTTGACGATGCTGATGTCCAGGGTGGACATGAAGACGCCAACAGAAACGGCGGCGAGGGCCCACCACTTGTGTTGGGGGCCCTCGGCGGCGCGTCCAATCCTCCGCATCAAATCGACGGGGTTTCGCATCCGAGTCTCGCTAGCACACCGGCGAAGCTGGTCTCACTTCCTGGCCATAGTCGCAGGCGAGAAGCCCGCTGTGCAAGAAGGCCTGCGGCGCCCTCTTCGTCCAGAGTAGGGACTGCCATGGGTGAGTCGGAAGAGGGCAGAAGTGAATGTGGAGCGGGGGACGGGACTCGAACCCGCGACAGCCTGCTTGGAAGGCAGGAGCTCTACCACTGAGCTACCCCCGCTGGTGCCTCATTCTAGCATGGCGGCAAGCGGGCAACCAGAGCGATTCCGGCGCGAGGGCGCTGCCGGGGCCCGGTGTGCGGTCGCGGTCGCGTGGCCGACAGCGGCGCAGCGAGCTGGGATCACACGAGCCCGACTTGTTTTCGTTCGCCCTCGCTGAGAAGGTCAATTGCCATTATTTTGCCCGCTGAAGCGTGGTCCCTATCCGGCAGGAAGGCCAGGTGGAGTAGGGGATTCTTCTTCAGGTCTGGAACAAGTACCCAGTGCATGACCGCGATCTCACCCGAGTCGTAGCGTGATTGTCGCAAGAGTTGGGCAAGGAACGCGAGATAGCCTCCTGGAAACGGCCGTCCGCCGCCTAAGGGGTCGGTGGGATCTGCAAGGCGGAGGATAACGCTGACCCACACGAAGATATCCGAAAACCTGTGGCCGCTGTAGAAGTGCCCAACTCTAGACTCACGTGTTAGGTTGAAAATGGCATCCACAGTGTAGGCAATAGTATCGTGTCGTAGAAACTTGTGGATAGGCGAGTCGGCGGCAAGCTCGGCGTGGAGCCGTTGCAGGACTGCGCCTATGTGACTTCGGATGGCAGGGTGATCCTTCCAGATTAGCAGTATGTCTGTCGACGAACAGTCAGGGTGTTGGCAGCGTCCAGCTAGGAAGCGGGTAAGAGAACCGCCGCCCGGCGAGTCGGTCAAGATTATCGTCTTGTCTGGATAGAAGCCGCGAATAGAGGACGGTCCGGCAAGAGTAGCGGAGTCGGCCCAGGTGCCGCACAGAGGACAGATGCCGCGCAGGCTGTCCGTGACTTCTTTGACCAGTTCCTTACCGGAGAGGCGTCCGTCCATTAAGCGCTGGACAATTGCGTCGTAGTAGTTCGGGATGTCTAGAATGGCTATCCGGCTCCAGGTATGTCCGGATTGCATGGATTGGAGAAAGTGAGATAGTTCGGAAGGCTTCCGTGGGGGAGTGGGCAGGGAAAAGGAATGAATGTCCACTCTTCAGGCTCCGCTATGGCACAATCGCTTTGCGTCCGGGGCACACGGGAATTGTAATACAGATGTCAAGAGCGCGCCGTGTTTGGGGCTTGGTAGCGAAGGGGAGCCATGTCCATCGGCGGGTGGTCGGGATGTTTGCTGAGCCCAGCTCAGTCGCGTGGGGCGAAGATGCAGCCGCGACCGGGAGGTGGAGAGCGCCAGAAGCCGACCGGGGATGGGGGGCCAGCTATGGTGTGTTGGAGCGGGCGGTGAATGCTTGATAACTGTGGCCATTTCGGTTTGGGGTGCGCATTCCGGGGCTCAGCGCAGATGTTCGGATGTTTGGAAGGCAGGAGCTCTACCACTGAGCTACCCCCGCTCGGCCTCTATTCTAGCACGGACGACGTACTCCAGCGCGCTCCTGCCACCGATCCCGGCACCTCCGACGGCAGCTTGACACACCCAAACGCTTCCCGCACACTACCGCACGAACAACCGTCACATATAGCCGTCGTGGTAATCGACTGCCCGCTCGCAGCCGGCCAAGACCGCCGCAAGCGACCGGAGCGACGCCGCGGCATGAGCGCAAGGAGGACAGTGCAATGGTGGGATCGCTCAGGCACCGGCGAATGGGCTTTCGTTCCGGCACGGGGAGGGCCGGGCGACGAGCCAGGCGGGCGATCCTGGCCGGCGTCGCCCTGTGCCTCATCTCCGTGGTCGGCGTTTCCTGCGGCGGTTCGTCCGAGACCGTCTCGCCCTCAGCAACCGCGGGGCCCCCAGCGACCGCGTCGCCAACGGCGCCGTCGAATACGGTCTGGCTGTGCCGTCCGGGGCTCGCCGACAACCCCTGCGAGAGCGATCTCACGACTACGGTGGTGCCCGCCGACGGCTCGAGCACGACTGAGGCAGCGGCTCCGGCGGAGGACCCGCCGATCGACTGCTTCTACGTGTACCCGACGGTCAGCGAGCAGCAGACAGAGAATGCCAACCTCAACATCGACCCGGAGGAGAGGACAGTGGCCATCCTGCAGGCGGCCCGCTTCTCGCAGGTATGTAAGGTGTACGCCCCGATGTACCGGCAGTACACCCTGTCGGCGATCGCCAAACCGCGTGAGAACAGGTCGGCAACCGTCGACCTGGCCTACAACGACGTGCTCTCGGCCTGGCAGGACTATCTCGCCCACTACAACGACGACCGGGGGGTCGTCCTCATCGGCCACTCCCAGGGAGCGGGGATGCTGACCCGGCTGATCGCGTCCGAGATCGATCCCAACCCGGACGTGCTTCGTCGGCTTGTCTCGGCGCTGCTCTTCGGCGGCAACGTGGAGGTTGCCGTCGGTCAGGATGTAGGCGGCGACTTCCAGAACGTCCCCGCCTGTCGGTCTGCCGATCAGACAGGCTGTGTGGTCGCCTACTCAAGCTTCCTCGAGGCGCCGCCGCCCGACAGCGGCTTCGGCAGGGTGGGGGTCGGCCCGCGGGCGACCGAGCAAGCCGATGGGAATCTAGAGGTGCTCTGCGTCAATCCGGCCTCACTCTCTGGGGGAACGGGGGCACTGCTGCCCTACTTCTTGGCCACTCCGCTCCCCGTAGTGTTTGGTAGCAAGCTGATCGGAACACCGTCCGCGCCAACGCCGTGGCTGGCCTACCCCGGCCTCTACACCGCCCGCTGCGAGAGCTCCGGCGGCGCCGACTGGCTACAGGTCGACACCACGAACATCGCCGGCGACGAGAGGTGGGTGGCGCAACAGGTGCTGGGGCCGACGTGGGGGCTGCACCTCGTCGATATCAACATCGCGCTCGGCAACCTGGTGGACCTCGTTCGCCAGCAGACGGCTGCGTTCTCGCAGTGATCTGATCCGCTGCTTCAACGCCCTCGGCGAACATGCGCCCGCCGGTGGGCGTCGGCCAGGGCGCGGGCAGGAGTCGCCGTCACGCCGGCCCGGCATGCCGTCGCTTGTTCAGGCCGTAGCAGACGCCGTCGGAGTCGGCGTTGACTGTGGGTTGGGTGCCCACGTATACGGCGGCCTGGGCACGGGAGTAGCTGCTGGCGGCTTCCCCCCCGCATTGCGGAGACGGGCCCGGACATCCGGCAACTTGGCCGCGGTCTCCGGGTCATTGAAGCTGCCTCGGTGGAGCGTCAGGTAGTCGATCTGGTAGCCCCGGCTGAAGATGTCGTCGATCAGCTCATCAAACCCCTCGCCGGTGCGTGGATATGCCGCGATCTCCATGGCGATCTTCGTCTTGTCCTGGTACGCCTGGAAGATGTCCACCACATCCCCAACGAAGCGACCGCTGTTCTGCTGGAGATACATGCCCTTGTCGACGGCATACGCCGAGGCGTCCTCCATGATGTTCCAGCCGATGAAGTTGATCATGAGGGCCAGCTCAGTGTGCGGGAAAGCGTCGTGCCAGCGGTCAATCCAGTACTTCACAGTGGAGAGGTTCTCTTCAGGTGTCCAGTCCGGGGGCCTGAACTCGGCCGGCGAGGCCCATACCATCTCACCGTATTCGCCCATGCCGGCGTTCGTCTGGAAGTACTCGATACGCGGATCACCGTCGTAGCGAGAGCCAAGTGCTTTCAAGAATGCGCCGAACTTCGCTGTGAATACCGGGTCCGTCGGCACCGGTTGCCTCATGCCGTTGTCGCGCGAAAACTCAGTGTTGTAGTACCACTCCGCTCCCGCATCGAACACCCAGCTTGGCGTAGCCTGCCCAAAGCCTGCGACGTTCGTATAAACGCGGGGGATGGCCGTCTTGCCTGCGCTCGCGGCGGCCTCAAGAGCCTGGTCGAGCGCATCCCAGTTGTACGCGCCCTCCTGGGGCTCCAGCGTGGCCCAGTAGAAGAGGGGGTTCGGGCCGGCTGCGTAGGGGCTGGTGTAGCCTGGGCCGGACATGAGCGCATCGAAGACAAACAGGCCCGAGCCGGCATTGGTGGAAAGGTGCCCCATCCCGTGGAATTCGTAGATGATCAGGCCGAGAACCAGGACGGCCAGCGTTCGGACGGGGATGCGGGACGCTGCGCCGGTGACGATAATGCGAAGCCTCTGGCCGCCGAGCGCGGTATAACGGGGCCAGTGACGCTCGCGGTTCTGTTCGCCCAATGCTCGCCCATTGTCGCGATGCCTCATTGGGAGCTACCTCGCCCTTGGCGCGTCCCGGCCAGCGACTGAGCAGCGGCGGAGCAACTCAGCCCTACCCTGCCCATGAGGGCGATTGCAGGCTCGCTCGCCAGCGACCAACGAGGCGGGACTCAGCGCGCCGCATCGCTTGGGACGGGGCCAGTACGGGCATGTCGTGACGTGGTCAACAAGTGCACAGCCCTCGACCGTCCCGCGGTTGGCGCCTGCCATGCCAGGGTAGCCAAGCCCACCCTGGCCGCTTCGGGGTCGACGTTCCCGGACCGCCGGTGGTGTGAGCACCGGCGATCCCTTCACGCCCGTAATGGCAGACTACTCCTGGCCAGAGGAGTTGTCAAGAGTAGCAGGCTAATGGCCTCGATGGCCCTGCGTCGTTGTCTGAGCACAGGTAGTGGAGAACGCCTGTCTGATGCGAGTATCCCATTCCTCCATGCCGGGCCAGGCGGCCTCCCACTCGTACTCGGGGCCGGGTGACTCAGGATGTCAAGCCTGCAAATGGAGCACGGGCGCCATGCCGTGACGCCCGCTTCTTTCCTGGAGATGGGAAGCATCGAGTGTGATGCGCTTGAAGAATCCGAGACAAGGGAGTAGTGTAACCCTCGCATCGGCAGAGGAACAGCCTCATCAACCGGAAAGTGGCGACGATTCCTAGGGATAGGAGGCGAACATGATCAGGACACCCGAGCAGTATGTGCAGAGCCTGAGGGACGGAAGAGTGGTCTATCAGGATGGAGAGAGGGTCGAAGACATCCCGACGCGGTATAAGCAGTCGGTGGAGCGCGCCGCCTCGGAGTTCTGGATCAGCAACCAGCCCGAATATCGCTCCCTGTTCAACATGATCGAGGATGGGGAGGAAGTCTCGTTCTCCTTCAAAATACCCCAAACCGGCGAGGACCTACAGAGGCGAAGGGACATAATTCAGACGCTCAACCGCAATGGCATCGGTGGATCCCGGCTCACCGGCATCGATGGCCTGAACGGCGTGGCCTACGCTACCGAGAAGATCGATGCAGCCCTGGGCACCCACTACAGCGAGAACATGCGGGCTTATCGCGCCTGGTGCAAGAAGAACGACCCCAGTATCTGCGCCACCGTGAGCGACCCCAAGGGCAACCGCAGCCTGCACGCCCAGGACCCCAAGCAGGCCCACAAGGACTTCTACGTCCGCATCGTCGACCGCAACAACGAGGGGATATACATCACGGGCTGCAAGCTCCACATCAGCGGTTCGATCCTCTCGAACGAGCTGATGGTCCTCCCCTCTCGCAACCATGATGAGGGGGGTAAGGACTACAGTGTGGCCTGCGCCGTGCCGTGTAACGCCAAGGGTGTGACTTTCCTCGGCTCGGCAGGGGCGGCGGGTGGCGGACACCCGATGATCATCTTCGAGAACGTCTTCGTCCCGATGGAGAGAGTCTTCCTGGCGGGCGAGTGGCAATTCTCGCGACTGGTGGCCACCTCATTCGCTCGCTACCATCGTCTTACTGCCGCCACCTACAAGCACGTACACCTCCAGGCGGTCGCCGGGCTGGCCATGCTGATGGCCGAATACAACGGGTTGACGCATGCCACGCGCATCCGGGACATGCTGGCCTGGCTTGCCATGTACGCCGATGTAACGGAGGCCCTGGGCAAAGCCGCTGCCCTGGCCCCCGTAGTCGATCCTGAGAGCGGCTTCGCGCTGCCCAATCCGGTCTATACCAACTGCGCCAAGTACTGGTTCGCCTCCCAGTGGCACGAGGCGATGAAGTACCTCCAGGACATTACAGGCGGGATCGCCGCCACCATGCCTTCGATGAAGGACTGGGAGAACCCCGAGACTCGCCCCTACATGGAGAAGTACTTGCAGGGTGACGCCAAGTACCCGACTGAGGAGAGGATACGAGCCATCAACATGGTCATCCGCGAGGGCTCCACGTTTGGCGGCGTCCTCAGCATTCACGCTGAGGGGTCCTTGGCCACCCAGAGGATGGTTCTCTACCAGATGGCCGATTGGGAGCGTTTCAAGGCCGCTGCCAGGCGTTCCTTGGGACTGCCCACAGACCATCCTGATTTCAAGGATCTGCCCACAGAGCCTCCGTTCAAGCTGCCGTAGCCGTCGACGACATGTCTCAGAGGGGCGCAGGGAGCCCGGTCTGGACCTCCGTGGGGAGATTGCGACTCTTGGCCGCGAGGCGGTGATAGGCGGGCATCTTCAGCCCTTTTTCGTGCGTGACGGACGGGGCGGCTTCCCGACGGCACGCGCTGGCGACCGGCAGGTCAGGCTGCCGGCCCTGTCCTCGGCTCGAAAGTGTAGTCGATGCCCTTCCTGACCGTGACACGCATCACGGCCCCCGCGCGCGAATCATCACGGATCAGCTCCAGCACGCCCTCCGCCACCAGCTCGGGGCTCACGAGCCCGCCAACCTCTCGCCTCATCTCGTTCAACACTTCTTCCCCGTGCACGCGTGTCAGCGGCGTATCGGTGAACGTGGGACAGATAGCGTTGACTCGGATTCCCTCGTTCGCAAGGAAAGCGAGCGACCGGCTGAAGTGGATGACGCCAGCCTTGCTGGCGGCGTACACAGAACCCGTTGGCATCGGTACCAGGCCGCCCATGGATGCGGTGTTGATGATCACGCCGCCGCCGCCCTGTCGGCGCAGATGCTGCACTGCGAGCTGGGTGCCGCGAATTACGGCTGTCAGATTGATCGCCAGCACCTTCTCCCACTCGTCCGAGGCGGCAGCGAAGAAGTCCCCAATCCCCGAGACGCCAGCGTTGTTGTGGACGATATCGACGCGCCCGAAGTGACTCACGGCAAAGCCCAGCATGCCCTGCACGTCCTCGCATCTCGTCACGTCGGTAAGGACGAAGCGTGCCTCGCCGCCGCTCGCTTCGATGTCGCGTGCGGCCGCCGCACCAGCGTCCGACTGGAGGTCGGCAATGACCACCCGGGCACCGCTTGCTGCGAGCAGCCTTGCTGTTGCCAACCCTATCCCGGAGGCACCTCCAGTAATGATTGCGACTTTGCCCTTCGGATCCATGCGACCTCCCCACTCAGCGAGAACTCCGACCGGTCGGCGCCGGTCACCCAGCTCAGAATCAGCTTACTCGGATAGAGACGGCGCTGACAACAGCGTTCATGCTCGCGGCGCTAGCGGGGCGCTGAGACCACGAGTGACGCGCGCCTGACCATCATCATCCTGGCCTCTCTACCCCTTGGGGGAGCCGCAGTATGCCTACTGGTCGATATTCGGTCCCGCAAGCGGCTCCGAAACATCACGTGAGGAAGCGCTGAGGTCTCGCCGGCCGGGCCGGGCGGGCGAGTCCCGCCATGTCACGAGCACCACCACGCACAAGGACGACCGGCACGAACAATGCCTAGCTGGAGATCAGCCCGAGGACGAGCCATCCTTGCAGGAGCGATGTTCATGCTGCTCCTGGCGGCCGTGGCAGCGGTGGCGATCTGGTGTGCGCACGACATGCAGCATCGATACAAATCACTGGAGCACAGATCCGCTGTCGCTGCCTCTCTTGAGGATGCCCGTGCCTTCATCTTCCAGGGCACTACCTTGCTTGTCGCCATGGTATTCGCAAAGGATCCGGCTCCCCTCGCCGATTCGTACCGCGAAGTCACGGCGGCGCAGGACGAAGAGCTAGGTGAGGCTCGATCTGGCCTGATCGCTTTGGGCGAAACCGGCGCACTCGCCGCGCTCGACGAGTTCACTGGGCAGTCAGCTCACACGCGGCAAGAGGTTGACGCGATTCTCGACTACGCCCTCAAGGCCGACCTCGCCACAAGGATCGCGGTGGGCCAGCGGTACTTCCCGGAATTGTGGCCCAATGCCGAGGCGCAGATGGCCAGGATGGACACGCTGGCCGCGGAACAGCAGAGCAAGCTGGCAGCCGAGCGGGCGGCAGCAAACCGCTCCTCGGACTCCACACTGGCGCTGTTGATCGGGCTCAGCACGCTAGCCTTCCTGGGCGGGAGTATGACGCTGATCGGTCTCATCATGTCGGTAGTGCGCCCTCTCGCTGCGCTTCAGGCAAGCGCCAGGGCCGTCGCGTCGGGCGACCTGGGGACCAGGGTCAAGGTGTCCGGCCCCGAGGAAACGGCTTCCCTCGCCCGGGACTTCAACGAGATGGTCAGCGAGCGCAGGCGGGCGGAGGAGGCGCTGCGGGAGCAGGCGCGGCGCGACCCGCTCACCGGCGTGCTCAACCACGCTGCGATCGTCGAGCAGTTGCGCGACCTGATCTCCGGTGAAGGCGGAGGCTCCTCACACGCCGTAGCAATGGTCGACGTCGACGGTCTCAAGGCGACGAACGATACGTACGGCCACCAGGCGGGCGACGCCGTGCTCGTTGCGGTGGCACACGCGCTCTCGAGGGACGGCGCCACGCTGGGCCGCTACGGAGGGGATGAGCTCGTGGCCGTCCTGCCGGAAGCCGACCGGCGCGCGGCCGAACGTTACCGCGACGCCGTGCTGAACACGCTCGCAGAAGCTGGCGTGACCGATCCGGAAACGGGGGTAAGCGTGCCTGTCAGCGCCAGCATCGGATTGGCCGTCTATCCGGACGAGGCAGCGGCAGTCGAAGACCTGATCAGGCTATCGGACAGTGAGATGTACGCCGCGAAACGGCAGCGGCCTGTCCGGCAGAGCGACCTGAGTAGCACGTCTTCCCTCAGTCGCGCGCTCGCCGCGGAGATGGCGGCTGAGCTCGCGCCGCTCCTCACGTCCCCAGGCAACCTCGACGACAAGCTGCGGCTGGTGGCGCGTCGTTTGTCGGTCGCCGCTGGCTACGACGGGGTTGACTTCCTCGTCGGCCAGCGTAGGTCCGGCGCACAACTGGCGCAGAACACGTTCGCCCGAGTGCCCAAGGAGTTCGTCGACGCGTGGAACCGTGAACGCCGCCAGCTCGCGGAGCACCCGCTGCGCCCGGCCCTGGAGCGCATCCGCCGGCCGATCATCCTCGACGACCCACGCCACGACCCACGCCTCACCGATCGCGAGCGGGAGCTGCTGCGCGCGGCTGGACTGCGGTCGGCTATGGTCGCGCCCATGATCTGGCAGAACAGAGTGATCGGCAGCCTCTCGGTCGCCAGCAAGCGGGAGGCAGCCTTCACACCCCGCGACGCCCAGTTCTTGATGGCCGTTGTCACGCAGGTCACCGCCATCGTGCGCATGGCGACGCTGGTCGAGGAGCTCAAGTCGGCCTCCACCCACCTCGGGGAGGCCCACACCGAGACGGTGATGCTGCTCGCCGCCGCCGCCGAAGCCCACGACCAGACCACCGGTCTCCACCTCCAGAATGTCCGCGCCATCACCGAAGCCCTGGCACGCCAGCTCGGCTACGGCGAGGAGGACGCGAGGGAGCTTGGCCTGGCGGCCGTCCTCCACGACATCGGCAAGATCCGCGTGCCAGACACCATCCTCTCTACAGCCGGCCGTCTCACCGAGGAGGAGTGGGAGGTGCTGAAGCGCCACAGCACCTGGGGTGAGGAGTTCCTGAAGGGGAGACCGGGCTTCGAGCTCGCCGCCACCATCGCCCGCTCTCACCACGAGCACTGGGACGGCAGCGGCTACCCGGACGGCCTCACAGGCGAAGCCATCCCCGAGGCCGCCACCATCGTCGCCGTCGCCGACGCCTTCGATGCGATGATCAGTGACCGGCCCTACAGGGCGGCCCGCACGGTCGCTGCGGCCTTGCAGGAGATCGCGGCTTGTTCCGGGCGACACTTCAGTCCCAGAGTTGCGCAAGCCATGGCACGGCTCGACGAGCGAAAGATGCTGCCCATCGCCCTGGGCGAGCTCGCGGATGAGAAGGCTGCCGCCTAGGCCGAGCGGCCAAGGGCCCGGCCCGACAGACGTCCTCCCCACCGTCCTGCTCGCCTCCGCCTCCGCGCAGCGCCTTTCCTTAGGGCGAGATCGCCGGACCGAAAGAGGGAGACCCGACTCTCTCAGTCGAAGGAGTTGTGTGCAGCCGAACGGCAGGGCTACAATGCCGGCATGGAGGGGCGCATCGTCGCTACAGGAGTGGGCTTCTGCGAGGGGCCCGTCTGGACTCGGGATGGGCGGCTCGTCTTCACTTCCATCGACCAGGGCTGTCTGTATGAGCTGACACCCGCGGGCCTCAGAGTCCAGGCGGAGACGGGCGGTGGCCCCAACGGCCTGACGGAGGGCCGTGGCGGCATCCTCTACGTCGCTCAGAACGGGGGCTTCTTCGCCATGGGGGAGAGCTCTCCAGATCGGGCCGAGCCGGGCATCCAGCGAGTAGAAGGGGATCATGTCAGCTACTTGGCGCGAGGCGTGGACGCCCCCAATGACCTCTGCTTCGGCCCCGATGGAAGGCTGTACTTCACAGACCCGCGCGGTCCCGCCGTCCTTGATAACGACAAGCCCGGGCGGGTCTACGCCCTCGCGGAGGGTCGGGAGCCCCAGCTCCTGACCGAGGGCCCCGCATTCGCCAACGGCATCGCCTTCGGCCCCGACCCCTCGCACTTATACATTGCCGAAACCTTCCGCCAGCGCGTGCTGCTCTACCAAGTCCGGGACGGCACCCTCGGTGAGCCCGTCGAATTCTGCCGCACGGATCCTGGCTTCCCCGACGGCATGTGCTTCGACGCGGAAGGCCGCCTGTACGTGGCTGCCACGCTGGCCAACCAGGTACAGGTGTTCGACGCCCGCGGCTCCCTGGTGGAGAGGCTGCCCTGTGGTGAGAACTCCATGCCCACGAACTGCTGTTTCGGCGGCCCCCAGCTCAAGACCCTGTTCGTCACGGACTCGCGCGGCGGCCGCGTCCTGGCCTTCGACCTGGCGACGGCAGGCCTCCCTCTCTACCCCTTCCGGTAGCCCCCGCAGCATCCGCGACGCCACGGGTGCGATGGCGGCACCCCACGCCTGCTGAAGCCGAGTCGTGCACGATCTCCGATTTCCGCACGAAGCTGAGAAGGAGGTGGCTGTATGTCAACCGCCGTGGAGCCAACGGACAAGACGACCGCGGCAGCCTGTTCGCGCCAGACTTGCGAGGATTGCGAGATTCACGGCCGGCTGCTCTGCATTCACACGCCACGAGACCTGATGGACTTCGGGGTCCTGGTCATCGGCTACATGATCCCCTTTCTGGCTGGCATGATAGCCGGCAAGTTCTGGATTGGGCTGGCCGTCTGGATAGGTCTGGCAGTCTTGTTCTTCGGCTATGTCGAAGCGCTGGTCCTCTGCCGCCACTGTCCACACTACGCAGAGGAAGGCTTCTTGCTCAGGTGTCACGCCAATTGGGGTCTCCCCAAGATCCCGGGGTTCAGTCCGCGCCCCATGAACGCCATCGAGCAGGTGACTTGGCTTGTGTACGGCGCCGTCCTCTTTCTCTACTACGTCCCCTTCTTCGTCGTCAGCCAGCAGTGGTTGCTCTTGGCGTTGACATCGTGGGCGCTGATTGCCGCTTGCTGGACGGTGCAGCGGACCCAGTGCAACCGCTGCTACCACCTGTCATGCCCGGTGAACCGCGTTCCTGACGACGTACGGAAAGGGTTCTTCAAGAACTTCGCCGGATTCGCCGAGGCCTGGAAGCAACAGGGAAAAGCGCGCGGCTAGCTACGTGCTCGCCGCTCCGCCTCGCGTCGCCAGGCCCACCAGGCGTCAGGCTCCTTCCGTAGCAGCGACGGTGACATGCCAAGTCGTCCAGGCCTACGCCCCAGGAGCGAGCCGGCCGAGAATTCCTGAGACGCCATGTTTCGCAACGACGACCTCATAGAAAGCCTCATCGGTCAGGAGCCGCTTCTGACTCGCCTCTTCGCGGCCGCGGCCGTGCTCGGACTGCTGGTCATCGGGGTCTGGGAATGGCTGGTCGCCGACGCTCTGCCCCAGGTTCTGGCAGTGGCGCTGACCGCCAGCCTGGCGGCCACGTACGCCGGCCTACTGGTCGTACTGGCTGTGTTGGCAGTCTGGCGCCTCGGCCGCTCGAAGGACAGCCTCCTTCTGGAGGCGCAAGAGGAGGCGCAGAGCGGCAGGAGGCTGGCGATCTACGACCGGGCGACGGGGCTGTTTCATAGCTGGTACTTCGAGCTCAGGCTCAATGAGGAAGTGGAACGTTGCCAGCGTTACGGCTCATCCATGGCAGTCCTGGCGATCAGTGTAGAGCCCCGCGACAAAGAGGAGTATCGCCGTAACTGGAAGGAGCTCAACTCCAGGCTGGGTAAACTGATCGCCGGTACCGTCCGCAGCGTCGACATCTCGGCGAGCTTCGGCCACCTGGAGTATGCCGTCTGCCTTCCTCAGTGCGACGGCGACGGCGCCAGGGCGGCGGCGACGCGGCTGGTCAACGCCCTTGGCGAACACTCAGCCAACATCGGCTTCGGGCTCTACCCGGAGGATGGCACGGACGGAAAGACGCTGCTGGAGCACGCGAGACAGCGGCCCCATCGGGAGTGGGCCTCGATTGGAGACGCCGGTTCGCCCGGCGCCACAGGCGCGCGTGGGCACGAAAAACTCGACGACCTGTCGCCTGAAGCGCTCGCCGCCGCAGTGATTAGGCGGTTGAATCTTTCCTCGGCCGCTAGGGACGACAGCACTCATGACGATCCGGGGGCGCCGGGTGGCCCGGCGCGCCCATAGGCACTTGCAGCGTTCTCGGCGCTCTGTCTCGAATCCGCACTCACGCGGACTCCGAATGAAGAGTTCCTGACGGACACCTACGGTCTTGCGGCCGGCCGGGTCCTAGGCCACGCCGAAGTGAGCGCGGTTCCACTTCCGCCCCTCGTCGAGCATGGCGAGGAAGTTCTGCCGGGGAATGTAGTTGGCAGGGGTGTTGCCTGTGCTGAGGCAGTAGCCGGTGCCTTTGGCGGCGCAGACCGCCAGGATTTCGCGGGTGCGCTGGCGTACGTGCTCCTCGCTCCCCCGCGCCAGATCGTCCATGTCCACGCCTCCGAGAATGGTGACGCGGTCTCCCCAGCGACGATAGACCTCCTCCACCGGCATGATCTTGTCCTCGAAGGAGTGCTTGGCGTCGATGCCAAGGTCTATGAGTTCGTCCATGATCGTCTCCAGATTGCCACAGGAGTGGAGGAGGAAGGGCTTACCGGCGGCATGAACGATCTCGACGAGACGCTTGTGGTGGGGAAAGATGTACTTGCGGAGCACAGCCGGCGAGACGAGCGTGCCCGTGGCAAAGCCCATGTCGTCGCCCAGGAAGACCATGCCTACGTTGTCGACGGTGACTGCGTGAGCGACAGCGGCCGCCGTGAGCTCGCCCACTTTCTGGGAGATCGCCTCAATGAGCTCAGGCTGATCGGCCAGCGCGAAGGAGAAGGACTGCAGCCCCATCAGCCACGAGGTGTTTTCGAAGATGCCGCCGAAGTTCACGCAGATCTTCATTCCCTCGGGCACGACCGCGTTGAGGTACTCTATCGCGCCGTATCTGATCTCCTCCGGCTTCTGCCAGGGGTAGGCCTCGAAGTCGGCCCAGCTCTGGATGGGCCCGGTGCTCTCGTCCTGCCAGAACCGACTGCCGCCGGGCCAGTTTCCGAGGGCCGCGGTATCCGCCGCCACGCCGAAGTTGGCGCGTGGGAAGTTGAGGCCGGTCCACGTGTACACGTAGTCGTAGCCGCTCTCATAGCAGAAGCGAAGGGTGAGATCGATGGCTGCACGGCCCCTGAGTGTGCGTGACGGCGAGGTGCGGTCGCCCCCGTCGCCGGCAAGAGCGAGTTCGTCCCAGGTGAACTTCTCGCCTAGGACCGCTTCGATCATGCCCGGATCGGCGAACAGCTCGACGAACGGGACGGGGCCGGGAGGGCCCTGCCGGAACAGGGTGCGGCGCAAATTGTTGAAGTTGGGCTGGCGTTTCACCCGGAACCGCGGGCCGTTCGGTGCAGCTTTCATCTCGATCTGACTCTCTCAGACAGTCGCGCGTGGACGCCAGCCGAACCGGCGCGCCAATTGTACGCTCGCCTGCAGGTGCGAAAAAGCAGTCTGGCGGCGAGGCCAACACCCGTGACGCTCTGCGTGCTCCTTCGTTTCTGCTTGCGCCGTCCGGTTGCCAGCGGCCGGAGCGCGCGCGAGTGGCCGACCGCAGGACGGAGCGGGGGGAGCGGCATCAGTCGAAGTACGCCGCCTCTGGGCTGTCTTTGAACGCCGCGTACAGCTCGTCGTAGTTCGCAATCAGGTCACGCAGCGGTTCGGGGTTCTGCCTGCGCGTCGTTACGGCCAGCGGCCTCGGCTTGAGATCGAGGAACGACTGAACCCGATTGAACACGGCTCTACGATCCTTGAGCAGGTCTTCGAAGTACAGGGTGAGCTGCGGATGCTCGTGGAAGAGGCCGTCATAGTAGTCGGAGTCCCGCTCTATCTCCTTGAAGAACTCCCGGCACTCCGTCTCTGAGAGTGTCAAAGGGACTCGGAGCGACTTCCAGGCCGGCTCCCTCGGCCTGAGAAACCTCCACAATCGGTTGGTCGCCATCAGCGGGTGTCGCGCTGCCCCCGGCACGTTCGACAGCCTGAACTTACTGGCGAGCGTCGCCTTTCGATCTTCAGACCATCCTCCGGTCCTCTGTGCGATTCTCAGCGACACGAGCATCCTCAGCAAGTTGCGCCTCCTGAGATGCAGCACACGCAGCTCCGTGTCCTCGACCAGCCCCTCCAGGAGCCCCGGAAAAGACGAGAAGTGGACATGGGGCATCTTGAAGCCGACGGCACGGATCGCCTTGGGATGCTGGCAGAAGATGCGCTCCCGGAGGAACTTCCTCAAGTCCTCGTTCCGTAGCACCCGGTCCTCTGCGCTTGAGTTGTCATATCCTTCGACATGGTAGCCTATGCCGTCCATGATCGGGTTGAAGAGTTCACGAAAGCAGATGATGTTGGGGCTGGAGTTGAGTGATGAGGCGAGCATGGTAGAGCCAGCCCTGGCATAGGTCAAGATGATGAAGCGGACGTACTCCGTTGAGCCGATGTTGGTGGCTTGTGGCTTCCCTGTCGAGTCCGTGGCAGCCATCCTCCTCCCGGCGTTCGTCACCGGGCCCATCCTATTTCAGCGATACCACGGATTGCAGTCAAGTCACATGCCGAGCCCGCATTGTTCGAGTGCCCGGCTCACTTGGGCTCGCTCCCCCTGAGGAGGTTGTGGGCGGCGTGGTAGACGGCACAGGCGCAGACACGCGGGGCCGGCCACGTTCCGTTGTTCCTGTCTGCGCCGTCCGTTTGGCACTTGCCCAAGCGCGGACGACATAGCACAATTGCGCTCGACAATTGCGGGAGCGCCCGAGAGGGTCCATTTTCGGCGGGAGAGCCTCTGTCCATGGGAAACGGCGCCGTACCCATAAGCCGCGAGCCTCGGTACAAGGAGGTCATCGCCCGCTGGGAGGCGTTCTGGTCGCTTGAGGACGTGGGCCAGCCTCTGTGGATGGTCCCCACGCACCCCGTTCTCACCGCCACCGCGACTGGCCACGTCCCCATGCGGCCCTTGCTCCAGGACCGGGAGACGCAGCTCAACGCTCAGGTGGGACTGCTCCGGTGGCGCGAGTCCGTCGACCTGGGAGACGACTTCGTACCACATCTTCAGGCCCACCAGGGGGTCACGGTCTTTGCCTCGGCGTTCGGCTGCGAGGTCGAATACTTCGACCACACGCTGCCCTGGGCCCACCCCGTGATCAGACCTGAAGACCCGCCGGAGAAGGTCTACGAGCTGCCATCTCCCGCGATCACCGACGGCCAGCTCGGCACGATCCTTGAGTGGGGAGACTACTTCGTCGAGCGAACGGAAAGACGCTACGCTCTGGCGGTGACCGACCTTCAGGGCCCTCTGGACAGCTCCTACCTGGTCTGGGAGCCGATGGCGTTCATGGTCGCCATGAACACCAACCCCAGGGAAGTGCACCACCTGATGCGCCTGATGACCGACCTGATCATCGCCTTCGTCAAGGAGCAGCGCTCGCGCGTGCCCGAGTTCATGGCCTGCCACTTCCCGCCCGTCTGGCTTCCCGACGGAAGCGGCATCAGTATGAGCGACGACTGCCTGGCCGTCCTCAGCCCCGCCCTCTACGAGGAATTCGTTCTGCCTTATGTCAACGAGTTCTCCGACGAGTTCGGGGGTGTGTTCATCCACTCCTGCGGGAACTTCATGCATCAGCTCAACAACCTCGAAAAGGTGCACAACCTGCGAGGCCTGAACTTCGAGGCGTCGGAGATGCCCTTCGAGGCCGTATGGGAACGCTTTGGCGGCCGGACGGCCATAGTAGTCCACCGGGGCCTCAACAAGCAGATCCACTTCGATTCAGAGGCTGACTACGTGCGGCACGTGCTGCGGGTCAAGACCCACGACCGCGGCCTCTGCGTGTTGGTGTATCCGCCCGCGACGCGGAGGACGGCGCCTGACAGTCATGCCTCCGCCGCGATCTCCGGGACGGAGGCGGTGTCCCTGATGGATTTCGTTGGGCAAATGCGCGAGCTTCTGGCCCCTGTTCGCTGAGGGCCGGATGACGACGGAGGTGCAACGTGGACCTTTCATCTATCAAGCAGCGGCTGGTTGAGGGGGACGCCCCGGGGACGGCCGAGGGCACCCGAGAGGCGCTGGCCGAAAAGATCCCGCCGGAGACCATACTCAAAGATGCCCTCATGGTCGGCATGGAGGAGGTGGGTGACCTCTTCTCCCGCAACGAGTACTTCGTACCTGAGCTCCTACTATCGGCTCGGGCCATGTATGCGGCGCTCGATGTCCTGCGCCCGCTGCTCGTGGGCAGCGGCTACGAGCCGGCCGGGAAGGTGGTCATGGGCACCGTCCAGGGCGACCTGCACGACATCGGCAAGAAGCTCGTGGGCATGATGCTCGAGGGCAGCGGCTTCGAGGTCGTCGACCTGGGGGCCAACGTCGCACCCGAGCGCTTTGTGGAGGCCATCAAGGAGAGCGGCGCCAAACTGGTGGGTCTCTCCGCGCTCCTCACCACCACCCTCCCCGCCATGGAGGAGACGGTGCGCGCTATCCGCCAGGCGGAGCTCGCGACCGAGGTGCACGTCATGATCGGCGGCGCCCCGGTCACTGACTCCTTCGCCCAGCAGATCGGGGCCCAGGGCTACGCGCCCGACGCCTCCTCCGCTGCCGCTCTCGCTCGGCGACTGCTCGACCTGCCCGCTCGGCAGGGCGGCCCCGCCTGAGGACCAGCCCGCCCCGAGCGTCGGTGTCCCCCTTAGCGAAGGAGGCTAGGCATGCAGCACCAACCTGACTTCGAGAACCTTCGCCGGACGATCCTCCGCCAGGGTCCGCCGGGCCCCGTGCCCTTCTTCGACCTGTTCGCCGACCCGGGCATGGTTGAGGCCGTGCTGGAGGAGAAGTTCCCCGTAAACCTGCACCGCTACATCGAAGAGCCCACCCTGGAGTTTCCCGAGGATGAGCTGCTGGGTCTGATGAAGTCAATCGAGATGTACGTCCGCTTCTGCCGCGAGGTGGGCTACGACTACGTGTTCATGGTGACGGGCTTCAGCCTTCAGCGAACCTTCCAGGCCGCCGCCGACACCGCCACAGCCGAGAACTGGCCCGGTGGTCAGCGCTACTGGCAGGATGAGAGCACCGGCCCGATCCAGAGCTGGGCGGACTTCGAGGCCTATCCCTGGCCCAAGGCCGAGGATCTGAACCACGCAGCGCTCGAGTACGTCAACGCCATCTTGCCGGAGGGGATGAAGATCGCGGCATTCATGTACGGCGGCATCTTCGAGCACTCTACCTGGCTCATGGGCCTGCAACCCTTCTCTTTCGCTCTCCGCGACCAGCCCGACCTGATAGAGGCGATCTGCCAGCGAGTGGGCGAGCTCGCCACAGCCACCTGCGCCCAGGCCGTCACCATTGACAACGTCGACATGGTGTTCCTCAGCGATGACCTTGGATTCTTCAGTGGCACCCTCGTTTCGCCGGACGTGATCCGTCGCTACATCCTCCCCCATTACAAGAAGATCACCGACACTGCGCACCAAGCCGGCAAGCTGCTCGTCTTCCACTCCTGCGGGAACATGTACAAGCTAATGGACGACCTTGTCGACGACGTCGGCATCGACGCCAAGCACTCGTTCGAGGACAAGATCGTGCCCGTGGAGGAGGCCTGCCGTCGCTGGGGTGACCGGGTCGCGATCCTGGGTGGAGTGGACATGGACGTGCTCGGTCGGGGCACGGAAGAGCAGGTTCGGGCTCGCACCCGTCAAATCCTGGAGGTCTGCGGAGTCAAAGGCACCGGCTACTGCCTGGGCAGCGGCAACACGGCCGCTAACTACATCCCAAAGCAGAACTACCTGGCCATGCTGGACGAGGGGCGTCGCTGGAACCGAGAGCATTTCGGGGCGGGCTAGGGCGGTCGTGGGCGGGGGTCCCCAGACCCGCGCGACTCCGTCGGGGTGTGAAGACCCCAACTTGCGAAGATGCATCCGCGTGGAGGTGAGGTAAGCCGTGACTAACGATGATTCGCCGGCCGCGAGCCCAAGTGCACAACTGGGCATCCTCAAGCTGCTAGGTCTGGTAGAGGCCTTCGACCCAACTCGACGTTTCAAGCTCGTTCGTCACCAAGAGCAAGGCCTTGACCTGCAGGACTTCCCCAAGGACTGGCTCGAAGCCTACCAGGCCTTCCAAGAGAAACCAGTCTTCGACGGGCTTGATTTCATCGTTTCCTTCATTGGAGCTGGCCGCACCCAGGCGCGTCTCGTGGGTGTCTACGAAGTCCTGGGACGAAAGCCAGGACATGCGGGACGCCTGCCGGAAGGGTGCCCCCATAAAGAGTGGCTGGATTCCCATTACTTCTATCAGATGCAGCGGCTATCTGCATTCGAAGCGCTTGAGGGCAGGGTGGTAATCGAGTGGGGCAAGGGAACTAGGCGCTGGCATCAAAGGCCAACGAACAAGGAGGTGGTCCAAATCCTGCCCCAGGGTCAGCCCGTCGCGATGTTCGACGACTACCTCGGGTTCACACTGAGGTACGACCAGCTGAAGGACCTGTATCGCAGGCCCGAGGTCAATAGGGAATGGCGCGCTCGCTTGAGCGCAGTTGCAGGCGTCTATTTGATCCTTGCCACGACGACAGGGGCACAGTACGTCGGCTCGGCGCATGGGGTAGAGGGGTTCTGGGGCCGCTGGGCAGCGTACGCGAAAGACGGGCACGGGGGGAACAAGCTGCTGAGCGATCTCGTGGAGAAAGACCGTGACTACCCAGAAAAGTTCTCCTACTCGATTCTTCAGATACTCCCACCGACCTTTGCCCGAAGCGAAGTGCTGAAATGGGAGGGCTTGTACAAGCAGAAGCTGGGTAGCCGGAGCGTCGGTTTGAATGTGAATTGAGTGCCTCGGGTTCCAGCCACCGGCACCCCGTCTCTGGCGAGGTTCACCGCCTCTTAAAGCACTTCCATGAAGGAGTCGCAGGCCATGCTCCCCCGGGAGCGCGTCCTCACGGCGCTTAACCACGAAGAGCCCGATCGCGTCCCCATCGACCTGGGCAGCACGAGGGTCACCGGCATCTGCCTGGACGCCTACGAGGGGCTCCGTGATGCCCTGGGCCTGGGCCAGCGCGAGCTGCGGGTGGTGGACCGCAGCCAGGGACTGGCCGGACCGGACGAGGACGTGCTGGAGGCGCTGGGCGTCGACTTCCGGCCGGTGTGGACGAACCCGCCTTCGGGCGGCGAGCCACCCGTTGCTCAGGAGGGGGAATACGAAGTCTACTTCGACGAGTGGGGCTGTCGACGGAGCCGCCCCCGCTCGGGCGGCCTCTACTTCGATATGACCGAGCCGGCCATAATGGAGCCCAGCATGGAGGCCCTGGAGAAGTTCCGCTGGCCTGACGTCGACGACTCCGCGCGCTACGAAGGGCTGCGCGGGCTGGCGCAGCGCCTTCGCGAGGAGACGTCCTACGCTCTGGTCGGCCACTGCGATTTCGGCCACGATATGCTGGGGTCCTTCCTCAACGTGCGCGGCTACACGGAGGCGATGCTCGACCTGGCCGCCCACGCGGACTTCGTCGAGGCATTCATGGAGGGGGCAACGCGACTGGCCCTGCGGGCCTGGGAGCACTTCCTGGAGCAGGTGGGCGAGCTGGTGGACGTGGTGCTCTGCTACGACGACCTGGGCATGCAGGACCGCCCCCTCATCTCACCCGCGATGTACCGGCGACTGATCAAGCCCTACCACGGCCGCGTCATCGCCGCCATCCACAAACGCACCCCGGCGAAGGTGTTCTTCCATACCGACGGCGCCGTGGCCGAGTTCATTCCCGATTTCATCGAGATAGGCGTAGACATCCTTAACCCTGTGCAGGTATCGGCGGCCGGCATGGAGGATACGGGCGCCCTCAAGAGGCGCTATGGCAAGAACCTGGTCTTCTGGGGCGGGGCCTGCGACTCCCAGAGGGTTCTCCCCTTCGGAAGCCCGGAGGACGTCCGGCTCGAGTCGCGACGTCGCATCGCCGACCTGGCGCCGGGGGGAGGCTTCGTCTTCGCCCCCGTCCACAATATTCAGTGCGACGTTCCGGGCGAGAACACTCTCGCTTTCTTCCAGAGCGCGCGGGAGGCCGGCCGCTACCCGGTCGCCGGCCCCTAGATCAGCATTATGTCAGGTCCGCATACCGGAAACACTGTGCGCGTCCGCTTCCATGACTTCGACTCCGAGGTCGAGGTGGAACGCGGGAAGACCGTTCTCGAGGCGGTGCGCCAGGCCGGCCTCGCGCTGGAGTCGGAGTGCGGCGGCCGCGCCACCTGCGGAAGCTGCCGCGTCCGCTTCCTCCAGGGCGCCCCCGCGCCCGGCGCCGACGATCGCCTGCTCCTCGACGACGAAGACATCGCTCAGGGGTGGCGCCTCGCCTGCCAGACCACGCTCACAGAGGACTGCCGCATCGCCCTCCCGGCGGCCGTCGCCGAGGGCGGGCTGCGCATCCTCACCGAGACGTACGGGATCGGAGAGGCTCCACCGATCATCCCAAGCACCGCCGTCGGTGCGTACGGCGCCGCCATCGATGTCGGTACGACCACAGTGGTCTGCTACCTGCTGGACCTCGCGCACGCGCGCCAGGTCGGCGTCGCCTCTTTCGCCAACCCGCAACGGCGACTGGGCCCGGATGTCATCTCCCGCATCGTCTACGCCCACCAGAGCCGCGAGCACCTGATCGAGGCCCGCGATTGCCTGGTCGAGGCGGTAGAGGAGGCGCTGGTGGCTCTTTGCCGCGAGCACCGCCTGCCGCTGGACGCCCTATCCCGCATCACGGTGGTCGGCAACCCCACCATGCTCCACCTTCTGTGCGCCGTCGACCCCTGGTCACTGGGCATAGTGCCTTACCAGCCCGCGTTCACCGACGCAGCCGCCGTCGCCGCGGGCGAGGTGGGCTTCCGCCGTCTGGCCGGGGCCGAGCTGATTCCTCTGCCGGGCGTGGCGGGACATCTGGGCGCCGACGCCGTCGCCGGTCTACTGGCGCTGGGCCTCTCCGGGCGCCGAGGGCTGTTCCTGTCCATGGACATGGGCACCAACGGCGAGCTGCTGCTCGTCTCAGACGATGACGCCGTCGGCGCTTCCTGCGCCGCCGGACCCGCTTTCGAGGGGGTGCACATCTCTTCGGGGATGGCCGCCCTCCCAGGCGCCGTCGAACGGGTGGACGAGGAGGACGGACGGCTGGCACTTGAGACCATCGACGGCGCCGCGCCCTGCGGCATCTGCGGTTCAGGACTCGTCGACGTCGTGGCGCTGCTCGTGCGCCGGAGAATGCTGACGACCGGCGGACGCCTGCCCGAGCCCGCCGAGCTTCCCGAAGGCCTGCCGCGAGACCTGAGCCAGCGCCTGCGAGCGGACGACGAAGGCCGCCGTTTCGTCCTCTACGAGGATGGCGCGGGCCCGACCGTGGCCCTGACACAACGCGACATCCGTGAGGTGCAACTGGCCAAGGCCCCCATCCGTGTAGGGGTAGAGGTGCTGCTCGAGGAGATCGGCGCTGGGCCGAACCAGGTGGACGCCGTGTTCGTGGCCGGGGCCTTCGGCAGCTCCATCCGCCCGGCCAGCCTGCTGGCCCTGGGCATCCTGCCTACCGCCATGACGGGCCGCATCCACCCTGTCGGCAATCTGGCCGGAATGGGCGCCAAAGTGGCCCTCGCCTCGGACGAGCGCCTGGAGGAGGCCCGCCGCCTCGCCCGCCGCATCCGGCACGTGGAGCTGATGCTGCGAGAGGACTTTCACGCCCGCTTCGCCGACCACATCCCGTTCCCGGAGCCGTCTCAAACATGAGTGGCGCGGGTGGGCCGAAAGACGCGCCCCTCGGCCGCGAGCTGTCCCGCTGTCCGCTGGTCTACGACGGCTCCAAGGGAGTCTATCTGTCGGAGCGACTGGCGTCCGTCGGGCGCTCGCCCGGAGACGCCAGCGAGTGGCTGAACCTCCTCTCGCCGAAGGTCGTCCGGCAGATGCACCGCGAGTACATCGACGCCGGCGCCCAGATGATCCAGACGAACACCTTCAACGGCAATCGACTGCGTCTGGAGGCCTACGGACTGGGCGACCGTGTGCACGAGGTGAACGTCGCCGCCGCCCGCATCGCACGCGAGGCCGCAGGCGATGACGTGTGGGTCGCGGGCGTTGTGGGCCCGAGCGGAAAGCTCCTCGCCATGGGCGAGGTGAACGAGCGGGCCCTCGTCGGCGCCTTCGCCGAGCAAGCCGCGGCCCTGGCCGAGGGTGGTGTAGACCTGTTCCACGTCGAGACCATGAGCGACTTGACCGAAGCGAGGGCCGCCGTCGAGGGCGTGCGCCGTGTCGCCGATCTGCCGCTGCTCCTCACGATGTCATTCGACACCGGGAAGCCGGAGGCGCTGCGCACGATGATGGGTGTGACGCCCGCACAACTGGTGGATGCGGCCCGGGAGATGGAGCTCTTTGGTCTCGGCGCCAACTGCGGTCGCGGCCTGGAGGGCTACCAGGAGCTGGTCCGGGCGCTGGCGCAGCCCCAGGGCGCGCTCGTCGCCAAGCTCAATGCCGGCATCCCGCGCATGGAAGGGTCTCAGGTCGTCTATGACGGCACGCCGGAGAGGATGGCCGCATACGCCCTCTGGTGCGTCGAGAACGGCGTCAGCATCGTCGGGGGCTGCTGCGGTAGCACGCCCCGCCACATCGAGGCCATGGCTCGAGCGATTGCCCGGATGGGGTAAGCCCACGGCGGCGCTGGACGGGGCACACGGCCCTCGCATAACATGAAGCTGAGGCGGCCGACCTCGGATCCGGTGCTATGGCAAATTCCGAATCGCCCCTGCAAGCGTACCTGAAGCCCGTTCCCACGCCACCGGGCGTCAGCAGCCGCGAGATCGTGCGCCGCGCCGTTGAGTTCGACGACCCGCCACGCATACCGTACAGCTTCATCCAGCCGCTGGAGTCGGACTTCGTGGAGCTGGCGGTAGTCACCCCCAGCCGCATCGAGATGTCGAACGTCCCGAAAGGAGAGTTCATCGTCGATGAGTGGGGCGTGGGAGTGCGCAGCTCGGGGACGAGCTGGGGCCACGCCGAATCGCATCCGCTGGCGGACCTCAACGCCCTGGACGGCTACAGCTTCCCCGACGTCACGAACCGCGAGCGCTTCCAGGCGGCAGCGGGGCTGGCGAGGGCGGGCGACGCAGCCGGCAAGTACGTCGTCGGGGCGGACCCGATCCTGGGCATCGAGCGCCTGCGGCTGCTCGTCGGCTTCGACAACCTCATGGTGGCGCTGTACACGGAGCGTTCGCAACTCGACCGCCTGATCGACAGGCTGGTGGACATGACGCTTGAGGTCGTGCGGATGTACGCGGACATGGGCAACGTACACGGCTTCATGACCTGGGAGGACTGGGGCCTCCAGACCACGCTCCAGATCAGGCCGGCGCAGTGGCGCGAGATCTTCAAGCCGCGCTACTCACGCATCGTCCAGGCCACGCACGCCGCCGGCATGCACTACCTCTTCCACTGTTGCGGCCAGATCCTGGACATCATTCCGGACCTCATCGAGATCGGCGTCGACGTGCTCCAGCTCGACCAGCCCCGGCTCATGGGCGTGGACCACCTCGCAGACGAGTTCGGGGGCAAGATCTGCTTCTGGAACACGGTGGACATCCAGTGGTCGCCCGACCCTGAAGTCACGCTCGATGAGCTGAGAGCCGAAGTCAAGCACATGGTGGGTGCCTTTGATCGATTCGGCGGAGGCTTCATCGCGCGGCAGTACCCCCAACCCTGGGACATCGGCATGCCTCGCGAGAAGCACCAGGCGATCTACGAGGCGTTCATGGAATACGGCTGCGGCCTGCGCCCGGAGCCCGGCGAGGCCGGAAGCTAGGCGGGCCAACGGACGACACGGATGGCACCGAAGCAAGAGATGACCCCACGGGAGCGGCTGCTGGCCGCCCTCCGTCGCCAGCCCTGCGACCGCGTCCCCTTCACGCCGCTGGTGGAGGGCTACTTCCAGCTATCACTGCCCGACGGGCGGACGCGACACATCGCCGACCTCCAGTACGAGATGTCGGGCCACATGCTCGTCCGGGCGGGGGTGCTGCGCATCAACACGCCCCTCTGGCTGGGCGCGACCGCCACGGACCTGGCGGCTGGCGTCGAGCAGCGGGCGTCGACCGTAGACGGCGACATCATCCACACCGTAGAGACCCCCGTCGGCAGCTTGACGTGGCGCCTCCGCTTCGCGCCCGAGAGTCCCTACATCCCCTGGGTCATCGAAAACCGCATCCGCACCGTCGAAGACATCAGGACGTTCCAGTACCTCATCGAGCGGACGACGTTCGAGCTCGACACGCGCTACTTCGAGAGCCAGACGTCCTACGTCGGCGACCGAGGGATCGTGGCCATCCTGGGACCGACCTCCCCTCTCCAGCAGATGATCAACTTCGAAATGGGGCTCGAGCGCGTGATCTACATGCTGGCCGACCACCCGGACGAGATGCACGAGATGCTGGACGCCTACCACGCCAAGCAGGCCGCAATGTGGCGTCTCATGGCCGAGGTGCCGGCCGAGGTCGCCTTCGTCCACGACAACCTGTCCAGCACCACAACCTCGCGCCCCATGTACCGCACCTATGACCGGCGTTATGTCAATGAGTACGCGGACATATTGCACGCCAGCGGCAAGACCTTCCTCACCCACTGGTGCGGCAAGCTCACCGGCTTCGCGAAAGACGTCGCCGAAGCGCGCCAGGACGGCATCTCAGACGTTACGCCGCCGCCAACGGGCGACCTCGACATCATCGAGGCGCGCCGCACCTGGGCCAAGCGGTTCGTCCTGCTCGGAGGGATCGACCCGACGCTCTTCGCCCTGGGCACGCCTCAGAAGATGGAGGCCTACGTAACCGACCTGCTGGAGCGGATGGGGCCGGACCGACGCGGCTTCATACTCGGCAGCGGCGACGCCGTCCCCTACGGCACCCCGGCCGAGAATCTCCGCGCGGCCGCCGACACGGCCGCCCGCTTCCCCGTGGCGTGATCACTCTTCGGCCAGAAGGAAGCCGCCATCACGAGTAGGGGCGTCTGCCCTGCGGCGGACGCCCCTGCGGTACCCTCTGGCTCCACGTCCTCTACGGACCGGGGTCGTTCAGGAGCAGATGGCGGATATGGAGCGGCGAGAACGTGATCTGAATGGCCTCGAACGTCCCGGGGCCAGCAGGACATTGGCCACTCCCGCCCACCATCAGCAGGCCTCCTTCGAACGCTATGCCGAGAAGTGCTACACGGCTGGAGAAGCGCCGCAGGACCCAGGCGTCACGCTCACCCGTGTCGAACCCTGAACCTGTGAATCGGTAGACGTGGTTATCGAGATCTATGGCAAGCTGCGTTCCCCTCGCAGGGTCCTGGAAGAGACAGACTCCTGGACTCGAGGGCGTGGCCGTCGCTGTCGGCGTCGCTGTGGCCGTAGATGTGCGTGCTGGCGTCGCGGTTTGCGTCGCGGTCTGCGTCGCGGTTGCCGTGCCGGTGGCGGTCGGCGTGCGCGTGGGCGTCGCGGTTCGCGTGGATGTGGGCGTGGTCGTAGGCGTAGGAGTGGACGTCGGAGTCGGCGTTGGCGTGGCCTCAAGCTCGACCAAGACCTTGACCACCGGCTCCCCGATCTCGTGGTCGAACTGGAGGGGCGTGGTCAGGAGAAGGGAGCCGATGCCCGACAACTGGTTGCTTTCCTCGTTGGGGCAGCCAGGACAGACAGTAATGTCATCGCCCGTCGAGAAGCCGTCCGTGCTGGCCACCTCAAGCTCCGTCCCGCCGGCGCCGACGTGCGCGGTGAGGCCGGTGCCGACCTGGGCCATGACGCACTGAGAGAACTCCGAGGTGTTGCCGTCTTGGTCGGTTGCGGTAGACGTGATGAAGTTGCCCGGCACCGCTCCCGCCCCCGGGAACGTCGTGTCGATAACGGCGTGGCCCGCCAAGTCGGCAGTGACGTCGGCGAAGCCGAGGAAGCGATCGCCCTCGCCATAGCCGGACTCGTCGCAGGCGTCGTTGGCGAAGAACTCTATGCGGTAGGAGTGAACCCCCAGGACCGTGTCCAGTGACCCGCCGATGCGCAGGTCTCCCCCGGCCTGCACCGCGGCGAAGCCGAGGACGGGGAAGTTCAGGAGGTCGTTGGGCCCCGAGTCGGCGTCGTCCAGGTCATTGGGGTTGGGGCCGGCCGGATCCAGGTCGATCCCCAGGCCGGAACGGAACCCGGAGGCCTGGTTGTCAGTGATGGCGTTCTCGGAAAGGCGAGCGCTGCTCTGCCCCTCGACCCATACTCCCACGTGGTTGTCATGGATGGAGTTGTGCTCGACGACGTTCCCGGTCGAGTCCACCACCTGCACTGCGATGTCGTTGTCATGGATAGCGTTGTCGTCGATGGCGTTTCCGCTCGAACCCTCTACTGCCTGCACCCCCACCTGGTTGAAGGCGATGGTATTGCCCTCGACAGTGTTGTCGAATGCTTCCTGCTGGATGCTGACGCCCTGGTCGTTGCTCAGGGCTGTCTGGGCGTCTGCCAGCGTCCCGATGAGGTTGTCGCGGATGTCGTTCTCCGATGAGCCCGCGCCCGATACGGCGACGGCCTCAAAGAAGCCAGAGATGACGTTATCCCTCACCTGATTCTGGTACGAGTCGCCGATGCTCACACCTACTTCTTGCTGGCCGATGACGGGGCCATCGCCCTGGGCATTGGTGCCGATGAAGTTGCCGCGCACCGTGTTCTGCCCGTTCGTGGACTCAAGGCTGATCGCGTTCGCGACGGCGGAGATGACGTTTCGCTCCGCAGCGGTTCCCCCGCCGATCACGTTCTGGGATGCGTTCCCATCGATGGCGATCCCCAGCGGCTGAGGGAGGAGGCTTTCGTCGAGATCGGGGTGGCTGGGCGGATACCGCTGGCCGGTGATGTCGACGCCGATGAAGTTGCCGATGACCCTGTTCCCCGTGGCCCCGGGACCGGAGATCAGGATGCCCTGCGGCCGCTGTTCGGAGTAGATATAAGTGATCATGTTATTGCCGGAAATGAGGTTACAGGCCCCGTCGCATACGCCGGCGCCGTGGTTCGTGCCCCCAATTGTATTGTTGGCGGACTCGACCAGGATGCCGCCGCCGTCGTCGCTGGCGCCGTTGCCCAGCGCCCAGGTGCCCGTGGGGTCGGTGCCGATGACGTTGCTCTCCAGGACGTTGCCGCCGCCGCCCCTCAAGACAATGCCCCACTGGCAGTACCCGTGGATCACCAGGCCCCGCACCGTCGAGTTCCCCCCACTTATCACGAGGCCGGTCGCCGGCGGGATGACAGATGAGCCGCAACCAAGTATGTCGGGGCTCCAGAGCTCCACCTGGCCGCCGCCGGGCTGGGTGGTGCCGTCGATCACGACCGGCTCCGTGGCCTCGAAGCAAGTGTCCTCGCCAAAGACGCCCAACTGGCAATAGACACCCCCGGCTTGAGGGATGTCGAAGTTGATGGTGTCCTTGCCGGGGTTGGCGTTCGCCTCCTGGATGGCGGCGGTCAGCGTGCACTCATCGTCACCGCTGTCTGTCTGGTGTCCCGTGTCGCACAGCCCGTCGCCGACGAACTGGTCAGTGCTGGCCTGGGTCGAGTTAACGGTGAACACGTGCTGCTCCTCCGGCACGCGCTGCCAGTCAAGACCGCAGATCGTATTCGATGTGGACAGGATCGTGCCGCCGTCGACGGTGCGCACCTGATAGGGTGACCCAGAGCTGGTAACATAGGCGATCTTCTGCCCATCCGGCGACCACGCCGGGTGGAGGCCCCCGCCCCCCCACAGGTGTAAGGCGCGTGGGGTCCCCACCCTCGGCGCCGATGGTGTATACCTGGTTGCCGTCCGCGGTCGTGGCGCGGCGGAACGCGATCTGCCCGCCGTCGGGGGACCAGTCCGGCTCGTCGTCTATGGCCGGATCGGGCGAGTTCTCCTGTATGGTATCGCCGACGTCCGTTAGCTGGTGGAGCCCCGTGCCATCGGAGTTGACGGCCCAGAGGTCGTTGAACTGGCGGTAATTGACGCTGTCGTAGTCGACGTCCCAGCTCCTGGTGAAGACGATCTCGTTACCGTCCGGGCCCGGCTGCCAGGAGGGCTGGCGGTGGTAGTCATAGCTTGTGTGGGGAAAGTACTCGGGCGGGTACCATGACCCGACCTGCTTGTGCGTGAGCTGGGTCTTCTGAAGCGTGTCCAGGTCATATATCCACAGCTCGCCGCTGAGGACGTACACCAGCTTCTTGCCGTCGGGCGACCAGTCGGGCTGGTCTCCCCAGTCGATGGTCTGTCGGCCGCTTCCGTCGGCATTGGCGATGTAGAGCCCGCCTCCGGTGCTATAGGCGATGTGCTTCCCGTCCGGCGACCAGGACACCCGCGAGGGGTGGTCCAAACCGCTATTCAGGGGCAGGTACTGGTAGCCGCTTCCGTCCGGGTTCACGGTATGGACGGTCCCTTGCCCACTCCCGTCGCAGCTTTCGAGAACGGCGATCTTGCCGTCCTCCCCAGGGAACGCGGCCTGCGAAGGCTTGACGACAACACTAACAAACCGCGTCAACAGCAGCAGGCCCACGACCAGCAGCGCAAGGCCGCAGACGAGAAGAATGTGAAGCAGCTTCATGGTACGGCACCCCCGGTTATCGCCAGCGAAACCACTGCGTCACGCCGAAGGGAGGCGTCCTTCGGCGGCGCTACGTGTTTGACTTCTTGTAGTTCTAAGCGGGGCCTAAGGACGATGGCTATCTCCGTGACAGATAGCACCGACACGGTGCTCTGTCAAGCACCACGCGGGCCGATGGATCAGTCAACGGATATCGAACGGATTATCGGATACCTTCCGGTACGTATCCGCTAATCCGTTTCAGCATTCGTCGACAGACCGCCGCAGAGCCCGCAGCGCGCCGGGTCCTAGAGGTAGCCGTAGGTGGGATCTAGCCGTCGACGCAGCTCGTTCTCGTCTTCGGGACGCCCCGCCAGCGCCGACTGCATCCTCTCCAGCTACCGGCGCTCGATCCTGGACAGGGTGAGAAGAGAGGCGTCCGGAACCTCGCGGATCAAGTGGGTCGCCGCCCGCTTCCCGGTGAGCTAGCCAAGCGCCTGATCCAGGTCGGCGATGAGGTCCTCAGCGTCTTCCAGCCCGATGCTGATGCGCATGATCCCCTCGCCCACCCACTCGCGTATCGCCTTCTTCTGCTCGGCGCTCAGATACGCAGCGCTGTCCACGTAGAGGTCAGTGGGGTAGTAGAACATCAGGCTCTGGTAGTCGCCCAGCGACGTGGCATAGGTGAAGACGCGCACCTGCTGGACAAGACCCATCGCCGTCTCCATGTCCGTCTGCGCGACGACCATGCCGCCGAAGCCCGACATCTGGCGCCGCACCAGGTCGGGCTGGGGGTGGCTCTCCAGGCCGGGGTAGAGGACGCGCCCGATCTTCGGATGCTGTTCGAGGAAGCGAGCCACCGCCAGCGCGCTCTCCTCATGCTTCTGCATCCGCAGCGATAGGGTGGCGATGCCGCGATTGATGAGCCAGGCGTTGAACGGGCTCATGGCGCCGCCGAGATGGATCAGCATGCCCTCGCGGATTCGCTGGATGCCTTCTCGGGCTCCCAGCACGATCCCGCCCAGAGCGTCGCCGTGCCCGCCGAGGTACTTCGTCATGCTGTGGAGGACGAAGTCCGCCCCGAGGGCCAGCGGCTTCTGCAAGACCGGGGTGGCGAACGTGCTGTCGACTACGAGCGGCGCGCCTGCCTGGTGAGCGATGTCGGCGACGGCGGCGATGTCGGTCAGGCGAAGGATGGGGTTGGCAGGGGTCTCGATGTACACAAGCTTGGTGTCAGGACGAACGGCATCGCGCACAGCCTTCACGTCGCTCGTGTCCACCAGGCTCACGTCGATGCCGTAGCGGCCGGCGTGCAGCCCGAACAGCTCCGAGCTGCCCGCGTAGCATACGTCGCTCGCCACCAGGTGCTCGCCGGCGCCGACGAAGGTGAGCAGCAGGGCGGAGACGGCCGCCATGCCCGAGGCGAACGCGACGCCCGCGTCGGCGCCCTCAAGCGCAGCCATCTTCTCCTCGAGCGTGCGCAGCGAGGGGTTGCTCCAGCGGGTGTAGACGTGCGGCGGCCGCTCTCCCCTGAGGAAGAGCGCGTCCATCAGGAGCGGGCCCGGCTCGGGCAGCTTGAAGGTGGTCGTCATGTGGATCGGCGGCGTTACGGAGCCCGTAGTGGGGTCCGGCTCCTGACCGGCGTGGACGGCCTGCGTATCGAATCGGTACTCGCTCATACCGCTTTCCCCCTTTTCGCCGAAGTGTCGGCGCGACGGATGTCGCTCCGCTTCTCTACTCCTCCCACTCGGCGGCCTCGAAGTCGGCCACGGTGCGCTTCCTGACCATGCTTACGTAGTCCAGGAGCTCCCTCTCCACAGACGGGTCCAGCTCGCGCCGCTGGTGACGCGCCAGGAGCTCTCGCACCCGCTCCCGCGCCAGGTCCAGCGCCGTCTTCGACCCCTTGCTCTCCCATACCTCCCGGCTGTCCCTCCGCAGCAACTTCGGAAGGAAATGCTCGCGCCGGAAGTGCTCGGCGGTGTGCGGCTCGGCCAGATAGTGGCCCTGCCAGCCCACCTGCTTGATCAGGTCGAGAGCGATGGTGTCTTCGCTCACGTCGACGCCACGCGCCAGTCGGAGCATGAGCCCGCACAGCTCATCGTCCAGCACGAGCAGGGGATGGCTCTCGGTAGTCGTGGATTCGAGCGCCCCACCGCAGGTGATGAAGTGCACCCCTGCCAGGACCGCCGGCATCAGCGTGCTGGCCCGCTCCAGCATGCACTGGAGGTCCAGCGTCTTGGCGTCAGTGGTGCCACCCACGCCTCGACAGGGCAGGCCATAGTGACGGGCCAGTTGGGCCGCGCCGGCGGTGATGAGGCCCGTCTCCACCGCGCCGAGCGCCACGTTGCCGGTCGCCATGTCGGCGAGCGTCGACACGGTGCCGTAGAGCACCGGCGTGCCCGGGGCGATGATCTGGGCCAGGGTGATGTGGGCCAGGATCTCGGCGTTCTGCTGGGCGAGCAGTCCGGCCAGAGTGGCGGGAGCGGTGGTGCCGGCCATTGCCTCCGGTGACATCGCCATCGGCTGGCCGTACTCGGCGAAGAGGAACATGCCCTCGAGCTGGAGGTTGATCATCTGGAGGGGGCTCATGACCGAGCAGATGCCGAAGAAGCGGGGTCGCTTCTTCAGCTCCTCCTTCCCGCCCACGGCGATCGCCATCATCCGCATCATGTCCTCGCTGGCCATCACCCCGTAGCACCCCATGCCGAACGACTTGCGACAGTTCTGGGCCCAGGCAAGTATCGCTTCGACGTGGATGGTGGTCATTGGTATGTCGGTCGGCCAGATGTCCATCTGGCTGTTGTTGATATGATCGAGGCCGTCGATCAGGCGGAGGTGGTTACGCACGTCCTCGAGGGTGGTGGGCCGGAGCTCACCCGTCTCCGTATCGAAGATCCTCGTCGGGGTGCCGAGCGCCGCGAAGTTCACCCGGTCGCTGCCGATCTCCAGACGCACGTCCGGGTCGGACCCGTAAAGCGTGAACTGCTTCGGCGCCTGCTCGACGGCCCGACGCACCAGCTCCTCCGGTATGCGCACCGAGCGGGCCGCCTCATCCACATCCGCCCCCGCCTCCCGGAAGGCGTCCCTCGCCCTCTTGAGGTTCACGCGAAGGCCCACGCTCTCCAGGATGCTCATCGAAGCAGCGTCGATCTGCTCGACTTCCGCGGGACTAAGGACTTCGAAGTACGCTGGTTTCATGTCGCCACCTCATGGGTATTAGAGACGCCTGGCGCCTTCCGACAGGGTGAAGCGGGCCTGGCCGACGTCAGAGCGCGTAGCTCGCCGGGTCGTACAGGTGACCGCAGGTAGGGGCGACCCGTTCGCGCAGCTCCTCTTCGTCCTCCGGGAGGCTCGCAAGGCTCGACTGAATTCTGTCCAGCCACCGGCACTCGGCCTTGGACAGAGACAGGAGAGAGGCATCGACAGCCTCGCGGATCAAGGTGGCCGCGGCGATGCCGGCCGTGACCGTACGGTGATAGTCGTCCTGCTCCCTCACGATGGCGGAGCCGATGGCGACGGCCGCTTCCGGCGAGAGCACCAACGCCTGGGGGCTCCCGTACGCGTCAGAGGAAACGAACAGGTCGCGCAACATCTTCTCCTGCCCCCGCTGGAGCGCCGCGTTCATGAGCCGGCAGTCGTAGACCAGCAGCTCGGCGAAGACCTCGGGCGCAGAGCCCGACAGCAGAGGCACGTGCTGGACCGACTCGTTGCTCCAGAGGTCGCACATGCTGGCGGCGATGTTGCCCACGGGGCTGAAGTGGGCGCAGGCGGCCGATTTGCCCTCCATTGAGATCGGGCAGCCGGTGATCGCCTTCAGGACTGGGCCCTCATACGCGCAGTCCTTCGAAGGGCCGACCGCCCCATGCTCGAATGCGATGAGGGAGCGGGCGGCGCCCATCGCGCGAACGACCGCCGCCAGCGTCTCCGGCAGCAACCTCTGGTGCGCGAGCTGCATGGCGGTGTTGGCGAAGCCGCAGGCGCTGTCACCGCCGGGCAGGACTGAGCGGGGCTCGGCGATCGACGCGATCTCGTCCCAGAGCCAGGCCATGTCTCGCGCGGCCAGAACGCCAAGCGCAAAGACGATCCCCTCGATGTCGCCGCTCAGCAGCGCCTCGTCAGATACCTCCTTGCCGCCGATCGACTCGATAGAGAGGACGTGTGCGCCGGCCTCGGCGCAGAGCACGAGCGACTCACGAACGGCATCCCAACCAGCGCCGGCTCTCAACTGGGGCGGCCGGCAGTCGGTCCGCACGTCCACCGGCGTGACGCGCAGGGCGCAAGGCAGCCCCGTCGCGGCGTGAGCGTCGCCGAGCACTCGGACGAGCCGCTGCGTTATCTCCGCGCCCCAGTCGGGGCTTTCGGTCATCGGCGGCAGATGCTCGAACTCGATGACGAGGCCGGGGGCGTGCAAGGCCGTGGCGCGAGCGACCACCGCCCGCGCCGTCTCCTCGTAGATGCGCAGCGTCTCGGCCCGCGTCGACGCGTCCAGCGTCATCACCGGAAGGGTGAAGTTGACCTCGGGGTAGACGGCGCCAGCACCGATGCGAAGCCCAAGTCCGCAGTCCACCGGCTTCGGCGCCCGGCCAAACACGAGCTCTTCCGGGTCATCGACAGAGAGGGAGGTATAGCGCAAAGTCCGATTCAGCCCATCCAGCGTTCCGTCAGCGCATGCCATGGCCGAACGGGTCGACCACGTCCCGCACCGCCTCCGCCAGCAGGTTCGCCCCCAGGATGGTCAGGCTGAGGGCAAGTCCCGGGAAGATCGCGAGCCACGGGGCATGCTGGAAGTAGTCCCGGGCGTTGCCGCTCAGGTCGGCGCCCCAGGACGGGTTCGGCGGCGGCACACCGAGGCCCAGGAAGCTCAGCCCCGCTTCGGCCATGATGGCGCCGCCCAGGGCTACGCTGGCGAGTATTCCAGCCAGCGGGAACACCGACGGCAGGAGATGGCGAAAGAGAATGCGCGTGTTGGAGGCGCCCACGGAGCGGGCGGCCTCTATGTACGGCAGCTCCTTCTCCGCCAGGACGATGGAACGGACGATGCGCGACATGAAGGGCGCCATCACTATCCCGATGACCAGGATGACGTTCTGCACGGAGGCGCCCACGGCGGCCACGATCACGAGCAGCAGGATGAGGAGCGGGAACGCCAGGATCACCTCGACCAGCCTCTGGATGAGATAGTCTATTGAGCCGCCGAAGTAGCCGGAGACGACGCCGATAAGGCAGCCGCCCAGCACGCCGATGGTCACGGCCGCGAAGCCGATGCCCAGCGATATGCGTGCGCCGTACACCACACGCGAGAAGACGTCGCGGCCCAGCAGGTCAGTCCCGAAGGGATGCGAGAGGCTGGGCCGCTCCAGCGCCGGTGCATTCTGCGAAAGAGGGTCGCTGGGGGCGATGAGCGGCGCGCCAAGAGCGACCAGTCCCAGCAGCACCAGGAGCGCCACGCCTGCCACTCCCATCAGGTGACGCCGGAGGAGCAGCCGCGGCTGCCACAGGCGCCGCGCCGGCTGCATCGCGAGGGCAACCTCTGCGTCAGCCATGTCTCCCTCCCGTCAGGCGCACCCGCGGGTCGAGCCAGGCGTAGGCGAGGTCGATCATCAGAGACATGACCACGAAGACGACCGCAGCGTACAACGCCATCACCTGAATGACGGGGTAGTCCCTGGCAGTCACCGACTCCAGCATCAGACGGCCAAGGCCGTTGATGGCGAATACCTGCTCGATGATGACCGTGCCACCCATAAGGGTTGCGACCTCCAGGCCGAGGATGGTGACCACGGGCAGCATGGCATTGCCCAGGGCGTGGCGTCGCATCACCACACGCTCCTCCAGACCCTTGGAGCGAGCCGTCCGAATGTACTCGGAGTTCAGCACGCCCAGGAGGCCCCCGCGGACGATCCGCGCCAGCCCGCAAGCGGAGGCGAACCCCAGTACCAGGGCGGGGGGCCCGTACTCTCGCAGGTTGTCCCAGGGGTTTTCGAAGAAGGACACGTGCCGGAAGGGCGGCGCGTATGAGAAGAAGATGGACGGAAGCAGGATGACCAGAGTGGCGGTCCAGAACGTCGGCACAGACATGCCGAAGATGCTCACCCCGCGCAGGATACCGTCTGCGGGCCGGCGGTGATTCATGGCCGCCAAGACGCCAAACGCCAGCCCAAGCAGGATTGTGACGCCCATAGTCATGATCAGTAGCTCGCCGGTGATCGGCAGCCGATCGAGGAGCTCGCTGGCGACGCTACGGTCCCGTATGTAGGAGTCTACCAGGTCGCCGCGCACGACGCCGCCCACCCAATCGACGTACTGCTCCACGAGCGGCCTGTCGATGCCGAACTCGTGCTCCAGCTCCTGGACCTGCTCCGGCGTGGCGTTCGGTCCCAGCATGAGCTGCGCGACGTTGCCGGGCATGATGCGCACGAGGGCGAATACGACGATGGAGACGCCGATGAGGATGGGTACCAGAGCTGCCAGTCGCCGGATGATGTAGCCTATCACGTGCCGCTCCCGGTGCAGGGCCCGCCCGGGCTACGCCTTGTCGATCCAGTAGTCGTACTTGTAGAGGCCGAAGCCATAGGCCGTGGGCGTGTATCCCTTGATATAGTCGTAGGCGCACCAGTATCCGTACGGTTCGTAGAGCACCAAGGTGGGCCCGTGACGCTTCAGAATCAGCCGCTGCACATCGCGGGCCAGCTTAATCCTCTCCGTGTCGTCAATCGTCTCATGGATCTGGTCGAGAAGGGCGTCAACCTCGGGATCCTCGACTCCCTTGAAGCCTTCCGGCGTGCGACCCCACCCGAGGCTGTGATGCCACTGGAGCTGGATATCGTCTGAGAGATAGGCCAGGTGTGAGTACGTGGTCGTCTCGTAGTTGGTGGCCAGCAGGTCAGCCAGCCACGCGCCGAGCTCCTCGGCCCGCAGGTGGACCCCGACGCCGATGTCGGCCATGTTCTGCTGGATGATAGCCGCACGGTCGGCGGTGGTGCCGAGATCGGTGAAACTGAGCTCGAAACTCAGGTCTTCGGCGCCGGCGGCAGAGAGCAGTTGCTTGGCCTTTCCCACGTCTCGCACGTAAGCCGCCTCTATCTCCTCCGCCGGAAGGGACGAATCCCAGAGGGGGCCCACGGGGCCCGCTAGCTCGGCGCCGCCGAAGTGCAGCTTGTCGATCATGCCCTTGCGGTCCAGCCCCAGGTCGATGGCCTCGCGCACTCGTTCGTCCTTGAACGCCTCCACCCTGACGCCGTTCAGCTCGAAGACAGCATATGGACGGCTGAGGTAGGACTGTACGGTCACACCGCTGACGTCCTTCACCGCGTCCGCCTTGAGCTTGTCTGCGGCGTTGTAGACGTCGAGGCTTCCGGCACGAAAGGCGACCTGAACGGCCGCATCATCCGGCATTACCTTAACGCCGATGCCGCCGATGTACGGGTACTCGTGGTAGTAGATGGGATTCCGCACCACATCGAGGCCCTCATCGCGGCCGTACTTGGCGAGCATGAAGGGCCCGCTGCCGATGGCGTTGGACTTCAGGTCGCCGAACTGCTCGACCGCCTCACTGGGGACGATCGCCGTCATCGGGCTGCCCATCGTCATCAACGTGTAGCCGTATGGCTTCTTCGTGCGCAGGGTGAAGGTCACGGCGTCGGGAGCCTCGTACTTCTCCGCGATCTGATCCCACTCCCCCGTGGCGCCGGGCAGGCTTCTCAGCCGGTCAATGCTGTAGACGATGTCCTCGGCCACGAGATCGCGGCCGTTAGCGGGGGCGATGTCCTGAAAGCGGACGCCGCCGCGAAGGTGGAATATCCACTCCAGCTCGTTTACGACCTCCCATGATTCGGCAAGGTCGCCGACGGTGCCCTGCCAGTCGGTCGCATGGACTACATAGCTGTAGAAGTAGACCGCGACCGAAACGCCCTCGGTAGTGTGGGGATCGAGGCTGAGAACGGGCGCGAGGGAGGCGAGGTGAATCGTGCCGCCGCGCTTCGGCGTCCCCTCAGCGGTCCCGACAGCCTGAGGAGTCGCTGGCGCCTCCTCCCCCTCCTGGCCGCCGCCGCAACCGGCCACGGCCAGCCCGGCAGCCGCCAGCGTTCCTCCCAGGAAGCCACGCCTGGAAAGCCTTGCCCTGCGCAACATCAACGTCCTCCATTCTCGCGAGCCGTCGCCCACTCGTGGCTGAATGGCTGTCTCCGCCGCCACCTACGGCCTGTATAGCGCGCGAAGGCGTGCCCTAACTAGAGCCGATTGGCAGGTCTTTTGTATCCTGCGGGATAGGCCCGGACGCGTGAGTTCGAAGACAGCCCGAAACCCGTTGGATCGGAATCAGGCTGGCAGGACTGTTGCCTGATGCCAAGAGCTGACGACGGCGCGCCCGGAGACGCGCCGTCCAGCGGTGGCGGCCCAACTCTTGTCCCGATGGGGAGCTGCGGAGCACAACGCCAAAGGGGGCGTGCAGCAGCACCTACTCGACCGGACAACAGCATGTCCGACCGAAACCGACCAGAAGGCGCGGCGACTCCCGGCTAGTACCTGTCGAGGATCTGGCGGGCGGCGGCCAGCCCCAGCACCTCGTTGCAGCCGTCCTCGATCATCGAGGCGCGGGCGTCCCGGAAGAGCTTCTCCACCAGAAGGTCCTTGCAGACGCCGTAGCCGCCGAAGATCTGTACAGCGTCGCTGGCCACCTGGAACGCCGCCTGTGTGCAGAAGACCTTGGAAGCGATCGAGTAGTGGGCAGCGGGCGGTTGCGCGTCTGCGTTGTAGACGAGAGCCGCTCGCGAGATAGCACGCGCGCACTCGACCTTCATGAACATGTCGAACAGCTTGTACTGGATGAGCTGGTGCTCGCAGATCGGCTTGCCGCCCTGGATGCGCGTCTTGCTGTAGGCCAGCGCCTCCTCGAAGGCGGCGCGAGCAACGCCGGTGAACAGGGAGCCCATGCCCGCGTTGGCGCCCGTGAGGATCATGTCGATGATGAGCGGGTAGCCGCCCGGCTCCACCAGCATGAAGCGCTTGGGGATCCTGACCTCGTCGAAGAAGATCTCCCCCTGGTTCAGAGCGCGCTGCCCCAGCTTGTCGAGCGGCGGACCTTTCGAGACACCCGGGAGGTCCAGGGGGACTACGGCGACGCCGCTGCCCGCCATGCCCTTGGAGCGGTCCACGGCGAGAAACGTCAGCGCATGAGTAGCGATGGTACCGTTGGATACCCACGCGGACTTCTGGCCATTGAGGATCCAGTCATCGCCGTCGGGCCTGGCCGTCACTTCGAACGCCACCGCCGGATTCTGGAACTGATCCGTCCCGAACAGGAGGCTATCGGAGCCGCGCTGGGGCTCGGTGATCGCCCAGCATCCCACATACTTCGCCTCCCTGTCCTTGGCGAAGGGGACGACGATCTCCTCCATCAGCGGCTTGTTCCCGGTCAGCGCCGCGAACGTGGCGGAGAAGGAGAAGGGGAAGGATGTGACGCCCAGGGCGATGCCGAAATCTGCGCTTCCCCAACCCATCTCCTCGCCGACTATGTGGCGGGCCAGGGGAGAGAGTATGACGCCGCCCACCGCCTCCGGAAGTCCCTGGACGTGCCGCCCCTGCTCGTACGCTTTCTTGAACACGTCCCAAAGTAGAGAGCCCTCCCGTATCACCTCCTGCGGGTCTGCGACCTTGTCGAGCTCGATGCTGGCCGGCCGCATCACCTCCTCCGCGAATCTATGGGTCTCCTCCTTGAGGGCCGTCTCTTCGGGGGTCAACTGCTTGTTCAGTTCGAGGTAGGTCGACATCTCAGCTCCTTCTTGCGTGAACACTTCTCTTCCGAGCACGAAGTCGGGGACTCGAGGATCGGCACAGTGGCACACCATCACGAGAGGCGCCGACGCAGCCTGCATACGGCAGCCACGACTGTGTTCGGCGCCTCAAGCGCACGTGAATTATATGGGCTCAGCCGCGTCCCCACAAGCGGACGGCGGGACGGCGCCCCGACCTTGAAGGCAAGTCCTCAGCAGCGCGGACAGCCTCTCCATCACCTGCCCGCGGTTCTCCAGCGTCAGGCCGATGACCAGGACGTTGGGCCTGCTCTTGATGCCGTCGGCCCAGGGATGGGGCGCCAGCATGACGCTGCCCAGGAGGCAAACGCCGCTGTCCAGTGCCCTCTCGACGACGCGGCGAAAGCGCTCCGAGGCCATCTCCATCTTGCCGATCTCGTCGACAACCACCAGGTCGGCACCGTCCACGGCCTCCTCCAGCGCCGGCACCCCCACCTCGTCCAGGGCCGCCACATCGACGCCGTACCTGCTGACCCGAAATGGGCTCGAGATGCGCACGCCAGCGAGGACGGCCTTCCGCCCATCCAGCGTCTCCAGCCGGAACCCCTCTCGGCGCCCACCAGACCGGAAGTCCTCCGTGTAGAAGCCTCCCGCCCGCACGGCCAGCGACGAAACGATGTCGCGGATGAGGGTGGTCTTCCCGCATCCCGGCCTGCCGGTCACGAGGAATGCCGTCTTCCTAGCAGGCACCGGCGTTCGCCTCACCGGGACCCGTCACGGTCCCGTCACACCTTCTTCTCGCACGGCCAGCCGGTAGCCCTGGCGAGGAACCACGGCCAGCAGGTCGCCCCGCCCGCCCAAACGGGCGATCTTCCGCCGCAGGTTCGCCACGTGCGAGCGGACCACCTCCGCCGAGCCCGTACCAGGGTGATACCCCCAGACGTTCTGGAGCAGCTCCTCCGTCGGCACCGTCGAACCGGCCCGCTCCATGAGGTACCGAATGAGGCGGAACTCGATGGGGGTAAGCCTCTCACTCGCGTCGTCGACGGAGAGCTCGTGGAGTCGCAGGTCCAGGGCCAGGCGCCCGGCCCGAAGGACGGCCTCGGCGCCCGCAGCCGCGAGAAGGGCGCCAGCCTTCTCCGCAAGCTCCGACACCGTGAAAGGCTTTCCCAGATGGCCGTCCTGGCCGGCGCGGTAGGCCGAGGGCAGCGTCCCCTCCACCCAGAGAGCGCTCTGCGGCAGGAGAAACAGCACTGGGACGCTCGCCCGCTCCGGGTCAGCCCGAAGCCAGCGACAGAACTCGTCAGCGGACATGTCGGCGACCGCAACGTCGAACAGCACCAGATCGGCCTGAAGCGTCCGCAGGGAGCGGAGCCCCTCGGCGGCCGTCTGCGCCACGGCCACAGCATTGCCCTGGCCGCCCAGGAGCTGGCGGCAGGCCTTAGCCGGCCTCTCGTCGGGGCCGATGACCAGGACGCTGACCACGGCGTCGATCCCTCCACACTGCCGCCCGACGCGCTATCCCAATTATCCCGCCGCTGTCAATGGCGGCGGCTCAGGTTTCGCGAGAATCGTGCCTGGAGCGGCGCAGGAGACGGGAGAGGGCGAACGACGTGGCAGAGATGACGAGCGCGCCGAAGAAAGCGGCCCAGAAGCCGTCGACCGAGAAATCGATACCCCAGTGGCCGGAGAGCCAGGCCGTGAATGCGAGGATGAGGGCGTTGACGACGAACTGGAACAGACCCAGGGTGAGGAACTGAAGCGGGCAGGTGAGGAAGAGGAGAAGGGGCCGGAGAAGGGCACGGGCGACCATAAATATGAAGGCGGCTGCCAGAAGGGACTGCCACCCCTGGATGTGCACGCCGTTCACCAGCCAGGCCGCGAGCAGGAAGCCGACAATGGTGATGCCCCAGCGGACGGCGACCCGAACGAGCCAGGGGGCATCGCGGTCCCAGGGCGGTTCGGTGTTCGACCAGTAGGTCACGATGATGCGGGACATCGGTTCGCGGGCATTGTAGCGCATCGCGCCCGCAGGGACGAATCGGCGATCAGCCGCCGGCGGCGGCGTCCTACCCTAGCCGCGCTGAGGACACACTGGTGGCTGGTTCGGCGTTGGTGGGTTGGGGTTGGAACAGAGCCCGCGGACTGGAAGTCCGCGGCTTCCAGATCCGCCAGCCATGCCGCCGACTTCAGTCGGCGGTGCCGTGCAAATACGCAGCCAATTCACCCACCAGCTCTGAACCAGTCACACCCTATAGACCCTTGTTCGCCTCTTGAAACCGCTGGTACAATTGAATTTCGCGGTAGTCTATCACACATCCGGAGGAATGACCGTGCCCCTCGATGCGATCGTCGTCAGGGGTGCCCGTGAGCACAACCTCAAGGACATCGACGTCGAGATCCCTCGCGACAAGCTCGTCGTACTCACGGGCGTCTCCGGCTCGGGGAAGAGCTCCCTCGCCTTCGACACCATCTACGCCGAGGGGCAGAGGCGTTATGTCGAGTCACTCTCCGCCTACGCCCGCCAGTTCCTCGGCCAGATGGAGAAGCCCGACGTCGACTACATCGAGGGCCTTTCGCCCGCCATCTCCATCGACCAGCGCGGTGCCAGCCGCAACCCCCGCTCCACCGTCGGCACCCAGACAGAGATCCATGACTATCTCAGGCTCCTCTACGCACGGGCCGGCGAGCCCCACTGTCCCCAGTGCGGCCGGCCGATCGAGCGCCAGACCGTCCAGCAGATAGTCGACGCCATCCTCGACCTGCCCGAGGGCCGGCGCCTCATGATCCTGGCACCCATCGTCCGCGACCGTAAGGGCGAGCACCTCCAGGTCCTCGAGGACGCCCGGCGCGCCGGCTTCGTGCGGGTGCGCATCGACGGCCAGGTGCGCGACCTCGAGGAGGACATCGCTCTCGACAAGAACCGCCGCCACACCATCGAGGTGGTGGTCGACCGGCTGGTCACCGAGGGCCGCCGGCCAGAGGGTGCCGCCGCTGAGGGCGAGGCTGAGCACAGCCTGGCGCGCGCAGCCGAAGCACCCGCCGCGTATGGGCGTGAGCAGGGCTCCGCGTCCAGCCCGCCTCAGGCGGGCCGCCTCTCCGACTCTGTGGAGACGGCCCTCAAACTGGGCACGGGCATCGTTCAGGTCACCATTCATCCTCCTGCGGGCGAATCGGCTGTAGGGGCCGCTCCCCATGTCGGCCCGCCTGACAGACCAGCGGCCCCGGAGGAGAGGCTCTTCTCGGAGCACTTCGCCTGCGTCCACTGCGGCATCAGCCTGGGCGAGATCGCGCCGCGCAACTTCAGCTTCAACAGCCCCCACGGCGCCTGCCCCGAGTGCACCGGCCTGGGCGTGAAGATGGAGCTTGACCCGGAGCTCATCATCCCCAACAAGAACCTGAGCCTGGCCGAGGGTGCCATCCAGCCCTGGGCTCGAGCCAGCGTCACCAGCACCTGGTACGCGCGGCTCATCGAGGCGGTGGCGGAGAAGCACGGCTTCTCGGTTCACACGCCCGTGCGCCATCTCACGCAGAAGCAGCTAAACGTCATCCTCTACGGCGACGGCACCGACAGCAGGCTGACGCTCAAGTTCATGGGCCAAAGCGGCCACGTCAATCGCTACGAGACCGCCTACGAGGGCGTGATCCCCAACCTCAGCCGCCGCTACCACGAGACCGACTCAGACTACGTGCGGGGCGAGATCGAGCGCTATATGGCCGCCAACCCTTGCCCATCCTGCGGCGGCGCCCGCCTCAAGCGGGAGTCGCTCGCCGTCACTATCGCTGACAAGCACATCATCGAGGTGACGCGCATGAGCGTCGTCGAGGCGCAGCGCTGGTTCGCCCACCTCGCCGGCGAAGACACGCCTCTCACATCCCGCCAGCAGACCATCGCCTACCAGATCCTGAAGGAGATCAGGGCGCGCCTCGACTTCATGGTGGAGGTCGGCCTGGACTACCTGACCCTCGACCGGGCTACGGCGACCCTATCGGGCGGCGAGGCCCAGCGCATACGCCTCGCCACCCAGATCGGCTCCGGCCTCATGGGCGTCCTCTACGTCTGCGACGAGCCGACCATCGGCCTCCACGCTGCC
>CAZMGB010000007.1:0-25191 GCA_964565775.1 uncultured Dehalococcoidia bacterium
TCTGCCGGTTGAAACCGGCAGCTTCCGGCGAAGCTGCGGATTTCAATCCGCAGGAGTGGTTTATTTCTTTGATGACCTTAAGGCTGGCCTTCGGGGACCTGGCGGGAGGGTTTCCTTGCACCTTCTCGGCCAGGGCCTACAGCCAGGGAGCCTTGGGGGTGCTGAGGAAGAGGCCGTTGTGGATGAAGAAACTCCGCACGACGTTTCCGCCGGCCTGCTGGGCGCGCACGTCACCCTCCAGCGTTCTCTGGAACTCCTCGATCTTGTCGGCGTAGAAGCGCCGCCCCTTGCGCTTGATACGACCCGCCTCGAAGTTGAGGACATCGTCGATCATCTGGTCGGGCGTTCTCTCCACGAAAGCGCAGAAGCGGGCCAGCATCGTGAGGCGCCCCTCGTCGGCGGCAGGGTCACTCCCCTGCTGACGATGGAGCTCGTCGAGCCAGAGCCGGGTGCGCTTGCTCTCCCTTAGGGCCTTCGGGTCCGGTTGAGGCATTGTCAGGTAGACCGCAACGGTAGACGCAGATCACTCCGGCAGGCCGAATAGATGCGCCAGCGCCTTCACCTCGCCTTTGCGCCAGGGCTGGGGCGCCGGGTCCTGGATCATCTTCTCTCGCTTGAGCTCCTCGACGACGGCTGGGTCGCGTGGGAAGGGCTTGCCGCACTCGTTGAGGAAGAAAAGGTCCTTGAAGGGGCGCTTCGGTCGCTGGCCGCCGGCGTCGCGCGACTCGGCCGGGTAGCCCACGGTCATGATCACAAGGGGGTGGGCCGTCTCCGGCAGCTTGAGGGCCTTCTTGAACTTCTCGGCGTCACAGCCGTTCAGGCAAGTACCGAGCCCCTCCTCGAAGGCGACCAGCGTCGCCTGGGCGATGCCCTGGCCCGCGTCCATGCCCTCCATCGGAATCGGCGCCGGTACGGCCTTGAGAGCGCCCACTACCCCGGCAGCGAACTGCTCCGCGAAGGTGTAGCTCCAGCCGTGGGTCGGGTTCAGGGCGCCCGCGTCGACGAGCTCCTTAAGCCTCTCGGCCCAGTCTTCGCGAGCAGCGATGTCGATGTACCAGAGGATGAGTACAGGAGCCATAGCGGCGTGGACGGCGCTGCCGGGTCCGGTAACGGCCTCCATCACCTCCGGGCTGGGGTTGGTGTTGTCGATGACGACGGCACGCAGCAGGCCCATGTTGCCGGCGAAGGAGCCCAGCCGGGCCGCCTCGAGCATCTTCTGGAGCTTCGCCATCTCCACCGGCCGCCACGTAGCGTAGTAACGGATGGACCGCCTGATGCCGATAGCCTCTTTCAGTTCCATGTCTTGCCTTCCTCTCTCCCGCGCATGGCAGCGAGGGGAACCCTTGCCGTCTTGAGGCCGGGGCCGCGAGCAATTCTTGCCCTACGCCCCGTTCAATGTCAACAGCGCCGTGTTCAGACGCCATCCCAATGCGGTATATTGGGCCTCGTCGCCGGCAAATGCGGCCGGCATCGAGACCACCGCCGCTGAAGGAGAGGGTGCGAGAATGGACTTCGAGCAGATCATCTACGACAAGAGCGAGGGCGTCGCCACTATCACGCTCAACCGGCCCGAGCGAATGAACGCCTTCAGCAACCAGATGCTCGCCGAATGGGCCGTCGCCCTCGAGGATGCCCGCGACGACCCGGAGGTGCGGGCGATACTCCTGACAGGGGCCGGTCGCGGCTTCTGCGCCGGCGCCGACCTGCGGGGCGACGGGCTGGTGGGGCGCATGGCAAGCAAGCAGACGCCGCCCACTCCCGCCGACCGCCGCCACTTCCTCCGAGACACGGTCCACAAGGTCAGCAGAGCCGTCTTCACGCTGGAGAAGCCGTACATCGCCGCCGTCAACGGGGCGGCGGTGGGCGCGGGCATGGACATGGCAAGCATGTGCGACATCCGCATCGCCTCGCAGGAGGCCCGCTTCTCGGCGGGCTACGTGCGCATCGGCCTCGTTCCCGGCGACGGCGGCTGCTACTTCCTGCCCCGCATCGTCGGCATCGCCAAGGCCCTCGAACTGATCTGGACGGCCGACTTCATCGACGCCGCGGAGGCGCTGCGCATCGGCTACGTCAGCCGCGTCGTGCCGGCCGAGGAGCTCATGCCGGCCGCCCGCGAGTTCGCCGTGCGGCTGGCCCAGGGCCCCGCCGTCGCCATCCAGCTATCGAAGCGGCTGCTCTACCGCTCGCTGCAGGCGGACGTGGACCACGCGCTGGAGATGGCCGAGGCGGCGATGGTGCTGGTGCAGACGACGGAGGACGCCCGCGAGGGGCCGCGCGCCTACGTGGAGAAGAGGCCTCCGAAGTTCACGAGCAGGTGAGGGGGCCCTCACCCCTGTCCCCTCTCCCTCGCGAGGGAGAGGGGTTAGGCAGGAAGTTCGCGTCTTCATTCGCGATCGCAGGAAACTGAACACTGCTACCGCGGACAGGATGTCCGCGGCACGGTAGGCGGAAGATATGCCTCGCTATCACGTCTGGTTCGCAACCAAGCGCCGAAGACGGCTGCTCGAAGGCGATGTCAGCTCTCTGGCGGAGCACGCCATATGGGAAGTCGCCAGGAAAGACGGCATCCGGCTGCTGGAGTGCAAGACAGCTATCGATCACGTGCACCTCATGATCGAACTGGATTCGCCGGTAGCGTTGCCTTCTGCCATGAAGGCGCTGAAAGGCAAGTCCGCCCACCGAGTCTTCGAGCAGGTCCCGGAGCTGAAGCTGGATGGCCGGACGAAGAACCTTTGGCAGCGCGGCTATGGGTGGAAGCCTGTGCAATCCGCTGCCGAGGCGACAGTGCGACGCTACATTAGAACGCAGATGGAGGGGCTAGACGAGTTTGCACGCTGAACAGAGCCGCCGGCACCTTCTCGGCGCTACCGGCCGTGTGGCAACCAAGCCGCGGACTTCCAGTCCGCGGTACTAAGCATCGAATCGGAGAGGTACCATGGACTTTCGATTCGCGCCCGAAGAAGAGGCCTTCCGACAGGAGCTGCGCGACTTCCTGAAGGAGCACCTGCCGAGGGGCTGGGGCGGCCGCAACGACCGCGAGCCCCTTCCGCCCGATGAGGCGAAGCTCGCCGAGGAGTTCACGAAGGCGCTCGCCCGCAAGGGGTGGCTGACCCTCGCCTGGCCCCTGGAGTACGGCGGCCAGGGCGCCAGCGCCACGCGGCAGCTCGTCTACAACGAGGAGATGTCCTACCAGCGGGCGCCGGGCGCGGCGAACCAGGGGGCATCCCTGGTCGGGCCCACCCTCATGGTGCACGGCACCGACGAGCAGCGGCGCCGCTTCCTGCCCGCCATCGCCCGCAACGAGATCCGCTGGTGCCAGGGCTTCAGCGAGCCCGGTGCCGGCTCCGACCTGGCCTCCCTGGAGACGCGGGCCGTCGAGGACGGCGACGACTTCGTCCTCACGGGCCAGAAGGTCTGGTGCTCCGGCGCCCAGCGTGCCGACTGGTGCATCCTCCTCGCCCGCACCGACCCCGACGCCCCCAAGCACAAGGGCATCAGCTACTTCCTCACGGACATGAAGTCGCCGGGCCTCTCGATACGGCCCCTGGTGAACATGTTGGGCTCCGGCGCCTTCTGCGAGATCTTCCTGGACAGCGTGCGTGTGCCCCGCGACTGCCTGGTGGGCGAGAAGAACCGCGGCTGGTACGTCGCCACCACCACCCTCGACTTCGAGCGCTCCGGCATCCAGCGCGTGATGTACGCCATGCGCACACTGGAGGACCTGGTGGAGTACGCGCGCGAAACGACGCTCGGCGGGCGGCGCCTGAGCGAGAACGCAGCCGTCCGCCACCGGCTGGCGGAGCTGAAGATCGAGTTCGAGATCGGGCGGACGCTGTGCTACCGGGTGGCGTGGATGCAGAGTCGCGGCCTCATCCCCAACTACGAGGCCTCTGTCTCCAAGCTCTACGGGACGGAGCTCCAGGCGCGGCTGGGGAACGCGGGCGTCAACCTGCTGGGTCTCGGCGGGCAACTGACGCCGGACTCCCCGTGGGCGCCGCTCAGGGGGCGAATCGAGAGCTACTACCTGGCGTCGGCGTCGTACACGATCGCGGCCGGCACGTCGGAAGTGCAGCGGAACATCATCGCCATGCGCGGCCTCGGCCTGCCGCGGGCCTAGGATAGCCCCGCCCGTGCCTGGGGCCGACGTCAGCGGCCGGGGAAGCCGCAGATGAAGGAGCGACGGGAATGAGCTCCCGCCCGCAGCCCAATGCCCGAGACATCGTCTTGCAGACACAGCGTCTGTATCGCCGCTTCGCCCCCGTATACGACGCAGTCACACACCTCTTCTCGCTGTGGCGCTGGCGCAGGTGGCAGGAGCACGTCCTTCCCCATGCCCACGGCCGCACTCTGGATGTGGGCTGCGGCACCGGAGCGCTGCTGGAGCGGCTGGCGGCTCGATGCGATCCCGTAGGCCTGGACCTCTCCCCGGCGATGCTCGCCAGAGCCGCCCGACGACTGAGACGGCGGGCTGCCGCGACGCCGCTGGTGTGTGCGGATGCGCAGCACCTGCCGTTTCGTGACGCCGCCTTCGAGAGCGTCGTCAGCACGTTTGCTATCAACGCGGTGCCCGAGCTGGACGAGGCGCTCGCCGAGATGCTGCGCGTCCTCAAGCCGGGCGGCTCGCTGGCCTTCATCAGCGTAGGCGAGTCCCAACGCGGCGGTCTCGCCACGCGCCTGGCCGCGGGCATCTGGCGACGCGAGGGTGACATCACACGCGACGAAGTGAGCAGCCTGCGCCGACTGGGAATCGAGCCTCAGCGGGAGGACTTCGGTCCCTTCGGCACCGTGCACATGATCACGGCGGTCAAGCCGCGGCCCGAGACGGCTTGAGCGCCCGACGAGCCCGCTCTGCGGGTGTTGCGCATGGCCAAGAACGACGCGATCCACACAGTGTATCAGCATCCCGGCGACTCGTTCGGCCGCGTCGCCGGTCTGTCATGACCAGCACTTCTTTCTTCGCTGCCCCTCGCAGGGACATGCTTCTCGGCAAGAAGGTAGACGGCGTCTGACCGTTGCCTAGCTTGGCTCTCGCCCTGGCTCTCCAGGCCTCACAGGCATAGCTTCCGGTGGTGCCCTCACACTCAGAGTAGCGGCCCCAGAGTCCGATCTCGTCCCGATCCCTGCCACAAAGCGATTTGACACGTCTGCTATTTTGGACTCGTTGGCATTCCCCGTATGGAGAAGGGAGATGTAAGTGCTGAACGTAACCGACCCGGCAGCGGCCCTGCTTCACGAGAGCCTCGAAGCTAGCAAGAAGAACGAAGCCGACGTTCTCCGGCTTACGCGATCGCCCCAGGGCCTGGCCCTGGCTCTCGACGAGGAGCGCGAGGGCGATCAAGTGATCTTACACGAGGAGCGGAAGGTCCTGGTCATACAGCCAGAAATGGCTCAAGCGCTCGACGGCGCCACCATCGACGCCGTCGACACGCCCGCGGGGCGGCAGCTAGCCATTCAATCACCCGAACCACATTAAGCGCGCGGCGAAGGCGTAGCGAGGGCCAGGATAGCAGACAACCGGCCAATGGCAACGAGCATCGCCGGCACTCTCAGGCGATGTCCTCGCTGTCGGCGCTAACTCATGCATGAGCGCGACTTGGTCGCCGATGCGATCTTGCGTGTCTGCGGTGAGGTGCAGCAGAACATCATGACGATGCGCGGTCTCGCCCTGCCGCGGGACTAGCGCAAGGGCTCCGCGGCGGCGCTAGTCCCAGATGTCGAGGGCCTTGCGCATCGTCTGCTCGAACTGCTCGTCGTCGAGCTGACGGCGCAGGCCGGCGATCATCTCCGCGTCCTCCCCTACTAGGTAGCGCAGCTTCGGCCGGTCCGTGTAGATGGCGTCGTAGATCGCCTGCGCAACGACCTGCGGGTTACGCCCCTCGCCGCGACCGGGAAGCCTGGTCATCGATTCCGAAAACCGCCGCTCGTACTCAAAGTACGGTGACCTCTCCGTGAAACGGCGCACCCTCCAGTCGTGTTCGCCCATGCGGGTCTCGAAGCCTCCCGGCTCGATGATCAGCACCCGGATGCCGAACGGATGGACCTCGTAGTAGAGGGCCTCACTGGCCGCCTCCAGCGCGTACTTGCTGGCCGAGTAGATGCCGCCATAGGGCGTCGACACCTTCCCAGAGAGGGATGAGACGTTGACGATGGTCCCGGACCGCTGCTCCCGCATCGTGGGCAACACCGCCCGCGTCACCCGCAGCACGCCGAAGAAGTTGGTCTCGAAGACTTCCTTCGCCTCGTCGTCGTCCGTGTCCTCGATCGGGCCATCCGAGCCGATGCCAGCGTTGTTCACCAGCACGTCGATGCGGCCGGCGGAGGCAAGGACGCGCTCCACCGCCTTCCGGACCGAGGCGTCCTCCGTGACGTCGAGCTGCACCACCTCCACGCGCAGGTTCTCGCTCTGCGCCGCCCTCTCGAGGTCCCCGGCCTTCGAGGTGTCACGCATGCTGGCGAAGACGGTGTCGCCTTTGCGACTGAACTGGAGGGCTGTCACCAGCCCGATGCCGCTGCTGCAACCTGTGATGAGCACGACCGCCAATCGACTTCCTCCACGTTCTAGCCTGCCGCCGCGAGTGACGGCGGGCAGGACCTCGGCGGCGCCCGCGACGCGCCGCAACGGCGCTCGCGGCCCTGAGGTGCCATTCTCGGCCAGGGGTAGAGCCGTGTCAAGGAGACGGGGCACCCCCAACTTGCCGCGCCCGCCTCACTTGCGGTAGGCTGCCCCCGAAGACATCCGCAAGGGAGCATCGGATGGTCAGGCGGCCGAGAGCGTCCGTCCGCGGCCTCTATGTCATCATCGACCCACAAGCGACACGCGGCCGAGACGCCGTCGAGGTGGCGCGCCTCGCCCTGGAGGGCGGCGCCTCCGTGCTCCAGTGGCGCGACAAGCTCCGCGACAAGGGCGAGCAGCTATCGGAGGCCCGCGCCATCGCCGCGCTCTGTTCGCAGCACGGCGCCCTCTTCCTCGTCAACGACCACGCGGACCTCGCGATCGCCTGCGCGGCCGACGGCGTCCACCTCGGACAGAAGGACCTGCCGCCCCAGTCCGTGCGCTCCTTCATGCCTGCCGGCTCGATCATCGGCGCCTCCACCAACAACGTCGAAGAGGCGGTGCGCGCCCAGGAGGCGGGCGCCGACTACGTGGCCGTAGGCAGCATCTTCCCTACCGGCTCCAAGGAGAAGACGCGACCGGCGAGCCCCCAGCGTCTGCGAGAGGTCAAGGAGGCCGTTCGCGTGCCGGTCGTCGCCATCGGCGGCATTACCGAAGACAACATCGGTGAGGTGCTGGCGGCGGGCGCCGATGGCGTCGCCGTGATCAGCGCCGTCTGCGCCGCCGACGACGTGCGTGGTGCGGCCCATCGATTGGCCGAGCGCATCCGCACCCACCCGCCTGGGGCGGGCCGCTCTCGACGTCGGTCTCCCTAGGGGCGCTCCAGGAAGCGGGCCGGGCTGAAGGGAGCGAGCGCTTCGCTGGGCCGGCCGTTGAGGATGGAGCGGGCGATAAGCCGTCCCGTGACCGGCGACAGGAGGATGCCGTTGCGAAAGTGGCCCGTCGCCACAGTCATGCCCTCCCAGCCGGGCACCGGCCCCAGGATGGGCATGCCGTCAGCGGAGCCGGGGCGCAGGCCCGCCCAGGCAGAGGAGACTTCGGCGTAGCGGAGGGCAGGGACGAGGGAGCGGGCCATGCGGCGCATCGAGGACAGGCCCCGCTCAGTGGTGCGCAGCCGGAAGCCGACGTCTTCGACGGTAGCGCCGGCGAAGAGGAAGCCGCCGGCCTTAGGCACCAGGTATCCATCCACTCCCCAGACCATGTTCCGCACGAGGCTGGAACGGTAGGCAATCATCTGGCCGCGCATCGGCAGCGTAGGAACGCCCACACCCAGCTTCTCGCCCAGCATGCGTGTCCAAGGGCCGGCCGCAAGGACGACATGGTCCGCGGCGAGGCGGCTCCAGGCGGAACGCACGCCCACCACGCGCTCGCCGCGGGTCAGCAGGCCGCTCACGCTCTCCCCCAGGTGCAGGGTCGCTCCCTGAGCAGCGGCCGCCTGCGCCAGGGCCTGCGTCAGACGGCCGGGGTTGACGTGGTGCTCCTCCGCTGAATAGACGGCCCCCGGGAGCGCCGGCGACAGCCCCGGCTCCAGTCGTCGCAGGACCTCGCCCTCGACCCATTCCAGCGTGGGGCTCGACTCCCGTGAGAGACGGACGAGCTCGCGCAGGCCGCGGGCTCGCTCCTCCGTGTCGGCCACGACGAGCATGCCCGTGGTCAAGTACTCGACATCGATGCCCGTCTCAGCCTCGAGGTGGCGCACGAGCGAAGGGAACATCTTAACGCTGTCCGCACACAGATTGCGAAAGGAGCCGCTGGGGAGGGCGTCGTCGAGGTGGACGAGCATGCCGGCAGCGGCGCCCGACGCCTCGCCGCCGATCTCGCCGCGTTCGACGACTTCTACGGCGACGCCGGCCTCCGCCAGGTAGTAGGCCACGGCGCAGCCGATGACGCCTCCACCCACGACAACTACGTCAGCCATGCCACATCCCCGTTTGGGTGCGTCCCCCAATCATCGAAGTGCAGGGCTTGCGCCAGAGGCGCATCCGCCTCCGGCAGAGAAGCCCTGCAGCGGGGGCTTCCGAACGCCAGCCTTCAGGCTGGCACGGCGGCCAGGCTCAAGCCTGGCCTTCGGACAAGAACCAGCCGCTGCCCTGCCCCTGGAAGGCTGAAGCCTTCCGCTACGCCCCGCCTTTCGTCTCCGGCGTCCAGCCTCCAACTTCCAACCTCCAGCTTCCGGTCGAGCCGCCGCCGACCATCCGCACGACCTCCAGGCTGTCGCCGTCTCGCAGCCGGATGCCCGCGTACTGCTCCCGGGGGATAACCTCGCCGTTGTAGGCCACCGCCACCAGGCGCGGGTCGACCTCGAGCGTTCGCAGGAAGCTGGGCAGGTCCGTCTCCCCGTCGAGCTCGCGCTTCTTGCCGTTGACGGTCAGGGAGATGACCATTGCCTACGCCGGCGTGGCCTCCGCAGCGCCAGCCGACCAGGCCTCGGTCATGGCCTTCATCAGCTCGTCCGCCGCCTTCTCGGCGTCGGAGACGCCGCAGATGGCAGAGATGACCGAGGCGCCGCGGGCGCCAGCGGCGATGACCTCGGCCGCGTTGCTCGCATTGACGCCGCCCACGGCAAGCACCGGGATCGACACCGCCTCCGCAACTTCCTTGATAAGCCCCACGCCGGCGGGCTCCGCCTCCGGCTTGGAGTCCGTGGCGAAGATAGTCCCCACCTGGACGAAGTCGGCGCCGTCGCGCTCGGCCTGGGCCGCCGCGTCGACGCTGTGCACGGAGCGGCCGATGAGGGTGTGCTTTCCCAGGAGCCAGCGAGCCATCCCCACGGGCAAGCCGTTCTCGGGCAGGTGGACGCCGTCGGCGCCGCAGGCCATGGCGACGTCGACGCGGTCGTTCACGAGGAGCAGGGCGTGTCCGCGGGTGACCTCACGCACGCGGCCGGCCAGCGCGAACAGCTCGCCGGCCGACAGGTCCTTCTCCCGAAGCTGCACCACGTTCACTCCGCCCTTGAGCGCGCTCTCCACGACCGTCTCCAGCGGCGTCTTGCCGCAGCGCCCGCGGTCGCTTATGAGGCAGAGAGTGGGAAAGTGCAGACGGCCGAGCCGGCTCGTGCGCGTCGTTCGCGTCATCTAACGACCCCTTCCAGAGAACTGCTGGCGGAGGCGTAGGCCTTCTTGGCGATGCGCCCGGCCAGGAACGCCTTGCGCCCGGCCTCGACCCCCATGCGGATCGCGTCGGCCATGAGGACGGGGTTCTTGGCCTTGGCGATAGCGGTGTTCATGAGGACGGCATCGGCGCCCACCTCCAGCGCCAGGGAGGCGTCGGACGGCGAGCCGAGGCCGGCGTCGACCACCACGGGAACGTTCGCGTTCTCGATGATGATCTCGATCTCCTCCAGCGTAAAGATACCGCGACCGGAGCCTATGGGCGAGCCGAGGGGCATGACCGTGGCGCAACCCAACTCCTCAAGCTGGCGGGCGAGGACGGGATCGGCGTGGAGGTAGGGGAGGACGGTGAAGCCCTCCTTGACGAGCTGCTCGGCGCCGCGCAGGGTGCCGATGGGGTCGGGCAGCAGGTAGCGGGGGTCGGGCACCACCTCCAGCTTGATCCAGTTGGAGCTCGTGAGCTCGCGGGCGAGGCGAGCCGTCATCAGCGCCTCGTCGACGGTCTGGCAGCCCGCCGTATTGGGCAGGATCGTGTAGCGGGACCAGTCGATGAAGTCGAGCTCAGTCTTCTTCTTGGGGTCGTCGAGGTCGAGGCGGCGGATGGCCACCGTCACGATCTCGGTGCCGGAGGCGTCGAGGGCGGCGACGGTCTCCTCGGGGGAGGCGTACTTGCCGGTGCCCAGCATCAGCCGCGACCGGAACTTCTTTCCTGCTATCTCAAGATGGTCATCCATTCGTTTTCTCCTATCCCCCTCGACCGTCTAGGCGGCCGGACAGACGCGGGGGCCTGCCCCCACGTTCGCGGCCGGACAGGCACAGGGGCCTGCCCCCACGTTCGCGGCCGGACAGGCACAGGGGCCTGCCCCTACGGCTTGCTCTACGTCTCCTCGATGGTCTCCGTTACCTGGCCCAGCTTCTGGGTGATCATCATCGGGCAGAACTTGGGGCCGCACATGGAGCAAAACTCCGCGTGCTTGAAGTAGTCGTCGGGCAGCGTCTCATCGTGCATGGTGCGCGCCAGCTCCGGGTCGAGCGACAGCTCGAACTGCTTCTCCCAGTCGAACGTGAAGCGGGCGCGCGACAGCGCGTCGTCGCGGTCGCGGGCGCCCTTGTGGCCGCGGGCGACATCGGCGGCGTGGGCGGCGATCTTGTAGGCGATGACCCCCTGCTTGACGTCGTCGATGTCGGGCAGGCCCAGGTGCTCCTTCGGCGTCACGTAGCAGAGGTAGCTGGCCCCGGCGTATGCGGCCATGGTGGCGCCGATGGCCGACGTGATGTGGTCGTAGCCGGGGGCGATGTCCGTCACGATGGGGCCCAGGACGTAGAACGGCGCGCCGTGGCAGAGCTCCTGCTGCTTCCTAACGTTCATCTCGATCTGGTCGAACGGGACGTGGCCGGGCCCCTCGACCATGACCTGCACGTCCTTCTCCCAAGCGCGCAGGGTGAGCTCGCCCAGGGTCTTAAGCTCGGCGAACTGGGCGGCGTCGCTGGCGTCGGCGAGGCAGCCGGGGCGGAGGCTGTCGCCCAGGCTGAGAGTGACGTCGTACTTTCGGGCGATGTCGCACAGCTTGTCGTAGTTCTCGTACAGCGGGTTCTGACGTCCGTGGTGCACCATCCACTGTGCCAGCAGGCCGCCGCCACGGCTGACGATGCCGGTGATGCGGTGCTGCACCAGCGGCAGGTACTCGCGCAGGACGCCGCAATGCACCGTCATGTAGTCGACGCCCTGGCGCGCCTGGCGCTCGATCATGTTCAGCAGGTCCTCGGCGGTGAGGTCTTCCACCTGCTTCACTTCGGCTACGGCCTGGTAGATGGGCACCGTGCCGATGGGTACGGGGCTGGCGGCGATTATCGCCTCGCGGATAGAGTCGATGTTGCCGCCGGTGCTCAGGTCCATCACCGTGTCGGCGCCGTAATGGACGGAGGCGTGCAGCTTCGCGACCTCGCAGTCGATCTCGGAACTGACGGCCGAGTTGCCGATGTTGGCGTTGATCTTGATGCTGGCGGCGGTGCCGATGCCGATGGGCTCCAGCCGCATCTTCAGGTGGTTGACGTTGGCGGGGATGACCAGCCGGCCCGCCGCCACCTCCTGCCGCACCAACTCCGGCTCCAGCCCCTCCTTCTCGGCCACCAGCCTCATCTGCTCGGTGACGACGCCCCGGCGGGCGTGATGCATCTGGGTATTGACGTCACCCTTTGTTCCGCCCCGAGTTGCCATTGTCTTCTCCTCTAGCGCGAAGGCGGGAGCCGGTTCAGGCGGCCCCTTTGTCGCTCCCTCACGAAGTATTCTCGCCCTCATCAGGCGATGTCTCGATCTCTCCTCTGATGTAGCACTGGCGCATCTCAGCTCGCCGCGCTCTCCCCTACCCCTGCCAGTAGCGAAAGAAATGGTGCACGGGGCCGTGGCCGTGACCCACCGGGTAGGCCTGCTGCAACGCCCGCGTCACGTACGCCTTCGCCATTGCCACCGCCTCCCGCGGGCTCGACCCCTTGGCCAGCGACGCCGCAATCGCCGAGGCGAATGTGCAGCCCGTGCCGTGGGTGCTGTTGGTGTCGACGCGCGGCGCCTCGAACTCGTGGAACGACTCCCCGTCGAAGAACAGGTCTACGGCCGCAGGAGTCCAGGCGGCGTGACCGCCCTTGATGACCACGTTCTGCGCCCCCATCTCGTGGATCCGCCGGGCCGCTTCCCGGGCGTCCTCCGCCGATTCGATCTTCGTGTCGGCCAGCACCTCCGCCTCCGGGACGTTCGGCGTGATCACCACGGCCAGCGGCACCAGGCGCTCGCGCAACGCCTCCACCGCCTCCTCACGAAGCAGAGAGTCGCCGCTCTTGGCCACCATCACCGGATCGACCACCAGGTTAGGCAGTCGGTGCTCCCGCACCTTGTCGACGACAACCTGGATGATTGACGCGTTCGATAGCATCCCCGTCTTCACGGCGTCGGCGCCGATATCACCGATGATGGCGTCGATCTGTGCGGCCACCATCGCCGGCGGCAGCTCCAGCACGTCCTCGACACGCTGGGTGTTCTGCGCGGTGATAGCGGTGAGGGCCGACGTGCCGTAGACACCCAGCGCCGCGAACGTCTTCAGGTCGGCCTGGATGCCCGCGCCCCCGCCCGAGTCGGAGCCGGCGATGGTCATGGCCGTCTTCACGCATCAGGTCTCCCAACAGAAACCGCCCCGGGCTCTCGGGGCGGTGCTCGTCGTTTGCTCAGTCGTCTTCCCTTCGCTGGCATTACCCAGATCAGGTTCGACGGTCGGTGACGAGGCGGCCACCCTCTCAGCCTGGCTTACCCAAGCTCCCGCAGAGCACTATTCAGTTGTTCTCTTCCAATGTAAGTCCCGCGGCCACCGCTGTCAACATCAGCCCCTATGCTATAATCTCCTGTATTCCAGCCCGGTCCTCGTCTCAGCCCCGACCATGAAGATCGTCGCCATCTCGGACTACGTCTGCCCCTGGTGCTACCTGGGGCTGAAGCGAATCGAACGCCTCCAAGAAGAGTTCGACATCGAAGTGGAGTGGCACCCCTTCGAGCTGCGCCCGGGCCTGCCGCTCGAAGGAATGCCCATGGAGAGCATCATGGGCCGCGGCCGCTACACCGCCGACTACTTCGAGCAGCTCCGGCAACTGGGAGAAGAGGTGGGGGTCCACATGAAGGCGCGGAGCTTCCTCGCCAACTCACGGCCCGCGCACGAAGCGTCGCAGTACGCCCACGAGAGGGGCTGCTTCGAGCCGTTCCATCGCGCCGTCTTCCGCGCCTACTTCGAGGAGGGCGAGAATATCGGCGACGTCGACGTCCTCTGCCGCCTGGCCGATACGTGCCGCCTCGACGGCTCCGCGCTCAGGGAGGCGCTCGCCAGCGGTCGCTACGCCCACGACGTGGACGAGAAGGTTGCCTGGGTGCGGCAGAGAGGTGTCGCCGGTGTCCCGACGTTCATCTTCCCCACCCGCGGCGGCGAGTCGGCCAGCGGTTGGGCCGCGTCCGCCACGCACGGAAACGATACCTTCGATCTAATGGGCGCACAGGAGTACCGTGTCTTCGAGAGCGTCGCCGAACGGCTGGGCGCCAGACGAAAGGTGAAGGAACCTTAGAACCTTGGAACCATAGAGCCGCAGGCTCCTCAGAGCGGTTGCCGCCTTCGAGGGTTCAAAGGTTCCAAAGTCACCGGACCGGGGGATAGGAGTACGCCATGGAGTTTCGCTTCACACCTGACGAGGAGGCCTTTCGCAAGGAGATCGTAGACTTCCTCGCAGCGGAGCTGCCGCCCGATTGGGAAGGCGCCGACCCGCTCGGCGCCGAAGAGCGGGAGGAGCTGTGGGAGCTGAGCCGCCGCTTCACCAGGAAGCTGGCCGAGCGCAAGTGGCTGGCAATGGCCTGGCCCCGCGAGTACGGCGGCCTGGGAGCCTCCCATATGCAGCAACTCATCTACAACGAGGAGATGGCCTACCAGGCGGCCCCCGGAGGCGGCGGCATGGGGGTGGCCTGGGTCGGACCGGCCATCATGCTCTACGGCACGGACGAGCAGAAGGCGAAATACCTGCCGCGCATCACCAGCGGCGAGGACGTCTGGTGCACGCTCTACAGTGAGCCGGAGGCCGGCTCCGACCTGGCGGCCCTCCGGACACGCGCCGTCCGCGACGGCGACGACTTCGTGATCAACGGGCAGAAGATATGGGTCTCCGTGGCCCATCGCTCCAACTGGGGCTGGCTCGCCGCCCGCACCGACCCGGATGCCCCCAAGCACAAGGGGATCAGCACCTTCGTAGTCGACTTGACCTCCCCCGGCATCAGCATAAGGCCGCTCATCAACATGGCCGGCTCGCACGGCTTCAACGAGGTCTTCTTCGACAGCGTGCGCATCCCCAAGGAGAACCTGGTCGGCGAGCTGAACCGCGGCTGGTACCAGGTAGCGGTCGCCCTCGACTTCGAGCGCTCCGGCATCCAGGCCTTCGCGGGAGCGCGACGCGCCCTCGAGGGGTTGACGGCCTTCGTCCGCGAGAACGTCACCACGAAAGACGCCCCTTCCTATCGACAGGTGCGCCTGCGCCTCGCCGACCGGGCAGTGGAGATAGAGGCCGGCACACTCATCGCCTACCGCATCCCCTGGATGCAGTCGCAGGGCATGATCCCCAACTACGAGGCGTCGATCTCCAAGCTCTACGGCAGCGAGCTTGCGCAGCGGGTCGCCGAGACGGGGCTCCAGCTTATCGGGCTGTACGGCGGCCTGGAGAGGGGATCGCCGTGGGCGCCCCTCAAGGGCCGGTTGGAGCGAGGATACCTTACCGCGGCCGCGAGCACCATCGCCGCCGGCACGAGCGAGATCATGCGCAACATCATCGCCACACGCGGCCTGGGCCTGCCACGCTAGACCGTATGCGAAGGCGCCAGGAGCTGCTGTCGAGAGCCGGCACGTGCCTGGAGGGGAGTAAGAAGGAGCGGCCCGGCTTGCAGCCTGGCCCCTCAGATCTAGGTCGTCGACACTGAAAATCAGCGGCGGCGGCGCCTGCCGTCCGGCGACTCGTCAGGGGGTCGCATGCCCTCAGGCGGCCGCGGACTGCGGCCGGTGAGCTCGATAATCGCTCCCATGATCTCCTCGATGGTATAGGGCCCGAGCGCCATCGAATCGAGTACTGCATCCAGATTCACCCAGTACCTGTTGCGCCGCCCCTCCTTCTGACGGGAGATGATCCCCTCCTGCTCCAGGCGACGCAAGAGGGACAGGGTCGCCCTCTCGGTGATTCCCACTGCGTTGGCGATCTCTCGCAGCGTCGAGCGCGGGTGTTCTCGCACGTGAATAAGCACCAGGGCATGATTTGTTAGCAAACCCCATTTCTTCACGGCGGCCCCCTTGACAAGCGGTTAATGAGGAACTATGATACCAGTAAAGAATTGCCAGTAAGAGCTCTCTAGTTAGATGTTTCCGGTAGTATGGCGCTGGTAGTCTTTCTCCGGCCATAATCATCCGGCAAATTAGTTCCTACATAAACCATAGGGGCGAAAAAGTCAAGAACTTTCCCCGCCTGCGGCTTCACACGAAGGAACGACTCGATGCTGGTCCTCACAAGGAAAGTGCATCAGAGCATTCTCATCCGAAACGACATCGTCGTGCAGGTGCTCGGTGTGGACCGAGGCCGAGTGAAGATCGGCGTGTCAGCGCCGCCCGACGTCACGATCCTCCGCGAAGAACTAACGCCGCCACAAGGCGAACGAAACCCAACGCACCCCCCTCTGGGAGGCGCTACCAGGTTCCGGTCATCCTGAACGAGATGCAGATGAAGAGCGAAACCTGAGCCATCGGGAGAGCACTCCGCCCATCCTCCTGCCCGGGCCGTGATGGGTGCCCTCTGGCCTGCGGACTGGCGGGGAACGTTGGCGAGGGGACATCACGACTGGGAGGGCGGCCCTTCTCAGGGCCGCCCTTTCGCGTCCGCGCCAGCTTCGCCCCCCTCTTCCCCTCCCTCGGAGAAGACGACGACCTGGACCGGCCCTGTGGGACCGGCCCAAGTCCAAGAGGGCGGCCCTTCTTATCCTCAGCCTAGAACGAACTTCACTCCCGGCAGCCGCTTCACCAGAGGCAGCCGCTCGACAAAGTAGTCCAGCCCCAGGATGCGGCCGGCACCGAGAGCACTGAGGATACCCAGGGCCACGATGTAGACCAGGTGGTACTCCAAGAACGGGTTGTTCTCGGGCGGGAAGGCCGAAAGGTAGAACAACATCAGCATCACCGAGCCCCAGAGGGCCGCCCAGCGGGTAAAGACTCCGAAGACCAGAGCAAGGCCGATGAGGATCTCGCCCCAGGTCACCATCGGGTCGATGACGTTCAGCGCCATGCTGTTGCTGGCGAGGCTGTGGAACCAGCCCGTCAACGGCCCCTTCGTCGCGTTCCCCAGATAGCCGCCGGCGCTGAAGCCCATTATCAGCTTGTGGAAACCGGCGTAGGCGAAGACCCAGCCCAGGGTGAAGCGCGCCAGTACCACCATCGGCGGCAGGATCTTGTTCGCCAGCTCTTCCGGCCAGGCCCTCTCCCACAGAGCCTCCATTCTGAGCCCCCGCTCGGCCTCTTTCACCACTGTTCCGACTCTGCCTGCCTCTGTTGCCTGTGCCATACTTCATCACCTTTCTGGGTTGTCCGGAGCGCGCCAAGCGGCCGCGCCGCCCATATTACCCAAAATTTCCGCCGTTTGCCTCACTCCCCCCGTAAGGTTATTATAGCAAGGCATTTGCCCCAGGAAAAGAGGCAATTGCCTTATTTTCTTGTACGATCTCAGCTCCCTGTCACGCCGTGCCAAGGGACAGCCATGGCCTGAGACAGCCACAGCGCGGGGACAGGTGTGAGTCGTGTGGAGGCCCTGCCGGTTCTTTTCTATGAGAGGCGCAAGAGGAGCTGGTAGAGGCGGAAGTAGAGCTTGGAACCGTCCAGGAAGAGGGCCAGCGCCCCTTTCTCGCTGCTCGGCTCCACGTGGTTGAAGATGGAGAGCTCCGTGAAGTGGACGTTCTCGCGCCCCGCGAGGCGGTCGCGCAGCCGCCGCGACTCAACATAGGGGATGTAGTGGTCCCCCTGGTCGTGGAGGATGAATAGCTCCGCCTTCACATCCTCGACACGTCGGCTCGGCGAGAGGAGCCGCAGCGCTTCCAGGACCGATGGCGGCAGCCTTTCGAGCAGCGCATCGACCCGCGACGGGTCGTGATTGGACAGGACCTCGTAGGAGGCGCGGCCCTCAGGCGAGAGGAGCGCCAGGTCCGCGGAGGACGGCGCCACCCTCTGGATGAAGATGCGCCACAGGATATCCCGGTCACGGGCGTTCTCCAGCCGGAGGATGAGCTGCTTGTACATCACGATGACGGTGTGGCGGTCCGGCTCCCACCTCTCTTCCGTGCCGTTGTAGGAGATAGTCTCGGTCGTCACCGCCTTCAACACGTCCAGAGCATCGTAATAGCCACCGAAGGAGACAACGAGGTCGACGTCGCCCTCGATCCGGGCGTCGGACGCCGCAAGGAGTGAGAGCGAGGCGCCCACGCTGACCCCGATGTAGCCGATCTTGTCCGGCTTGACGTACTCCTGTTCCCTCAAGAACTGGAAGGCCGCTACCAGGGCATCCACCTCTTCGGGCGCGATGAACTCGTTCTCCAGGTCCTCGGAGAAGGGGATGAGCATCACCAGGCCGCCTCGCGCTGCGGCGTCCGCGAGCTTCACCAGCCGCGGGTCGTCGCGGTCCAGGGGAGGCGCTCCCATGGCGAATACGAAAGCCCCATGGCGGTCGTCGTCGCCGGGCCTGTAGACCTCCGCCTCCATGGTCCGCGAGCCGTAGTGTAGGGTCACGTCCTCGCGAATAGGCTCGTTCGTGACCCAGGTTACGGGTCGGACGGGGAAGTCTACCAGGAGATCGGGGAGAAAGACGGCCGTGCTCAGTGCGATCCGTCCGTGGCGATTGCTGACGAGAGCCGCCGTCAGTATGAGGAAGACCGCCAGGGCCGCGAACAACGGCCATAATCGTCGCACCGAGCACCTCACGCCCCGCCGGTCCGCCGTCCCTCGCGCCTCCAGGCGGTCGGTGGCCGAAGGGCACAGCGGGACTCCTCTCGAATCAGTTTGCCACGCGGCGCTTGGGGAATCAACGCGGGGCTCTTTGACTTCGGCTCATGGCAACCGTATCATGGCTTCTACGATCGGGGGCGGGTTTCAGACGCCATCTGCGCGCGTCCACGGTGCCTGTACACTGTGTGGCCCGAGATGCCAGCCCGCGGGGGCAGCGCCCCGGTGACGGCCGACCCCGTGCGCCCAGCCAGACCCATGGCTTATAAGCCCATCAAAGACTACGGCGTCATCGGCGATATGCACTCAGCAGCCCTGGTGGGGCTGGACGGCTCCATCGACTGGCTGTGCTTTCCCCGCTTCGACTCGCCCAGCGTCTTCGCCGCCATACTCGACGACAGGATCGGCGGCCGCTTCCGCCTGGGCCCCGGCGGGCCGTCCACCAGCAGCCAGGCCTACCTGCCCGACACCAACGTCCTCTCCACGACGTTCACCGCGCCCCAGGGTAAGGTGGAGGTCATCGACTTCATGCCCGTCGGCCGGGATGTGGCACGCTCTCCCAGCGACCTGCTCCGCCTGGCCCGCTGCGTCGAGGGGCGCGTCGAGATGGAGTGCCTCTATGAACCGCGGCTCGACTACGCCCGCGGCGCCACATCCCTGGAACAGCAGCCCGGCGGCGTGCTGGCGACAAAGGACCACCACGCTATGTCCCTGGCGTCAGACGTGCCGCTGCCGGTGACCGGCGACCGCGCCCATACCACGTTCGCCCTCAGCAAGGGTGAGGAGGCCTGCTTCGTCCTCCACTGGGACGAGCGGACGGTGCGGCCGCTGGCGGCGCATGAAGCCCGGAAGAACCTGTCGGCCACGGTGGACTTCTGGCGGCGCATCGCCGGCGATCTCCACTATGAGGGCCGCTGGCGCGACTGGGTGAGGCGCTCGGCGCTGGCCCTTCATCTTCTCGTGTACGAGCCGAGCGGCGCCATCTGCGCCGCCGCGACCACATCGCTGCCCGAGGCGATCGGTGGGCCCAGGAACTGGGACTACCGCTATGGCTGGCTGCGCGATGCGGCCTACACCCTGGACATCTTCCACCGGCTCGGCCACGTGCGGGAGACTGCGGGCTTCCTCAACTGGCTCAGCAACTTCTGCGAGGCCTGCGGCGTCAGGACCCAGACTCTCTACGGCCTGAACTATGAGACGGACCTGCGGGAGCTGGAGCTGCCGCACCTGGAAGGATATCGCGGCTCCCGACCGGTGCGCATCGGCAACGCGGCGGCGAGCCAGCTACAGATGGACGTCTTCGGCGAGGTGCTCCTGGCCTGCGCGACCTACCACCGCTCCGGCGGCGTCATAACCAACGCCATGTGGGAAACGATCGTGAGCTTCGTGGAGGCGGTTATCGGCAACTGGCAGCGGCCCGACAGAGGTATCTGGGAGGTGCGCGGCCAGATGCGGCACTTCGTCCACTCCAAGTTCATGTGCTGGGTGGCCATGGACCGCGCCATCCGCCTGGCCGAGGCTCTCGGCAAGGACGAGGATCTTACCCTCTGGCGCCGCGTCCGCGAGGAGATCCAGGACGACGTGCTGGCGAACGGCTGGAGCAGCCGCAAGCGCGCCTTCGCGCAGTACTACGGCTCCCACAACATGGACGCCAGCAACCTTCTCATCCCCATGGTCGGCTTCCTGGCCGCCGACGACCCGCGCGTCGTCTCCACCGTCGAGCGCATCCAAGAGGAGCTCTGCCGAGACGGCTTCGTGCGCCGCTACCGCTGGGAGGAGACGGACGACGGCCTCGGCGGCGAGGAAGGCGCCTTTATGATGTGCACACTCTGGCTGGTGGGCGCCCTCGTCTTCATCGGCCGCGTGCAGGAAGCCCGGGAGCTCTTCGAGAAGGTGCTTGCCTGCGCCAACCACCTCGGCCTCTTCTCCGAGATGGTGGACCCGCACACTGGCGAGGCCCTGGGCAACTTTCCCCAGGCCTTCACCCACGTATCCCTCATACACACCGCGCGCAATCTGGATATCGCCCTCTCCAATCTTGAGAAGCCGTCGGCGCCGCGAAAGCTGGAGCACGAGGTCGGCGTGCTTGGCGCCGCATGAAGCCCAGGAGAACTTACCATGTCTGAACTGCCGCACACCGTTCCTGCCATCGTAACTCCCTTCACGAAGGGCGGCCTCGAGCTGGACCCGCAGTGGATGCCGCAACACCTCGCCTACCTCGAACGCCGTGGCGCCGACGGCGTCCTCGCCCTCGGCACGAACGGCGAAGGCCCTTCCCTCTCGCTGGAGGAGCGCAAGCAGGTCATCGACACCGTCCTGCGGGCGCGGGGCGGCCTGCGCGTCTTCGTCGGGACCGGCTGCTCCTCCTTGTCAGACACCGTCTCCATCTCCCGTTACGCCCTCGAAGCGGGCGCGGACGCCGTGTTGATCGTGCCGCCCTTCTACTTCAAGGGGCTGACGCCGCAGGGGCTCATCGCCTACTACGACGCCATCTTCCGCGCCCTGCCGCGAGAGGGAAAGGCGATGCTCTACAACATCCCCAGCCACAGCGGCGTCGAGATCGTCGACGAGCTCGTGGACGCCCTGGCGGAACGCTACCCGGAGCAGCTCCTCGGGATCAAGGACACGAGCGGCGAGCTGGAGAAGACCCGCCACTACATCCAGCGCTACCCCCAGCTCGCCATCTACAACGGGAGCGACGGCAACATCGGCGAGGCGTACCGAGCGGGCGCCGTGGGCGCCATCTCGTCGACGGCCAACGTCTTCCCCGATCTTCTGGTAGCCGTCCGCAAGGCGCATCTCGAAGGCGGCGACATGGCCGGTCCTCAATCCAAGCTCAGCGCCGTGCGCCAGTTGGTCGAGCGCAACCCGTTCCCCGCAACCGTCAAGTACCTCATCCACATCGTCGCCGGCCTGCCCCTCACCCAGGTCCGGCCGCCCCTTGTCGACCTCACGCCAGAGCAGGCGGCGGCCGTCGAGCGCGAGGTCCGGGCGATGGGCCTCGAGTGACCGGAAGGCTACGCCCGAGCGCTACGTGGCCCGTGAGCCCGCAAGCGCCGGGCCAACTGGCGCGATCGCTGCATACACAGGTCTGTCCTGCCCGCACCAAGCCGGGCGGCTCGCACCTGTGATACGATCTGAGAAAGAGGGAGGTCAGCAGGCATGCGATGTCCACGCTGTGACGTCGACCTCACGATCCAGCACTACGCTGGCATCGAGGTCGACCAGTGCCCTTCTTGCAGCGGCCGCTGGCTCGACCACGACGAGCTCGATCGGCTCGAAGCGACCATCGCCAGCGAGCAGGTGAGGAGGGCCACGATCGAATACTCCGAGCGAGCGAGCAAGCTCAATTGTCCCAAGTGCGGGAAGACGATGACGGCCTTCGACTACCGCGGTTGGAACCTCGAACTGGACACGTGCGAGGACGGGCACGGCTTCTGGCTCGACGCCGGCGAGGAGAAGCGCGTGACCGACCTGGTCGAGGAGCGCGTCCGCCGCCTCGCACGCTCCGCCTCAGCCGAGGAGGCATGGGGGAAGTTCCTGCACAGCCTCAGCCACAAATCGGTCTGGGATCAGATCAAGGGCATGTTCGGCGGCCGGCGCTGAGTCAGCCGCACCGCCTCGGCAGGGCCCTCACCGGGGCCCCCGGCCGAAAAGCGAAAGGCCAGGCTCATTTGCCTGGCCTTTGTGGGTACGCGGTTGGGGTGTCGACCGTACGGTTCGATTACGCCTTCTTGCCCTCGATGAGGCTGCGGGCCTTGACCTTGATCGTCTTGGGCTTCGCCGCCTCGGCCTTGGGGATGCTCAGGGTGAGGACGCCGTCCTCCACGACAGCCTCCGCCTTCTCAGCGTCCACGCCCTCGGGCAGAGTGAAGGAGCGGCGGAACGCACCGTAGCGGCGCTCCTGCCGGTGGTAGTGCGGCTTCCTCTCCTCTTCCTCGGCCGTCGTCTCCCCCTTGATGGTCAGGACGCCTCCGCTGATGGAGACATCGACCTGCTCGGGCTTGAGGCCGGGCATCGAGGCCTCGAACACCAGGTGCTCATCAGTCTCATACACGTCGACGGGCACGTAGGTGCCGGCGGCCTCCCAGCCCAGGGCGCGCCAGGGCGAGAAGAAGCCCTCGTCAAAGAGACGGTCCATCACCCAGCCACGCCGTGTCAGCTCACCAAAAGGATGCCAGCGGATGATGTTTGCCATTTTCGTTCACCTCCGGAATAATTGGACTAGCAATCGATCTTTCTCGGGTTCGGGCGTCGACCTCCGCCCTCCGCGTATCTCGTCTACGAAGAATATAGCAAACGGGCGATACGTTGTCAAGAGTCTTGACAAATATATTATCAAGTTTTATGATTTGACTGGGCTACGTGCCCGGAAGTCACCGTTGCAGGTGATCTAGCTATGGCTGCCCAAGACTACTACTCAATCCTCGGCGTCAAGCGAGGCGCCTCCGACAAGGAGATCCGGCACGCCTACCGCCGCCTCGCCCGCAAGCACCACCCTGACGTCAACCCGGGCGACAAGGCGGCCGAGGCCCGCTTCAAGGAGATCAACGGCGCCTACGAGGTGCTCTCCGACCCGGAGAAGCGCAAGAAGTACGACAAATACGGCGACAAGTGGCAGTACGCCGACCAGATCGAGGAGATGCAGCGCCGTTCCGGGGGCGCCCGCTGGTTCCGCTTCGAGCCCGGCGGCGCTGCGGGCGCGGGCGGCACCTTCGACATGAGCGATCTCTTTGGTGAGGGCGCCGACCTCGGCTCTGTATTCGGCAACATATTCCGCGGCTTCGGTGGCGCCCGTCGCAGAGCGCCCGCCCGACCCCGCGACATCGAGCACCGGGTCGAAGTGACGCTGGAGGAGGCATACCGCGGCAGCACCCGCACCCTCCAGATGGAGAGCCAGGAGCCCTGCCGCACCTGCGGCGGCACCGGCCAGGTGACGGGGGCCGTCTGCCACGTCTGTCGCGGCTCCGGCACGACGGTGCGCCCACGACGGCTGGAGGTGAAGATCCCGGCCGGCGTGCGCCAGGGATCGCGCGTGCGTATCGCCGGCGAGGGCGCGCCCGGCTCGAGCGGCGGGCGCAAGGGGGACCTGTATCTGCTGATATCGGTGCGGCCCCACGACCGCTTCGAGCGGCGCGGCGACGACCTCTACACCGACGTGGAGGTGCCCCTGACGGACGCAGTCCTCGGCGGCGAGGTCGAGGTGCCGACGATGAAGGGCAAGGTGATGCTGAAGGTGCCGCCCCTGACGCAGAACGGCAAGGCCTTCCGGCTGACCGGCCAGGGCATGCCTCACCTGGGCAAGGACGGCAAGGGCGACCTCTTCGCCCGCGCCAAGGTGCGCCTGCCGGAGAAGCTATCGGACGGCGAGAAGAAGCTCTTCGAAGAGCTGCGGAGCTTGGAGCAGTGATCGTCCGATGACGACTGGCGACAAAGAAGCGCTGGACGCCTACTCGCAGGCAGTGAGCAGCGCCGCCGAGCGGGTAGGCCCGGCGGTCGTGAAAGTGGAGTCCGGCCGCGGCCGTGGCGTCGGTAGCGGCGTCATCTTCGACTCCAGCGGCCGCATCCTCACCAACGAGCACGTCGTGCGGGGCCCCGCACAGGTGACGGTGAGCCTAGCGGACGGTCGCCGTCTCCAGGCCGCCGTCATGGGCGCCGACCCGGCGCTGGACATCGCTATGCTGCGTGTGGCGGCCAGGGGCCTGCCCGTAGCGGAGCTCTACAGCGGGCCGCTCAAGGTCGGGCAGCTCGTCGTGGCGATCGGCAACCCATACGGCCTGAGCTGGACGATAACGGCCGGCGTGGTGAGCGCCCTGGGGCGCGAGCTGCCGGTCGGGCGCGGACTCGCCCTCCGCGACCTCGTGCAGACGGACGTAGCGATAAACCCGGGCAACTCAGGCGGGCCGCTCGTCGATGCGCAGGGACGGGTCGTGGGCATTACGACTGCTGTCATGCCCTACGCGCGTGGGGTCGGCTTTGCCGTGCCCGTGAGCAGCGTTTTCGCCGCTCTCGCCCGCTTCGACGAGATGCGTCGCCGCGACGGCGGAAGGCTGGGCATCGTCGCCATCGCCGTCGAGGGCGGTGTGCAGGTGCTGGAGATAGAGCCCGATTCGTCGGCAGCCCGCGCCAGCCTGCGAGCCCAAGATGTAATCGTCGCCCTGGACGGGCGGCAGATGGCGAGCGCCTCCCAGATCGCCGAGGCGCTGAAGTCGGTCCGGCCCGGCCAGAAGATAGAGATAACGTTCCTTCGACAGGGGCGCCGGGGCAAGACGGCCGTAATCGTCTAGCCCGAGGAGTGAGCTTCGTTGCAGGAAAACACGATACCTGAAGATGAGCCCTGCTACGTCATAAGCGTCGCCGCCAGGATGATCGGCGTGCACGCCCAGACCCTCCGCTATTACGAGCGGGCGGGGCTGCTGGCGCCTTCGCGCTCGCGGGGCCGCATCCGTCTCTATTCTCAGTCCGATATCAACCGCCTGCGCCAGATCCAGAGCCTGATCAACGACCTGGGCCTGAACCTGGCGGGCGTCGAAGTGATGCTGCGCATGAACGAGCGCATCCGCCGCATGGAGGCGGAGATGGAGAGGATGCGCTCCGAGTTGCAGCGGCTGCGCGACCGCCGCCTGCCCGCCCCCAGAGAAGAGAACGCCTAATGACAGAGCAGATGTCGGGGGCCGAGCTCTTGGACATGAACAATTTGGATTGCCACAGATACACACAGGCAAGACACAGATCCCTCAGCGACCGGAATCTGCTGCGCCCAATCTGCGTCAATCAGTGTCGTTCTGTGGCCAATAGCCCGTTTTCGTCATGTGGACCACCGCTCGCAAGGCTTCCGGCGGCCAGGCTTGAGCCAGGCCGCCGCCCCCCCCGGAAAGGGGGGCGTAGGGGGGTTAGCGCCCCGGAGTAAACCCCAGCACGGCGGAAA
>CAZMGB010000007.1:25201-145020 GCA_964565775.1 uncultured Dehalococcoidia bacterium
CCCCCCCCCCCCCCCCCCGCCGGCCCCCCCCCCGCCCCCCCGGCCCCCGCCCCCGCCCCCCGCCCCCCCCCCCCCCCCGCGCCAGCCTGAAGGCTGGCCTTCGGGGGTTACGCGCCCGGATGTCGGCCCGAGCAGGGCTGAAGCCCCGCAGCTACCAGCGGAGCAGCGCTAGGACAGCCGGAGGTACGAGAGATGACGAGTCGCGAGACCAGCCTGGGCTGGGAGCCCCTCTGGCGCAAGTACGGGCGCCGCTGGGAGCTGCAGGACCCGCGACCGGAGGTCGTGGAGCTGGTGCGCCTGCTCAAGGACAGCTCGAAGCCGCGCAGGAGCAGAGTCCGCGTCCACGACCTGGGCTGCGGCCTGGGGCGTCACCTGCACGTGCTCGCCGCCGCCGGCTTCACGGCGTCCGGCTGCGATATCTCGCCCGCGGCCATAGAGACCTGCAAGCGACGGCTCGGACAGGCCGGCCTGCGCGCCAGGATAACACGTACCGATATGAGAGCGATCCCGGAGCGGGACGGCTCGCTGGACGCCGTCGTCGCCTGGCACGTCGTCTACCACACGACCGTCGACGGCATGCTGGAGACGATAGGCGGCGTGCGCGACAAGCTGAAGGAGGGCGGCTACTTCCTGGTAACGTTCATATCGACGGCCGACGGCCAGCTCGCCCGCAGCCGCGAGCTGCTCGCCGAGGGGCGGGCCGTCGAACTCGAGCCGGGCACATACGAGATACCGGGCGAGGAGGCGACGGACAAGGCGCTGCCGCACCACTACTCGACGGAGGAGGAGATACGGGAGAAGTTTCTCGAAGGCTTCGAGGTGGTGTGGCTGCGGGAGGAGCGGCGGGACATATCGGACACGGAGGGGCGTCCCTATGCGAACGTGCACTGGCACGCCCTGGCGAGGAAGAAATGACGCAACAATCATCCCGTAGGGGCCAACCTTCAGGTCGGCCAGGGCGGGCCGGGCGGGTCCGTCCGCCTGGGCGGGGCCGGCCGTGGGGTGGAGGACGGAGCAACAGCGTGACACAAGTGAGAGACCTCCGGGATGAAACCGTTCGGCTGAGCCCTCGGCCTGAGCTCGGGCCGAAGGCTCACGCCGAAGCCCGCAGCCTCGGGAATCAAGAAGCCGCCGGTTTCAACCGGCGGAAGGGAGTCGGCACCGCCCCTCGCGGGCGCAGCTGAAGCTACGCGCCTACGACCCGAAATCGAAATCGATCGATAGAGGTGAGCAATCATGATGAGACAAGATAGGTTCACAGAACAGGCGCAGGAGGTGCTGGCCGCCAGCCAGCAGCTCGTCCGCGAGCAGCGACACAGCCAGTGGGACGTGGAGCACATACTCCTCGCCTTGCTCCAGCATCCCGCCGGCCTCACGGCCCAGATCCTGACCAAGCTCGGCGTCGACGTCCCCCGCCTGCGCGACCGCGTCGCCGAGGTCCTCGCCCGCTCACCCAAGCTGGGCTACGACGTGGTGCAGATCTACACGACGCCCCGCATCATCAAGCTCCTCGAGACGGCGAACGCCGAGGCTGAGCGCCTCCAGGACGAGTACGTCGGCGTCGAGCACCTGCTCATCGCCATCGCCGACGAGCAAGAGGGGCAGTCGGCGGAGATCCTGCGAGAGGCCGGCGTCGACAAGGAGAAGATCTACAGCGCCCTCCAGGAGGTGCGCGGCGGCGCCCGCGTCACCAGCCCCACGGCGGAGAGCCGCTACCGCTCGCTGGAGAAGTACAGCCACGACCTGACCGAGTACGCCCGCCAGGGCAAGCTGGACCCCGTCATCGGCCGCGACGAGGAGATCAAGCGGGTGATGCAGATCCTCAACCGTCGCACCAAGAATAACCCGGTCATCATCGGCGAGACGGGCGTCGGCAAGACGGCCATCGTCGAGGGGCTGGCCCAGAAGATAGTGGCGGGAGACGTGCCCGAGAACCTGAAGGGACGCCGCGTGCTCGCCCTCGACATGGGCTCCATGGTAGCGGGCAGCAAGTTCCGGGGCGAGTTCGAGGAGCGGCTGAAGGCCGTCCTCGACGAGGTGCGCCAGGCTCAGGGCGAGATCATCCTGTTCATCGATGAGGTGCACCAGGTGGTGGGCGCCGGCGCCGCCGAGGGCGCCATCGACGCCAGCACGATGATGAAGCCGGCCCTCGCCCGGGGCGAGCTCCAGGCCGTGGGCGCCTGCACCCTCGACGACTACCGCCAGCACATCGAGAAGGACCCGGCGCTGGAGCGGCGCTTCGCCCCCGTGTTCATCGACGAGCCCAGCGTCCAGGACACCGTCGAGATTCTGAAGGCGCTGCGACCGCGTTACGAGGCCCATCACAAGGTGCAGATTAGCGACGCGGCCCTCGAGGCGGCGGCCCTCCTCTCGAAGCGCTACGTCACCGAGCGTCACCTGCCCGACAAGGCAATCGACCTGATCGACGAGGCCGCCAGCAAGCACGTCATCGACGCCCAGTCGATGACGCCGGGCCTGCGTGAGATGCGCAATCGCCTCGACGAGCTGTCTCGCCAGACGGAGGCCGCCGCCAGCCGCCAGGACTTCGAGGAGGCGGCCCGCATCAAGACCGAGGTCGTGCGCCTCCAGGAGGAGTACGAGGCGAAGAAGAAGGAGTGGGAGGCCGAGGAGAAGATCGACAGCGACGTCAGCGAAGGCGATATCGCCACCCTCGTCTCGTCGACCACCGGCATCCCCGTCTCACGCCTCCTGGAGGGCGAGGCGGAGAAGCTGCTGCACATGGAGGAGCGCCTGCACGAGCGGGTCATCGGCCAGGACCAGGCCATCTCGGCCGTCTCCGACGCCATCCGCCGCGCCCGCGCCGGCCTCAAGGACCCCAGGCGGCCCATCGGCAGCCTCATGTTCCTGGGGCCCACCGGCGTCGGCAAGACGGAGCTGGCGCGCGCCCTCGCCGAGTTCCTGTTCGACGACGAGGACGCCATGGTGCGCCTCGACATGTCCGAGTACCAGGAAAAGCACACGGTCTCACGGCTCATCGGCGCCCCGCCCGGCTACATCGGCTACGAGGAGGGCGGCAGCCTGACCGAGGCGGTACGTCGCCGCCCCTTCCGCGTCGTCCTCTTCGACGAGATCGAGAAGGCGCACCCGGAGGTGCTGAACGCCCTCCTCCAGATCATGGACGACGGCCGCCTCACCGACGGCCACGGCCGCACGGTGGACTTCCGCAACACCGTCGTCATCATGACGAGCAACCTGGGCACCAGCTCCGAGGCCAAGGGCACCTTCGGCTTCGTCGGCGCCCGCAGCGCCACTCAGACGGAGCATGCGAAGCTGCGGGAGAAGGTGGAGCGGGCCCTCAAGGAGTTCTTCCGGCCCGAGTTCCTCAACCGCATCGACGACGTCATCGTCTTCGAGCCGCTGACTGAGAAGGAGCTTATCCAGATCGTCGAGCTGATGCTGAACGACGTGCGCAAGCGGCTGGACGAGCACCACGTGTCGCTGGAGGTGACCGACGCCGGGAAGGAGGCGCTGGTCAAGGAGGGCTTCGACCCCGTGTTCGGCGCGCGACCCCTGCGGCGGACGGTCACGCGCGAGATCGAGAACGCCCTGTCGAGGCGCATCCTCGCCGGCGAGTTCGGTGACGGCGACACCGTGGTAGCGGACCACCGCGACGGCGAGTACGTCTTCGAGAAGAAGAAGGCGAAGGCGGCCGCCAAAGCCGCCTCGTAGGGGCGACCGGCCGTTCGCCCCCACCGATTCCGCATCCAGGCGTAGGGGCGTACCTTCAGGTGCGCCCTATCTCCATACGCCGACCTGGAGGCTGGCCGTGCTATGACAGTCCATCATGGACAATGTGGCGCGGCGGCCACGCTTCGGAATAGCTAGATTGCCCTTGATCGGAGCAGACCAGGGCAAGCACTGGCATTGGAGAATAGCGGGAGTGAATGACTGAGATGAGCGAAAGGCAGAGGCAAAGAGAACAGTACCTTGTCGGACTGCTCAGCCCGGTGGGCATCGAGTTGCACGACCTTGCGAAGTCCACCGCTGAGGCCCTCCATCAATATGCCAGGTTCATGCTCACATCTGCGGATGCAGGAAGCGCAAGCTTCAACACTCCCGTAATAGAACTGTGTCGAGCCGTGGAGTCCGAGGTGGATGCGAGGCTTAGTGATCTTTCTGGTCTGGCCATGCTGAAAGGCAAACCTCTTGGCAAGAAAGCAGGTCTTCTCTCACGGCTGAGCGCTGAGGATACCGCCGCGCTCGGTCTGGACCCGAAAATGGTGAAGAGCCTCGCGGATAACCTCAAGAGCCTCGGCAAGGTTCGCAGCAGGACAGGCGCGGCCCATGGATCGGGAGAGCCACGCCATGCGACAAAGGACGACGCTGAACAAGCCCTAGCGATTGCGATGACGCATCACAACAGCGTAATCCCCAGTGTGGCACGGCTCGCGGAATCTCTCCCGCAGTCGAACAAGTAGATGCGCCGATTGAGAGTTCTTTTCGTCTGCAGCGGCAATACCTGCCGCAGCCCAATGGCGGCAGGAATACTGCGCCAGCTGGCTCGTAACGCCGGGTGGGAGGTAGGCGTTCAGACGGCAGGCCTGTGGGCCCAGGAAGGGTACCTAGTAGCGAAACACGCCGTGGAAGCCATGACAGAGATTGGGATAGACATCTCAGGCGATTACCCAAAGAACGTTAGCTCGACTTTGGTCGAGTGGGCTGACGCGATCGTGACACTGGACAGCCGCTATGCAGATGAACTGGAAGAACGGTTCCCGCAAGCGTCAAGCAAGATGCTGCCCTCCAGGCGCGGCATTCCTGACCCGGTCGGCGGCGACTTGGACCGATACCGACAATGCAGAGACACGCTGCTTCAGGAAATCAAGGGCCTCGTGAGGCACTTTTCCGAGAGATCGTAGGCCGCCCTAGGTCCGGCTACTGCCGCTCGGGTACGGCACGCGGCGTATCTCCCAGTTCGCCCGCAGGCAGCGGGCCGACCTGAAGGTGGGGCCCCACAAATTTGCGCCCCACCGGCCGTGGCCGATACCCCCCCCACCTGGGCCCCGGGCGCCCGCATGCCTGACACCTTCATCATCGTCACCGGCCCCGGACGCTCCGGCACCAGCGCCGTCGCCCGCGTCCTTCACGAGTCCGGCCTCAGCATGGGCCGCGAATTCGCCGCTCCCACCGAGTTCAACCCCCTCGGCTACTACGAGGAGCTTCCCGTCATGCTCCTCAACGACTGCATCATCATGGAGAGCGGCATGGGCCGCTGGGGCTACATGCCATCCCGCGCCGACATCCTCGACGTGGCCGCCGCCCACGCCGCCGAGATGGATGACCTAGCCTCCGCCCCCTCGACGGCCGGCTGGAAGGACCCCCGCTTCTGCATAACCCTCGAAGCCTGGCTGCCGCGGCTGCCAACGAAGCCGAAGCTCGTCGTCTGCCTGCGCAGCCCCCTCGCCGGCATCGAGTCGGCGCTGCGCCACTACGGCTTCTCTGAGGTGGCGACGGCGCGGCAGGCTGTGGAAGCGACGTGGGAGAGCTGGAACGGCCGCCTCCTGGAGTTCATCCGCGAGTTCCGGCTCGAGGCCACATCCGTCGACTACGACGAGCTTCTCGACCGGCCGCAGGAGACGGTGTCGGCGCTCTCGCAGTTCGTCGGCCGGCGGCTACGGCCCGAGCTTGTCGAGGCGCCCCTGCGACATCACCGGGCCCGCGTCCCCAAACGCTTCGCCCGCCTGTACGACGCCGTGCGGAGCCTGGGTCAGCCGCCGCGCGCGACTCCCGCCTGAAGGCTGAAGTTCCGGAGATTCAGGATATACCCGCCTTGCCCTATCGCCGTCCCTCGTGGCAATCTTGAGCCATGCTGCCGCCCGGACACATCGCCACCGCCCTCGTCGCCAGCCGCCTCGCCCGCGCCGACGCCTCGCCGGCGGTTCTCGGCGTCCTCACGCCCGACTTCATCGACAAGCCACTCGCCTGGGTCCTGCACGTCATTCCCGGCGGCCGCTACTTCGCCCACAGCCTGACAGCGGCGCTCCTGCTTTCGGCCGTAGTGGGCCGCCTGCTCGGGCGCCGGACCGCCAAGGGCTTCGCCGTCGGCTATCTGGCACACCTGGCCGGCGACCAGCCCTTCGGCGGACACGTCCCCTGGCTCATGCCGCTCAAGAAGTACGATACGCCACGCGAGCGGCGGCCCACCCTGGACCTGACCTGGCAGGAGTGGACGTTTGAGGTGCTATCGCTCCTCTTCGTTGTTGCCTGGGCGAGACGGGCCAGGGCGCGGGCGTCGACGGCGGACGCGGCCCGCACGGATTGACGGCTTCTACGAACTCGTGGCGTGAGACGTAGGGCAGGGCTCGCCCCTGTGCCATTCGGGGTGCCTGCGAGAGGCGCCCCCACAACCGGTGGCAACGTCCTGCGGCACCATCACCTTTTCGGCGATAGACCCGCGCCTTCAGAACCCGGAACAGAGCCTGGCACCATGCCAGCCTGAAGGCTGGCCTTCAGAGACCCGGCGGGCGGCTTCCCGTGTGTCGATCTATCTTGTTCATGACCTGAAGGTCTGCAGCTACAAGACTGAGGGCACCCAGGGCTGTAGCTGCAGGGCCGTAGCTGCAGGGCTTCAGCCCTGCCCTGTGTCGACTTGGTCTGCTGAGCACCGCGGGCTTGTGGTACGATCAAGACAGCAGTCGACCGGGCCCGCCTTAGGCGGGCAGGCTTGCCTACCGGCAGGCAGGCTCGCCTACCGGCAGGCAGGCTCCCCCGCCGGTTCGCCGCCGCGCCATAGGAGGCGAACATGAGCAACTGGGAGTACAAGGTCGTCTACGTGGACCCTCGCGGGCGCATCTCCTGCGAGGGCTCCGAGTTTATCCGACAGAGCGGGGAGCACCGCACAGCCTTCGTCCGCCGCTACCTGGAGACGCTCGGCGGCGAGGGCTGGGAGCTGGCGGGGGTCCACCCTCTGGTTCGGATGGAGAACAGCTACTTCATTTTGAAGCGACCCGCCACGGCGGGCGCCAAGGAGTGAGGGTTAGCCGACAGGCTTAGAGTAGCCTAGGCGGCTGACGGCGAGGGCCCTGCCAACCGGGGCCCGGTCGGCTGCACAGCACAGCACGGCGGCACGGAACCGCCGCGGGCCACTCCATCGACGCGCAGCCCTGGGAAGGACCGTGAGCGATCTCATCATCCGCGAAGCCACTCACGCCGACAACGATGCCCTCATAGACCTGGAGCGCCGGTCGCCCCTGCTCCTCGGCGACACAACCCTGACTTTCGACCGCAGCCCTGACTTCTTCGCCCGCGACGAACTCATGGAGCGCAGCCGCATGATCGTCGCCGAGAAGGACGGCCGCCTGGCGGGCGTGATGGGCGCCGCCTGGTACGACACCCTGGTCGGCGGAGAGCCGGTGCGGGCCGCCTACATTCATCAAGGCCGCGTGCCGGCCGAGCACCAGCGCTCCGGGGTGGCCACGGCCCTCGGCCTTGCCCTGATCGAGCCCTTGCTGGCCCAGGCAGACGTGATCTACTGGTACGTCTCGCCGGAGAACCAGGTCTCCCTCAGCCTCATCCTACCCAGGGTGCCCTACCGCTGGCCCCGGGACCCCGTCTGCCAGCGCTTTCTCCTCGAGCGCCAGCCGGCCGGGGCGAAAGGCCAGCCCACGCCGGCCCGACCGGAGCAGATGGAGATCATCTGCGACCTCATCAACCACACACACGCCGGACGCGACCTCTTCACGCCGTACACCGAAGAACGCCTGGTCGCCCGCCTGTCGAGCAGCCCCGCCTACGGCTGGCCCCAGCTCTTCGTGCGAGAGCGAGGCGGACATCCGCTGGCCGTGGCCGGCCTCTGGGACCTGGGCGCTACCTTGAAGTTGACAAGGACCGTCGAGAGCGGCGAGGAGACCGCCACTCGGCCGGCGGTGATACTGGACTACGGCTTCGAAGAGGGGGCGGAAGAGGAGATGGCGCGGCTCCTCGACGATCTGGCAGAGCTGGCGGCGAGTCGGGGCCGCCAGGAGCTGTGGACATCGATGGACCCGGACAGCCGCCTCTACGATGTGATGAAGAAGAGGCCCCATGTCGCCGACCTCTTCCTCGGGCTCAACGTCACTGCGGACGCGCCCCGCCCCGGTCGCACCGCCACCCCCTACCTGGACCCCGTCTACTGGTAGCGCCGCCCGCGAAGCCAGGATGAGAAACATCGCCTCGATCGCAGGGATACCCTCACGAGTTCGGCCCGTTGGAGTCTCAACTCCCCTCGGCCGGGTGCCGACACTCACTCATGGGCTCGAACGGAAGTCGCGCCATCGAGCCGCAGGGATATCGGCTGCGGCCCCGCTATCTGGGTCTTTCGACCCGCGTGACCCTCATCCTCGTCGTCGTCCTCGGCCTCTTCGCCGCCCTCCAGGCGCCTGAGGCGACGCGGAACTACGGCGGCACCTTCTCCCACACCGGCCCCACAGTCGTGGTTCTCTTTCTCGTCAGCCTGACCAACGTCGCCGTCACCCGATTCTTGATGCTGCCGGCGATCGCGCGACGTGGGATGGCGTCCCTGGACAGTGTCATAGTGATGGGCTACACCTTCGCCGTCACGCCCATCATCTACGGCCTCATCGCCGTCGTCCTCTCGGGCCAGGGCTCGGTGAGCCTGCCGTTCTCGCTCCTGTCGCTGCTCGCCGTCGTCGACCTGCGGCTCTACTTCGCCCACATCGATGAGCAAGCGCGGAGCTGACGCACACCCCAGGCCAAGCGGCAAGCCCCTGTTCCAGATATAATTGGCTCGCCATGCCTTCTCTCCTCGATATCGCCGGGCACACGCCCCTGGTGGAGCTGAGGCACCTCGACGCGCCACCGGGGGTGCGGCTCTTCGCCAAGCTGGAGGGGCAGAACCCCACCGGCAGCATCAAGGACCGCATCGTGCGGCACATGGTGCTGCGGGCCCGGGAAGAGGGACGGCTGCGCCCCGGCGACACCGTCATCGAGGCGAGCACCGGCAACACCGGCATCTCCCTGGCGATGGCCGGGCGGGCGCTCGGCTACCGGGTGCAGGTGGTCATGCCGCGAAACGTCTTCCCGGACATACCGCGGGCGCTGGCCGTCTACGGCGCCGAGGTGCACTGGGTGCCGGGCGAGGCCGGCATAAAGGCGGCCATCGCCCAGGCGCGGACCATCGCCGAACGGGAGGGCTTCTTCTTCCTCGACCAGTTCGGCAACGAGCACAACTGCCTCGCTCACTTCGAGACCACCGGCCCCGAGATCTTGGCCGACCTGCCGCAGGTCGACGTGCTCGTGGCGGGCCTGGGCACCGGCGGCACGATCATGGGAGCGGGGCAGCGACTGCGGGAGGCGAATCCGCGCCTCCAGGTGGTCGCCGTCGAGCCGCACCCGGGCAGCCAGCTCCAGGGGCTGAAGAGTCTGGACGACGGATTCGTGCCACCGATCCTCGACCTGAACTTCCTCGACGCCAAGATACTGGTACGGAGCGCCAGCGCCTTCCGCCGCGCCCGCGAGCTCACTGAACGCGAGGGCATCTTCGCGGGCATCTCTTCCGGTGCCGTCCTCCACGGGGCCCTCCGCTGGATGGAGCGCATGAAGCGGGGCAACGTGGTGCTCATCTTCGCCGATGGCGGCTGGAAGTATCTGGGGACGCACCTGTGGACGGAGCCGCCCGAGGTCGAAGAGGAAGGGCTGGACGATGTAATATGGTGGTAGGAGGCGCGTCATGCCAATGAACGAACTCAGATCAGAGTGCCGGGACTTCTGGCGGCGTAGGCTCCTGCGCCTGCGCGACCGCATCGACCGGCGGGTCGCTCGTCTGGAAGAGCGCGCCGAAAAGCTGGCCGCCGCCCGCGAGGCCCCCGCAGCCGAGGGGGAGCGCCCGCGTCCCAGGCGCCAGCCCGCCCGCCGCGCACGGCGAACCCGCCTCAGCCTCGAGAGCTAGGCCGCATGCGCATCGCCGTCGGGAGCGACGAGCGCACGCACCTGACCGACGCCAACGTCCTCTGCCTGAGCCTGCGCTCGACCAGCGAGGCCATCGCCCGCGAGATGCTGGAGACGTGGCTCTCGACCGAGCCTGACCCATCGGAGGCCGAGAACATCGCCCGCGTGAAGGCGCTGGACAGCGACCGACCGATCGCCTAAGCTCTCAGCCACAAGGCCCCAGAGCTGGATTCCCCGTCCACGGTTGAGCCCTGAAGGATGGACGACGCTATGGCCGACTACGAGTTCCTGAAGGTCGCGAAGGACGGCGCCGTCGCCGTCTGCACCATCGTCAACCCGCCCCAGAACTTCATGAACGCCCGCATGGTGCAGGAGCTCCTCCGGCTGGCCGACGAAGTCGAGGCTGACGAGTCCGTCCGCGCTCTCGTCCTCACAGGCGGCGTCGACGGTATCTTCATCACGCACTACGACGTATCGGAGCTCGTGGGCGCCAGCGCCGCCCTCCAGCAGGTCGAGAGCTTCCGCCCGGAGGAGCTACACGACACCCACCAGGCCTTCAACAAGCTCCAGTCCATGCCCAAGCCCGTCATCGCCGCCGTCAACGGCATCGCCACCGGCGGCGGCTGCGAGCTGGCCCTCGCCTGCGATTTCCGCTTCATGGCCCGCGTCGGCTTCATCGGCCTGCCCGAGGCGCTGGTGGGCATCCTGCCCGGCGCCGGCGGCACCCAGCGCATGGCGCGGCTGCTGGGGACGGCGAAAGCGCTGGAGATGATCCTCATGGGCAACCTGGTAACGGCCGACGAGGCCGAGGCCATCGGCCTCATCCACAAGGCGTTCGACCCGGAGGAGCTGATGCCCGGCGTCATGGCCTTCGCCCGCACGCTGGCCGAGCGGCCCCCCGTGAGCGTCGCGCAGATCAAGAGATGCATCCACGAGGGCTCGCAGTTGCCGCTGCTGGAGGGCTTGAAGCTGGAGCAGGACTGCTTCTACGAGACGATGCGCTCCGAGGACGCTCTGCGCCTTATGAGGGACTACGTCGAGGGGCGGCTCCAGCTCCTCCAGAATCAGGGAGAAACGCCATGACATCCGCCGAAGGAGCAGGCCAACGGCCTCAACGCCTTCCCCGGTTCGGCGGCGAGCCGCAGGAGATAGCGTCGGGTATCTGGATGGTGCCGGGCTTCGGGAACTGCACACTGCTGCTCGCCGACGATGCGGTCGCCGTGGTCGACCCGGCGACGCCAGGGAACGGCCCCCGCGTACTCAGGGAGCTCCGCCAGCGCAGCCAGGCGCCCGTCCGATTCGTCGTCTACACCCACGGCCACGTCGACCACGCCTTCGGGACGGGCCCCCTGCTGGAGGAGGCCGCCCAGCGCGGCGACGCCCCTCCCCAGATCGCCGGGCACGAGCGCGTGCTCGACCGGCTGGCGCGCTACCAGCGCCTCCGCGGCCAGCACGAGCACATAAACCGCATCCAGTTCGCCGTCCCGGCGGACCGAGAAGTCTTCCCACGTGTCTACTATCCGCCCACTCTCACCTACCACGACCGCCTCTCCCTCCGCCTGGGCGACCTCACCCTGGAGTGCCGCCACGGCATGGGTGAGACGGACGACGCCACCTGGGTCTGGGTGCCCGAACGCCGCACCATCATAGCGGGCGACTTCATCGTTGTGGGCTTCCCCAACATCGGCAACCCCTTCAAGGTGCAGCGATACGCCCTGGAATGGGCGGAGGCGCTGGAGGAGATGGCCGCCCTGGAGCCGGAGCACGTCATCCCCGGCCACGGCAATCCCCTCGACCGCGAAGGCGCCCAGGAGCTGCTGCTCGGGACTGCGCGAGCGCTGCGCTACCTGGAGGACGAGGTGGTGCGCCGGCTGAACGCCGGCCAGTGGCACGAGCAGATCCTGGAGGAGGTCGACGTGCCCGACGACCTGAAGGAGAAGCCGTACCTGGCGCCTATCTACGGCTGCCCGCGATTCGTCGTGCACGGCATCCTGCGCCGCTACAGCGGCTGGTACGACGGCAACGCCGGCAATCTCTTCCCCAGCACCCGCGCCGAGATCGGCGAGGAGGTGCTCGCCCTGGCGGGCGGCGCCGGCCCTCTTCTGGAGCGCGCCCGATCGCTGATGGAGGAGGGCGGCCCCCGAAACGTGCAGCGTGCCCTGCACCTGGTCGACTTCGTCCTCTTCGGCGAAGCCGGAGATGGGCCCCGCGCACGGGAGGCGCACGCTCTGAAGGCGGACCTCCTTCAGGCCCGCGGCGACGCCGAGCCCTCGTTCATCGCGCGCAACATCTTCCGCCTCGGCGCCGACCGCGAGCGGGAGGCGGCGTCCTCGGGGCCTTGACAGCTCCCGCCGCAGGGGCAAGACAGCCGGAGCTCAGCTCCCTGCTCGAAGACAGGCACGGCGGCCTGGCGGCGCGGCGGGACAAGCGTTACTACGTATACACTGCGTGATGGCCAAACCAAAGAAGAGGAAAGAGCCGCTGCCGCCCCACGTCCGGCATTACCGGACCACCTGCCCCGCGTGCGGTCGCACCTACTACGGCAATTTCCCGATGTGGGTGCAGATCGGGCCGTTCCCCTGTATATGCGGCGCCACTGTCCCCGCGCCCAAGAACCAGCCGTCGGCCTGGGACGAGTGGCGCTAGCCGCTACACGTCCTGCTTGAACTTGGGCCTGCGCTTCTCGGCGAAGGCGAGCGGGCCTTCGTAGAAGTCGTGCATCGAGAGGAGCGTCTGAAAGAGGGCGCACTCCAGCCGGAAGCCCTCCTCCAGCGGCGTGCCGATGCCGCGCATGACGGCTTCCTTGTCGGTACGGATAGCGCCCTGGGGCAGCTCGCAGATCGCCTCCGCCAGCTCTGTCGCACGCGCCATCACCTTCTCCTTCGGCACGATCTCGTTCACCAGCCCGATGCGGTAGGCCTCCTCGACGTCGATGCGGCGGCCGGTGATGATGAGCTCCAGCGCCCGCCCGAGGCCGACGACGCGGGGCAGCCGCTGGGTGCCGCCGTCGGCGAGGCCAACGTTCCAGCGCCGGTTGAGGACACCGAACTCGGCATGCTCAGCGGCGATGCGGATGTCGGCGCAGCAGGCGATCTCCAGCCCTCCGGCGAAGCAGTAGCCGTTGACGGCGGCGATGATGGGCTTGAAGATATCGGCCTTGCGGGTGTAGCCCATGTAGCCGGGGCCCCCATAGGCCATGCGTCGCTCGCGGTCCGGAGAGCGGGCCGCACCGGGCGTCCCGACCATCGCGGCCGACTTCAGGTCGGCGCCGGCGCAGAACGCCCGGTCGCCGGCGCCCGTTATGACGGCGACGAAGACGTTCTCGTCATCGCGGAAGTCCTCCCAGGCGCGAACCAGTTCTGCTGCGGTGGCGGCGTCGACGCAGTTCATGACGTCGGGCCGGTTGATGGTGACGTAGGCCACCCGGTTCCGCTTCTCGTAGAGCACCGTGGACATCTTCTCCTCCTCAGCCGAAGCCAGCGCGAGCTGCCGTTTTGGCCATGATACAGGGCCACCGGCAGCCGTCAAAGGCGGCGGGCCCGTGCGCCTCCGTGGAATATCGAGCCTGAGGCCGGCGGAGAGGCGAGACCGGCCCAAAGCAACGAGTATGGTAATTCTTGCGGGAGCATCCTACAATATGAGAGCAGGACGGAAGGTCAGTACCCCAGAGAGGCGGGAAGGTATGGCTGTAGTCACGATTGCCGGATCTCAGGGCAGCGGGGCCAGAGACGTCGCTGCGCTCGCCGCCTCCCGACTGGGAATGGACTATGTCGACCGTGAGATCCTGATCGAGGCCTCCCGAACCCTCGGAGTCGGCATGGAGGAGGTCGAGCGACGAGACGAGCGGCCTCCGACCTTCGGCGAGAGGCTGGCCAGCCTTCTACGCAACTTCCTCGAGCGCTCGGCGACGGCCGGCGCGGGCGATCCCCTGATGGGCGGCGGCGGCCTCGAGATGCTCCTCGCCCGCACCTACGGCGAAGCCGCATCGCTGCCGGCGACCAGCGAAGACGAACTGGACGAGACGAAGTACATCTCGATCATATCAGCTATCATCCTCGACCTGGCCGAAAAGGGCGGGGTCGTCATCGTCGGCCGGGGCAGCCAGATCATCCTCAGAGACTGGCCGGCCACCCTTCACGCCTACGTCACGGCGCCGCTCGACGTGCGCATCGAGCGCACCGCCAAACGCGACGGCGTCTCACCCGACGAGGCGGCGAAGACCGTGCACGAGAGCGACAAGAACAGACTCGACTTCTACCACAGGTTCTTCAAGATCGATGTCGACGACCCCCGCCTCTATGACCTCGTCGTGAATACGGCCAAACTGTCCTACGACGCAGCGGCCGGCCTGATCGCGGCCGCCGCCCGCTCGAGGGAGCCGTCGCCCGGCTAGCTGGAGGCCCGCACCGTGCTAGAAGTGGTTCTCGTCACGCTGGGCTCCTACCTTATCGGCTCCATCCCGGTAGCCTTCATCAGCGGCCGTCTCCTCAAGGGCATCGACATCCGCGAGCACGGCAGCACCAACGTGGGCGCCTCCAACGTGTGGCAGTCGGTGGCCCACTGGGCGGTCGTGCCGGTGGGCCTCCTCGAGATCGCGCAGGGGATGGCGGGCATCCTCATCGCCAGGGGCCTCGGCCAGGACATAGAAGTGCAGGTGCTGGCGGGGCTGGCAGCAATCGTCGGCCACAACTGGTCCGTCTGCCTGCTGTTCACCGGTGGGAGAGGGGTGGGGGCCTCCATTGGCTTCATGCTGGTGCTCTCGCCGGTAGCGCTGGTCGTCTTTACGGCGATCTCTTTGCTGGGCGTCGCTCTCCGCACCATACCTGTCGCGACCGGCCTTGGCCTGACGCTCTCGCCGCTGGCCGCCCTCGCGGCGGGCCAGTCCGCACCCATCGTCGTCGGTTGCATAGCAGTGGCCGCCATCGTCCTCACCAAGAGACTTCTGACGAACCGCATTGCCGTCCCCGAGGGCCCCGACTGGAAGGACGTGCTCCTCAACCGCCTTCTCTTCGACCGCGACGTGCGCGACCGCGACGCGTGGGTGCGCCGCCCGCCTCAAAACGGCGAGCAGCCGTTCGGGAAACGCTCTCAGTAGGCGCACCAGCACCTCATCCGTCTCTCGCAGGTCGATCTGCCACCCGCTCCTACGTGCGGCGTTGCGTCTCCCAGAGCGAAGGTCACGTTGAGGATGGGGCGATGAGCTACGGGGCCTCAGCGGCGGAGGCCCCCTGAAGCGGCGGCATCTGGCCCCATCGGTCCTGGTAGATTCTCCGCAGTCCTTCGAACCGCTGCCGATATGAGCTGGCCAGTATGGAGGGGGTAGTCATCACCACGGCGTCCTCGTGATCGTCCGTGTAGTAGCGGCGACGCACGCCCACGCGCTTGAAGCCGTACTTCTCGTACATGGCCAGCGCCGCCCGGTTGGAGGCGCGGCACTCCAGGGTGACTGCCTCCTGCCGGTACTCGATGGCCTGCTCGATGGAAGCGATCAGGAGCAGCTCGCCGATGCCGCGGCGGCGATGGGACTCGCGCACAGCGATGGTGACGATGTGGGCCTCATCGACCATGAGCCAGAGGCCCATGAAGCCGACGATGAGGTCGCGCGTGGGCGGGGCGTCGGGCTCTACCCGAAAGATGCGACGCAGCACCTGCCGCCAGGTCGCCGGTCTCGCCGTCTCGCCGCGTCCCGCGCTCTCCTCATCAGCGGCAGAGCGGGGGCGCTCGCCCTCCTCCAGCACAACCAGATAGCGGGCGAGACGGTTACGCAGCTCCTTCTTGTAGGTGGTCTGAGGCCACATTGAAGGGAAGGACTCCCGTTCGATATCCGTCACCTGAGGGATATCGCCGGGGACCATGGGCCGTATCAGGTAGCGAACGGCGGTAGTGGCCATTGAGACGAAGGGCTCGACGCCAGCAGGCCCCTAGATTCTAGCACAACGCCGCGGTTCAGCCGATGGCCTCACTGGCGGCGCATACTCTCGCGCATCACTCATAGAATGCCGTCTCAGCGGAAAGCTCCCGTCTTTGTTTACGTTAGCGTTAAAGATAAGGTACAATATGGCCGTCCCTGTGTCGGTGAAACGAGACGGGCCATATCCCTGTGGCCCCCACCCGCCACCGTGTCGCCGACATGGTGGGCCAGGTAGGCCGATGAAATCATCCTACGTGCTGCTAAGGCTGCTGAGCTTCCTGAGGCCACAAAAGCGACGGTTGCTCCTCGCCTTCGTCTGCGTCTTCGGCTCCGGCATCTTCGTGCTGGTGACGCCGCAGATGGTCCAGAGGGCCATCGACCAGGGACTGAAGGTTCAGCTCCAGGTCCTCGGCGACAAGGAGACCCACGTGGCGCTGGGCAGCACGAGCACTCTCATCTTCGCCGCCCTCGCCATCGTCGGCGCTGCGATCTTCAGGGGCATCTTTGCCTACGGCCAGACCTACATGGGCGAGTGGCTCTCCCAGCGCGTCGCCTACGACCTCCGCAACTCCATCTACGACCGCCTTCAGCGCCTGAGCTACGCCTACCACGACAAGGCTCAAACCGGTCAGCTCATGTCCCGCGCCACTCAGGACGTGGAGGGAGTCCGCTTCTTCATCAACATGGGATTCCTGAGGTTGGTGTACGTCGTCGTCCTCCTCTTCGTCGTGCTGGCACTGATGCTGATGGACAACTGGCGTCTGGCCCTGGTGAGCTGGGCGTTTCTCCCGCTCATCGGCTGGCGCTCCATCGCCGTGGCGCTGCGGCTGCGGCCCGTGTGGATGCGGGTCCAGGACGGCTTAGCCCGCCTGGGCACCGTCCTTCAGGAGAACCTGACCGGCGTGCGGGTCGTGAAAGCCTTCTCCCGCGAGCAGTACGAAAGCGAGAAGTTCAACGTCGAGGCACTGGCGCTGTTCAACGACTCCTACGAGACGAACCGCCAGCTTGCGATCAACGTGCCTCTCATGACGGCTCTCTGGGCTTGCGCCAGCGTGGCCACCATCTGGTTCGGTGGGCGCGAGATAGTGGCGGGCCGTCTCACGCCCGGTGAGCTGGCGGCCTTCCAGCTCTATCTCACCCTCGTCCAAATGCCCGTTCGCGCTGTGGGCTGGATGGTGATGATCGCGGCGCGCGCCCAGTCCTCCGGCGAACGCATTTATGAGATCCTCGACGCAGAGTCCGCCGTCAAGGAGAAGCCAGGCGCGGCGGCGCTGCAAGGCGTACGGGGCGAAGTGCGCTTCGAGCAGGTTTCCTTCGGCTACGACAGCGTCAGCCCCGTCCTGCGCGACGTCGACTTCACGGCTCCCCCCGGCGCAGTCGTCGCCCTGCTCGGGCCCACGGGCAGCGGCAAGACCACGGTGGTCAACCTCATGCCCCGCTTTTACGACGTCACCGGCGGCCGCATAACCATCGACGGCGTGGACATCCGCGACGTCTCGCTCGCCTCGCTCCGGCGGGCCATAGGCATCGTCCAGCAGGACGTGTTCCTGTTTTCGTCCACCATCAGCGAGAATATCGCTTACGGGGCAGTCGAGGCCAGCAAGGAGGACATCGTAAGGGCAGCGAAGGCGGCCCGCATCCACGACTTCATCATGAGTCTGCCCGAAGGTTACGACACCTGGGTGGGCGAGCGCGGCATCACCCTCTCCGGCGGCCAGAAGCAGCGCGTCGCCATTGCCCGCACACTGCTGGTGGACCCGCCCATTCTCATTCTTGACGACTCCACCTCAAGCGTCGACACGGAGACGGAGTACCTCATCCAGCAGGCGCTTTCGGAGGTGATGCGGGGTCGTACGACGTTCATCATCGCCCAGAGGCTGCGGACGGTGAAGAACGCCGACCAGATCCTGGTACTGCGCGACGGCCGCGTCGTCGAGCAGGGGCGGCACGAGGAGCTCATCCGCGCCGGCGGCCACTACCGCGAGATCTACGACCTGGAGCTGCGCGATCAGGAGGAGGCGTTTGAGCGGGCCCGCCTGCCGGGCGGGCAGGCCCGAGCCACCGCCGGGGAAGCGCCGCGCCCGCAGGAGGAAGAGGTAACAGCAACGCCCCCTTCGGGCGGAGAATGAGAACCATGCGACGGCGAGAATCGCAAGTAGCGACGGCATCGAAGGACGAGCCAGGGGACTAGCATGGCATACTGGGGCGGCGGCGCGGCAGGCGGCTGGACCAGCGGGCCCGGAGGCGGGGCTCAGCGGCTGCGCCGCAGCATGGACGGCTGGGAGGACGACGAACTAGGCAAGGTCTACGACCACGGGGTCATGACCCGTCTCCTCCCGTACCTGCGGCCCCACAAGAAGCGCATGGCCCTCGCCGTGGTCTCCATGCTGGTATATGCCGCTACATCCTACGTACAGCCCCTCCTCATCGGTGTAGCGCTGAGCCACTTCATCGCCAGGGGCGACATGCGGGGCCTGAACCTGCTCGGCATCGCCTTCCTGGCCCTGGTCCTGGTGAGCTGGGGCGCCCAGTACGTGCAGCTCGCGACTACCGGCTATCTGGGCCAGCGAGTGCTCTATACGTTGCGGCAGGAGCTCTTCGACCACCTCCAGAAGCTCTCCCTCCGCTTCTACGACAACAACGAGGTAGGGCGCGTGATGTCGCGCATGACGAGCGACGTTACGGTCATGCAGGAGCTGCTGACGTCGGGCGTCCTCACCATCCTCGCCGACATCGTAGGGCTGGGGCTCATCATATTCTTTCTGCTCATCCTGGACGTCCAGTTGGCCCTGCTCACCCTGTTGGTGGTGCCCATCCTGGTTGGCAGCATGATCCTCTGGCAGCAGCGGGCCCGTCGCGCCTTCATCCACGTGCGCCAGGCCATCGCCATAGTTAACGCCAATCTCCAGGAGAACGTCTCCGGCGTGCGCGTCATCCAGAGCCTGTCGCGGGAGAGGGAGAACGTCCGCCGCTTCAAGGACATCAACGCCGACAACCTGTCGGCCAATATCGAGGCAGGCCGGCTCCAGGCAGTGGTGATGCCTCTGGTGGAGGTGCTGTCGGCGGCCGCCACGGCCATCGTCATCATCGTCGGCGGCCAGCGCGTCCTCAGCGGCTCCCTCGACCCGGTCCTGGGCGTGGGCTTCATCCTTTCCTTCGCGCTCTACATCCAGCGCTTCTTCAACCCGATCCGTGACCTGGTGCTCCAGTACACGGCGCTCCAGCGGGCGATGGCCGGCGGCGCCCGCGTCTTTGAGGTGCTGGAGATGCAGCCTGATATCGTCGACGGCGAGGACGCGCAGGACCTGGAGGACATCAAGGGCGAGGTGATGTTCGACCACATGAGCTTCAGCTACGTGCCGGAGGTGGAGGTGCTCCACGACATCAACCTGCATGTAAGGCCGGGCGAGACTATCGCCTTCGTGGGGCCTACCGGCGCCGGCAAGACGACGATGACCGCCCTCATCACCCGGTTCTACGACGCCTCAAAGGGCCACGTGCTTATCGATGGGCGCGACATCAAGGACATCCGCCGCCAGTCGCTGACCCGCAGGGTCGGACTGGTGCTCCAGGACCCCTTCCTCTTCTCGGGCACCGTCGCCGACAACATCCGCTATGGACGGCTCGACGCCACCGACGCCGAGGTCGAGGAGGCAGCCCGGACCGTGGGCGCCCACGACTTCATCGTCCGCCTGGAGCAAGGCTACGACACGGTCCTCCAGGAGCGCGGCCAGAACCTGTCGGTCGGACAGCGGCAGCTCATCAGCTTCGCGCGGGCGGTGCTGGCGAATCCCCGCATTCTGATACTTGACGAGGCCACCGCGAACGTCGACACTCGCACCGAGGTGGTCATCCAGCAGGCCCTCAAACGGCTGCTCAAGGGCCGCACGTCCTTCGTCATCGCCCACCGGCTATCGACCATCCGCGGGGCCGAGCGCGTGGTCGTGATGGACGATGGCCGCATCGTCGAGACCGGCACGCACGACGAGCTGCTGGCGAAGAATGGCCTGTACGCCAACCTCTACCGGATGACGTACCAGGAGCAGGGGGACGGTCACGAGCCGGCGCAGGAGCAGGAGGCCGGCCGCGCCTCAGCCGCCGCCGGAGACCGTCCCGGGACCGGACGACACCATCAGCACGGAGGCTGACGGTGAAAGTAGAAATCTATGAGGCCGACCCCTTCACCCAGAAGCGAGAGAAGCTGCTCACCAGCCTCGACACGCACTATCGCTTCCAGAAAGGCGACGAGCTGTTCATCGAAGGCGGCGAGCGCCCCCTGAAGGTGAGGGTGATCTACGTCCAGGTGCGGATCAAGGGTGAAGAGCTGCGACAGGAGCTCCTCGCTCTGCGCATCTGACCTCTGGGCCGCGGGGCTTCACTACGGTCCAGCGGGCGCCCAGGAAATCATCTCAGCGAGCTGCCCATTGACCGCGAAGAACTCCCTCTCACGGGCAAACGCGTTCCCCTCGCATACGGCATTCGCCCCGGTCATGGCCAGAAACCCCTTCAGCAGAATGGGGATGGCGTACTGCTCTTCTGCAGCCTTCGGCAGGTGAACGTTGCCCCGGATGCTAAACGGCGGCACGAAGACCACGGCGGGGAATACTCTCTTCTCCACATGATCGTATCTATAGCCTTCCGGGCCCCGCTGAGTCCCCTCATCCGCCGCCTCCACAGGGCTCGCGAACAGGATCTGCCCCTTCCTCAACAACAGAGTGCCCGCCGACTCTGTCGCGTCGGACGGGGAATGAAGGCTGCGAACCTCAACGTCGGCAAGCTCTAGAAATATGATGTCGGGGTTGTTGAGGAGGTCCAGAAGGCGGGCATAGCGCTCCAGCGCCGGACAGCGCGCCGCTATCAGGTGGTGCCGCGTGACGATCTCCAGAGATGACGACGGTGCCATCAAACCTTGCTCACGAGAAGGATAGGTAGCTCTCAAACCTCCAAATACGGCGATCTCCCCATTCTGCGCAACCCCTGCGACGCTGTTTCGACATGATGAATGCCTCTCTGCATCGGGGCAATCCCTCAGAAGGATCCTTCGCGTCGAAAGGGAACCGTCGGGAGAGATCCGCCAGCATCGAAGACAGGGCGGCGGCCCCGTGGCCCGGACACCTGGCTGACTTCGTCGGGCGAGCGCTAGATGACGGCCACGGCCTCGATCTCCACCAGCATGTCGGGGGAAGCGAGGCTGCTCACCTCCAGGAGTGACGACGCCGGCCGCACCGCTCCGAAGGCCTCGCGGTGGGCCCGCGCCACCTCCTCCCAGCGGGAGATGTCGGTCACGTAGATGCGCGTCCGCACCACGTTCTCCAGGCTCGCGCCGGCCTCTCGGAGAGCCGCCTCGATGTTCCTGATCGTCTGCTGGGCCTGGGCGTAGACGTCGCCGGGGCCGACGATCTTGCCGTCGGGGCCGTAGCCCACCGATCCCGAGACGTACACGGTGTCGCCCACGCGGACGGCCCGCGAGAAGCCGATGACGGGCTCGTAGGCGGAGTCGGACGAGATGTTCTGTCGCTGCTTCATAACGAGGACTCCCGGCAGGGGCGCAGCATGCTGCGCCCTCACGCTAGACTAGCCCCCCTCTAGCCAGTCCCATCGTCTTCGATATTCTCGGTCAACCAGGCGACGGGGATTCTCACAGTCTAGCTGCCACGGCACAGGGTTCAAATGAACATATTCGCGGATTCGCGCGAGCTCATCCTCATCGCGGACCACGCGCTCGTAGTAGTTGCGCTGCCAGACCCGCCCGGAACGGTGAGGCGCGTTTTCCTTCAACCACCTCAGCCACTGAGCGGCTACCATAGATTTGAAGGTGCCTACCACCTGCCCCAGCGTAGGGGCGGGGCTTGCCCCCGCCCGTGCCGCGTCGTTCGCGTCATGGGCGCCCGCGAGGGGCGCCCCTACGGAGTTCAACCACACGACGAAGTGAATATGATTGGGCATGACCACGAACGAATCCAGCCTGACGTCAGGGTAGCGTTCAGCCAGGCCATACCACGTCCGGCGCAAGATCTCCCTCAGAGCCGCGTCCTTGAATAGGAGTTGACCCTGGTAGGAGCAGGCGGTGACGAAATACGGTCCCGGCGACGTGTAGTCGTATCCGGGCAGCCGGATGGAGCGGCGACGGTATCGCCTGCGCTCGTCGACTGTCACGTCACATCCCACAGGGCCCCCTGGGCCGACGGCGGCGGACCTTTCGGCGGCAGGCCCAGGTGCTCGTACGCGAGCCGCGTCGCCAGCCGGCCGCGCGGCGTGCGCTGGATGAACCCCATCTGCAGCAGGTAGGGCTCGTAGACGTCCATGATGGTGTCCGCCTCCTCCGATATGGAGGCAGCGATCGTGTCGAGCCCGACGGGGCCGCCGTCGAACTTCTCGACGATCGCCCGCAGCACCTTGTGGTCGACCTCATCGAGCCCCAGGGCGTCGATCTCGAGGCGGCTGAGCGCTTCCTGCGCCACGGCCTCGGTGATCACGCCATCGGCCATCACCTGAGCGTAGTCGCGCACGCGCCTCAGGAGGCGATTCGCCACCCGCGGCGTGCCCCGGGCGCGGCGGGCGATCTCGGCCGTACCCCCTTCTTCGATGCCCACGTCGAGCACCCGCGCGTTGCGGCGGACGATCGCGGCGATGTCGCTCTCCCGATAGAAGTCGAGCCGGTAGACGGCGCCGAAGCGGTCGCGCAGGGGCGGGCTCATCATGGCGTAGCGGGTGGTGGCGCCGATCAGCGTGAAGCGGGGCAGGGCCAGCCTCACACTGCGAGCGCCGGGGCCTCTGCCCAGCACCAGGTCGAGGCCGAAGTCCTCCATGGCCGGGTAGAGGATCTCCTCGACGGCACGGGCGAGGCGGTGGATCTCATCGATGAAGAGGACGTCCTCGGCCTGGAGATTCGTGAGGATGGCCGCCAGGTCGCCGGGGCGCTCCACGGCGGGCCCGGAGGTGATGCGGATGCTAACGCCCATCTCGGCGGCGATGATGTAGGCGAGCGTGGTCTTGCCGAGGCCGGGCGGACCGTAGAGGAGGATGTGATCGAGGGGTTCGCGTCGCTTCTGGGCGGCCGCGATGGAGATGCGGACGTTGTCCTTGACCTTCTCCTGACCGACGTAGTCGGCGAGGCGCTTGGGGCGCAGGGACGTATCGAGGGCTACGTCCTCCTCGCGGGGCTTGCCGGAGAGTATGCGCTCAGGCGCGGCCAACTCGCCTCCCTGCCGTGACTATCGACGCCGTCCTGTTCGGGTCACTGCACCCTGGCCAGCTCGATGCGAACAGCATTCATGCGGTCCATGCATTCGAGCTGCACCACGTTCGGATCACCCCACTCGGCCGGGTAACCACCCCCGAACTGGAGCATGACGATGTAGGGGAAGATGTCGTGGTAGAAGAACCCGCAAAGGCCGGCGGTGTTGTGGGCGCTGAGCTCGAGCTGGTCGCCGACCTTATGCCCCCAGTTGCAGCTCCCCTTGACCGACTTGATGGTGCCGACCACGCGATTCCCAATCTGAGGAAACTCGTCTTGCTCTGGCATGTCAGTCCTCCATGCCCAGTATACTGGGGCAAAGCTACTTCAGGCCTGACGCCCTGTCAAGAATCGCACCCAGCGCCGCCGAGAGGGAAGCAGAATGGGCGCTCTTCCGAGCGCCCATCTCATGGCCTGCACATCAGCGAGCCTGTTCCCCGGCAACCAGCTCTTAGGAGTCTCCTAGACGCAGGTGACCGGCGAGCCGCTCGGGGCGTTGCGACGTGTCGAGGGCTACGTGCTCTTTGCGGGGCTTGCCGGAGAGTCTGCGCTCGGCAGTAATCCTACTACTGCGTCATGAAGCGGGCGATTTCGACCCATCGCTCCATCACGCGTTCCAGAACCTCTCCCTCATCCGCAAATCGTTCCCTTACGCGCTTCAGCCCAGCCCTGGGGTCCTGTATCGGGATTGCATGCGAGCGAATCCAGCGCGAGATGTCTCGCCAGTCGATGTCGGGCTCACTCCTAGCGACCTCTAACGCATAATCCACCATCTCCTGCGACGAGGCAAGGAGCAGATAGCCGTTCATGAAGAGAAAAAGGGCGGTTGCGGCCACTCCGAGCCGCTTGTTGCCGTCGACGAGGGGATGATTCTTGATCAGCGAGCGTAGCAGGACAGCAGCCTTGTCGTAGACAGTCCTGTACAGTAGTCGTCCGCCGAAGGTCTGTCGCGGCAACGCCAGGGCCGAGTCCAGGAGAGCGCCACCTGCACGTCCACCTCCGTACAAAGCGAAGGCTGGCAGCGACGAATCATACTCCTCAAACAACTCCGCTGCCAGCCCATACGCCAGCTCCTCGATATCCTCGCGGCCGGGATACCAGAGACGGGCCACCTAGTACTTCTCGAGCTCCTTCAGCGCCTCACGGTGCAGGCGCACAACGATCCTGCTGGCCTCACGTACCCTCTGACTGCGAGCAGGGCTCTTCGCAGTCCTTGTGGCACCATGCACGGCGTAGCTGCCACCAGACGCCTTACGGGTCTCCCCGCCGTGGCGTGTGGTAGCGATCCGGCGAGACGCTTTGGATTCGTGCGTCGCTCGCGGCGCAGTCTGGCTATCCAATTGCCTTCGTGAGTTCTCCGAGCGCTTCGCGGCGCGACTCATTTTCCACCACCCAATGGATTATATCATGCTCCTAAGGTCACTCTCGACCTAGTCCTCCCAGACAGCCGGCAGGGCGCCCACGCCGGAACGGATGACGAGGCCCCGCAGCGCCGCCGTCTCCCGAACGTCGGCGGGTCGCAGGGGCCGCGCCGGGCTGCCCTGAGGCGGCCTCGCCCGCCCGGAAGCCGGGCCTGCCGAGGGGGCCGTCGATTTCGGATTCTCAGCCATCCCTACACGTCTCCCTCTTTGGCCTCCGCCGGTCGGCTGGGCCGCAAGTAGCTCCCGTAGAAGTCGTGGACATAGCTCGCGCCCCGGCCGAGGATGACGCCCGTGAGCACAACCCCCAGGATGGGCGGCCGCGGCGTCAGCTCCAGCAGGTCGCGGGTGATGTCCAGATCATACGCCCAGGCCAGCAGCACGCCGACGGCGACGGCGATGTAGCGCAGCAGGCCGGACGGCAATCGCAGGCTGCTCAGGGGGCCCGCGAAGAGGTACTCAGTGAGGCTCTCGGCCAGGAAGGCCAGAGCCAGCACCGCCACGGTAGATTCAGCCATGCTTCTGCTCCTCCACCTACGCCGTGTACACCGCCGCCACGACGGCGTCCTGCGGGTTCGCCTCATCGAAGAAGATCACCGCGCAACTGCGCCCGACCACGACCTCCGCCGCGGCGATGTTGCGCGCCACGGGCACGCCCTCCAGCCAGACAGCCAGGCTGCCCGCCACCTGCACCGTCGCCGTGTATGTGCCCGAGTCGAAGGCTTTGATAACGGCTTTGCGAATGGCCATCTCACACAGCTCCCAGCCGGATCCGCTGCTCATATGCCGGCGACCGTCTGTCCGTCGAGTACCGCAGCGTCATCCCCATGACGCGCCGCCTCTCGTCCGATAGCCCTGCGCCGGCGTCGGTGATGGAGACGACGTCGTATAGCTCCTGGCCGCAGTTCACCGCGACCAGGATCTCGCCGCCCTCCTCACCCAGGGCCGCTTTGCGGTGGAGGGCATCGGCCCGCTCCTCAGCCGTCGCGACGCTGGTCAGATTCAGGTCATGGGCCTGACGCAGGTGGTCGTAGAGGTCGTCGACGCTATCCCAGTCGAAGCGGTCGACCATGACGCCGTCGCCGAAGACCTGTACCCGGTTGAAGTCGGGGCTCAGGCTCTCGTAGCGGCCGCGCCGGATCCCGTGATCGACCCCGTAGTCATACTCCGCCGGGTCGGAGGCAAGCGGGTTACGCACGTAGCCGAACTCGCCCGAGACCATGACCAGATCGGGCACCATGGCGAGCAGCCGCCGCACCGCCGTCTTGCCCGACTCGCCCGGCTGAATCGTGAAGCTGGGCTTGAGGCCGGTCATCGTCGAGCTGTTGCTGAGGGACGTAAACTCCAGCCCGGCTCGCCCGAAGATGAACTCCAGTATCAGAAAGACGTTCTTCTCGCCCGCCGCCCAAGAGTACTGGCGACGCGCCCGCCAGCCATCGAGGATGAACCAGGCGTCACGGCCGTACAGCACGCAGACGGCGCCGCCCTCGCCCGTCTCGTACCCCCAACCGTCTATCCAGTACTTAGGGCCCGTCGATGCCAGGGGACCGCTGGCAGTCACGTATCCGGGACTCACCCTTAGCTGAGAGCCGCGACGGATAACGGCGTACGCTCCCGACGAGAGGTCCGAGTATCGACCGTCGTCGTTGCGCAGCACCACCCGCACCCGGCCGTCCTGCGCCTCCGCGCCCGCCGTGAGCTCGAGAACGTCGGCACTGAGGTCGACGACGGTGGCGCTCAGGCTGGCCCACCAGACACCAGCAGGCGTCGACAGCCAGGCGTCGCTGCCGCCGGAGGCCTGGGCCACGCCGTACTCACCCGCCAGGTCGAAGGGCACCGGCTCCCGCCAGGTGTTGTATACGAAGCTGGTCGTCTGAGGCATGTGCGTCCAGAGCGGCCGCGAATACGACTCGCTGCCCGCATACTTCTCGACGAAGAACTGCCGGTAGACGTCGGGCCTGCCGAGCGAGGGCGCCCGGAACTCCGTAGCAGACCCAACGTCGGCGCTGGTTAGCTCCATGAGCGCCGACCAGGTGTCCGCCGCCTGGTGGTAGCCGTCGCCGTAGATGGCGGTCCAGGCCTTGGCGGCGCCGCCCGTATCCGTGCCCGTCACCCCGAGATTGAAGTCGCCCAGAAAGTGGCAGGCGAGGCCGCTGATCGAGCCGGCGCTGTTCGTCCAGGCGGAGGCGCTCCCCCAGGCGCCGCTCACCCTCTTTACCCGGTAGACCGTCGCGCCCACGGAGTACACCAGCAAGGCGGTGCCGTCGCTCTTCAGGCCGGCGGCCAGCCATTGCACCGACCCAGAAGCGATGTCCACGGTCTCCGGCGCGCCGAACGTGGCGCCGTTGTCGCTGCTTTCGCGCACGAGGATGGTGATCTGATCCGAGGCGACGTAGAAGAGAAGAACGGACGCGCCCTCGCTCGTCATGGCGATGCCGCCGACACCCGAAACCGTTCCCAGATACGTCCAGCCTGAGAAGTCGCTCCCCGCTCCGGGGCTCGTGACGCGCTGATAGTAGAGCTTGTTGTCGGCCGGGTCGACGCGCGCCCGCAGCAGCGAGCCGTCAGCCGGCATGGTTGCGGCGTGATGGTAGTCGGGCTCGCTGCCCGTGTAGAGCCGCTGCCAGCGCAGCCGCTTGACGTTGCCGATCCGTTCGGTGACCCGCACCTGAAGGTAGGGGACGGCGCTGGCGCTCTTCTGCGCCGCCAGGAGGTCCGGGTGTAGGTTGCGCATGAGCTCGCCTCGGCCTCCCTAGGGCTGCCAGACCGTCGACTGCGTGTCGGCGGCGCCGGCGGGGCTGTAGAGCTGCTGGACGCGGACGCGGGCGCGCCGGCCATGCTTCGCCAGGCCCTCTGCGAAGGCGGCCATGCGCTCCTGACCCCAGACCAGGTAATCACGCCACGTATCCACTCCTCCCACGTTGACGCGGTTCGTGGCGAAGCTCGCCCACTCAAGGGCCGCATAGGCCGCGGCGCCCGTCGCCACCAGCTCCTCCAGGCGCGACGGGATGGTTGACGATGTGGCGTCGAGGGTGTGAATAGCGCCGTAGAAGATGTCGACGCCCTCCGCCTCCAGGGGCGCCTGGTCCACGAGCAGCGTCAGGGTGTCCGCCCAGAGGGAGAAGGGCACGTAGGCCGGCGGGTACTTGCCGACCGGGTACTCGACGGCTTCCACGACAACCAGGTCCGCCAACGAGGACAGAGAGAGTTCGCGGCTGCCCGCCGCCGTCGTCAGGGAAGCCTTGCTCTCCAGCGGGACGGCCAGGCTGAACTCCTTCACCGCCCTGCCGATGTGGCGGTCGAGCTCGCTATCCGTCCAGCGATAGCTGGCGGAGTCCTCATCGTGCAGGTCCTGACGGACGAGGGTACGCATCGTAGGCAGGTCCATGTTCGCCTCCGTTGACTAGAATGCCCATGGGTGGCCCTTGGCGGCCCCTGCGGCGCCGGCCTCGATCACCACCAGGCGCCACTTCCCCACTACCTGAAATGTCACGGACTGCGCCTCACCAGCCACCACCGTTAGGCGAAACGCCGGCTGACGAGTCACCTTTGGGACAGCCATCAATCAAGCTCCACTCCCGACAGGTGAACCGTGAACTGACCCGCCACATCAGCTTTTCCTTGCAGAGTGCCACCAGCCTCGAGGAATAGCTGTTCAACCCCCATCATTCCGAGAACGTTCACGGGCACCCCGTCACCGGCGATGGTCATGTCCTTGCACAGGACGTTGTCGTCGCCGGCCGACCCGCCGCTGGGAACGAGATGCAACGTTATCTCGTCGGCAGTAGTCGTATCGTTGACGACAATGATGGCGGTGAGTTGCGTCCCGTCCTGTCCTGCCGGACTCGCGTAAAGTGTCGATGTGACTGTACCCAGTTGAACCGGGTCAATCAGGGCCTTCGGTGTGTAGACAGTAGGCGTAGCCACAACCCACCCCCTCAGAGCAATTCAAACCCCTTCAGCCCGATGTTGACTTGAAGGTTCGCCGCCGAGGCAGCCACCTGCACGGCGACCCGCTCACCCGGCTTCACAAACAGCGGCCTCGGCAGGTAGCAGTCCCCGAACGGGCCAGGGATGCCAATCCTTCCCGGGACGCCCACTTTCGACATCACCGCCTCAGAGCCAGCGGGCCCAATTCCGATCTTCACTTGTGCCGCCCTGTGGATCGCCGTCGCGGCTCCAACGAGACCGGTTATGAGCGTCGGCCTCGGGGCCGCGGCTATGAACTGCGTCCAGGAACCATACGTCCACGGGGCGCCTCCCGAAATCACGGCGGTGAGGCCGGGCGACGGATAGCACGTAGCCCCCATGGTGGGAGAGGAGAGGCCCTTCATGTATCTCTCCTGGTCTACATACGAGAGGGGCAGGCCGAAGTTCGACGCGTCATATCCGAAAAGATAGAGAGCCAGCAGGACCGCCACGCTCGTCGTGGCCGAGGCGCGGACGGCGATCCTCGTTCCCGCAGCGATGAGGCGCGGCTCGAAGAAGTGCGTTCTCCCCGTAAGCCCTGTCACCGCCTGAGTAGTGCCGCCCGGCGAAAGCAGGAGACCGCCGTGCGCCTCGGCGACAGCCGCCTCCATGCCCGAGGCTCCCGTTCCCACCTGAAGATTGAGCACTCCCGATTGCGCCCCCTGGTCCGTTATCTGGAAGATCTCCATCACGTAGGCTCCGCACAGGACAAAGGGGATAGTCGTCGAGCCCGTCACCTCAGCCCAACCGCTCCATGCGCCCGAGACCCCGCTGTTGAAGCTCGTCGCGGCAGCGTCGCTCGGAATTATCTCCTCGATGACGTCTCTCTTGAGAAGGAAATCGATCGCCATCCCTCATCTCCCATGAGGGGCCAGCGGGCGCCCCGCCCTACGATGCCCTCACGCCAACCGTAGCGATGACCCGCACGAGGCCGTTCTCGCCGCTGCCGTTGCCGGCCGTGATGTCCAGCGTGTAGTTGTCCTGGGCGCCGCAGGGCACCGATAGCCCCGTAGTGGCGCCCTCGGTCTGTCCTTCTGAGATCGTCACAGTCGCCACCTCCGCGCCGTCCCGCATCACCCGGAAGGTGGTATTGACCGTGGGTGCCGTCTTGACCGTTGCCCGCAGCTCCTTGATGGTGCCCGCCGCGAAACCGTCGATCAGGAAGTCGTGGACGCCGCTGCCCGGCGCCGGCAGGCTGCCGGAGACGGACAGGCTGGCGATAGGCAGGTCTATGACGCCGACAGTGCCCGTGTGATCGCCCTGGTCATGGCTCCGCGCGTGGTGCTGGTCAGCGGTGACGCCGACGAGACTTCCGTGGGAGACATCCAGGAGGTCCCCTTCCCGGTGCGTGTGGCCCGGGACGAGGGCGCCGGCCAGTCGAAGGGTGTCAGGCATCGCCCGTTCCTCAGCTCGGCGTGGCGTAGACAGTCAGCGACAGGCTCGTCGCCGTCGCCGACACGACCTTCAGGAACACGGTGGCCCCCCGCACCTCGACCTCCAGCGACGGCAGCGGGTTCGCCGCCAGCTCCGACGCGTCGAACTCCCGCTCCGCCCCCCGGAAGTACTTGTTCGCGGCGGCATTCCAGTGCAGGAGCTGCACCCTGAGGGCCGTAAGGCCCGTGCTCCCGCTCGTATCGACATCGAAGCGTACGCGGCGGTAGCCCGCGCAGTCCACTCCCTCGGAAGCCGACGCAGGGTCGTCCCCGTCGGGCGCCGTCAGCCCGCTGCGATGGAGGACAGCCTGCGCCTCCTCGTATACAGGCGCCTTCGGCACGCCGCGGGTATCGATGCGTACGTCAACCACAGTGATGCTCTCTTCCGCCGCGCTGGAACGAGGGGTGCGGTCCGCCCGTCAGGGTTTCGTCCCGAGACTCAGCCCGAAGGGCGCCAACCCTCGCCGACGTGCCCCGCACCCCTCGCCCCGCGCTCCGCCGCCCTACGGCAAGCTCAGGATTAAGCCGTTCGACTCGGCTCACGACGAGGCCGTTCGCCTGAGCGTTCGGCTGAGCTCACGCCGAAGGCTACGGCCTCACACCGATGAGCTTGGCCAGCTTCAGGGTGTTGAACAACGCCAGCGAGACGTACCACTTGACGCGCGTGCGCGTGGCGTCCTTCGTCTCCAGGCTGCCTACGCGCTCCACCTGGAGGCCGCCCGGCCCGGTGAGACCGGCCAGCGACCCCTCGCCGAGCTGCATGGCGTAGATAGTGGAGCAGTCGCCGCTGGTGCCCACCGTCTGGTCGTCCGCGATGTAGTCGGACAGCCCGACAGGGACGCCGTCGTAGAACTGGACCATCTGCCCGAACTCGTTCCGGTCCGTCTCCAGGAACGCGCCCGCCGTGCGGGCCAGGCTGTTCAGGGTACGACGGCTGCGCTTGCTCATGATGAGCAGGTCGGGCTTGCCGCCCTTGATCGTATCGATGAGCTCGTCCAGCTTGCTCAGCGTCAGCGTAGCGCCGTTGGCGCCCATGCTCAGCGTCTGGCCGCTCTCCGTCAGCACGTCGATGCCGTCGAACGACTTCGCGTCCACGCCGGTATCGCCGTTGACGAAGGTGTCCTCGAACTTCTGCTGCACGGCCTTCGCCTTGAGCTGAACGACGGCCGCCTCCAGGTCCTGGATGTTGCTGCGCGTGGAGATGAGGTAGTTGTCGATGTCAGCGTCGCCGCCCAGGATCTTGAGGAGAGCCGTCACCTGCGTGAAGGTGGGCGTGCTCTCCGTCCACGTGTCGCCCACGTCGAAGAACGACGCCGTTGCCGCCGCGTTCTCCCGGTTGTAGGTGAGGCCGTTCCCCACGATCTCGATGAACGGCAGCCGCTGGAGCACGGGACTGTCCTTGATCACCGTCTCGATGACGCCGGTGAGCAGGATGTCCTGTGAAAGCTTCGCCGCCTCCGCCAGTGTCAGTGCCATCGGTTAGTTACCTCCCATCCCTGCGGGCCTCCGCCCTTCCTTACGGGCCTCCGCCCCCGCCTCAGGCGGGCCGGCTCAGCCCCATCCGAATCTTCTCCTGCGGGCTCAGCGCCGACAGGTCCGGCCCCGAGCGGACCGGCGACCCCGCCGGCACGCGCCCCGCCTGCGCCTCCGACTCCAGGTGGCTGCGCACCTCCAGCACCGTCCGCCGTGCCGCCTCCAGCGACGCCTCTACCTCTTCGATGCTCTCGCCTCTCACCAGATCGGCCGGCACCTCCGGGTTCGAGGCCAGGAGCAGCTCTCGATAGCGCTGGCCGGCGGCCGTGAGCGCCTGCCGCTGCTCCTCCACCTGTCCCTCCAGGGCGACCACCTGCTGGTGCTTGGCCTCGGCCTCGGCCCGTGCGGCCGCCACCTCCTCATCGAGCTGGCGCTGGAGCGCGCGGTTCACCTCCTCCAGGTGAGCGGCGCGCGCCTCGGCGTCCGCCGCCTGCGACTGGAGGCGCTCGATCTCGGCCCCGGCGTCGGCCAGGCGGTCGTCGGTGTCTATCAGATCGTCCGCGTCGGCTGGGCTCAGCGGCTCGATTGAGCTCGCCGAAATCTCACCGAAGTCGTCGTCACTCATCGCATCACCCCATTTCGTCGTGACACCTCAGACTCGATGCATGCTTGACAGCAGGGAGAATAGAACATATATTCTTCTACGACAAGACGCCAATGTCACTGGCGCGACTGGCTGGAGGACTGAGCCTTCGGGAGAAGAGGGGTGGCCGGTTGCCGCTTTGTGGTATAGTTTCGCCGACAAAAGGCCGGAGGACTGATGGTATGAAGGTGGTGGCGCGGGAGCGCAAGTCCCACTTCATACACCTTAACGACACCGCGAAGCCAGGGATCGTGTGCGGGCCGTTTCACGCTATCAGCTACTACATTGGCTGCCCCTACAAGTGTTCCTACTGCTACCTGCAGGGGACGTTCAGGGGAAAAGTGGACCCGGTCGTCTACACGAATCGGGAGAAGCTGCTCGTAGAGCTCGAAGAGTGGCTAGCCCAGCCCGGAGAGCTACGACTGAACGCCGGAGAGCTGGAGGACTCGCTGGCCCTCGACGGGCGCATCCCCCTAGTCGACGACCTCGTACCGCGTTTCGCCGCACAGCGCCGCCACAAGCTGCTACTGGTCACGAAGTCGACCAACGTGCGTAACCTGCTGAAGCACGACTCCAAGGGCCAGGTGATCGTGGCTTTCTCCGTAAACGCGCCCTCGGTCTGGGAGCGGTACGAACTGGAAACGCCGCATCCGCTACGACGCGCTGAGGCCGCGAAGAGAGTCAAGGATGCCGGCTACTACGTCACCCTGCGACTCGACCCCATGATTCCCGTGGACACATGGCCCGAGGAGTACCCCGCCTTCATCGACGCCGTGTACGGCATCTTCAGTCCGCGCCAGTGGACTCTCGGCAGCTTGCGGTACTTCCCCGGCCTGCCCAGTTGGACGCGCAAGGTAGGCAGGGACACGTCGATTTACGCTTTCGAGACCGAGAGGTCCGCGGAAGACGGTCGCAAGCGGATTGCCCTGGAGACTCGTGCCGCGATGTACCGCACCGCTATCGACGCGATCCGCCGCCACGACATGGATGTGCTGATACGCCCTTGTAAGGAGACGGCGGGCCTCTACGAACGGTTAGGAATGAACCGGAACGGCTGCTGTTACTCCCAGGCAATGAGAAGAAATGGCTCCCGCTAAGGCCGCGATACCCCGGCCCATCGGCCGCTGGACAGCGATCAAACTGGAGCAACTGGAAGCATATCTCAGAGCGTACGCCCGAGCTACGACTCGGGCACGCGAGCGCTACTACATCGATGGCTTTGCGGGATGCGGCGACTGCGTCCTACGTGGAGCGGGCATCGCTGTGGAGGGTTCCGCATGGCGAGCGCTGCGAGTGCAACCCCCGTTCACCCGCTGCTTCCTTGTTGAGCTCGACTCCACGCTTGCAGAGTACCTCCGTGACCGAATGGCTCCGTATCCCCACGTTCAAGTGTTTCAGGGCGACTGCAACACGGTCATCCCTAGTCAGGTGCTGCCACGTGTTCCACGCGGAGCGCCCTCACTGTGCTTTCTGGATCCGACCGGACCTCAGGTACGCTGGGAGACCGTTCGCGCTCTGGCGCACCACCGCGCGGGCGCAAGAAAGATGGAGCTCCTTATTCTCTATCCCTTCGACATGTTCATAGACCGCTGGCTCACCCTTCCCGCTTTGGAGCCTACGCTGAACGCATTCTATGGTGAGCAAGACTGGAAGAACGAGTTGAAAGAGAGCCAGCGGCTGGGTGAGCAGCGACCTGAGCGCCGCAAGCGATTCGTCTCCTATTACTTGCGGCGGTTGGGGAGCCTAGGCTATCGCTTCGCAGAGGCGCACGGACCGCTGTACTCAGGGCACCGTGCCTTGTATCACTTCGTCTTCGCCACTGATCACCCTGTCGGGCACAAGATCATGAGCGACGTGTGGACACGGGCTCGGCCCATCCCGGGAGAACTAGGATACCAGCCACGCTTAGGACGATAGCCCAAGCCCAGCCGCGCCGCCACGCGCGCCGGACGAAGATGACACCTAGGGGCGCACTACGAACAGCGCGCTCTCTACTCCCGGCCCACGGCATTCCGAGGCGACGCCCCGTCCCCCGAAAGCTGCTCCTCCTCCTCCAGCCAGCGACGGAACTCTCCCTCCACATCCTCCACCCCCAGCTCATCGGCCGCCCGACGCCGGCTGTGGATGCCCGCCGCCACCAGCACCTGCTCGTCCGCCACCAGCCGGCTCCGGTCCTGCGGCAGCACCGGCCCCCAGATGATCCGCGATCGGTAGGGCGCATGCGACACGCCCGTCTGCTGCTCCAGCAGGCGCAGGATCAGCTCGTTGCGGCGCTTGTAGGCTGCCGTTCGGATCAGCCGCTTGCGCTGCACCTTCTTGTACAGCGGGTCCATCTCCACGTTTAGCGCCACCCCCGAGAGGTTCTGCCGGTTCTCTCCGAAGGCGCTGCGCGGCGACTCGCCCAGGTCGTGCAGCGTCCGGTAGATCAGATCGACGAAGTCGACGTGCAGCTTGACGCCGCCGCCCTGGAGCAGGTCGAGCAGGTACGCCCGGGCGCGCTCCGGCAGCTCCCACACCGCCCCCGGCTGCACAGCGATGTCCTGCGACTCGCTAACGTTCTCCAGCACCGCGATCGGGTTGCCCGAGAGCTCGAGGATCATCGAGAGCTGCGAGAGCGCCCGGTTCAGCTCCCGCACCGACTCCTTGATCGCAGGCAGGTCAGACACACCCCAGAACCGCTTCGGCTCCCTCAGGTTCGGGTAGACGACGAAGGGGATGAAGCCGTAGGGGTTCGCCTTAGCCTCGATGCGCTCGTTCTCCAGCCAGATCTCGAGCTCCTCCGCCGTCCACACCTCCACCACATCAACCCAGGCCTGACGGTTGCTGGACGCGGCGCGGCCCTGCAGCCCGGGCCGGACGCCGTACAGCATCTCTGCTTCCTCCGCCAGCAGCCGGTAGCGGCTGGCGACGCGCCAGATACGCGATACGTCGTCGCCCAGCCACCAGACGAACAGCCCCTGCACGTCCGGCGCCGACACCCGCACGCGCCGCTCCGCCGTGTCCCACGTCACCTTGAAGGCGCCATCGCCCAGGATCGCCGCGTCAATCTCCGTGTCGAAGTCGAGCTGGGCGAGCTGATTCGCCTCGTACACATCGTGCAGCGCCTGCTCCGACCGGCGCGCCCGCTCCGCCGCCTCCGGCGTCGCATCGACGGGGTCGACCGCGAAGTTCATCCCCGACATCAGGTAGGACGTACTCTTGTCCACGATCGTCTTCGCGTAGTTGAAGGTGAGCCGTCGTTCGCGGCGCCTGCCCACCCCCACCCACTGCTCGCCCTGATAGAAGCCGAGGTTATCGCTGTAGGCCCGCAGTCGGTCCATGTCCATGCGGGCGATCTGCTGTGGAACCGTCAGTCCGTTCATCGTCGTTCTTCTCCTCTGCGGGCCTTCGCCCCTAGGCCGGCAGGCGGCCATCTCGCCGTCAGAACGAGGCCTCAGACCGAAGCCCCATCGTTGCGCTCCCTACGGGCGCCCGCCTGCGCCGTCCCTTCGCCAGGATGCGGAATACCGTCCGCCGCGACAGCCCGAACCGACCCGCCAGCTCGTCCACCGGCACCCGTCCGCCTGAGGCGGACTGCAGCTCGGCGATCCGCCGGTCACGGTCCCGATTGAGCAGGCCGCGCAGGCCGCCCGGCTCATCGTAGCGGCAGCGGGGCAGCGGGCACTCCAGGCAGCGGGGCGCCGCCTCGCAGCCCGTGTCCTCATAGTGGATGTTCTCGGGCAGGGCATCGTCCCTCACCCGCCTGATAGGGATGACCAGCGATGCCACACGACCCCCGTCGACGCTGCCTGTCGGCCCGCTCCACATCGCCTCGGCCGCCGAGATCGAACCGAAACTCTCCATCTTCACAACTCCTCGCGCACACGTCCTCGAGCGGTCCTCGGCCGCGCGCCCGACGCCGCCTCGACCGCCAGCGCCAGGCTCATCAGATAGTCGTCGTGTCCCTCCGAAGGGTCGACGAAGAAGTTGAGCGTCTGGTTGGCGCGATAGGCCACCCGCGCCAGCTCCATCTCCCGCCAGAACTGCCGGTACTCCGGCGACCCGTCGCCGGCGTACATCTTCAGCCGCCCGCCGTTGACCGCCGCCAGGACGTTGTAGCCCAGCCGCGACTTGCTCTCGCTCGTGAACCTGACCGGCGCCACCGCGTCCGAGCCCAGTGCCGAGACGAGCAGACGCGCCATCGTCTCCCCCAGACCCGTCGCGTCGACGGCGACCCGCCTCACCCGCCAGACGCCCCGCAGCAGGTCGACCAGCGCCGCGAAGAGCCGGTCGTGGGCGTCGCCCACCCAGGCGCGATGCTCCACGACCTCCAGCCGCGGCTCCTGCACCAGCGCATCGGACGCCGGATACAGCACGCGAGCAATGGCCAGCACCGTCGCGTCCCGCCCTGCGCCAGCGTCCCGTTCCGAACCACCGGTGGCCAGCTCTTGCCCGCCGAGGTCCAGCCCTGCCACGTACGCCTCGCCCGACCGCGGCGCCGACCGGCGTGCGTGCTCGCCCTGGAGCTGTGCCCTCTGGCTGGCGCTGAAGAGGCGCCCGCCGCCGGCGATGGTCCGCAAGCAGTACTGCGTCAGGAAGAGGGGATGGTCTTGGCCCAGCCGCTGCCGCTCCGCCTCGACGTAGCGGCCGTAGGCAGGGTTGTGCTCCGCCACGACCTGCCAGTCGTACTCGAAGTGGCGCCGGACGCCGTCCCGACGCTCCAGCTCCAGGTTAGCCTGCTTCACCTGCTCGAGCAGCGTCCGGTCGTCCCAGGCCGTGCCGTAGTGGACGGTCGTCGCGTTGGCGGTGGCGGCCATCGGCCGGAACTCCCTGTCGAACTTCTCCTTGTCCACGTCCTGGCTCTCGTCCACTTCGAGCAGGATCTGCGCGGTGTGGCCGACGACGTTGCTGCCCGGCTCCGCCGAGAGGAAGATCTGCCGCGCCCGACCCAGCCGTATCGCCCGGCCCTCCTCGCGAGCGCACCAGGGGCCGAGACCCGCCTGCTGGAGCCGAGACCAGAGCCGGCGCATGCTCACCAGGGCCTGCGGGCTGAAAGTGGGCGCGCACTTGACGGCGTCGGCGTCGACCGGCATGTGCGTGGCCAGAAGCAGCACCTCCAGTTGGGCGGAGAGCTCGTTCTTGCCGCCCTGTCGCGCTATCTCCACCGAGATCGTCAGCCCCCGCCGGTTGAACACGCTCTCCAGGATCGCCCGTCCCGCCTCCACCTGATACGGCCGCAGCCGCTTGCCCGCCTGAGGCGGGCCGCCCAGCCGGGGAAGGTCTCTGCCGGCCACCGCTATCCCATCAGGCGAAGGATGAACTGAGCGGCCGCCGCACCGACGATGAGGAAGATGAGGCCGTTCACGCGGCCCTTCAGCTCGTTGAGCTGCTGCTCCAGGTTAGCCATGCGCTCCTCCATCACCGCAAGGAACGCCTCCGTGCGAGAGGGCCGGCGGCGCGCCCGCACCCCCGCCGGTCTCGGCCGCCGCCGCGGCTTGGGCGTCGCGCCCGCCTGTCCCGTGGGCTGGTCCGGCTCCACGCTGGGCAGGGCCTTGGACGTCTCAGGCAACGTCACCGAACACCTCCGGGCACACCGGCCCCCCGATGTCGCGCAGGACCCCCCTGACGCTCTCAGCGAGGTCCTCCTTGTCCTTCGACGAAAGGCGGAACCTGGCAGACACCGCCCGTACCAGCAACTCGATCCCTTTCAGCATCAGGGTTACGTCCTCCGGTCGCTCCTCCAGCGCCGAGCGCAGCTTCAAGCGCAGAACGGCGATCTCTTCGTCCAGCCCACTCATCTCCTGCGCCGACGGCAGGTCCTGGGCCTCGGCCTCCGTCAGCGCCCGATCGTAGAAGCTCCGCGCGAGCCGTCGGCCGCTCCTGCGACCGGCCGGGCCGGCACGGGCCGAGCCGCCGTTCTTGCCGGCACCGCGCAGGGCACCTTTCGTCTTACCTGCGGCCACCGCTCGGCCTCTCCTCCAGCACCTCCAGCAGTCCCATGAGGGTCTCGGGGGGCAGCTTGGCCGCCGCCTCCGAGACCCCCAGCAGGAGGAGAACAGCCACCAGGGACCACCGCTGCTGCTCGACGGCCAGAGCCAGAGCCGACACCTTAGTCCTCCCCCTCGCCGTACGGCCCCACGGAACGGCGGGCCACCTGTCGCACGATCAGCAGCGAGATGAAGGCGGCTCCCGCGAGCAGCAAGCCCCTCGCCGATAGCCAGGCGGGCGGCCAGAAGAAGACGTCGACGGGCCCCCGCCAGCGGTGCACCAGGAACAGCGAGAGGAAGAAGAGGCTCTCCACCACCAGCGCCGCGTTGAGCAGCACGAGCGCCGCCGCGCCCAGACGCCTCGGCGGGCTGGAGCCGGGCCGCAGCCAGTAGAAGAGGAAGTAGATCGCGTTGAAGGCGCCGCAGACCGCGGTCGCCAGGTCCTGCGCCGCCACTACAGCATCACCCATAGGGCCAGAAGGTAGCTTTCTCATCCGCCAGTCCCCTCCCGCCGAGGGTTCCAGCAGTGTCGTTCGCTCCGTTCGCGGGGCCTTCATGCGAAGCAAGAATAGAATATATGTTCTACCAGCGTCAAGCCGGAGGTGGCATTCAGGCGGGCGTTTGGAGGGCAGTACTAGGCCCCGATTACCCCTTCGGGGCCGGACGATTCGCCGGCGCCGGAGGAACGCCAGGTGGGAGATACGACCGCACGGAGCACATCCTCGGCGCCGTCGCACGCGCCCCCAGCCCATGTGTGGTCACCGAGATGCCACCGCCACCCCTATCTCAGAGCGCACCCCTCCGGCGCGGCCTACCGCGGGCCAGCAGCAGCTCGTTCCGCGCCGCCACCGCGTCCGGGTGCAGGGGCCACCCCCGCTCAGCGGCGCGAGCAATATGAATGTCGAGATACGTCAGTATCGCCTCGCCCAGGTCCCGCTCCGCCGCCCGACGCACCGCCGCCAGCTCCGGCTGCTCCCGCACCTTCCCCTCCTCGATCTTGTCCGCCACGAAGACCACCTTCTCCACCAGCGACATGCCCTCCCGGCCGGTCGTGTGATAGTGCGCCGCCGCCAGCACCTCCGCATCCTCGATGCCGTGCCGCGCCGCGAGGAGACGGGCGGCCACGGGCCCGTGGAGCAGGCTCGGCTCGAACCTCTCGACCTCGTTGGGCTCCAGGCCGTACTCGGCCGCCGCGGCCAGCAGTCGCGAGCGCGACATCGTCCGCGCCAGGTCATGACCCAGAGCAGCCAGAGCCGCTCGCTCTTCGTCCGCGCCGTAGAGGCGGGCGAGACGTCGGGCCTCCGCCACTACCCCTTCGACGTGCCTGCGCAACCCCGCCGGCAGTCGATTCACATCTCGCAGCAGCGCTTCAGACGGTGACACCAGACGCCGTGTCTCCTTCCGTATATAATTGGCCCTGCGCCCGCGCGAATGGCAGGCGCCCACGAGTGTAGCATGACGACGCCCAGACGCACGAGGAGAAAGCCAACGGCCGCCCTGAGCAAACGAGAGCTGGAAGCTGTCCAGACCCTGGCCGACGCCCTCATCCCTGGCGGCGGCGCCTTCCCCCTCGGAGCCGCCGAGGTGGACACGGCCGGCCGCCTCGCCCGCTACATCGGCCGCTTCCCCCGCCGCACCCGCACCCTCGTCCGATTGCTCCTTCTCTGGTGGGAGATCTCGCCCCTTTTCTCGCGCTACCGGCGCCCCTTCAGCCGTCTCGCCGCGCACGAACGCGAAGCCTACGTTCACCAGGCCTACGCCAGCCGCCGGCCCTGGCTACGACTGCCCCTCTTCTGGCTCCGCACCCTCTGTCTGGCTGCCTTCAGCAGCGACCCGCGCGTCGAGGAGGCCCTCGGCTTCACCCACTCCTGCGTCGACGAGAGCCCGCCCCGTGCTGGCCCGCGCCTCGAGCCCATCGCCTACCCGCAGATCTGGGGCCCCCTCGAAGAGCGCGCCGATGTCTGTGTCATCGGCTCGGGTGCCGGCGGTGCCGTCGTCGCCAGAGAGCTCGCCGAAGGCGGCCTCTCCGTCATCGTCATCGAGGAGGGCGCCTACTTCACCCAGGAGGACTTCCAGGGGCCGCCCTTCGAGCGCATCCAAAAGCTCTACCGGGACGGCGGCCTCACGGCGGCCCTGGGCCGACGCGTGATTCCCATCCCCCTCGGCAAATGCGTCGGCGGCACGACCGTCGTCAACTCCGGCACCTGCTTCCGCACCCCCGACAGGGTCCTGCGCGAGTGGGAGTCCCGCTGGGGCATCGAAGGGGCCGACCCGACATCGATGGAGCCCCTCTTTCGCCGCGTCGAGGAGACGATCGCCGTCAAGCCCACCCCCTGGGAGCTCATGGGCGAAAACGCCCTCGCGTTCCACCGAGGCGTCGAGGCGCTGGGCTATCGCGGTGCGCCCATCCTCCGCAACATCGACGGCTGCCGGGGCTGCGGCGTCTGCGCCCTCGGCTGCCCGAGCGACGCCAAGCAGGCGATGCACCTCTCCTACCTTCCCCGCGCCGCCCGCCACGGCGCCAGCATCTACGCCCGCTGTCGCGCCCGCACGATCCTTATCGAAAAGGGACACACCGTCGGCGTGGAGGCAGACATCCTGGACGCCAGGAGCGACCAGTTTCGGGGCCGGCTGCGCGTCCGTTCCCCCGTGGTGGTCCTGGCGGCGGGCGCCATCCACTCGCCCGCCCTCCTCATGGCGAACGGCCTCGCCCGGGGCAGCGGGCAGCTCGGCCGCAACCTCACCATCCACCCTTCCGTTGGCGTCGCAGCCCTATTCGAACGGGACGTGTACGGCTGGAGAGGCACCCTCCAACCCTACTACGTCGACGCGCTACAAGAACCGCTCGGCGTCATGCTGGAGGTGACATCGCCCCTGCCCGGCGTCGGCACGGCCGTCCTGCCCGGCGTCGGCCTGGAGGCCAAGGAGATGCTCGCCCGCTACAAGAACACGGCACTGGCAGGCGTCTTCGTCGCCGATTCGTCGCGCGGCCGGGTGCTGCCAGGGCTCGGCCCGGGCGCCGAACCGACGATCCTCTACGACCTCAATCGAGAGGATCGCCGACGCCTGGCCCAGGGAGTCGCCCTGGCCAGCGAGATCTTCCTGGAAGCAGGGGCGAGCTCCGTCTACACCGGCCTATCGGGGCTGCCGCTGGTGCGGAGCCGCGAGGAGCTGGGGCGCCTCCGCCGGGGAGACGACGGAGGCGGCCCCGTGACGCCCAGCGGCTTCCACCCCATGGGCACCTGCCGTATGGGCAGCGATCCGGCCACCTCAGTCGTCGGCCCCTATGGTGAGACCCACGGCGTGAAGGGCCTTTTCGTCGCCGACGCCAGCGTCTTCCCCTCTTGCGTGGGCGTGAACCCGCAGGTGACGATCATGGCCTTCGCCACCCGCACCGCCCGACACATCCTGAAGAACTCGCGGCGCTACCTGCCCTAGCCAGGCCGCCGGGGCCCCTCACCCAGGCCTGCATTCGGGGCAGCGCGGCCGTGTCCGCTCTGCCTGGCTACCCCTCGGCGCCCAGCCGTCGGCCGCCGAGCACGTGCATGTGGAGATGGTAGATGGTCTGCCCGCCGTCCCTGCCGAAGTTGATGGCGAGCCGGTAGCCGTCGTCGGTCAGCCCCTCGCCCTTCGCCAGCCGGTTCGCCACCGAGACCATGTGCGCCAGCAGCGGGCCGTGACCCTCCGACACCTCCAGCACCGAGGGGATGTGCTCCTTCGGTATGACCATGAAGTGGACCGGCGCCCGGGGATTAACGTCGCGGACCGAGAAGACCGTCTCGTCGTCATGGAGCTTGGGGACATCCATCTTCCCCGACGCCATGTCACAGAAGAGGCATTCCGGCATCTCTTACCCCCTGAATCGAGTCGCCGGTAGTATACCGCCCGTCGCCGGTCGCGGCCAGGGCAGCGCAAAGGGGTGTCTGGTTCAGGCTTGGTGGGTGAACTGGCTGTGTATTTGCACCGCACCGCCGACTGAAGTCGGCGGCATGGCTGGCGAATCTGGAAGCCGCGGACTTCCAGTCCGCGGGATCTGTTCCAAACTCCAACCGACCAATGCCGAACCAGCTACGTAGAGGGCCGGCCCGCTCTCGGCGGACCGGCCCGTCTTGTCGGAACCCGTACTGCTAGAGGTAGGAGCCGGTGCGCGCCATCTGGTGCAGCCTCTCCACCCGCTTCTCCAGGGGCGGGTGCGTCATGAACAGCGCGGCCATCCCCTGAGGGCGAAGCGGGTTGACAATGTACAGGTGAGCGGTCGCCTCCACCGCCGCGCTCTCCTTCATCGGCCGCATCTGGGCGCCCATGTGCAGCTTCTCGAGGGCGCTGGCCAGCGCCTCCGGGTCGTGAATGAGCCGCGCCCCCGTCTCGTCCGCCTGGTACTCGCGCGCCCGCGACACCGCCATGCGGATGAGGAGCGCCGCTATGGGCGCGAGGATGATCGTCGCCAGCAGAGCCACCGACCCCAGGGCGTTGTTGCCGCTGCGCCTGCCCCCGCCGAAGAACAGGGACCACTGGAGCATCCAGGCGATGTACGTGATTGCACCGGCGAACGTCGCCACGATCGTGCTTATCAGCATGTCCCGGTTGCGAATGTGGGCCATCTCGTGGCCCAGGACGCCCCGCAGCTCCCGCTCGTCGAGGAGGCGCATGATGCCCGTCGTGGCGGCTACCACCGCATGCTTCGGGCTGCGGCCCGTCGCGAAGGCGTTCGGCTGGTCGTTCTGAATTATGTACACCTTCGGCTTCGGCAGGCCCGTCAGCCCCACCACCTCTTCCACCGCCTTGTGGAGACGCGGCTCTTCCTGGGGCGAGACCTCCCGTGCCCCCGACATGCGCAGCACCAGCTTGTCCGAGAACCAGAACATCGCGAAGTTGATCATCCCGGCCATTACCAGGAAGACGATCGCGGTACCCGGTCCGCCGATGGCGTAGCCGATCCCGACCAGCACCGCGGCCAGCACGGCCATGAACATAAACGTCTTGAAGTTGTTCATCCCAATGCCTCCCGTCGCATTCTCCCAACTCACCCCCCGAAAGTGCTCTCCCTTATATTATACGACGGCGCAGCCCGAGTGTGCGTAACGCGCCTTACGACACCCCACGATCAGGCAGACAGGCCACCGGTTCCAACTCCCACCGCTGGCCCGCCCATCGAAACTGTCTCGCAACTTGGAACCGACTGAGGCGCCTCCAGCCCCACCGCCCCCAGTCGCCAGCGGCCCTATATGGCGGCCCGCTCAAACGCGCCGCCGCCGGAGTGTGTGCCCGCGTGGGTCGCACCGGCGATGGGCTGGGCGTCGGCCCGCCCCGCATCCAGCAGTCCGCCGCCGGCAGCCAGGACCACCAGCAACAACAGGGCCAGGTTACTAATTGCCCGCATCTTCCCCTCCTTCCTCCCCCTCCCTCTGCCCGCACGGACATCATAGCCCGGTAACGAGCCCTGTCAAGACGCAGCATGACGGCAAAGCAAAGGCCACCCCCACTGGGGGGTGGCCCTTCCGCGACGCGACCCTCAGCTCGCCTACAGCTCTAGCTGCTGCGCCACCAGCTCCCGGTGGAAGTCGGTGTCGCCCCAGGCCAGCTCCGCCGCCTTCTGCCTGCGGAAGTAGAGCTGGATCTTGTAGTCCTTCGTGAAGCCGATGCCCCCGTGAATCTGCTGCCCGTGTGCGACCACGCGCCGCGTCGCCTCGCTGCACCAGGCCTTCGCCATGTGCACGCTCAGATCAGCGTCCGGCTCGTCCTCGGCCACCGCCCACGCCGCCTTGTACATGATGAAGCGAGAGCCGTCCACGTCCGTCACCATGTCCGCGCACTTGTGCTGGATCGCCTGGAAGCTGCCGATCGGCCGCCCGAACTGGACCCGCTCCTTCGCGTAGTTGACGCTGACCTCGAAGTCCATCTGCGCCAGCCCCACCAGGTACGCGCACTCGACGACAGTCGCCTTGTTCATCACCTTCTTGAGGAGCGGCCAGCCCTTGCCGACCTCGCCCAGCACGTTGGCCTTGGGAACGCGGACGTTCTCGAACGATACCTCCGTCTGCTTGTCGCTGGCAATGGTCTTCAGCGGGGTATGCTTGATGCCGGCGCTCTTTGCGTCCACCACAAGAAAAGTGATGCCGTCCTCCGGGTTCTTGCCCTTGCCGGTACGCGCGACCACCGTCATGTAGTCAGCCACGTGCGAGTCGCGGATGAAGAGCTTGGTGCCATTGAGTACGAACTCCCCGTCCTGCGACTTCGCCTCCAGCTCGACCCCCTCGGCGTCGAACCGCCCCGATGGCTCCGTCAACGCCAGCGTCCACATCTGGCTGCCCGAGGCGATTTGGGGCAGGTACTCCTTCTTCTGCTCCTCGCTTCCCGCCTCCATGAGCGCGATGGCGCCTCCAACGGCCGTAGGGATGAACGGCCCCGGCACCAGCGCCCGGCCGAACTCCTCCAGCAGCACGACCAGATCGAGGAAGGTCATGCCGCTGCCGCCGTACTCTGGCGGCACGATGAGCCCCTGCCAGCCCTGCTCCGCCATCTTCTTCCAGAGGTCCGGCGAGTAGCCCTTCTCGTCCTCCTCCATCTCGCGCACGAGCGTTTCCGGGCACTCTTTCTCCAGGAAGTCCCGCGCGAAGTTCTTGAGCAGTTCCTGCTCTTCTGAGAGCCCTAGGTCCATTGATCAGCTCCTTTCGTTCGTGGCCTTGTGATTCAGACCTCTAGGTTCGAAGCTCGATGCCGTCTAACCGCTCCGTAGGCCAGGGTCTTCAGACCCCGGCGCCCACTGGCTCTCCGATCTCATCTGAGACGAGAGACCCAGAAAAAGGATATTCTGCTTCGCTCTCAACCAGTCGAGCGCGCACCGGATTCTCCCAGATATAGCGCGCTACATCCAATACTTCTTCCTCCCGACGAAGGCCATGGTCATAGAATCGGGGCTGCCAGAGAGCGCTCCCTGAAGCCTCACGCTTGAATCGGTGAGCTGAGAGCTGCTTGAAATGGCGCACAAACTGCACGAGATCGACCCCTGACGGAGTGGCAACCAGCAGATGCAGATGATCTGGCATGAAACAGTAGGCGAACACACTGGCGTGGTACTTCCCCGCGGCCTCGCTCAGGGCATCCAAGCAGAGGCGGACGGTACCGGCCTCGGTGAAGCGAGGAGCGCGGCCGGCGGTGGCCATGCTCAAGAAGAAGCAGTCGCCCTGCTGATACGCCGACGGGTCGAGACGTATTCGCTTCATCGACGTGTCTCGCGGGCACCTGAAGCTACCCGCCTACTCGCGCCCGGGCCTACAGTTGCCCCTCCGCGTGACCTCGCCAGTTCCACCGTCGGGAGCCAGCCCGCCTGGCCCGCGCTCCTAGTCTCGCGGCAAGCCGAGGCCACGCGTGGCGATAATGTTTCGCTGGATCTCCGAGGTCCCCGCCTCGATCGTATTGCCTATGCTGCGCAGGAACTCGTAGCACAGCCGCCCCCTCTCGGGCGCCCGCTCCGAGCCCCGCTCCAACTGCCCGTATAGCCCCAGAACCTTGAGCGCCGTGCGCGCGATCCGCTGCCTCATCTCCGCCGAGTACACCTTCAGCGAGGAAGCCTCGTAGTTGGGGATGAGTCCCCGGTTCTGAAGGCTGGCGACACGATAGGACATCATCCGTCCCACCTGCGCCTCGATCATGCGGTCCGCCAGCTCGTTTCGGACCTGCTCGTTTAGCGTGAGCGTGCTCGTGTTGTCGTCGACATGCTCCTTCGCGAAGGCGATGATCTCCTCCACGTTCTGAACCGCGCCTGTCGCTGAACCGATGCTCGAGCGCTCGAAGTCAAGCGTCGTGACCGCGACGTACCAGCCCCGGTTCTCCTCCCCAATGACGTTGTCCTTCGGGACCCGCACGTTGTCCATGAACACCTCGTTGAACTCCGGGGTGCCGGCCAGGTTCGTCAGCGGCCTCACCTCGATCCCCGGCGACTTCATGTCGACGACGAAGTAGGTGATCCCCTTGTGCTTGGGGGCATCCGGGTCGGTGCGGGCCAGCAGGATCATCCACCTGGCGACATGGGCGATGCTCGTCCAGATCTTCTGACCGTTGATGACGTAGTCATCGCCGTCCCTCACCGCCCTCGTCCTCAGAGAAGCCAGGTCGGAGCCGGCCTCCGGCTCGCTGTAGCCCTGACACCAGATCTCCTCGCCGGCAAGGATTTTAGGCAGCCACGTCTTCTTCTGCTCTTCCGTGCCGTGAACGATGATCGTGGGCCCCGCCATGCCGAGGCCGATGGTGAGATGAATGGGCCGCGGCACCCGGCGGATCGCCATCTCCTCGTTGAAGATGAACTGCTGCATCACCGACATGCTGGCGCCGCCGTACTCCTTTGGCCAGGCCGGCGCGATCCAGCCGCGCTCCGCCAGCTTCTTGAACCAGACCAGGTTCGCCTGCCAGCCCGCGGCGAACGCCTCCGCCTGCGACGCCGGCCGCGGCCCTCCCTCCCGCCTCGGCGCCTCCTTCTCGATGAACGCCACCACCTCCTTGCGGAAGGCGGCTTCTTCCTCACTGTCATTGAGGTACATGATTTCGCCTCCGATCTCCTGTCCCTAGTTGCGCGGCAGTCCCAGCCCTCGCTGGGCCATGATATTCCGCTGTATCTCCGACGTCCCGCCGCCTATGGTGATCGCCGTGGCCCGCAGGTACATGCGCGCCACTTTCCCCTTCAGCGGCGCCCACTTCGCGGCTTCGTTCAACTGCCCGTAGAGTCCCAGGAGCTTCACACCCGTCGCTGCGATCCGCTGCTCCAGCTCCGACGAGTACAGCTTGTTGACGGACGCCTCGATGTTCGGAACTACGCCTCGGGCCTGCATGCTGACAACTCGATAGGACATCGTCTGCGCCACCTGGGTCTCCACGTACCGGTCCGATAGCTCGTAGCGCACAGCGGCGTTGCGCCCGATGGCGTTGGCGCCGCCGTCCTCCTCCCTGGCGTAGCGCAGCAGATCGTTCACGATGAGCTCGTAGCCCACCGCCGTACCGATGCCGGACCTCTCGAAGTCCAAAGTGGCGGCCGCTATGTACCAGCCGCGGTTCTCCTCGCCCAGGAGATTTCGACGAGGGACGCGGACATTGTCGAAGAACACCTCGCTGAAGTCGGCGTTACCGAGGATGTTCACCAGGGGGCGGATGGTGATGCCGGGCGCCTTCATGTCGAGGAGGAAGTAGCTGATGCCCTTGTGCTTCGGCGCTTCGGGGTCCGTGCGGGCAAGGAGGATCATCCACTGTGCGATCTGGGCCAGGCTGGTCCAGATCTTCTGGCCGTTGATCACATACTCATCGCCGTCGCGGGCGGCCCGCGTCCGCAGCGACGCCAGGTCTGAGCCAGCCTCCGGCTCGCTGAACCCCTGACACCAGGTGGCCTCCCCCGACAGGATGGGCGGCAGGTGCTCACGCTTCTGCTCCTCGGTGCCGTAGAGAATGAGGGTAGGCCCTGCCCAGCCCGTGCCTATCCCGGCGCCTGTGGGCGCGTTGGCCCGCGCCATCTCCTCGTTGAAGATGAACTGCTCGATGACGCTCATCCCCGCGCCGCCGTACTCCTTCGGCCACGCCGGGGCGATCCAGCCGCGGTGGGCCAGCTTCTTACGCCATCCCGTCGTCAGCTCTCGATAGAGGTAGCTACCGCCGCCTCCGAGAACGCCCCACTCGACGTCACGCTCGGCCAGCTCCGGCGGCAGCTCCTTGCGGATGAAATCACGCACCTCCTGACGGAAGGCGGCCTCTTCCGGCGTGTCACGAAAGTCCATGGGGAAGCTCAGTGGCTCCTTCCAGGGTGCAAATCACCGAGGCTCACGCGGGTGAGCCCTCGGTTCGTGGAGACAGGTCACCGTCGCCCGGCTCTGCCGATGGCCGCGGCGCCCACCTGCGCTCGGGCAACGCGTTCGGCCCAATTTTACGCTCCCTTACGTGAAAGTCAACCTGACCTCACCCAGATTCCGCCCGCCGCCGCCCAGCCGAACCCCTCTCCTACCGGCCCTGGAACCTCGGCTCCCTCTTCTCGACGAAGGCGCGCACGCCCTCGCTGAAGTCCTCCGTGGTCACGGACCGCAGGATCGTCTCTTCCTCATTGTCGAGCTGCGATTCCACGCTCGCGACCAGGCTGCGGTTCACCAGCTCCTTCGTCCTCGCTATCGCCAAGGCGGGCCCGCGGGCAAATCGAAGCGCCAGCTCATGGGTCGCCTTCTCGAGGTCGCCGTCCGGCACGACCCGGTTCACCAGCCCCAGCCGCGCGGCCTCCGCCGCGTCGATCATGTCGGCCGTGAAGAAGATCTCCAGCGCCCTCCTCGGTCCCACCAGTCGCGGCAGGAAGTAGGTGGCGCCGCCGTCCGGCGATAGTCCCACGCCTGCGTAAGCGATGTTGAAGCGGGCGCTTTCCGCTGCCACCACCACGTCGCAGGCCATCGTCAGGCTCATCGCCGCCCCCGACGCGAACCCGTGCACCCGAGCGATGACCGGCTTCGGCATGCGGCGAATCTCGAGGATACCGGCGTGGAGCCGCGGTATCAGCTCCTTGAAGTAAGAGACCGGGTCATCGATCGACTCGTAGAACGCCTTGACGTCACCTCCGGCGGAGAACGCCCGGCCCGCCCCCGTCAGCACGATGACACGCACCTCCGAGTCGGCTCCGCAGCTCCTGAAGGTCTGCAAGAGCTCCTCGCCCATCTCGACGTCGAGGGCGTTGAGCCTCTCCGGGCGGTTCATCGTGACCGTCGCCACGCCGTCAGCCTTCTCCAAGAGGACGTTCTCAGAGCCCATGATCTCTGTCCCTCCCGCCGCTCGCACGCTGACCCGCCCGCGTGAAGGCGAAATGGTAGACGCACTCTTCCCCTTGGTGCATCAAGCATTTCCCCAAGGGTGGGGTCATCGCGTACTCCAGTCCGAGTACCTCCGGATAGCCGGTGACCCGGGCGAAGATGCCACACTCGTAAGAGTCAATAATACCCGCACGCGCGGCGTTCTCGTATGCAAAGCAGCGTCGCACATGGACCTCGCACTCATGCTCACCGACCTTCGTCACCTGGTAATCGAGCAGCTCAGGCCCCAACAGAGCGATAAACGTTTCCTGCGCGAGGAGATAGTCATCGAGCGTCTTCACCGGCGGCAGCCGTAGCGCGCGAATGAGGCGCCGCGCTTCGACCTTGCCGACCTCACGCGCCGCGATCTGGTTGAGGCGATTGGCGACGTGAATGCCGTACTCGGCGGCGACCGCCATGAACCAGCGAGCGTCGTGTGACATCCAGCATTTGATGAGTAGCGACTCCCGCTCCGACGGCGAGAGCCGAGCCAGGAGATCGTTCGCCTTTTCCCTTAGCCTCGGCTGTCGGCCTTCCTCGCTCCCCATCACCTCGCCTCGAGTCCCCTCTGTCGCCTCCGGCGCGACTCGCTGCCCACGAGTCAAAGGTGAAAGCGTACCCGCGCTGCTCGCCCCGCGGCCGGTTGCCCGGTCACACTCCCCCTGCACTGATTCCCGCCGAAAAAAAGTATGCCGCGGGTCTTGAACCCGCGGCAGAAGAGCACCCTTTAGCTGCCGAGCAGCCCGCTACTTCGCCCCGCGTAGCCAGCGATATCTACGCTACCCAGCACAGCAAGTCTGACGCGCCCGGCGCTCATGCCGCCCTGGGCTGAGACGATGACCCGGCGCCGCCATTTTCGTCCCGACTGGGTATGACCCAGCCGAGCAAGCAGCGGAACGACTCCTCCATACCCGGCTCGATCCGCCAGCGCCAGCCCCTGGCCTTCTTCGGTCGCCGAGCGGCGTTCGCTTCCCTCAGACGGATCAGTCTGCCCGCCTCCTCTTCCCTTGCCTGCATCGTCGCCTTCAGAACCTCATCTGTCGCAAACATCGCGTCGCTCCTTGGACCGTCCCGGCCCTACGCCGGGTCCAGGCGGCCACTTAAGACTCAGCCTGCACGTAGACCTCTACTGCGCCCGGCGGCTCACGCGAAGGCATCGAGCCCGGCAGCACGTACTCCAGCCTCGGCCCTTCGCGTCGCGTTTCCCGCACGCTCTCCAGGAACAAGCGCCCCCAACTCTCCACCCTTGTCCGGTCCACCTCCGCCTCCATACCGAGCAGGTGGATCATGTCCAGCGTGAGCCCCATGCCGAGAAAGTGCCAGGCCGCGACCTCGCTGTCCACTTCCTCGCGGACGATTCCCCGCGCCTTGCCCTCATCCAGCGTCTCCACGAAGAACCGCACGTAGGCCCCGAAGTTCTCCCGCAGAGCCGCCCGGATCTCCTCGTCGTCCACCTCTGAGAGAGCCTGGAAATTGAGCTTCATCACGTCCATCCGGCTCCTCAGGTGGTCGTAGTACTGGACGGCGATGTTCCGCAGCGTCTCAAGCGGGTCCTCTACCTCGCCGGCGATGCGCTCCCACAGCTCCAGGAGCTTGGGTCGGCTGGCCCTCAAGGTGGCGAGGAAAAGCCCTTTCTTGCTCCCGAAGTGCCTGTACAGCGCCGGTTCAGACACGCCCGCCGCCTTCGCCAGCTCTGCCGTCCCAGCCTTCGAATAGTTAGAGCCGGCGAAGACGGCGCGGGCGCTCTCGATTATGCGACGCTTTCGTTCGGAGGCCGGTAACCTTCTTGCCCTAGCCATCGCTTAGTTAGTGAATACTCACTATCTCTCCCAGCACCATAATACCAGCATATCCGGCCCTGTCAAGGGGGTTCGGCCCCGAAATCCTGGAAGAATGCCGGGGGGCTCATAATCCAAAGCCCCGCAGCGCAAGACCGTCGCGCCCCGCGGGGCTCAGCAGGGCTCTGACCTATTCAGCCGACCCTATCCCTTCTCTTCCTCCTCCCGCCGCTTCATCTCTTCCTCCCGACGGCGCTCCAGCTCCTCCCGTCCCGCCTCGATGTCCTCCTCCGCGGCCTCCTCCAGCTCCTCCTCCGCCTTCTCTGGCTCAGGCACTCGCGCCGCCAGCCGCTCGGCCAGCACCGCGTAGTAGTTGAGGCCCAGGTAGTGCAACGGCTTCGCGTCGTCGTCCGTCAGCAGCCATGTCTCCTCGAATGCCTCCTTCTCCGCTGAGGCAGCCACCACCCTGCCCACGAAGAGCGTGTGGTCGCCGATGCGCAGAGCGTCCTCAAGCCCGCACTCGATGTAGCCGACGCAGCCCTCGATGAGCGGCGCCTCCACCTTGCGCGCCCGGAGTGTGGGGAGTTTCGTGAGCTCGAACTTGTCCAGCTCCCGGCCGCTGACGCTCCCCAGGTACTGCACGTGGTGGATGAGTTCCCGGCCGGGGATGCTGATGGCGAACTCCTCGCTGTAGCGGATCATGTCGTGCGTGTGACGAGAGGGGTGCACGGCGATGCCGACGAAGGGCGGCTCCATGCTCAGCGGCATGGCGTAGGCGACCGGCATCACGTTCGTGTTTCCGTGCCAGGCCGTCGTCACGAGCAGCACCGGCCCGCCTGTCAGGAGCCGGCGCGCCTCCGTCTCGGGAACAGAATGTCTCATTTCACACCTCCGGCCAAGGACGTCGGGGGAGGAGGACCACGCGTCGCCTGACTATTATAGCCTTCGGTCTGCTATTCTATATCGAGGCGCCCGGCGCTCGCCGCCACTTGCGCGGAGAGCGGCGATTGGTTACCGGGCGCAAGAACGGGGCCGATAATGCCCGATGATCCGACCGGGCCGCGGAATCCTCAGCGCGCTCCCGAGACGAGCGGCAAGACGATAAGGTGGGCTCGTTTCTATGACGCCGCCTCGATGCTGCTTACCTTCGGTAGAGCGCCGGCCATACGGCGGACCACCATCGAGCTCGCCAGGGTGTCGCCAGGAGAGAAGGTGCTCGACGTGGGCTGCGGCACCGGCAGCCTGGCCATCGCCGTCAAGACGAAAGCGGGGCCGACTACCGAAGTGCACGGCATCGACGCCGCTCCCGAGATGATCGATGTCGCGTCGAGGAAGGCCGCCGGCCGAAAGGTCGATGTCCGCTTCCAGGTCGGCCTGATCGAGGACATTCCCTATCCCGACGACGAGTTCGATCTCGTCCTGAGCACTCTCATGCTCCATCACCTGCCCCACGACCTGAAGCGGACAGGATTCGCCGAGATCCGCCGTGTCCTTAAGCCGGGCGGGCGTCTCTTGGCGGTGGACATGGCGTCCACAGGCCATGGGATAATCGGGCACCTTATGTCGCTGATCGGCCACCAGATCGCGCACGGCTATGTCGCCGACCTGATGGCGATGATGAACGATTCCGGCTTCAGCGAGGTCGAAGCGCTCGACACGAAGCACAGGCAGCTCGCATTCATAGAAGCGCGGGCCCAGTAGACTACACGAGCACGGCCACGAAAGCTCAGAACTCGGCATCGCCGCAGGAGACGATTCCATTGGAGGCCGCCTGAGATGAAGGTACACCTCGCCTACGGCAAGCAAGGTCTGGACGTGGATCTGCCCGACCACGCCGATGTCCTCATGCCCACGAACACGCCTGCCCTGCCTGACCCCCGCCAGGCCGTCGCCCGCGCTCTGGCCCAGCCCACCGGCTCGCGGCCCCTGTCCGAGCTACTGCGACCCTCCGACAGCGTCGCTGTCGTCTTCAGCGATATCACCCGCCCCGCGCCCAATACGGTGATGCTCCCGCCCATCCTGGAGGCCGTCGCGGCAGCCGGCATCCCGCGCGAGCAGGTGACGCTCGTCAACGGGACCGGCATGCACCGCCCCACCACTGAGGACGAGCTCAATTTCATGCTGGGCCCGGACATCGTTGGCCGCTACCGCATCGTCCAGCACATGGCCCGCGACCGCTCCACCCTCGCCCACCTGACCACGAACAGCGCCGGAGTCGAAGTCTCCATCAACAGCGACTACCTGCGCGCCGATGTCAAGATACTCACCGGTTTCGTGGAGCCTCACCTCTTCGCCGGCTACTCCGGTGGCGCCAAGAGCGTCCTGCCCGGTGTCGCCGGCGCCGACATCATCATGCACAACCACAGCGCCGCCATGATTAGCCATCCCAAGGCCACCTGGTGCCGCACCGACGGCAACCCCATCTTCGAAGAGATGCGGGCCGTCGCCCTCGCCACGAAGCCAAGCTTCCTGCTCAACGTCACACTGAACGAGAGCAAGGAGATAACCGGGGTGTTTGGGGGGGAGATGATCGCGGCCCACGAGGCCGGCATCGCCCAGGCGGCCCGCCAGGCCCTGCGGCCCATCCCTCACCGTTACGACATCGTCGTCAGCACCAACATCGGCTACCCCGCCGACATCAACCTCTATCAGTCGGCGAAGGGCATCTCCGTGGCTGCGCAGGCCGTGAAGACAGGGGGCGCCATCGTCGTGGCGGCCGAGTGTGCCGACGGCCTCGGGCTCTCCGACTTCCAGGAGCTGCTGACGAGGCGGCCGTCCCCCCAGGCCCTCCTGGAGATGATCTGCGCCCCTGGCTTCTCGGAGTACGACCAGTGGGGCGCCCAGTGCCTGGCGATGGCCCAGGTCCGCGCCGATGTCTACCTCTACTCCAGCATGTCGCCGCAGCAGACGGAGGTTGCGCACCTCAACTACTGCGAGGACGTGGGCGATACGGTGGAGCGCCTACGCGGGGAGTTTCGGCGCCGCCACAACGAGGAGCCGTCCATCGCCGTCCTCCCCCACGGTCACCTGACCGTACCCCAGCCGCCGAACTAGCCCTCGTACGCTATCTCGTAGACCCGTCCCCGAAGCCGAGCAGCCGGACTTCGCGGCGCGGCTTCAGACGCTTCCAGCCCAAGACGACCGCTCATGCCGGAGCCTGCCATCAGCCCTCCTCTCGACGCCACCGTAGGACGGGTTTTCGCGCCGCCGTCGCCTCGTCCAGGCGACGCAGGGGCGCCCGCTTCGGCGCTCCCCGCACCAGCTCCGGCTCCTCCTCCGCCTCCCGCGCGATGGCCAGCATCGCCTCGCAGAAAGCATCCAGCGTCTCCCTGCTCTCCGTCTCCGTCGGCTCGATGAGCATCGCCTCGTCGACCATCAGCGGGAAGTACACCGTCGGCGGGTGAAAGCCGTAGTCGAGCAGCCGCTTGACGATATCCATCGTCCGCACGCCTCTCGCCTTCTGGCGTGAGCCGGAGAGCAGCACCTCGTGCATGCAGCGCCGGTCGTAGGGGAGACGGTAGGTCTCGCGCAGACGGGCCAGCAGGTAGTTTGCATTGAGGACAGCGTTCTCGCTCACCTCACGAAGCCCCTCGCGCCCCAGGCTCCGTATGTAGGCGTAGGCGCGAACCATCACGCCGAAGTTGCCGTGAAAGAGCCCCATGCGCCCGATGCTGTGCTCCGGCTTCACCAGCGCGTACGCCCCTGAGCCATCGCGGCGCACGACCAGGGGCGTCGGCAGGAAGGGCGCGAGATGCTCTCTAACGGCGATGGGCCCCGACCCCGGGCCGCCGCCGCCATGGGGCGTGCTGAACGTCTTGTGCAGATTCAGGTGCACCACGTCGAAGCCCAGCTCCCCCAGCCTCACCTGGCCCAGGAGCGCGTTCAAGTTGGCGCCGTCGCCGTAGAGGAGGGCGCCCCCTTCGTGAACCATCTCAGCGATGCGCACGATGTTGGGGTCGAACAGACCCAGCGTGTTGGGCAACGTCAGCATGAGCGCCGCCACCCCCTCGCCGAGGACCTCCGCCAGCGCCGACAGGTCCATGTTGCCGTCGCCGTCCGACGCCACGCTCACCACCTCGCAGCCACCCATCGCCGCCGTCGCCGGGTTCGTGCCGTGGGCGGAGTCAGGCACCAGGACCCGCCGCCGCGCGGAGTCGCCCCGCCGCGCGTGGTACGCCTTGATGACGAGCAGGCCCGTCAGCTCACCATGTGCGCCGGCCGCCGGCGCCAGACTCACGGCGTCCATGCCCGTGATCTCGGTCAGCGCGCCCTGCAGCTCCCACATCAGCCTCAGCGCTCCCTGCGCCGTCTCCGCCGGCTGGCAGGGGTGCGCCTGCGCGAAGCCCGGCAGCCGTGCGATCTCCTCATGCACCTTGGGGTTGTACTTCATCGTGCAGCTACCGAGGGGATAGAAGCCCGTATCGACGCCGTAGTTCATCTGAGAAAGCCTGGTGAAGTAGCGCACGAGCTCCGGCTCGGAGAGCTCCGGCAGGTTCAGCTCCGGCCGCAGGAGTTCGGGGCGCGGCAGGTCCGCCTCAGGCACGTCCAGCGCCGGCAGCGTGCAGGCCATCCGGCCGGGCCGGCTCAGGTCGAAGCTGAGGACAGATCCGATCTCACCCATTACCTCACCCATGGTTCCAGCCAAAGGCCAGCATGCTGAGCTCGTCGAAGCATCCGAGACCCTTCGACAAGCTCAGGGTGACATACGCCCCCCATCAACTCAGAGACGCACTGGGCCGCCACAGATCCACACATACGGAACACGGATTCGCCTCACCACCAACCCCGCTCCCGACAATCTGTGTCAATCTGTGTTCATCTGCGGCTGATACTCGGCCTGATCGACCGCCGCAATGCCCGCCATCATGGGCGATTCTCGCCAGCTTCCGAAGGCCAGCCTTCAGGCTGGCGCGGCGGCCAGGCTCAAGCCTAGCCTTCGGAGACTAGCTCCCTCGGTGTGTCGGTTTATTATCTCAATGACCATCAACCCTCAGACCCGACCAGTGATCCCGGCGGTCGCAAGAGCCGCACCTACGACGTCACGTGAGCCAGCGCCGCCACGAGCCGCTCGATCTCCTCCCGCGTGTTCATCTCCGTCACGCAGAGGAGCATCCCGTTCTCGACTCGATCGGACACGTCGAGCCCTCCCAGAATGCCCGCCTCGAGAAGCGCCTGGTTCACCTGCGACGGCGGGCGCGGGCAGCGCACCACGAACTCTTTGAAGAAGACGCCGTTGAAGGGCAGCGAGAAGCCCGGAATCTCCGCGATGCGTCCGGCCGCGTAGTGCGCCTTGTGATAGCAAAGCTCCGCGACCCGCCGCAGCCCCTGTTTGCCCAGCGCGCAGAGGTAGACCGTGGCCGCCAGCGCCACAAGCTGTTCGCTTGTGCAGATGTTCGATCTCGCCCGCTCGCGGCGGATGTGCTGCTCCCGCGTCTGGAGCGTCATCACGTAGCCCACACGGCCGTCGGCATCGTGCGTGCGCCCGACGACCCGCCCCGGCATCTGCCGCAGGTACTCCTGGCGGCAGGCGAAGAGCCCCACGTACGGCCCACCGAAGCTCAGCGGCACGCCCAATGGCTGGCCTTCGCCGACAACGATGTCCGCACCGTACTCGCCGGGGGCCCGGAAGACCCCCAGCGAGATAGGCTCAACCGCCACGACGAACAGGCCTCCTGCCGCATGAGCATGCTGCTCCAGACCAGCAACGTCCTCCAGCAAGCCGAAGAAGTTGGGCTGCTGGACGGCCAGGCAGGCGTGTCCCTCGCCCAGGGAAGCGCTCCCGGGCTCCAGGATGTCCAGCCCCAGGCCACGAGCCTCCACGTAGGTGCGCACCGTCGACTGATAGTGAGGATGCACCGTCGATAGGAGGGCCACACGGTCGCGTCGCGTGATGGAGGCAGCCATGAGGCAGGCCTCGGCCAGGGCGCTGGCGCCGTCGTACATGCCGGCGTTGGCCACGTCCATGCCAGTGAGCTCGCAGACCAGCGACTGGAACTCGAAGACGGTCTGGAGGGTGCCCTGACTGACCTCCGGCTGGTAGGGCGTGTAGGCCGTCGCGAACTCACCGCGACTCAAGACGTGCTGCACGACGCTGGGGACGAAGTGGCGGTACGCACCCGCCCCCAGAAAGCAGGCCAGAGTAGAACCGTCCGACCGCTCACCCGCCACGCGGTTCTCGGCCGCCAGGACCTCCAGCTCGCGCCGGAGCTCCGCCTCCGAGAGAGGCGGCGGCAGCCTCATGGACGGATCGCGCAGATCTTTGGGAATGTCGGCGAACAGCTCCTCGACCGACCCGACGCCGATCGTTTCCAGCATCGCCCGCCGGTCGTCGTCGGTGTTCGCGATGTAGGGGCTGGGCACGATTGCCCCCTGCTACCCTTCCTCGGCCGCCAGCAACTCCTCGTACTCCTCGATGCCCAGCAGCGCCTCCAGCTCTGCGGAGTCGGACAGGCGCACCCTGACGAGCCAGCCGGCGCCGTAGGGGTCGCGGTTCACGAGCTCAGGAGCGTCGACGGCTTCCTGGTTCACCTCCGCCACCTCGCCGCTCACCGGCGAGAAGAGGTCGGATACCGCCTTCACCGACTCGATCTCGCCGAGCTTGGCGAGCTGTCTCACCTGCGTCCCCACTTTCGGCAGGTCCAGGTAGACGATGTCCCCAAGCTGGTCCTGCGCGTAGTCGGTAATACCGACCGTGCCTACGCCCTCCTCGACGCGGACCCACTCGTGCTCTTTGGTGTAGCGAAGATCGGGGGGATTTGGCATTCCTTGCCCTTTCTATGCAGCCTTCCCTCGCCGGTAGAATGGCCGCGCCACCACCCGCGCCGCCAGCCGCCTGCCCCGTACGTCCACCTCCACCTGCGTCCCCTCCGAGGCCAGATCGGATGCGACGTAGCCCATCGCGATGCTCACCCCCAGCGTGGGGGAGAAGCCGCCGCTCGTAACTCTACCCACTTGCTCGTCGCCGCGCAAGATCGCGCAGCCCGAACGCATGATGCCCGGCGCTACCGCCGCCAGGCAGACAAGATGCCGCTCGACGCCCCGCTCCCGCGCGGCCAGCACCGCCTCCTTGCCGACGAAGTCGTCATCGTCAAGGCTGAGCACCCAGCCCATTCCCGCCTCCCACGGGTTCGTTGAGGTGTCAATGTCGTTGCCGTACAGGGCCAGGGCGGCCTCCAGCCGCAGGCTGTCGCGGGCGCCCAGGCCGCAGGGCTGTACTCCCAGCGCCGTCACCTCATCCCAGATGGCGCCGCCCAGCTCCGGCAACGTCACTATCTCGAAGCCGTCCTCGCCAGTGTAGCCCGTCCGCGAGATGAACACTCTGTCGCCCGACCACGCCAACTCCGCGCAGCCCCGACGCGGCACCGCCCCCACCGCCTCCCGTCCCAGCACCCGGCCCAGACGCTCGCGGGCCTCCGGCCCCTGGAGCGCCAGCATTGCCGTCGCTCCCTGCACGTCCTCGACCTTCGCGTCCATTCCCGGCGCCACCAGCCCGCTGATGCAGTCGTGGTCGCGGGCGGCGTTCACGGCATTCCCCACGACCAGGAAACGCTCCTCCTCCAGCCGGTAGACGAAGAGGTCGTCCAGGATTCCGCCGTCCTCCTGGAGGAGGAGGGCGTAGTGCCCCTGACCCGGCGCCAGCCGCCGCACGTCGAAGCTGACGGCGCGGCGCAGGAGCGACGCGGCACCGCTGCCCGTGACGCGAAGGCGGGCCATGTGGGAGATGTCGAAGAGGCCGCAGCGCTGGCGCACCGCCCGGTGCTCCTCGATGATGCCGACGAACTGGAGCGGCAGCTCCCACCCGGCGAAGGGCACCATGCGCGCGCCCAGCGCCCGGTGCCGTCCATCGAGAGGGCTATGCCTGGGGACCTCTGACTCGCTCATGCCATCACCGTTCCTCCGGAAGCGACGCGCCCCGCGGCCATCAAGGGTTTCGATAGCCTCAAATTCGCACAGACAAGACGCAGATCCCTCCGCCCGCCAATGTGGTGTGGCCAATCTGTGTGCTTCTGTGGCTAATCATGTGCCAACACAATGAAAGGTGCCGCCCATCCGGCGTCACGCCGGCACCCACTTCCGACGCCCCTCCCCCGTCAGCGTCATCCGCCCCACCCCGGGGAAGGGGCAGTGGACCGACACCACGAGAGCGTTCTCGCGGACGGCCCGCTCCATCAACCGCTTCTTCGTTTCCAGCGACACCAGGGGCAGCACGTCGAACGCGGCTATCCAGGCCGGCCGTTCGAGCTGCACCTCGTGCTGGGCGATGTCCCCCACATAGAGCGCCGTCTCGCCCCCCGACACGATAACGACGCTCGCATGGTCCGCGGTGTGCCCCGGCGACGGGATCACCGTGATCTCCCCCGTCACGCTCTCCTCACCGTCGATCAGCTCGAGCTGTCCGCTCTCCTCCACCGGCAGAAGGTTCTCCGCCAGGTAGGTGGCACGCGTCCGCTCGTTGGGGTGCGTGGCCGCCTGCCACTCGCCCCGCTGTAGCAGGTAGCGGGCACGCGGGAACGTGGCCACCAGCTTCTTCTCGCCGCCCGGCTCATTCGCCGGCAGGTAGCGGGTGTTCCAGCCGCAGTGATCCGCGTGAAGGTGGGTGTTGATCACGACATCCACGTCCTGCGGCTGAACGCCCTGTGCCGACAGCTCGGCGAGGAGGTTCCCTTCCGCCAGCGGCGACGACTGGGCCCGAATGCGTTCCTTATCGCCGACGCCGGTCTCGATGAGGATCGTCCTGCCCTCAGATCTCACCAGCACGCTGTTCAGGCCAAGCGGGATGCGGTGCTGGTCGTCGAGTCGATCCCTCGCATAGCGTTCCCAGGCCGTACGCGGCACCACGCCGAAGACGGCGCCGGCGTCCTGATAGAATACTCCGTCGCTGAGAATGACAAGATCGAGATTCCCGACGCGAAACCTGTTCTTCCGTTCGGCCATGGGAGCTGTTGGCTTTCCCTGCCGTGGGAGGGCAAACCAAAGATACAGTGACCCCGCGCGCCCCGTCAAACGTCCGCCCCGTGCCCTCTGGGCCGCGCTCTTCATTCCCTGGACTTCGGTTGCAATACGGCCCCCTGTGATTTATTCTTCCCCTACCGCTGGGAAAGGAGCCCCCGACCGATGGCTACGCCACACGCCTACTTCCAGAAGCGCTTCGTCCCCCTCGAGGAGGCGAAGATCGGCATCATGACCCACGCCTTCCTCTACGGCACGGCCACCTTCGAGGGCATCCGCGGCAACTGGAGCGATGACCAGGGGCAGCTCTACCTCTTCCGCCTCCGCGACCACTTCCAGCGCCTCCGCAAGAGCTGCCGCATCCTTCGCATCGACCTCCCCTACTCGGAAGATGAGCTGTGTGACCTCACGGTGAAGCTCGTAGGAATGTGCGGCTACCGCGAGGACGTGTACATCCGGCCCATCGCCTACAAGAGCTCTGAGGTCATCGGCGTGCGCATGCACGACATAGAGGACGACTTCCTGATGTTCGTCGCCCCCTTTGGCCCATACCTGGACATCGAGAAGGGTATCCGTTGCATGACCTCGTCCTGGCGCCGGGTGCCGGACATGGGCATACCCGCCCGCGCCAAGGTCAACGGCCTCTACGTCAACTCCGCCCTCGCCAAGACGGAAGCGCAGGAGAACGGTTTCGACGAAGCGATCATGCTCAACGACGACGGCCATGTCTCCGAGGGCAGCGGCGAGAACATCTTCATCGTCGAGGACGGCCGCCTCATCACGCCCCCCGTCTCCGACAACATACTCGTCGGAATCACCCGCGATACCGCCATCCAGCTCGCCCGCGATGAGCTCGGCAGCGAGACCGTCGAGCGCCCGATCGACCGCAGCGAGCTCTACGTCGCCGACGAGTGCTTCATGACCGGCACCGCCGCCCACGTCTCCGCCATCGTCGAGGTCGACCGGCGCCCCATAGGCGACGGCCGGGTCGGGCCCATCACCGCCGAGCTCCAGCGCTGGTACTTCAATACCCTGCGCGGCCGCACCGAGAAGTACGACCACTGGCTCACGCCCGTCACCCCCAAGCCAGTGGAGGCGTAGAATGGACTATCGTCCTCCCCGCCGGCTGGGCACCATCGTCGGCGGAGCGATGGCGCTCTGGTCATTCGTTCTCATGTCCGTCCTCCTCAGCCGGGGACTGACCCAGCCCATATCGCTGGCGCTGCTCGGGCCCTACCTGGCGGCCGCCGCATTCTTCTTCATGGCCTGCCTCTTCGCCTACTGGACCTTCGGCTGCCACACCCTCCGTTACGTCATCGACCGCAACGGTCTGGCTATCCACTGGGGCCTAGTCCGCCAGGTCATCCCGATGGACCGCATCGAGCGCCTGGTCCCCGGCCGCCGCCTGCCCGAGCCCCGCGTCGAGGGAGTTAGCTGGCTCGGCCATCACGTCGGCCGCGGCCACGTCGAAGGCGTCGGCGACACCCTCTTTTACGCCACGCACCGCTCCCGCAACGACCTTCTCTACGTCGTAACGCCGTCCGGGGCGTACGGCCTCTCCGTCGAGGACGAGGCCCGTTTCGCCCGCGAGCTCCAGACGCGACAGGCCCAGGGCGTTCTCTATCAGCTACAGCAAGAGCCGGAGCGCATCGGCCTGGCCGCCCAGCCCTTCTGGGCGGACCGTCTCGCTCAAGGGCTGGCGGCCGCCGCCATCCTCGCCTGCATCCTCGTCTTCGCCACCGTCTTCGGGCGCTACCCGGCGCTCTCTGAAACTATGCCCCTCTCTTTTCCATCGCTGGGCGGCATCACCCGCATCGCCTCCAAAGAAGAGCTGCTGACGCTGCCCACCACCGCCTTCGGCATCCTCCTCGTGAACCTGATCCTCGGCTACGCCCTCCACGCCTGGGATCGCATCCTGGGGTATCTCCTCTTCATCGGCGCCATCGGCCTCCAGCTCACCTTCCTCGCGGCGGCCGTTATCGCCCTTAGCTGGCAGTCGTAGCCGTTGGTCCCCCATTGTCATGCAACCGTGGTAACAGCGACGACATGCGTCGGCGGACGGTCATCAACAAGACGACCCGATGGAGCTCGATCTTCGTAGGTCGGGGTCTTGAGACCCCGACGGGTTCGCGAGGGTCTGAAGACCCCCGCCTACCAAGCTAGAATCTTCCCATGAGATACGATCTTGTCGTCGTCGGCGCCGGGCCCGCCGGCAGCACCCTCGCCCGCGAGATGGCCGGCTCCGGCGCCTCCGTCCTCCTCCTCGACCGCGCCCGCTTCCCCCGCGACAAGCCCTGCGGCGGCGGCGCCACCGTTCGCGCCGCCCGTCGGCTCCCTTTCGACCTGGCGTCCGTCACCGAGAGGACAGTGTGGGGGGCGCGCTTCAGCCTCCGCCACGGAGCCGCCTTCGAGCGCTCCTACCCATCTCCCTTGACGTACATGACCCAGCGCCGCCACCTCGACGCGTTTCTCGTCGAGAAGGCGTGCGCCGAAGGCGCTCGCTTCCTCGACGGCCTTCACGTCAAGTCCATCGACCGCGAGGACGGAGGCTTCATCGTTCGGAGCAACGGCGACGCCTTCCAGGCTCGCGCCGTCGCCGGCGCCGACGGCGCCAACGGCGTCGTCGCGGCCGCCCTCGGTCTCGCCCCCTGCGAGGCCGCCGTCGCCCTCGAGGCGAACCTGCCCTGCTCCGGTGAAACGATGGAGCAGTGGGAGAAGACCGTCGGCCTCGACCTCGGCGCACTCCCCGGCGGCTACGGCTGGGTCTTCCCCAAGGGTGACCACCTGAACGTCGGCGTCGGCGGATGGAGGTTCATCGGCCCCAGCCTGCGCCGCCACCTATCGGCCCTCTGCCGCCAGCACGGCTTCGACGAAGCACGACTCCGCGATCTGCGCGGCCACCACCTGCCGATGCGAATGCCCCGCGCCGCCATCGTCCGCGGCCCGGCTCTTCTGGTGGGCGACGCGGCCGGCCTCGTCGACCCCCTCTCCGGCGAGGGCATCCACACCGCCATCCGCAGCGCCCAGCTCGCCGCCGAGGCCCTGCGTCGATACCTGGCGGGGGAGGAGACCACACTGGCGTCCTACCAGTCAGCGGTCGACGGCGAGATCATGCCGGAGCTGGCGTTCTCTCACCAGCTCCAGGATGTCTTTCACTACACGCCGGGCCCCTACGTGGCCGTCCTGCGCCACAGTGACCTCTTCTGGCGCGTCCTCTGCCGCTTCATCCGGGGCGACCTCACCTACACTCGCTTTCGGGCACGCTTCGGCCCCCTCCTACCCCTGCTCGAAGCATGGGCGAAGGTCGCCCGCCGCCACTGGGACAAGGTGGAGGGACGAAGAAGACGGGCCAGCCAGCCCCTCGACAGGCCGGCCCTTAAGCGCTCTTCCTCCTCCCCGGACCCGAAACGTCGCCGCTAGGCGAGGTCGCCGTACAGCGCCCCACCGGCAGCCCGAACGGAAACATCCAAGGCAAAGGAACCGCCCGCTCTCTTCACACCCGAGCTCGTTTCCCCGTTGCTTGCTTGACAAAACGGAAGGCCCTACTCTACACTAAAGCCCAAGCTCACTAGGAAAAGGCGAAGAAGGGGAGTAGTAGATCTCCGTCAAGCCTCAGAGAGCCGGGACAAGGCCTAGCCAGCGGCAGGCACGGTGAGAAGCCCGGCGGCGAAAGCGGCTCGAACTCGCCCCGGAGCCTCTGGGCCCAAACTCCCTCGAACGGGGAGCGGTAGGTGCAGGCGGTTCGCGACCGTTAGAGCGCTAGAGGTGCCCCGATCGCATGATCGGGGAAGAAGGGTGGCACCGTCCCGTCCCCGCGGGATCCCTTTGGGGACGGGACTTTTCTAACTGCCCTGTTCACTGGTAATCAGGATGACCACAGATCGACTGACGACAATGGCCCCCCGGGAGGCACACGCGGTCTCGGCTCCGGCCTCAGCCCGCTGGGCGGGAAAGGCTTGCGCCCGAGACCGTGCCGTACTCCTCTTACTCCTCCTCCTAGGCCGCGCCCCACTGGGGACGGCCCTCCTCACCCCATAAGCGTTCGGCCCGCCAATCCAGCGGCCGACAGAGGGCAGAACCAGATGGGACGCATCGCAGATTCGATAGAGTGCGCCAGTACGGCGCCGTCGGTCAGTTAGGGGACAAGCTATGAAACTATCAGGAGCCCAAATCGTCATGGAGTGCCTGGCCCGGGAAGGCGTCGAGGTCATCTTCGGCTACCCGGGTGGTTCCAACCTGCCGCTATATGACTGCCTTCCTTCGTACCCCCAGATCAAGCACGTCTTGGTGCGCCACGAGCAGTGCGCCGCCCATGCCGCCGATGCCTACGCCCGCATCACCGGCAAGGTTGGAGTCTGCTTCGCCACTTCCGGCCCTGGCGCCACCAACCTGGTCACTGGCATCGCCAACGCCTCGATGGACTCCGTCCCCATCGTAGCCATCACGGGCCAGGTCGTGACATGGCTCATCGGCCGCGACGGGTTTCAGGAGGCCGACATCACCGGCATCACGCTCCCTATCACCAAGCAGAGCGCCCTTGTGCTGCGGGCGGATGACCTGGCCCAGACCATAAGGGAAGCCTTCTACATCGCCGGCACGGGAAGGCCGGGGCCTGTCCTGATCGACCTTCCTCGCGACGTGATGCAGGAGCAGGTGGAGTTCCACTACCCCGAGAAGGTGGAGCTGCGCGGCTACAAGCCGACGCTCCAGGGGCATCCGGCCCAGATCAAGAAGGCCGCAGAGCTCATCGCCGAGGCCAAACGGCCCGTCATCCTCGCGGGCCACGGCGTCATCGTCGCCAGGGCCTTCGATGAGCTCAAGGAGCTGGCGGAGAAGGCAGATATCCCCGTGATCGCCACCCTGCTGGGCCTCAGCAGCTTCCCGGGCTCGCACCCTCTGTTCCTGGGTATGCCGGGCATGCACGGCATGTACTGGAACAACATGGCAATAGAAGAGGCGGACCTCATCATCGGCATCGGCATGCGTTTCGACGACCGGATCACCGGCCGCATAAAGGACTTCGCCGCCAAAGCAAGGATCATCCACATCGACATCGACCCGGCGGAGATCGGCAAGGTCGTGAAGACCGCCGTGCCGATCGTCGGCGACGTCAAGCATATCCTCGGCGCCCTCGCCGCTCAGGTGGAGACCACGCGCCACGACGACTGGCGGGCCTGGATCGACGACGTGCGTCGCGAACACCCCTCCATCACCATCCGCGACACCGACAAGCTGCTGCCCCAGTTCGTCATCAAGAAGATCTACGAGCTCACGGGGTCGGACGCCTACTACGTGACCGGCGTCGGCCAGCACCAGATGTGGGCGGCCCAGCACTTCTGGTCCGACCGCCCCAACTCCTTCGTCACCTCGGGCGGCCTGGGCACCATGGGCTTCGAGATACCCGCCGCCGTGGGCACTCAGTTCGCCCGCCCCAACGACCTCGTCTGGTCCATCGCCGGCAACGGCGGCTTCCAGATGACGGTGCAAGAGCTGGCCACCGTCGTCGAGTACGAGCTGCCGATCAAGTTCGCGATAATCAACAACAGCTACCTGGGCATGGTGCGCCAGTGGCAGGAGCTCTTCTACAACAACAACCTCCAGTCCGTCTACCTCTACCAGCCGGACTTCGTCAAGCTGGCCGAGGCCTACGGCGCCACGGGCCTGCGCGTCACCGACAAGGTTCAGGTGGAGCCGGCCATCGAACAGGCGCTGAGCCACCACGGCCCCTTTGTCATCGACTTCCAGGTGGAGGAGAAGGAAAGCATCTTCCCCATGGTGCCCTCAGGGGCAAGCCTGGCCGAAACCATCGACCTGCCTGCCCACGAAGAGGCGGAAGGAGTGCGGGTGTAACACTATGGCTGCCAAGCACACAATCGTTGCCCTCGTAGAGAACAAGCCCGGCGTCCTCAACCGCATTGTCAGCAAGTGGCGACAGCGCGGCTTCAACATAGAGAGCCTGGCCGTCGGCCCCAGCGAGACCCCCAGCCTCTCGCGCATGACTTTCGTCGTTGACGGATCCACCACCGATGTCGAGCAGGTAACCAAGCAGCTCTACAAGATCATCGAGGTGGTCAAGATAAGCGACATCACCGCCGAGCCCATGGTGGCACGGGAGCTGGCGCTCTTGAGGGTAAGTACCACCCCCGCCAACCGCAGCGCCATCGTCGAGATCGTCGACATCTTCCGCGCCAACATCATCCACGTCTCGCCCACCTCGGTCATCGTCGAGGTCACGGGCGCCGAAGACAAGGTGGACGCCATCTGCGAGATGCTCCGGCCCTTCGGCGTCATCGAGCTCGTGCGCACCGGTCGCGTAGCGCTGACCCGGGGCGGCGCCCCCGTGAGTGAGGGCGAAGAAGGGGCACCATCGCGGCGCTACCGTTCCGCCGGCGAAGGCAAACCGAAAGTCGGGAGCGTGTGGTGATTTGTCACTAGCGTAGTTCCACCAGACCGTATGGCTTCATCGCCGCCAACGAAACAAGTTGCGTAAGGAGGCTTTCATGCCCCAGATGTACTACGACAAGGACGCGGACCTTTCCCTGCTCAAGGACAAGACCATCGGTGTCATCGGCTTCGGCAGCCAGGGACACGCCCATGCCCAGAACCTGCGCGACAGCGGTCTTAAGGTCGTCGTCGCCGAGGTCCCCGGCTCCCAGGCGTGGAAGGCCGCCGAGGAGGCCAGCCTGCGTGTGGGCCCGGCCACCGACGTCGCACGCGAGGCCGACGTCATCGTCATGCTCGTACCCGACCAGATACAGCGCCAGGTCTACGAGGAGTCCGTCGAGCAGGGCATGGCCGCGGGCAAGATGCTCATGTTCGCCCACGGCTTCAACATTCACTATGGCCAGGTCATTCCCCCTGCCGACGTCGATGTGACGATGGTGGCGCCCAAGGCGCCTGGCCATCGCATGCGCGAGCTCTTCACCGAAGGCTCCGGCGTCCCCGCCCTCATCGCCGTCCACCAGAACGCCACCGAGCAGGCCAAGCAGCTCACCCTCGCCTACGCCAAGGGCGTCGGCAGCACCCGCGCCGGCGTTCTTGAGACGACGTTCATGGAGGAGACCGAGACAGACCTCTTCGGCGAGCAGACCGTCCTCTGCGGCGGCGTCACTGCCCTCGTCAAGACCGCCTTCGAGACGCTGGTCGAGGCCGGCTACCAGCCGGAGCTCGCCTATTTCGAGTGCATGCACGAGCTCAAGCTCATCGTCGACCTCTTCTATGAGGGCGGCATGAGCTACATGCGCTACTCCGTCAGCGACACCGCTGAGTACGGCGACTACACCCGCGGGCCGCGCGTCATCGACGAGCATACGCGCGAGAACATGCGTCAGATCCTCGCCGCCATCCAGGACGGCACGTTCGCCCGCGAATGGATTCTCGAGAACCAGGCGGGCCGCCCCCGCTTCATGGCGCTCCGCCGCAAGAACGCGGAGCACCCCATCGAGGAGGTGGGCGCCCAGCTACGCGCCATGATGCCCTGGCTCAAGAAGGCCAAATAGACTCTCCTTTCGGTGAGAGGCGACTGATCAGATCAGGAGGAAGTCATGCCAAAGGGAAGCAAGGAACTGCTGGACGCGCTAAACGAAGACCTCTCATACGAACTGGGTGCCATCATCCAGTATATGTACCATCACGTGATGGCTAACGGCGTGGAATCGCCGGCTATCGCCGCCATGTTCAGGACACACGCCCTGGCCGAGATGCTCCACGCAGAGACTTTGGCCGAGCGCATCGACCTGTTGGGCGGCGTGCCCACCACAAACATCGCGCCCATCCAGGTGGGGGGAGACCTCAACAAGATGCTGCGCGACGACCTGGACGGCGAGTACCTGGCAATCCGCCTGTACAAAGAGCACATCAAGCTGGCCGACAACGAGAGCGACCCTGTCACCCGCCGCATGCTCGAGGACATCCTGACCATCGAGGAGGGACACGCCAACGACATCGAGACGGTGCTGGAGAAGTAGGACGGGAGCGGTTATTACCCCAGCCTGAAGGCTGGGGCATGACAGTGGGAGACATGCGTGGCGCTGTACCATGTTTGGTTTGCGACGAAACGGCGCAGATGGCTCTTGCAAGGGGAAGTTGGCGAAGCTGCAAGGGAGTTGATTGTCGCGGTGGCAAAGGAGAAGAACATCGCCCTCGCGGAATGTGAGACGGTGGTGGATCACGTCCACCTTCTCGTCGCTGCCGATGATCGGACGCATCTCGCGAAGGTCATGAACCTGCTGAAAGGCGCGAGCTCGCGACGGCTCCTCCAACGATTCCCGGAACTGAAGATGGATGCTGGCGTCAACAACTTCTGGCAGCACCGCTACGCAGCCAAGCTTGCGCCCGAGCGAGCGCTGGCCTCAATCGGCCAGTACATTCGCAGCCAAATGGACCGGCTGGACAAGTATGAACGGTAGCAGCACAGATGATGCCCCAGCCTTCAGGCTGGGGTCGAGACAAGAGCCAGTGCCCCACCCTTCGGGCTGGGGCCCAGCGCACATTCCGCTCGGCCTTCCTCGGCCCTCCTCCGCCTGAGGCGGACGGGAGGGCCTGAGCAATGTAGCGGAGGCCTCTAGGCCTCCAGCGGAAGGCTGAAGCCTTCCCCTACATCCGCTAAGGGAGGTTGAGTACAATGGCAGAGAAGGTAACCATCTTCGATACGACGTTGAGGGACGGCGAGCAGTCCCCCGGCGTCGCCCTCACCGTCGACGACAAGCTCGAGATCGCACGCCAGCTCGAGAAGCTGGGCGTGGACGTCATCGAGGCGGGGTTTCCCCTCTCCTCGCCCGGCGACTTCGAGTCCGTTCACGCCATAGCCTGCGAGGTCAGGGGCAGCACCATCGCCGGCCTTGCCCACGCAAACCCGCAGGCCGTCGACCGCTGCTGGGAGGCGGTACGGGAGGCGGCTCACCCCCGTATCCACGTATTCCTCTCCACCTCCGACATTCACCTCATGCACCAGCTCCGCAAGAACCGGGAAGAGGTGCGGGAGATGGGCCGCACCATGGTGGCGCGCGCCAAGGGCTACACCGAGGACGTCGAGTTCAGCCCCATGGACGCTACCCGCTCCGAGCGCCAGTACGTGTTCCAGATGGTCGAAGAGTGCATCGACGCGGGCGCCACCACCGTCAACATCCCGGACACCGTCGGCTACACCATCCCCGAGGAGTTCGAGGAGTTCATCCGCGCCATCTTCGAGAACGTCAGCAACATCCACAAGGCGGTGGTCTCCGTCCACTGCCACAACGACCTCGGCCTCGCCGTGGCAAACTCCCTCGCCGCCATCCGCGCCGGCGCCCGCCAGGTAGAGTGCTGCGTCAACGGCATCGGCGAGCGGGCGGGCAACGCCTCCCTCGAGGAACTGGTCATGGCCCTGAACACGCGCAAGGACTTCTTCGGGGTCACCACCAAGATCAAGACCGACCAGCTCTACCGCACCAGCCGCCTGGTCTCCGACCTGACCGGCATGAGCGTCCAGCCCAACAAGGCGATAGTGGGCAGCAACGCCTTTCGCCATCAGTCGGGCATCCACCAGGACGGCATCCTCAAGATGCGCGAGACCTACGAGATCATGGACGCCCGCGACATCGGCTGGCCGACGGGCGCCGAGATCGTTCTGGGCAAGCTCTCCGGCCGTCACGGCTTCCAGGCCCGCCTCGAGTCCCTCGGCTACGAGCTCACCCAGGAAGAGCTCTCCCGCGCCTTCATGGCCTTCAAGGAGCTGGCCGACAAGAAAGCGGAGATCGATGACCGCGACCTGGAGGCGCTGGTCGCCGACAAGCTCCGCACCGTGGAGGAGCTGTACCACCTGGAGCTCCTCCAGGTCTCCTGCGGCAACGAGCTTGTGCCCACCGCCACGGTGCGCATCGTCGCCCCCGACGGCCGTGTCGTCGTCCAGACCTCCACCGGCACGGGGCCCGTCGATGCCGCCTACAAGGCCATCGACGCTGTCGTCGGCGTGCCCAACACGCTCCTGGAGTTCGCGGTGAAGAGCGTCACCGAGGGCATCGACGCCATCGGCGAAGTGGTCGTCCGCATCGAGGCGGAAGGCAAGACCTACGTCGGCAGAGGCGCCGACACCGACATCGTTGTCGCCTCAGCCAGGGCGCTCATGAACGCCCTGAACCGGCTGCTCTCCGTGCAGCGCCAGGCCGATACGGAGGTGAGGACCAGCCCCTAGATGGAGCGCAGCGTGCTGTCCTTTGATCGCGTAGCGGACATCTACGACTCGACCCGGGAGCCGCCTCCGCCGGAAGTAGTCGAGGCTCTCGTCCGCCAGCTAGCGACGTGCCGTTCCGTGCTCGACCTGGGCACCGGCACGGGGCGGCTCGCCGGGCCGCTCCTCGACCGGGGGGTACACATCGTCGGCGTCGACGTTTCATCACGGATGCTACAAGTGGCGGTCGGCAAGGGGCTGGACCGGGGCATCGTCGGTGATGGCTGCCAGTTGCCGTTCCGCTCGCAGAGCTTCGACGCCATATTGGCCGTCCACGTGATGCACCTCGTGCCCGACCTGTCGCGCTTCCTTGAGGAGGCGCGACGGGTCGGCCGCCGGCTGCTCGTGACGCTGGCGGACCGCTGGGACCCGTCGCAAAGCCCCTCGGACGGCTACCACGAGGCGCTTCGCAGGCGGGGCTTCAAGGCCAGGATTGGACTCAGGCATTTGGAGTTGCCCCTGGCCGAGGTGGTGAGGCCCGCGGTCCACTCGCTGGTCATGGCCGCCACGATCACAGGCGACTTCCGGCCGCTGATCGAGGCCCTGGAGCAGCGCCAGTACTCGGGTACATGGGACGTGCCGGATGACCTTCACCGCGCAGCCATCTCCGAGATCAAGGAGCGGTACGTCGGGCCTCGTCCCCCGACCTGCCGCGAGACCTTCGTGCTGTGCTGGGAGATGGCCTCCCTCACGGACGAGGCTCTGGTCCGAGTCCGAGAGCGGTTCGGATTGCAGGCCGCCGCACCCGCCGGCGGCACCGGATAGGGAAACGAGGCCGTCAACATCACGAGTAGTAACCGATCAGTAGCGATAGCCTAGAAGAGAGCATGTCATGGGCATGACCCTGGCCGAAAAGATACTCGCCGCCCACTGCGATAGGACAGAGGTGCGCCCCAGCGACCTCATCAACTGCCGCGTCGACTTCCTCATGGCCAACGACGTCACGGCGCCCCTCGCCATCGAGCAGTTTCACAAGCTGGGCGTGAAGACCGTCTTCGACCCGAAGCGCGTCGCCTTCCTGCCGTCCCACTTCATCCCGAACAAGGACATCCTCAGCGCCGGCAACGCCAAGATGATGCGCGAGTTCGCCCGCGAGCACGGCCTCATCTACCTAGAGCAGGGCCGCGCCGGCGTCGACCACGCCGTCCTGCCGGAGCGCGGCTGGGTCCTCCCCGGCGATGTCGTCGTGGGAGCCGACTCCCACACCTGCACCTACGGCGCCCTCGGCAACTTCGCCACCGGCATGGGCAGCACCGACTTCGCCTGCGCCATGGCCACCGGCGACATATGGATGCGCGTCCCGCCGTCCATGAAGTTCATTTACCACGGCCGCCTCGGACGCTGGGTCGGCGGCAAGGACATCATCCTCCACACCATCGGCGATATCGGCACCGACGGCGCCCTCTACCGCGCCATGGTGTTCGAGGGCGAGGCCATCGCGGCCCTCGACATGGAGGGCCGGCTCACCATCAGCAATATGGCCGTCGAGGCCGGCGGCAAGGCCGGCATCATCCCGCCCGACGACACGACGATCGAGTACGCACGCTCGCGACCGGAGCGCAGCCGCGAGTGGACCGTCTACGAGGCCGACTCGGACGCTGAGTACGTGGAGGTGCGCGAGTACGACGTGTCGGAGCTGGAGCCGATGGTCGCCCTCCCCTTCTCGCCCGGCAACGTCCGGCCCTTGAGCAAAGCGCCCCGGCCCGAGATCGACCAGGTGTTCATCGGAAGCTGCACCAACGGCCGCATCACCGACCTGCGCCTCGCCGCGTCCATCATCAAGGGCCGCCAGGTGCACGAGCGGGTGCGCTGCATCGTCATCCCCGCCTCCAACGATATCTACATGCAGGCCCTGCGGGAGGGGCTCATCGAGACGTTCGCCGAGGCGGGGTGCGCCGTCAGCGCGACCACCTGCGGCCCCTGCCTGGGAGGCTACATGGGCATCCTGGCCGAGGGCGAGCGCTGCGTCAGCACCAGCAACCGCAACTTCGCCGGCCGCATGGGCCACCCTAAGTCGGAGGTCTTCCTGGTGAACCCGGCCGTCGCCGCGGCGAGTGCGATTGCGGGGAGACTGGCGGGCCCGGAGGAGGTGCTGTGATGGCTCTTCGAGGCAAAGTCCACAAGTACGGCGCCAACATCAACACCGACGTCATCATCCCTGCCCGCTACCTCAACCTTAACGACCCCGACGAGCTGGCCAAGCACTGCATGGAGGACGTGGACGCCGATTTCGCTGCCCGCGTCCGCCCCGGCGACATCATCGTCGCCGACACCAACTTCGGCTGCGGCTCCTCCCGCGAGCACGCCCCCGTCAGCATCCGCGCCGCCGGCGTCAGCGCCGTCATCGCGAAGACGTTCGCCCGCATCTTCTATCGCAACGCCATCAACCTCGGCCTCCCCATCCTCGAGTGCCCGGAGGCCGTCGACGGCAGCGAGGCCGGCGACGAGCTGGAGGTAGAGCTGGAGACGGGCGCCATCCGCAACCTGACGCGCGGCACCGCCTTTCAGGCCAAGCCCTACCCGGACTTCATGCTCGAGCTCGTGCGCGCCGGCGGGCTCGTCGAGTACACGAAAGGGAGGCTGGCGGCACAGGGAAAGCGACGGCAGTGAGCGAAGAGAGAGTTCGACCCAGCCTCAGCGCCGCCCGCCGCAACTGGCGGGAGTCTGACCTGCCCTTCTTCGCCAGGCTACGGGCGGCCGCGAGAAACAACTGGCGCAAGATCCGCACCCGCAGCAACTGCTGCGGTCACCCCGGCGAACCCGGCTGCTGAGCCGGCCCGCCCGAGCCCGGTGCGGGCTCCGAGGTCGGGGCGGGGGACTAGCGGACAGCGTCGCTTGCCAGCGCCGTCTCGCTGCGACAGTGCCCGTGCGCCTTCCCTGTGCTACACTTGCCACCGGCCCCTTCCCAGTCACAGCGATAAGTCATCAGGAGTAGGAGAGCATGCACCGTATAGCTGTTATCCCCGGCGACGGCACCGGAGCCGAGGTCGTGCGCGAGGGCCTCAAGGTCCTCGAGGCTGCCGCCAGCGCCACCGGCTTCAAGTACGAGACCGCCACCTACGATTTCGGCGGTGACCGCTACCTCCGCACCGGCGAGACCCTGCCCGACTCCGCCATCGACGAGATGCGCGGCTTCGACGCCATCTACCTGGGCGCCATCGGCCACCCCGACGTGCCCCCCGGCCCCCTGGAGCGCGGCATCCTTCTCCGCCTCCGCTTCGAGCTCGACCAGTACATCAACCTCCGCCCCGTCAAGCTCTACCCGGGCGTCGACTGCCCCCTCAAGGACAAGGGTCCGGAGGACATCGACTTCGTCGTCGTCCGCGAGAACACGGAAGGGCTGTACACCGGCATGGGCGGCATCCAGTACAAGGGCACGCCTCAGGAAGTCTCCACGCAGGTCCACTGCACGACCCGCTTCGGCGCCGAGCGGGCCATCCGCTACGCCTTCGAGCTGACCCGCAAGCGTAACAGGCAGAAGCAGCTCCACCTGGTCGCCAAGACGAACGTCCTCACCTACGTCCACGACACCTGGTGGCGCGCCTTCAACGAGGTGGGCGACGCCGACTACCCCGACATCCGCCGTGAGTACGCCCACGTCGACGCCGCCTGTATGTGGTTCGTGAAGAACCCCGAGTGGTTCGACGTCATCGTCGTCGAGAACATGTTCGGCGACATCATCACCGACCTAGGGGCGATGATTCAGGGGGGCATGGGCGTGGCCGCCGGCGGCAACATCAACCCGCAGGGCGTCTCCATGTTCGAGCCCATCGGCGGCAGCGCCCCGAAGTACACGGGCCAGAACGTCATCTGCCCCATGGCCGCCATCGCCGCCGCCCAGATGATGCTGGAGGTTCTCGGCGAGGAGGAGGCAGGCCGGCGCGTCGAAGAGGCGATGATCAAGGCGCTGACCAGCGGCAAGATCAAGTCCCTCTCCGCCGGCCGCATGGGCCTGTCCACGTCAGAGGTGGGTGACCTCCTGGCCAGCTACGTGTAGACACCCGTCTCAGGCCCACGCCAACTCCCACTGCCGGTGGTTTCCCCACCGGCAGTACTATGTTATAATGTTATCGTAGAGTCCTGAGGCGTAACCATTAGGAGATTGCAACTATGCAAACAGACGATCCACTGGCGATGCTGCTTCTCGATGCCGCCGAAGTAGATCGCGCGCTGCTCGCAGAAGCCCTGTCCGACCGAGTCGGCATAGACTCAAAGTCCGGGAGGATAGTACCTCTCCCCGGTTATGCCGCACTCAACGCCCGCCAGAAGGTGCTCGTCATCCTCTTGGCCGCAAAAGCCGCGTCGCTGCTCGGCGTGCGCGACACCGAGGTCATGCCCGCACAAGACGTCATAGCTACAAGCGGTCTTCCCCGGGGCACCGTAGCACCTAAGCTCAAGGAGCTCCGCGATGGTGGACTAGTCGGGCAAGACACGGACCGCGCGTACTACGTCCCCAACGGGCTACTCCAGAGGGCGATCCAGCAACTCAATTAGGAGACGGCGATGGAACAGACATTCAGGGTAAGGGTCGACGCCACAGCGGGAACAGTCGAGGTGGAGGGCCCCGAGGCATTCGTTCGGGAGATGCTGGACCGCTATTCCTCGGTCGTGGACCGCTCACCAAAGCCGAGGACACGCAAGAAGCCAGGCCGGACATCTACCAAGAAGGTGAGACCCCGCGCGCAAACCGCCGACGCCGGAGACTCAAAGAAAGGCCGTGCGGCGCGGGTGGAGGTTGACGAGAAGCTAAGAGAACAACTTCAACCGCACCTCTCAGCGTTCGCGACCTATTTGGACGAGCGCAACGTTGCAGCGCGAACGGAGGAGGCAGCAGTTGTCGCCTCGTTCCTGGCATCGAAGGTGGGACAGGAATCCATGGACGAGAGGCAATATGTAACAGTGCTGCGTACCCTTGGCAGGCCTCTTCCCAAGATACCGCGCCAGGTACTTCTGGACGCGAAGAACAAGAAGCAGTTCTTCTACGAAGAAGGCACGTCCTTCAGGCTTACAACCACTGGGCTGAACTTCGCGGAACATGAGTCGCTCAAGGAGCAGTCGAAGTGACCAACGGTCTCCACAACATGTTACAGAGCCGGCTGTCCGCGGATCTGGTTGACGAACTGCTCAGACAGCACGCCCGGGCACACCAGCGTTTTCAGGCTGGGGAAGCGGAGGGGGCCCTCGAGGCGGTCGGGAAATATGCGGAGGCAGCCATCCGCTGCGCGGACTACCTCGTGACCGGGTGTTGCGTCCCTCTTTCGGATGGCCTGCCCCCCTTTGATCAGATGGTTAGGCGCATCGAATCTACGCCTTCTGGGAGCGCACCGGAAAGTATGCGCGTCATTGCGCCACGGGTGCTGCACGCTATGTACACTGTCCGCAGCAAGCGAGGAGGAGGGCATGTGTCCGGAGAGGTGACTGCGGAACGCATAGACGCCATGACCTGTCAGCAGATGGCAGACTGGTTCCTCGCCGAGCTGGTACGGGTGATAGCGAATCTCCCACTGGATGAGGGTCAGGCGCTGGTAGACTCCCTGGTCCAGCGGCAGATACCTGTTCTTTACCATGATGAGCACGTTCGGGTGGTGACCAGGACAGATCTTGAACTTGATGAGGAGATGCTCGTTCTTCTCTACAGCGAGCCATCCGGGTTGTCCGAGGCGGAGCTCATGCGATCGACACGAAGGTCCCGGGGCAGCGTACGACACGCAATTGACGGGCTGATCAAACTACGGCACGCCTACAAGACCAGTGACAGACCATACAGGGTGCGCCTTCTTCCCCCGGGTGTCCGGCGCGTGGAGCATGCCGGCCTACTGTCCTATCCGCCGTCGTCTCACGGTTAGCCAGACGCGATTCTGCTCACCCCCACCCATAAGCCTGCTTCGGCGGCGGCCGACAATATGCTATGCTTGGGGACAAATCCCAGCCGCGGCGGTGAACCATCATGACCAAGGTTGAGCTCTACGACACCATCCTCCGCGACGGCGCTGGCATGGAGGGCATCTCCTTCTCCATCGAGGACAAGCTCAAGATCGTCGAGAAGCTGGACCAGCTCGGCGTCCACTACATCGAGGGCGGCTATCCCGGCGCCAACCCCAAGGACGCCGAGTTCTTCGTGCGCGCTCAGGGGCTGAAGCTCAAGAACGCCCGCCTCGCCGCTTTCGGCAGCACGCGACGCGTCGGCGGCCGCGCTGAGGCCGACCCCATCCTCCGCTCCCTCATCGACGCCCACACGCCCGTCGTCACCATCGTCGGCAAGGCGTCGGAGTACCAGGTGAAGACCGTCCTCGAGACCAGTCTGGAAGAGAACCTGGAGATGGTCGCCGACTCCATCCGCTATTTGAAGGCCCACGTGCCCACCGTCTTCTACGACGCCGAGCACTTCTTCGACGGCTTCTTCGGCAACCCGGAGTACAGCCTCCAGTGCCTCAGGGTGGCCGAAGAGGCGGGCGTCGACGCCATCCCCCTCTGCGACACGAACGGCGGCACCATCACGGCCAAGGTGGTCGAGGCGGTGCGCGCCGCCAAGGCTGCCGTGTCCGTGCCGCTGGGCATCCACACCCATAACGACGCCGACCTCGCCGTCGCAAACAGCCTCGCCGCCGTCGATGCCGGCGTGGGCCAGGTCCAGGGCTGTGTCAACGGCTACGGCGAGCGCTGCGGCAACGCCAACCTCACCAGCATCATCCCCGCCCTCAAGCTCAAGATGGGCATCGACTGCATCACAGACGAGCAGCTCGCCCGCCTGACAGAGATCTCCCACTACATCAGCGAGATCGCCAACATGGTGCCCGACACCCACGCCCCCTACGTCGGCGTCAGCGCCTTCGCCCACAAGGCCGGCCTTCACGTCGCCGCCGTCGTCAAGGACGAGAAGTCCTTCGAGCACGTAGCCCCGGAACTCGTCGGCAACGAGAGCCGGGTGCTGGTCTCCGAGCTGGGCGGGCACCGCAACATCATCACCAAGATGAAGGAGCAGGGGATCGACATTCCCCTCTCCGCCCAGGAGGCGCGCGGCCTTCTCGAGAAGGTCAAGCTCATGGAGAGCCGCGGCTACCAGTACGAGGGCGCCGAGGCCTCCTTCGAGCTCCTCATCCGCCGCAGCCGGGCCGGCTACGAGAGCCCCTTCGAGCTGGAAGACTTCTGGGTCGTCGAGCGCCGCGGCCACAAGCGGGAGGGTGACGACGCCGCAAGTGAGATGCAGGCCGAGGCGATGGTGAAGGTCAGCGTCGGCGACCAGATAATCCAGACCGCCGCCGACGGCAATGGGCCCGTCAACGCCCTCGACGCCGCCGTCCGCAAGGCGCTGGTGGAGTTCTATCCCAGCCTGGCCGCCATCAAGCTGGTCGACTACAAGGTACGCATCATCGACACGACGGCCGGCACCGGCGCCTCCGTCCGCGTGCTCATCGAATCGACGGACGGCGAGCGCCTCTGGCGCACCGTCGGCAGCTCCACCGACATCATCGAAGCCTCGTGGCTGGCCCTCGCCGATAGCCTCGAGTGGTGGCTGATGCGCCGGACCGCCCCGACCGCCGAATAGTCTGTTCTGAACGCCTGAGCAGCCTGCCTGCCGGACAGGCAGGCGTTCCTCCGGGCAGATTCGATTGGGGGTGACAGCTATGCCCTACCGCGCTCCCGAGACCGCCCGCCAGCGCGAGATCGCCGCCGACATCGAGGCCCTCTGCCGATTCGACCGCACCTCTGCCTCACCCGGCGAGAGAGACGCCGCCGAGTGGGTGCAGTCGCGCCTCCGGGGCATCGGCCTCGAGACCGAGATCGAGGAGTTCCACTTCTATCCGAACTACTGGACCGTCTGGGGCACCCATGCCATCGGCGCCTATCTGGCGGCCCGGCTCGCCCGCGCCGGTCGCCGCCGCGCCGTCGCCGCCGCTGCCCTCTCGTCCTTCCTCGCCGCCTCCCTCTGGGGCGACCTTACGTCCGATTTCCACTGGCTGCGAGACCGCTTCCCCGCCCGTCTCTCCTACAACGTCCTGGCCCGCCTGCCGAACCCCAAAGCCTCGCGCGTCGTCATCATCAGCGCCCACCACGACGCCGCGCACTCGGGCACCGTCTTCCACCCGGCCATCCATCGCTGGGCCGTCAAGCGATCGGGCGGCCCCTCCGGCGAGCTGCCGTCGATCATGCGCCTGCCATTCGCCGGGCTGCTGCTGGCCGCCGGCGGCGCCGCGGGCCGCGCCCTCGGTCTGCCCCGCTGGCTCATGGCCCTGCCCCTCCGCATCGGCGGCACCATCAGCCTGCTCACCACCGCCGCCATGGTCGACATCGGCCGCAGCCCCACCGTGCCCGGCGCGAACGATGACGCCTCGGGCGTGGCCGTCCTCCTCGCCCTCGCCGAAGACCTCCGGCGGGAGCCGCCGGAAGACCTCGAGCTCTGGTTCCTCTCCACCGGCTGCGAGGAGGGCATCCTTGGCGGCATGCTCAACTTCGTCTCCCGCCACCGTGCGGAGTTGGAGCGCGACCGGCACCTCTTCCTCAACCTGGAAATGCTGGGGACGGAGAGGACGGTCTACTTCGAGGGCGAAGGCTTCCTGAGGCTCTTCCCATACGATGCGGGGGCCGTGGCGCTGGCCGCTCAGGTGGCCCAGGAGCCCGACTTCCGGGGAGCCGAAGGCGTGACCTCCCCCCTGGCCACCGACGCCCTCGTGCCGACGCGCCGCGGCTTGGCCGCCATCACCATCGCCTCCATGCCCCCGCCGGACAGCCTCGCCCACTACCACTGGCCCTCAGACACCCCCGACAACGTCGACGTGGAGTCAGTGGAGCGCGGCTTCCTCTTCGTGCGGCGCATGGTGGCGCTGGCTCAGGAGCGCGTCGCCGCCGGAGCGTCGCCCTGGTAGGGCTGGCCGTGTCGAAGAGTGGGCTGGCAAAACCGCGCGGCCTCGCCGAGCGAAGGGCACCGGAACATGTCTTTCTCAGAGCGTGACGGGAGGTGAAGAATGACGCAGCAGCAGGGCCCCATGGGGCCGTTCTGCCAGTCGTGCGGGATGCCGCTCTTCAAGCCGGACGACTTCGGCACCAACGCCGAGGGCTGGCGCCAGAATGACTACTGCCTCTACTGCTACCAGGGCGGCAGGTTCACGCAGCCCGACATTACGCTCGCCGAGATGATCAAGCAGGTGGTGAAGCCGGCCGCGCAGGCGACGGGCATGACCGAGGCAGAGGCGCGCGCTATGGCCGAGGAGAATCTGCCCCGCCTGAAGCGCTGGCAGTAGTCACCCCCGGGGCACGCCGCCTCCTACGACGGCACCCCCGATAGCACCGACTCCAGGTCGACGATCGCCGCCGCCTGGTTGCCGTCCCTGGCGACCACCACCACATCGTCGCCCTTCATGATGTCCCCAAGCTCTCCCCGCTGCAGAAGCCGCCACACGCCCGTCTGGCCGCTAACTTGAAAGCGCTCATCGGGGCCGCCGTCCTTCGGCGTCAGCACCAGCTCGTCCTTGCTCACGTCCTTCACGGTGCCGGCGACAGCCCGCACCGTTTCCGTCTTCCCTTCGTCGTTCAGGTAGACGAGCTCGGCCCTGACGAACCGCTCCAGAAGCCGCCCGGAGCCGTCGAACAGCGAGCCAATCCCCAGCGCCCCGGAGGCCCCCAGGCCCCCCAGGAACGGCCACAGCTCCTGCAGTCGTCCGTCGTTAGGCGCCTGCGGTAGCAAGTGCGGCATCGGCTGGCCCACATCCGGTGGACGCTCGGCCAGGGTCGCTCGGAGCTCGCGCTCATTTCCGCCGCGCTTTATCGTGAACGTCATCTCGGCGCCGGGTCCGGCGTTCGTTACGGCGTCCACGACCTCCTGCGGGTCATTGACGCGCTTGCCGTCCACGGCGGTTATGACGTCGTCCGCCTCGAAGCCAGCGCGGGCCGCGGGGCTCCGCAGCGCTACCCGCACGACAAGCACCCCTTCCCCGCCCGGGCTTTCGGTCAGCACGACGCCCAGATACCCCGGCTGATTTCCCTCGCCTGGTGCCGGGGTGGGCCCCAACTGTCCCTCCCCGGATTCTCCCCCCTTCTCAGGTGCCGGCGTCACGACCGCCGACGGGCCGCCTTCGGCTCCACTGCCCTCGCTCAAGGTCCACGCCGCCGCGACGAAGCCGCCGATGGCCGCCAGCCCTAACGCCAGCACGAGCAACGGCAACCACAATCCTCTCTGCATCTTGCTCACCCCCATACACTCAATTATCGTTCCCTTATCTGATCATACGTCAAGAGCCACATACCGCGTTCCCCGGCCATAGCACAGGACACGGGCCTACTACGGATCATTAATCGGCCAGGCTCCTCCGAAACGCAGGCCTGTGTGGCCCCGTCATTCGGGCTCACCCGTTGCCCGTTATGGCGCCCTCTGCTATACTCCTGAGAACGAATCTCTAGGTTGGGGAGGTGGCTTGTGGAAATCAGCTTTCCGAAGTGTCAGAGGTGTCAGACCGGGGACTTGGTGCCGCTCTCGGACTTTGGAAGTCAGGGAGCGGCTATTCATTTCAAAGCTTGGGCCTGCACTAATCCCGAGTGCGGCTTCAACATCAAGATCCGCAACGGCGACCTGTATATCGACGAGCCCATCACCAGCGGCGCCATGCATAGCCCACGCTATCGATAGCGCCGGAAGCAGACATGAAGAGGCCCAGGGGTGAGTCTCTGACCCCCCTGGGCCCGAAGTAGCGGAACCCCTCTCCTCGCCGCCCCCCGGGCAAGGGGGCGGCGCTCTTCTGCCAACCACCGCTCTAGCGGCCGATCCCCAGGTAGCGAACGCCCGCGGCCTCCACCTCCTCCGTCGAGAGCGCGTTCCGGCCGTCGAGAAGCGCCACGCACCCGGCGAAGGCCCGCAGGTCCAGCTTTCGATACTCATCGTGGGCGGCCTGGAGGACGAGCGCATCGACGTGCGGCGGCGGGATGGCGCCGGCCGGCCTCAGCCCCAACGCCTCGATCTCCTCCTCGCTGAACAACGGGTCATGCACGAGCACCTCCGCGCCCCGGATCGCCAGCTCGTGGGCGACGGCGAACGCGCTCGAATTGGCCGCCTCCTTAACGTTCGCGCGATAGGCCAGGCCCAGGATCAGCACGGTCTTGCCCTTCAGCGTGCCCAGCGCCACCGCCAGCCGCTCGACGCCGTAGCGGGCCATGGCATCGTTCACCTCGCGCGCGGCCGTGGCCAGCCGGCTCGCGCCGCCCTCCCCCACCAGGAAGTACGGATACACGGGGATGCAGTGGCCGCCTACGCCGACTCCGGGCCGGTGAATGTGCGAGAACGGCTGCGAGTTGGCGGCAGCGATCGCTTCCCCCACGTCGATCTGCCAGCGGTCCGCCTGCTGGGCCAGCTCGTTCGCCAGGGCGATGTTCACGTCGCGGTAGCTCGTCTCGGCCAGCTTCACGAACTCCGCCGTCTCGGCGTCGCGCACGGCCAGCACCTCGGCGTCCAGCGCCTCGAGATAGAACGCCGCCGCCGCCCGCGTGCTCTCCTCGTCGATGCCGCCCACAACCTTGGGGTACGTCTTCAGGTCGGCGAGGACGCGCCCCACGGAGACCCGCTCCGGACTGTAGGCCAGGCGGAAGTCGGCGCCCGCCCGCAGGCCCGATACCTCGAGCGCTCGCGCAAACCGGCCGCGCGTCGTGCCAACGGGCACAGTCGTCTCCAGGAGGACGAGCCCGCCGCCGCGGAGGCCCCGCGCCACGGACGCCGCAGCCTCATCGAGGGCGGCGAAGTCCGGCCGCCGGCGCTCCGAGAGGCCGACCGGCACGATGACCACAACCGTTTCGCACTCGCGCACCACTGACGCGACATCGGTGGTCGCCTCCAGCCGTCCCATCCGGCGGGCGGCGGCCAGCCCCTCGGGCAGGCCCTCCTCGCCCGGCCAGGGCGTAATCCCCTCATTGACCTGCCGCACCAGGCCGGCATCCACGTCGCAGCCGACGACCCTCAGCCCCTTCGAGGCGTACTGCACCGCCACCGGCAGGCCGATCCTCCCCAGCCCGACTACACAGACCCGCGACGCCTCGCTCACCATCGCCCCCTACGAGACCGCCAGCATGTGGACAACGCGACCCGTCTGCCCGGACTCGACCAGCTTCTCGGCTACCTCTACCGCTGCCAGCGCGTCCGCAGCGTCCATGGCCGGCGGCGACCCAGCCGCCACCGACTCCACGAACGCCTCCAGCTCCGCCCGCAGCGGCTCCTTCTTCTCCACCGTTATCATGGTTGCAGCCCCCGCTGCGGCGCCCGCCGGCGCGCCCGGTGCGCCTGCCCGGCCGGGCGACCAGGACGCCTGTGGTAGGCCACCCGCCTCTCTCGCGTAGAGCCGCAGCTCCTGGCCGAGATAGTCGACGACGAACATGCCGCGCTCGCCCAGGAGGGTCAGCTCCCGCACCTTCACCGGCGCCAGCCAGTTGACGTCCAGCACCCCGACGACGCCGCTCGCGAAACGAAGGGTGCCCGAAAGCGTGTCCTCGTGCTCGGTGCTGACCTTCTGCTCGATCTCCGCGTACACCCGCTCCACCTCGGACCCGACCAGGTAGCGCATGACGTCGATGTCGTGGGTCGCCAGGTCGCGCACGACGCCCACGTCGCGGGTTCGTTGCGGGAACGGGCCGATTCGCCGGGCGTGGACCTGGTACACACGCCCCAGCTCGCCCAGGTCGAGCCGCCGCTTCAGCTCTCGAACCGCCGGGTTGAACCTCTCGACATGCCCAACCGTTAAGAGAACGTCCGCCTCGCGCGCCGCCTCCACCATCCGCCGCCCCTCTTCGACGCTGCCGGCGATCGGCTTCTCCACCAGCACCGCCGTCCCCCGCTCGATGGCCGCCAGCGCCACCTCCAGGTGCAGGCCCGTCGGCACGGCAACCGAGACCACGTCGAGACGCTCCTCAGCAAGCATGCGCTTGAAGTCCCGGTAGCCGCTGACGTTGCCGACTTCCGCCAGCCGTGCCGGATCGGTGTCGGCCAGCGCCGCCAGCTCGACGCCTTCGATCTCTCCATAGACGCGGGCATGGTTGCGCCCCATGACCCCGAGGCCGATGACTCCGGCCCGCAACGGCGATCGCCGGCGCTCAGCCACCGCTACCTCCCGCCGCTACCGCGCTGCGGCCCACCGCCGCCACCACGAAGTCTAGCTCCGCCCGCGACAGGCCCGGGTGTACCGGCAACGACATGACCTCCCGGCTCAGCCGCTCCGCCACCGGCAGGCTGTCCCGATAGCCAAGCCGCCGGTACAACGGCTGCCGGTGGATGGGCACGCGGTAGAAGACGCCCGTTTCGATGCCTTCCTCCCGCAAGCGGGCCGCCAGCTCGTCCCGTCCCGCGGCCACCCTCACCGTGTACTGGTGATAGACATGACGACAGCCCGGCCGCTCGGCGGGCGTCTGCACTCCTCGCAGGCGCTCCGACAGGTAGCGGGCGTTGGCGCGACGCGCCTCCGTGAACTTCTCCAGCTTCGCGAGCTGGGCCAGCCCCAGGGCGGCCGCCATCTCCGTCATGCGGAAGTTGTAGCCCAGGAGCTCGCTCTCATAGCGCTCGACCTGCCCGTGGTCGCGGATGCGACGCGCCTGCTCGGCCACGGCCGGGTCATCCGTCGCGATCATGCCCCCTTCGCCCGTCGTCATATTCTTCGTTGCGTAGAAGGAGAAGCAGCCGCTGCCGAAGCTGCCCGCCTTTCGCCCCGCCGCGGACGCGCCGACGGCCTGACAGGCGTCCTCGACCAGCGCCAGGCCGTGGCGACCGGCGATCGCCACGATAGCCTCCATGTCGCAGGGGTGACCGTACAGGTGCACCGGCAGGAGGGCCTTCGTGCGGGGCGTAATCCTGGATTCGATGAGCTCCGGGTCGATGTTGAAGTCGTCCTCGCGCACGTCTACGAAGACGGGCCGCGCCCCCGCCAGCAACACGGCGTTGGCCGTGGCGACGAAGCTGAACGGCGTCGTGATCACCTCATCGCCCAGCCCGACGCCGTGGGCCAGCAGGGCAACCAGGAGCGCGGCCGTACCGGAGGAGACGGCCACCGCGTCCCGCACGCCACACATCCGGGCAAACGCCGCCTCGAACTCGTGCACGCGCGCGCCCTGCGCCAACTGGCCCGACTCCAGCACGCGCAAGACGGCCTGCTGCTCTTCCTCGCCGAGGAGCGGCTGGGAAATCCGGATCCGGGGAGCATCCGCCATTGTCGTCAGCCCTCGCCTATCGCCGGCAGCGGCGGCAGCTCAAAGCTACGGCCGCACTCGGGGCAGCGCCAGGCCTCGTCGACGGCCCCGCCCGCCGGACGCGCAGGCTCGAGCCGCTTGCCGCACTCGCAGACGTAGCCCACCTGACGCGCCGGGCTCCCCAGCACCAGGGCGTGGTCAGGCACGTCGCGAGTCACCAGCGAGCCCGCTCCCACCATCGCCCAGCGCCCGATGACGCGGCCGGGAACCACCACAGTCCCCGCGCCCAGCGACGCGCCCCGCCGCACGAGCGTCCTCTCCGGCTCCCAGTCGGCGTCCGTCCGCAGGCGGCCTTCAGGCGTCACCGACCGGGGAAAACGGTCATTCGTAAACGAGACGCGCGGCCCCACGAAGACGCCGTCCTCCAGCGTTACGCCCCGATAGACCGACGCCCGGTTCTCGATCTTGACGTTGCTGCCGATGACCACGTCCCGGTCGATGTATACCCCCTTGGCGATGATGCAGTTCTCACCGACAACGGCGCCCTCCCTGATCTGGGCCTCGTTCCAGACCTGGGTGCCCCTGCCCACGCGAGCCTTGGGCGACACCTCAGCGCTGGGATGGATCATTCTCCAGGACCTTCACAATCTTCTCAGCCGCGCGCCCGTCGCCGAAGCAGGCGACGGGCCGCCCCTGCGGGCTGGGCCGCCTCGCCGCTTCCACTATGCGGGCAGCGTCGGCGCCGGCCAGCACGTTCCAGCCGCCCGTCAGCGTCTCCGGCCACTCCGTCTCCTCGCGAAGGGTGACACAGGGCACGCCGAGCAGATACGCCTCCTTCTGCACGCCACCCGAGTCGGTGACGATGCAGCGCGCACGCTTCTCGAGGATGAGCATGTCAGAATAGCCCACCGGCTCCACCATCCGCACGTTCGGCGGAATGGCGAGAGCTGCACCCGCCGCTGCCTTCCGCGTGCGAGGGTGCGCGGGAAGGACCACGGGCTCCGGCAGCTCGCCCAGCGCCTTCAGGATCGACGACAGCCTGTCTGTCTCGTCGGTGTTGGCCGGACGATGCACCGTCGCCAGAACGTAAGCTCCGGGCGAGAGACCCAGCTTCCCCAGAACCGACGCCTCCCCCTCCACCTTCGACAGCCACCGGAGCAGCGAGTCGTACATCACGTCGCCCACCAGGTGGACGCCTTCGCACATCCCCTCCCGAGCGAGGTTGCTTACCGCCGTCTCGGTCGGGCAGAGGAGCACGTCGGCGCAGCGGTCGGCCAGGACCCGGTTCAGCTCCTCCGGCATCGACCGGTTGTGGCTCCTCAACCCCGCCTCGACGTGGGCCAGCGGCAAGCCCCCCTGCGCAGCCGCCAGCGCGCCGGCAAGGGTAGAGTTGGTGTCGCCGTAGACGAGCACCCAGTCCGGCCGCTCCGCCAGCAGCACGTCCTCCAGCCGCTCGAGCATCGCCGCCGTCTGGCGGGCGTGGCTGGCCGAGCCCACGTCCAGATTGTAGTCCGGCGGCGGTATGTCCAGCTCCGCGAAGAAGACATCGGAAAGCGTTTCGTCATAGTGCTGGCCGGTATGCACCAGCACCTCGCGATGGGTCATGCGGAGCACTCGGCTAACGGCCGCCGCCTTAATGAACTGGGGCCGCGCCCCTACGACGGAAACGACCTTCACGAGGAGACCCTAGTTGGCGTTGTCGGGGGCTACGGGGGCTGCCGACGGGCGGCCGCCTTGGACGGGCCGCACCGGCAAGTCTATACGCGCCAGTGAGTGAAGGCGGCTGGCGATCTCGTCGTTGCTCTCCGGCAGATTTGACTCCAACGCGGCGATCTCTTCCAGCAGCTCAGCGCCTCGGCGCAGTTGATGGCCCTGGGCCAGAAAGATCTTCGGATGGCCCGTCCCGACGAGCTGCTCGTCGGGGCCCACCAGCTCCTCCCGCAGCTTCTCGCCCGGCCGCAGGCCGGTGTATACGATCTCCACGTCCCGCCCCGGCACCATCCCGCGGGCGCGGATCATCTTCTCCGCCAGCTCCGCAATGCGCATGGCATCGGCCACCTCCAGCACCACCACCTCGCCGCTGTTCGACTGCGCCGCCGCCTGCACGATGAGGGCCGCCACCTCGTGCACCGTCAGGAAGTAGCGGGCGACGTCCGGGTGGGTCACCGAGACCGGCCCGCCCCCCTGGATCTGGCGCCAGAAGGTGGTGAGGACGCTGCCCCGGCTGTCGATGACGTTGGTGAGCCGCACCGCGCAAAAGCTGGTCCGCCCCGCCCCGGCCATCGCCTTCACCAGCAGCTCGCCGATCCTCTTCGTCGCGCCCATGACGCTCGAAGGGTCAACCGCTGTGTGGCTCGATAGAAACACCACCTTCTCCGTCCGCCAGCGCTCGGCGGCGCGAAAGACGTTCAACGTTCCCGCGACGTTCACCCAGAAGGCCTGGTCCGGGTTCTCCTGCATCAGCGGCACGTGCTTGTAAGCGGCGGAGTGGAAGACGACATGCGGCCGGGCGGCGGCGAAGACCCGCTCGATCTTCTCCCGGTCGGAGATGCTGGCCAGCCAAGGTCTGACCTGGCAGTCCGGCTGCACCCGCAGTAACTCCACCCGCAGCTCGTGCAGGCCCGTCTCGTTGCTGTCCACCAGGTGCAGCGCCGACGGCCCGAAGGAGGCGATGAGTCGGCCCAGCTCCGACCCGATCGACCCCGCCGCGCCGGTGACAAGAACCGACTTGTCGTGCAGCGTGGAGAAACAGCGCTCCCGGTCGATGTCCACCGGGTCGCGGCTCAGGAGATCGTCCACCGTCACCTCACGCAGTTCGCCAGCCTTCGCCCTGCCGCTGACGATCTCCGGCACGCCCGGCATCATCCGCACCGGCACGTTCGCCGCCTCACACATCGCCAGCACATCATGCAACGCATCGGCGCCAGCCGACGGTATGGCGAGGGCCACGAGATCGATGCTGTGCTTGCGCACGAGCGTCGGGATCTCGTAGCGATTGCCCACCACCGGCACCCCATGAATGCGCACTCCCTTCTTTTGCGGGTCGTCGTCCACAAAGCACACAGGGCGGTAGTTCCACTCCCGATTGTGCAGCAGCTCCCGCGTGAGCAACTGCCCCGTTCTCCCTCCGCCGACGATGAGCACCCGCTTCGCCGGCGCACCCCAGCCCAGGAACGGCAGGGCCGTACCCGCCGTCAGCCTCGGCGACAGCTTGCCGAGCCCCATGAACAGGAAGACAAAGACCCCGCTGATCAGATTGACACTCAGCGGGATGGGGCGGTGTTCGAGCATGATGTTGACGCCGAAGGCCAGCACCGTCACCAGGCTCACCGCAAGGCCCAGGTTGAACGCGTCGACGACGCTGCCGTACTGCCATGCAGTGCGGTACACACCGAAGACGATGTTGGCGAAGATGTAGCCGAGAGCGATCAGTGGCACAGCAAACGAGAACCAGTGCCACGACTCGGCGGGGACATTGGCGTCGAACCGCAGCGCCAGCGCCGCGGCGTAGCTACCCAGCACGATGAGGAAGTCGACGAGAAGGGATGGGGCGATGCGGAGTAGCTGGCTGGCCCTGCTGGCTGTCGGCGGGTTCATCTGTCCTTAGGGGCGCCGCCTTTCGCCGATCTGCATCTTCCCGAGCCAGGGGGCTACGGAGTGAACCTCAGCGCGCCCCTTCCTTGCTCAGGACCACCCGCAGGGTGCGCGCCAGTATCGCCAGGTCTCCTGCGAACGAGTGGTGGTCCGCGTAGACCAAATCGTAAGCCATCGTCTGCTCGTACGTCAAATTGGAGCGGCCGTTCACCTGCGCCAGCCCCGTGATGCCCGGCTTCACCCGGTGGCGTCTGTGGTAGTGGGGCAGGTACTGGGACACGATCCCGGGCTCATCGGGGCGGGGACCGACCAGCCGGATGTCACCCTTGACCACATTCAAGAGCTGCGGCAGCTCATCGACGCTTGTCATGCGAAGAATCTTACCGAGACGGGTCAGCCGCGGGTCCTTCTTGGGCGGATTGAAGTAGAAGGAAGAGAAGTCCTGGATGTGCTGAGGATAGCCGGGCTCATCTTCCGAGCCCTGCTTCATCGTCCTGAACTTGTAGGTCATGAAGAGCCGCCCGTTGAGCCCCACCCGCTTCTGGCGAAACAGCGCCGGCCCGTCCGAATCGAGCTTTATCAGGACCGCCACGAGGAGAAGGAACGGGCTCAAGACCGTCAGCGTCAGCCCCGCGGCCAGCGGGTCGAAGATCCTCACCGGTAGCGGCTCTCGCTTCATCGTTGATGCGATGTGATTATCTCCTCGACGGCGTCCGCCACACGGGCGACATCGGCTTCGCTCATCAGCGTATAGAGGGGCAGCGACACTAGCCCCTCGTAGGCGGCCTCCGCCTGGGGAAAGTCGCCCTTGCAGAAGCCAAACCCCTCCTTGTAGTAGGAATGATAGTGGATCGGAATGAAATGCACCGAAGTCCCGATTCCGCGTCGGTGCAGCTCCTCGACGAACTCGTCCCGGTCCATCGTCAGCCGCTCCGGCTCGAGCCGCAGGACGTAGAGGTGCCAGGCGTGCCGCACCTCCGGCCGCACATGCGGCACCACGACCCCCGCCAGCCCCGCGAAACGACGATTGTACTCCTGCGCGTACCTCTCGCGTACGCTCAAGAAGCCTTCGAGCCTTTCGAGCTGGTGGAGACCCAGCGCCGCCTGCATATCCGTCATCGCGAAGTTGAAGCCGGGCGCCAGCACCTCGTAGAACGCGGAACCGCCCGCCGTGTAGCGCTTCCAGGCGCCGGCGCTCATACCGTGCAGCCGCAGCAGGCGCACCTGGTCGGCCAGATCCTCCCGCTCGCTCGTAGCCATTCCCCCCTGGCCCGTGGTCAGGTTCTTCGTGGCGTAGAAGCTGAAGACGGTCACGTCGCCGAGGGTGCCGACGGGCCGGTCGCGATAGCGCGCGCCCACGGCGTGCGCCGCGTCCTCGATGACCATAAGGTTGTGGCGACGGGCGATCTCCAGCAGCTCGTCCATGCGGCAGGGCTGGCCCCCGTAATGGACGGGCATGATCGCCCGCGTCCGCGGCGTGACGCGTCGCTCCACCTGCTCCGGGTCGAGATTGTAGTCGTCGATGCAGATGTCCGCCAGGACCGGCTTCGCCCGCTGGTGGACGATGACGTTCACGCAGGCGCAGAAGGTGAGCGGCGACGTGATCACCTCGTCGCCCTCGCCTATGCCGGCGGCGGCCAGAGCAAGCTGCAAGCCGGCGGTGCACGAGCTTACGGACACGGCGTGCCCGGAGCCCACGTACTCCCGGAAGCGCTCCTCGAAGAGCCGCATCTTGGGCCCGCCCGTCAGCCAGCCCGACCGCAGCGTGTCCACCACCTCGTCGATCTCGCCTTCGGTCAGGTCGGGCCGATAGTAGGGAAGGAAGTTCTCGTCCAGCTCAGTCGCCCCCCTTCGTGATCGCGACCAGGTAGTGGCTGCGCAGAAACGGCAGCTTCTCCAGCAGATAGCAGACGAGCCACGACCGGGGCGCCAGGAGCCGCGTCAGGGGCGGCGCCAGCGTCACCCGTCGCCAGTCCAGCGCGCAGTCCGGAAACAGCGCTTGCACCTGCCGCTTGCCGAGCGGGCGCACGTCCGGGTTGCGCGGGTTCAGCCAGAAGTCGTACAGGAGCGCGAGACCGCCCCGCCGGAGCACCCGCAGCATCTCGTCCGCCACCCTGCCGCGCGTCCCTTCATCCAGGATCGAGCTGAACAGGGTGAAACCAAGCGCCAGGTCGAAAGAGGCGTCCGCGCAGGGAAGGGCGGAGGCGTCGGCTTCCGAGAAGCATACGTTGGGGCTCAGCTCACGCGCTCTCTCGATGCGCTCCGGCAGCAGGTCGACCCCTTCCAGATTCTCCGGCCGCGCCCCGTAGCGCAGCATGTCCCGCAGCACCGACCCGTCGCCGCAGCCTACGTCCAGCACCCGCCGCTCGCCCAGGGGCAGCAAGCCGTGGCGGCCCAGCATCTCCACCAGGGCTTTCTCGCGCTGCTGATAGAGATAGAGGTTCGCCGGCTCCCAGTACGAGTAACGGGCGTCGAGCCCCAGCTCCCTGCGGCGGGCGTAGGCGGTGCGGACGCGCTCGGCTTCCCTCACGGCGATACCTCGCCTCCAGAGCCGGCCACGGCGCGCCTTCGGCGTGCGACGTCGCCCATGCCGACGAGAAAGCCCAGGCCATAAGTGATGTGAAGGCAGGCAAAGACCAGAGGCAGCAGCGGCAGGTAGCGCCAGCCCCGCCGCCGGGCCAGCGCCAGGGAGGCCGCAAGGGAGGCGAGCGCATAGGCACCCGCCACCGCGAGGAAAGGCCGCACGAAGGGACCTCGGAGGAGGGCCAGGAGGCCCGTTAGCCCCAGAGTCCCGACGAAGGCCGGCGGGGCGAGCTGCCTGAACCGTGTGCTCCCCGGATGCAGGCTCAGAACGCGCGCCTTCGCTCTGCCGTAGGCCAGGTACTGCCTGGCGAGAGCGACGAGGGAAGAGCGTGGATGATAGACAGCGCTGATCCGCGGTGTGAGGAGAAGGCGGCCTCCATGCTCGCCGAGGCGCAGGTGGAACTCATCGTCCTCTCCCGCTGGAATGTCCTCGAAGAGGCCGACCCGCTCGAAGACCTCCCGCCGGTAGGCCGGGAAGGCCACAGTGTCGGTGAACTGCTCCCGCTCGCTGTAGCGAAAGGCAGCGTTGCCGACGCCGAAGGGGAAGGAGAGGGCCAGCGCAATCGCCTCGCCGACCAGCCCCTGACCCACCGTGCGGATCGGCCCGCCGACTGCGTCGGCTCCGCTCTCCCGCAACGCCGCCACGCCTTCCGAGAGGAAGCCTACGTCCGGGGCCGCGTGGGCGTCGACGCGCGCCACTACCTCGCCCCGCGCGGCGCTGATGCCGATGTTGAGCCCGCGCGCCGTGTTCCGATGCGGGTTGTCCAGGAGACGCACGTCGACGGCCCCGTTCCGAAGGAAAGGCTCTACCACCTCCCGCGACCGGTCCGAAGACCTGCCATCCACCACCAGCACCTCGAAACGGTCGGGCGGGTAGTCCTGGCCGACGAGACAGGCGAGGCACTCGCCGACATGGCGCTCCTCGTTGCGCATGGGTACAATCACGGACACGAAGGGAAGCGGCTCCTGGCTTGAGGACATGGCTCCGCGCCACCCCCAACGAGCGAGTCTGCCCGGGGCGCGACAAAACCTTAGCACGCGCTTCCCCGATTGCGCAATGCGCCTTCCAGGGCCGCGCGGTAGAGCTCCTCCATCTGGGCCGCGTTCTGCGCCCACGAATAGTGAGCCTGAACGAAGGCGCGGCCTGACCGCCCCAGCCGGCGCCGCAGCACCTCGTCCTCCAGCAGGCGCCCCAGCGCTCTGGCCAGCTCCTCGGCGTCTCTAGGCGGCACCAGGAGGCCGGTCTCCCCGTCCGCCACCACGTCCGGGATGCCGTGGACGTTCGTCGCCACGACCGGCACCTCCATGGCAGCAGCCTCGAGGGCCGCCACGCCGAAGCCCTCGGCCGTCGATGGCATGGCGAACACGTCAATGTCCGCCAGCACCGCCGGCACCCTCTCGTGCGGCACCTCGCCCAGGAAGCGGACGCGTTCGCCCAGGCGCTCACGCTCGACCATGCGCTCCAGGCGAGGACGCTCGGGGCCGTCGCCGGCGAGGACGAGCCGAACGCCGTCGTGATCTCGGGCCAGGCGGGCGAAGGCGTCCATGAGATAATGCAGCCCCTTCTCCGGCGATAGTCGCGCCACCGTTCCTACCACCACGTCCTCCCCCCGGGGACGAGGCCGCGGCTTGAAGACCTCCAGGTCCACTCCATAGGGGATCACCGTCACACTCTTACCCTTGGGAGCGTACCTGGTGGTGGCCTGAGCCAGTCGCAGCCCGGTGGCCGTGATCTGGTCGGCACGGCCGAGGGCGAAGCGGGTCAGGAAGTAATGGAGAGGGCTTAGACGCGGCGCCTCCAGCACGTCCGTCCCCCACACGGAGACGATGGTGGGCCTGACACCGCAGAGGGCCGCCAGGAAGCCGTAGCTGGTCAGGTGAAGGGCGTGCACGAGGTCCGGCCGGAGCCCTCGCACCATGCGTCGCATGCGGCGGGCGTGTAACAGGTATCGCGCCTTGCCCAGCCGCTCCCATCCGCCGACGTAGTGCACCTTCGCCCCGTCGATCTCGGCCGGCCGGAAAGACAGCACGTGCGTCTCCCAGCCCAACCCGGCGAAGTGCTGCACCCACCTCCGCGTGTGAACGTAGGGAGCATCCGCCAGGTAACAGAGCCGCAACGTCATCCCTCTTCTCCGGCCCGCTCCGTGACGACCCGCACCGTCACGCCGTAGATTCTACATCGCCTGCCGTGAGTGCCACAGCCCGGGAAGGAGTGCTCAGGGGAGGGAAATCGCGTTGTAGATGAAGTCCGTGTCGCCCGTGAAGACGTCCGTGGAGAGATTCGCCAGTGCGACGATGGGCCGGTCCGACGTCAGTATCGCCGAACCTGCGAAGTCGTCGGGGAGAACAGACTCCAGGTCTTGAAACACCGTGAACTCGCGGAATACCTGCTTGCTGTACGCCACTTCGCCGCCCGGGATGTTCCGCCCGAAGTACCGCACCTCCACGTTCGCGGCGCCGCCGTCCGCCACCAGCACCCGGAACCAGGAGTTCCAGCCCCTCCTATCAGCCACCGGACCGTAGTTCTTGTTGAGGACGGGCAGCAGCACCCTCGTGGCGCCGTCCTCCGGCCGCACTCCCCGATAGCTGGTGAATACGTCCACATGGTCCGAGGAGCGGTTGACCACGACCCCGATCGGCTGGGTGGACGTAAGCCGCGCCGTGCCCACGAACCTTCGCGGCAGCCGGTCGCCGGGCGCGAGGCAGTTCGCATAGGTATCGCTGTTCTGAAAGCACATGCGCGCACTCTTTACAGGGATCGTGTTCGTCTTCACCACGAACTGAGGCGGGTCCTGACCCATGTCCCAGCCTTCGAAGCGCAGGCTCACTTCGGCGGGCTCGGCCGGATCCTTGTTCTCGATCTGGAAGTACGTGCTCCACTGATCGTCCGGCCCCACCTGCCGATCCACGAGGGGGAGCACAATCGTCTTGCCCAGCTCTCCTTCGTCGAGCCCCCGATACGAGGAGAAAGGATTGTAGTACTTGTTCCACGTCTCTGCGGTGGCGCTGACGAACTGCCGCGAGGGCGGCGCGCCGTCGCCGTTCGTGTGGAGGTCTATTCGCACCGACCCCGTGAAGCCGGGCGGCACGCCCATCGTATCGGGGTCGCGGAAGATGCTGCCGCGCGGCGGCAGTGGCCGGCCGCCGTTGGGACAGCCGGGCAAGCGAGCCACGGCCTCCAGGCTCGGGTTATAGGGGTCCCAGTAGACCTCAGTGTCGGTGTAGTTGCTCAGGTAGGTGATGGTGACGCACGCGGTGACGGTGGGGCTCATGTTCTGGATGGCGAAGCTGCCGTTCCAGTCCGACAGGGGGCCGTCCTGATTGCTGACCAGCGGCAGGTACAGCCGGTGGGAGCCGGCGCCTACCGTCAGGGTGTCGCCGGCGATCATGAAGAACTGTCCATCGCGGATGACGTCCTTGGCGAGGATCGCCACCAACGGTTGGTCCGACGTGACAACGGCCGAACCTCGAAAGCCCACCGGCAGCGATGGGTTGTCTTTCTGGAAGAACGTCCAGCCCTCACCGGGGTGTAGTGCCGGACACACCCCCTCGGTGGGGCAGAGGTCTCGGCCCACCGCCTCGCCGCTCTCGTCGAAGTACTGGACCTCAACGGTTGCGTCGGCGCTGCCGATGTTCTGTACACGGATCCATGAGTTCTCCACGCCGAGGGTGAAGGCGGCACCCACCTCCGCGGGCTGCCGGCCGGGCGCGCCCGCCGCAACGACCACAAACACAAGGACTGCGACCACAAGGAAGGCCCTTCGCAGCGATCGCAGTCCTGTTAGAATTCCCCTCGGGATAGCCAAGAGCCACCTGCCTCCAGCCTGCGCGCCCGAACCGCCCCGCACGAGCCGTTGGACCGACAGGCGGACCCCGCCAGCGGGCATCATATTAGGCATCCACCGCAGACGTCAACCCTCCACCGCCCGCCAGCCGATAGTACCAGGACTCCATCTCGGCCATGTTATCCTCCCACAGCGCCCGAGTCCTCACCAGTTCTCGATTTATGTCCACTGCCCGGCGCCGCAGCTCAGGGTTCGCCAGCGCCTCACCGATCATCTCGGCCAGGGCCGTGGCGTCACCCACGGGCGCCCGAAAGCCGTTGACGCCGTCCTCCACCAGCTCCACCTGACTCGGCAGGTCGGACACGATTGGGAAACAGCCCACCGCCATCGCCTCCAGCGTGCTCACGGCCGTGGCGTCGGAGCGCGGCACGGACACACATACCTGCGCCGAAGCCAGGGCTTGCCGCAGCTCCCGCCGCTCCAGGTGCCCGACGAAAGAGACCGCCGGCGCCAGCCCCAGATCCCGCGCCATCTTCTCCAGGCGGCCCCGCAGGCGACCGTCGCCCGCGACGACGAGCCGCGCCCCCGCGTCCCGCCGTACGAGCGCCATCGCCCGCAGGATCACTTCAACATTGTACAGCGGCTCGAGAGAGCGGACGCTGATGACTACCGATGCGCCGCCGCTGTCGCGCCTTACGTTCACGCTGGCCTCGGGCTCCTCCAGGAAGAACCCATCGACGCCCAGCGGTATCGTCGCCACCCTTGCCCGGGGCCCACCCAGCTCGCGCAGCTTCTCCGCCATGTACGCGTTGTTCGAGGTAATCAGGTCAGCCCTCGCCAGCGTATAGCGCGCGATGACTCTGGCCAGGGGAGACGTCTGCGCGTCCACCAGGATGTCCGAGCCCCATGCTGTGACAACATGCGGGTGATAGCCGGTCGTGGCCGCGAAGAAGCAGTGCTCCACCACGTAGTGACTGTGCAGCACGTCTGGCTCCAGGGAGCGCACCGCCCGCGCCAGACCGCGTCGCCGATAGCGCAGCGCGTTGGCCAGGCGCAGCAGGGAGGGAGGCAGCGCCCCGGCCGCTCGCCGCGCCGGCCCAACCCGGCCGCCCCTTCGGGGAGACCCGCTCACACCTCTCGACGCGCCTCCACCGCGCAGGGGATGAACCGCGACGCCCTCGAGCGGCAACGTCGGGGGGTAGTAGGAGATAGCGTGCACGTCGTGGCCCCGGTCCACGAAGTACCTCAGCCAGCGCCGCGTGTGCATACCATCGAGGTCGCCGACCACACACAGTCGGAGCGCCTGCGTCCGGGCCTCTCGCTCGCTCATCCTGCTGCTCTTCGAATGAACGTCCTTCAAGGCCGCGGCCCGCCCAGGGAGACGCGGCGGGCACGGACAGTCCGTGCCGCCTCCAGGTACAGTCGCACGTCGCTGGGGCGCACAAGCACCGCCTCCCAAACCGCCTGGCCCGATAGGCGACGGTAAGCCCAGAGGCTCAACAACAGCGACACCGTGTAGGCGCCCGACGAGGCGGCGGCCGCCCCGGCGATCCCGAACGGCGGTATGAGGATGAGGTCGAGGGTGATGGTGACGGCAAGTGTCGCCATGGTGATGTAGCTGTTGATCAGGGGCTTGCCCTGGCTGAAGACGTAGCTCGCCACGATCTTGGTGCCGCTGGCCGCCACGGTTCCCGGCAGCAGCCAGAGCACCGGCGCCACGGCCGGCGCGAACTCGGCACCGAACAGCGCCTCGACCAGCACCGGCGAGAGCAGACCCAATACCACGGCCCCCGCCAGGCTCACCCATAGCGTGTGCCGGCAGACCACCGGCGTCAGCGACGCGGCGTCCTCCGCCTGGGCCGTCGTCAGGCGCGGCAGCAGGACTACCGCCACCGCGTTGGCGATGAACCATATGCTCTCGGTCATGGCGACACCCACAGCGTAGAACCCGACGCCGGCGGCGTTCACGAAGAGCAGCACCAGGAGGGAATCGAGCCGGTAGTTGAGGAGTTGAAGCAGGTTCCCGAGCTGTCCCTGCAGCCCGAAGCTGATCTGCTCTCTCAGGACTCGCCACTTCGGACGGAGGACCGTCCCCAGGTCGAGATTACGGAAGCCCACCAGCGCCAGGCCCACCAGCATCGTCGCCAGGCTCGATACCAGCCAGAACACGATCACAGAGGTGATGCTGAGACCGCCGACCGCCATCCCCGCCGCCACCAGCACCAGCATCCCCAGCGGTCGCGCCAGGACGACCAGGTTCATCTCCAGGAAGCGGCTCCCGCCCTGGAGGATCGCCGTGAGAATGTTGAAGTTCACGAAGAGCGGCACCGCGAACACGAACAGCCAGTACGGCACGTCCTTCGCCACCAGCCGCGAGCCAAAGGTAAGCGCCGTCACCAGCACCAGGAGCCCGCTCACCGCCGCCGACATGAGCACCACGGACTGACTGTTCGAGACGATGTCCCTCACGCTGAACGCTTTCTTCCCGATGTGATAGATGCTGGAGACGTTCACCCCCAGCCCCACTACCGCCTGCGTGATCGAGACTGTCACCAGGAAGACGGTGTAGATGCCCCGGCCCTCGGGCCCCAGGGCGCGCGTCACCAGCACTCCCACGGCGAAAGCCAGCAGGTAGTTCCCCACGTAAGTCAGAAAGACCAGGTTGACGTTCAGGAAGAACCGCACGGGCTTCCCCTCCGCTCGGCGACCAGGCTCTCCACCTCGCCCAGCTCCGCCGCCATGCGCTGCTCCCACGTCCAGAAGTGGCTCGAGGCGTACCGGTGCGCTCCCTCCCCCAGCCGCCGACGCAGCGAATCGTCTCGCGCCAGCCTTACCACCGCCTGCGCCACCGGCTCCGGCTCGCCTGTTGGGACGAGCACCCCCGTCTCCCCCTCACGGATCAGCTCGCCCGTGTCGCCGGCATCCAGCGTGACGATGGCCGTGCCGCAGGCCATCGCCTCCAGCAGCGGGTTGCCGACGTTCGAGAGGTCGGCCAGCGCAAGAAACAGGTCAGCGGCTCCCAGGTAGCGCGGCACCTCATCGCGATCCACCGCCCCGACGAAACGCACGGAGCCCGACAGGCCCAGCGCCCCGGCCAGCGCCTCCAGCTCACCCCGCTCCTCGCCGTCGCCGACGATCAGCAGTAGCGCCTCGGGCACCGCCTCCAGAATACGGGGCATGGCCCGCACCGCCCGGTCGACCCGCTTCCAGCGCGCCAGCCGCGACGCCGTCACCATCACGAACCGGCCCCTCTCGATCCCCAATGACCGCCTGGCCGCCAGCGCCTGCGTGCGCCCCATCGGGGCCAACCGATCGAGCTCCAGGCCGTTGCGCCAGAAGCGCACCCGCCCCTCCGAATGCGGATTCAGCCGGGCCAGCACCTCGTCGCCCCGCGTTCCGTCGTTCGTCATCACGTAGAGGTCGGCGGGCGCCCTCAGGGCCAGCACCTCCTCGTACTTGCGCAGGAACGCCAGGCGGTCCGTCAGGGCCGGGTGCATCACCGTGCCCTGGAATCGGGCCACGGTGGGCAGTCGCCATCTCCTCCTCAGCAGCCGCACCGCCAGCACGCCGTGCACCTCATAGCCGTACAGCAGGTCCACGGGCTGGCCCCGCAGCACCCGCTCTGCCCGCCGCGCCGCCATGAGAGGGAACAGCAGCGCGAACCGTAGCTTCTGGTCGGCCTTGCCCGCGAGCGCCGGCAGGGGCAGGCGCCATCCCGCCAGGCTGGGCAAGTGAAAGCGATGAAAGGTGACGTTGGGTATGCAAGGCCCCGCCTCGGGCGGCGACGGCAGGCCCGACGGCGAAAAGTGGTTCGCGCCGATGGTCGGCGAGACGACGTGGATGTTATGACCCTTCTCGCCGTAGGCCCTCAGGGTGCGATAGAGAGAAGGAGCACCCCCGCCCTCGGAGAGCGACCAGACATCCAGGGCGCATATCATGAGGACGTTCATGCCCAGCCCAGGTGAGGCGATGTCGACCCAGTGTATTCCCATCGGCGAGAACCGGTCAACAAACGGGCGCCCCCGTCGGCGTTGCCTTCTCCTCGACAGCCTTAGACTCGTCTGCTATGATCATTCCGCTCCTTGCGAGAGGGCGGCCCAATGGCGCGCGGCGCACGGCGTCTGGAGGAGCCGCCGGCCGCGGAAAGGCTCAGGCGTCCCTCGGGTCGGGGTGTAGCTCAGCCAGGTTAGAGCGCACGGTTCGGGACCGTGAGGTCGGCAGTTCAAATCTGCCCACCCCGACCATCTCCCTGAGTCGAACACGAAACCGGCTCGATCGCCCCTCCTGAAAGGTCCAGCCCAGGGAGGGGCGTCATGCACTTTCATGATCCGTCTACTGTAGAATAATAGCAGCGCTCCTTACGGCGGCAGTTCATCCTATCGTGACATGCAGGTACAACAGAACCTCTCCGATGAACAGCTAGCGTTGGCCGCCTCCCAGGGCGAGCGCGACGCCTTCGCCACCCTCTACGAGCGCTATTTTCAGGGGATCTACGACTTCGCCCTGAGAATGGTGCACAACCCCGAGATGGCCGCCGACCTCGTCCAGACCAGCTTCACCGACGCTTGGGAGAACCTCCAGAAGCGAGAGGTCGCCGGGAACATCAAGGCGTGGCTGTACACCATTGCCCGCAACAACGCCATCGATCAGCTCCGCGGCGAGCTGCGTCGCAAGAACCGGTTTGTCATCACCGACCAGCGCGACGGCAAGAGCTTCTCCGCCCACGCGGACGTTGACCTTGACCGGCTGTCCGACCCACAGGCCGCCGCCGTGGACAATGAGCTGGTTGAACTCGTCTGGAGCGCAGCCGCGGCCCTGAGCCCCAAGGACTACTCCCTCCTGGACCTGTACCTGAGACGCGGACTGAGCGCCGACGAGCTGGCCACCTCTCTCCACCTTCGAAGGAGCACCGTATACACCAAGATCTCGCGACTGAAGAACTCCCTTCAGGAGTCTGTAGCATTTGTCCTGCTGATGCGACGCGGCCGCCGAGATTGCCCGCAGTTGGACGCCCTCCTGTCGGCACACGGCGCCACCGAACTCACCCGTGAACTCCGCCTGGCGATACGCCGACACGTGCAGGAATGTCCGCGCTGCGAGGAGAGCAAGAGGCGCTTCGTCGCCCCGGTGGAGATCTTCGCGGCGACCGCGATGATCCCGGTCGCTGCGGGGCTCCAGGCGTCCCTCTGGGAACGCGTCACGGCGGCGATCGATTTCGGCGGGCCAAGCGCGAGCACCCCCACGGATATCGCCGCGCGGGCCAGCCGCCCGTGGTCGCAAGCGACGGCAGCGCTCACCCGGCTGGCCACCCGGCTCAGCCGCCGCTGGTCACAGGCGACCATGGCGCTCAAGGCGGCTACCGTGGCCATCCCGTTGGCGGCGGTCGGGGCCGGCACAGCGATCGCCATCATACTCACGACGGCAGGCGGCGGGGTGACCATCCAGGACCCCAAAGACGTCCGCAGCACGAGCCACGAGATCGGACAGCCATCCGCCAAGAACGTTGTCACCGTCGCCTGGTCACGGCAGCCTGATGCCACCGCATATTCGGTCGACTGGACCCATAACCCCGGCGACGTCCCCGATACGACTGCGGAGCTGCCGGGCGGCGCCACCGGCGCGACAAGCCCCCCGCTTGCCGATGGAGCCTGGTACTTTCACCTGCGCACCCAGGGAGAAGGCGGGGAGTGGACGAGCACAGTCCATCTCGGCCCCTTTGTCATAGGGACTCCTGAGGCAACCGCGACGCCTACCCCCTCGCCCTCGCCGTCCCCGACCAGCACGCCAGCCACGACCGGCACCGCGACCATGCCCTCTGCCACGCACCGGCCCGGAGATGCCACCCTCCCCGTCCCCGCACAATCGCCTACGGGCGCCCTCCTCCTTCCCCCTACCGCCACGCCCAGGCCCTCCGGCACGCCGCCGCCGACCTCGGCACCCACGCTTACCTCCACCCCAACAGCCGCCCCTGTAATCGCGAGGCCCACTTCGACTGCCACACCGAGACGCACACCGACACCCACAGCCACACCAACGCCCATACCCCAGGCAACGTCCACGCCTTCCCCAATACCCACGGGCAGCGCTCAGCCCACGCCCGTGATCACGCCTTTCCCCCGGCCTACCTTCTGGCCCCTGAACTCGCCGACTCCCACAAGCACAGCCACGCCCGGCGAGCCCGGCGTCACCCCGACGCCCGAAGTGTCAGCGACGGCTACTCCGACCTGGATCGAGGCCGGTTGAGAGCATTATCTGCTTCTAGCGCGGAGACGCACCCCCAAGCAGCCCAAGCGCCCCCTCCTCGATCCCTCCCCTCGCGCGCGGTTCCCGCCACGGAGACGAGCCCTCGTCCCCCCGTCGGGCCGGACTGATTCCTCGTGTAAGTTTTCCGCGTCTTGACCGTTGTACTGCATGATCCCCGCGAACGGCGTTAACCTTTCGACGCCGGGGGCGTTCTAGGTTTTAGGGCCTGAGCGCGTAATCGTCAGCCTTTGTGAGGTGATTGTCAACTCACGGGGTCGATTTGTGCGAAGGTACAATCCGGCGGAAAAATAGCGAAGGAGAGGCTTGACAATCCCCCCCGAGGAGTGCGATAAATGGCTGACGTTGTTTATCGCTCGAGGATCCAATGGCGGGGTTAGGCCAAGGAGGTGGCCAAGGCATGAAACTGAGTCCTGTTGTCCTGAGCGTTCTGGCCGCAGCAGCGGTCATCGCCTTCGCAGTGGTCGCCACCAGGGGCGGCCAGACCGCGGCCGATGACGCTGGCACCCTCGGCTTCGAGTGGAACAGCCCCAGCGACGGCACGCTGTCGCCGTACCTGGTCGGGTATTACAAGTGCTATGGTGAAGGCCCCTACTGCGATGTCGTCAACACTGTGTTCCGCTTCGTCAACCCCACGAGCGAGTTCCTCGAGAAGGACGTCGCCCTCTTTGACGACGACGAAAACCTCGTCGGGTGCTACCTTGGCCACCTGACGCAGAACGACCTGGAGATCGACAACCTGGGGCAAAAGCTCAACGCCGGGGAGATCTTCGACCCGGTGACAGGGGACCCGATCTCGTCTTTGCCCCCGGACGGTGTGCTCAAGGCGGTAGTCCTTGACCCCACAAGCCCCAACGCCGTGGAGCAGCTGCGCTCCGGTCTCGTCGGCTGGGCAGAGTACCCGAGCAGCATGAGCTATTCCGGTCCCGTAACCGCGCTGGCCGGCGTCCCCCGTGAGGTCCTGCTCGAGGACGCCGACGGCGACGGCCGCCCCGACGAGCTGGCCAAGATCATCGACCAGTGCTTCCCCGGGCCTACGCCCACGCCCTCGCCCACGCCGACCAAGACTGGCACGCCGACCAACACGCCTACGCCTACCACGCCGACCATAACTCCGACGCCGACGAAGACGCCGACGCCGTACGTGCCGTTGAGCACGGCCACGCCGACCAGGACAGCCACGCCTTCGACCCCGCCGACGGCGACGCCGTGGTGCTTCGACTTTCCAGGCGGGGTGTTCTGCATCCCCGGCGGCTTGATCCGGGACTAGCAACCTCTACTGAGGCAAATCGAAGGGGGGAGCCCAACGGCTCCCCCCTTGCTGTAGGGGGCACATCTCGTAACCACCGCCCGGCAACGAGCCTCGGAAATTTCGACGGCGATGTGCTCTTGCCCGCCTTGAAGACTCGCGAAACACCCGCTAAAATTGCTAGGATTTGGGCCGACGATACAACAGACATGACGTACCAGGCAGAAGAGAAAGCCCGACTACGGAGACAGCGCTCCGAGCACGCCATCCAGCTCGCCCTCCACAGCCGCTGGGAGGAGGCGATCACTGCCAACGAGGCGATGCTTCGCCTGTTTCCGTCCGATGTCGACGCCTGCAACCGGCTGGGCAAAGCCCTCACCGAGCTGGGCCGCTACGAAGAGGCGCGCAAAGCGTACAACAGGGCGCTCGCTCTTGACCCGGGCAACAGCATCGCCCGCAAGAACCTGGACCGTCTCGCTCACCTGGGTGAGAAAGGGGCCTCCCCGCCAGGGCCGAAACATGAGAAGCTGGAGCCTCACCTCTTCATCGAGGAAACGGGCAAGACGGGCATTGCCACCCTCTATCGCATCCACCCGGAGAGCCTGGCGCGCATGACGGCGGGCGACCGCGTGCAGCTCCGGCCGCAGGGGAACAGCCTCGTCGTCGAGAACACCCACGGCGAATACGTTGGGGAGGTGGAGCCCAAGCTGGGTTTGCGGCTCCTCAAGTTCATCGAAGGCGGCAACCAGTACGCCGCCGCCATCGCCAGCATGGCCGGCTCCAGCACCCGCGTCATCATCAGGGAGATCTTCCAGCATCCCAGCCAGGTGGGCAGGCCGTCCTTCCCGCCAGTCGGCACCGAAGTGATCCGGCCCTACACCAAGGAGCGCCTTCTCCGCCACGCGCTGGACGACGAGGCAGAAGCCCCCGCGGAGGAGCTAACCATGGAGTGGGAGGCGGAAACCGAAACGGCGACCGAGACCGAAGCCCAGGAGGGCGATGTCCGCCTCCACGACTACCAGCAGGCCACAGAAGGCGAGGACGACCAGGATAACGAATACGAGGAGTAGGGCTTCACCACACAACACGCTCAAAATAGGATGGGGTGGAGACCGGACCCTCCACCCCATCTCTTTTCTCTGGGAACCGCAGCGTGAACCCTGGCCATGAGCGAGATCATCGTTGCCCGACAGCTTGCAAAACGTTTCGGATCCATCATCGCCGTGGACGGCATCGACTTCACCGTCCACCAGGGGGAGTGCTTCGGCTTCCTCGGCCCCAACGGCGCCGGCAAGACCAGCACGATCCGCATGATAACCTGCGTTTCCCCGGTCACGGCGGGCGAACTGCGGGTGGCCGGCATGGACGTCCGCGCCGACGACCGCCGCATCAAGGCGGCGCTGGGCGTCGTGCCCCAGGACAACAACCTGGACCCGGACCTCACCGTCTGGCAGAACCTGATAGCCTATTCCCGATACTTCGATATCCCCTCCCGGGCGGCCGCACAGCGCACTGAGGAAGCCCTGTCCTTCCTCCAACTACTGGACCGCCGCGACGAGATCGTGGACAACCTCTCCGGCGGCATGAAGCGAAGGCTGACCATCGCCCGCGCCCTCATCAACGAACCGACGATCCTTGTCCTCGACGAGCCCACGACCGGCCTCGATCCTCAGGCCCGCCACCTGGTGTGGCAGAAGCTGCGCCAGCTCCGAGCGCGCGGCGTCACGATGCTCCTGAGCACACACAACATGGAGGAGGCCTCTCACCTCTGCGACCGCATCGTCATCATGCATCTGGGCCGGATCCTCGCCCAAGGGTCGCCCGCCGAGCTGGTCTCCAGCCACGTCGGCGAAAAGGTGATGGAGCTGCGGCTCCCCGGTGACGAGAAGGCCGAGGCCATAGCCCGCCTCTCCCGCGAGGACGGCCTGACCCTGGAGGACGTGGAGGACGTGCTCGTCATCCTTGGCCTCGGTCTTCGCAGCCCCCTCATCGCCTCCGAGCTCACGCGCTACGGGGAAAGGGCCCTTGTCCGCCGCGCCACCCTCGAGGACGTCTTCCTGCGGCTCACCGGAAGGGGCCTCCTCGAATGAACGTCGCCGGCGTCTCCTATCGCAGCTACCACGTGTGGCAGCGCAACCGCGACGTCTTCGCCCGTCTCTGGCGGGCGGAGCTGGTCTGGCCCATCATGGAGCCGGTCCTCATCATCCTCGCTCTCGGCCTTGGTCTCGGCACCTTCGTTGAGCTGAAGAGAGAGGGAACCTACATGGAGTTCCTCACCCCCGGCATCATGGCCATCTACCCTATGTGGAGCGCCATCGCCGAGTGTGGCTGGGGCTCCTTCTTCCGCATGACCAACCAGCGCCTGTACGACGCCATGATCGCCACCCCCGTCAACGTCGAAGACGTTATCGCCGGCGAGATCCTCTGGGGCGCCACAAGGGCCACCATAAGCACCACCTACATCATGTTCGTGGCCCTCGCTTTCACGCCCTCATACAGCCTCGTAGACTCCCCCCTCGTCCTCCTGATCTTCCCTCTCGCCTTGTTGCAGGGGGTCATGTTCGCCTCCATCTCCATGACCAACACTTCCTTTGTGGTGACCATCAGCTCCCTCAACTACTTCTTCAGCCTGGTGGTGACGCCGATGTTCTGGCTCGGAGGCGTCTTCTTCCCGCTCGACAGCCTGCCGAAGGGCTTCCAGATAGCGGCGTGGTTCCTGCCCGTGACGCACGTAGTCACCATCTACCGCGGCCTCGTCGAGGGCACGCCCCACTGGAGCCATCTCGGCGACCTCGTGTGGATCATCGTGGTGACGGCGGTGTTCTTCCGGCTCGCCATCTTCTTCATGCGCCGACGCCTCATCAAGTAGCGACACAGACGACAGCTCCGCCGATGATCGCAAGAGGCATTTCACCGTAGGGGCGGGGGCCCCGTCCCCGCCCAGCGCCGCGAACCACGACGGTGAGGGAGCCGCCCCGCCGATCCATGGCCATCAGCAAGATACCCCTGCATTTCACCGTAGGGGCAGCGCCCCGTCCCCGCCCAGCGCCGCGAACCGCAACGGGGAGGGAGCGGCCCCGCCCAGTCATGGTTATCAGCAAGATACCCCTGCATTTCACCGTAGGGGCGGGGCCCCGTCCCCGCCCGGGGCTCCTTTGACCGACGTTCGGGCCGGTGATATCCTACGGCCACCGTGGAGGGGATGCGATGACCCGGCCCAGGATAGGCATCACCCGCGCCGAAGACGTTCGCGGCGAGGCCATCGAGGACTACCACTGCCGCGTGCGCGAGGCGGGGGGCGAGCCCGTCGACATCGCCCTGGAGCACTACCCGGAGCCCTGGCCACCCGAGGGCGTGCGCCTCGCCGATGACATACGCGGCCTTGTCCTCACGGGCGGCGTCGACATCGACCCCTACCTCTACGGGCAGACGCCCCACCCCAAAGTCCGGCGCACCAACCGCCGTCGGGACGAGTGGGAGATGACCCTCCTGCATGACGCCCTCGGCCGCGACCTGGCCGTGCTCGCCATATGCCGCGGCCACCAGCTACTGAACGTGGCCCTTGAGGGCAGCCTCCTCCAGCACATCGACGGCGACGGCCACCGCGCCCACTACGAGCAAGAGGGCTACCCCTCGCGCTGGCACGTCGTCCGCTTCGCCGAAGGCAGCCTCGTGCGGGCGCTGCTCGACACTGATGAGATCGAGGCCAACTCTCGCCACCACCAGGCGGTGCTGCCTGAGACGCTCTCTCCCTCGCTTCAGGCCACCGGCTTCTCGCCCGACGGCATCGTTGAGGTGGTCGAGAGCCCACGCTATCGCTGGCTGCTCGGCGTCCAGTGCCACCCGGAGCGAGACGAGGTGGCGGAGCGTTTCGCGCCGCTGTTCGCCGCGCTCGTGCAGGCCGCTTCTCACGGCTCGGGCCGTGGCTAGGGCCCAACGACAGCTTCCCAGCGCCCTCAGACTGTGACTCCGGCACTTGAGAGACTCCCTGCTCTGCCGTACACTATGCCCTGAGAGGACCCAGCGATGACGACTGAAACGATCGGCAACGTGCGGCCCATCCGTATCGAGGAGGAGATGCGTGCCTCCTACCTCGACTACGCGATGTCCGTGATCGTCGCACGCGCCCTCCCCGATGTCCGCGACGGCCTCAAGCCCGTCCAGAGGCGCATCCTCTACGCCATGAGCGAGCTGGGCCTGCGGCCGAACGCCGCCTACAAGAAGAGCGCCCGCATCGTCGGCGAGGTGCTGGGCAAGTTCCACCCCCACGGTGACGCCCCCGTATACGAGGCAATGGTGCGCATGGCTCAGGACTTCTCCATGCACTACCCCCTGGTGGACGGGCAGGGCAACTTCGGCAGCGTCGACAACGACCCGCCCGCCGCCATGCGCTACACGGAGGCCCGCCTCGCCGCCATCGCCGAGGAGATGCTGGCCGACATCGACCGCAACACCGTCGACTTCGTCCCCAACTTCGACGGCAGCCTCAACGAGCCCCCCGTCCTGCCGGCCCGCCTCCCAAACCTGCTCGTGAACGGCGCCTCCGGCATAGCCGTCGGCATGGCGACCAACATCCCTCCCCACAACCTGGGCGAGGTCTGTGACGCGGTCGCCTTCCTCATCGACAACCCCCAGGCATCCTCCGAAGAGCTGGGCGAGATCGTGCAGGGGCCCGACTTCCCGACCGGCGGCATCATCTTCGGTCGCCAGGGGATCAAGTCGGCCTTCGCCGACGGCCGCGGCCGTGTCATCGTCCGCGCCCGCGCCCGCATCGACGAGACGCGGGGCGGCCGCCACGAGATCGTCGTCACCGAGCTCCCCTACCAGGTGAACAAGGCCGCCCTCATCGAGCGTATGGCCGACCTGGTGCGCAAGAAGCAGGTCGAGGGCATTAGCGACCTGCGTGACGAGTCGGACCGCCACGGCATGCGCATCGTCATTGAGCTCAGCCGCGTCGGCCAGCCCCGACAGGTCCTCAACGCCCTCTTCAAACACACGGCCATGCAGAGCTCCTTCGCCATCAACATGCTGGCCCTCGTCGACGGCCAGCCCCGCACCATCCGTCTGCGCACGGCGCTCGAGCACTACATCAACTTCCGTCGCGAGGTCATCCGTCGCCGCTCCGAGTTCGACCTGGAGCGGGCCCGCGAGCGAGAACACATCCTGCAGGGCCTTCTGAAGGCCATCCAGAACCTGGGCCAGGTCATCCGCACCATCCGCCGCGCCCAGTCCGCCGACCAGGCGAAGGAACACCTCATGCGGGCGCCGTTCCGCCTCAGCGAGCGCCAGGCCCAGGCCGTCCTCGACATGCAGTTGCGGCGCCTCGCCCGCCTCGAGCGCGAGAAGATCGAGGAAGAGTTCGCCGAGATCATCAAGCAGATCAGCTACCTCGAGGACCTCCTTGCGAACCCCCGCAAGATCGACTTCCTGATCAAGGAGGACGCCCACGACCTGAAGAAGAAATACGGCGACCCCCGCCGCACGCAGGTCGTCGCCCGTGAGATCGAGGAGTTCTCTGAAGAGGACCTGATCCCGCACGAGAAAGTAGTGGTGGCCCTCAGCAACCGCGGCTACATCAAGCGCATGCCGGTCGACACCTACCGGCCTCAGCGCCGGGGCGGTCGCGGCATCACCGGCATGATCACCCGCGAGGCCGATGCCGTCCGCCGCCTGCTCGTCGCCGACACCCACGCCAGCCTCCTCTTCTTCACCGACCGGGGCCGCGTCTTCCAGCTCAAGACCCACGAAGTGCCCGACGCCACGCGCCAGGCCCGCGGGCTCCCTCTCATAAACCTCATCGACATCCAGCAGGGAGAGCTCGTGACGGCCGTCGTCGCCGCCACCAGCTTCGAAAAGGACTTCATGGTGCTGGCCACAAAGCGAGGCGAGATCAAGAAGACGCCTCTCGCCGCGTTCGCCTCAGTGCGCCGCGCCGGACTCATCGCCATGGATCTGGAGAAGGACGATGAGCTGATCGGTGCGAGGCTCATGGCCGAAGGCGAGCACGTGCTCCTGGCGACAGCGGCCGGCCTCGTGGTGCGGTACAGGGTCAGCCAGGTACCCTCTCGAAGCCGCGCCGCCGGAGGCGTCATCGGTGCCCGCCTGACCAGGGGCGACCGGGTTGTCACGCTTGAGGTCGCCCGCCCGGCTCTCGATCTCCTGACGATAACGACGAATGGCTACGGGAAGCGCACCCCCGTAGACGAGTTCCCGGCCAAGAACCGACCATGGAAGGGCGTCATTGGACACGCCCTGACCGGCAGGGGAGCCGAGTTGGTCGCCGCCCGCGTCGTCGACGACAACCAGCAGCTCATGCTCATCTCCGAGGGGGGCGTCGTTCTGAGAACGCAGGTCGCCTACGAGCGCATCAACCTGCCCGGCGGCGGCCAGGCCAGCCGCGGCATCCCCGTATACGGACGATCTTCCCAGGGCGTGTCGATCATGGACGTGCTACCGGGCGACGCCGTGGCATCCATCGCCCTGATCGAGCTGGCCGAGGAATCCGGCGCCCCCGCGCCCAAGGGAGCGCCTCCGAAGGCGCCCGCACCCAAAGGCGCCGAGCGCCCGAAGCGGGTAACGACGAAGCAGCCCCCGGCGAAGGCCGCGCCGAAAGGGCCCGCGTCCCGCCCCGGTCAAACGGTGGCCCGAACCGAGCGCGCCGCAAGCGCCGCCCGGCCGACAGTAACGAAGCCCACCGCACGCGCGCCTTCGCCCAGCCCCATGACTTCTGGCCGCCGCGCCCGGCCCACGACCAGCTATCAGGAACGGTACGAAAGCCGTATCAAACCGGGGACGCCCAGGAGCAAAGGCGAAACATCAGGGAAGGGAAGGTCGGTCCAGCACCGCCCGAAGGCGGCTCCGTCGGCGCCGGCGGCGAGGGCCTCTTCGCATGCCGGCAAACGCTGAGTCCCGGGTAGTCAGGAGTGGCAAGTTGTCGCCTCCGCGCCGGGCCGCCAGCCGGGCGGCCGCCCCCAGCGCTACCATTCGGGAGGCTGTCGTAGACGACCTCCCACGTATCGTCGCCCTCCTCCAGCAGCTCTCCCTCGATGAGCCGCGGGAGCAGAGCGAGGGGCCCCTTCCTCAGAGCTATGTGACGGCCTTGCGTGAGATCGACGCGGACCCGCGTCAGCGCCTCCTCGTTGTGGAGGCAGAGGGCCGCGTGGTAGCCACCATGGCGCTGATGATTTCGCCCAACCTGTCGCATCGTGGCAGGCCCTGGGCCCTGGTCGACAACGTCGCGGTAGACGAGGGGAGCCGGCGCAAGGGCTACGGCGAAGCGCTCATGAGGTACGCCGTCGAGGAGGCGCGTAGGGCAGGGTGCTACAAGATATCGCTCACCAGCAACAAACAGCGTACCGACGCCCACCGCTTCTATCGCCGGCTCGGGTTCACCGCCAGCCACGAGGGGTTCCGCATCAGCTTCGACGACGCGCGCCCCGTTTCCGAAGAGGCCGATTCCAGGTCGAGGTGAGACATGCAGCACACGCGGAGCATCTTCCCAGAATTCGAGTACATGCGCCAGGAGATGGACGAGATGTGGGAGCGCCTCACCGGCAGCCGCTCCGGGCGCGGGCGCTTCTGCCCACGCATCCTCATACCCCCCGTCGACGTCTATGAGACCCAGGACCACGTCGTGGTGCTGTCCGAGATCGCTGGCATCAGCGAGGAAGGCGTCGAGGTCACCGTCGAGGGCACGCGCCTCAGCTTCCGCGGGGAGAAGAGCGACCGCCACGCCGGCCCCGAGCATCGTCACTCTCAGATGGAGATCTGTTACGGCCCCTTCGAAAGGGCCGTCGACCTCCCCGCGGAGGTCGATGCGGCGGGCATGGAGATCCGCTATGGCGACGGCTTCTTGCGCATCGTCCTGCCGAAGCTGAAGCGGCCGCGACGCCACCAGATGCGGGTCTCCGTGCATCGGCCCGGAGTGCGAAAGCAATGACCGAGACAACCGGCGTAGAGAACAAGACCGACGAGCAACCCAAGATTCCCGACCTGCTACCGGCGCTGGCGAGCGGCGGCATGGTACTCTTCCCCGCCCTCATGGTGCCCCTCGCCTCGAGCGATGAGGCCGTGGTCGGCGCCGTCGACGAGGCGGCTGCCAGCCCCAACAAGATGATCGTCGTCTTTGCCCAGCAGCCCAATGAGGAGGGCGACCACAGCGGCGAGATCTACCCCGTCGGTACCGCCGCCATCATCGTCCGCATGGCCAAGGCACCCACGGGCGCCGTCCAGGCCATCATCCAGGGCGTCACGCGTGTGCGCCTGGTCGACTTCGACCAGCGGGAGCCCTGGCTGCGGGTGAAGGTCGAGAGGGCCAAAGAGGAAGCGCAGGAGAGCACCGAGATGGAGGCGCTCTATCGAAACGCCCTTGCGCTCTTCGAAAAAGCGGTGGCCCTCTCCGAAGGGATCCCTCAGGAAGTGGCGCAGGCTGCGGGCGCCATAGCCTCGCCGGGCGCCCTAGCCGACTTCATCGCCGGCAACATCAACATGAAGACCGAGGACCGCCAGGCCGTCCTCGAGGCGATGGATGTCGCCGAGCGGCTGCGCCTCATCACCGCCTCCCTCAATCGAGAGGTAGAGGTGCTGGAGGTGGGCCAGCAGATCCAGTCGCAGGTCCGCGGCGAGATGGAGAAGCACCAGCGAGAGTTCATCCTGCGAGAACAGCTCAAGGCGATCCAGAAGGAGCTGGGCGAATCTGAGCTCGCTCCCGAGCTCGATGACCTCAAGAAGCGTCTGGATGAGGCCAGCCTGCCAACGGAGGCCCGCCGTGAGGCTGACCGCGAGCTTGAACGGCTGGCGACGATGCCCCAGGCCGCCGCCGAGTACCAGGTGGCCCGCACGTACCTTGAGTGGCTCGCCGACCTGCCCTGGGCCAAGAGCACCAAGGACAATCTCGACATCGCCCGCGCCGAGGAGATCCTCAACACGGACCACTACGGCCTGACGAAGGTCAAGCAGCGCATCCTCGATTTCCTTGCGGTGCGGCGGTTGAAGAAGGACGGCCGCGGCCCCATCCTCTGCTTCGTTGGGCCGCCCGGCACGGGCAAGACCTCCCTGGGCCAGTCCATCGCCCGCGCCCTCGGCCGCAAGTTCGTACGCATGTCGCTGGGCGGCATGCGCGACGAGGCCGAGATAAGAGGCCACCGCCGCACCTACGTGGGCGCCCTGCCCGGACGCATCATCCAGGAGATCCGACGCGCCGGCTCCAACAACCCCCTCATCATGCTCGACGAGGTCGACAAGCTGGGCGTCGACTTCCGTGGCGACCCCGCCTCGGCCCTCCTCGAGGTGCTGGACCCGGAGCAGAACTTCTCCTTCTCCGACCACTACCTCGACGTGCCCTTCGACCTGTCCAAGGTGCTGTTCATCACCACCGCCAACCTCATCGATCCCATCCCGGGGCCGCTGCTGGACCGCATGGAGATCCTGGAACTGCCCGGCTACACCGAGCACGAGAAGCTGGAGATCGCTAAGCGCTACCTGGTGCCCCGCCAGCTCGAGGCCAACGGCATCTCGCCGGACCTCCTCACCATCACCGATGAGGCGCTGACGGAGATAGTCCGCAACTACACCCGCGAGGCGGGCGTACGCAACCTCGAGCGCGAGATCGGCACCATCGCCCGCGGCGTCGCCCGAGAGATCGTCAGGGGAAAGCTGGAGCCCATCAACGTCGGGCCTGACGAGCTGAACCGCTTCCTGGGGCCTCTCCGCTTCCGCCGCGAGGAGGCCGCCGAGGCCGATGAGGTGGGCGTGGCGACGGGCATGGCCGCCACCATGGTCGGCGGCGACATCCTCCACGTCGAGGCCGCCTGCCTCCCCGGCAAGGGCCGCCTCACCCTGACCGGCAAGCTGGGCGAGGTGATGCAGGAGTCAGCGCAGGCCGCCCTCACGTACGCCCGCCGTCGCGGCGAAGACCTGGGACTGGCGCCCGACCACTTCGAGAAGCTCGACATGCACGTCCACGTCCCCGCCGGCGCCATCCCCAAGGACGGACCGTCGGCCGGGGTCACCATGGCCACCGCGCTCGTGTCGGCCCTGACCCATCGCCCCGTCCACGGTGACGTCGCCATGACCGGCGAGATCACCCTGCGAGGCAAGGTCCTGCCCGTCGGCGCCATCAAGGACAAGGTGCTGGCCGCCCACCGAGCCGGTATCAAGCGCGTCGTCATTCCCAAGGACAACGAGAAGGACCTGGAGGACGTGCCCGAGGACGTCCGCGCCGACCTCGATATCGTCCTCGCCGAGCACGTGGACGACGTGCTCAACGCCGCCCTCCACTCGCAGACGGTGGACGAGACAAGCCGCCTGGCGGCTGTCGGCTAGGGGGCCTCACGGCAATGCGCGACGAAACACTCCGATGGCTTGAGCAAGCCGAAGAAGACCTCGAAACTGCGCGGATCAGCCTCGACGCCGAACGCTTCTACGCGGCGGCGCAGTTTGGTGAACAGGCCGCCGAGAAGGCGCTGAAAGGCCTGTACATAGACCGCAAGCTGGCGCTACCGCCGCGCACGCACGCCCTGCGCTGGCTAGCCGAAGAAGTCGACGCCCCAACTGAAATGCTGCCCAGCTTGGATGCCATGGCAGACAAGTACCTCACGTCAAGATATCCCGATGCCGCTGCCGGTTCGATCCCGGCACGGGTTATAGACGAGGAGACCGCCCGCTGGCACGTCGATCTGGCTGAGAGAACGCTGCTTTGGGTACGCGAACAGCTATCGACCCCGTAGTAGCGCGCTTTCGGCGGCGCCTGGCGAAGACTATTCGCGTCACGTCGCTAATCTGGTTTGGCTCCCGCGCCGCCGACCACGGTGATGAGTGGAGCGACTATGATTTCGTCATCGCTTCGCCGGACTTCGAGGGCGTCCCATTCATTGACCGCGCCGGGCGCTTCTATGACCTCAAGGAGCGGGGCGTCAGCTACGACCTCCTCTGCTACACCCCAGAAGAGTTCGACTACATGTCGAACCGCATCACCATCGTCCGCGAGGCCGTGCGGACGGGCATCCGCCTGGTGTAGATCCCCTCGGCGGCCGCCTCAGTAGCCCCGCACCGGGTCGACCACGTTCATCAGCGGCCGGCCGTCCAAGTAGCGGCGCAGGTTCTCCCTGAAGATCTCCAGCGCCCGCTCGTTGTAGATCTCCGTCCCGCCCGAGATGTGCGGGCTGAGGATTACGTTCTCCATCCCCCACAGTTCGCTCTCCTCTGGCAGCGGCTCCTGCTCGAACACGTCGAGACCCGCCCCCGCAATCCAGCCCTCTTTCAGCGCCCGCACCAGCACCGCCTCATCGATGATGGCCCCACGGGCGATGTTGATGATGCAGGCGGTGGGCTTCATCGCCCGCAGCTCCGCCTCGCCGATGAGATGGCGGGTCTCCGACGTCAGAGGCGTCGCCAGGACGACGAAATCGCTCTCGCCCAGCAGATAGCGCAGGTCGGCCGGCGGCAGCAGCTCGTCGGCGAACGGGCTGTCGCTGCGACGCTCGCTGGCCGAGCGGCGGATGGCCAGCACCCGGCAGCCGAACGCCTTGGCCAGTCGCGCCACCTCCGTGCCGATAGCCCCCATGCCCACAACCCCCACCGTCTTGCCCCGGAGCTCCGCCGGCATGTACCGCAGCCACTCCCTTCGCGACTGCGCCCGCACGAAGCGATGCGCCCCTTTCGCGAACATGAGCATGACCCCGAGTACGTACTCGCCGATGGGCGTAGCGTGGAGACCGCTGACATTGGTGATGGTGATGCCCCGGCTCTTCAGGGCCGGCAGCAGGCCCGCGGCGTCCAGCCGGTCGATGCCGGCGCTCGTTGCCTGGAACCAGCGCAGCCTGGGCACCCGCGCCAGCAGACCGAGGAGCTGCTCGCCGCGGGGAAGGAAGCCATACAGGACCTCGGCCTCCGCCAGCGCCGCGTCCACGCGACGTTGCAGAGCTTCGACGTCGGCCTCGGCAGGCAGGGGACGGCCCCAGAAGAGCAGCGCCTCCTCCCGACCCAGGGCGGCGACCTCCAGCCGCTCATCGAAGGCTCTCACTTCCTCGACCAGCTCGGGAGAGAGGACGTAAGTAATCAGAATCCGCACTCGCGACCCCGGTTCCATCATCCGGACACTCTACTACAGCACCAGCGGGGCCCTAGCGGCCGTGGCTCAGCCGCTCGATGAGGGGGCGCGGCAGCCCCGCCGCCTCCATCTTCCGTTGCGTCGCTTTGATGTCGTACTCCACCCGGTGGAACGCGATCGTCCGGGCGTCCGTCGCGTAGAGAGCATAGGCGGCCCGTGCGTCGCCGTCGCGCGGCTGGCCGACTCCGCCCGGGTTTATCGCCAGTCGATCATCGGTGAGTTCCAGCTCATCGCCGTCGGCCAGCACCACCATCGCGGCCGGCCGACCGGGGGCCTCCACCGCCACGAAAGGGACATGCGAGTGCCCGATCAGGCTGTAGGGCGTCTCCTGGAGCCGGAAGTGGGCCTCTGCCTCCTCGCCCGACAGCAGGTACTCCCACTCCGGGTGACGCAGCGTGCCGTGGACGAGAGTGAAGTCGTCCTCCTTGACCACAAGGGGCATCTCCTCCAGGTACTTCCGCTCCTCCGCCGAGAGCTGCCGTGCCGTCCAGTGGGCCGCCTCCGCGGCCACCGGGTTGAAGTCCTCCGTGCTCATCTTCCCGATCGCCGCCAGGTCGTGATTGCCCGCCACCGACGCGTGCGGATAGCGACGCAGCAGATCGATGCACGCCCCCGGCTCCGGCCCGTATCCGACGACGTCGCCCAGGCACCACAGCCGATCGATAGGCCCGCCGGCCTCGGCGTGACGCAGCACCGCCTCGAACGCCTCGAGGTTGGAGTGAATGTCGGCCACAATCGCTATGCGCATCGTTCGCAGAGTGTCCTTCGACAGGCTCAGGATGCCCCTTCGCCAGACTCAGGACGCCCTTTGTGACTATAGCAGCTTCGGCCGGAGCAGCCCACCCGAGTTGAGCCCCCTCTGAGGACGGGACTATAATCGGGCCGTGAGAGTATCCGAGCTGGGGGAATTCGGCCTCATCGCCCGCCTGGCGGAAGAGCTGGGCGACCAGGCGCGCGCCGCGCAGGCCCGCGGCGGCGCCTCTCGCCTCGTCCTGGGCATCGGCGACGATGCCGCCGTCTGGACAAGCGGCGGGCCCGTCCAGATCGCCACCACCGACACCCTCGTCGAGGGTGTCCACTTCCCGAAGCATGGCGTCCCCTGGCAGGACCTGGGCTGGAAATCCCTCGCCATCAACGTCAGCGATGTCGCCGCCGTGGGCGGCACGCCTGAGTACGCCCTCGTAACCCTGGCCCTGCCCGACGACTTCCTGGTGGAGGACGTGATAGAGCTGTTCCGGGGACTGGCGGCGGCCGGCGCCGAATACGGAGTGGTCGTAGCGGGCGGCGACGTGGTGCGGGCGCCCCAGGCCGTCATCACCGTCGCCCTGACCGGCCGGGCAGCCCTGGACGACGACGGACGGTCGCTCTACCTTGCACGGGGGGGTGCCCGCGCCGGCGACTCAGTGGCCGTCACCGGCTACCTCGGCGACTCGGCGGGCGGCCTGCGCGTGCTCCTGAGGGGAGCCGCAGCCACCGGCGCCGTTCAGCACCTTCGGCAGGCCCACCTGCGGCCGCGGCCGCGCGTCCACGTGGGCCACGCAGCGATAGAGGCGGGCCTCCGCTGCGCCATCGACGTCAGCGACGGCCTCGCCCAGGACCTGGGCCACGTCTGCGAGGCGAGCGGCCTCGGCGCCGTCGTCCGCGCCGACGCCCTTCCTGTGAGCGCTGCCCTGGCCCAGACGTTTCCCGACGACGCCCTCGCCCTTGCCGCGGCGGGCGGCGAGGACTACGAGCTCGTGCTCGTGGGCCCTCTCCCGGCGCTGGAGCAGGTGCGGGGCCGGGTCGACGTGCCGCTCACCGTCATCGGCGAGATGGTGGAGGACGCAGAGAGACGCGTCCGCTTCCTCGACGCGACGGGCCATGAGCTTGTCTTCGCTCGGCCCGGCTGGAACCACTTCTCGCCGCAAGCGGACGCCCCGGCCGAGCCGACCAGCCGCGAGAAGCGGAGTCCCTAAGTGGACTGCCTCGTGCTCACCAGCGCCAGCCCATCGCAGACGCGGCGCATCGGCGCTCGCCTCGGACGCCGCCTGCGGGCGGGCGATGTCGTCCTCCTCCTCGGCGACCTCGGCACCGGCAAGACGGTCCTGGCGCAGGGCATCGGCCAGGGAATGGGCGTCACGGACCCCGTCAAGAGCTCTTCCTTCGTCCTCGTGAACGAGTACCGCGGCCGCCTGAAGCTGTACCACGCCGACCTCTACCGCCTCACCAACGCCGCGGAGGTGGCCGACCTAGCCCTCGAGGAGAGTGCCGCCGACGGCGTCCTCATCGTCGAGTGGCCCGACCGCGCACTGGAGGAGCTGCCTCCAGAGCACCTGCTCGTGCGGCTCGACTGGCAGGGTGAGCGGGGCCGGCGGCTCACGCTCCAGGCCACCGGCCCGCGCTACGAGGAGCTTGTGGCCGGCCTCGCACGTCGAACGCGCGGCGCCGGACGGCTGGAGACGAGCTGATGGAGCTCTCCATCGACACAGCGGGCGACTGGGCCAGCGTCGCCCTCTCGGAGGAGGGCCGCATAAAGGTCGAGCTCACCTGGCACTGTCCCCGCGCCCACTCCGTCGAGCTCCTCCCCACCGTCGAGGCCATCCTCGCGCGTGCGGCAGCCCGCAAAGACGACATATCGGCGGTGTTTGTCTGTAAGGGGCCCGGCGGCTATGCTGGCCTGCGGGCGGGCGTGAGCACCGCCAAGGGGCTGGCCTACGCCCTGGGAATACCTCTGGTCGGCGTAGGTCGCCTGGAGAGCGAGGCCTACCAGCACGCGGCCTATCCCGGTGCGGTCTGCCCCGTACACCGGGCAGGCCGGGGGCAGACTGCCTGGGCGCTGTACCAGGGCCCGGCCTCGGAGTGGCGCGAGCTCATCGCTCCACGGATGACGTCGCCGGAAACACTGCTACGTGAGCTTTCGGCCGGCGCCCTCCTCTGCGGCGAGGTGAGCGAGGAACTGGCGGCGCTCATCACGTCGATGGGGCGGAGCGTAGACGTAGCGTCGCCGGCGGCCTCCCTGCGACGGGCGGGCTTCCTGGCGGAGCTGGGCTGGCGCCGCCTCGCGCAGGGTCAGAGCGACGACGCCAAGACGCTGGTGCCGCTCTACCTGCGGGAGCCCGCCATCGGACCCCAGAACCGATAGAGCCGGGCAGCGAGAACGATGGTGAAGACCCTGGAGAGAACCCTGGTCCTGGTCAAGCCCGATGCTATTCACCGGGGCCTGGCAGCACAGATCCTGAGCCGCCTCGAGCGGCGGGGCCTCCGCATCGCCGCGCTCCGTCTCCTGCGCATGGACGAAGCGCTCGCGCACGAACTCTACGCCGTGCACAGGGGCAAGCCGTTCTTCGACCCGCTCATCGCGTACATGACGTCCACCCCCATCGTCGCCGCCGTCTTCGAGGGCTCGCGTGCCGTTGAGACCGTCCGCCAGGCCATGGGCGAGACAGACCCCGCCAAGGCTGCGCCCGGCTCCATCCGCGGCGACCTGGGCATGGACATCGGCCGCAACCTCATCCATGGCTCCGACTCCCTCGAAAACGCCAGCCGCGAGATCGCCCTCTTCTTCAGCGACGACCAGATCCTCAGCTACGAGCGCGCCATCGACCGCTGGGTGTACGAGTAGCGGTACAGACAGAAAAGCCGGCGCGAAGCCGGCCCAACACCGCCTGAAGAGCGCTCCTCGGCCCCTACTGCATGCGCACCACCTCTACGCCCCGGCTCCACAGCCGCTCGATGTCGTAGTAGGCCCTCTCCTCGGGTGAGAACAGGTGCACGATGACGTCCCCCAGATCGAGGAGTATCCAGCCCGAATCAAGCTCACCCTCGCTTTTCAAGGTTTGAATGCCGTCGCTCCCCAGCCCCTCCTCCAGCGCATCGAGGAGCGCCCGCATCTGGCGCACGTTCACAGCCGAGGCGATGACGAAGTAGTCCGCGAACCCGGCGACCTTGCTGATGTCGAGGAGCACCACGTCTTCAGCCTGCTTGTCCCAAAGCAAGTCGACGATTTTGCGCGCCAGGTCGCTGCCTTCCAGAGGCGTCTCTCCTCGACGGTGGTGGACAGATTATACCCGAGGCCGACGCCTCCCATCAACGCCGAGAGGCCCGCCGCACGGCCGATTGGACACGCAGCCCTGCCCGCTAGGATAATAGACCGCGGAAGTGAAGCCATTCGGCAACGTCAGGAATCGATACCACAGTGGCTACAAAGAAACGTGTAATAGTGGCGATGAGCGGCGGTGTCGACTCGGCCGTCGCCGCCGGCCTGCTCGTCCGCCAGGGCTACGAGGTCATCGGCGTCACTATGCGCCTCTGGACCGTCGAGCAGCCCGACCTGCCGGTCCACCACCGGCGCTGCTGCTCCGTAGAGGACACCGACGACGCCCGTCGCGCCGCCCAGGCCCTCGGCATACCCCACTACGTCCTCAACCTCGAGCGCGAATTCCAGGAGCGGGTGGTAGACTACTTCTGCGCGGAGTACCAGCGAGGTCGCACCCCCAACCCCTGCCTCGCCTGCAACGAACACGTCAAGTTCAGCTCCCTCCTGGCACGCGCCCTCGCCCTCGACGCCGACTACCTGGCCACCGGCCACTACGCCCGCGTCCGCCGCGTCGACGGCGAGCACCGGCTGCTGCGTGCCGTGGACCGCGACAAGGACCAGTCCTACGTCCTCTTCACCCTCGGGCAAGAGGAGCTATCGCGGCTGCTCCTGCCCATCGGGGAGCATCGGAAGGCGGAGGTCCGGCGGCTGGCGGCGGAGATGCGCCTGCCCCTGGCCGACAAGCCCGACAGCGCCGACATTTGCTTCATCCCCGCCAACGACTACCGCTCCTTCCTGGCGCAGCGCTCCCCCCAGACGGAGGGGCAGATCGTGGACGTCGAAGGGCGGCCGGTCGGACGGCATCAGGGGGTGGCCGGCTTCACCATCGGCCAGCGGCGGGGCCTCGGCGCTTCGTTCGGAGAGAGACGGTTCGTTACCCGCATAGACCCCGCCCGTAACGTCGTCACCATCGGCAGCGAGGATGACCTCAGGTCCGACAGCCTGTGGGCGGAGGCGGTAACCTGGGTCGGCGGCCGGCCCGCAGACCCGGAGACGCCCGTCGAGGCGAAGATCCGCTATCGCACCCCGGCCTCGCCCGCCACCGTCCATCCCAACGGCGCCGGGGCAGAGGTACGCTTCGAGACGCCCCAGCGGGCGATCACGCCGGGCCAGGCCGTTGTCTTCTATCGGGGCGAGCAGGTGTTGGGAGGCGGCATCATAGCCTCGTCGGGGCGGAACGGCCGCCGGCCAGGCGCCGGCTAGAGGGCCGTAGCGGCCGGCATGGCCGCCGCAGCCGCTCCACCGAGCCGCCTCCTCCCGTCTCGCAAGCTCAAGCCCTTGCCGTTCGACGGCGACGTGTTATAATTCGGCGCGACCGCTCGGGAGGTGCTGTATGTCCCTTGAAGAAGTGCGAGATATCGTAGTCATAGTCGCTGGCTCCATTGGCATACTGATGCTACTAGCCGGCCTTGTGGTCACAGTCGTGGTCGGAGTCGCCTTACGCGCGCTGATCGGCGCCGCCCAGGCCCTAATTCGGGAAGAGGTGACGCCCGTCATTGGGTCGGCGCGAGAGACTGTGGAAAGCGTCAAGGGCACTTCCAGCTTCATGACAGAGATGCTGGTCAGCCCCGTCATCCGCATCTACGGCCTCTTCAAGGGCATACGCCGCTTCCTGGCCATCCTGGGCGGCTTCGCTCGCCGGGGACGTCGCGAAGAGGAGAGGGAATAAGCGGAGTAGCGGCCTCAGGCCGGGCGGTCTCCGGCCGTCGCCGCGGAGGAAGCCGCAATGAGCGCGAATGAAACGATGCACTCGAGCGCCGAAGAAGGGGACACAGCCGGTGGACACGGCCCCGGCTTCGTACTGGGGGTATTGCTGGGAATCGTGGCGGGCGCCGCCATCGCCACGCTATTCACACCCGTAAGCGGCGAAGAGGTGCGCTCCAGGACGCGCGAAAGGGCCCCCGACCTGTGGCGTCGGCGCGATGAGGTGGCGAAGGAAGCCCGCGAGCGCGCCCGCAGCACCTGGAACCGCCTGCGCGGCAAGCCTGAGCCCCAGGGACCGGCCGACCGCCTGATCGCGAGAGCCAGGGATGCGGCGAACAACGCCCGCTCCCGGCTCCAGGAGGCCTGGGAGGCCGGACGCGAGGCCGCCCGAGAGGGCCAGGACGAGGCCCGCCGCCGGTTCGAGACTCTCACCGGCCGCCGCCGCTAGCTCACCCCTTACACCTAAGGCGAGGCCCACAATTACCGAAGGCCACGCCCACAATCACCGAAGGCCACGCCCACAATTACCGAAGGCCACGCCCACAATTACCGAAGGCCACGCCCACAATCACCGAAGGCCGCCCCCACAATCACCGAAAGCCAGGCTTAAGCC
>CAZMGB010000008.1:0-74188 GCA_964565775.1 uncultured Dehalococcoidia bacterium
CCCGGGGGCGCGCCCCCCCCCCCGGGCCCCCTCCCCCGCGGGGGGGAGAGGGGCGGCCGCCAGGGGTCGAATTTCATGACCGAAGGCCAGGCTCAAGCCTGGCCTTCGACGTGCGAGGCCGCCCGGGGGATGTCGCGCTAGGCACCATCCCCATCCCGTCGTGTAGAATAGGGCAGGCCACCGCCCGCGGGACGCCAAGGCTCGCCAGGGGACAGGGACGTGTCTACCCCCATCCGACGCCAGTACCTCGACATCAAGCGCCGCTACCCCCACGCCATCGTCTTCTTCCGCCTCGGCGACTTCTACGAGACGTTCGACGACGACGCCAAGCTCTGCGCCCGTGAGCTGGACATCACCCTCACCTCCAAGCCGATGGGCAAGAACCTGCGAGTGCCCCTCGCCGGCATCCCCCACCACGCCCTCGATAGCTACCTGGCGAAGCTCATCGGCAAGGGCCACAAGGTGGCGATCTGCGAGCAAATGGAGGACCCCAAGCAGGCGAAGGGGCTCGTCGAGCGGCAGGTCGTGCGGGTGGTCACGCCGGGCACCGTCGTCGAGGGGAGCCTGCTGGACGAACGGGCCAACAACTACCTGGTAGCGCTCGCCCCGGCGGGCGAGAAGGACGTCCCCAGGGGCCGCAGGGCGCGCCGCCGCGACGAGGCCAGCGGAGGTTGGGGCATCGCCTACGTTGACATCACCACGGGCGAGTTCGCCGTCACTCAGCTCGCCGCCTCGGACGTGGCGGCGGAGTTGGCCCGCCTGCGGCCCGCTGAGCTGCTGCTTCCGGAAGGGGCGGTCACGCCGGAGGGCTGGCCCGCCGCACAGAGCGGACGCGACGCCGTGCCTCCGACGATCCTCGACCCCTACTGGTTCGACATCGAGGAGGGCCGCCGCCTCCTCCTGGAGCACTTTCAGGTGGCGTCACTGGAGGCCTTCGGGTGCGACGCGTGGCCCCTGGCGGTGGCGGCGGCGGGCGCCGTCCTCCGCTATCTCCAGGAGAACCAGCGGGCCGCCCTCGGCCTCATCGCGGGCCTCTCCACCTACAACCCCACCTCGTTCATGGTGCTGGACAGCCAGACGCGGCGCAACCTCGAGATCTTCGCCGGCGGCCGCGACGCGAGGAAGGAAGACTCGCTTCTGGCCGTGCTGGACCAGACGAAGACGGTTCTCGGCGCGAGACTGCTGCGACGCTGGCTAGGGCAGGGGCTACTTGACATAACTGCGATCCGGGAGCGACAGTCGCTCGTCACTTACTTCTTCGAGAGCGCTGTCCGTCGCGGTCGGGTGCAGCAGGTCCTGGCGCGGGTGCCCGACCTGGAGCGGCTCTGCTCTCGCGTGACCGGGGGCATCGCCGGGCCACGCGAGCTCGTGGCGCTGCGGAGGGGGCTGGAGACGGTATCGCCGCTGCGTGAGGCGATCGACCGAGAGGGGAGCACAGATGTGAAAGGGCCGCTCGGGACGCTCCTCTCACGCCTCCAACCCTGCGAGGATGCCGTCTCCCTCATCGCCGACGCCATCGAGGACGACCCCGGCGCTACCCTGGAACAGGGGGAGGTGGTCCGCCGCGGCTTCTCGGAGGAGCTCGACCGCCTCCGCTCGCTGACCAGCGACGTCCGCCGCTACCTGGCCGAGCTGGAGGCCCGCGAGAAGGAGCGCACCGGCATCAGGTCGCTCAAGGTGGGCTACAACAGGGTCTTCGGCTACTACATCGAGGTCAGCAAGGCGAACCTGCGCCTGGTGCCGGACGACTACCAGCGGCGCCAGACCCTCGTGGGCGCCGAGAGGTTCGTTACGACGCAGCTCAAGGAGTACGAGAGCCAGATCCTGAACGCGCGCGAACGGATGACCGAGCTGGAATCAGCGGTCTTTCGCCAGGTCTGCGCCCAGGTGGGGGCCGTCGCCGACCGCATCCTCGCCCTGGCGGCGGCTATCGCCGAGGTCGACGTCTTCGTCGCCCTCGCGGAGTCGGCCGCGCGCTACGGCTACGTCCGCCCGGAGGTCACCGACGGCGACGAGATCGTCATCCGCGATGGCCGCCACCCGGTGGTGGAGCGAGCCCTCTCCGCAGCCACAGCGGCGCCGGGAGCGACGGCCGGGTTCGTCCCGAACGACGTCTTCCTCTCGAACGCGGAGAGCCAGATCATCGTGCTGACGGGGCCGAACATGGCCGGCAAGTCCACCTACCTCAGGCAGGTCGCCCTCATCGTCCTCCTCGCTCAGGTGGGCAGCTACGTGCCGGCCTCCTCCGCCTCCATCGGCATCGTCGACCGCATCTTCACCCGCGTCGGCGCGCAGGAGGACATCGCATCCGGCCAATCGACTTTCCTGGTGGAGATGCTGGAGACGGCGAACATCCTCCACAACGCATCCCCCAGGTCACTCGTCATCCTCGACGAGATCGGGCGCGGCACCAGTACGTACGACGGCCTCGCGATCGCCCGGGCGGTGGTGGAATACCTCCACAACCGGCCGGAGCTGGCGGCCAAGACCCTCTTCGCCACCCACTACCACGAGCTCGTGGAGCTAGCCTCGTTCCTGCCGCGGGTCAAGAACTACAACGTGGCCGTCAGCGAGGAAGGCGGTCGGGTGGTCTTCCTGCGCAAGATCGTGCCGGGCGGCTCCGACAGAAGCTACGGCGTCCACGTGGCTGAGCTGGCGGGCCTGCCCAAGGCGGTGATCCAGCGGGCCTGGGACGTGCTGGCGGCCCTCGAGGCGACGCACGACGGCCGCAGCGCCCCCTCCGGAGCGAAGCGGCGCAGCCCTCCGGCCGAGCAGCTCTCGCTATTCGCCCCCGGCGCGCCAATTCTGGAAGAGCTGGCTGGCCTCGACGTGGACTCGCTGACGCCCCTCCAGGCGATCACGAAGCTCTACGAACTGCGGGAGCGCGCGAAGAATCCGCCGGGCGGCTAGCCTCGGCGGGCCAGCGTTAGCCCTTGCTCACCCCGGCGACCCCAATGCGGAAAGGAACGCGCTTCAGCGCCTGGCTCATACTGATCCGTCCGGCGCCGTCCCAGTTGGCGGTAGGGCCGTCGGGCAGGGGCTGGGCCGTCGACTTTATGATCGCCCGCACCTCCTCGACGCTCAGCAAGGGGTTGAAGGAGCGTATGAGGGCGGCCAGGGCCGAGACGTGCGCCGACGCGAAGGACGAGCCGCTCGACATTGCGTAGGGCTGCCCTTCAATGCACCGCCAGTTCCGGCCACAGAACGCGAGGGGCACTGTGCTCACGATCTGAATCCCGGGCGCAGCCACGTCCACCTCAGGCCCCCAGTTGCTGAAGCCCGCCCTGGCATCCGGCGAGTTGAGCCCCGAGGCCGCCACCGCCAGCACCTCCGGGTAGCGGGCGGGGAAAAGGACGCCCTCGCTGCCTTCGTTGCCCGTGGGGGCCACCAGGACCGTTCCCAGCAGGTCGTGCGCCTTCTTGACGGCGTCATGCAGGGTGACCGAGTCCTCCTCACCGCCGAAGCTCAGGTTGATGACCGACGCGCCCATCTTGGCTGCGTACATGATGCCGGCCGCCACGTCGGCGACGGTTCCCGCGCCCGTGCAGTCGAGAACCCTGACCGGCATGAGTGAGACGCCGGAAGCGCCGCCGGCCACTCCCAGGCCGTTGCCGGTGACGGCCCCTATGACGCCGGCGACGAACGTGCCGTGTCCGTTCTCGTCCTCGATCCGGTTGTTGGGGATGGGGGGGCCGGGCTCGCACGAAGGGTCTATGCTGGCGGGGTCGACGAAGTTGCAGCCGTTGACGTCGTCCACGCAACCGTTCCCATCATCATCGACGCCATTCCCCAGCACTTCCGCTCCGTTTTGCCAGATCTGGCCCTGCAGGTCGGGATGGCCCACGTCCACTCCCGTGTCCAGGACCGCCACGATCACAGACGAACTGCCTGATCCCATCTCCCAGGCCTCGGGGGCTCCGATGAGGTCGTAGTAGGACTGCTGCAGGTCGTATAGGGGGTCGTCGGGGGCATCGGCGGCCCGCAGCGAGTAGTTGGGCTCCGCGTACTCAACCAGGGGCAGCCCCTCGTAGTAGCGCGTCGCCTCGCTCAAGGGCATGGCCCCGCCGACCCTCAGCTTCGCCACCCCCAGCGATTCGATGCGCCCAACCTCCTCGGCGCCGATGAGCTTGTTCGCCAGGCCGCTGGCGAACTGAGTCCCAGGGCGGAATTTCACGAGCAGCTCGTCTGTTGCCGTCCGCGTTTGCTCCGGACCGGCCCCTTCCCCTTCGCCGGCAGGGCCTGCCGCCGCCTGAACAGCGGGGGAGATGACGGCGCCCGCCTCCGGCCCTCCGCCGGAGGGGCCCTCGGCGAGGGAGCTGGAGACGACGAAGGTCAGGGCGACCAACACCAGACCCTTGCCGAGCTTGCTCATCCTCGAACCTTGACTCCAGGCATCGTGCCCACAATAGATCGAGGGTAATCGAGCGTCAGGGTGAAAGCAAGATGGCCTGTGATAAAATGGCGGCTCGGAGGTCCCGTTGGGCATTCGGCTGCTTGAACCCCAAGTCGTGGCCAAGATCGCCGCCGGCGAGGTCATCGAGCGCCCGGCCTCGGTCGTCAAGGAGCTCGTCGAAAACGCCCTTGACGCCGGGGCAACGCAGATCTCCGTCGAAGCCGGCCAGGGCGGCCTCGAGTTCATCCGCGTGAGCGACAACGGCTGCGGCATCGCGGCCCAGGAGCTGAGACTCGCCTTCGAGAGATACGCGACCAGCAAGCTGGCCGACGAGTCGGGCCTCGACCGGATCGCCACCCTGGGCTTCCGCGGCGAGGCCCTTCCCAGCATAGCGGCGGTCGCCGACCTGGAGCTGGTGTCGCGTCCGCCCGACGCTCTGAGCGGCGCCTACATCCGCCTCGATGGCGGCCAGGTACGCGAGGACGGCTCCCGCGGCGCCGCGACCGGCACCGTCGTCACGGTGCGGCGTCTCTTCCGCCGCCAGCCAGCACGACTGAAGTTCCTCCGCTCTCCGCACGCGGAGGCTGGCCAGATCGCCACGGTCGTCACCCATTACGCACTAGCCTATCCGGAGGTTCGCCTCTCCCTGAGCGTGGACGGCCGCCAGACTCTGCGGACGCCCGGCAGCGGCGACCGGCGCGACGCCGTGGCCGGCGCCTACGGTCCAAAGCTGGCAGCGCTCATGCTCGCCGCCTCCGATGGGGCCCAGGACATCGCCGGGACCAGCGAGATCTCCGTGTCTGGTCTCATCAGCCCTCCCGAGGTGTCGCGAGCTAACCGAAGCTACATCAGCCTCTTCGTCAACCGTCGCTGGGTGCGCAGCCGCTCCCTAACCTACGCCGTCGAGGAAGCCTATCGCGGCCTGCTGCCGACGGGGCACTTCCCCATCGCTGTCGTCGACATCCGCCTCCCTACAACTGAGGTCGATGTCAACGTTCACCCGACGAAAGCGGAGGTGCGGCTGCGCCGTGAGCGAGAGGTCTTCGCGGCCGTACAGCGAAGGCTCCGGCGCACTCTGGCCGACCAGGCGCCCGTGCCCTCCTTCGCACCCACTCCCGCCTGGGGCAGCGCTGGCGTTGCCACGCCAGCGCCTGAAGCACCCACGGCCGCCACGCCACCAGCTCCCTCACCCTCGGCGCCATCCTCGCTCCCATTCGCCGCGCGGTCGCAGCCGGGGCCGTCTCTCCTGCCGCAGGTGCCCCTGCTGCGGCCGCTGGGACAGGTGGGCAGCACGTACATAGTCGCCGAGGGCCCCGACGGCATGTACATGATCGACCAGCACGCTGCCCACGAGCGTGTCCTCTACGAGCGGCTCCTGGCCGCCCGACGGCAGCGCGCCGTCGAGGTCCAGGGCCTGCTCGAGCCGGCGACGGTGGAGCTCTCGCTGCGCCAGGACGAGCTGTGGCGCGAGTCCAGCCAGGAGCTGAGCGAGCTGGGATTCGCGCTCGAGCCCTTCGGCGGCCGAACGTACCTCGTCCGCAGCGTACCGGCGGTCCTGGCGGGGCGGGAGGCCGGACAGGCGCTCCTGGAGCTCCTGGACCTCCTGGGCCGCGATGAGGGGTCTTCCGGCCGCAGCGAGCGGGCCGCGGCGTCGCTGGCCTGCCACGCAGCCGTCCGCGCCGGCCAGAGCCTCGCGCCCGAGGAGATGCGCGAGCTCATTCGGAGCCTCGAAAGGTGCGAGCTGCCGCGCACCTGTCCCCACGGCCGGCCGACGATGATCCACCTCAGTGCCGACGCCCTGGCGAAGCAGTTCCGGCGCCGGTGAGCCCCATCATCGGGGAAAGGAGGGCGGCCTCGCGCCGGGGCTAATCTGCGGGCGGGCCCTCGCGGCCGCGCTGCCAGTTGAGCACCTGCTTCAGGGCCTGAGCCGTCCGGCTCACGGTCGGGAAGCCGGGCACTCCCATCTCATAGCACTTCTCGATGAAGACGTTGGTCGCATCCAGGCCCCGCGCCGTCATGGGCGGTTGCGTCACGACAACCAGAGGCTTGGGCAGAGTGGGGAGAGTGGCCGCTATCGCCCCGGCTATCTCTTCGACACGCTTGCCGATATCGTCGCCGCGCGCGGCCGGCCCCCAGTCGAAGCCGACGTTAAACGCCACGACGTCGATGTTCGGCGCCTCCGCCACGAGGCGGATTGTGTCCATCATCAGGGCGATTCCGTTGCGGCCGGACCAGATGACGTTGGTGTCGATGGGGTTGCCCACGCTCGTGCCGGCGAGAGGCGTGAATCCCTTCAGGCGCTGCTGGGTATCGTCGGGCAGAGCCGGCACCTGAAGGCCGGCGTCGGCCGCCTCGTCGGCCGCCAGGACGCTGCGGCCGCCGCCTCCGCCGATGATGCCCAGTCTCGGGCCCGGTACGAGCCGCAGGAAGCGCAGGACGAGCGCAACGTCCGCCAGCTCCTCCAGGCTTTCGACGCGCATGGCGCCCACCTGGCGACAAAGCGCGTCGAAGATGTCCAGAGAGCCCGCCAAGCTCCCCGTATGGGAGTTAGCGGCTCTGCCGCCCGCCTCGGTGCGGCCGGCCTTGAGGATGACGACCGGCTTGGCCGCCGCGGCCTCGATCAGGGCGCGGAAGAAGCGCCGGCCGTCCTTCACACCCTCGATGTAGGCGGCGATGATCTCCGTCTCGGGGTCGGCCCCGCAGTACTGGAAGAAATCGCTCTCGTCGAGGTCGGCGGCGTTGCCGTAGCTGATGACCTTGCTGAACCGCAGACCGCGCGCGGAGGTGTGATGCACGAACTCGCCCGCGTTGGCGCCGCTCTGGGAGATGAACGCGACCGGCCCCGGCTCCCGCGGAAAGTCCGGGAAGAACGAGAGCTTGTGAGCCGGTACGTAGAGGCCCATGCAGTTGGGCCCAATGATACGCACCCCCAGCTCGCGCGCCCGGAGGAGCACCCGCTGCTCCAGCTCCGTCCACTCCTCCTCGCCCGTCTCGCTGAAGCCGGCGGTGAAGAGGTGGAGCACCTTCACGCCCTTGGCCCCGCAGTCTTCGACCAGTTGCGGCACCGCCGCCGCCGGCACGCTCGATATGACGTAGTCCACCGGCCCCGGGACGGCGCTCAGGCTGGGATAGCAGGGCAGGCCGGCGACTTCGTCGGCCTTTGGGTTTACGGGGTAGATGGCGCCGGGGAAGTCGAAGGCCTTGAGGGCAGCGAGGAATATGCTGCCGAAGCCCATGCCCCTGGAGGCGCCCGCCACCGCCAGCGAGCGGGGGTGGAAGATGTAGTCGAGGTCTAGCGCCTGCTCGCGCAACTCGCTACCGTTCCAGGCGATGCCCCCGGAGGCACGATGGCCGCTGCCTCCAGGCGCCGGAAGCGAGGGGCCGCGCTTTCGGCGATTCGCATCCCTAGTCGATCCCTTTCTCCCGCTTCACCGCCCGCACCGCCTCCACCATCACGCGCAGCTTCGCGGCTGCCTCATCCCAGCTTCGGGTCTTGAGGCCACAGTCCGGGTTGATGAGGACACGCTCGGGGGGAAGAACCTCAAGAGTCCGAAGAATGCCGTCCTTGACCTCCTCCAGCGACTCCACCTCGTGCGTATGGACATCGATAACGCCCGCGCCGAGGTCCATGGTGAAGGGGGTCTTCCGGAACAGCTCCAGCAGCCGGAAATCGGTGTTCTTGAGAGCCAGGTTGGTCTCCTGTACGGGTATGCGCAGCATGTCAAGATAGATGCGCTCCACGTCGCCGTAGCAGATGTGGATGACGGTCTTGGCGGAGAGACCCTTGCTGACTATGCCGATGGCCTCGATTGCCACCTCCAGGTCCTCGTCCGGCCGCGTGTGCAGCGCCGGCTCGTCGATCTGGATGTAGCGAGCGCCGGCCCGGTCCAGCTCCAGCGCCTCGCGGCGCATCACGCGCGCCATGTCGAGCACAGCCTGCGAGCGAGTCTCATAGTGGTCATCGAAGGACCACTCGACCATAGTGTAGGGGCCCGTGAGCATCCCCTTCACCGGCTTCTCGGTGAGGCTCTGAGCGAACTTCCACATCTCCACCGTCATCGAGCCGGTCCAGCTCAGCGGGCCGGTGATCACCGGCTTGTGATAGTAGCGGTTGCCATAGGAGCGGACGAGGCCGCCGATGGCCATGCTCTCCAACTGCTCGGCGAAGAAGGCGACCATATCGCCGCGCTCCATCTCGCCGTCCACCAGGATGTCGAGGCCGATCTCCTCCTGGAGTGCAATGACCTCACGGGTGGCCCGGCGTTCCAGCTCCGACAGCTCCTCGCGCGAGAGCCGCCCGGCGGTGTATTCGTTGCGCGCCTTCTGGAGATAGGGTGGCTTGGGCATGCTGCCGATCGATGTGGTAAGAAGGCCTGAGCTCATCCCAGCACCTCCCGAGAACGCCGCGCTCCCTCGACCATGCGGGCCAGCTTCGCCTGTGCCACCTCACGCGGCAGGAACTCCAGCCCGCAGTTGGGGCTCAGGTGGACTTTGTCCAGGGGGACAGACTCGCTGACGAGCCTAACCTTATCGACAATAGCTTCCACTGTCTCCATCTTCGTGTTGCGGGCATCGATGAGGCCCAGGCCCAGCGTCTTGGTGAACTGCGCCTGCTTCAGCAGGTCGAAGTTCTTCGGCCCCATCACGAAATCCAGCCCGACGATCTCGAACGGCAGGTCCAGCACCGCCGGGTAGATGCCGTCCGCATCGCCGAAGTAGATGTACAGCGCTTTCTCCGCATGCACATCCTCGACCGCCCGGGCTAGGGCAGCACGGAAGAGGAAGAAGTCTTCCTTGTGCTTGACGATGGCGGGCTCGTTGAGCTGGATCAGGGGCGCGCCGGCCTCCTGAAGAGCGAGCGCTTCCTCTCGTAGAGCAGCGGCGAACGCCATCACGCAGTCCTCGAGGGATGCGTAGTGCCTGTCGAGCGACTGGCGGGCCAGCGTGTAGGGCCCCGGCAGCACAGCCTTGACCGGCCGCGCGCTGTGCTCCCCGGCGAAGCGATAGTCGGCGACAGTGATGGGCCCGGTCCAGGCCACGTCGCCCTCTATCACAGGTTGGCGATAGTAGGTGTTGGTGTCGAAGAAGCGGACGAGTCCGTCGATGGACACCCCGGTGAGACGCCGCGCGATGTAGGTCTGGTCGTCCTCCCAGCGAACCTGCCCGTCGGTGATGATGTCGAGACCCGCCTGCACCTGCTCCTCGATCACCTCGACGGTGACCTCGTCCTCAACCCGGTGCAGCTCCTCCAGCGTGATCTCGCCCCGCTCGAAACGGTTGATGGCATTCCGCAGTCTGGCGGGGCGGGGCCGATTCGGGATCTTAGGGTAGTTGCCTACGACAGTCGTTAGCACCGACGAAGTCCGGCTCTGGCGGAAGCCGCCAGCCTAGCCCCGCCTCGGGGCCCAACACAGAACAAGGGCCGGTGCAACACGACCCTTGCTCGGCCCGTCGCCTTCGCTTCCGGCCAGGAGGGACGAATACGAGCCGACTTGTTGGCCCAAGTCTAGCATGGCCGCATTCCCAGCGTCAACGAGGACTCCCTGGTTAAGGTTTGGTAGCTATCGCTCCCTAGGGGACTCCCCGTAGGGATAGGCCCTAAGGCATGCCCCCACGGCCGCCGAGACTTCTCATGGTGGGCGGCCTCTCCCGCCCCGTACCGTCTCGCCCCTCGGAGCGCTCTGCGCCCAGGGTGAAGGCCAGCTATGGTAACAGATCCCCGTCCTGTAGACGGCAGCCCGTACGCCCCGTCCGGAGCCAACGGCCCGACGCGCAGCCGGCGGCCTCCGCACAGCGCCTTCGTGGCCCTGGGGACGTTCCTCCTGATCCTCTCCTCGACGTTCCTCATGGGCGGCGGCGACACGCTGGGAGCACCGGCCCCCGGCGAATCGCCTTCGGCCCGGCAGTCGAACCCCAGCGAGCCGCCATTCGATACCTCCGGCTTCCTTGCCTGGAGCCCGGAGCTGAGCCGGCTAACGCAGACACCCGCAACAACAGCCCCCGCTGATGGCGGCGGGTCGGTCCCGGCCGAGGCGAGCGCCGACGAAGGGGACGCTTCCGGTGGCGCGGCCGCCGCCGGCGGACCGGGCTCCGCGCCCGTGCCGGCAGCTCCGACAGGAGAGGCCGAGAGCGAGGCAGGCGAACCGTCGTCAGCCTCCCCTTCCGGCGTGGAGAGTGCGGCACCGCCTCCCACTGCGTCCGCGCCGCTCCCGCCTCGGGGTGGGCCGGTCGTCGCGGCTCCTTCGCCGACAGCGACGCTTCCACCGCCTCCAACGGTGCCGACATCCGTGCCCCCAACGGCGACGCCGCCGCCCCCAACAGCGGTGCCACCAACGCCGACGCCGCCACCTGCCCCTCCTGCCGCGCCGTCGGTATCGCTGCTGCCGCTGGAGAGCGATCTACTGGCGGCCATAAACGCCGAGCGGGCTGCGGCGGGACTTGCCGCCCTCCAGCCAGACCCGACGTTGGTCAGCATCGCCAGGGGCCGCTCCGAGGACATGGCACAGCGGGGCTATTTTGACCACTACACCCCGGAGGGCACCACCGTCTTCGATATCCTTGCCCAGTACGGAGTGCTCTACTCCTACGCCGGAGAGAACCTGGCCTACGACACCTACCCCGACGATGAGGCCGTAGGCGTCGCCATCCGCCAGCTCATGGCAAGCCCCCCGCACAGGGCTAACATTCTCAACGTTCACTACACGATGATAGGGGTCGGCCTGGCCACGGACGCTAGCGGGGCGCACTACTTCACGATGGTGTTCGTGGGGCTCTAGGCGGCGCGCTTCTCCAGAATGTCCACGAAGTACGAGTGGCACGCCATGTCGACGAGGTCGCGCGTCAGGGCGGGCACCCTACCCGTGAAGGAGGCAATGTCGTCGATCAACTCGACGATGTCGCGGGGGTGGCAGCCCCGGAAGCCCCGCCCCGCCCTCAAGTAGTACTCGTCGACCAGATAGTCGACGACTTCTTGGTTATACTCCATCCCCTTCGCGCTACAGACCCGTCGCAAGATCTCGACGAAGTTCTCCCGGGTCGGGTCGGCCACGTCCACCTTATGCCTGATCCGCCGGAAGAACGCCTCGTCGCCGAGCTGTGCCGGGGACAGGTTCGTCGAGAAGAACAGCAGCACGTCGAAGGGGATCTCGATGCTCTCACCAGTGTGCAAGGAGAGGTGGTCCCACCCCTTATCCATGGGGACGATCCAGCGGTTGAGCAGCTCGCGCGGCTCCAGGAGCTGGCGCCCGAAGTCGTCGATAACAAGGACGCCACTGTTGGCCTGCACCTGAAGGGGGGCGACGTAGAACCTCGAGACCGGGTTGAAGCGCAGCTCCAGGTCAGCCATGGTCAGCTCGCCGCCGGCCATGACGAGCGGCCGTCTCGCTACGGCCCAGCGCCGGTCGCGCCGCCGTTCCCGGTTCGCCGTAACAGGCATTTCTTGTCGCCGCCGGTTGAAGGCGAGGTCGACCTGAACGTCCACGTGCAGGCGCGGGTCGAACACCTTCACGATCTGCCCGTGGACCTCCAGTGCATAGGGGATGAGCACCCTGCCCGGCAGCATGTTGCCGATGGCGGCGGCGATGGTGCTCTTGCCGTTGCCTGAGTTGCCATAGATGAGGACGGACTTGCTGGAGTTGATGGCGGGCCCTATTGAGTCGAGGGTAGCTTCAGTCAGCACTAGGTCGGAAAGGGCCCTCTCTACCGTCGCGCGATCCACCGAAAGTGCGCCGACCGACTGCTGCCCGAGAATGTCCACGTACTGATCGAAGGGGATAGGCGCCGCGCCGACGTACTGCCCACGCCTGAGCACCTCCTCTGCCTTCTCCGTCCCCTTGGCCGTCAAGGCATAGCGATAACCCTGGTCGGCCAGGCCACCATCGCTCCCCACGATCTCGCAGTACTGCTCGCGCTTCAAGAAGTCGAGGAGCTCGTCGACGATGTAGAAGGGCAAGGCCATCTGGGCGGCCAGGTCCCGGGCCATGGGTCGGCCCGAGTAGTAGATGCACTTGACACAGAGATCAAGCAGGAGACCGAAGTCAAGGCCTGTCTGCTCCACATTCTGAGGCTGGGGGACGAACGGCGGATCGTTGGGGTCGCGCTCCTCCTCATCGATGCGAATGATCGCCTCGGTCTGATCTTCCCTCATCTCCACCGGCGACTGGTCCCCTTCCTCAGGCCAAGGTGCAGGGGCGTGTGGCCTCTCGCCGCTCACCAGGCGCTATCCCGCCGCCAATAGCTCACGCGTGAGGTCGCCCCAACTGAAGAGTACGACGGCCAACTGGCGAGACTGCGGCGAACGCAGCAGGCCCTCTGATTCCCAGCGCAGGACTATCTCGCCCACCTCCCTCTCGGCGACGCCAGCGTAGAAGTCCTGGGGCCGTAGCACCCCGAAGTTGGCCGTCGCGACTTCTCCCTTCTCCGGCCCGATGACCGAGATGGCCATGGTCATGTAGTCGAGACCGTACGGCTTGCGCATGCTCGCCGCGGCCTCCCGGCACCAGCCAAGGATGTCAAAGGCCAGGGTCTCCGCGTCGCGGCCCTGCGCCGCCGTGCCGGCAAGATCCCAGCTTCTGCTGTAGAGGCCGACTCCGGCATCGATGGCGTCGCGGACCTGCGACCTCATATCGCTCCGCAGACGCCGGAACAGGGGATGCAACTCGGATAACCGCCTTCAGTCGGATTGCCGGGTGACAGTTCCCAGGGGATTATCGGCAGCGCGGACTTCCGGCTTCAGATTGGACGGGTGGGGCGGCGCAGTGGGGAGTGGCCGTAGGGATGCGGCAGCCGGTGCGGGAGCTCCTTACCCTCGAGGCAGAACGGTCTGGGGCCGGAGCAGACGTTGTCGTAGGAGACAACGACAAGCCTTCAGGCTCTCCAGGCACGGGGCATCGCGGCGTCATTGGCCGCGCCCCGACTCCTGCTCAAGCCGGTGTTCCCGGACGCTGCTTCTTGGAGGGGCCTGGGGGCCCAGCTTAGGGCCCCGCCTCCCCTACCCGGACCCCTTAGCCCCACGAAAATGCCCGCCGCCTTCAGCACGAAGACGGCGGGCTGAAGACCATCCGAGGGGACTCTCCGGCAGCCCGGCCATCGTATCCCGGATTCCCGGGACGTAGACCCGCGGCTTTGCGCCCCCACCCTTCCGGGAAAGCGATCCCCGGCGGCGATGGGGGAGCGGGCAGGCTCAAACGCTACCCGCTCGCGCGGTTTCCCACGCGTTGCCTTTATCGGAGACGTCTTCGGTTGTACAGAGGACAGCACGCTCGACTATGCGTCCAGCATTGACGTCTCTGTCCGTGCAACCGGCCTACGCCTCCCTGCGCATTACGGCACGGGCAAGATCAGTGTCTTCTGAGTAGCGGGGCCAGCCGAAAGAAGCTGGCTGGGAATGTCGCGACGTCCACCAGGCACGCAGGACAATCGCGATCTTCGCAGTCCGACCGCTTATTGTCAAGACTGCCCTCGGCCGTGGCCGCCACCTAGCGATCGAGCTCCGCTCTCTGAACGCCTAACGCGAGAGCACCACGTTTGTTACTGGGCGTCGAATAGGAGTCGGCTGCCCGCCAGAGGCGGCGCTCACCTATGAGCGGCCCGAGTGCCAGGGCGGTGCCGACGCTAAACCATCCCTCGCCAAGAGCCGAAACTAAGGCAAGGGACACCTCAACATGTCTGCAAGAGCAACTTGGTTGCGCCTGGCCGCCACCTGCCTTGTGGCGCTGATTCTCGCCGCACGCCCGTCGGCGACCGGTGCCCAGGGGCCGGGCTCCGTCGACATCGCCAGCCTCGACGACAGTGCGTTCCCCACTCTCACGGCCGTCGTGAACGTACTTGACCCCGCAGGCAAGCCACTGGTGGGCCTCAACCAGGACAGCTTCGCTGTCTCCCTGAACGACTCCCCGTTCCCCATCGAGCAAGTGACGACGGCAGTGAACTCGGATATCGGAGTCGCCGTGGTGCTCGTCGTGGACGTGAGCGGGAGCATGGCGGGCGAGCCTCTGGCACAGGCCAAGGCCGCGGCCCGCGGCTTCGTCGAGGGCCTCTCGCCCAGCGACACGGTAGCGGTCATGAGCTTTAGCGATGATGTCGCCGTGCTCCAGGACTTCACGGGCGACAGGGCAGCCGTATTCGCCGCCCTGGAAGGCCTCCAGGCCGAGGGCAATACCGCCCTCTACCAGGCTGCCACCCAGGCCGCCTCGAGAGCGGCGAAGGCGACCAGCCAGAGACGCGCCATCATCCTCCTCAGCGACGGCGTCGACTTCGGTAACATGAGCACCGCGTCGCGCGACGATTCCCTCACCTGGGTCCAGGCGATGGGCGTCCCTATCTTCACCATTGGGCTGGGGAGTGACATCGACCGCGAGTACCTCTCCGCCCTCTCTGCGGACACGGGCGGGCAATTCCTCGAGACGCCGACGGCCGAGGGGCTCTCCCAGCTCTACCAGGACATCGGCAATTTCCTGCGCAGCCAGTACGTCATCACCGTCAACGCCGAAGGGATCGACGAGACGCAGCCTCTCACATTCCGGCTGGACGTCATCGCCCTCGGCCAGGTGCAGGCCTCAGCCGTAGAGACGCTGCCCGCTCGGCAAGCGGCGCCGCCGTTGGCGTTGGACGCGCCCCAGCTCTCGGTAACCGGGCTTGTGTCCGGGCAGAAGGTCTCCGAACCCCTGACGATGAGCGTCGACGCAGCGGGGCCGCGGCCCCTGTCCTCCGTCTCCTTCCTTGTGGATGGGCAGACGGTGCAGCGGGACTCCCTCCCACCCTTTCAGCTCGAGATCGACCCGGCGAAGTTCGCTGAAGGCAACCACGTCCTCCGCCTCGAGGCTACCGACAGCGGCGGGGCTACCGCTGCGACCGAGCTCTCCTTCCTGGTCGAAATGCCTGCGGCGGCGAGCGCCCCATCGCTGGGCGTAGCCCTCATTCCCATTGCGCTTCTGGCGGCCGCCCTCATTGTCGCTCTCACTCTCGTTCGCCGGCGACGGCTGCGTGTCTCGGCCCCGGCGTTGCAGGCGCGGGCGGAGGCCTGGTCCCCCGTGCGCCGGAGCGCAGAGCCAGTGCAGTGGACGGGGACACCCGCACCCGCGCCGGCGATGAAAGACAAGCCGCTGGGCAAGCTGACCATCACCTCAGGACCGCAGACCGGCGATGTCTTCTTCGTTGGCAGGCGGCCGCGCCGGATCGGCAGCGCATCACACTGCGACATCGTCCTCCGGGACGAGGAGCAACGCGTCGCCCCTGAAGACGCCCGCGTCTGGATCAGCGAGAACAGGCTCATGTTCCACAAGCTGACCAGCCTGGGCGCCATAGCATTCGACGGAGCCAGCGGCGGCTGGGCCGTCTACGAAAGCGGCGACGAGGTGCGCATCGGCCCCTACCGGCTTGTCTTCGAGTTCCTCCCACCTTCGGAGGAGGAGTCTCCACCTCCCCTCGAGGAGAACACGGCCACGCCGGCTTAGGCCCTCTTGTACCTCCCCCATGCAGGAGCAGTGGACCCTTCGGCGGTCCTGCGAAGGCCCACACATCGACGCTGAGTGAAAGGTGGCACCGCGAGGCGCCCGTCAGGGCGCGCGGACGAAGACCTCCTCTACTTCGCCCGAGAAGGCCGATAGCCAGGCCGGCGATTCACGGAGGACGGCGGCCAGAGGAGACTCCTTCTCAATGATCACGAGGTCCACGTCGTACTTGTCCAGGATCTCGCGCCAGCCCGACTGTAGGGTAACGACCTCCACGTACTCCTCCACCAGGGCGTCTCCGTACATGTCAGGTCGCCCGTCGATGAAGACGCGCTGTTGGGGATAGAGCTCGTTGATGAGGTAGCCGCCCCACACATATGAGTTGAACATCCTGGCCTCGGGATAGTGCCGCCGGATGAAGTCCGCTCCTTGGACAGGATACGCTGGCGTTCCCTTCGTGTTTGGCGTCGCATGCACCTGGCTCGCCGGCAGCCGCGGCACGACGGCCAGCGCCGTCAGCACGGCCAGCGCCAGCAGCGACCAGTTCAGGGCCGGGTAGCCCCGCGTAGCGGACGGCTCTCGCTCGCGGCGGCGCGCCCACGCCCATCGCTCACGGAGGACGTCGCCCACCACCAGGATGAAGATCAGGGCGAAGACCGGCTGGTGTCGGCTGGACTGGAGGGCAAGAAAGGTGAAGAGCAAGGCGAGGCTGAGGCGGAAGACGTTGCGCCCGCTGCCCAGGACGCCCACCGCCGCCAGGAGGACGATCCCCAACGCCAGCGCCAGGTGTATCGGCTGGTGGAAGTCGGGCGACTGCCACTCCGAGACGAGGTTGAAGCTGGCGTTGCCGGGCGCGATGTAGGTGAGAGGGTAGGTGAGGAGCGCCAGACCATTGGGGTTCACAGCCGTGGCGGCGAATGAGGCCGCGAGCACCAGCGCCGGCCCCCGCAGGTCGCGCTGTTCGTGCCAGAGCACCCGCTCGACGGCCATGGTCGCCAGCCACAGCCCCAGCAGGACCAGGCCGATGACGTAGCCGGCGTGGAGGTTGGCCCAGACAAGCATCAGCAGGGGCAGGTGCCAGAGGCGCCCTCTGCCGTCTCGATGGTACAGGTGGAGGGTGTACAGAAAGACGGCCAGCAGCAGCCAGGTGAAGGCCTGGGGCCGAACCGTCCAGTAGGGAAGGCTGATGATGCCACCGAAAGCGACGATCGCCAGGGCCAGGCGCTGAGAGAGCCCAATATTCAGCAGCAGGCGGTGCATGACGAACAGGGCAGCCAGGGCCACGAGTGAGAAGAGGAAGGCGCTCGCCGCATATCCCAGGGCCCTTTCGACGCCGTAGATGATCACATCGGACAGCCACTCGTGAGCTATCCAGCGCGAGCCAGCAGCCGTGAACGAGAAGGGGTCGTGGTGAGGCACGGAGCCGGTCTCCACGATGAGCTGGCCCGTGCGCAGGTGCCACCAGTAGTCGGGGTCCGTGAAGTGGAGAAGGCCGAAGGAGAGGAAGAAGACATAGAGCAACGCCGCTCCCAGCGTAGGCACGTCCAGCACCGGCAGCGACAGGCCGAACGCCAGGTGGCGGGCTCTCTGGATAGTCAGGGGCAACATGACACGCGCGCCCTCGCCATAGAGCTAAGCAGCTTCTCGACGACCGTCGACCGGCGTTACTGCGACCACGCCCTCCGCGCCGGCTGCGTCACCCTCGATGCCCGTGCGGTTCCTGAGCCGGGACGCCAGCGAGGGGACCGCGCGCACAAGCCGCCCCACCGCCGGGCTGCAGACAAGAAAGTAGGCCGCCGAGCCGTAGATCACGCCGCCCAGCAGGTCGGCAACATAGTGATGCCCCAGGTAGACGACCGAGAAGTACATCGCCGCCGGATAGAGGGCGAAGGGGGTGGCCCGCCAGCCCCAGATGCGCCAGGCGAAGAGCAGAAAGAGCCACGGGTAGGCGGCGTGAAGGGAAGGCATCGCGGCCACCGGGTTCGGGCTGAGCGTGTTGTAGATAGAGGCCACTGCGGGCAGCCCCTCATGGACCAGATGCACCCCTGACACGTAGCCCCTCATCGCTGCCAGCCAAGGCGGGGCCGTTGGCACGAGCAAGAACGTCACGAAGGCGGCATAGGACGTCAGCAGCAGCGATATCACGAAAGGCCAGTAGTGGTGCCGATGATGCTGCCAGATGATGGCAGCGAAGAAGAGAGGCACCATGAAGTGCAGGATATGCATGAGGGCGGCCATGTAGTCGTACCACCGGGGGGAGTTGGGATCGAAGAGCCAGCCCTGGAGGACGGCCGTGGGAAGGTGACCGAAAAAGATGGTCTTGTCGATAGTGATCGGGTAGCCGAAGTGAACCCTGCCGCCGAAGTCATCGGCGAAGCCCCGCAGGGCGTCGTAGGAGAGGAGCAGGAGAACGAAGGGCCCGAAGTCACGGATGAACTGCCAGCGGTTACCTCGCCAGACGAACCCAACTCCCAGGAGCAAGAGGATAACGTCCGGCGTCAGGCCCACGCCCCTGATAGTGAATATGGCCATCAGGGCGATGAGGTAGGCGCCCTGGAGCAGGTATAGGGCGCGGAGGCTCGCTGGCTTGGACGCCGCCTCGGTGCGCGGGGTCGGCCCGGAGAGGCGGCGGCCCCTCTGCCGCGGCGGCATATCCACCGCCGGATGGACGCCTGCCGTACCTGCCGAGGCAGCCCGCCACGGCCCGGCGGGCGTTACGGGCCCCTGCTGCTGTCCATCGTCCAGCGGTCGCTCGAGCCAGGTGCTGCGCCCTTCGCTTTCCATTATCTCAGTATCACAATGAGAGTATCGGTCGGAATCGGCGGCTGTCGCAGGGGAAGCCACTTGCCGCCGAATGCAAGATGGCACGGCCGCGCGCCCGGGCCCTCGGCCCACAACTGAACCTCAGCGGCAGGGGCCGGGGCCCGTCTTGCAGAGACCGGTAGGGGTCAAGCACACTCGACCCCTATTCGCTCCAGACATCTCATCCCCAGGCTAAAGCCCTTACCTCGCCCTGCCGATATTCCCTGTGGGATCAGGGAAAACCCCACCCCGGGCCGGACGAAACACCTACGGGAAGGCCCTCGATGGGCAGCACCCATCCCCCCAGTGCTTACGCCTGCGGCCCGCTAGCAGATAGCAAAGGCGACCGAATGCTAAAGCTCCAAACACGTGAGCCTGTCGACGAGGAGACCCTGGTTGAACGGGCAATCGACCGGGACCCGGAGGCCTTCGGGGAGCTGTATGACCTGCACGTGGTGCGAGTCTACCGGCACATCTACTACCTGGTGGGCAGCGTCTCAGAGGCGGAGGACCTGACGGCTCAGACCTTCCTCCAGGCGTGGCAGGCGATCGACCGCTACCAGGTGAGGGGAGCGCCCTTCCTCTCCTGGCTCTTGCGCATTGCCCACAACCTGGCGGTCAGCCACCTGCGCGGCCGCCACGACAACTCCCAGCTCTACGACACGGTGGTGGACGAGGCGCCGCGCCAGAACCCTGAGGAGGTCTGCGAGCAGAAGGTAGACCTGGACCGGGTGCGGCAGGCGATCCTGAAGCTGGGTCGCGATCAACGACAGGTCATCATTCTTCGCTTCGTCGAAGATTCAGATTATCGCGAAGTCGCCGAGATTATGGGTAAGAGCGTGGCGGCCGTGCGCGTGATCCAGCATCGTGCCCTGTCTGCTCTTCGCAAGCAGTTGCGGGTAGAAGGCGTTTCGGCCGGAGGCTGATTCGCCATGACGAAGGTTAGCATCGTGGAAGCCCTGGCGGACTGTTTGGAGACGATGAGAAGGGGCGAAGCGGACATGGAGATCTGTCTGAACCGGTATCCGGCGTATCGCACGCAGCTCCGGGCCCTGCTGGAGGTGACCTCGCTGATCCGGCCCTTGCCCGAAGATGTCACTCCCTCGCCGAAGTTTCGAGAGAGGGCCAGGCAGCGAATACTTTGGCAGGGGGAGGGTCCGGGGGCCGACCTGTCCCTGGACGCCGACCCCGGCCAGGGCTGCTGCTAGACATAAGACATTACGCGCTCGAACCTAGCCGGAGGTGACGCCAGCGAAAAGAAACGATGACAAAAAGGCAGTACCACAGCCCTTGGCATGATCGCATCGGGCCGGAGGCCCGCCGCCAAGCGACGGACGACGGCGAAGTGAGAGAGGGCAGGGAAGCCGGAGCCCGGAAGTACTGAGGGATTCTGGGGAACCGGAACCCTAGGAGAAGAGGAGGAGAAGAATGCGGTTCGTTAGCGATGCGCTGATGAAGCTCATGAGCTGGGTCCGCGAGGAGAAGGGGCAGACACTGGTAGAGTACGCCCTCATCGTCGGCCTCGTCTCCATCGCCGCCATCGTGGTCATGATCCTGATGGGCGGCGCCATCGGGGACGTCTTCAACGCGATTACGACCAAGCTCGGCACCGTCAGCTTCTAGCGGGGGCTCTGCCCCCCTGCGCCAGCGGCAAAGCGGGAGGTAGCGGCAGGCCCAGCGCTGGTCTGCCGGCTGCAGCCCGAGGCCTAGCGGCAGGAACCTGGACGTTGGAGATGAAGGCGTACATTCAGCGGGTGGTTGCAGCGTCCCGGAGATGCAACCGGGAAGACGGGCAGACCCTGCTGGAGTACGCCCTCATCGTCGGCTTCATAGGCATCGGCACCATCGCCGTGATGGTTCTGCTGGGACCGGCCATCGGCGCCGCCTTTCAGGTGGTCACCGACACGCTGACCGGAATCAGCTTCTAGGCCGGCGAAGCCACTGGCGAGACAGTGAGTGACTGCGGGGCGGGGGCGAGAGTTTCTCCTCCCGTCCCGCCTCTGACAACGGGGAGAATGTTTCGTGTCTAGTCGGCGAGGCAAGCGGGGCGGTTGCATGCGCGAGCGCGGCCAGGCGTTCATCGAGTGCGCCCTGCTCGTGCCGCTGCTGATGCTCGCCGTCATCGGGGCGACGGACTTCGGCCGCCTCTACTTCTCGTACGTTTCCATCACCAACGCCGCCCAAGACGGTGCGCACTACGCCTCGTCCAGCGAAACGAGCGCCTCCGATGTGGATGGCATCCGTGAGGCCGCCCTGGCCGGCACCGCGGGGCTCCCCAACAGTTCGCCGTCCAATCCGGATGTTTCCGTGGCTACGGGCACCGACAGCCAGGAACGCCTCTATGCCGACGTTACTGTGAACTACAAATTCAGCACTCTTTTTCCTTGGCCGGGCATTCCCGGCGAGATCAATCTAGGGCGCACCGTGCGAGCTGAGGTTATGCAATGAGGCGCACACTTGGCTGCGGGGGTGACGGAGAGCGGAGCCAGGCTCTGCTCGAGTTTGCGCTCGTAGTACCGATATTCCTTATCCTCGTCTTCGGCATTGTCGACTTCGGTATGGGCTTCAAGGCCTATATCGCGGTGACCAACGCCACCCGGGAAGGAGCACGGTTCGGCGCGGTTGGCTGGCCTGCCGGAGCCTACCCTGGCGACTGCAACAGCAGCGGCGCCGACGACTCGACGGTGGTGGCGAGAACGTGCAGCTCCCTCGCGGCAAACGTCAACGACGTGGAGAACGTGTCTGTAACCTACGAGGAGCGCAACGCGGTGACCGGGATCCAGACGGGCGACTCGGTGGTCGTGACCATGACCTACCGGTACAACTTCATGACACCCCTAGGAGCCATGCTGAGCACCTTCAGCGGGGGCAGCGTCCCTGACACGGTGACAATGGAATCAACGGCAGACATGAGGCTGGAGTAGGGGAGAATCGCGGCAATGAGACTCAGACGTGCCCTCTTGGCGTGGAACCGCCAGCAGCGTGGACAGATCCTCGTCCTGGTCGCAGCGGGCATCGTGGCTATTCTGGGCCTCGTGGCTCTAACCACCGACATCGGCATCTTTCTGCACGACATCCGCGATGCGCAGAACGATGCGGACGCCGCCGCACTGGCGGGCGCCCAGGCCTTCATGCTGAAACCGCCCGACGGCGCCACGGCCATCCAGCTCGCAGAGGAGTGGGCCGCGAACAACGGCGCCGACGGCCAAATCGTCTGGAACGGGGACGGGGCTTGTGCGACCACTCCCGGCGGCTCCACAGTACCCTGGGGCGTTTCCGACTCCAACGCGGACGGAGAGCCCGACACCATCTGCCTGGCAATAGAACGTTCCACTCCGTCGGTGTTCGCCCGTGTGCTCGGCATCTCCAGCTTCGCCCTCGAGCGCCGCGCCGCCGCGCGTGCCGTCAACTCCGACCACGGTGCCGCCTGCCCGTGGGCCCTCAAATCGACAGACCCCTCCGATACGGACGGCAGCGACGGCACATACCTGGGTGTGGAGATGGGCAAGATCTACGCCGTGAAGGTAGGCGCCGGTCAATCGGGCTGGGGCAACTTTGGCATACTCCGCCTCTATCCTGAGAGCTGCGGTCCTGGCGGGGGCACAGCCTGCTACACGGCTCTCGTCGAATCGGGATGCGACGCCAACTCGTTCAACGTCTTCACGCAGGGCGACACCATTCTGACGTCCACGGAGCCCGGCAACGTCGGCAACCCAACGATGAACGCGCTCGAGACCTACTACGACTATGAGCTGAGCGACGGCATCAGCGACGGCGAGGGCTTTGGCTGGTGTGACGTGCCCATGAACTGGGACGAAGACACGGAGCTAGGCGTCCCTTCGGGGTACGATCCTGCCGTGCCGCCGGGGCCACGAGAAGGCTGCTCGACGGACGCCCGCAATGGGCGCAGCGGACGCTACATCCTCATCCCCATCGTCGACGGGTTCCCCCCGTCAGGTAGCGGCAATATCAAGATCCTGGCCCTCGCGACGGTGTACGTGACCGGCTGGGGTGAGTGGAACTCGGGCAGCGGCACCTACAACCGCCACGGGCCTCCTGGACACGCGAAGGTCTACGTCGAGTTCGTCGAGCAGGCGCCTCTCAAACCCAAGGACCTGATGGGCGTGAGCGACAATCCGTTGGCGCCCCTGAGGATCATGCTCATCCGGTGAGAGGACAAGGTCTTTCCCTCTCCCCACCCGCTCCCAGTGAACTCAATGATCAGGAAGATGGGCGACAGCTCATCGAACAGCCGAGGTTCCTCCAACGACTCCTATTCTCGACGACTGCATTCACGCCACAAGGTTGAAACGTCGTCTCTCACACAACAGAACGGAGCTGTTCTGCCGATTATGGTATTGAGTGAGCGGTCGACCGGCGGCGCCACACTGTACCCGTCGGTCTGCTACTTGAGCTGAGACGACAACGAAATAGAGTAGGGCGGCTCCGATAAGGGCAAACCCGGCGAAAGCCGGGGGCGCAAAGCCACGGGTCTTCACCCCGGCGCCGGGGGGGACAAGATGGCCGGGCTGCCGAAGCCTCCATTCGGGGCCTGCGGCTCGCCACATCCGGGCTGGAGGTGGTGAGCTTTGTTCTAGCGCGGGCCAGGACACAGATACAAACAGATATGATTCCGCGCTGGACGAGGAATGCTGACAAGGGTGAAAAGGGCCAGAGCACGCTAGAACTGGCTTTTACACTTCCCGTGCTCTTGCTCCTTCTCATTGGGGTCGCGGAAGTGGGCAACGGGCTGAACTCCTATCTAACGGTTGTGGACGCTGGCCGCGACGGCGCCCGGCTGGGCTCCAAGGGTGCTGCTTCCGACAGCCAGATCAGGAACCTCGTGGTTACGGAGATGGATCGGCTGCCGAACGGCCTGAACCCATCAGGGGACATCACGATCGTGCGCGATCTAGTACCTGGCTCCTCATCGATCACCGTGACGGTCTGCTACAACCACCCGCTCATTCTCGGCATACCGCTGGTGACGCCGGACCCCGTGCGGATGTGCTCTACCACCACCATGCCGACACTGGATACAAGCTGAGGGCTAGGTGTCGGCCGGGAGGAAATGTACCATGTCTGCCGAACCTTCCGCTTCCAAGCAACGGGGCCAGATCCTGCCCATGGTGGCGCTCATGGCGGTGGTGCTCGTCGCCATCATCGGCCTCGCCATCGACATCGGCCGCATCATGATAGCCAAGGCCGAACTCGTGCGCGCCGTCGACGCCGCCGCTCTGGCCGGCGTCCTCAAGCTGCCCAACCTAGCCGACGTCGAGGCCGAGGTCAACGTCTACATGGCCGCGAACGAGCCCGACGCCACTGTAGATGTCCCGACTTCACCAGCCGAGCGCCAGGTCAAGGTGGTGGGCCACAAGCAGGTGAACCTCACGTTCATGAGCGTCCTCACTCTGCTCCCGGGCATCGACCTGGAAGACCCCGTCACGGTGTCAGCCGAGGCTATCGCGGGCTATGGCGTCCAGCCCGTGGACACCTACCTCAGCATCGACGCCACCGGCAGCATGGGCGCTTCACCCTGCAACCAGGGCCAGAACAACGACGGCTGTCCCATCAAAGAGGCCAAGGAGGCCGCCCAGGGCTTCGCCGACATTCTGCTGGACGATACGCCCGGCTCTTCTCACACTCAGGTGGGCGTAGGGCCCTTCCGCGGATGCTACAACCCGCCGCGGAACTATCCGCACTGCGTACCACCGGGGCTAATGGTGGCGGACCTAACCGACAACAAGAGTCTGGTCATGGCCAAGATCGAGGACATTAGTGCCCAAGGCGGCACCGGAACAAACGTCTGCCTGGGTATGCTGAAAGGGCAGGAGATCCTCTTCGGGCCGAACGGCCAGACGGCCAGCAACACCCTGAAGGTCCTCGTGGTCCTCACCGACGGCGACAACACCTATAACGCCGCCTCGTACGGCCAGGGAGCGCCGCCCGAGGAGTGCAGGCCTACGACCAGCCCCTGGCACTCCGATTACTACGTGGGCACCTCCTGCTACAGCGCCCAAACGCGGGAGCGCCAGTTGGACACCAAGACTATGGCCCTGGCGGACGAGTTGAAGGCACAGGGGGTGGAAATCTACGTCGTCGGCTTCGGCGCGTGTGGCACTCCCAACAGCAACCTGTGCGACCCAGGGCTCATCGGCGGCACCTCGCATGACAATACCGCGGACCGCAACCTGGCGAAGTGCATCGCCTCGTCCACGGCCGGAACAAACGACCACTACTTCGAGGTGCCGGACGCCGAAGACCTGCCGAACGTCTTCAGCCAGATCGCCCGGAACATAGCGTTCCGGCTCATCAAGTAGGCGGAGGTGAGGGACCTTGGGCGAGGGCGGTGAGCTCCGGAAGGGGCGCTTCCGGCCACGCATCGAGTCGCTGGGGCGACGGGCCCACGGCCAAAGAGGCCAGGCCCTATTGGAGTTCGCCCTGGTGGCGATGGCCTTCTTTCTCGTCGTCTTCGGCATCATTGACTTTACGCGCTTCTTCCAGTCCTGGGTGACGGTGCAGCACGCCGCCCGCGAGGCGGCCCGCTACGGCATTACCGGCCGCAGTGACTGCGACATCGCCTCAGACAACCGGCTGGCCTGCATCGAGTATGTTGCCAAGGAGTCCACTAATGGACTGTCGGGCGCACCCGATAATGTAACTGTGAGTGTACGATCGTGGGACTACCCGGGCTATGCAGACCCGCCCACCACGGGCTCGGCGGGCGAACAGTGCGACGCCTTGGAAGTAGGCGTGCAGTACGAATTCACGTTCGCTGCGCCCATTATCGCCAATGCGCTGGGGTTCATTCAGATACCCATCGAGGGACGGGAACGGATGGTGAACGAACCGTTTGGCCCCTGTGGAGACTGACCGCGGCCAATCGACCCGGCGACTCTAGGGAGGTTAGAAGATGGCTAGATCCACAGCCACAGGAGGAAGGATGAACCGGCGCTTCTTGCTGCTCGCTCTCGTCGCCGGACTTCTGAGCGCCATCCTGGTCTACGCCGCTGTCAGCAACGCCAGCGGAAACGGAGGTGAGGGCGGGGGCGGCACCGTTGCCACGGTGCCGGCCGTCGTAGCCAGCACCGATATTCCAGCCCGGACCGAGATCACGGCCGGTATGGTGGAGGTCAGACAGGTACCGGCTAACGACCGCAGCGAGCTGGCGTTCACCGACACAGCCGAGGTTGTAGGAAAAGTGACACGCTTTCCCATCGCCGCCGGAGAGCACGTACTCTCCACCAAGGTGGTGTCGCTGACGGGGCTGCAGGTCAAGAACGAAAGCCTGTCATTCGTCATTCCGCCCGACATGCGGGCCATAGCCATCAACGTCGACCAGGTCATCGGCTCGGGCGGGCTGGTGCTGCCCGGGGACTACGTAGACGTCATCGCCGTGTTCGACGTTGAGTTTATCACGGGCGAGGGCGGTGCCACGAATCGTGAGACCAAGCAGAAGTTCTTCAGCAGCACTGTCCTCCAGAACATAGAGGTGCTGGCCGTGGCCCAGACTATCGTCGACGCGGCGCCCGAGCCCACCGCGACAGCGAACGGCGAAGCAACACCTGTCGCCGCCGAGACTGGCCAGCGAGCGCGCGTCACGGAAGCAAGCCCGGACCCGAACGCCGTGACGGTGACCCTGGCGGTCACTCTCGCGGACGCCCAGAAGATCTTTTTGGCAGAAGAGAACGGCGTGCTCCGTCTGGCCGTCCGGCCCTACGGCGATGACAAGGAGCAGAACGTGCACTACCTTACGGAGATGGATTTGCTGCCCAAGGATCTGCCGAACCCGTTCCTCCCCTAGGGGGTGAGCAGGTATCGGCGGCCGCCGACAATCACTTGAGAACGGATCCACGCAGGACAACGCGGACATGTCGAGAAACCCAGAAGTAGTGATCGTCGACCCCGACCTCGGCAGCCGGGCCGATATGAAGAGGGTCCTTCAACTGGCCCACTTCACCGTCACCGGTGAGGCCGGCTACGGCATTGAGGCCGTCACCGTCGCCAACGAGAAGTCGCCCGACATCTTCGTGGTGGCCGTGGAGGAGCCCGTGGCCAGGGCTCTCCAGACCGTAGAGTCGCTGGCCGACGCAGCGCCTCACGTCGCGACGGTTGTCTACTCCACCATGTCCCACGCCGACGCGGTGCGCCGGGCGATGGTGGCGGGCGCCCGAGACTACCTCGTCCAGCCGGTTCAGCCGGAGGAGCTGGCGCGCTCGATCCACTGCGTACTGGAGCAGGAGGAGAGGAGACGGATGCGCCTCTCCGGGGAGACGGCGGAGACGGCGGCTCGGGGCACCGTCATCACAGTCTTCGGAGCCAAGGGCGGCATCGGCAAGACCACCATCTCGACAAACCTGGCGACTTCACTGGTGCGCACAACCGGCAGCACCGTGGTACTGGTCGACATGGACACCCGTTTCGGCGACGTTGCCATCATGATGGACGTGGCTGTGGAGCAGAGCATCGCCGATCTCGCCCGCCGGGTGGACGAGCTGGACCGGGAGCGTGTGCGCGACTATCTGGTTCGACATCACAGCGGCGCCATGATCCTTCCGGCGCCTCTACACCCCACCGAGTGGCGAAACCTCACGCCGCAGCACATCGAGAAGATCATCAGACTGCTGGCCCAGTCCTTCGACTACGTGGTCATCGACACGCCAGGCACCTTCAACGAGCTTATCGCCGTGACCCTGGAGGAGGCGAGCATGATCCTGCTGGTCACCAGCATGGACATCGCCAGCATCAAGGACACGGCTCTCGCCCTGGAGATGCTGCGCGCGGCCTCCATTTCCGAAGACAAGATCAAGCTCACCGTCAACCACTGTACGTCCGCTAACAGCCTGCGCGAGAGCGACGTGCAGGGGGTACTGGAGTATGAGGTGTTCTGGCGGGTGCCACACGATCTGAGCGTAGCCAGCAGCACGCAGCTCGGCCAGCCCATCGTCCTGACCAAGCCGTACGCCCGCGTCTCCCGCAGCATCACCGACCTGGCTTGCGCCATCAGCGGCACAGCGCGGGAAAAGGGCGGCTTCCTGGATCGCTTCCTCAACCGATAAGCCAGTGCACACTCGAGACAGAAGGGAAGGCAGAGCGGCGAGATGACGCAGTTTCAGTGGCACCAGAGGACAGGGAACTCGGGACCACGCTCTCCCGGCGACGCCGGCGGCGCAGCACTGAACGAGCTCAAGCTCAAGCTCCATCAGCGCCTCATCGAGGAGCTGGACCCCGCCAAGCTGGAGGGACTGGAGCCAGCAAAGGCAAGGGAGGCGGTGGAGTCGGCGGCGCGGGCGCTCATAGGCCAGGAGATGCCCGGCGTCGTCGGCGTCAGCAGGGACGAGCTGATAGCTGCCGTAGCCGACGAGGTGCTGGGCCTGGGCCCGATCGAGGAGCTTGTGAGAGACGACTCGGTCTCGGAGATCATGGTTAACGCCCCTGACACCGTCTACTATGAGAAGGAAGGGCGCATTCACCTGAGCTCGGCCCGCTTCCGCGACGCCAACCACATCATGCGGGTCGCGGAACGGATAGTCGCGCCTCTGGGCAGGCGCGTAGACGAATCGTCTCCCATGGTGGACGCCCGCCTGGCGGACGGCTCCCGAGTCAACATCATCATCCCGCCCGTGTCGCCCAAGAGCCCCACCATAACCATCCGCAAGTTCCGCCAGGATAAGATGACGGTGGAGGACCTGATCGCCACGGGCACTATGACGCACGAGCTGGCGGAGTTCTTTCGCGCCTGCGTTCGGGTGAGGCTCAACGTCCTCATCTCGGGAGGCACCGGCTCCGGTAAGACGACGCTTCTCAACGCTCTTTCTGCTTCCATTCCGGACACGGAGCGCATCGTCACTATTGAGGACCCGACGGAGCTGAAGCTGCAGCAAGGCCACGTGGTGAGCCTGGAAGCGAGGCCGTCCAGCCTGGAGGGAAAGGGCGAGGTCACACAACGCGATCTCGTGCGGAACGCCCTGCGCATGCGCCCCGACCGCATCCTCGTGGGCGAGGCTCGCGGGGCCGAGGCCTTCGACATGCTGCAGGCCATGAACACTGGCCACGAGGGCTCTCTCACGACCATACACGCCAACTCCCCGCGCGACTGTCTGGCCCGTATCGAGAACATGATTCTTATGGCCGGCTTTGAGCTGCCAGTCAGGGCCATCCGCGAGCAGATGGCCTCGGCTTTTCACCTGATCATCCAGATCGCGCGCCTCTCCGACGGATCCCGCAAGATCACCCAGGTGTCGGAGATCTCCGGCATGGAGGGCCAGGTAGTGACCATGCAGGACATCTTCCGCTTCGACCAGAGGGGCATCGACGCCGAGGGCAGAGTCGTCGGCGAGGTTCGCGCAACGGGCATCAGGCCCAAGTTTGCCGACAAGTTCGAGATCTCAGGCATCCGGCTGCCCGTTGACATCTACGAGCCTGTTGGAGTCTGAGCCATGGATATGCTAGCACTGGTCGCCGCGCTATCGGTCATGGTGACCATCATCCTCGTAATGCTCGCTATCTACTGGAGTAGCACGTCCAACAGCGGTGTCACCGCCCGCGCTCGGCTGGAAGCCGTCGTCGGTGGCGCGCCCGCGATGAACAGTGGGCCCATCGGCGCGCCGCTGCGAGAGAAGCGATTCAGCTCGCTGCCGGGCCTCAGCGCTCTCCTCTCGGGGAGAGAGTGGGCCAGGGACGTCGAGCAGGAACTCGAACGAGCGGACGTGAACCTTCGTGTCGGAGAGTACGTCACGATCCGGCTCGTTGCGGCTTTCCTCTTCCTCATGGTTCCCATCGTCATGATCGGGGCAAGCACGCCGGGGATTATCGTCGGCCTCATTGCAGCGCTGGTCGGCTACATACTGCCCAAGCTCTATGTTGCTCGCCGCAGTAAGGCGAGGCTGGAGAAGCTGAACGGGCAACTGGAAGAGACCCTGACTTTGGTCTCCAACTCTCTGAAGGCTGGCTTCGGTCTGCTTCAGAGCCTGGAACAGGCGTCGCAGCAGATGGAGCATCCCATCGCTACGGAGTTCCGTCGCCTCCTCCACGACATAAACGTCGGCTCCACGACCGAGCAGGCTCTCGTAGAGCTGAGCCAGAGGGTGGGCAGCTACGACCTAGACATCGTCATAACCGCCATCCTCATTCAGCGCACGGCAGGCGGCAACCTGGCCGAGATCCTCGATACCGTCTCCCACACGATGCGGGAGCGGTCACGAATCAAGGGGGAGATCCGGGTCATGACCTCGCAGCAGCGCATGACCGGCTACATCCTCGGTGGTCTGCCTCTTGCCGTGGCCGCGATACTCTTTCTCGTCGCCCGGGACTACATGACCCCGCTCTTCACCACCGCACCGGGCCTGGCAATGCTTGCGGGCGCCGGTCTCTGGGAGCTGATGGGCGTCTTTCTGATGCGCAAGATACTGGCCATCGAGGTATAGGGGCAACACATGCAGCACGGCCTGCTACTCCTGGCGCTGTCCGCATCGGTCTTTATTGCCGTGACCCTTCTCGTGCTGGCGATCTTCTGGAAGGGCCAGAACCCGGTGCGAACGCGGGTCGCGAACCTACGAGGTCGGGGCGGCCAGCCTGGGCCAGACCTTTCCCTGCCCCTGACGGAGCGCATGGTCTCGCCCCTTGTGGACAGCCTGGCCGATAGGGTGCTGGCGGTCCTCCCGACAAGCCTCCTCCAGTCACTCAAGAAGAAGCTGGTCCTGGCTGGGAATCCCGTCAATCCGCGCGGCTACATCATTATCACCGGTGCCGCCATGGGCGTGCTCGGCGTATTGGCCGTTGCGCTCGTCGTGGCGGCCGGAGGGGAGTTCCAGCTGCGGCAGTTGCTCATTGTCGTCGTTATTGCCGCCGTTGGGGCCGTCCTGCCCTATCTCTGGCTGGGGGGCCGAATCCGATCACGCCAGGCGACCATTATGAAGAGCCTGCCGGACTCGTTTGATCTCATTACCACCTGCGTAGAAGCAGGGCTCGGCCTCGATGCCGCGCTATCTCGCGTGGCGGAGAAGGTCGAGGGGCCCTTTGCGGACGAGCTCTCCCACGCCCTGCGCGACATCGGACTGGGGAAGGCACGCCGCGATGCTCTGAAGGACCTGGGAGACCGCACGGGCGTCCCAGACCTGATCGCCTTCGTCCACGCCATAATCCAGGCCGAGCAGATGGGCACCAGCGTCGGCCAGGTGCTCCGCGTGCAGGCGGACCAGATGCGCATCCGGCGCCGCCAGCGGGCGGAAGAGCAGGCCCAGAAGGCACCGGTGAAAATGGTCTTCCCGCTGGTTCTCTGCATCTTCCCCACTCTCTTCCTCGTCATCCTGGGGCCCGCAGCCATTACCGTCTTCCAGACGTTCATGCAGTAGCGATGGCGCGCTTCTCCTATCGCATCGACAACCTCACGAAGCGGACAGAGCTGGCGACGGCCGCCCGGCTGGCCGAAAACCCCTGGTCCAGGCTGGTGGGCCTTCTCGGCAAGAAGCGGCTGGCTGACGGCGAAGCCCTGTTGCTGCGGCCCTGTTCGTCCATCCACACGCTCTTCATGCGCTTTGCCATCGATGTCGTCTATCTGAGCAAGGACGCGAAAGTGCTAAAGGTGGTGCGATCCCTCAAGCCCTTCCGCTTCTCCGGCACCCTGCGCCACGCTCATTACACGCTGGAACTGCCCGCGGGCACCATCGACAGATCCAACACGAGCCCGGGCGACCTGCTCGCGATCGCGACCAACCAGTAGGGCCCGGCCAAGCGGCCGGCCGATGAGACGCGAGCCCGGCTTGCCGGGCTCTTCTTGTACCTCCGTGCGGGCTGCACGAGCGATCGTCGATCCCCTTGAACTCCCTCCCCTCTCGGCAGGCCGCAGGCTGCGGGCGCAACGAAAGGCGATGAAAAGCGCCTCTGCTGTGGGTGCCCTGTCCTTTGGGGCTGCCCGCCCTTGACAAGATGCTCCGTGCGTATTAGTTGGCGGCCCCCGGCGAAAAGGGCGTAGAATCCTGCTGTATGACGCAGCGAAGGAGGCCCGGAGTGCCGTCGTCCTCACCAGCTACGGCGTCGCCGCCAGCCACCTCGGCGAGCCTGACTTCGGCCTGCTCACCCAGACCGAGGTGCTCGACGTGGCGCGTCGTGTCACCGCCGCCGTCGACATCGCGGTCGTCGTCGACGGCGACACCGGCTACGGCGGCCCCCTGAACGTCCAGCGGCTGGTGCGAGAGCTGCTCCGGATGGGGGCGCGAGGAGTCATCCTCGAGGACCAGCGCTGGCCCAAGCGCTGCGGCCACATGCGCGGCAAGGAGGTCATCGAGGCGACAGAGCACGTCGCCAAGATCCGAGCCGCGAAAGATGCGAAAGGCGAGGCGCCGTTCCTGATCACGGCGCGCACGGACGCCCTGGAAACGCACGGGCTGGACGAGGCGATCGGCAGGGCCCGCCAGTACAAGCAGGCCGGCGCCGACATCCTCTTCGTCGAGGGGCCGCGGAACCGCGAGGAGCTGCGCCGCATCGGCGGAGAACTGCCCGGGCCTTTGGCCGTCAACCTCATCGAGGGCGGCCGGACGCCCCTGTGCTCCCCCGAAGAGCTTCACGAGATGGGGTTCTTCAGCGTCGGATTCGTCCTCTCCGGACTCTACGCCGCCGCCCGCGCCCTGGAGCGCACATACGCCGAGATTCGAGAGAAGGGGACGACAGTGGGGCTGGGCGACAGCCTCATGCCCTTTGAGGAGTTCAACGCCCTTATCGGCGTCGAGACACGGTACGAAGAGGACGAGCGCTACCGGGCCTAGGACGAGCCCGCGCCTCTGCCCGACGCGCCGCCCGAGCCCAGGAGCTCGTGGTAGACGCGCAGGTGCTCCTGGATCATCCGATCCACCGTGAAGTTGTCAGCGACCCAGCGGCGGCAGGCGTGTGGGTCGATATCGCCGGCGCGGCGGGCAGCATCGACCATCTCATCGACGCCATCGACGATGAACCCAGTCTTGCCGTCAGCGATGACCTCGGGCACGGAGCCGTTGCGGAAGGCGATGACGGGGGTGCCGCAGGCCATCGCTTCGACCATCACCAGGCCGAAGGGCTCGGGCCACTGGATGGGGAAGAGGACGCAGCGCGCCTCCTTCAGCAGGCGTGTTTTCGTCTCGAAGTCGATCTGGCCCAGGACTTCCGTGTTGGAGCCGACCAGCGGCTTCACCTGCTCCTCCCAGTACTCCTGCTCGGGCGGCTCGACCATCTTTACGGCCATTACGAGCTTCGAACCCAGCCGGTTCGCCACCTCCACCGCCTGGCGGGGTCCCTTCTCGTAGTTGATGCGCCCCAGGAAGAGAACGTAGTCCTGCTTCTTCTCCTCGAAGGGGAAGCGGTCCAGCTCAACACCGTGGTAGATGGTGGCGGCGTAGTTCAGCTCCGGATAGCACGACCGCTGGTACTCGCTGATCGCGATGAAGTTGACGCGATGGCCGATGCTGGCGAAGTACTCCCTGTTCTCGTCGGTGAAGGGCCCGTGGAGAGTCATGACGACGGGCTTATCGATGAAGTTGGCGACCATCGGGCCGAGCGCCGTATGGTCATGGATGATGTCGAACTCGCCGGCCCGGAAGTAAGGGGCCATGACGTGCGGGATCTCGATGTGCGCCATGCCGATCTTCTCGGGGAGCGACTCTGGGTAGACATAAGAGAGCTTGCCGCGGGTCGACGAATCGCCGGTGGCGAAGAGGGTGACGTCCTGACCGGCGTCGGCGAGGCCGTCGGCGAGAAGGGCGACGATGAGCTCGATGCCGCCGTAGCCTTTCGGCGGGATGGGGTACCAGGGCGGGGCTATCTGGGCGATGCGTAGTCGTTCCATGACTCCTCACGGCCGGGCCGTCCGGCCCCTGCATAGCGATCTTGTCGAGCAAGTATCAGCGAATTATCGGCCTGGCGCGACTCAAACCTGAGCCTCTTCGGCGACCTGTCTCCATCAGTACCGGCCCACGTCTTTGACCACCTCGACGATCCGTCTGAACGCCTCCAGGCTCACGTTCGAGGGGGTGGAGTGGTCGGTGGCGAAGATATAGCCGCCGTTCTCCATCAGGACAGGCAGGTTCCGGCGCACCTCCGCCTCCATCTCTTCGACGTCGCTCCACAGCACCGCGTTGAAGCCGCCGTGAAGAAGGAGCTTGTCGCCGAGCTCGCGCTTCAGCGCCAGGGGATCGACGCCGGCCTTGACCTCCAGCGGGTTCAGAGCCTCCAGGCCCATCCCGACCAGGTCAGGGATGAAGGGCCTGATGTCGCCGCAGGAGTGCATGTAGGCCCGAATGCCCTTGGCGTGCGCCCAGTCGATCGCCTTCTGGTGGATGGGCTTCAAGAGCTCCCGGTACATCTTCAGCGAAAAGAACTGATTCTGCTTGTAGCCCATGTCGTCGTACCACATCAGCTCGTCGAAGTGATATCCCGCGTCCCACAGCCTGTCGAGGAGGGCCAGGTTCAAGTCCTGCTCGGTGCGCCACATGTCGACGCACCAGTCGGGATTCTCGGCCATGGCCAGCAGGTGGCGCTCGGTGCCGATGAAGAACGAGTGCGTAACGTCGAAGCCGAACCAGCCCACGGCCGCGATCCACGTGCCTCGCTCGCGCCAGCGCGACCACCTACTCTTGATGTAGTCCCACGGGATGCGGTCGTCGCGCAGAGTCATCCGCTCCTTCGCCTTGAGCCAGTCGTCCGGGGTCTTCACCACGGCGTCGAGCGACGCGATGGAGGAGTCGCGCTTCATGTAATGCATAGTCGCGCCCCACGAGTTGACGAAGACCAGGGAGTCGTCGCTCTGCTCCAGCACCGACGTGGGAAAGCGGGGAGAGTTGTCGAGTTGGAGACGCACCACCCGGTCCAGCCCGAAGTACTCCTCGTACCTCGCATCGCCCATGCCCTCGCTCTGCCAACGCTCTATCGTCGCGGCCCAGGGAGTCTCATAGATCGGGACGCGGTCGGCTGGCCGGTGCTCGTACATCCGGCTGATGCGTTCGTGCGTGGTCATCTCGCTCATGGCGGCATCCCTCCACGTCCTGCGGCGGGCGGCTTCTGCCACCTCAGGGACTGCGGGAACGACGAGCTACAACAGTTCCCGATGAGTGACCTCGTCTATCCTAGCCTATGGGCCGGAAAGACTCCATCGATGTCGGGGCGCCGATCCGCTGAGCCCGCCGTCCGCCTGAAACCGTGCCGCGCTCGAGTGACGGCGACAAGGAACCACAAATGCTATCATTGGTGCCATCGTAGGCGGAGATTTCGCAACTGTGATGAGAAGGGGGTCGTCGCGTGGCAGGGACGAGGATTCGATTCGGCATCCAGACGCCGCTAGTCATCGACTGGCAGGACATGCTCCGGTTCTGGCGCTTCCTGGACAGGGAGACACGGTTCGACAGCGCCTGGACGTTCGACCACTTCGTCCCTCCCATGCCCGGGCAGGACCCGCTCGGGCCGTGCCTGGAGGGCTGGACGGCACTGGCGGCGCTTGCTCAGGCCACGGAACGTTTGCGCCTGGGCTGCCTGGTTACGGGCGTGACTTATCGACATCCCTCTGTGCTGGCCAAGATGGCCGCCACCGTCGACCAGATCAGCGGCGGTCGACTGGAGTTCGGCCTGGGCGCCGGCTGGCACGAGGGCGAGCACCGCGCCTACGGCATCCCCTTCTACACCGTGCGGGAGCGCCAGGACCGTCTGGAGGAAGCCGTCGAGCTCATCCACCTGCTCCTCAAGGCCAACGGCACAGTCAGTTTCCAGGGACGCTACTACAAGCTTGCCGACGCACCGTTCAACCCTCCACCCGTGCAGAAACCGCACCCGCCCTTCCTCATCGGGGGCGGCGGAGAGAAACGGACGCTGCGAACCCTCGCTCGCTTCGGCGACATCATGAACGTCTCCGGCCCGCCAGCCGTCGTCCGCCACAAGATAGAGGTCCTCGAAGGCCACTGTAGGGACATCGGGCGAGACCCGCAGGAGATCGAGAAGTCGGTCTTCATTCCGATTGTGCTTACGGAGCGCCAGGACATCATCGACCGGGTCGTCTCGATGTCGACGGCGCAGGGTGTCTCTCTTGAGGAAGCGAGGCGCATGACGCCGGCGGGTTCGGCCGACCACATCCGCGATGTCATCGGGCAATATGCCGAGATAGGGGTCAGCTACTTCATCATGATGAGCCAGGGGCCCTACAACCTCGACCGCTACCGTCGCATCGCGGACGAGATAGTGGCCTCGTTTCTGTGAACGGCTCGGAACTGTGAAGAGGCGGGAGCGGAGAGCGAAACCGTCGACGGTGGGACCTGGGCGGCGAGGCGACTAGTCCTTGGCGGTGATCTCGTAGCTGATGCGCCAGTCGGAGTTGAGGTTGAGGATCTCGAGAATGTGCTGAAGCCGCTCCCGGTCCCAGCGGACGTCCTGGAACGTGTCGGGGCTGATGCACATCACCAGGGTCTCCGTGCCGAAGGGGTCGAGGCGGAGGCCGCGCAGGTCAGCCCCCGTCATGTCGGCGTGGTGGAAGGCGGCGCCGCGAGCGTCAGCGTTCCGCAGGTCGGCTCCGTTGAACTTCACGTTGGTGAGTCTGGCTCCGCGCAGATCGCACCCCGCCAGGTTTGCGCCGCGCAGGTCGGCGCCCATGAGGCGCGCCGAGTGCAGGTCCCGACCGGAGAGGTCGGCTCCAGCGAGGTCAAGCTCGGCGTTGGGGTTCTCCTCAGAGAAGCGGTTGATGGCCTCGACGCCCTGATCGACCAGAGCCAGGTGTTCAGCGTTCGCCATGACCTCATCATCCTAGCCAATCGGCCCGTCGTCGTGCAAGCGCTTGCAAGAGCCCGGACCATGCGCTCGCCGAGTTCCATGCTTGGTCGTAGCCCTTCGCTCCCCTAGGGCCTGGCTTCTTCGGACGCCAAAGAGGTGGCGGGCTCGGGGTCCACGTACCGTCGCACGTACGTGTAATCGAATTGCCGGCTGGGGAAGTTCACCTGGTTGACTTGCCAGGTGAGGAAGCGCACTTCGTCGATGGCGGTCTGCGCCGACGAGAATGCCACACCTGAGGCGCGAAGCACGTCATCGACGTAGAGGTCGTAGCTGCCCGCCGACACGTTGGCAACCACCTCGACGTCCGCGGCTCCAGAAACTACCCCCGCTTCCGTCACGGCCTGGCCCACCTGGTAGCCTAACCCCGCCTGGTCCCTCATGCCCTGGTCGGGACCAGCCCATAGAAGACTGGGGCCCACCCCAGCGTTCGCGAACGTATCGGCCTGAGGCGGCGGGTTCGCCATCTCGAGGCTGTTGCCTAGCTGCATCTGAACCCGATATGTCTGCTCTACGGGACTCCGCACCCAGTTGAAGCCAGTCCTCCAGACCAACCCATCGCTGATTGGCCCGAAGGTGTGCTCCGCCACCGGCCGGTTGTCGAGGTCCGACGTCACGTTGAAGACGAGCGCGTCGCTGCCGATGTCGACGTCCCCCGTGCTCTCGTACACCGCCCAGCCCCGGCCCACGACGTCGCTGTCCGCGCGGTCGAAGAAGTCCGCGAACTGGAACACGCCCCTCTCGTCCGCCGGAGGGTCGCTGGCCGTGGGGTTGCCATAGTACAGGTAGTAGTCTCCATCGGATGAGGATGCGTCGATCCCTGCCTGAAGCTTGAACCAGATCTTCGTGGAGTCGCTGTCCCAGGAAGAGCCCGGCTCCAGCACACGGTCCAGCTCCTGCCAGCCCGTGCCCGTCCAGTAGAGCACCCGCACATCATCGCCGTCATCCTGCGACTCGCCGCTGCTCACGAGGCCAGCGTGCCCCAACGTCACCGAAACCGAGTAGCCGCTGGGCACCGTTGCCGCGCCCGCCGTGACGGCGATCGGCTCACGGAACCGATAGTCTGCATCCCACCAGGCAGGCCCAGGCATGGAGGTAGATCCTGACGAGTTGGCGCTGATCAGGAACGCCAGCACCGCCGCCACCACCGCCAGTGTTCCTCCCGCCAGCGCGAGCCCGCCATAGAGCCACTTCCTTCGGCCGTGCCCAGCCGACGGCGGGGCAGGCGCAACGTGCCGCGGCGGCCCCTCATCGTGCGGCGTGGCCCCGGCAGGAGCTTGCGGAGGGAGCGCCTGGAGCAGCTCACCCGGGTCCTGGAAGCGAGCGATGGGGTTCTTGGCCAGACAGCGCTCCAGAACGGCCTCCACGCCGGCCGGGTCCGCCAGTCGTAGAGGAGGCGGCTGGGCCACTACGTGCAGACGCATGACAGCCATCGGGTTGTCAGCCTCGAAGGGCACCCTCCCCGACAGCATCTCGTACAGGATAACCCCGAGAGAGTAGATGTCAGAGCGGATGTCCGCCCGGCCCTGCAAGAGCTCTGGTGCGGCATATTCGGGTGTGGCCCGGAAGAGACTCCTCTGGCTCCTGGCGAGGTCCCACAGCGCCTTCGCTATGCCGAAATCGGAAACCTTGGCAGTGCCGTCCTCGGCGATGATGACGTTGCCGGGCTTGATGTCACCATGCGTGACGCCCGCGCGGTGGGCCGCCTGGAGGGCCTCCGCCACCTGTCTGGCGATCGTGAGGGCCTCATCTACCGAAAGGCGCCCGCGCTCCTGGAGCAACCGGGCAAGCGTCTTGCCCTCCACATACTCCGTCACGAGAAAGTGCTGGTCGCCATCCTGGCCGTGGTCGAGGATGCGGACAACGTGGGGGCTCTCGAGGCCCATGGCCGCGCGAGCTTCGCGCTGGAATCGGCCAGGGAAGTTGAGGGCCTTCGTAAGGTGAGGGTGAAGAACCTTAAGGCTTACGGTAGCACCGGTATGGGCATCGCGGGCGAGGTAGACAGTGCCCTTGCCGCCGGAGCCAAGCTCGCGCAGCACCTGGTAACGGCCTGCGATCAGGCGGTCGGGCATGCTCTTTGCCCCAAGAGCTTCGGAACGCGCCTCAGCAGCTCCCAGCGTACACCCAAAGGCTCGCCCTCGCTTCCAAGCGGGCCGGTAGGCGGTAGGTGCCGCCCAGGGCCGGAGCGGCCGCAGCAACGCCTACTGCCGCCACGCCGATGCCATTTACGGCTCCTCCGAACCGGGAGCCCCATCATCTCGCGCCAATAATACCATCTCTGGCCCAGCGCGCAGTGCGGGGGAGAGGGGGCTAGAGGGGCGGGGAAGATGGCCGCCAGGCGAGAAAGAAATACTCCCCCGCCAGCCAGACGGAGGAGCATGAAAGAAGCGATTGGTGGAGACGGGGGAGAATTGAACTCCCCGTCCAGTGGAAGAACGTCCTGAGTCTACTACAAGCTTAGCCGGCCTATTGGATGTCGTCGCCCCGCGAGCCGCACCGGCAGGCTTTCGGGGGACCAGCCGATAGTCTTAGGCCGCCCCTATCGACATCAGGACAGCAGCACCCCGACTTTGCGTCGCCGACTCCCCACCCATCGGGGCGAGGTGAGGGTCGACGTGGTCGGCCTCTTAGGCCGCCAGGGCGAATTCAGCTTCGCCAGTTATCGTTTGCCACCTGTTTAGCGAGGTTGATGGCACCTCGGCTTGCAACTCAGGTCCGTCGTTCCCTGTCGAACCCTTTCGTCCCCGTACCGCAATTATACCACCTGCGTGCGCGCCTCTAAACGCCAGGAAGGCGGTCCGGCTCATCGCTGCCGCAGCGCCCGCTGCATCTGCCGCTCAGCTTCTCGCCGGGCGATGGCCTGTCGCTTGTCATACTTGCGGCGGCCCCGGGCCAGGGCCAGCTCCAACTTGGCCATGCCCCTCTTGAGATAGAGCCGCAGGGGCACCAGGGTCAGGCCCTGCTCGTTCACGGCCCGCGCCAGCTCCCGTATCTCCGACTTGTGGAGCAGCAGCTTCCGCGGCCGCGTGGGCTCGTGGTTGAAGCGGCTGGCGGCAGGGTAGGGGGCGATGTGGGCGCCCACCAGCCAGAGCTCCGATCCCTCCGGCCGGGCATAGGCCTCTCTCAGACTGATCCTACCCTCGCGGATCGACTTGATCTCGGTGCCGGTGAGGGCAAGGCCGGCCTCGATCCGCTCCACGATCTCGTAATCGTGGCGGGCCTTTCGGTTGACGACGACGGTCTTCTCGGCCATGGTGCCGCACCGGGGGCTGGTGCAACGGCTTCAGAAAGGCGGCCGCCGCTAGGGGACGGTGGCCGGCTCCGCGGGAACGCTGGCCTCAGCGCGGAGGTAGTCGACGGCCCGCTGGGCCTGGACGTCGCGCTTCATGTCTATGTCTTCGTCCGTTGGGACCACTTCGATGTCGGGCCTGACACCGACGCCGTCGATCTGGATCCGGTCAGGCGTAAGCCAGCGGGCGATGCTGACGAAGAGAGCGCCGCCATCGCGGAGTGGGCGTGCGACGTTGACCGTGCCCTTGCCGAAGGTCTTCTCGCCCATGAGGACGGCCCTCCCGTTATCAGAGAGCGCCGCCGACAGCACCTCGGCGCCGCTGGCGCTGAACTGGTCGACGAGCACCACGATGGGAATGTCCGTAGCCTCGCCCCCGGGGCGGGCATTGAAGCTGCGCTCCCCGCCACCGCGGTCAACCTCATAGAGGATAGTACCGCCATCAAGAAACATGTCCGCGACGTTCACGACGGCGGTCAGAAGGCCGCCGGGATTGCTGCGCAGGTCGAGGACGAGACCGTGGTAGTTGCCGGCGCTGATCTCCTTCAGGATCGGCTCCAGTTCCGATTCGGTGAGGGCCGTGAACTCACGGATGTGGACATAAGCGATGTCCGCGGCGACGTCGCCGTTGGAATCCTTCAGCTCGCCTCCCGGGGGCACCGTGGTGACGCTTTCCACCTTGATCTCATCTCGCGTGATGGTGAGGTCCTCTATCGCCCCGTCGGTATGCTTGACCGTCAGCGTCACGTCGGTGCCCCGAGGGCCGCGGATCTTGAGCACTGCCTTGTCTACCGACCAGTCCTGGGTGGACTCGCCATCAACAGCCATGATCACGTCGCCGGCACGGATTCCAGCCGCCTCGGCGGGCGTACCGCGGATAGGCGCGACGATGACGATCTCGCCGTTCTCCTCAGAGACGGTGGCGCCTATGCCCTCGAAGGTGCCCGAAGGGAGGACGCTGACGTTGTACGTAGTGGGGTCCACGTAGAAGGTGCCGTGGTCAGAGAGGGTATCGAGGACGCCGTTGATCGCCGCTTCGTATAGGGTCTGTGGGTCGATGCGGCCGGGATCGACGTAGTCCTTTCCCAGAATGTCGAGGATGTCGTTCAGGATGCCGAAATCCGGGGTGCCGGTCGACGTAGACGCGGCCGGGGCCGAGGTCGAGGACGCGCTGCCGCCGCCGCTATCGAGTACGTAGCCAGCGCAGAAGGCGAACGCAATCAGCGCCGCCGCAAGCAGCGAAACGACACTCCAGCGGGCTACCCTCAGCATGATCCGATCGATCCTTCAGCGAGAATACGCCACATAAAGTAGGAGTCGACCGCGCATTCAAGTCTCCGCGCTCGGTCAAGCCTCAGTCTAGCATCTCCAGTGCAGCCTTGCAATTTGGCTGGGCGCACCGTCCGCAGCAGGCAGTGGAGGCTGGCATATGCTTGACATAAGATTGGCCGCACCCCACAGCGTGGTACTCCCAAACGCGCTAGACACGAGGGGGCGGATGCGGAGACGAAGCGCGTCCCGCCAGCGCGGGCATCGTTAGATGCTTGGTCGCACGCGGTCGCGGCTTGCGCCGTGCCGCCTTCCGCTTAACTGCGTAGAGAGCATGGTCGGCACAAAGGAGCAGGTCATCGACGGTGTCTCCATCTTCGGGGTAGGATGCGACCCCGACAGCAACGCCAACGTTGAGACTGGCGAGGAGGGCGGACTGCCACTCCTGAGTCGTCGAAAGCAGCCGCCTCATCTTGTCCGCCGCCGCTTCCGCTTGCTGCGGGTCGGTCTCAGGCAGGATTACTCCGAACTCGTCGCCGCCGTATCGTGCTGCGATGTCAACCGATCTGAGGTTGGCTCCGATGAGATGGCCGATATAGGCGAGGAGGTCGTCCCCCATGAGATGGCCGTATGTGTCGTTGACCTCCTTGAAGCCGTTCAGATCCAGCATCAGAAGGGACATGCGGTGTCCGTACCGTTGACACCGCTCCAGCTCGTACTGTAGCTGCTGTTGGAAGTAGCGGTGATTGTAGAGGTCGGTGAGGGAGTCGTGGTAGGCGAGGTGCTGGAACCGGCGATTCAGCTCCTCCAGGTGCTCGGCGTAGGCTCGCTCGAGCTTGACATTGGCCCTGCTAGACCAGGCCGACATTGCGAAGGCAGCCGCTCCCACGCCGAGTATGACGGCGACCTCGATGGTCCGCTGCAACGGCTGGCTCACCACCAGTTCGCCGCCGAGGGACCAGCCGATGAGTATCGCCACGAGCGCAACACCGAGCACGCGCATGGCGCGGACTATGCGAGCGCTCCGGTGGCTATCGCGCCGCCAGCCCTCAGACTGCCTCACGGGCTCCTCGGCCCCGGGAGAGGGCGGGCTGGCGAGCTGGCACTTCTGCGCCGCCGACTGCACGCTGATAGTTCTCCCCTCTATGCCGGAAAGGCTCTCTTCGGGCCCCGCATGCTCGGCCCTGCGGCACCGGAGGCCTCGCCATCACCGTGGCCGGGCTGCACACCGCGACCCTGATCGGTCATCGGTTCGCGGCAGACCGTGATGGCAGAAAGCGAGCGCTTGCGTCAGCTCCGCCGCCGGAGCCCTTTCGCCCTGCAAACAGGCGGCTCCAGGTCAGCGCGCCACTTTCGCTGCACGAACGGCTTGCACCCGGCCCGCTTTCGTTCATGGGCACCTCAGATACATAATCGGCCACCGCTTCACCAGGCTTGACAGGACGATGAGGAAGCGCGGCGTGAAACAAGTGTTCTATCGGCGCGGAAGCATGAACACATGCGGTAGAGCACCGGCAGTGACGGATCAGCGTTCATCCAGGCGCCGGCGCGAAAGCGAGCTCCGACCATCGCGCGTGCGGCCCGAGGCGCAGACGAGGGCGAAGCGAGTCACGATGCGGCCACCAGCGTCTCGGTCCGCCAGAGGCGCGGCCCGCGGCATCTGGCGTTTGCCATACTGCGGTCTCGCCACGCCGTGTCAGCGCCTCTCAACAGTCCCAGCGATATCGAGGCAGGACTGCGCCGGAGCCGCGCGGCCGGCCATCCTACGCTCTACATAAGGGGATATAGTGCGAATATAATCATCGGCGCTGACGGCGCACTTGCCTGCCGCCGCCTCCTCGAATTCCGGCCCCCTTGGGTCGACATGCGCCTCAGCCGCGACATGCCCGGCTCGTTGCGAAAGGAACGCCTTCCAGAGGGAGAACGCAAGAAAGCGGCGGAAACCGCCGCTTACCCCACGCGAACCTTCTGCCCCTGCGCCCTACGGACCGCCGCCCGGCCGCTCGGCCCCCTCTCTCGGGTTCGCCTGTTCCGGCGAACCGGGGCGACTCGGCTGCCGGGGCTGCAACCCCTGCTCCTGCCGCCACCGTGCCACCATAGCGGCCGTCGACTCCCGCAGTGCCGAGGCGTCCGCTGTCGGCTGCCGCTGCCGCCGTTCATACGCTAGTCGCGCCACTCTAGACATGCGGCCGAAGCGCCACGGGAAGAGAGCGCAGAAGATCGCTACACCCCCCAGGATCAAGGTGAGGAAGACGGGCGCGCCGTACCGTAGAGCGATGCTGCCCAGGACAAGCAGGCCGACCGCGGTGACGGCCGCCTGCAACGGTGGCATCTCCCAGCGGATGACGTCCGGAGAGCGTTCCTTATCGGGCTTCCTCTCTTCCTTCGCTGCACGCTTGGGCTTGTCGCTCTCGGCGGGCGCCGGCGCCGGTCCGGGACGAGTCTCGACGCCCCCGGCTGCCCGCTGCGCCCTGGTCAACTCGTCGTACCTTTGGCGCAGAGCCGGAGTCCTCAGCACGTTGTACGCGTCGTTGAGCTCGTCGAGCCGTTTGGCGGCCTCGGGCCTCGTCCCTATTTCCGCCTGGTACTGGCGTGCCAGATGCCAGTAGGCGTCCTCGATCAATGAGGCGTCAGCCCTCGGGTGGACCCGCAGGACCTCGTAGTAGTCCTTGGGCCCAGCCTCGCTTCGCTTGCGGGAGACGAGCGACTTCACTTTTCCAGCCATCCCAAATCCAACAACGCGCAGAGGGCCAGAAGGTTTCAGCATCGCCAGCATTCTTTGCCTTTGCAAACTGAGACTAGGGACAACGCAACTCGATGTCCCTTATCCCGATCTTCGGCAGAAGCCTCGAAATCCGCACCGAAAGGGCCACGCTGCGCCAAGGGAACCACGAGAGCCGACCCTCCGGTCGGCCCCCGCACTCGGCAACCAGACCCCTGCTGCGCCGGATCTCGGTGCGCTGCCGCCGGCCAGCACGCGCACGCGAGCCCCGGCTACCAGGGTCAGACGTCTGTCGATCGGCTTAGGCTTTGCTCGCGACCTTCTCCTTCAGCTCCTTCAGCTCCGGGAATCGGCCCAGTGCGGCCTTCGAGAACACCAGCTCGCCGTTGACGGTAACCTCAAAGCGACCACCGTCGGACGGCACCAGCGACAACTCCTTCACGCCTTGACCGTGCTCTTGCAGTAGCTCCTCCGCCATCCTGACGGCTTGGGGGAGGTAGTTTCAAGGTGTACAGTACTCTATCTGGATGACCAGCCCATTCGCCATTCGAGACCTCCTATCCACTCAAGAACGAGAGCGCATGCAACAGAAGCACTGTCGACCATGATAGCGGCCCCCCGTCGTTTGTCAACGAAGCCCCACCCCGGCGGGGCGTCTCAGCCGCGCCCCAACCCGTAGCCGCCCGCCCGACATCATGGAGGCTGTGAAGGTCCTTGACGGCTGGCCCCGACCGTCACGCGTGCTCCCGCATCTACCCCCGATCAGAGGGCATTGACAGTCCCCTGCGAGGGCGTATGATTCTCACGCGGCCAGGCCGCGCTGGCCCGTTATGTAAATTAGCTGGACTCTCCTCGCGGCGCCCCACCCCGGTCTTGTAAAGGAGGACAGGATGGCAGCCAAAGTCGATGGCCTCGAGTTCGAAAGGAACATCCAGAGTAGCTTCCGGATCAAGGGCGGCGGGCTCGTGGTCTACACAGACCCGCACAGAGTGAGCGGCGGCGAGAAGGCCGACCTCATCCTCATCAGCCACGAACACATCGATCACCTGGACCCTTCCGCCATCGCCGCCATCCAGAAGGAGGACACAGTTATCGTGGCCAACGCGCCCTGCGCGCGCCGCCTCCAGGGCAAGGGCAACATCGTCAGTATTGAGGAGGGACAGTCGGTCACCGAAAAGGGTGTGGAGATAAGGGCCGTGCCCGGCTACAACAGCTTCCATCCCCGGGGCTTCAACGTCGGTTTCCTGTTCACCCTGGAGGGAAAGAGGATCTATCACGCCGGCGACACCGGCCAAGTGCCGGAGATGGCCGAACTGGGCGCCGTCGACATCGCCCTCATCCCCATCGGCGGCACTTACACCATGGATGAGCCGCAGGCAGCCGAGGCTGTCAAGGCCATCAAGCCCAAAACGGTCATTCCCATGCACTACGGCTACGCCACCGGGGGCGACCCGCAGAAGTTCGCCTCCCTGGTGGAGGACATAGCAAACGTGGTCATTCTCTAGGGCGACGCCCCGACCGGCCATCGCTGCCTGGCCGTCACATCGGAGGAGAACCAGAGTCTTCGACCGCGCCGAGACGATGCCTGGCCGATCGATGCCGGCCAGCGACGCCCCCTGGAGGCCGCTGTCATAAGCCCCGCACTCGTAGTAGTATCATGAGAGACAGGTTCTGCCACTGTGGCCGAAGGAGGGCTGAAGAGAGTGGAGCGTCGCTATCGGACCATACACTACGGCATAGGCGCCATCGGTGCCGAGGTCGTCATGCTGGCGGCCGAGCGGCCAGAGCTGGAGATCGTCGGCGCCATCGACACCGACCCGGAGAAGGCCGGCCGTGACCTCTCGGAGGCAGCGGGGCTGGAGCGGAGGCTCGGCCTGACGGTCGCAAGCGACGCGTCCGCGGTCCTGCCTTCCGTCCAGGCCGACGTCGTTCTCCATTCCACCGGCTCTCACCTGGAAGAGGTGCTTCCACAGCTTCAGGCCGCCGTGCGTGCGGGAAAGGACGTCCTCTCGACCTGCGAGGAGCTCTCCTACCCCTGGGAGCGCCACCCTCAGCTCAGCGCCGAGCTCGACCGGGAGGCAAAGGAGCGCGGCGTGACGGTAGTCGGCACCGGCGTTAACCCCGGCTTCGTCATGGACACCCTCGCGGTCGCCCTGGCCTCGGTGTGCCAGCGGATATCGCGGGTCACCGCCATCCGCGTGGTCGACGTGGGCACGCGACGCGTCCAGCTCCAGAGGAAGGTGGGGGCCGGCCTCGAAGCGAAGGACTTCGGACAGGTGTCAGGACACGTGGGCCTTCGTGAATCCGCCTGCCTCATCGCCGACAAGCTGGGCTGGGGGCTCGAGGGGCTGGAGGAGAGCCTGGAGCCCGCCATCAGCCCCGTCGACCAGAGGACGCCGTATCTGGCGGTGAAGCGCGGGCAGGTCGCCGGCGTGCACCAGGTCGTAAGCCTCCGACGCGACGGGCGCGAGGTCCTGCGGCTCGACCTGACGATGGCCGTGGGCGCCCCCCGTCCCCGAGACGAGATCGAGATCGAGGGCACGCCTCCCCTACACGTGGTCATCGAGGGTGGCGTTCAGGGCGACCGTGCTACCGCCGCCATCGTCGTCAACGCCGTGCCGGCAGTGGTCGCGGCCCCACCCGGCCTCCTGACGATGGCAGAACTGCCTCTCGCACCGTCGCGCAGCGTTACTCGGGAGGCGGCCGCCGGCAAGTAGACGCGCCCCACCACACGGCCGCCCAGACAGGATCGGGCAGCAGCGGAGAGGATTATGTCCACTATTCTCGACCGGTATCGCGAGCTCCACCCCAAGTCGGCGGCGATGCACGCCGAGGCCCAGAAGACATTCCCAGACGGCGTCACCCACGACATCCGCCGCTTCACCCCCTTTCCCCTGTACGTGACCCACGCCAGCGGCTGCAAGAAGTGGGACGTCGACGGGCACGAGATCATCGACTATGTGATGGGCCACGGGGCGCTGCTGCTGGGCCACGCCCATCCCCAGGTGACGGAGGCCGTCGCCACACAGCTCCGGAAAGGCACCCATTACGGCGCCTCGCATGAGCTGGAGCTGCGCTGGGGCCAGTGGGTGCAGCGTCTCATTCCATCGGCGGAGATGGTGCGCTTCACAAGCTCCGGGACGGAAGCCACGCAGATGGCGATCCGGCTGGCGCGCGCCTTCACGGGCCGCGATAAGCTGGTCCGCTTCGCCGGCCACTTCCACGGCTGGAACGACAACGTGATCGGGCTGGCGGCGCCGGAGGCGATGACGCCCAGCGCTCCCGGCGTCCCGGCTTCCACCTCCGCGAACCAGATAGTGTTGCCCCAGAACGACGCGGCCGAAGTGGCGCGGGTCATGGAAGAAGACCAGGACGTGGCGGCGGCTATCATCGAGCCCACCGGCGCCCACTACGGAGCGATACCCCTCGAGCCGTCATTCCTCGCCCAGCTACGAGAGCTCACCCAGAGGGCCGGTGCCGTCCTCATCTTCGACGAGGTGGTCACCGGCTTTCGCGTCTCCCCGGGCGGCGCCCAGGCCCTCTACGGCGTCACCCCTGACATCACCTGCCTCGCCAAGATCCTGGCCGGCGGTCTCCCCGGCGGCGCCGTCGCCGGCCGACGCGACCTCCTCGCCCAGATCGAGTTCCATGATGACATGCGATGGGACATCGCCGAGCGCATCGCCCACCCCGGCACCTACAACGCCAACCCCCTCTCGGCGGCCGCCGGCAGCACCGCCCTCTCGCTGGTCGCCGACGGCAAGGTGCACGAGCATACCGCGCGGCTGACCCAGCGCCTCTGCCAGGAGCTGAACCGGCTACTCCGCAAGAACGACATCAAGGGCTGCGCCTACGGCCTCACCTCCACTTTCCACACCATCATCGGCCAGGAGTGCCCCGAGCCTCGCGACGGCTTCTACTGGCGCTGGGACGGAAAGCCGGGGGCGAGAGTGCCCGGCTCGTCGGCAGAGGTGACGGTGGCGCTTAGGCGAGGGCTCTTGAACCGGGGCGTCGATCTCATGGGCACGGGCGGCCTCGTCTCCTCCGCCCACGAGGACGCCGACGCGGACCGGACGATCGCCGCGTTCGAGGAGACGCTGCACGACATGCGTGGCGAGGGGCTGGTCTGAGGGAGCCTAAGGCCGAGGAAGAATGCCCGACAACAGCTATACGGTCCTGGAAAACCACGTGATCCTCTTCCCGGCGCGGCCGGATGAGATCGACATCACGGAGCGGGGCGAGGAGTGCGACTGGTGCGTGAAGACTTATCCCGACTGCGGCAGCGATAGCCCCCACTCCTTCTGCCCGATCATCGACCTGCCGCGCGACTTCATCTTCGTCACCCGCAGCGATAAGGGGGAGGCCATAGGCTAGCCCCGCCCGCCGGACGGGCAGGCCGGCCTACGGCTTGACGCCCCAGGCGACGAAGGCGTTGCCGCCCAGCGCCTCCTTCACCTGGAGTCCCGGCAGAAGCGCCTCCAGCTCCTGCCAGGGGCGTTCTTGGAGGATCCAGCGGGCGGCGCTGTGCTCCCGCTGCGCGAGGAGCACCGTGGCCCGGACGAACGCCGCCCTTACCAGGCCGCTCAGGCCCCTGCCCTTCTTGCCACCGGAGGCGACGACCCGCCCTCCCGACTTCAGCAAGGAGACGACGTTGGTCACCACCTCGACAGAGCAGAGCAACTGGTTGACGTTGCACATGAAGACGGCGTCCACCGGCCCTTCGGGCTGCCACTCGTGCGCGAACGCCTCCACCAGCTCCACGTTCTGCCAGCCAGCGCCCTCGATGCGCCAGCGGGCCCGGACCAGCATGTCGGGGCTGGCGTCAACGCCGATGACGCGGCCCCCAGGGCCTACGGCGGCCACCAGGTACGGCAGGCTGAGGCCCGTGCCGCACCCCAGGTCTACCACCGTGGCGTCGCGGCTGTCGCCCAGCCGCTTGACTGCGAGCAGTCGGAAGGGGCGCGTGGGCTGGTCGCCGAACAGGTCGTAGAGGCGGGAGCGGTAACCCTGGAACGACCTCTGGATGATTCGCAGGTCGGGCTGGGTGGACGTGCCCTTCATGGTCGGCCTCCGGTCAGGGCCAGCCGGCGCGCTAGGACCCGGGGAAGCTCACCAGCGAGGTGGTGCTCTCAATCCCCGGTATGCCGCGGATCTTCTCGCTGAGGATGGGAGGCACGTCCGTGAGGTTCTCCACCTCCAGCTCGGCGACGATGTCGTAGGGTCCCATGACCTCGTGACACTCCACGATGCTCGGCATCTCCTTCAAGACCGTCAAGACCCTCTTCGTCTGGCCCGGGTCGGCCACCACCAGGACGTATGCTTTGACGCTCATGGTCAACGCTCCTTGAAGTCGTCGTCTTCTAAAGCCGGGGGCGGAACTAGCGCTCGTCCCGCCCCGTGCCGATGATCAACTACTACACTCTCCGATGGCCAGCGTCAATGCGTGGCCGGAACAACGGGGTGACCCGCTCGGCGCGGTCTCCCACGCAGGATTGGCCTGTCCCCTGCTGGAAGTGCTACAATAGATGCGCTTTTCCGGCCGGGGGGCGAGATAACCCATTTTTTGGTGCAGATGGGCAACTTTTTCGGGCGAAACAGGTTGAGCCAGGGAGCAAATAGGGTACAATATAGATGAACAAACATTTGCTTCCCACGTTTCCCTGGGGTCCCTGACAGGAAGAAGATGCCCGCAGACAGACGCAAAGCCCCCAAGAGCGACATCATCATCCGCATCGGCGGCGAAGGCGGCGAAGGGGTGATCAGCACGGGCGACATGTTCACCATGGGCGCCGCCCGCACCGGCTTCCGCGTTTTCACCTTCCGCACATATCCGGCAGAGATCAAGGGCGGCCACGCCTGGTATCAGATCCGCGTGAGCAACGAGCCCATCCGCTCCATCGGCGACGGCGTCGATGTACTCATAGCGTTCGACGATGAGGCCTACCACAGACACATCGGCGAGGTCAATCAAGAGGGCGTCGTCCTCTACGACCCGGACCGGGTCTCACCGATGAACGGCCACCACATTACCTACCCCGTCCCGCTCCAGGCCCTGGCCCGCGAGAAGCTCGATTTCCAGCGCGGCAAGAACGTGCTCACTCTGGGCATCATGGCGGGCCTCTTCGGTCTCGCCCCCAGCGCCCTCGAGGATCTGGTGCGAAGTCGACTGAAGCGACGGGCCGAGCTCCTCTCCAAGAACATCGACGCCCTGCACTTCGGCTACGAGTACACCCAGCAGATCCGGAAGCAGGACCACTACTACCTGGGGAGCAGCGACCACGTGAGCCGACTGGTGATGAGCGGCAACGACGCCATAGTGGCAGGCGCCCTGCACGCTGGCTGCCGCTTCTACGCCGGCTATCCCATTACCCCCGCCTCGGAGATCCTGGAGGTCATGGCGCGGGAGCTGCCCAAGGTCGGCGGAACGTTCCTCCAGGGTGAGGACGAGATGGCATCTCTGGCCGCTGTCGTCGGCGCCTCGTTCGCGGGAAGGAAGGCGATGACCGCCACGTCTGGCCCTGGCTTCTCCCTGATGACCGAGCTCATGGGGCTCGCGGCGATGGCCGACATTCCCTGCGTCATCGTCGACGCCCAGCGCGCCGGGCCCAGCACGGGTATGCCCACCAAGCTGGAGCAGGGCGACCTCTTCCAGGCGCTGTACGCCGGCCACGGTGATTTCCCGCGCATCGTGGTGGCGCCGGGCTCCGTCGAGGACTGCTTCTATCAGATCGTCAATGCGTTCAACCTTTCGGAGCGCTACCAACTGCCGGCCATATTCCTTTCGGACCAGTCGTTATCCCACCGAACCGAGTCTCTGGAGATGCCGGACCTCGAGCGCCTGAACGTGGTGGACCGGACACGACCCAGCCCCGACGAGCTGGACGAATACAGGCGCTACCGGAACACGGAGAGCGGCGTCTCTCCCATGGCGCTCCCAGGGTCCGATGTAAAGGGCACCTACGTGGCGCCGGGCCTCGAGCACGATGAGTTAGGACACCCGAACCTGTCGCCGCAGGTCCACGAGGCGATGACGCAGAAGCGCTTTCGCAAGCTGGCCACGCTGCAGTCGGAGTTGGAGCCGGCGACTCGTCACGGCGCCCGCGATCCCAAGATCGGCATCATTGGCTGGGGCGCCACTGAAGGCGCTATCATCGAGGCCGTGGACCGGGCGAACGCCGCCGGCTACAAGGTGGCGGCTCTGCACCCGCGCGTGCTCAACCCCCTGCCCGAATCGCAGATCGACCACTTCATCAGGTCAGTCGATCACCTTATCGTCCCGGAGATCAACTATCAGGGACAGTTCGCCCACCACATCGGCGCCACCTTCGGTGTCAAGCCCATCCGCCTGAACAAGTACGGTGGCCTGCCGTTTACGCCGGGCGAGATATTCCACAAGATCGAAGAGGTAGTGAATCATGGCCATTGAGACCGCCCTGGAGCGGCCGGACGTCGTGTTCGACGTGAAGGACTACAGGAGCGGCGTGAAGCCGGTCTGGTGCCCGGGCTGCGGCGACTTCGGCGTGCTCAGCGCCACTTTCAAGGCCATGAAGACGCTTCAGCTCAAGCCGCACGAGGTGGTGGTGGTCTCGGGCATCGGCTGCTCCAGCCGCACCCCCTACTTCATGAGGACCTACGGCATTCACGGTGTCCACGGCCGATCGCTGCCCATAGCCACAGGCGTAAAGATCGGCAACCCGGAGCTCACCGTCCTGGCCATGGGCGGCGACGGCGACCTGATGAGCATCGGCGCCGGGCATTTCCCCCACGCGGCCGCTCGAAACGTCGACATCACCGTGATTATGATGGACAACCAGACCTACGGCCTCACCAAAGCTCAGGCCTCGCCCACGTCGGACATGGGCCATGTCTCCAAATCCACGCCTTACGGCAGCGTCGCGAAGCCGGCTCAGCCGGTTCTCCTCGCTCTCACGTACGGCGCGACGTTCGTAGCGCGCGGCTACTCCGCCAAGGCGACGGAGATGGCGGACATCATCGCGCAGGGAATCCAGCACAAGGGGTTCTCGTTCATCCACGTCCGGAGCCCCTGTACTGAGTTCCACAACACATACGACAAGTACGACGAACTGGTGGAGGAGCTGCCGCCCACCTACGACAGGGCCGACCACGACAAGGCCATCCAGCTCGCCCTGAACGAGGAAAGAGTCTACCTCGGTGTCTTCTACGAGGAGACGCGGCCCGTCTTCGAGGTCGAATCGCGGCACTTCGCCGAGGAAGTGGAGGAGTTCGACCTGAAGACCTACCTTAGCCGCTTTGCTTAGGGGATCGCAGCGCCTAGCGGGCGGGTGGAGATGAGCGCGGCGGTCCCGTTTCGCGGGCGATGACGTGAGGAGGACACACGATGGCTAGGCGTCGAACGCGCAAGGAGGCCTCAGAGGAAGAGTGGGAGGAAGAGCTACGCCGAGCCGTTAACGCGCTGCACGAGTTCTTTCGGGAATGCCAAGCCTGCCAGGCTGAGGTGCCTCAGCACTGGCAGTACTGCGCGCACTGCGGGAGCCGCATGGGCACCCGCTGCACTGGCTGCGGCGCCCCCTTGCCGCCGTTGGGAGCCCGCTACTGCCCGAACTGCGGCATCGAGGTCCCTGCGCCCGTCGAGCCGTAGTCGTCCCTCTCCTCACGGCTCCCGGCAGACTCCGCCAGACCCTCGTCGTGGTAAACTGGGTGCCAGCGGCATGGCGCAGGCGAAGCAGACGAACCGATGAAGGTCGAGACCCTCAACAAGCACCTCGTGCGTGAGCTTCAGGATATCGTCGGCGAGCGATACGTCCTGCACACGCCCGAGGACCTCGTTGTCTTCGAGTACGACGGCACTATCGATCGGGCCCTGCCGCAGGTCGTGGTGCTGCCCGACACAGCCGAGGAGGTGTCGCGCGTCGTGCGCCTGGCCGCCCGGTGGGGCCTCCCTGTCGTGCCGCGCGGGGCGGGCACCGGCCTCAGCGGCGGCGCTGTCCCCGAGCAGGGAGGCATCGTCATCGCCCTTGCCCGCATGCGGCACATCCTCGAGGTCGACGTCGTGAACCGACTGGCTGTGGTGGAGCCGGGGGTAGTGAACCTGGAGCTGAGCAAGGCCATTCGCTACCTCGGCCTATATTTCGCGCCCGACCCTTCCAGCCAGCGCGCCTGCACCATCGGCGGCAACGTGGCCGAGAACGCCGGCGGCCCACACTGCCTGGCCTACGGCGTCACCGCCAACCACATCCTGGGCCTGGAGCTCGTCCTGGCCGACGGAGACATCGTCTGGGTGGGGGACAAGACCAGAGACGCCCCCGGCTACGACCTCACAGGCGTCGTCGTGGGCTCAGAGGGTACCCTGGCCATCGTCACCAAGATCGCTGTGCGCCTCCTGCGTCTGCCCGAAGCGTCGCGCACCCTTCTCGCTATCTTCGACGAGGTCGACCCGGCGAGCAACGCCGTGTCGGCGGTCATCGCCCGCGGCATCGTGCCTGCGGCGCTGGAGATGATCGACCGGGAGGTGATCCAGGCGGTGGAGCCGGCGCTGCACGTGGGCTACCCCATGGACGCCGGAGCCGTCCTCCTCATCGAGGTAGAGGGCCTCGAGGAGGCGGTAGCGGAGGAGGCGGAGGTCATCGACGGGCTGTGCCGGGATCACGGCGCCCGAGAGGTTCGGCGGGCTGCCGACGCGGCGGAGCAAGAGCTGCTCTGGGCCGGGCGTAAGGGCGCCATCGGTGCCCTCGGACGGCTGGCCCCCAACTATTTCGTGCTGGACGGCACCGTGCCTCGCACCAAGCTCCCATCGGTGCTGCGACAGGTCTATCAGGTGGGGGAGAAGTACGGCTTCCGTGTCGCCAACGTCTTCCATGCCGGCGACGGCAACCTTCACCCCAATATCCTGTTCGACGAGCGTGTGCCCGGCGAGACGCGGCGCGCGCTGGAGGCGGGCGGCGAGATCACGCGCATCTGCGTCGAGGCCGGCGGCACCATCACCGGCGAGCACGGCGTCGGCGTGGAGAAGCGGGACTACATGGCCTGGATCTTCAGCGAGGACGACATGGCGGTGATGGGCCGGCTCAAGGAGGTCTTCCTGGCAGGCTCACTCTACAACCCCGGCAAGATCTTCCCGACGGACAAGGGTAGCGGCGACCTGAAGCAGCAGCAGATCATGCAGACCCTCGGCCCCGACGCCTACGTCTAGCCCCCATACGATCTTGAGAGACGAAGCCGCCCTGCCGAAATCCCTCGCCACCATCCTTCCTGGCGAGCGGCTCATCGTTGACGAGCGGCGCCAGCAGTTCGCCGTAGACGGCCTGGTTCCCCGGGCGGTCGCCCTGCCCGAAAGCGTGGAGGAGGCATCAGCCGTCCTCACCGTCGCTCACGACCTGGAGGCGGCGGTCGTCCCCTGGGGCAGCGGCACGCGCATGGCGCTGGGCAACCTGCCTGCGTCCTACGACCTGGCCCTGAGCCTCACGCGCCTCAATCAGGTGGTCGAGTACGAGCCCGACGACCTCTCAGTGGCCGTCCAGGCGGGTATCCGCCTGCGCGACCTCCAGGAGCACCTGAGCGAGCACGGTCAGTTCCTGCCGCTGGACCCGCCCGGCGCCGGCGAGGGGACGATCGGCAGCATCCTGGCGACGAACGCCAGCGGCCCCTATCGATACGCTTACGGCTCGCCCCGTGACCTCGTTCTGGGGCTTAAGACCCTCCTCGCCGACGGTCGCCTTACCAAGACGGGCGGGCGCGTCGTGAAGAACGTCGCTGGCTACGACTTGGCGAAGCTGTACGTCGGCTCGCTGGGCAGCCTCGCCCTCATCGTCGAGGCCACCCTCAAGGTAGTCCCCCTCCCGATCGCTCGGGAGACGCTCGTGGCTTCCTGCCCATCGCCACGCGAGGCGGCGGAGCTGGCCCTGGCCGCCGACGGGCTGGGCCTGAGCCTGCGCGCCATGGAGCTCCTCGACGGCCGGGCAGCGGCGGCCCTATTGCCGCCGTCGGGCGTCCAGACGCCGCCTGACGCTTCCGCCTTCGTCGCGGCGGCCGCCGGCAGTCGCGCCGCCGTTGAGCGCTCGACGCGGGACCTGGAGGGCCTCTGCCGCGAGCGCGGAGTCGGGCCGGCGCAGAGGCTGGGCGGCGGCGACACCTTCTGGTTAGCGCTCGGCGAACGCCTCCGGCCCCAGGCAGCGGGCGAGCTGGTCGCAAGGTCCAGCCTCCTGCCGTCTCAGGTAGGGCCGCTGGCCGAGAGGCTGGAGGGCATCGCCGCCGAGGGCAATTTCGCCGTCGAGGTCATCGCACACGTCGGCACCGGCGTCGTCTACAGTCGCTGGCGGGCCGACCGCGAGGCGGATCTGTCGGAGAACGGCGCGGCGCTGGTCTCCGCCCTCACTCGTGCGACGGGGGAGCTTGGGGGAACCGTCGTTATAGAGTCATGCCCCACGGAGTTGAAGAAGCATGTCGATGTGTGGGGCGAGCCGCGCGAGGACTTTGCCTTGATGCGGCGCATCAAGGAGCAGTGGGACCCCCGGGGCATCCTCAACCCAGGCCGCTTCGTCGGGAGGCTGTAGCCGGTGAGCGAAAGGACGGGAGCGAGTACAGAGGTTTCGGCCGGCGTGCGGCCGGAGCCCCGGGCCTCCGCCTTCACGGGGCGGGACGGCCCCCGGCCGGAGGATATCAGCCGCTGCGTCCACTGCGGCTTCTGCCTCAACTTCTGTCCCACCTATCTGGAGCTGGGCATGGAGACGGACTCTCCGCGCGGGCGCATCCACCTCATCGCCGCTCTCAGCGAGGGGCGCATCCAGCCCACGAGCAGCGTCATCGGGCACCTGGACCTCTGCCTTCAGTGTCGGGCCTGCGAGACGGCCTGCCCGTCCACCGTGCCGTTCGGTCGCATCATGGAGGGCGCGCGCGCCCAGATCCAGAGTCTGCCCAGGGGCAGGCCGCTGGCCTGGCGCCTGCGCTCACTCGCCTTGCGGTCGCTGCTGCCGTACCCGCGCCGGTTGCGACTGCTCGCCCGCGTGCTGAGGCTTTACCAGCGGCGCCTTCAGGGGCCTCTGCGGCGCTCGCGCCTGCTGCGCCTCCTGCCCGCCAGGCTAAGCGAGGCGGAGTCGCTGCTTCCGAAGCTGCCAGACCGCTTCTTCGAGCCCGCCGACGTCGCGGGTAGCGGTAGCGCTGGCTCGCCGGCACGAACCGTCGCCCTGCTGACCGGCTGCATGATGCCCCTCGTCTATCCCCGCTTGCACGAGGCGACGGTGCGGGTGCTGGAGAGAAACGGCTGCCGCGTGCTTATCCCCCCCGAGCAGGTGTGCTGCGGCGCCCTCCTCGTCCACAACGGCGACCGCGAGGCGGCACAACGACTGGCCCGCCGCAACATCGACGTCTTCCTCGACCTTGGGGTCGAGGCCGTGGTGGTGAACACGGCCGGCTGCTGCGCCGCCATGAAGGAGTACGGCGAGCTCCTCCACGAAGACCGCCAGTACGCCGAGAAGGCCCAGCGCTTCTCCGCCCTGGTCCGCGACATCACCGAGTTTCTGATCCAGCTCCCCTGGCAGGAGGGGCTGGGCCCCGTCCCGGCGCGTGTCACACTCCAGGACTCCTGTCACACGGCGCACGCCCAGGGCATCACGGCCGCGCCGCGCGAGATCCTGCGTTCCATCCCCGGCCTGGAGCTGGTCGAGATGAAGGACTCCGACCGCTGCTGCGGCAGCGCCGGCATCTACAACGTCAGCCAGAGCGAGATGTCGAAGCGGCTGCTCGACGGCAAGATGCGGGACATCGAGGCGACCGGCGCACAGGTCATCGCCAGCACGAACCCCGGCTGCATGCTCCAGATCGAGGCGGGCCTGCGCCGCTCCGGAGCCGAAGGGAGGTCCGTCCACGTCGTAGAGCTTCTTGACGAGGCCTACGCTGCCGGCGACCACGCCAAGGGGAGTTAGGAGTAGGACGCATGAGCCCCATCCACGTCCGTGCGAAGCCCGGCGATGTCGCGCCCATCGTCCTCCTGGTCGGCGATCCGGGCCGCGCCCGCGTCGTAGCCGAAAAGCTTGAGGGCGCCGTCCTCTACAATGAGTTTCGAGGGCTCCTGGGCTTCAGCGGGCGCTACCGGGATGTCCCCGTCTCCGTGCAGACGACGGCAATGGGCTCACCCTCCGCCGCCATCGTCGCCGAAGAGATGGCCGACCTGGGGGCTCGAGTCCTCATCCGCCTCGGCACCTGCGGCGGCGCCCGACGGGACATCGAGCCCAACGACCTCGTCATCGCCACCGCCGCCTGCCCCCTCGACGGCACGACCCGCACGTACCTCGGCGGCGAGGCCTACGCCCCCACCGCCACCTTTCGAGTCGTGCGGGCCCTGGTCGACGCCGCCGACAGAGCGCGGGCGCCCTACCACGTGGGTCTCATAGCCACGGAGGACGCTCTCTACGCCGTCGCCGACGCCTACATCGAGAAGTGGGCATCGCGGGGTGTGCTGGCGCAGGAGATGGAGGCGAGCGCGATCTTCACCGTCGCCGCCCTGCGCGGTCTGGAGGCGGGCTGCATCCTCACCGTATCGAACCCGGCCGCCCAACACATCCGCCTACCGGACGATGAGCTCGCTCGCGGCGTCGAGCGCATGATCGATGTAGCTCTAGAGGCAACCGTCTCGCTGGGCAGCCCACAGCCGTAGCTCTGACACACCAACCGCCCACCAACCGGCCGGTTGAGACTTTATGTCAAGTTACTCCCCTAGCGGCAGTCCGATGTCGTCAAGGGCTGGCGGGGCGCGCCTCACTTCAGCTTCGAGATTGTCACAGCGATGACGCCGATGCTCGGCGGCGCGAGCTGGCTGAAGGCCGCGTGCGACAGGTCCAGCGCATGAGTGAAGGCGCCCGTGTCGCGCACCTGGACGCCGATGCAGCGATCGCCCAGGCACACCTTCAACCAGGTACCGAGAGGCCAGCGGTTTGCGGCGGTTATGGTGGGGTCGTCGGGATTGAAGTAGGACCCGTCCGCCATGATGTCCTCGGGGCCAAAGCCATCGACGCCGCCGTACCACGTGGAGAGGCCCACGACCGCCTCCCCAGGAGCGGTCGACGGCGGGAGCACAATGGGCGGAGGCGTGCTGGCTGGTTCAACTGAGGGAGAAGCGTTGGGCTTTGAGGGCTCGGAGGAAGGCTGGGAAGTGGAGCTCCGCTGGGGGGCCGCTAGCTCGGGATGGCGTTTCTTGCGAACGGCGACTTCGGCCTGCGTCTGGTACGTCGGTGTCGAAGCCCCCAGCGCCCTGAATTTCGCCAGGTCAGTGCCCCCGGCACTATCGTCACTCGTATCCCGAGACGAGGGGCCGGAAGCCTCCAGCGCGGCCGACCCGGCCAGGTGGCTTCCCCCGGTGCTGCCGTTACTCGTATGGAGGAATGTCGACGCCGGTACCACCAGGGCGATAACCGCGAGCGGTCGCCAGTACCGAACCGCGAATCGCCGGCTGGGGCGGCCGAGCCATCGGCGGGCCAGTGTGGCGCCTCGGCCAAGCCGTCCGGCCCGCCGCAGAGGGGCTCGCGTCCGGCACCTCTTGCGACCGGTGTCGCCCCGCACTGCCAGCGCCACCAGGACTGTGACGAAGGAGACAGCGATTAGCCATCCGGCCACGCCACCGCGGCGCAACCGGCGTCGAGCGTGACTCAGACGCCAAGCACCACCTTTGTCGGAGGTTTCTTCTCGACCACGTAGCACCTCCTGCGCAAGGGACGGACTCGACGCGTCTCAGCTAGCGATGACCAAGACGCTCCCTCCACAGACACAGCGCCGATTATCCCGTTGCGCGAATGCTGCGCCAATAGGGGTTAGCCCGCAGATGCCGCCGCCCGCACACCTAGTAGCGCCCAGGACGACCCGACACTCCGCCGTCCAAGGCGTGAGCTGGATGCGCCCAACCGGAACGATGGTCCTCGACTGAAGCACCGGCAGCCACGGGCGGCCAGGCCCTAACGTTCGATGCAGTCGGGGGTGCTATTGGCTGGGCCGGGGATGTCTAGCTCACGACCCGGGCCGCTCTTCGCTCAGGAGTTTCCCGGAGCGCTGGCGTCAGTGCGAGGTCGTCAGGTAGGAGGAGACGAAAAGCGCCCGTTCCCCCGTCTCCCTCGCGGAACCGGCGCCCTCTGCGAGCCAGGGGACGGAGCGGGCGGACCGCCAGCGGCGCCCTGATGGGGCGAACCGCCGTCCTATTCCTGAGCCTCGAACGCCCACACTGCCACTGCCATCATAAGGGCAGCAAAGATGGCGAGGATCAGGCCGTCCTCAATCGTCCCCAGACGATGATTGGCTATCTTGATGCCGGGAGCAAGGTCGCCGCCGAGGAGGAGACGGCGCATCGGGTCCACACCGTAGGCCACAGGGTCAAGGCGGGTGACAACGCTCATCCAGGCCGGCAGTCCCCTCAGAGGGAAGAAGGCGCCGCTCAGGAAGAACATGGGCATGATGAGGAAGTTCATGATCATCTGGAAAGCTTCCATGGACTGAAGGCGGGCCGCTATCAGAATCCCCATCGAGGTGAGAGCCAGCGCGGTCAGGAACATGAACCCCAGCAGCTTGACGACGAGCAGCAGGTCAAGCGATACGCCAAGGACCGGCGCCAGGATGAGCAAGATCGCACCCTGCAACATGGCCACCGTGCTACCGCCCAGAGACTTGCCCATGACGACTGCTGCCCGGCTGATCGGGGCGACCAATACCTCACGCAGGAAGCCGAACTCCCTGTCCCAGACAATAGAGATGGCGCTGAAGACCGCTGTGAAGAGCACTGCCATCGCTACAATGCCCGGAAAGAGAAAGCGGACGTAGGAGACGTCGCCCAGTTCTCTCGTCAGTCCGGCCCCCAGCGACGCCGTGAGGCCACTCCCAAAGACGACCAAGAACAGCAGCGGCTGACCGAAAGAGGAGACCAGCCGCGTACGGTCACGCCAGTATCGCAGCACATCGCGATACCAGATGATGTATACGCCGCGGGCGTCAGCCCTGAGGCTTGCCCGGCGGCTACGGACGGGCAGTCCAGCAGTCGGTGCGTAAGCAGTAGTCATCTAGCGTCGCCCTCCTCCCCCCCACAACCGGCCGTGAAGCCGCATGAAAGCCAGCGGGTCCGCTTCCTGATCCCGGATTGCGCGCCCAGTGAGCTTCAGGAACACGTCGTCAAGCGTCGGCCGGTGCAGGTCAACCGATTCGATAGCGACTCCCAACTCGCGGACGAGCCTGGGAATGAACTCGGCGCCGGCCTCGACCTCCAGGCGGATGCGCGTGTCTTCGGTATGCGCTTCCAGGCCGAATCGCTCACGGATCTCCTGCGCGGCGCGCTCGTTGTCTTCGCTCTGAACAGTCACGATGTCCACACCCACCATGCGCTTGAGGGCATCCGGCGTATTGAGCGCCACGATCTTGCCCTGGTCGATGATGGCGATCTGATCGCAATGCTCGGCCTCGTCCATGTAGTGGGTGGTCATGAAGATGGTGATCTCGTGCGCCCGCTGCAGTTCGAGTATGTACTGCCAGACGTGCTCGCGCGTCTGGGGATCCAGCCCGAGTGTCGGCTCGTCCAGGAAGAGGACGCGGGGGTGATGTAGTATTCCCCGTGCGAGCTCGAGCCGCCGCTTCATGCCTCCGGAGAACGTGCGAACAATTGCGTCGCGCCGTTCCCATAGCTCGACGGCGCGCAGCACCTCTTCGATGCGCTGGGCGCGCTCCCTGCCCGGCACGCTGTAGACGTGGGCGTGAAAGCGGAGGTTCTCGTAGGCGGTGAGTTGATCGTCGAGGCTGGGATCCTGGAAAACTAGGCCTATGGACTGGCGGACGGCATCTCTTTGAGTCGCCACGTCGTAGCCGGCGACCCTGGCGCCGCCGGCCGTCGGCCGCATGAGCGTGCAGAGGACGTTTATGGTGGTAGTCTTGCCGGCACCATTCGGCCCCAGGAAGCCGAAGACCTCGCCGTCCTCTACCTGGAAGCTGATATCGTCGACTGCAACAAGGGGGCCGAAGCGCTTGCTGAGACCTATTACCTCAATCGAAGCCATGCCCTACGATTATACTTTCTCCGACGTGTGTTCGAACAGGATGGAGCGCCGACTTACCCTCCTTGCCTCCCAAGGAGTATTGTCATTGTTATGTCCAGTTGCTCGCCCAGCAGCCGGGACGTGTCCACCCGCAGCAGCTCCGCCTCGCCCAGCTCCGACGGCGGCTCGTAGCGCGACCGCTGTTTCTCGTAGACCTCCCAGCGGCCGTCCGAGGTGGTAAGGGGCTGGTCGCGTCGCTCCGCCAGCCGCTCCCGCACGAGGCTTTCGCTGACCACACATTCTACCGCGAGAAAACGCGCCCCCAGGGAGCGGGCCAGGGCGGCCGCCTCCTCGCGGTAGCGCCGGCTGTGGTAGGTCGCGTCGAGGATGACGGGCTTGTCGCCGGCGAGGAAGGGCTGCGCCCGCTCCAGCATCGCTGCGTATGTCCTCTCCGTGACCTCGGGCGAGTAGAGCCCGCTGTCGATAGGCTCCTCGCGGCGCTCGGTCGGCGCGATACCCGCGAGTGTCTTGCGCGTGGCGTCGGAGGAGATGACGGCAGCGCCCAGGCGGCCGGCGAGGGCGTTCGCCAGGTAGCTCTTTCCTGTGCCCGTCACCCCGACCATCATGACGAGGGCCCGCCCGACGCCGGGGCGGGCGTAGCGATGGGCCAGGCGGAAGTAGCGCCTAGCCCGGCGCTGAGCCGCCGCCCGCTGCCCCGGCGGCACCTCGGGCTCGTCGAGCTGAAAGCCGTCGACCTTGCCCCGCACGTAGGCCCTGTAGCACTTGTAGAAGCTGAGGACCAGAGGCAGCGTGACGTCGCCGGACATGCCCAGGTAGAGGCCGACCAGCTCGTCCGACAGGGCCTGCCGTCCCCGGAAGTCCAGGTCCATCGCCAGGAACGCCAGGTCGGCGGCCACGTCCGAGTAGCGGAAGCGCTCGTTGAACTCAATGCAGTCGAAGATGCAGATCCCATCCGGAAAGCAGACGGCCTCCACCCTCAGGTCGCCGTGGCAGTCGCGGACGCGGCCCTCCTCGACGCGCCGGCGGAAGAGCTCTGTCTCCTTCTCGACGAAGCCCTCAACGTAGGCTTCGATTTCCCGAAACTGGCGCCGCGAGACCGTCCTGCCGATGAAGGGCTCGGTCTGCTCGAAGTTCTCGCGCCAGTTGCCCACGACCGTCTCCAGCCCGCCGATGGAGCTGATACGCTCGTTCGTCTCCGCCGCCGCGTGGAACTCGGCGATCTTCGCCGCCAGGGCGCGTAGCATCTCGCTGTCCACTGCGCGACGGCGCAGGAGCCGCTCCATCATGCGGTCCTCGGGCAGACGCTTCATCTTGACGGCGTAGTCGACGGCCAGGCCCTCGCCCCCCAGCCGCACCGAGCCAGCGACGTCGCTGATGGGCACCACGTCGAGATATGTGCCGGGGCAGAGGCGGCGGTTGAGGCGGAGCTCTTCGTGGCAGTAGTGGCGGCGCTTTTCCAGCGTCGTGAAGTCGAGGAAGCCCATGTCCACGGGCTTCTTCACCTTGTAGACGAAGTCGCCCGCCACGAATACGTAGGAGATGTGGGTCTGGATCAGCTCGACCCGGCGGACTGGATGGGGATAGGCCGTCGGAGAGAGCAGCGCCTCAATGTGCGTGGGCAACTGGACCATTGCTGGTGTGCCTGACATGGCGACGCAGCCGCCAAGGTCTGCGCCGTAAGTGTTCGCAGGGAAAGCTCAGGTATCGAGCATGTCCCACTCGTCGCCAAGCACCCAGCGCAGCGCTGAGAGCTTGCCGTTCAGCATCCCCCACTCGAAGTCATCATACGGGCCTAGCTGATCTTCGCCGTATCGCTGATTCACTTCCTCCGCTGCTTGGAGAGCACCCTCCCAGATGTCGGCCGCTACCTCCTTTCGGCCAGACTCAACGAGCCGCTTAATCATCAGGTGCCTCTCATGCCAGACCTTTTCGAAGAACTCCTGTTCAGCGGCGAGAATTTCGTCCTGGCTGCGCAGGCCCCCAAGCACGTATCTACGCAGCAAGTCGACGTTCCCCTTGGTCATGCGCTCAAGGCGCGGGCGCTCCCAATACTTAATTCTGAAGGGCGGCCGATTGTTCCGCTCATAGTCGGTTAGGTAGTCCTTGGCGGCATTCGAAAGGAAACCAGAGGCGATAACGAGAGCAGCGTGAGGCCGCTCAGCCTGAGCCCAACTGAGTAGCCCCTGCAGCCTTTCCGGAGGTACGCCCTTCTTGTAGTGCTTGCATTGTACGAACCACGTCTCGAAGTGTTTTGTGCCGTCCACGTCCGTACGTCCCAACTGGCAGGCAATGTCACGCCCACGGTCAGCGGGGCTCGCCGCCAAGCCGGTGCCCTTGCGCCAATCAACGTTGACGAAGCCCAACTCACAGAGGAGATCAAAGCAGAATTCCTCAAACTGAGTTTCGTCCAACTCGTGAAAGGATAGCGAAGCCATTGGCCTAGCCCACTGAGGAGATCGCAACCGCACGTCGTCGCTGATTGTAGCAGCCGAGGCCTGCGCAAACTAGTCGCGCAACCTCAACCCGAACTGGATACGAATCGTGCCGCTCCGTCGCAAACGAGCAGTGCCCGTGGAATTCGGGGGCCGTCAGGGCCCCCTTCAGGGAACCCCTCTGAGGGTGGGATGGCAGACTAGCGAGACTGCCTTGGCCTGCGAAAGAGCTCCGTCTCCGCCGCGACCGCATCCTCCGGCAGGGGCTTTGCCCGCTTCAGGCCGAGGGCGTGTACGTAGACCTCGGCGATCCGCTCCACCAGCTCGCACTTCGACACCGCCTCCTCCAGGTCGGCGCCGACGCTCAGGGCACCGTGGTTCCGCAGCAGCACGGCGTTCCTCTCGCCAAGGGCATCGCAGACGTTCCGGGCGAGCTCCTCGCTGCCGGCGATCGCGTATTCGGCCACCGACACCGTCCCGCCCAGAGCCATCACCTGCTCATCGATGAGGGGAGGAATCTCCATGCCCGCCACCGCCAGGACGCTGGCGTAGACCGAATGGGTGTGCACGACCGCGCCTACTTCGGGGCGCGCCCGGTAGACCGAGAGGTGCGTCGGCGTCTCGCTGGAAGGCGTGCCCCTGCCCTCCACCACCGCTCCCTCCAGGTCGATGACCAGGATGTCGCCCGCGCGTAGCCGCGAGTACGGTATGCGGCTCGGAGTGATCGCAACCAGCGGCCGGCGGCCGCGCGCCCCGATCCGTCGGCTGACGTTGCCGCTCGCCCCCGTGACCAGCCCTGCCGCTGCGATGCGCCTACCGGCCGCCAGGACCTCCCGCCGGGCCCTCTCCCACCTCATCGCCGGCGCCTCCTTGCAGAGTCTGGAGCCAATATAGCACGGGACATGCCGGACAAACAGAAAGGGCCCTGGCGGGCCCTGCGATTGGTAGCCGTCCTGCGGGGCTCGGCCCCCTAGCCCAACGGCTCGCCCCTTCGCGGGCGTGACTGGCCAACGGCGGAAAGCGCCGTCTCGTCAGAGGTTTCAGGGGACGCCATGAGGAAGCCGAGGAGTAGCCCCAGGAACCTGCGCAAGGAGGCTCGCCGGCCCGTGCCGTCGCCCAGGCAATGCTCCACAACCAGCCCATCGTGGGCGGCCAGCATCATTCGCGCTGCCGCCTCCACGTCGAGCGAGGATGACAGCACGCCCGCGTCCATCCCCCTGCGGAACACCCTGGTGAGGTCGCGCTGCCAGGAGGCGTAGGCGTTGCGGAGAGATCGGCGAACCTTGTGGCTGCGCTGGGCCTGGGCCCAGAACTCGACCAGCAGCGGCGGCCAACGCTCGTCCCGGTCAGCGAAGGAGAGGAACGACTCCAGCGTCTCCAGGACGGCAACAGCCGGCGCCGCCACCGACTCGAAGGCCTTGAGGCGCTCGCTCTGCTGGGACGTCCAGACGTCGAGCAACTCGAGCAAGATCTCCTCTTTCGTCGAGAAGTGGAAGTAGTAGGCCCCTTTGGAATAGCCGGCCGCGACCGAGATCTCCTCCACCGTGGCCCGGTCATAGCCATGAAGGGCGAAGACATCGAGAGCCGCGTCGACGAGCTTCGCTCGAGTCTGCTCCCTCTGCTGGCGCTTTGCGACGGTCACCCGTCTCATCAGCGATGTCCTCCCCCGGTATTCTCGGCGCAATGGGCAGGCGCCTAAACCACCGCGCCTGCCTCCGCGAACCCTGCGTGCAACAGGCACCGCCGACGCCACGCCCGAAAGCCGGGCTCGTGGCGCGACGCTTGGCTGGTACAGCCGTTCCCTGGCTGCCCTAGCCAAAACCCAAAGGCTGCGGCTGGATGATGGAGAGCGTCTATCAGACTGGCCGCTCTCAAGAGAGGCCGTTCCCTGCCTGGCACCAGCGACACACCGTCGCCCGGTGCCAGGACGTCGCATCCACCCCGCGGCGCCAAGCATACCAGATGATATGTGTCAAAGCCAACACAATTTGTATGCCAGAACCTGTTATGTCTGGCCTCCTCCTGCGTTATGAATCTGGATGGGTACAGGGCCCATCAGACTAAAGGGCTAACCAAAACCGAATAGACGGCACCGACAAAGGCAAATCCCTCGAAAGAGGGAGGCGCAAAGCTACGGGCCTAAGGTTTCCTCCGCAAAGGGACGGCGGAGCTAGGGCTGCCGGGCTGCCGAAGGCCGCTGGAGCGCTCAGACTATCGCTCCAGAACCATCAGCAAAAGCCGCAAGGACTCGCCGCCGTCGGGCGCACCGATGGCGGCTTCCTATTGCCCGGCCGCCTCACGTGGAGGAGGCGAACCTTGATGAAGCGAGACGAGATGATCATAAGACACATGCCCCTGGTAGCTTTCGTGGTGGGCCGGATGGCCAACGACTCGAACGGCGCTACAGGCATAGACAGAGAAGACGCTATGGGCTACGGCATCGAAGGGCTGATCCAGGCAGTGGACGGCTTCGACCCGAAGCGAGGCACCACCTTTGCCAGCTTCGCCGTCCGTCGCATCCGTGGCTCGATCCTCGACGCCATCCGCAAGGAGGACCCGCTTTCGCGCTCACTGCGCAGAACGGCGCGAGAGCTCGACCGAGCATCTCAACAACTGGCGGGCGAGCTCGGCAGGTGGCCCACCCACAAAGAGCTGGCCCTGAAGATGGGCATGGGACTCGACCAGTTCAGGGCGATGCTCGCCCGGACCAGCTCCAGGACGATCTCCCTCGAACGGTCCCAGCAGGATCAGCGAGGCGAAGGCGGCATCCACTGCTGGGATCCTCCGGACGACGACGAGCTTGGGGACCCGGAGCGCGCCACCGAGCGCGCAGCAACCCTTAGGCTTCTGAGCGATGTGCTGGAGGAGCTAGGTCCCCGCGAGAAGGCAATTCTGCTTCTCAGGTATCACGAAAGCAGGCCCTTCCGCGAGATCGGGGCGCTGATGGGTCTCTCGGAATCGCGGGTCTGCCAGCTCCACAAGCGCATCCTGGGCGCGCTCCGTCACCGCCTGGGCGAAGCCCTGGAGGAGGCTGCCTAGCCGCGACCCCAGCGCAAAGGCTGCACGTCGCCCGCCCCTCAGGCTTGTGCGACCATCGCCACGTTCATCCGTCCGTCGCGCGCCTCCCGGCGCAGGCTGAATCGCCTCTCCGAATTTGCCGATAATACCAGCGGCAGCAGCGCTCCCCGGGGACGCAAAGAATGGGCTACTCCGTCGATGAAGAGGGGACGGACGATGGGCCTTGAATGGCCACACACGCCGCCGGAGGCAGACAGAATCGCCCGCGGGGTTCGAGGTCGCTCCAACACGGGCCAGGTTCCGCGTGGCGTGACCGCCCTCTGGGGGCCATCCCAGAGATGAGCGACGATCAGGGACGGAGAGAGCGGATCCGGACGCTGGGTCCATACGTCCATGCGGTCGCAGCGCGGACCGAGGAACCCTCCAAGCGGCCGCCACCAGAAGGGACCCGCAGTGAGTCAGCGGCGGACCTCGCGCGCTTCGACCTTGCCCTAACACTGGCCGTGTTTGCAGCCGGGGCCGCTTTCATAGCCTATCTTGCGCCCCGCTTCCACTTCTCGAGCCCCTCGGAGCTCAAGGGCCTCATCCTCCTGAGCATCTTTGCCCTGACCGCCGACAGGTTCAGCCTTCCCGTGTACGGCGAGACGAAGCTCTCTATCAGCTTCATCAGCATGTTCGCCGCGGCCGTGCTCTACGGACCGACCGGGGTGGCAATAGTGGGACCGCTGACAGCCCTGAGCGTCTACGGCTTGCGCGACATCTTCTCGACGCGCTCCCTGTTCAACATCGGAAATGCGGCCCTCTCCGGTACGTTGGGTGCCGCCACCTATCAGGCGATCGCCGGTGTGGTGCGGGAGGACGTCAGCATCGTGATGGTGCCGGCGGCTCTGGCAGGAGCGGCCGTCGCCTACGGGGTCAACAGCGTGCTCGTGTCCGAGAGCGTGAGCGTCGCCACGCGCCGCACCCCTTGGGCTATCTGGAAAGAGAAGGGGCAGTGGTTCTTCCCTCACTACCTGGTCCTCGGCCTTCTTGGACTCGCTCTGGCGCTGGCCTACCGCGCACTGGGAATCGCGGGCCTTCTCGCCTTTGTGGCGCCGCCAGCGATGATGCATCTGGCGACCAGGCAGTACATGGATAGGACGAGGAAGAGCGTCACCGCCCTACAGCGCCAGAACGAGGAGCTGGAGAAGGCGAACGCCGAGATCCTGGAGATGGCGGACAGGCTCGCGGAATCCTACCACGGCACCCTGGAGACGCTGGTGATGGCGCTCGATGCCCGCGACCGGGAGACCAAGGGCCATTCCGCTCGAGTCGCTCACTACACCATGGAGATGGCCCGCCGTATGGGCATGGAAGACGGGAGCCGCGAATGGACCGATATCCAGAGGGCGGCCCTCCTCCACGACGTCGGCAAGATCGGCGTCCCCGACGAGATCCTCCACAAGCCGGGCCCTCTCTCCCCCGAAGAGTGGCGGCAGATGCGCAAGCACCCGGCCATCGGCTACGAGATGCTGAAGGGGGCCAGCTTCCTGTCGGCGGCGTCCGAGATCGTGCGTTCGCACCACGAGCGCTATGACGGCAAAGGATATCCGCGCGGCCTCGCCGGCGAAGCGATACCGCTGGGAGCTCGCATATTCGCCGTGGCCGACACCTTCGACGCCATGACCTCGGACCGGCCCTATCGCAAGGCCATGGGGTGGGAGCTCGCACACGACGAGATCGTGCGCAACAGCGGCACGCAGTTCGACCCCCGCGTGGTAGAGACGTTTCTGGCGCTAGTCGAGGACTGGGTGGCGAACCTGCAACCTCAGGAGAAGAGTCGCGCCGCCTAGAGCCGCTCCCGACCCAGCCGAGAAAGGGAAAAGCCCCCGCTTGAATGGCGGGGGCCCGGCGGAAGAAACGATACTAGGGGGCGCCTGACCAGCCGCGACCGACCGATCAGCCGCCTTCAGCGGGTTGGTATGCTGTTGCGACGCTTTCGCTCCTGCTAGATGATTGGGCACCCCTAGGATCCCCATCCTCAGCAGCAGCCTTGGGTGTATGGTTCAGTTCAGGTGCGGACCGCGAGGCCCACTCCTGATGCTACCTCCACCAGAATAGCAGAGTCGGCGCCTGCCCAATGACGATCGGGGCCACCAGGACCGCGATAGCCAAAGCAAGGCCCAAAACGTTCTTCACGGTTCTCCTCCAGTGGGAATTTGCAGGCCTGGCCTGCAGTCCCTAGATGCTCGTTTCCTCCGCGCGAGCAAGCTGAACATACCGACCCGTCGGTATGTATTATCCTCTCACGTCCTTCTTTGTCAACCCTTCAGGGCAGCGAAGATCAGACTTTCTTGACCCTAACCTAAGCGGCGACTCCTCCTGCTACCCCGGCAGGCGAACCCTCAAGACCCACGTCCGGTAGGACGATAACTACCCTGAACGCCAATGCCTCAAGCGAAACTCTCCCTCAAGAGCCAGCAGCGCCAACGCACACGGAGACGCCTCCTCGATGCGGCTCTCAGCCTCTTCGCTGCACAGGGCTATGAGGCAACCAGCGTCGGCGATATCTGCGAGAGAACGGCGCTCTCCAAGGGGGCCTTCTACTTCCACTTCCCCGGAAAGGAAGCGCTACTCGTGGAGGCGATGGAGGGGGCAACCGAGCGGGGATCGGGGGACGTGGACTTCCGGCCGGTTAGGAGCGCCGATGGCTCCGGGCCACCATCCGGGTTGCGCCGCGGCGGACACCAGGGCGCCGGTATCTCTCCGGCACTCCGACTGGAGCTGTGGGCACAGGCGCTACGCCAGGAGCAAGTGTGGCATCATTTGCACATCAGCCGGACGCGTTTCGCGGCTGCGCTGCGCCGCCGTCTGCGTCGCCGGCTGGGCGCCGAAGGTGCGGCCGACGTCGAAACCCTGACACGAGGGCTTGTTATCCTGCGTGACGGTCTCATCTTGCGGTCGCTGCGCTTCCCTCGCGACCCGATGGCGGGCCGGTTGGACGCCCTCGTGGCGGCCCTTACCCGACGCGCGCCGAGCGAAGGACCGTTCGCACTATCCTGGGGCGAGGAGCCTGAGAAGCGCCCCGCGTAGGGAGGACACAGACTTGCGCGGAGGGGATGGGCTCCGGGCCTGATGCACGCTGGGAAACGAGGCGCAGGCTAGGCTGAGAGCCAGCGCTCGCGACGCTCCTTCAGGTGCTCCTTGGCTACCCGCAGGTCAGCCTCGGCCAGCGAGAGGAACTCTCGGGGGTCGCGCACTTCGGGGCTCAGGACGGCGACGCCGGCACAGACGCCCATCCACAGCACTACGGTCTGGCCTTCAAAGTGGGCTTTGGATGGCTCCCGGGCCAGCCTGTCCTCAAGGCGCCGTATGAAAGCGCTGGCGCCATCCTCGCCGCAGTCGGGCAAGATGAGGCCGAAGCGATCGCCGTCCAGGCGGGCGAGGATACCGGTGGACCGCCTGGTCGCCGCGATCATACGCGCCACGTGGTTCAGAACCTCGTCACCACATGACCAGTTGAACTGCTCGTTCACGGACTGGAGATGGTTGACGTCGAATACGACGACGGCCAACGACCGCTCGTCGCGACGGGATCGCTCGAATTCCAACTTCAGACATTTTCGGAAGTAGGACTCACCTGGAAGCCCCGTAGTGGTATCGGATGCATCTCCGGGGTCTAGCTCCTGCAGCCGCTCGCCCGAGCCGTGGATGTTCCTCAGTACCAGAGCTGCACCGAACAACATGGACGGAACCATCAAGAGCAAGGCGGCGCTCAGGATGGGGAGCGGCGAGGAGTTCCACATGCCGTGGAGGGTGGCGAGAAGCGCTCCCAGCGTCCAGGTCAGGGCTCCGAAGGCGACCAGCCGGGCGAAGTAAAGGAGTGCGGGCCGGTTCGCCTGTCGCGACTCCAGCTCGTTCTGGTGCGGCGTGTCCTCTTGTCCACCAGGGCCCGCAACATCCCTGCCCCGAAGATCGGTGACCAGGGCGCGAAGCCGAGACGGCCGTTGCTCGCCCTCAGACTGAGTGTCAGGAGCTCTCACTAGAACGTTCTCTCCCTGCCAACTATCTACATAATCGACCGATTGCTGTGTCAGTGTAGTGGATTCCGGAAAGTTGACTGCACCCCCCGTGCGAGTATCATAGTTTGATGGCGCTCGTATCACGCTGAGGGGCAGCGATGCAGATCGACTGGGGCAAGACCATAGACGACATCTTCGCCAACAAGATGTCGTGCCTGCGCTGCGGCGCTCTCAACAGCTCGATGGTGGCGGGCTACTCCCGCTCGCCGGCCGCCGCCCAGTACGCCCCCCGCTGCTGCGACTGCGACCGCAAGGAGGACTGCGAGGCCCGCAAGCTGGTGGTCGTCTGCGAGCCCTGTGCCAGAGAGCTCCACATCCGGGCAAAGTCGGTAGACCAGGCGTCCATGATGACCATGCTGATGGACGACTGTCGAAGAGACCTGGAAGACTGCCTCGACTACCTGGCCGACTACTGGCAGGAAGAGCTTGAGATCGATCCCGACGAGGTGGGCCGCCTGGAGGAGCTGGCCCCGAAGGTGTTCGCCGAGGAGGACGCCTGGCGGCGCCGGCTCGAAGAGGAGTATCTCTCCTACCACCGCTGGTTCCGGGAGAGCGGTGTGCGCGTGCCTAACCCCGGGTGGCGTTCTGATTATGTCGAGGAGGTCGTCGCCCTCGGCTACACCACCCTCCTGGGTGACTGAGCGAGGCCATTCCCCGCTGCCGTCGTGAGAGCCGTCCGTATTACCGGTCGAACTCCTTCGCCCCGTTTGGCGGGCAGGGAGGCTCTTGCCGCTGCGCGTCAGCGATACGCAGCCCTCTTGTGAAGGTTCCGATTCTTCTCGATAGCCGCCGCGGCCTTGCAGAAGGCGTCGCGCAGGCCGTCGCCGCGGGCGTGCGCAGCGGCCGTGCCGGCCACTTCCGGGAAGCACGAGAGCTTGTAAACTGACCATGTGCCCGGTCGAGTCCGTGACAGCGTCGGCCATCCTTCGGGAGTTGAAGGCGTGCGGCGTCACCGACGTTGTCACTGTTCCCGATACGCACCAGCGTACGCTACTGGAGACGATCCGCGCCGACGCCGACCTGCCTTTGATCACGGCCGCCACGGAGAATGAGGCCGTCGCGCTGGCGGCGGGCCTCTGGATCGGCGGCCGCGAGCCCGTCGTCGTCATCCAGCACGCCGGACTCTACGCCTGCACGAACTACCTCCGTGGCATCGGTCTGGACGGCGGCGTGCCGCTGCTCCTGCTGGTCGGCCTCCTGGGACGCGAGCCCGACCAGGAACCAAGGGCATCCCACCGCTCCATGGTGCGCCTCGCCCAGCCGCTGCTGGAAGTCCTGGGCATTCCCTGGCGTCTTCTCGACGGCCCCGGCGACCTCGGGGTGATCCGCTGGGCGCGCGAGGAGGCCCAAGCGAGAGGCGGGCCGGCTACCGTCTTGGTGGGACGGGAGACCGTGTAGAGAAAACGATGCGTCGCAATCAGTGCCTGAGGGCCCTGGCCCGCCGCCGCCACGACGAGATCGTGGTCGCCACGATGAGCGTCCTCGGGCCGTGGCTCGTCCACTCGCCCAGCGAACTGAACATGAGCTGCTACGGCTTCATGGGGGGCGCCTCCTCGCTCGGCTTGGGGCTGGCTCTGGCCCAGCGCCGGCGCCGCGTCTGGGTACTCGATGGCGACGGCAGCCTGCTCATGCAGCTCGGTTCGCTCGCAACCATCGCCGGAGCGGCACCCTCGAACCTGTATCACTTCGTCTTCCAGAACGACGCCTACGAGATCTCGGGCGGCCAGCCCATCCCCGCGGCCGGGCGCGTCGACTTCGCCGGCCTGGCGGAGGCCGCCGGCTATGCTTCAGCCTACAGGTTCAGCGCCATCGAGGAGCTTGAGAGCGCTCTCGACGCCGTTCTCTCGGAAGCGGGGCCCGTGCTGGCGACGCTGGACGTGGACGTAGGCGACGACGACCCGCCGGGCAGCCGCTTAGAGGCCAATCCGTTTCCTGAACACGTGCGCGTCCTGCGCCGGGCACTGTTGACTGAGACGGGCCGCTAAGGCTATAGAGAGTCTAGGCATCCCGCCGACAGGAGCAATCGCATGATCTTCAGCAGCCCATTCTTGAGCCTCGATCCCTACCCCAAGTTGCCGCTGCCGGCCTTCGCCGAAGGTGCCGCCAGGACAGTCCCGGACAAAGTCGCCTTCTACGACATTGAGGGCCGGAGCTTCACCTTCGCGCAGGTGTGGCACACAGTTCGCAAGATAGCCCGCCTTCTCCAGGAGAAGGGCGTCGCGAAAGGCGACCGGGTCGCCATCCACTCGCCCAACTCACCCGAGTATGCGGTGGCCTTTCACGGCGCGCTGCTGGCGGGCGCCTGCGTCACGACCATAAACCCGCTTTACAAGGAAGGGGAGGTCGCCCAGCAACTTGAGGACAGCGAGGCCGTGGCGCTGTTTGCTTCGAAGCTGTTCATACCCATGGCCGAATCTGTGCGGGGAAGCCTGCCCAGCCTGACGCACGTCTTCGCCCTGGAAGACATCTGGGAGACGGCGGACGGCGTGGCGGGCGATCCCGCCCCTGTCGAGATCAACCCTGAAGAGGACCTGGCTGCCCTGCCCTACTCCAGCGGCACCACGGGCCTGCCCAAGGGGGTTATGCTCACCCATCAGAACCTGGTGTCGAACACCCGCCAGGGGCTCGGCACGGCCTACTTCACGCGCGATACGGTGCTGCTTGACTTCCTGCCCTTCTATCACATCTACGGCCTCACCGTGCTCATGAACACCGGCCTGGCCATCGGCGCCACCCAGGTGGTGATGTCGCGCTTCGACCCCGAGCTGACCCTCCGACTGGTCGAACAGCACCGGGTCACGAACCTCTTCGTCGTTCCGCCGGCCCTCCAGGTGCTGGCGAACCTGCCGGACCTCTCGAAGTTCGACACCTCCAGCCTCCAGTTCATCCACTCAGGGGCGGCGCCCCTGGCCCTGGAGATAGCCGAGCGGGCCCGCGACGCGCTCCACTGCCCCATGCAGCAGGGCTACGGGCTCACGGAGACCAGCCCCTTGATCAACACGCTGCCCATGAACGGCATCAGGCTCGAGTCGGTGGGGCCGCCGGTGCCCGACACCGAGGAGATGGTGGCGAGCCTCTCGACGGGCCAGCCGCTAGGCGTGGGTGACGAGGGAGAGATCCTCGTGCGCGGGCCCCAGGTCATGCGGGGCTACTGGCGGCAGCCGGAAGCAACGGCGGCGTCGTTCACAGAGGACGGATGGCTTCGCACGGGCGACATCGGCCGCTTCGACGAGAAGGGCTTCGCCTACATCGTCGACCGCAAGAAGGAGATGATCAAGTACAAGGGCTACCAGGTGGCGCCCGCCGAGCTTGAGGCGCTGCTCCTGGAGCACCCGGCGATCCTCGATGTTGCCGTCATCCCGAAGCAGACGGACACGGCGGGCGAGGTCCCCAAGGCCTTCGTGGTGCTGCGGCCGGGGGCCGAGGCCAGCCAGGAAGACCTCATGAGCTTCGTGGCCGAGAGGGTGGCCCCCTACAAGAAGGTGCGTCAGGTCGAGTTTGTGGAGTCGATCCCCAAGAGCCTCTCGGGCAAGATCCTGCGGCGCGAACTCATCGACAGAGAGCGGGAGGGTGGCGCCTCGTAGCCGTCATGTAGGGGCAACCTTCAGGTCGCCCGCAGCCTGCTAGGCTCCACTGGCGAGCTGAGGGTCATTGAGAAGACAAGCCCACACGGCGACCGCCTCGTAGGCGGGGGTCTTTTCCGCCGAAGGCGGATGCGCCCCTGGCGCAAGACCCTCGCGAACCCGTCGGGGTCTCAAGACCCCGACCTGCGAATGTCGGACCCTGCCGGACTATTTCGTTCATGACTATCAGCTCCACTGGCGAGCTGAGGGTCATTGAGAAGACAAGCCCACACGGCGGCCGCCTCGTAGGCGGGGGTCTCTAGACCCTCGCGAACCCGTCGGGGTCTCAAGACCCCGACCTACGAATGTCGGACCCTGCCGGACTATTTCGTTCATGACTATCAGCTCCACTGGCGA
>CAZMGB010000008.1:74288-107738 GCA_964565775.1 uncultured Dehalococcoidia bacterium
ACCCTCGCGAACCCGTCGGGGTCTCAAGACCCCGACCTACGAATGTCGGACCCTGTCGGACTATTTCGTTCATGACTATCAGCTCGCCGCTACGCCGGCACGCGGGCAGCGGCCGCGGCCACCAGCGCCCTCTCGATTCGCGACAGCAGCTCCCCCAGCCCCCACCCGTCGAGGGCGGACACGAGGCAGGCGTCCGGCCGGTGGAAGCTGAGGGAGAGCTCGACATCCTCCAGGTCCCCCAACCCCCGTACCGGCTCGCCGTCGCGCCGCGCAAGCAGGTCGACCTTGTTCAGCGCTGTGATGCGCGGCTTGCCAGCCAACCCCAGGTCGGCCAGCGTGTTGTCGACAGTCTGGCTCTGCACGGCGGCATCGGCGTGGGTTATGTCGACCACATGCACTAGCAGGTCCGCCTCCGCCAGCTCCTCAAGCGTGGCGTGGAAGGCGGCGACGAGCTGCGTGGGCAGCTTCTGAATGAAGCCGACGGTGTCGGTCACCAGCACCCGGCCCCCGGCGGGCAGAGCGACCCGGCGCGTCACGGGGTCGAGGGTGGCGAAGAGCAGGTCTTCGACGAAGACGTCGGCGCCGGAGAGGGCGCGCATGAGCGTGCTCTTGCCGGCGTTGGTGTAGCCGACGAGCGAGACAACCGGCACGCCCTGTCGCGCCCGCCGTCGCCGGTGGAGCGCGCGATGGCGCCGCACCTCCTCGATCTGGTTCTTGAGGCGCCCGATCTTCTGCCGCACGAGGCGCCGGTCCGTCTCTAGCTGCGTCTCGCCGGGGCCGCGCGTGCCGATGGCGCCCTCGAGTCGCTCCAGGTGGCTCCACTGGCCGGCCAGGCGGGGTAGAAGGTACTGGGCCTGGGCCAGGTCCACCTGGAGCCGGCCCTCCTTCGTGTGCGCCCGCCGGGCGAAGATATCGAGTATGAGGGCCGTGCGGTCGATGACCTTGACCTTGAGGGCATGCTCCAGGTTGCGCTGCTGGGACGGACTCAGCTCGTCGTCGAAGATGACCAGCGAGTAGCCCGTTCGCTCTCGCTCCGCCTGGACCTCCCCCAGCTTGCCCTTGCCGATGTAGTGGGCCGGGTGCGGGTTGGACAGCCTCTGGACGACGCGGCCGACGACGCGGGCGCCGGCGGTGCGGGCGAGCAGCGCCAGCTCATCGAGCGAGCTTTCGACGTCCCAGGCGCCGTCGCCACCCGATCGAGAGTCATCTCTCGCCTCGACGGCCACCAGGAACGCCCGCTCCTCTGGCTCAGCGGTGTCGTAGGTGATCCTGGGTATGCTGTCAGTCCTCCTCTAACGGGTCTCCCGCTCCTAAGTATAGCTCAGAATCGTACATGCCGGTTGACGACGTACTCCACAAAGCATGAAAGCGCGGGCGTCCTTCCCGCCTCAGGCGGGCTTCGACAAGCCCGCCTGCCGGCAGGCAGGCTCAGCATGCCATCATGCATTGCCCCAACCACCGGGAGCCTCATTTCGCATCCTGAGCCTGTCGAAGGGGGCGTCGTGCAATCTCGAAGTGATGGACGGGAGAGGAGAAGCGGGGTGACCGGCCTTCGCTATGAGAATCGAGGCCGTTACCTCGGCTCGGGCCGGATGGCCACGACCTTCATCTCCGCCACCGCCGCCCGGAACTCCTCTTCAGTAGCTGCCTTCAGCCCGATGAGGCGGAACATGATGCGCACGTAGAGCCCGTGCCGCCGCCAGAAGTCGAGCAGGAGCTCCTGCGCCTCCTTCTCGGGCATTGTGGTCGCGCGGGCGGGAAACCCGCGCCATCGGGCCTGCGCTCGCAGCGCCGGGTTCACCATCAGGTTACGATACCAGTCTGAGCGGTCGCCGTACGCCGACACGACGTAGTACGTGTCCGTGGCGGCATCGTGGCGCAGTATGTCGACGGCCGCCCGGCGCGGCTTCCCGCTCCTACGCCCGACCGTCGTAAGCAGCAACTGCATGGGCATGAATCCGCCCAGGCCGATGCGGTAGAGGAAGACCGGGCCGCGATAGAACCAGCGCAGCAGAAGGCCGGGCCGGGGCGCAACGCGTTGCGTGTTCACCTGCGTACGCTCTCCGCCATGACGCACCGACTCCGTGACCGCAACCCTGTACGCCGCCTGGCAGCCTCCCTGAGGCGATGGTCGTGACTCTTGGGGATGAGACTAAGGAACCTCAGCCAGGTCGAACACGGGCAGCTGAAGACTTCGTTTCGGCTCACCTGACCATACCAGCTCCTGAATCCTCTTTGCCGTCGATGGATCCAGGACGATCTCGCCGCACTGTCGACATACCTCTGCGGGCACGTTGTCGATGACATACAACTTGCCCTCGAAGGGCTGGGTATAGCTGATGACCCTACGCTCTAGTCGTCCCTTGCACAACGGGCAGGCGGTCATTGCCTCACCTTCTGACACGGTGGCCGACCCATCGGTCGGGATCGGGCCGGTACACAGTGATTATAGCAACGTTTGGCGGGTGAGAGCAGACGACATGCAGAGGCTGGCCAGCGCTGTCATAAGCCAGGATAAGGCAGCTCGGGCCTCTTGGCCCTTCAGTGTAATCCTCGATCACCTCAGCGGTCGCAAGACAAATCGCATCCTGCACCTGCGAGAGGCTGATCCCCTCCAGAGTAGCCTGCCTTACCGCATGGAGCGTGAACCCATGCCCACCGCGGCGCACCACGTCGCGGACAGCGTTGAGCAGACCGTATCCTTGCGGATCTCCAGAACGCACCTAGCACGCCTTCCACCCAGACAGGCGCCGCAGCCCCTCTTCCAGCCGGTCGTCGGGTGTCGTTAAGGATAGCCTCACGTAGCCTTCGCCCTGCTCGCCGTACCCGATGCCGGGCGTGACCACGACTGCCAGGTCCTCCAGCAATCGCTCCGCGAAGCTCACCGACGTGTGGCCCTCCGGCACGCGCGCCCAGACGTAGAGGCTCGCCTTGGGAGTCTGGACGCGCAGGCCCATGCCCCGCAGCACCTCCACGAGCCGGTCGCGACGGCGCTGATAGAGCGCGTTGTGCTCGTCGATGCAGTCCTGCGGCCCGCGGACGGCGGCGATAGCCATGCGCTGGATCGCCTGAGGGATGCCGGAGTCCAGATTCGACTTGACCCGCATCAGGGCGTCCACCATCCGGGCGTTGCCCACCACCATGCCGATGCGCCAGCCGGTCATGTTGTAGCTCTTGGAGAAGGAGTGGAACTCCACGCCCACGTCGCGCGCGCCGGCGGCCTGGAGGAAGCTCACGGGCCTGTAGCCATCGAAGGCGACCTCGCTGTAGGGGCCGTCGTGGCAGACCGCGATGTCATGCCTCTTGGCGAAGGCGACGGCTTGCTCGAAGAAGTCGAGGTCGGCGACGGCCGCCGTCGGGTTGTTGGGGTAGTTGAGCCAGAGGAGACGCGCCCTGCTCGCCACATCAGCAGGCACAGACTTCAGGTCGGGCAGGAAGCCGTCCTCCTCGCGCAAGGGCAGGTAGTACGGCTCGCCGCCGGCGAAGAGCGTGCCCACGGAGTAGACCGGATAGCCGGGGTCCGGTACCAGCGCCACGTCGCCGGGGTCGATGAAGCAGAGGGCCACGTGGCCGATGCCCTCCTTGGAGCCGATAAGGGGCAGCACCTCACGCTCGGGGTCGAAGCTGAGGCCGAAGCGGCGGTCGTACCACTCAGCGATGGCCTCTCGCAGCTCCAGCAGGCCCTCGCTCTCGGGGTAGCGGTGGTTGGCGGGATCGCGCGCCGCCTCTACCAGCGCGTCGATGACGTGAGGAGGCGTGGGGATATCGGGGTCGCCTATCGCGAAGGTGACGACATCGACGCCCTGGGCCCGCTTCTCGGCGATCTTGCGGCTTATCTCAGCGAAGAGATAGGGCGGCAGCCTTTCGATCCGTCTGGCGAACTGCATTATGTCGACTCTGTCTGCCTCTTATCGTACGGCCGCATGAGATACTTCAACGCCTCGCCATGCGGCGGCGTCCTGGGCGCCTTAGCCGACGATCTCGACCTCGGCCTCGATCTCGACCGGAATATCGAACGGCAGCCCCGCCATGCCCACGGCTGAGCGGGCGTGTAGCCCTCTCTCCGGTCCCCACAGCTCGAGTATCAGGGCGGAGAAGCCGTTGATCACCAGCGGCTGCTGGTTGAAACCGGGCGCCGAGTTCACCATCCCGAAGACCCTCAACCAGGCCGCCACCCGGTCCAGGTCTCCCAACTCCCGCTTGAGGCTGCTCAGGATCGACAGTCCGGCCAACCGTGCCGCGCGGTTCCCCTCCTCCAGCGTCAGGTCCGCCCCCACTTTGCCCAGCGGCTCTGCGATGGATCCGTCCGGGTTCTGAGGGCCGTGCCCCGAGATATAGGCACGGTTGCCGCGTACCCTCACCCAGGGAAAGGGTAGCTTGACGCCTGGGGGCGGTCTCAGCGGCTCCGGGAGCGTAAGGCCAAGTTCCTTCAGCCTCGCCTCAACCCCCGGCACCCGGGCTTCTCCTGCTGACATTGGATTCACTCCTTGCGCGACAGCTCATCAGCCGTGCTGCGGGTCATCGCCGGAGGCCGGTGATTCCAGCACTCCAGACAAGAGGTCATACTGTTTCCGCAGGAGCTCCTTCTGCTCCCGCGACAGGGCAAGAAGCTCCTCGTTCTGCTCCTCGATTCGGCGCAGGCCCGACATCATCCTTTTCCGGGGCGAGTTCTCCGGCAAGCTGCCCACACACCGCTCCATAACGCTCACAGGCATCTGGGAGAGGCTTTCGAGTAGCTGAGCGGGCCACCCAGCAGGCCGCAGCCGCCGCAGGGCAGCGACACTCCCAAGCAGAACGGTCACTAGCAATAGCGACTTCTTCATGGCGCCTCCTAACCGTCGCGGCGGCTCTGCCCGTGGTTGAGCCCACCTGGCCTCGTGCAACCGCGCCGGGCACTCGCCCGGTCAGCCCGTGTGCTCGCGAATGAACTCACCGACGCGGTCGATCGCCTGTTGGCCCTCCGGCAGCATCGAGGCGAAGAAGTGCCAGACGTGGATCATCTCGTCCCATGGCTCGAGGACGACATCCACACCGGCAGCCTTCGCGCGCTCGGCGAGGCGGGTCGAGTCATCGAGCAGTACCTCTGAGGTGCCGACGTGGATGAGCAGCGGCGGCAGACCCGTGAGATCGGCATAGAGGGGGGCGGCGAGGGGCGTGCGCGGATCTGCATCACCTAGATACGCCTTCGCCTCCCTGGGAAGGGCTATCGGATCTATCATTGGATCGACCTCGACCTTCGTCGTCATGGACTCGCCGAGGCCTTCCATGTCCACCCAGGGCGAGATGCACACCGCCGCCGCTGGCAGCGTATCGCCGGCATCTCGAAGGGCGACGAGGGTCGCCACGGTCAGCCCCCCGCCCGCGGAGTCGCCAGCGATGACGAGCCGGGCGGGGTCGACCCCCGCGGACAGCAGCCAGCGGTAGGCAGCGGTGGAGTCCTCCACTGCGGCGGGGAACGGGTGCTCCGGGGCCAGCCGGTAGTCGATGGCGAGCGCCCTGGCGCCGGCCGCCCGCGATAGCCGCGAGATCATCTCGCGGTGAGTGTTTATCGAGCCGATGGTGTAGCCGCCGCCGTGCAGGTAGAAGATAACCCGCTCGTCCTCCGCTCCCGGAGCGACGATCCACTCGCCGGGAACGCCGCCGGCGTCGACAGGCTCACGGCGCACGTCCGGCGGCACCGGGAACAGCACCGTCGTCTGTTCGAAGGCGGCACGCTGCTCCTCAAAGCTGACATCTGCAAAGAGCGGTCGGGACCTCAACGCGTCGGTAATGGTCTGGAGTTGCTCGCTGGGCATCGTTCTATCCGTCCCCTTTCACTGCTGGTGGCTGGCAGCTAGGCAATCATAAGCAATTGATGCGGCCACATCAACGTGGACGGCCCGCTCCACCCGACCGCGTCCCTCCAACGCCCAGCCTGTGTGGCATGCGCTGGTTCGACAGAAGCGCTACGACCCGAACCCCGTCGCCTTTGTGTCCCTACGGGGCTCTGTTGCGGCCGCACCCCGGCGCATCGCTCTGCGATCGCATGACCTACTGCCCACTGCTGATCGCCTGTGCAAGCGCGCCCATGTCGAAGGTCGGATTACGCTCCGCCAGGATGTCCTCCATGCGGGTTCGCACGCCGTTCTTGATCTGGGGGTCCGGGAAGACGTAGAACTTCTCCTCTCTGATGGCGTTGAGGACGTGCTCGGCGACCTCTTCGGGGCTCTGCCCCGATGCCAGGAGCTGGCGGAAGGTCTGCTCCAAGACGGCCATCCCGGGGGGCACCGCCGGGACCGCCGGGTCGTTCAGGAGTGCGGCCGGCCGATTACGGTCGGAGTCCGCGATCCGCGTGTTGACCCACAGCGGACAGAGCACCGAGACCTTGATCTTGGCACCAGCCAGCGCCAGCTCATGGTGCATGATCTCCGATAAGGTCACGATACCGTGCTTGGTCACGTTGTAGATGGGTATCCCCGGGTTCGACAAGAGCCCCGCCGTGGACGCAACGTTGACGATATGACCTTCCGTATCCTGGGCGAGCATGATCGGCACGAAGACGCGTATGCCATGAATCACACCCCAGAGATTCACGCCCAGGACCCACTCCCAGTCGGCCACGGTGCGCTCCCACGACAGGCCGCCGACGGCGACGCCAGCGTTGTTGCAGACGATGTGCACCGCGCCGAAGGTGTCGATAGTCTTCCTGGCGAGCGCCTCTACGTCCCCGCCCTTCGAAACGTCGGTGGGCACGGCCAGCACCGTCGCCCCTTTCGCTTTCATCTCGCTTTCAGTCGTGGCCAGCGCCCCCCGCTCGATGTCAGCCAGCACCACCTTCATTCCCTCCGCCGCGAACCGCTCGGCCAGCCCCCGTCCGATGCCGCTGGCCGCCCCCGTGACGACGGCCACCTTGTCTCTGAACTCTTTCACGCTCGCACTCCTTTCGAGGTCGCCCGTTGCGTTGGGATATCTACCCGCCTGCCATAGCGACCGGCGGTGACGATGGCCAGCGCTATCAGCGCCACAAGCAGGTCGGATGGCGCTTCTCCAGGAAGGCGCGCCGCGCCTCTTCGCGGCCGTAGCCGCCGCGCCTATGTCTTGGGTAGCCCCTCGGAACCGTTCTCCCCTTGCAGGAAGGCGGCGACCATCTCCGTCATCTCGTCGGGGTGCTGCCGGAAATACTCTGCCTCCGGCGCCACGACGAGCCGCGAGCCGGCGATGGCCGCGTGCAGCTTCTCGGCGGAAGAGAGCGGGTGGATCGGGTCGTCCCGATGGCCGACGATGAGTGTCGGCGCTCTGATCTCGTGAAAACGCTCTTCGGGCAAGGCCGCCCCATCGAACAGACCGCGGATGGCGAGGACGACGGCACGAGGATGCTGAGAGAGGAGCCAGTCGCGCATCTGCTCGTACTCGTCGGGCTGGCCCTCCTTGAGAGCGGCCAGCACAGGGAGCTGCATCGCTGCCTCCACCGCTCGTTCCAGGCCCTGCGTCTCGATGAGTGTCGCGAAGGCGCCGAAGAGCTGCGCCGCCGGGCCTATGGTCTCCGCCAGGGGCGGCGGCGCCACCAGGACGAGCCGCTCCACCCGCTCCGGATGTGCCAGGGCGAAGGCGATGGCGACGCCAGCGCCCATCGATCCCCCGCCGATGTGTGCCCTCTCGATGCCCAGATGACAGAGAAGCCCGAAGAGATCTTGGGCATGCGCAGTCCAGGAGTAGTGCGCCTGGTCGTCGGTGAACCCGGAGGCACCGTGACCGCGAGCATCGTAGCTGACGACACGGAAGCCACGTTGCTTCAGACCCTCCAGCCCCACACTCAGCAGTTGCTGGCGGGCGATCGAGCCCATGAGTCCATGGCCCCAGACGAAGGTCTGCCCGCCGCCGAGCACCTGGTAGTGCATATCAAAGCCGTTGATTCTGGCAGTGGGCATAGCGTTCGTGAAGTGAACTCGGCCCTTCGACGACTCCCCCTCAGCCGCGAACAGGCTCTGGTTGCCGGACAGCGCTGTTGCACCACCCCTCGTCGCCGGCGACGGCGGTGGCTCAGCACCATCAGCGGCCCAGGTACGTCGGTTGGCGCTTCTCCGCGAAGGCGCGCCGCGCCTCTTCGCTGTCATGGCTGGCGCGACGGGCCAGGCCGCCCGCCTGTGTTTCATAATGCGCCGCGTCCGCAAAGCCCGTCTCCAATGCCCGCCGCACCGCGCGCTTGGTTGTGCGCACAGCGCCGGGCGGCAGCCGACAGATCTGTTCGGCGATGCCCCGCGCCGTCGGCAAGAGCTGGTCGGCGGGCACCAGCCGGTCGAGAAGCCCTATGCGGTAGGCCTCGTCCGCCTCCACGCGCCGGCTCGTGAGTGACAGGTCAAGGGCGCGCCCTACGCCCACGACGCGGGACAGGAGGAATGACATGCCGCCTTCCGGCGGCAGATTGCGTTCCTGATAGACGGTAATGAAGCGGCTGTTCTCGCAGCCGACACGGATGTCGCAGCAAAGCGCCAGCGAGAAGCCAGCGCCGGCAGCCACGCCATTGACGGCGGCGATCATCGGCTTGTCGACGCCATAGAGGGCGCTGCCCAGGCGGCTGATCCAGGAGCCCTCGTCCAGAAGCTGGTTCAGTTCGGGCGGCGGCGCCTCTTCGGCGGGCGGGCGTGCCTGTTGGACGTCCGCCCCGGCGCAGAAACCGCGGCCGGCGCCCGTCCACACGACCACCCACACCGCATCGTCGTGCTGAATGCGATCGCAGAGCTCAAGAAGGTCGCGATGGTCCTGCTGGTCGATGGCGTTTAGCCGCTCCGGTTTGTTGAGCGTTGCCGTGGCTATGTGTGCTTTCTCGTCCACTTCGTAGGTGATGTGCTCGTATGGCATGCTCGGCCTCCTTCCGACGCGGAGTTCAAGATGGGGAAGAACCAGGGGTCTTCGCTTACGCTACGGTGGCGGCCCCGTCAGACGTTCTCTTGCCACCGCACCTCATACAGCCTCACCGGGTCCTCGAACCCACGCAGCGCCACGTCGCCCCGGTCCGAAAACAAGAACCCCTTGCCCGCCGCCAGCTCCCGTACGACGATTGGCACTACTATCTCGCCCGGTCCCGCGTGGTCGCATATGCGCCGAGCCAACTGCACCGCGGTGCCGAACAGGTCTTTCTCCTCGGCCACGGGTTCACCTGTATTCAGCCCGACGCGCACCCGCAGCGGCGAGTCAGCATGCGCCTCGACATGAACAGCCACCGCCCGCTGGATGGCGATGGCACACTCGATCGCCCCTGAAGCGGAGGGAAAGGACGCCATGATTCCGTCGCCGGTGTGCTTGATCTCTCTTCCGCCATGGGCCTTCAGGGCATCGCGGACGATTGTGTTGTGGGTATGCAGCAGCTCCTGGGCTTTGGCGTCACCGAGGCGCTGGGTGAGGGTGGTGGAGGCCTCGATATCGGTGAAGAGGATGGTCACAAGGCCAGAGGGAGCCTCCGGTTCTGCGACCTCCTCACCCTCGCCCAGGAACTCCTCGATGGTCCGCACCACCGGCTCCGTGTCGCCCAGGTACGGCGCCATCGAGTCCCCTTCCAAGACTACCAAACGGGCTTCCGGTATGCGGGAGGCAAGGTCCCTGGCGAGGCTCACCTCAGGGAAGCGCAGTTGACGGCGATGAAGGACAAGGGTGGGCATCTTCAACTGCGGCAGGAGCTCCGTAACGTCGAACTTGTTGGTAGCCTCGAGGGCCGCCTGAGCGGCTTCCGGCGTCGTGCATTCTCGCATGTAGGCGGCGAACCGATGCGCCGCCTCGGCCTGCGACCAGCCGAGGAAGATGCCCGCCACCGTCTCCGTGTACGTTTCCCAGTTCAGGTCTATGAACGCGCGCGCTGCCCGCACCTGCGCCGCCCCTGGTACGTCGGAGCCCCGTGCCCAGGAGCACCACAGGATGAGGTGCGACACCCGCTCCGGGTGGCGGGCCGCGTACGCGATAGCCACCGGCCCCGAAACGTATAGCCCAAACAGAGCGAACTTCTCCAAGCCCAGTCGGTCAACCACCGCCTCCAGGTCCAGCACCAGGGCATCCAGTGAGTAGTCGGTCACATCACGCTGCGACAGCCCCGACCCCCTGCCGTCGTACCCGACCAGCTTCCTTTTCTCAGCCAACCGCTCGTACCAATGCCGGGCGTCGGGCATCTGCCAACCCACCTGGATATGGCTCCACGGCACGATCGGCACCGACACAAGGGGCGCCCCTTCGCCGAGCGTCCGGAAGGCGATGCTCACGCCGTCGGCCGTCCGCGCGTACTGGATGCCCGGCTCCATCATCCGCCTCCGGCGGACTCCCGCCAGCGAACCTCATACAGGCGCACCGGGTCCTCGAAGCCGCGCAGCACCGCGTCGCCCCTGTCCGAGAACAAGAAGCCCTTGCCAGCGGCGAGCTCTCTGACCACATTCGCCACCACGATCTCGCCACCCTCAGCTTTCGCCGCTATCCGCGCCGCCACGATCACCGCCTTCTCGAACAGGTCTCCGTTCTCAGCTATCGGCTCTCCGGCGTTCAGCCCGATGCGGACCCGCACTTCGACAGGCTCAGTGTGCTCATCCTGAGCTTGTCGAAGGAGCCTCTCGTTGTGCTCAGCAAACGCCCGCTGCATGGCGATGGCGCACTCCCGCGCTCCCGTCGTCGATAGACCCCACCGACTCGCGGGCAGGCTCGGGCGACCAACGACCCCGGCATGCCGGACGAGATACACTCACATGGCACATCCTGATGGCAAGGGCCACCTAGTCGCCTTTCTCGCAGCTACGGACCTTCTCCGGCCAGCCAGTGCACAAGGTCATGCTCAGCGCGCCCGCCGCCCCTCGTCACGGCTTCGCGCGCCGCATCTGGTTCGATGCCAAGCGCGACGATTGCACAAGTGGCGACTGTCCCACAGCGGCCGAATCCGGCCGAACAATGCACCAGCAGACGCTCGCCCCGTCTCAGCGAATCTCCAAGCTGTCGTACCAGCGATAGGAACGCACGCCGGTCATCCGGCACCCCGAAATCAGGGATCGGGAAGCGCTGCACGAGACAGGGCAGATCACCCTGTCTCAGCGCGGCGGCGTAGTCCGGCGACTTCATGCGGATCTCGTCGTCAGGCGTGAGACAGACTACACGGTCGATCCCCAGTTCTCGCATGTCCCGAACCGCCTGTTCCACCGGCCCGTCCCGCCCGGGCATCGATGACAGGAACAGAGCGCCCGGGACCTCCTCGGGCAGCACGACCTGTCTAAGTATCTCGGCCAATGGCGGGACCCCTTCGGTTCATCCGGCGGCCGTCATGGCGTACTGGATGCGCGGCTCCATCGTGGGGATATCTTACACTAAATCAGGGAGGCTCCGGGTCCGTTTGGCAACCGACCAGCCCACGTGGAGGGCCGAAGCCCTCCGCTACGCCGGCCCCGGTCGCCGACCTCCGACTTCCAGCCTCTATCTTCCGGACTACCGCCAGCCGCCGAACTTGATGTAGGTGCCCACGTTCTCGGCCCGCGCCCTTCGCACCTCAGCCTCGTCCAGGGGCCGCGAATAGCTCAAGCCCGAGCCGGTGACCGTGAATCCGAGCTTGCGGTAGACGTGCAGGGCAGGCGCGTTGTCGGAGCGGACGTGGAGGCGGGCGCGCCGCAGGCCCTCTCGTGCGACCCAGGCGAGCGCCCATCGCATGAGGGCTGAGCCGAGGCCGCGCCTCTGGCGATCTGGATGCACGGCAAGGTCGTCGACGTAGCCGGTGGCGGGCGGCTGCTTGACGAGTCGCAGCACAGCGACGACCTCCCCCTTAGACGCTAGCACGCCCTGCATGGAATCGGCGGTGGCGATGAATTCGCGGGCCAGGGCAGCAGGTGCCGGCGCCTCGCCGTAAGCGGCCTCACTCACCTCGATGAACGCGTCGACGTCGTCCTCGACCAGCGACCGCAGGTGGTAGCCCCGCGGCAAGCGCGGCGGCGCATCCCGAGACACCTCGACCAGAAGCATCTCGAACCACTCCTCGCGCAGGTGAAAGCCGCAGCCGGAGAGCACCGGCTCGATGAACGGCCGGTTGGGGAGGTCCGTAAACCCCAGCTCGATACGACGGAGCACGTCCTCGCCCTGAGCCGCGCCCGCGACCTGCTCGAGGAGGCCCGGAAAGCCGCTGCGGAACGCCTCCAGGCTCGCGAAGCCGTAGTGGGCGTTCAGGCCGTCCACGCGCGGCAGCAGCGCCAACACGCCGCTCTCATCGGACGCGACGAGGTGGGGCTTCTCCCGCTCGAGCCGCCGGCAGTCGGCCTCCCATATCTCGAAGCCGCGCACCGGGCTTTTCGTTAGCCGCTCGAAGAGGCTCCCCTTCCGGGGCGTCTCCAGCCGACGCATCTCCTTCACGACCCGCCTCCCCCAGCGGATGCTGCGTCGGGCCACTCACCCGTGAACACCTCGACCGCCGGCCCCGACAGATACACCTCACCGCTGCCGTCCCACTCTATGGTCAGCGTACCGCCCGGCAGCTTTATGTTAACTGAATCGTCCACCATGCCCTGGATCTGCGCGGCCACCATCGCCGCGCTCGCGCCCGACCCGCAGGCCAGGGTGACCCCGGCGCCCCGCTCCCACACCCGCACCTCCATCGACTCGCGGCTCAGGACGCGCGCCACCTCGAAGTTGACGCGCTGCGGGAACAGGGGATGGCGCTCCACCTTCGGGCCCACCTCTTCGAGCGGATAGCGGCTCACCGGCTGGGCGTAGAAGTGGACGGCGTGGGGATTGCCCATCGAAAGGCATGTAACCGCCACAGTCTGCCCATCGACCTTCAGCGATAGGTTCCTCACCGGCGACTCCATGTCCGCCAGCACGGGTATCTCCGCCGGTGCGAATCTGGGCGCGCCCATGCTGGTGCGCACCCGCTCGACCCTCCCCTCGCTTCCCGACACCTCCGCTGTCAGCAGTCCGGCGAGCGTATCGACGGTGAGGCGGCCGTCGCGGGCCGGCGCCAGCCGTCGCTCGACGGCGTACTTCGCGAAGCAGCGGATGCCATTGCCGCACATCTCGGCCTCGGAGCCGTCGGGGTTGAACATGCGCATGCGCAGGTCGGCGCGCTCGGAGGGCAACACCAGGATGAGGCCGTCGGCACCGACGCCGAAGTGGCGGTCGCACATGGCGACGGCAAGCTTCGACCAGTCGTCGCCCCGCGTTCCGGGCTCGACGACAACGAAGTCGTTGCCGATGCCGTGCATCTTGGTGAAGTTCATCTCAAGACTGCGCGAGCGCCAGATCCCGCGTGATCTGGATCTGCCCCAGGTGGATGGAGGCGTGCTCGACCACGTGCACGAGGGCCTCTCGCACCGAGATCTCGTGCGGCTCCCCCTCTCCCCAAAGCGTCTTCTGGGGCACCAGGCGGCGGTCTAGCTCCGACGGCGAGAGCGCCGCCAGCGCCGCATCGATCTCACCCGAAAGACCGCGGGCGCTGGCCACCAGATCGGCAGCGTCGCGGCCCGAGGCCCGGAACTCGGCCGGCCGGTCACGCTCGACGGGCTGGCCGCAGGCGATGCCCAGCACCCAGGCGCGCGCATTGCCGAAAGTGTGAGCGGCGATGACGTAGGCGCTGTTCGCCCCGTTGACGGGCGGCCGCCAGTTGAGCTGGGCCTGGTTCAGACCCTCCAGGCAGGCGCAGATGCTTTGCAGGAGCAACCGTATCTGGCGGCCGTAGGTGTCGATCTCAGCGTTCATGTGCGACGACCCTCCCTAGCCCCAACCGCGATTCCACGAGGCGCACCGCCTTCTCGAGGGGATCGCCCTGACACACGTCGATCCAGTGGATCCTGGCGTCGGTGCGCCGGAACCAGTTCCGCTGCATGCGGGCAAGCCGATGCGTCTCCGTCTTGATCCTGGCGACCGCCTCCACCAGCCCCATCTCCCCGGACAAATACTGGCAGACCTGCCGATAGCCGATGCCCGACATCGCCGGCAGCGAACGGTCGTAGCCGCGCGCCAGCAGGCCCTCCACCTCCGCCACGAGCCCGGAGGCCACCATCGCGTCCACACGGGCGTCTATGCGACCATACAGCTCGTCCTGAGGGCAGTCCAGACCGAGGATGACGATATCGCAGACGGGCGGGGTGCGCGCCCGGCAGGCCGACAGCGGCTGCCCCGTCCGATAGCGCACCTCCAGCGCCCGCACGACCCGCCGTACGTTGCGAGGGTCGATCTTTCGGGCCGCGTCCGGCTCCAGGGCCGCGAGCTCACCATGCAGCGCCTCGGGCCCTTCGCGGGCCGCCCGCTCCTCGAGACGCCGCCGCATGTCGCCGTCGGGCGGCACGCGCGGCACCTGCCAGCCCTCCAGAAGCGCCCACACGTACTGCCCGCTGCCGCCGACCAGGAAGGCGGGGGCACTCCTCGACCAGATATCGGCCAGGGCGGCGCCAGCCAGGTCCAGGTACTGGCCCAGGCTGAACGCCTCGTCCGGGGCCACCACATCGATGAGCCAGTGGCGGGCCAGTGCCCGCTCCTCGGCGGTCGGCTTCGCCGTCCCCACGTCCATGTGCCTGTACACCTGGCGCGAGTCGGCGCTCACGATCTCGCCGCCCAGAGCGTGCGCCAGCCTGGCGCCCAACGCCGTCTTGCCTGTGGCCGTCGGGCCGACGATGGCGATCAGGTTGTCGCTCATTTCGTCGCCGATATGCGTTCGGTCTGCTCGATGATGCTCGAAAAGCCTTCGGCATCCAGGGAGGCACCGCCGACAAGGGCGCCGTCGATCTCAGACTCGCCGATGAACTCGGCGATGTTGTCGGGAGTCACGCTGCCCCCGTAGAGGATTCGCAGGCTGGCAGCGATGGGCTCGCCGGTGTGAGCGGCCACCTCGCGCCGGATGAGAGCGATCGCCTCGTTCGCCATCGCTCCCGTAGCGGCCCGACCGGTGCCGATCGCCCACACGGGCTCGTAGGCGATGGCGAAGCCCTCGGGCAGGCTCACACCCTCCAGCGCGCCGCTGACCTGCCGCACGAGCACCCCCTCGGTGCCGCCCGCCTCGCGCTGCTCCAGCGTCTCGCCGACGCACAGGATCGGCTTCAGATCCGCCGCCAGCGCCGCCTGCAGCTTCTTGTTCACCGTCCCGTCCGTCTCATGGAAGTAGGCGCGGCGCTCCGAGTGCCCGATGATGACGTATTCGACGAACTCAGCGAGCATGGGGACGCTTACCTCGCCCGTGAAGGCGCCCTTCTCCTCCCAGTGCACATTCTGCGCACCTACCTTCAACGAGGTGCCTCGCAGGAGCTCGGCGGCGAGCGACAGGTAGGGGAACGGCGGACAGACCACCTTCTCCACGCCCCGCGTCGCCTGCGTGCGCTCCTGCACGCCGAGACAGAGGTCGCGGCAGGACTGCGAGGTGGTGTGCATCTTCCAGTTGCCTGCTATGAGGGGCATTCTTGTCGTCATTCTACGCTCCATACTTCGTCAGCCGCCGGGCGTGGGCGAGAGCGAGGGGAAGGACCTCGGTGGCAGGAAACGTCCCCAGAGAGCCCGACTGGCACTGCGTCTCGTCGAACCGACGTGCCCCGTCGGGCCGGCACCAGCGTGAGCCCAGGACGAAGGGCACGGAGTGCCAGCTATGACTGGCGATTACGGCGGGCGTCGAATGGTCGCCGGCTACCATGAGGACGTCCGGCCCAAGCTCCTGGATCGCCGGTATCGCGCCGTCCAACTCCTCCAGCGCCGCAACCTTCCCAGCGAAGTTGCCGTCCTCGCCGGCGCTGTCCGTCTTCTTGAAGTGGACGAAGAAGAAGTCGAAGCTGCGCCAATGCTCGCGCAGCGTCGCCAGCTCATCGGCGAGCGTGGCGCCGGTCGCCAGGACCGTCATCCCGACCAGCTTCGCCAGCCCCCGGTACATGGGATAGACGGCGATGGCAGCCGCCCGCATCTTGCATATGTCGGTTATGGAGGGCATGGCCGGGTGCTTCGAGAAGCCCCTCAACAGCACCATGTTGGCGGGCGAGTGGTGCGCCAGGCGCTCCTTCGCCTGAGCGACGAAGTCGCTGATCAGCCGGGCGCTGCCCTCAGCCTCTGGCGCCAGCGGTCCGGCAGGGAGAGGCGCCATCCCCACCCTCTGCGGGTCCGTCTCCGATATCTGGTCGCTGAGGCTGTCGCGCTCGCCCAGCGGCCTCAGCACGAGCAGGAACCGATGCTCCCGCACCGGCTCCACGAGGAGCTGAACGCCCGAAAGCGATATGCTTGACAGCTCGCGGCAAAGGGCGGCGCACGTCTGCGTGTCGATGCGCCCGGCGCGACGGTCCGTTATGAGGCCGGCGCCATCGGCGGTGCAGAAGTTGCCGCGGGCGGCCACGTCTTGCGGCTGAAGATCGAAATCGATGCCCAGCGCCTCCAGCACGCCCCGGCCCGCCAGATAGCGGAACGGGTCGTAGCCGAAGAGGGAGAGGTGGCCGGGGCCGCTGCCGGGGCTGATGCCCAGGCCGACGGGCAGCGTCAGGCCGCAGATGCCGCCGGCGACGAGACGGTTCAGGTGGGGTGTCTTCGCGGTCTCGAGCTCCGTGCGGCCGGTCTCGGGATGCGGCAGCCCGCCCAGCCCGTCGGCAACGAGCAGGACGATCTTGGTGTCGCTCTCTACGGCCAGCTCACGCAGTACTTCTAGATCCACGACTGTACATTCTACATTCCCGCTGCGCCTGATGCACATCAGACGCGGGTCAAGGTCTTCGGCGACATCAACGTAGGTCGGGGTCTTGAGACCCCGACGCCTAATGCCGCGAGGGTCTGAAGACCCTCGCCTACGAGATGGCAGAGAGACAGCCTAATGCCGCGAGGGTCTGAAGACCCTCGCCTACGAGATGGCAAAGAGACAGAGGTGGAACAGCCCCGCCTAGCTCCGGTCCAGCAAGGCGGCTACACCGGGGAGCGTCCGGCCCTCAAGGAACTCCAGGGAGGCGCCGCCACCGGTCGAAAGGTGAGTGAAGCGGTCCTCCAGCCCCGCCTGCTGCACCAGCGCCACCGTCTCGCCCCCACCGACGATGGTCGTCGCGTCGTCGAGCTCCACGAGGGCGAGCGCTACGCCTAGAGAGCCCTCGGCGAACGGCGGGTACTCGGCGATGCCCATCGGGCCGTTCCACACCACCGTCCGGCAGTCCTCCAGCGTGTCTCGAAAGCTCACCAGGGTATCGGCACCGATGTCCACGATTCGCCACTCGGCAGGGATCTCGAGCACCGGCACCGTCCGGTAGCGGGCGTCGGCGGCTACACGGTCAGCCACGACGACGTCGGTGGGCAGGAGCAGGGGCACGCCGGCGTTGTCGGCTTCGCTGAGCACGTCCGAGGCCGCGCCGAGCTGATCGTCCTCTACCAGTGACTGCCCGACACGGAAGCCCTGCGCCTTGAGGAAAGTGGAGGCCATGCCGCCTCCGACCAGCAGGCCGTCCACCTTGGAGAGCAGGTTGCGCAGGACACCCATCTTGGTGCTGATCTTGGCACCGCCTATGACGGCGGCGAAGGGCCGCGCCGGATTGGTGAGCGCCCGGCCCAGGTAGTCGATCTCCTTCTCCATGAGCAAGCCCGAGACCGCCGGCAGGAAGGCGGCCACGCCCACTGTCGAGGCGTGAGCACGGTGGGCGGCGCCGAAGGCGTCGTTGACGTAGACCTCGGCCAGGGAGGCCAGCGCCCGCGCGAACTTGGGGTCGTTCTTCTCCTCTTCCGGGTGGAAGCGCAGGTTCTCGAGCAGCAGCACCTCGCCGGGACCGAGGGCACGGGCCGCCTCCTCCACCTCCGGACCGACGCAATCGCCCACAGTCTTCACCTGGGTGCCCAGCATCTCGCTCAGACGGGCCGCCACCGGCGCCAGCCGCAACGATTCGACCACCTGCCCCTTCGGGCGCCCGAGATGGGAGCAGAGGATGACACGCGCCTTCTCCTTGCGCAGGTACTCGATAGTAGGCATGGCGGCGCGGATGCGACTGTCGTTGAGAATACGAAGGCTCTCCTTCTCCAGGGGGACGTTGAAGTCGACCCGCACCAGTACGCGCCGGTCCCGCGTGTCCACGTCTCTGACGGTTTGCTTGTTCATGGCAACGCCTCAAGGTCCAGGGACTATGCAGACTTCCCGCCGAGGGGGTCCGTGCCGCCGGGCAACGCCTCCTGATTATCGCACGCAACGAACCCTAGTGGCCGGTGGAAAAACCCCGAAATGGGACGGCGGCCTCCCCTACTAGCGCCTTCGCGCCGCCACGTACGCAGCGAACGACTCAAGCTGGCGACGGCGGGCCGGCACCAGCTCCAGGCCGTCAAGTCGCCTCAAGGCCTCGGCGGCATGACGCCGCGCCGCCTCCTCGCTGGAGGCCAGCGCCCCGGTTCGCTCGAGAATCGACCCGACCGCCCGCACATCCTCCGGCCCCAGGCTGGACTTCGCGTATGTGGTCAGCAGCATCTCCCGATCCGGCCCCACAGCCTGCTCGAAGGCGTAGACGATGGGAAAGGACTTCTTGCGGGCCAGGATGTCCTCGCCGACCGGCTTCCCCGTCTCGACGGACTCGCCCCAGATTCCCAGGATGTCGTCGCGGATCTGGAGGGCGAAGCCCAGCTCGCGGCCGAACCCTCGAAAGGCCGCGACCACCGGCGCCGACGCCTTCCCCACCAGAGCGCCGATGGCGGCAGCGGCCGCCAGGAGCGCCACCGTCTTACCGGCTACCATCACCAGGTACTCGTCGCAGCGCACGTCCAGCCTCTCCTCGAACGCGAGGTCTAGGTACTGCCCCTCACACACGCTGAGGCACGCTTCGTCCAGGAGACGGGCGGCGTCCAGCGCCACCTCCGCCGACACGCCCACCTCAAGCAGCCGCGGCAGGGCCAGGTGCGCAAGCGCGTATAGACCGTCGCCGACGTTGATGGCCTGGGCCTCGCCCCAGACGCGCCACACCGTCGCCCGGCCGTGGCGCGTGGGGCTGGCGTCTTCTATGTCGTCGTGCACGAGGGTGAAGTTGTGCAGCAGCTCCAGGGCGGCCGCGGCGGGCAGAGCGCGACGGTAATCACCAGCGACGGCCTCGCAGCAGAGGAGACAGAGGAGAGGCCGCAGCATTTTGCCCGCGCCCGGACGCCGGGGGAGTGCCTTTCCCGGCCCGCGTGGTGCCTCCTCCATGCCCAGGTGATAGCGCATCATCCGGTAGAGAGGCAGGTCGTCGCCGCCGGTGGCCCGCTCCATCTCCCTTCGGATCGCCCTGCCGTAGCGCCGGTGAAGGGCTACGAGCGGGCTGCCCGTCCTGGCGGGCCCGAGCTTGGTCCCTGGCGAGCGGCCGGGCGGGGGCATCGTTCCTACTCCGGGCGTTCCGGTCGCAGGACGAGGGTGCTCTCGGCGGCCTCCAGCACGTCGGGGCGTTCGAAGAGCATGGGGTGATACTCCACGTTGAGCCACGGCTCCACCATGTCGTCGTAGTGGCCGCTTCCCGGCTGCCCCGACTGGCCCGTCGTCCCCATCGAAATGGAGTTCTTGAAATCGCTCAGGTCGATGATCTGGCGGTAGGAGACGACGGCAAGGCTGGCACGATACGGGCTCGCGGGGTCGTAGGAGGCGTGCTTGACGGTGTTCATGTCCCCATCGACGGGAATGGGGCCCCGGCTGAACAGCCGCCCCAGCGGTCTCACCTGCCCCAGGGGATGGGAGAAGGTCACCGTGTGGAGACGGCCCCACTGCCAGCGGGACATGTCCTTGCCCAGGCTCGCCTCCAGGTGCTGGACCGCCTCCTTGAGGCTGCGGAGCATCACCGTCTGCCAGGTGTCGCGCTGGCCGTCACCGCTAGGAAACCAGTCAGGTCGCGCCTCCTGCATGAGCCGCGCCAGGTGCGACGCCGCCCGGTAGCCGTAGCCGTTGGCCGGCACCAGCAGGTGGACGCCCTGGCCGGCGTAGCTATCCAGGGCATCGCCCAGCCTGTGGGCGAAGGTGTTGCGGTACATGCGATAGAAGAAGACGCTGTAGATGGCCGCAGCGACGCTGTCGGCCGTTAGTCGGTAGTCCCAGTCGCGGATATACTCGAGCGCCCGGCGGCTCGTTTCGTCTTCCGGCTCCAGGCGCGCCAGATGCTGGGCCATCTCCCGACCGGCTATCGAGAAGCAGTCAGCCTGCATCGCCTTGAAGTCCTCCACAGAGAGCTTCTCCTTGGCCCGGAGCATTTCGACGATGCGGCGGACGCGGTAGCCATCCAGCCAGTCGCCGTAGATGGGATAGCGCCCGTTCCCCTGCTCGATCTTGTTGTTGGCGGTGGCCGCGAAGTGTGCCTCGGGATTGTAGGAGTGGGGAATCTCCTCGAAGGGAACGTAGCCGTTCCATTCGTAGCCCTTGTCCCAGCCCGGCGCCGGCACCAGGCCACGTCCCTTCCGCCGGAGTGGCACGAACCCGGCAAGCTGGTAGCCGATGTTGCCGTCGACATCGGCGTAGACGAAGTTGAGACCCGGCGACGACCATTCGCGCAGCGCGTCCCGGAACTCATCCCAGTTCTCCGCCACCATGAGTCGCTGCCCGGCCCGGATCAGGGCCACAGACTCGACGCAAACGCTGCGCAGGGCCAGCGCCCTGCTCTCACCATCGATGGCGGGACTGATGACGGGACCATGGTGGGTGAGCAGCACCTCCTCCAGGACGGGTTCGTTGCGGCCCCGCACCCATATCGGCTCGAACGCAACCTCGCCTTCGCGCCAGCGCCCCTGGTAGCGATACTGACGGGAGTTCTCAGGATTGACGTGGATTACGTAGAGGTCCTGCTGGTCAACCGCCGAAGCGGTGATGCCCCAGGCGATGCGGCGGTTGTGACCGATGATCACGGCCGGCAGACCCGCCAGCGACGCGCCCACCACGTCGAGGCCGCCCCCGCTCAGGTGAACCTCGTACCAGGTGCCCGGCATCTCCGGGGGCAGGTGCGGGTCATTGGCGAGGAGCGGCTTACCCGTGGTCGACTTGGCGCCGTCCACCACCCAGTTGTTGCTGCCGCCGCCACCGGGCGCCAGCCGCGACACCGCCTGGTACTCCTTCAGCAGATCGCCGTCGGAGGGCTGATATCCAGCGCCCGGGGGGACAACCAGCGGCGCTCCTTCGGGATAGGGGGGCTCCAGCTCCGCGGCGGCCTCCGCCCCCAGCCGGTCGATGACCCAGGAGCGAACGATCTCGGTGTCCCAGTTGCCGGACAGGATCCAGCCCTGCCACTTCGCCAGAGCGGCCACATCGAGAGCCGTCCACGGCTCGGGCCGGAAGCGTAACAGCCGGAATTCGACCGGCAGACGCCTGCCCTCTGCCTCGATGAAGCTGTTGACGCCGGCCGTGTAGGCCTGAAGGCTCGCACGCGTATCGGGGTCGAGGTCGGGGAGCTGATGCTGCGCCGCCCGCCGCAGACCGACCCTTCGCATCAGGCGGTCGGGCGCCAGAGCGGGCTCGCCCAGCACCTCCGCCAGCGTACCCGAGACGAGGCGGCGGCGGAACTCCATCTGCCAGAGCCTGTCCTGGGCGTGAACGAAGCCAAGGGCGAAGTACAGGTCGTTGGCTTCCTGGCCGTAGATGTGGGGGACGCCCCAGCGGTCGCGAACGACTTCGACCTCTGCCTGCAGTCCGTTGAGCGTCACGCTTCCCGTTGTCTGAGGAAGGCGCCTTCGTAGCACGTAGCGGAGGGAACCGGCAATGGCGGCGGCGCCCAGCCCCAGGGCAAGCCCGAGGCAGCCGAGAACCTTGAGTGATGCCTTCATAGACTCCTCCCGGTGGTCAGTCCGGCGCTTTGCGGCGGCCAGCGCCGGGGAGCACCTTCCTAGTGGGGCAACACCGATAGACCGACGGCCTTCTCGATCGCGGCCAGGGAGACGGCGCCTTCGCGCAGCAAACGCGGCACGTCCCCGGTCAGATCGACGACCGTGGACTCCAGTCCGCCGGGCGCAGGCCCGCCGTCGACGATAAGATCGACGGCGTCTCCGAGCTGGCGGCGCACCTCTTCGGCGTCACGAGGGCTGGGGCCGCCCGTCACGTTCGCCGAGGTGCCCGTTACGGCTCCGCCCACCCTGGCGATGAGCTCAAGGGCGACGGGATGAGCGGGCACCCGCATCGCCACCGTGCCGGACCCCGCCAGTGCGCGCGACTCGTACCGCCGAGCACGCTGCAACACGAGCGTCAGCGCACCAGGCCAGAACGCCTTCATCAGCCGCTTCGCAGTCTCGGAGACAGACACTGCGATCCCCCCGACGTCACAGTCGGATGCCAGCAGCAGCGGCAGAGGCTTGTCGGAAGGCCTTCTTTTTGCTTCGAATAGCCTCGCCACAGCTTCGTCGTGACTGGCCAGCGCACCCAGGGCATAGAGAGTGTCAGTCGGAAACGCTACCAGGCCGCCGTCTCTGAGGCACTCAGCAGCCCGCGACAGCGCCTCCTCAAGGTCAGGAGCCCTCAACAAAGTAGACACCGGATTATGCCGCTAATCTGAAAGAGCCGTCCCCTCACCTTGACGCCAGTATAGCACGGATGCTAATGTGAGGGCGAACTACTCAGAGCAGAGGGGCATGTCCCAGACCGCCCGAGACGCAGGCAGTCGCCGCGCCAGCCCACCCGGGAGGCGTCTGCCCGTCAGCGACGATGTCGAGGTCGCGTCCTACCTCGAAATCGCCCGCGAGAAAGGCGGCGAGGAGCCGGCAGGCCCACCCACCCCAGCACCGGCTCAGCGCGAGACAGTAGCCGTCCTCGACTTCGGCTCCCAGTACAGTATGCTGATCGCCCGCCGCGTGCGCGAGTGTCACGTCTATTGCGAGCTCATCTCCCACGACGCGCCCTGGCAGGAGGTCGCCAAACTTAAGCCGAAAGCGTTCATTCTCTCCGGCGGGCCCGCCAGCGTGTACGACCCAGGTGCCCCCATGGCGCCTCCTTACGTGTTCGAGAGCGGTCTGCCCGTGCTCGGCATCTGCTACGGCATGCAGCTTCTCGCCCACCAGCTCGGCGGGCGCGTCGCCCCCGTCGGCAAGCGCGAGTACGGGCACGCCGTCATCTACCAGGCCAGCCATTCCTCGCCCCTCTTCGAAGGGCTACCCCCCTCAATGCCCGTGTGGATGAGCCACGGCGACGTCATCTCCCAGATGCCGCCCGGCTTCCGCGCCCTCGCCTACTCCGATAGCTCGCCGGTGGCCGTCATGGGCAACGACCAGAGCCTCCTCGGCCTCCAGTTCCACCCGGAGGTGATTCACACGCCGCAGGGGAAGCAGATCCTGGAGAACTTCCTCTACAAGGTCTGCGGCTGCCGGGGCGACTGGACGCCCGGCAACTTCGTGGTGGAGAGCATCGAGCGCATCCGCCGCCAGTTGGGCGACGGCCGCATCGTCTGCGCCCTCTCCGGCGGCGTCGATTCCGCCGTCACCGCCGCCCTCGTGCACCGCGCAGTCGGCGACCAGCTCACCTGCATCTTCGTCGACAACGGATTGCTGCGGCGCGAGGAGCCGGAGCGCGTCGTCGACACCTTCCGGCGCCACATGAAGATCAACCTGGTGTACGTGGACGCCGCACAGCGCTTCCTGGACGCCCTGGCCGGCGTCACCGACCCCGAGGAGAAGCGACGGCGCATCGGCGAGACGTTCATCCGCGTCTTTGAGGAAGAGGCGGACAAGATGGGCCAGGTCGACTTCATCGCTCAGGGCACCACGTACCCCGACGTCATCGAGAGCGCGGCGCCGGACAGGGGTCCGGAGGCCGCGACGGTGGGCGCCGCCGCCAAGATCAAGACCCACCACAACGTCGGCGGCCTGCCCAGCGAGCTCACCTTCACGCTCATCGAGCCCCTGCGCTACCTCTTCAAGGACGAGGTGCGACAGGTCGGGCTGACCCTCGGCCTGCCTGAGGAGATGGTCCACCGCCAGCCCTTCCCGGGGCCGGGCCTCGCCATCCGCATCATCGGCGAGGTGACGGCCGGGAAGCTGGAGACGTTGCGCTCGGCGGACTGGATCGTCATGGACGAGATCAAGGGGGCGCAGCTCTACCGAGAGCTCTGGCAGTCGTTCGCGGTGCTGACGGACAGCCGCAGCGTCGGCGTTATGGGCGACTTCCGCACCTACGGTCACGTCGTGGCGCTGCGAGCGGTGACGGCGGAGGACGCGATGACGGCGGACTGGGCGCGGCTGCCCTACGACCTGCTGGCCCGTATTTCGAACCGCATCGTAAACGAGGTGCCGGGCGTGAACCGCGTCGTGTACGACATCACGTCGAAGCCGCCGGGCACGATAGAGTGGGAGTGAGGCCATGGCTATCGACCAGAGTGCGCTCGAACGCAGCCTCGTGCTCAGAGCGGCTGAGTTCGGACTCAACAAGATACGTCTGCTCTTTCCCTATGAGCGTTTGATCCTGATTCTGCCTGAAGACAAAAGGACCTCTGGCGGGGAGGTTTACGTACTGGCCCACATTGCCGCTTTCGGTATGTTCTTCGCAGCTAGCCCCTTCGGGGCGCCAGCCTGGATCTTCTACTTGTTCACAGCGCTCGGTATCTACCGTCTCGTCGACATCTACTCGTTCCAGCTGCGAGTGGTCTTAGTAGAGGTATGGCAAGAGGTGTACCAGGGAATCGAGTCGGCTCGTAGAAGCATCATCCTAACACTGACGAACTTCGTGGAGCTTATGATCATTTTCGCTATCATCTTCCGCACTGTAGAACGGGCCGTGGACGCCGCCGCCTTCGAGCCCGTTCTCGGCGGGAAGTCGGAAGCAATAGCTCTTGCTGTTTCCACGGCTACGGCCGCCGGCTTTTCTGCAGCCTCGCCCGTCGTGGTAGTGTCGCGAGCCGCCATGATCATGGAGGTCCTGCTCGCCGTACTCTTGCTTCTGATAGTGCTGGCCCTGTTTCTCCAAGCCTGGCCTAGAATACCAGGGCCCAGGACAGAATAGAGAGATGAAGGTCAGCAACGTTAACCTACACCGCATCGGGGAGAGGGCGCGGGCTATCGAGGACATGCCCCGTGCTATCATAGACCCGCCATGAGGTTCACAGTCGTCCTCGAGCCCGAGGCTGACGGCGGTTACTCCGTCGACTGTCCCGCTATACCCGGCTGCGTCTCCCAGGGCGATTCCCTGGAGGAGGCGCTCAAGAACATCCGGGAGGCCATCCTCCTCTGCCTGCAAGTGAGAGCAGAGGAGAGGCTTCCTCCACCTGAGGAAACGCCCGACATCGTGGCGGAAGAAGTGCGCGCCTGCTTGAAGGACCGCGCCGAAGACGGCCTGCCCCTTACCATCGAGACCCGAGAGGTTGAAGTAGCAGCCGAAGTCACTGCCTGATGGTCCGGCTGCCCGTCGTATCCGGTCGACAAGCCGTGTCTGCCTTTGAACGGTCTGGGTTTGAAATCAAGCGCCGTCGAGGTAGTGATGTGGTGATGATGAAGCCCGGTCTTCGTGAAACGCTGTCCATTCCGGACCATCGCGAACTGAGGCCGGGTACCCTCCGCGCCCTTATACGCAAGGCCGGACTGACCCCTGAAGAGTTCCTGAAGCTCCTGAAATAGGCTGTGTCTACGGCGCGATCCGGGACACGACCATGAAGCCGCCAGGGGGCGATAGAGTGGAGGTGAGCCCATGGCTATCGACCAGAACGCGCTGGAGCGGAGCCTCGTGCTGAGGGCAGTCGAGTTCGGGCTTACCAGGGTGCGCTCGCTCTTCCTCTACGAGCGTCTGATGGCAGCCCTGCCGGAGGCCCAGAGGGCTTCTGCCGGTGAGCTGTACGTGCTGGTGCACCTCGTTGTCTTTGTTGTCTTCTTCTCGGCCGCCCCCTTCAGTACGCCGGCCTGGATCTTCTACCTCTTCATGGCGCTGGGCATCTATCGTCTCTTCGACATCTACTCCTACCAGTTACGGCTGGCCCTGGTCGATGCATGGCAGGCGGCACACCCGGCGATGGACTCGGCCCGGCGGCGCATCCTCCTCGCGGCCGTCAACTTCGCGGAGCTCATCATCATCTTCGCGATCATCTACCGCACGATCGAACGCGCGGTGGGCGCCGCCGCCTTCGCGCCCGTTCTCGGCGGGAAATCGCAGGCCATAGCTCTCGCCGTCTCCGCGGCCACGAACGGCGGCATTCCCTCGTCCACACCCGTGGCGGTCGCCTCCCGAGCCATCATGACCGCGGAGGTCCTGCTGGCGGTGACGCTGCTTCTCATAGTCCTGAGCCTTGCTCTGAGGGCGGTGCTGACGATTAGAGGCCGTGCAGGAGAATAGCCCATGAAGACCAACAACGTTAATGTCCAGCGTGTCGAGGAAGAGGCGCGGGCGATCCAGGCCGACGCTGCCAGGGCCACCCGCGTCACCCGCGTTGAGGGCGTCTGGAACCTGGACGAGACCAAGCCCCAGTTCCAGGCCACCGTCAAGTCGAAGGCGGCCAGGCCACGGTCGAGTGCGACTCGCCCACATTCATGGGCGGCGAGGGCCGTGCGCCGGGGCCCCTCCACTACTGCGTCTACGGCTACATCTCCTGCTTCGCCTCCACACTTGTCACCGTCGCCGCGGGCGAGGGCGTGCGGCTGAAGAATCTGCGCGTCACCGGCGAGAGCGAGGTCGACTTCTCGCGCGTGTTCGGCGTCGCCGACAACCCCGTCGTGAAAGAGGTGCGCATCACGGTCGCCGTCGACGCCGACGCCGCGGCCGACAAGGTGCAGGAGCTGAAAGAGATGGCCCTCCGCCGCTGCCCGGCCATCTTCTGCCTTACGAACCCTATACCGGTGACAGTAGAGGTGGCCTAGTTGTTGTTGACAACAACAACTTCAACTCCTAGAATCGAATTGTCATGGTCAGTCTGGAAGGCATGATCACGGTGGCCGAGGCTGCTCGGCGCCTGGACCGCTCTATCGAGCAGGTGCGCCGGTACCTGCGTGAGGGAAAGCTGCGAGGCCAGCGCATCGGCGGGCAATGGTTCGTGGAGGAGGCCGCCCTGGCAGCGCCCCAGGGCGAGCCATTGGTGCCCCGAGAGTTGGTGGAGCGAATTCGTCGGCGCCGCGAGGCCATCAGGAAGCGCATCGGGCATGACCTGGACGTTGTCGACTTGATTCGGCGCTCCCGTGAGGGACACTGATGGCGCGGTTCTGCATCGACGCCAGCGCCGTCCTTGCCTGGCTCGTCCCGGCGCAGAGGACTCCGGTAGTCGAAGAGACCTGGGCCGACCTGAGACGTGGTGAGGACTTCATAAGCGCGCCTCCTTTACTCTACGCTGAATGCACGTCCGTCCTGAGAGAGCAAGTCAGCCGGACGCTCACCCATGAAGAAGCGCTGGCAGTGGTTGAGGACCTTTTCGACTTGCCCATCGCTGCGCCCAGCGAGCGACGCCTCTACACCCGTGCCCTTGAGTTGGCAGAGCGCTTTCAGCGGAGGAAGGCCTACGACATGCAGTACCTCGCGGTAGCCGAGATCTATGGTGGCGAGCTTCTCACCCTCGACGGCGGACTTTTCGAAGCTGCCTCCCAGTTGGGGCTGCCAGTGACACTCCTCAGATGAAGGTTCTCATCATCGGCTCCGGGGCGCGGGAGCACACCATCGCCTGGAAGCTGAGGCAGTCGCCCCGGCTGGCAGACCTCTACGTCGCGCCGGGGAACGCCGGCACCGCCCAGATCGCCGAGAACCTGCCCCTGAAGGCGAACGACGTCGAACAGGTTGCCCGCGCCGCCCAGGAGCTGCGCCCCGACCTGGTGGTCGTAGGCCCGGAGGATCCGCTGGCGCGCGGGCTCGCCGACCGGCTGGCCGTCGTCGGCATTCCCACATTCGGGCCCAGCAGGGACGCCGCCCGCATCGAATCGAGCAAGTCGTTCGCGAAGGAGCTCATGCGTAGGCACGGCATCCCCACGGCCGCCGCCGAGACCTTCGACGCGTTCGAGCCGGCGAGCGACTACGTGCGCGGCCGATCGACGCCGCCGGTGGTCAAGGCGGACGGCCTTACAGCCGGCAAGGGCGCCATCGTCACGCGAAGCGCCGACGAGGCGCTCGCCGCGCTCGAGCGCATGATGGTGCAAGAGGCGTTCGGTGAGGCCGGCCGGCGCGTTGTCATCGAGGAGCGGCTGGTCGGGCGCGAAGTCACCGCCCACGCCTTCACCGATGGCCGCAGCGTCGTGCCGATGCCCTTCTCCTGCGACCACAAGCCCGTCTTCGACAACGACGAGGGGCCGAACACCGGCGGCATGGGCGCCTACAGCCCCGCCTACTGGCTCGACACGGCCGCGGGGGACTGGATCAACGAGCACGTGACGCGCACGGCCGTCCGCGCCATGTTCGACGAGGGGCTACCCTATCGAGGCGTTCTCTACCCCGGCATCATGGTCACCGCCGACGGCCCGATGGTCCTGGAGTTCAACTGCCGCTTCGGCGACCCCGAGGCCCAGGTGCTCCTGCCGCGACTGAAGTCCGACCTGCTGGAGCTCCTTCTCGCCGTGGTCAACAACTCCCTGGAGGGCGTGAGCGTCGAGTGGAGCGATGGCGCCTGCGTGGGCGTCGTGCTCGCCTCGGGCGGCTACCCCGGCAAGTACGAGACCGGCTTCCCCATCGAGGGCCTGGAGGACGTGGAGCCCGACGTTATCGTGTTCCACGCGGGGACGGCACGGACCGACGACAGCACGATCGTGACGGCGGGCGGCCGCATCCTCACAGTCGCCGCGCTGGGCCCGACGCTGGAGGCGGCGCGGGAGAAGGCGTATCGCAACGTGGAGCGCATCCGGTTCCAGGGGGTACACTATCGGCGGGACATCGGCGCTCCGAAGGAGGCAGCGGGGCCGTAGGAGGCGTCCGTTTACCGGCGCCGCGAGTTCCGGCGAGGATGGCAATGCAGCGAACGATAAAGGCCTTTGTGCACAGGGGCGAATCTCAGTACGTCGCGGAATGCGTGGGGATCAGTGTGGTCACGCAGGGCAAGACGCTGGACGAGACCATCGCCAACCTCCAGGAGGCAGTCGCCCTGCACCTCGAGGGCGAGGACCCGGCCGAGTTCGGTCTGGAGGCGAACGCTTCCTTGCTGGTGACCATCGAGCTGGAACCGTCGAATCGTGTCGCCTAGGCTGCGGCGGCTCTCCGGGCAGCAGGTCGTGCGGGTCTTCGAGGGATTTGGGTTCAGCGTGATCTCGCAACGGGGAAGCCACGTGAAGCTGCGGAGGACGAGCACCGGAGGCGAGAAACAAACGTTGACGATTCCCCTACACGACGACTTGGACGCAGGCACACTCCGAGCGATCTTCAGCCAAGGGGCGCGGTATGTCCCGCGAGAGCAGTTGCGTGAGCATTTCTATTCGGACTGAACCGTCCAAGGACAGGGACGAGGCCACGCCCGTCTTCTCAGCCTATGAGTGATGCACCCCTTGTCGCCGTAGTCATGGGCTCCAAGTCCGACGCCGGGCTCATGCAGGAGTGCCTCGACACCCTCGACCGGCTGGGCGTCCCCTATGAGACGGCCGTCATGTCCGCCCACCGGCAGCCGGACAAAGTGCGAGAGTTCGCCCAGTCGGCGCAGGACCGCGGCATCGAGGTCATCATCGCCGCCGCCGGGCTGGCCGCCCACCTGCCGGGTGTCGTCGCCGCCTGGACGCCCCTGCCCGTCATCGGCGTGCCGGTTCCGGCCGGCGAGCTGCGCGGCGTCGACGCCCTCTATTCGATGGCCCAGATGCCGGCGGGGACGCCCGTGGCCTGTGTCGCAATCGGCTCCCACGGCGCCCGCAACGCCGCCCACCTGGCGGCCCGCATCCTTGCTCTGAAGCACGAACCGATCAGAAAGGCGCTGGAGGCCTATCGACAGGGGCTCGCGTCGGGGTAAACTGAAGATGCGCCTCGCCCTCAGCGTCCTGAGCTAGTCGAAGGACCGCCCCTGGACTGGCCTGCCTGCCGGCGGGCGAGTTCGAGGTGCGTGAGGCGGCGCCGCAGTCGGGGAGGTATCACCGATGTTCAGATCGAACGCGCAGGCCAAGCCCGTCGAGATGTTCCCGGGCGTCATCCGCCGCACTCTGAACAACGGCGAGCGGCTGACGCTCGTCGAGGTCACCCTTGAGCAGGACTCCGAGGTGCCCGTCCACAGCCACCCGCACGAGCAGATCGGCTACATCGCCAGTGGCCGCCTGCTGTTCACCATTGGCGACGAGACCCGAGAGCTGGCGGCCGGCGACAGCCACCTGGTGCCCGGCGACGTGCCGCATGCGGTCAAGGCCCTGGAACCGTCCGTCGCGATCGACATATTCTCCCCGCCGCGGGAGGAGTACGCGGCAGATTTGCCATGATACCAAGATACTCTCGCCCCGAAATGGCCCGCGTCTGGACAGAGCAGAGCAAGTTCGAGAAGTGGCTCCAGGTAGAGGTCGCCGTCTGCGAGGCCTGGGCCGACAAGGGCGTCGTCCCCAAAGAAGCCATCGAGCCCATCCGCCGCGCCAGCTTCAAGCTGGAAGACATCGAACGCTACATAAAGCAGACACATCACGACGTCACCGCCTTTCTCCGCTCGGTGGCGGAGAGCCTCGGGCCGGAGAGCCGCTTCGTCCACCTCGGCCTCACTTCCTCCGATGTCTGGGACACCGCGACAGCCCTCCAGCTAGTGGAGGCGGCAGGACTGCTGCAACGCGACGTCGAGGCGCTCCAGAAGGTGCTGGAGGAGCGCGCGCTCGAGTTCAAGGACACGCTGACGATGGGCCGCACCCACGGCGTCCACGCCGAGCCCACAACCTTCGGCCTGAGGCTGGCCATGTGGGCTGACGAGACGCGCCGCAACGCCCGCCGCCTCGCCGACGCCAAGGCCGCAGTCGCTGTGGGCAAGATCAGCGGCGTCGTGGGCACGCATGCATCGGTGCCGCCGGACGTTGAGGAGGCCGTTTGCACGAAGCTCGGCCTTGGGGTGGAGCCCGTCAGCAGCCAGATCGTCCACCGCGACCGCCACGCCCAGTTCGTGACGACGCTCGCCATCATAGCCGCCTCGCTCGAGAAGTTCGCGACGGAGATCCGCAGCCTTCAGCGCACCGAGATCCTGGAGGCAGAGGAGCCTTTCGCCGAGGGCCAGACCGGCTCCAGCGCCATGCCCCACAAGCGCAACCCGGAGAAGTGCGAGCGCATCGCCGGCCTGGCGCGTGTGATCAGAGGCCACGCCGTCACCGCCCTCGAGAACGTCGCCCTCTGGCACGAACGCGACATCAGCCACTCCAGCACCGAGCGCGTCGTCTTCCCCGACGCCTGCCTCCTGCTGGACTACATGCTGGACATGTTCACCTGGATCATGCAGGGGTTGCAGGTGTATCCCGAGCGTATGCGCGAGAACGTAGAGCTCAGCCGGGGCCTCGTGTTCTCGCAGCGGGTGCTGACGGCGCTCATAGAGAAGGGACTTCAGCGGGAGGAGGCCTACGAGATCGTCCAGCGCAACGCCATGCGGGCCTGGAAGGAGCGCGTCCCCTTCCGAGGGCTTCTGGAAGCCGACGCGGAGCTGTCGCGGCGGCTGAGCGCATCGGAGCTGGATGAGCTCTTCGATTACGGCTTCTACCTCGGGCACATCGACGATTCGTTCCGGCGCCTGGGTCTACTGAAGACGTAGCTGCAGGGCTTTAGCCCTGCCCAGCGCTAGATCATTCGTAACTGCAGCGCTTCGGCCCCGCCCAGCGCAAGACCATTCGTAGCTGCAGGGCTTCAGCCCTGCCATCCCGTCGGGTATGCAGACGCGATTGCGACGCTCGCCTCGCCTCAAAGACTTCGATTATGTGGGGCCGCTCGCCTGCTCCCTCACACTGGTGACCAGGCGGCGCGCTCCCCTCTTCCTCGATGCCGACCTAAGCAAGACCTGCGAAGATTGCTTGGGGCGGAGCAGCCGAAGATGCGGGATCACCGTCAGCGCATATTGCCTGATGCCAGACCACATGCATCTGCTAGTAGAGGTGCCCCAGGGCAGCTCGCTCACGGGCTTCGTCCAGCACTTCAAGCAGCTTTCGGGCTACGAGTTGAAACGCAAGACAGGCTCTGCGGTCTGGCATATCAGCTACTATGACCACGTCCTGCGCAACGAGGAATCGATACTCGACGTGGCGCGCTATATTTGGGACAATCCGGTCAGGAAGGGCCTCGTGGGCGAACGCAGTCAATACCAGTTTTCGGGGCCGCGGCACCTCTTAGAATCGTAGGAGCGCAGACCTGTAGATCCTCGGCCGAAGGCATGAAGGGCAGACCTGAAGGTCTGCAGCTACGGTCGCAGCCTGCGGCACATCGACGATTCGTTCCGGCGCCTGGGTCTGCTAAAGACGTAGCTGCGGGGCTTTAGCCCTGCCCAGCGCAAGATCATTCGTAACTGCAGCGCCTGGCGAGCAGCTACTTGACTTGCCACAGATTCACACGGACGGGACAGGGATTATTGCGTCACCGGAAGCTGTTGCTGGCGATCTGTGCCAATCTGTGTCCTTCCGTGGCTGATAGCTCGTCTTCTTCATGACCATGAAGTCTGGTGCAACGTTCGATCCGCTGCAACGGTCCGGGGTCGGTTTAGCTAGGCAGAGGAGCAAAGCATGGCCGTACTGATAGAGAGCAAACTGCCCAATCTCATAGCCCGCGGCAAGGTCCGCGACACACACGACATCGGAGACGGCCGATTGCTCATGGTGACCACGGACCGCCTCTCCGCCTTCGACGTCGTCCTCCCCACCGGCATCCCCGACAAGGGCGCCGTCCTCACCCAGCTCTCGGCTTTCTGGTTCGAGCGCACGGCCGACGTGCTGCCCAACCACTTCATCCGCCTGGCCGACGGCACCGCTGCCGACGGACTCCCCTTCGAGCTGCCTCCCGAGTTCATCGGCCGCTCCATGATCGTGCGCAGGGCGCGCCGTGTCGACGTCGAGTGCGTGGTCCGCGGATACGCGACCCTCGCCGGCGCCGGCTGGGACGAGTACCGTGAAACGGGCACGCTCTGCGGCATGCGCCTGCCCCCTGACCTGAAGGAGAGCCAGGAGCTGCCGGAGCCCATCTTCACCCCGACGACCAAGGCGGAGTCGGGCCACGACCAGAACCTGACCTACGAGCAGACGGAGGAGATGGTCGGCCCGGAGGCGGCGAACGTGCTTCGCACCCGCAGCCTCGCCCTCTACAACTACGGCGCCCGGTACGCCCGCGAACGGGGCATCATCATCCCCGATACGAAGTTCGAATTCGGCTGGGTGGACGACGAGCTCATCGTCATCGACGAGGTGCTAACGCCTGACTCCAGCCGCTTCTGGCCCCTCGACGGCTACCAGCCGGGGCGTGTCCAGCCCAGCTTCGACAAGCAGTTCGTGCGAGACTGGCTCATCCGGTCGGGCTGGGACCGCAAGCCGCCGGCGCCGGAGCTGCCGCCGGACATCGTGGAGAAGACATCGGAGAAGTACCGCGAGGCGCACCGTCGCCTGACGGGGCAGGAGCTGCTTCGCCCGGCCTGACGGGGTGGATGAACCTCTTGGCAACGTAGGCGCCGACCTTCAGGTCGGCGCGGGGGGGGGCCGGGCCCCCCCCCCAACCAAAGGTGGGGGGGGGTTTTTTGGGAAGGGGAACGGAACCCGCAC
>CAZMGB010000008.1:107748-143672 GCA_964565775.1 uncultured Dehalococcoidia bacterium
GGGGGGGGTTTCCCCCCTCTTGCCCCCGGCGCCCCCCCCCCGCGGGGGGGCCCCGGGCGGGGCCGGAGCCCCGCCCCTACGAATGGATGGGACGTGTTTCTAGCGAAGGTCTACGTCACGCTGAAGCCGACGGTGAACGACCCCCAGGGCCTCACCATCAAGGGCGGCCTCCATTCCCTCGGGTTTGACGCCGTGGACAGCGTGCGCGCCGGCAAGTACATGGAGATCCGGGTCGACGGCGCCGACCGCGCTCAGGTGGAGGCACGCGTCCACGAGATGTGCCAGAAGCTCCTCGCGAACCCCATCATCGAGGACTACCGCTTCGAGCTGGATGAGCTGGCGGGAGACACGAAGAGCGGATAGGCAGCCCGAGCAGCCTATCCGCCCGTTCGGAAGGTTCAGTCTCCTAGACCAGCGTTTCCTTCGTGCTCGGCACCTCGCCCGCCCGTCGCGGCTCGATGCGAGTCGCCGCGCCCAGCGCCCGACCGAGCGCCTTGAACAGCGCCTCCGCCTTGTGGTGGTCGTTAGCGCCGGAGAGGATGCGCGCGTGCAGGTTCATCCGCGCCTCTGAGGCCAGCGTCCACAGGATGTGCCCCACCAGGTCCGCCGGCATGTCGCCTATACGCTCCCCTGCCCACGAGAGGTCGAGCGAGGCGTAGCCGCGACCGCTGACGTCGACGGCCACCTGCGCCAGCGCCTCGTCGAGCGGCACCAGAGCGTCCGCCATCCGCACTATCCCTGCCCTGTCGCCCAGCGCCTCGCTGATCGCGCGACCCAGCCCCAGCGCCGCGTCCTCGACGGTGTGGTGCGGGCCCGTGGCCAGGTCTCCCTTCGCTGCTAACGTTATGTCAATTAGTCCGTGCCGCCCTACCTGCTCCAGGAGGTGGTCCAGCATGCCCACGCCCGTCGCGATGTCCGTGCGCCCAGTACCATCCAGGCGCACCTCCACCTCTACCGTTGTCTCGCGCGTCTCGCGCCGCACTTTGCCGCGCCTGCCACCACGGGCCGCCTGACGTGTCCGCGCCAAAGTCCCCTCCTATTTCTCCACTTCGCGGTGGATCGCTTCAAGCGCCTGAGCCAGCGCGTCCGTGTGCTGCGGCAGCCCGACGCTGATACGCAGGTACTCCCGAAGCAGCGGCGTATCGAAGTAGCGCACGAAGATGCCGTGCCGGGCGAGCCTGTCGGCCAGCCACCGCGCCTCCACGCCCGCGACCCGGCAGAGCAAGAAGTTGCCCCGCGACGCCAGCGGACGCAGCAGCGCCGACGCCTCCAGCGCCTCGAAGAGCCGCTGCCGCTCCTGAACCAGCGCCTTCACGCGCTCCATAAGGACGCCCGCATCTTCCAGGGAAGCGAGCACGGCCGCCTCGGCCGCCACGTTCAGGTTGTAGGGCGGCTTGACCTTCATGAGGACGGCGGCCAGAGACGTCGGGAAGATGCCGTAGCCGGCCCTCAGTCCCGCCAGGCCCGCCCACTTGCTGAACGTCCGCAACACGACCAGATTGTCGTGCTCGGGCACCAGCGGTGCGAAGCCTTCCTCTCCAGAGAATTCCACGTAGGCCTCGTCCAGGACCACCAGCAGACCCCTCGCCAGGAGCGCCTCCAGCTCTTCCCGCGAAAGGACGTTGCCTGTGGGGTTGTTGGGGCTGCAAACGAAGACGACCTTCGCCCCCTGCGCCGACGCTTCACCGATGCCGCCGACGTCGAGCGAAAAGTCCTCACGCCGGGGCACGTCCAGCACGCGGCCGCCGCAGAGCTCCGTGGAGAACGCGTACATGCCGAAGGTGGGCTGACAGTTGATGACGGCGTCGCCGGGAGAAAGGACCACCCTCAGCAGCAGGTCGATGAGCTCGTCGCTGCCGCTACCCAGCACGATGTGCTCCTCGCCCAGCGCCAGGTGCCGCGCCAGGGCCTCGCGGGCCCGACGCTGGAGGGGGTCAGGGTAGAGATGATAGCCACGATAGTCCGCCAGGGCAGCCAGAACCTTGGGCGACGGGCCATAGGGGTTCTCGTTGCCGTCCAGCTTGACGACCTTCTCCGGCGGTATGCCGAGCTGCCGCGCCAGCACGTCCGTCGGCTCCACCGGCTCGTAGCCGGCCATCGCCAGCAGGTCGGCCCTGGCAAGGCGTGTCACGTCGATACGGGCTCCCATCTTTGACATCGACCCGTCAGCGGTCGTTGCCACCGCCCTCCTTCAGCCGTCTCTCGATGGAGCGGGCGTGGGCGGTGAAGCCCTCGGCCCGGGCGATGGCGGCGGCCGCCGGGCCCCAGGCCCGCAGCGCCTCATCGTCTATCGCCACGACGCTCGTGCTCTTGAGGAAGTCGTGCACGCCCAGCGGCGAGGCGAAGCGCGCCGTGCCCGCCGACGGCATGACGTGGCTGGGCCCTGCCGTGTAGTCGCCCAGCGATTCCGGTGACGACTCCCCCAAGAAGACACCGCCGGCGTGCCGCACCCGCTCGACCCACTGCCCGGCGTCCCGCACGAGTATGCACAGGTGCTCGGGCGCGAATTCGTTGGCCAGCGCCATCGCCTCCGACAGCTCCGCCACCACCGCCGCACCCCCGCGCGCTTCCAGCGCCGCGCGGGCAACGGCGGCCCTCTCCAGACACGAGAGCTGCTTCTCCACCTCCTCGGCGGTCGCCCGAGCTACGTCCTCAGACGTGGTGATAAGGATAGCCGTCGCCAGCTCGTCGTGCTCGGCTTGAGCCAGCATGTCGGCGGCGCAGAGGGCCGGATCGGCGCTCTCGTCCGCAATCACGACCGTCTCGGTGGGGCCGTAGATGGCGTCGATCCCCACCGAGCCGAAGAGCTGCCGCTTTGCCAGCGTCACGAACAGGCCGCCGGGGCCGCAGACCTTGTCGACGCGCGGTATCGACTCGGTCCCGTAGGCGAGAGCAGCGATGCCCTGGGCGCCTCCGGCCCGGAAGACCCGATCCACCCCGGCTATCGCGGCGGCCGCCAGCTTGAGGGAGGCGACCTGCCCCTGCGGGTCGACGGGGCTCACCATGATCACCTCTTCGACGCCGGCAACCCGCGCCGGGATGGCGGTCATGAGCACCGACGAAGGGTAGACGACGGCCGTGCCCGGAACGTAGACGCCTGCCCGCTCCAGCGGGCGCACGACGACCCCGAGGCCCCTCTCCGAGAAGCTGGCCATGCTCCGCTCACGCTGCATCTCGTGGAAGGAGCGGACTCGGTCGGCGGCGAACCGGAGCGCCGACAAGATGTGCGGCTCCACCTGACTGAGAGCGTCCTCGATCTCCGAAGGCGGAACCTCGAGCGTCGGCGTCTCCGCACCGTCAATCAGCCGGTTATAGCGCCGGACGGCGGCATCGCCCTCATCGCGCACGTCCCGCAGGATGCGCTCGACCGCCTGCTCCGGCGAGAGCTCCTCACCGAAGACCTGCCGCGTTCGCTCCCGCGCCTCGGGCGACGGCGCCGCTTCTTCGAGGGGCGCCCGCTTCAGCACGGTGCGCCGCGCCTCCTCCGCGCCGAATGCGATCCTCAACTCAGATACCCCTTGATGGCTTCCAGGGAGTCATCGATCGACCTGTCCAGGAAGACCTGCAGGCGGTCAGCGTTCACGTGGTGCGTGGCCTCGGCAAGGAGCTCCGGAACGTTCTTCATGAACTCCTGCGCTGCTTCCGGCGTAGCCACGCCGTACGCTTTCAGGGAGCGACCGGCGATCGTGCGGAAGCGGTCCCAGTCGGGAGGGGAGCTTGCCACCTCTGCCGCTATCTGGCGCCACCGCTCAAGAGTCGGCCCGTCGATAAAGCCGACGTCGATCTCCAGCGGCGTGGCCAGTAACTCCTCGCGAACGTGGGCCATCAGCTCCGTCTTCGCCCGCTCGCGCCGGTCGATCTCGTACTGGAGAACGCGGTCCATGACGTTGGCGCGCACGTCGCCCTTGAGAGCGGATCGCTCGCCGAAGTAACGGCGGTAGATGTCGACGATCCAGACCTCGTCCATCGCCAGGTGCGACATGTAGCCGGCCAGAAACGCCGCCGTCGAGGCGTTGAGGCGGTCGGGCCGCGCCAGCTCCGGGTACGCCTTAAAGAAGCCGTCGATGCCGCTCTGCGCATCGAAGTTGTTCAGGTTAAAGAAGTGGGTGCGCTCGCGCTCGCAGCGGGTGATGACGTGGATGTCAGGGGCCGTCGAGCCAAGATAGTAGGCGCCGCGGTCACCGTCCAGCGCCGGCTGGTGGAGCCGGTCGGCCAGTTCCTTGGCCATGGCCATGTGCAGAGCAAGGGGTGGCATGGCTAGTCAATGATCTTGCTTATGGGGGATTCCACAATGCCCCGCGCTCCCGCGTCCTTCAGCCTGGGGACGATCTCACGCACCAAGCTCTCATCGACGATAGTATTGACGGCTACCCATGCCTTGTCCGACAGGGAGGAGACAGTGGGCTTCTCGAGGGCGGGGAGGATGGCGACGACCTTTTCGAGGTCCACCACCTTGACGTTCATCATCAATGCGACCTTTCCCTCGGCGGCCATGGCGCCCTGAAGCATTAGGGCAACGTCCTCGATCTTGCGCCGGCGCCACGAGTCGGCCCAGGCCTCCTTGCTCGCGATGAGGCGAGGTGTGCTCTCCATGACCGTCTCCAGGACGCGCAGGTTGTTGGCGGCCAGGGAGCTGCCCGTCTCCGTGAGCTCGACGATGGCGTCAGCGAGGGCGGGCGGCTTGGCCTCGGTAGCGCCCCAGGAGAACTCGATGCGGGCCTTGACGCCGCGGCGCTCGAAGAAATCGGTGGTCACATTCACGACCTCTGTGGCGATGCGCTTCCCCTCCAGGTCCTGCACCTTCTCGACAGGTGAATCCTGGGGTACGGCCAGGACCCAGCGTACCGGCTGTCGCGTCTCCTTGGCGAACACCAACTCGGCCACCTCGACCACGTCCGCCCCGTTCTCCCGCACCCAGTCGTGGCCCGTAAGGCCGGCATCCATGACCCCATTCTCCACATAGCGGGGGATCTCCTGAGCCCGCACGAGGATGCATTCGATCTCGGGGTCATCGACGGACGGATAGTAAGAACGGCGGCCGAAGGAAAGATTGTACCCGGCCTTTCTCAGCAGCTCTACTGCTGCCTCTTGCAGGCTGCCGGCTGGCACAGCCAGACGCAGGACTCTTGCGCTCATTCCCAATCACCCGTGCGAGGCGAACAAGTGTCCCTATGGTACAATACCCCGCTCCCTGCTTCAATCCGCGCATCTTCGAGCCGACGGCCCGAACCTGGGAGGCCCCCAAGAAACAGAGTATAATGGCCGCGGAGGGAGCAGGCAGCCAACATGTGGGGACGGATCCAGAAGGCACGGGCGCACTTGCGCCCGCTCTTGTTCCTGGGGCTGCTCGTGCCCCTGGTTCTGACGGCCGTGGCCTGCGGCCGCTCGATCGACGAAAAGAACGCCGTCCACGTCCTGACCGCCGACGGCACCGTCGACCCCGTCATGTCGCGCTACATTGACCGGGGAATCGATGCCGCCGAAGACGCCGACGCCGTCGCGGTTGTCATCCGCCTCGATACGCCCGGGGGCCTCGACAGCTCGATGCGCGACATCGTCCAGCGCATAGAGTCGTCTAAAGTGCCGGTCATCGTCTACGTCTCGCCTGCCGGGGCGCGCGCCGCCTCGGCGGGCACGTTCATCACCATGGCGGGCCACGTTGCGGCGATGTCCCCTAACACGGCCATCGGCGCCGCCCACCCGGTTGGAAGCGGCGGCGAGGACATACAGGGCACCCTCGGCGACAAGGTGACGAACGACGCCGTAGCCTACATCAAGGGCATCGCCAAGCTAAGGAACCGCAACGAGCAATGGGCCGAGGACGCCGTCCGTAAGAGCGTCTCCGTCGACCAGGACGAGGCCGTCGCACTCAACGTCGTCGACCTCGTCGCGCCTGACCTGGACAGCCTGCTGGCCCAGGTCGACGGCCGACAGGTGGAGCTGCCGACAGGCACGGTGACGCTTCGGACCGCGAACGCGCCCGTCGTGAAGAACGACATGACCCTCATAGAGGACTTCCTTTCGCTCATAAGCGATCCCAACATCGCCTTCATATTGCTGAGCTTGGGGCTCACCGCCCTGGCCTTCGAATTCCTGAACCCCGGCACGTACCTGCCGGGCGTCTTCGGCGCCATCGCCCTCCTGCTCGCCTTCTTTTCCCTCGGCACGCTGCCTATCAACTGGGCGGGTGTGCTCCTCATCGTGCTGGCGTTCGTCCTCTTCTTCGGGGAGCTGCTGGTGACAGGGTTTGGTGTCCTGGGTGTCGGAGCGGTGATATCCTTGATCCTGGGTGGCCTGCTGCTGACCAGCACCAGCAACCCCGATTTCCAGGTCTCGCGATGGCTGATCTACGGCCTCGCGGGCATCATCGGCGTTTGGTTCCTGATGGTGGTCAACGCCATCCTGCGCAGTCGTCGCCTGCCGGCGGTGACGGGCGCGCAGGCCCTCGTCGGGCGCAGCGCCATCGCCCGGTCGGCGCTCGACCCTGATGGCATCGTCTTCCTCGAGGGTGAGCGCTGGCGTGCCACCTCGGAGGGCGAGCCGGTGCGGGAGGGTGAGCGCGTCACGATAGTGGACGTGAAGGGCCTCAGATTGAGAGTACGCAAGTCGGCCGCTGAAGAAGCGCCCGAACAGGGAGGATAGCCATGGAACGGTTCGTCAGGATACTGCTCATAGCGTTCGGCTTCTTTCTGCTCATACCGCCCTGGGGGTTCTTCGTCTATCCCTACGCCGTCCGCATCGTCCAGGAGTACGAACGCGGCGTCATCTTCCGCCTGGGCCGTCTCGTGGGCGCGCGCGGGCCGGGGCTCTTCTTCATCATCCCCGTCGTCGAGAGAATGGTGAAGGTAGACCTGCGCGTCGTCACCATGGACGTCCCAAGCCAGGAGGCGATCACGAGAGACAACGTGACGGTGAAGGTCAACGCCGTCATCTACTTCCGCGTCATGAATCCGGAGGACGCGGTGGTGAAAGTGCTGGATCACTTCCGGGCCACTTCCCAGATCGCGCAGACGACGCTACGCAGCGTCATGGGACAGTCAGACCTGGACGAGCTGCTGGCTCAGCGCGAGCAGGTCAACCAGAAGCTTCAGACGATCATAGACGAGCAGACGGAGCCCTGGGGTGTGAAGGTATCGGTGGTAGAGGTGAAAGACGTCGAGCTGCCCCAGACAATGCAGCGGGCGATGGCGCGCCAGGCCGAGGCCGAGCGCGAGCGGCGCGCCAAGATCATCAACGCCGACGGCGAGTACCAGGCTGCTGAGCGGCTGGCCCAGGCGGGCGAGGTCATGGCGCGCACGCCCACTACGATGCAGCTCCGCTTCCTCCAGACCCTGGTCGAGGTCTCCTCGGAGCGGAATAGCACCATCGTCTTTCCCGTGCCCATCGACATCATCCGGGCGTTCATGGACCAGTCCGGCGCCCTGGCCAAGCTGGTCGCAAGCGGCGGCCAGGCCCCCTCCGCGGCTTCGAGCCCGGAGAGCACGGGCGGCGGCGAAAGCAGCGAACAGGGGACGTCAGGTTAGAGCGGGTAGATATCGCGCGCAGCTCGGTCTTCCGCCGGGGGCGGCTAGAACTTGAAGTTGACGAACTTGCCGCCTTCGACCCGGCACATCGTCAGGCCGACGGACGCGCCCGAACCGACGCGGTCACCGTTCTCGTCGAAGGCGATGGCGCCGGAGATACCGGCCAGCAGCTTCGGCTTGCTGACGGCCTCGCGCAGCTCCATCGGGTCAATCCTGAGCGAGCCGTCTTCCTGCTGCACCGCGACTTCCGCCAGGGCGTCGAGCAGGATCGTCACCGCATCGGCGTACTGGGCCGGGAAGGCCGTCGTCGGCGGGTGGCCGATGATCTCGACGTAGTCGGCCACGAGCTCTTCCGGTAGATCGAGCGAGCATCCGGCGAAGAGAGCGCCTTCCGCCTGCTCGCCGAGGGGCTCGATGAAGTCCCCTTCCGAGGCGACGCCGTCGTCAGAGATGAACGGACCGCTGTAGCCGGCGTCGCGCAACTGCCTGTAGAGCAGCGCCCCTTCCGGGTTGAACCCCTCGAAGATCACCGCGTCCGGGTTGTCGGCGGCGATCTGGCCGGCCAGGCCGCTGAAGTCGACCTCACCCCGCTCGATGCTGGCGCGGGTCACGGTTCGGTCCATCGCTTCCAGGGCGTTCTGAGCCGCATCCGCCAGGTCAGCGCCATAGGCCTCGCTGTCGTCGATGACGTAGGCCGTCAACGCCTCCAACTGGCCGATGACGTAGCGGGCCTGGAGCCTGCCCTCGTCGGCGTTGCGGTAGGCGGTTCGGAAGAAGAACTTGGGCTGCGGCTGGCCGAGGGTCAGGTCAGTTCGAGTCGTTGAGCCTGAGATCATGACGATGCCAGCCTGCGCGTAGTCTGGGATGACCGCCTCCGCGCCGGCGCTGCACAGCGGGCCGATGATTCCGATCAGGCCGGGCATTTGCCTGTGTCCGCCCTCTCCCCGCAGCAGGTGCCCGGCGGCCATAGCCGTGACGTCAGACCTGGAACACCCATCATCCTCGGCGTGAACCTCCATGTCGTGGCCGCCGATCTGATCGCCGTTCTCTCGCTTCCAGCGCACAACGCCCACCACGGTGGCGTCGCGCGAGTCGAGACCAAGGCGCTCGTCGGGCCCGCTCAGCGCCACCGACATACCGATCGTGATCGGCACGTCGGGGGGAATGACGATGGGCGTTTGGGGGCTCCTCTCGATCGGCTCGCCGACCGCAACCTCCCTTTCCTCGCTCCCGCCGCAGGCCGCGGCGAAGAGCGCCAGTGCAGCGATCAAGATCAGTGCGAGCGCAACAGCCCGCAGTCTGGGGCGTCGGGGTGCTGAGAGCATAGACGACCTCCGTCCAGGGAGCGGCACCCGTTGACTTGCTCGCCAGTATAGCCTATAAACGGGCCAACACCGCAAGGGGCCTTTTCTTGTCGGGACAGGATGCCGTGACCGCAAGCGAGCCTGCCGCATCAGCCTCCTTCACGGCGCGGATGGCCATCTGGAGCGCCCGCCACCGGAAGGCGGTGCTCGCAGTCTGGCTGCTCATCGTCGTCGCCGGCCTGGGCGCGTGCTCCGCAGTCAAAGCCAACACTGACATCAAGGTGGAGGCGCCGGGGGAGTCGGGCAAGGCTTTTGAGCTGTACAAAGAGCGGTTCGGAGTGAAGGAAAGTACCGCCCAGGAGATTCTCGTCTTCTCACACCCGAGCCTGAGCGTGGACGACCCGGCGTACAAAGAGACAGTCAACGGGCTCCTTGAGGACCTCAAGGGCCTGGTGGTGGGGGAGACGAGCGTCGTTGACGGCACAACCGTCGTGTCGGACACGAGTATCGTCGCCGACACCACCAGCCACTATGACATCGGCTTGCCGAGAGAGCTGTCGCCTTTCGTGGCGCAGAACGGGACCGGCGGTGACGTTACGTTTGCCTTTGTCCAGATGGAGGGCGAACTCAAGCAGGCGGTTGACCACATCGATCCCGTTATCGCCACCGTCGCCCAAGCGGAGTCAGAGTCCGACGGGTTTCAGATCCTGATCGGAGGCGACGCTTCGATCAACAAACAGGTATCAGACCTTGTGATGGAGGACTTCGGTCGCGCCCTGTTCTTGAACCTGCCGGTTACCTTCGTCATCCTCATCCTGGTATTCGGCGCCCTGGTAGCGGCCCTGGTCCCGCTGGCCCTCGGCTTCGCCGCAATAATCACCGCGAACGGCATCCTGGCCATCGTCAGCCAGCCATACGCCCTGTTCGAGGGGTACACCGAGATGGTGCTCCTCATGGGCCTGGCCACGGGCATCGACTACGCCCTGTTCATGATCACGCGCTACCGGCGGGAGCGGAGAGCCGGGCGCTCCAAGGAAGAGGCGCTCCAGGTGGCCAGCGGCACCTCGGGCAAGGCCGTCGTCTTCGCCGGCGTCGCCGTGGTGCTGGCTATCGGCGGTATGTTCGTGGTGCCCTTCATAGTCTTTCAGAGCATGGCCCTGGCCGCCATCATTGTCGTCGCACTTGCGGTCGTCATCTCCGTGACCCTCCTGCCGGCGCTGCTGGCGATGCTGGGCGACAGCATCGACAGGCTGCGCGTGCCGTTCCTGGGTCGTGACAGCGGGGAAGGAGATGGAATCTGGGGCGTCATCACCGACCAGGTGCTGGCGCGGCCGGCCGTTCTCGGCGCAGTCACCGTCGTCGGCCTTCTGGTGGTGGCGTCGCCCGTATTCGCCTTCAACCTCGGCTTCAACGGCGCAAAGAGCTACTCAGACGACGTGAAGGCCAAGAAGGCGGTGGTAGCCCTGGAAGACAACTTCACCATCGGTCTCCTCCAGCCGGCCATCGTTGTGGTCGACGCCGGAGAGAAGAAGAACGTCTTCGCGGAGGATATCCAGCAACCGGCGAACGAACTGGTGCGGCTGGTCGATCAGGAAAGCGCAACCGCCGACAGTCCCGATAACCCGTACGGGGTCATAGCCCAGGAGCCTGAGATCGACAGCGCCGGCGACACGGAGCTGATCTTCGTCCCCGTCAACGCCGACGTCGGCGAGGACAGGGCGATAGGCGCGGTGAACCACCTCCGGGACGACCTGATCCCGGCGACGTTCGGGAACGGCCCGGCCGACGCCCTGGTGACCGGCCAGACGGCCTTCAACATCGACTTCAGGGATATGATCTATTTCCGGACGCCTTTCGTGTTCGCCTTCGTGCTGGGACTCGCCTTCCTCATCCTCCTGGTCATGTTCCGGTCGATCGTGATCCCGCTAAAGGCCATCATCCTCAACCTTCTCTCGGTGGGCGCCGCCTACGGCGTGCTGGTGCTCGTCTTCCAGGAGGGCTGGCCCCCCGGCATAGAGGATGTCCTCGGCTTCCAGGCCACAGGCATCATTGAATCGTGGCTGCCCCTCTTCCTCTTCGCCATCCTGTTCGGCCTCTCGATGGACTACCATATGTTCATCCTCAGCCGGGTCAAGGAGCTCCACGAGAAGGGAACGAGCAACGAGGAGGCCGTCTCCAGAGGCATCAAGGCGACCGCCGGGACGATCACCAGCGCGGCGGCGATCATGGTGGCGGTGTTCACCATATTCGCTTTCACACGCAACATCGGCCTCAAGCAATTCGGCGTGGGGCTGGGCGTCGCCGTCCTCGTCGACGCCACCGTCATTCGCTCGATCCTCCTGCCAGCCAGCATGAAGCTCCTCGGCGACTGGAACTGGTACCTGCCATCCTGGCTGGAATGGATCCCCAGGATCCAGATGGCGGAGTGACGGCTCAGCGCCAGGAGAGCGCACGGCTGGCGGGCTGAGCTCGGACCCCCTTGTCGCTTGCCCGACAATCGGCTCGGTACTGGCTCGGGGTCTCATGAGCCCAGGGCCAGGCCAAGCTGAGGGCCCTGATCGAAGCTGCGACGGTGGGGCCTAGGAGCGGGCCCTTTGAACCAGCGACCAGGCAGCCGGCAGGGCCAGGGCCGCCGCTATAAGCTTCACCGAATCTCCCGCTATGAACGGCCATAGCCCGAAGTCCAGCGTCGCGTGCCAGTCGGCGCCTGGGACGTGGGTGACGTGCATCCACTGGTTCAACCAGATGAGGCCGGGCACGTAGAGGACGGCGTTGCCCAGGAACATGGGAAGCAGGATCCAGTTGGAGCGGTCCCATCCGCGTTCGCTGAACCAGCCCACAAGCACGGCGGCAAGGAAGAAGCCGATGATGTAGCCTCCGCTCGGCCCGGCGAAAGTGGTGTAGTAGCGGGACCAGTCCGCGAAGACCGGCGCTCCCGCTACCCCGGCTGCCATATAGGTGAAGACGGAGACGCCGGCGAGTCGGGCGCCCATGCTGGCGCCGATGAGAAGAACGGCGAAGGTCTGTCCCGTCAGCGGCACGACGCTGCCGTCCCTGGCGCGGCTGAAAGGAAGGTCCCAACTGATCTGCGAGGCCAACGCCAAGAAGACTACCGACCCGATGACAAGCATGGCCTGCCGGAGCAGCGTGCTCCGCGGAAACACCGCCTCGATCAACGTCAGCGGACGGGGAACGGGAAGAGCCTTCTCCATGGTGTCTATCTCCCGCTTTCTCCTGGGCTCAGCAGTCGTCGCCGATAGATTACCAGTAGATTATAGGAACCCCTCTCCGTAAGGGCCATTGGCCGCGGGATTCGACCGCCGTTGGCGCTACCCCCGACTGATGCCGGCAGCGCGCCTCTACCCCTCCAGCGTCACGTCCCCCGCCTCGATGCAGACGGTCGAGCCGTCGCCGCGGCGGAGAATCAGGCTGCCGTCGTCGGCGGCGTCCTCCGCCACGCCTTCCTCCACCTGCCCGCCGAAGCTGACCCGGACCCGACGGCCCAGCGTGTCCAGGCGCGCCTTCCAGAGGCGATAGGCATCCTCGGCCTCGGGTGGCGCCAGATAGAGCTGCTCCAGTCGCAGCAGGAACGCCGCCAGTAGCTCCTCCCGCGGGACCAGGCGGCCGGACTCCGCCGCCAGACTGGTGGCGACGTCGCGCAACTCCTCGAACCTGGAGACGTCCAGGTTTACGTTGATGCCCGGCCCAACGAGGGCGAACCGCACCTCATCGCCGGCCAGCTCCGACTCGATGAGGATGCCGGCCACCTTCTTTCCCGAGAGCAGGACGTCGTTCGGCCACTTGACCGTAGCCCGCAGGCCGGTCACCCGCTCGACTGCCTCTGCCACGGCGAGGGGCGTGATCATGCTCAGCCGCCGCAGGCTCTCACGCGACGGTCGCAGCACGACGGTTAGGTAGAGGTTGGCGCCCGACGGCGAGACCCAGCTCCGGCCAAGCCGGCCCCGCCCAGACGTCTGCTCGTCCGCCAGCACCACGGTGCCCTCCGGACAGCCGGCATCGGCTTCTCGCCGGGCCAGGTCCATCGTGGAGCCCACGGTCGGCTCGTAGATGAAGCGCCGGCCGATAATCCGAGTGCGGAGCTGCGCCTGGAAGGCTTCGACGGAAAAGGTGAGCATCGTCTCAGGGCTCTACATAGCACAGGGCGGAAAGAAGAGCCACCCCGACAGCAGTCGGGGTGGCTCTTGGTTGCTAGGCCTTGAGCCTAGCCGGCCCCCGAAGATCGGGGCCGCGCCTGTTCCCGTTCCTCGGGGCTGCGACCCTATGGTGCGCTCGCCCCAAAGGAGGCGCGGTGTGGGCGGATAGGCCCGAGACCTTTGCAACTGTTACTATCCATCCACATCACCTCCTTTCCTAAGGCGCGATGCTAGCACACCGAGTCTAGGCCGTCAAGTAGCAGGCATCACGCGAGAAGCGGAAGAAGCCGGAAATGCCCGTCATCTTTCCGCGGTGCGTGCGAAAAGGTTTGCTTCTGCCTTGCAAACCCCGGCAGCCAGGTTCTATAATCCTGCCCGGTGGGTTCTCACTGGTGGGACTCTCGGGGAGTATCTGCCCGGCTATCCACTACCTGCCCCGCCCTTCCTGGCAATCTGGCCTCTGGTGAGTCTTCATGGTTGCGGTTAGCCTTTTTCCGGCTTTCTCGGCGCTGGGCCCGCCCGCGCTCACGGTGATGGCAACCCTCCCGCCATGAGCACCGCCACCGATCTGTACCACCTGCAAGAGTTCGATTCCGATATCGCAGCCAAGGAGCTTGCCCTCAGCGAAATCGATGCTCGACTGGCGGACACCGAGGAGCTGGAAAGAACCAGAGAGGCACTGGAGGAACGCCAGGAAATCCGAAAGGAGTTCGACAAGAAGCAGCGTGAGGTGGAGTGGGAGGTCGACGAACTGGACAGCAAGATCGAGCCCCTGAACAAGAAGCTCTACGGCGGAACGATCGGCAACCCAAAGGAGCTGGCGGCCCTCCAGGAGGACGTGGACAGCCTCAAGGCCCGGAAGCGACAGATGGAAGACGAGCTGCTCGAAGTGATGTCGGCGGCCGAAGACGCCCAGCATGCCCAGGCCGAGGCTGCGCGGGCGCTGGCGGAGCTAGAGGAGCGCTGGGAGGCCGACAGAGCGCGGCTGCTCAGCGAGCAGCAGGAGATCAGGGTTGAACTGACAACACTTGAGGAGAAGCGGCGCCAGCATAGCGGCCAGGTAGATGCCGAGAGCCTCCGTCTCTACGAGACCCTGCGCGCCAGCCGCCAGGGCAAGGCTGTGGCCAAGGTGGAGCGCGGGACCTGCCAGGGTTGCCGCATTACCCTGCCCATGACCCTGCTCCAGAAGGCCCGCAGCGGCGCCGTCATCGTCCAGTGCAGCAGTTGCGAGCGCATCCTGTACGTGAGCTGATCCATTGAAAGCTGTCGGATACTTCCGAGAGCCCCTTCCCGGAGACTCCGGGGGCCAGACACTGGCAGCGCAGAGCCAGGCCTTCCTTGACTACTGCCAGCGGCAGGGCTACGAAGTGGCAGCCACCTTCGTTGACTCCATGTCGGGCGGCGAGCCATCGAGGGTCGGTTTCCGACAACTGGTGGAATTCCTGCGGCGGCCTGACAAGGGTTTCCTCGTCGTCGTGGCAAGCTCTCCCCTGAGTCTGGGCAACGACCTGCGACAGGCGGCACGCTCCTACTTCCAGCTCGACGGCCTCGGTGCCCAGCTTGCCTTCCTGAACGGGAGCGAGGACGCCACGGCCGCCCTCGTCGAGGCCTGGTCCAGCGAGAGCGGCGCCCACCAGCTCGGCGAACGGGTGCGGGGCGCCATGCGCAAGAAGGCCGTCAAGGGGGAGGTGCTGGGCCGGCCCCCCTACGGCTACAAGGTCGGCGCGCGGCGACGGCTGGAGCTGGTGCCGGAGGAGGCGGTGGTGGTGCGCTACATCTTCCGCCTCTACCTCCAGGAAGGCCTCGGCATCCGCCTCATCGCCCGTCGCCTCAACGAAGAGGGCATCCGAACGCGCCGGGGCGGCAACTGGAGCATGGTGAGTATTCGTGATATCCTGCGCAACCGGGCCTATCTCGGAACCTACAGCCGTTTCGGCGTACGCGTCCCGGGGAGCCATCCCGCCCTCATCTCGCCCGACGACTTCCGAAAGATCCAGGAGCGTCTCGCCGCCCGTCGCACGAGCTACTCACCGCGACACGCCTCCCCGTTTCTGCTCTCCGGCCTCGTCTACTGCGGCTACTGCAACAACAAGATGATCGGTGTCAGCCGGCACCAGAGCTGGCAGAGGCAGCGCAAAGAAGGTCGCGGCGAGGCCAACTATCGCTACTACCAGTGCGAATCGCGCACCAATCAGAGCCTGTGCGACTACCACACTCACCGCGCCGAGACCCTGCGCGAGGAGGTCCGCGAAGCCCTGTCCCGCATTGACCCGGCGGCCAGCCTCGCCTTCCCCCAGGCGGGCGACGAGCAGGCGGTACTGGCCGAGTGGGGCCAGGAGGCGCGACGCCTTCGCAGCCGCGCGCGCCAGCTCGATAGGCGGCTGGAGGACTACATGAACGCGGCCGTGCACGGCCGCATGACTCGGGACCGCATGCGGGCACTCAGCCGCTCGGCGGCCTCAGACCGGCTGAAGGTGGAGGAGGCCCTGGCGGAGGTGGAGCGCCGCGCCCAGCAGCAAGTGTCGCTCGCCGAACGTCGCCAGGCGCGGCAATGGGCCCTGAGCCAGATCGTCCAAGACTGGGATTCCCTCCCCTTCGCCCAGCTCGCCGCCCTCCTGCGAGAGGTGGTGGAGCGAATCGTGGTCAGCGACGACGGCATTCAGGTCCTCCTCAGGCCGTAGGCGTCCCTTGCCCCCAGAAGAGACCTTCGTTATCTACTCCGACGGCGCGTCCCGCGGCAATCCGGGCCCCGCGGCCATCGGCGCCGCTATCTTCGATGGGAGCGGGCAGGAGGTGTATCGCATCTCCCGACGCCTCGGCGTCGCCACGAACAACGAAGCGGAGTATCGCGCCGCCATCGCCGCGCTGGAGGCCGCTCTTGCCCTTGGCGCCCGCCGCGTCGAGCTGCGAATGGACTCGGAGCTCGTCGTGCGACAGCTCACGGCCCGCTACAGGGTGCGGAATCCGCGTCTCATCCGCTACCACAGACGCGTTCTCGACCTGCGGGCCCGCTTCCAGGAGGTAGTCGTACGACACGTGCCGCGGGGCGAAAACCGCCTGGCCGATTCGCTTGCGAACCAAGCCCTCGGGTAGCGACATCGTTGACGGCCTAAGATCGCCATTGTAGACTAGGGACGCCAGTAGGCCGGGTGGCCGCCCCCCGACTCGTCCGGCTCGATCGAGTCCGCTGAGGTTGGGGGGAGGAAAGTCCGAGCTCCGCCGGGCAAGGGTGCTGGGTAACGCCCAGGAGGGGTGACCCTACGGAGAGTGCCACAGAAACATACCGCCCGGGGCCGCAGTAGGCGGGAAGGAACCCGCCACAAGCATCCGCCTTAGGCGGACGGCCCCGAGCAAGGGTGAAATGGTGAGGTAAGAGCTCACCAGCGGCCGGGCGACCGGCCGGTCCCGCGAAGGCGGGATCCCGGGCCCCGCACAGGGGTTTCGGGACTGGGCAAGCCCTACCCGGAGCAAGACCAAGTAGGAGGACCATGGGTGCCCGGCCCGTCCTCGGGTTGGTCGCTTGAGACAGCGGGTAACCGCTGTCCTAGATAGATGGCCACCGGTCCGATCTAGTCGGACAACAGAACTCGGCTTACAGGCCTACTGGCGAGCACATCTGGCAAGCCCCCGATGGCTTGCCGGATGCAATGTCCAGCGCCGGTCATGGGGACGCGGCTCGGCCCGAGCGGCGGCGTCAGCAGAAGGAGGTTCGCTGTGAGGTTGGGAAGGCTCACGCCCATCGTCCTATTCGCGGCGGCACTTCTGTTTGTGACGCTGGCCGCGGCCGGCCCAAGGCTGCCCGCCGCCAGCGCTCAGCAAGAGCGACAGGTGCAACTGGTGGCGGGCTGCAACCCCGTGGCCAGCACCCACCCGAACGGCACCTCACCGGCGACCATCGGCGCGGGCGTAGACCCAGCGAACGCCCTAGTCTCCATCTGGTTCCTCCACATGGCCGACGGACGATGGTTGGGCTACTCGCCCGCTGTACCGGCCCAGGGGAACGACCTCAAATCCGTGAACCGGCTGGACGCCATCTTCGTCTGCGTCAACGCCGACGCCGTTATCACCATGCCGTACGTGGCGCCGCCCAGCTAGTCGCGCGGCCGGCAAGGGTTTCGTGCCGCGGGCGGGAGCGCCGGGCTCTATCGGTCCTGCGCTCTCTTTCGTTCCGGCGCGTTGCGCGGCGGAAGCGGCCGCTGGTACACTGACAGCGCCGTCGCAAACGGGCGGCCGCTTGGAGGCGAGTGCACAGGTTATGTCTTCTACCGACTGGCTCGACGACCTGACCCAGGCCGAGGTCGTCGCGGGCACGCCGGGTCCGGTCAGCGCCGTCAGTTGCGACTCCCGTCGAGTGATCGCGGGAGGCCTCTTCGTGGCGGTGCCCGGCTTCACGGTCGACGGCCACGACTACCTGGAGAAGGCCCTGTCGGCCGGCGCCGCCGCCCTGCTGGTGCAAGCGGACCACCGCAGCAAGTGGGAGCAGCTGCTTTCGAAGGTCGAGGCCACCGTCGTGGCCGTCCCTGACACTCGGAGGGCGCTGTCCGCCGCATCAGCGGCCTTCTACGGCCACCCCGCCCGGCGTCTGGGCGTCGTCGGCGTCACCGGCACGGACGGGAAGACCACCACGATCCACCTCATCGCGGCGGTTCTGGAGGCGGCCGGACACAAGACCGGCTACCTGAGCAGCGCCGAGATCAAGGTAGGAGATGAACCCCAGATCAACGACACCCACATGACCACCCTGGAGGCGCCCGACATCCAGCGGGCCCTTGCGCAGATGGTCGAAGCGCGCTGTGAATTCGCGGTGATCGAGGCCTCCTCCCACGGCCTCACCCTCCATCGGGTGGACGGCTGCGAGTTCGACGCCGCCGTCTTCACCACTCTCGGCAGGGATCATCTCGACTTCCACGGCACACTCGATGAGTACCGCACCGCCAAGAGCCGCCTTTTCCGGCTGCTGGACGAGGGTACGGACAAGGGAATCGGGAAACGGGCTGTCCTGAACGCCGACGAATCGGTCACCGCATTCCTGCGCCGGCAGACCGGCGCTCCCACGACCACCTACGGCATCGAGTACGAAGCTGACGTCCACGCACGGGAGATCCTTCTCCACGCACTCGAACTGGAATTCTCGGTGGTAAGCCGCTGGGGCGATTTTGGCGTTAAGACCAGGCTTGCCGGTCCCTACAACGTATATAACTGCCTCGCCGCTGCCGCTGTCGGCCTCTCGCAGGGGGTGCCGCCGCCCATCGTAGCCGAGGCTCTTGAGCGCTTCCCGGGCGTACCCGGTCACATGGAAGCCATCGAGTCGGGGCAGCCCTTCAGCGTCGTGGTCGACATCGCATCGACGCCGGAAGCGCTACGGAACGTGCTGGAGGTGCTGCGCCACGCCACCGAAAGAAGTCTCTGGGTCGTCTTCGGCTGCGCCGGCGAGCGGGACCCTGGACGGCGGGCCGGCATGGGCCGGGCCGCCGGCGTCCTCGCCGACCGCGCCGTCCTCACCAACGAGGACCCCCGCCGCGAGGACCCGGACGCGATCATCGCCGCCATCGCTCAGGGAATGGTGGTGGCCGAGCGAGAGGAGGGTCGCGACTTCGTCCGCATCCCCGACCGGCGCGAGGCGATAAGATACGCCTTCCGGCATGCTGAGGCAGGCGATACGGTGCTGCTGGCAGGGAAAGGCGCCGAGCAGACGATGGTGTTCGGCAACCATCACGTCCCCTGGGACGAGCGCTCCGTGGCGCGGGAACTGCTGTCAGAGCTAGTGAAATGAGCGGGAGCTATGGATGAGAAACAAGTTGACACCCTAGTTCAAGAAGACCTGGCACACTTCATTCACCCCCAGTACTACGCTCCTGAGCACCAGGACCCTCTCGTCTTCGTATCCGGCCAGGGAGCGATTATCAAGGACGCCCGCGGCAGGGAGTTCATCGACGGTCTGGCCGCCCTCTGGAACGTCGCCGTCGGTCACGGTCGCCGCGAGCTGGCGGAGGCCGCCTTCGAGCAGATGTCGCAGCTCGCCTTCTGCACAAACTACACCGGCTACACCAACGTCCCCGCCATCGAGCTCGCTGAGCGCCTTTGCTCCCTCGCCTACCCCAACCTGCGCTCGGTCTTCTACGCAAACAGCGGCTCGGAGGCGAACGAGGGCGCCTTCAAGGCAGCACGCTTCTACTGGAACCTCAAGGGCCGGCCCGAGAAGGTCAAGATCATCTCCCGCCGAGAGGCCTACCACGGCGGCACCCTGGCCGCCACCAGCGCTACCGGCATGGCCGTTTTCCACAAGAACTTCCAGCCAATGATCCCGGAGTTCGTCCAGACCGGCACCTGCTACTGCTATCACTGCGAATGGGACCAGGTCTACCCCGGCTGCCAGCTCGAATGCGCCCAGGCTATTGAAGAAACGATCCTGCGGGAGGGGCCCGATACCGTCGCCGCCGTCATCGCTGAGCCGGTCCACGGGGCCGGCGGCATAATCCCGCCCGTGCCCGAATACTGGCCGCGTCTGCGCCAGATCTGCGACCGCCACGAGGTCCTCCTCATCGCCGACGAGGTGATCACCGGCTTCGGCCGCACCGGCAAGTGGTTCGCCCTTGATCACTGGGGAGTGCAGCCGGACATCCTGACCATCGCCAAGGCCGTCACCAGCGCCTACGTCCCCCTGGCGGCGTTCTTCATCTCTGGCGAGATCCACGAGACGCTGACCTCGGCGCCGACGACGGCCCGCTTCATGCACGCCTACACCAACTCCGGCCATCCTACCGCCTGTGCCGTCGCGCTCCGCAACCTGCGCATCATCGAAGAGGAGGGGCTGGTCGAGAACGCCCGGCGCATGGGCGAGCGGCTGCAGGCGGGGCTGCGCGGCCTCGAAGAGCTGGACGTCGTCGGCGAGGTGCGGGGCCTCGGCCTCATGGTCGCCGTCGAGCTTGTCGCCGACAAGGCGTCGCGCAAGCCCTTCGAGCCATCCCAGGGCGTGGGGCCGCGCGTCCTGCGCGAGGCGAAGGAAAGGGGCCTCATCGCGCGCGTCAAGGGCGATAGCTTCCTCGTGGCGCCGCCCCTCGTCGTCACGCCCGAGCAGATCGACCGCATCGTGGAGATCGTGCGGGGGAGCATCCGCGCGTCGGTGTAGGGCGACCCTCACCCCCGTCCCCTCTCCCCCGGCGGGAGAGGGCTTCGTCGTGAGCTCAGCCGAACGGGTGACCGGCAGGTCGGGGTGAGGGCATCAAGAGTCCGGGAGCAGATTCACCGCATCGTCGAGATCGTGGGGCTACCCTCACCCCCGTCCCCTCTCCCCACGGCGGGAGAGGGGTGACCAGCAGGTCGGGGTGAGGGCGTCGTCACCCCCGAGCAGATCGACCGCATCGTCGACATCCTGCGGGAGAGCATCCGCGCCGCGGTGTAGGGTTAGTGTAATCCTCACTTGCGTGTGGCGCCCACCGCCCTCGAAACGGGGCCGGTCGGCCGTAGGCTGTCGTAGGCCGAGTCCAGCACAGAGTAACGCACCTCCCATCGGTACCGGCCGTCCTTCTCCACACCACCAGGCCCGCCTCTTTTCAAGCGTGACCTGCCGTGCACCAGACGCTTGACAAGTTGTGCCTTCCCCGCTATGTTGGGGCGGGCGTTCTTCCTCTCAGGCCGGTCTTTGGCACCTGCGTGTGTGGGCGGGATGACGGCAGCAGACGAGCCGGAGCTGGCGCGAGTTGGCCCGGTGCCCGTCAACGCGGGGCGTGCCACGGCGGCTGGCAGTAGAACCGAGCCGGGAAGAAGATCCAGGCGCAATGGCGTCGCAACTTGCACTGGTGGTGGAGCGGCTACGCCGCCGCGATTTCTTCTTCGTCAACATCGGGGCCGGCGACGGCGTCACCGGCGATCCTATCTACCCCTTTCTTCGCAAGTACGGCTGGCGTGGCATTGCCGTGGAACCGCTGGGGTACGTGTGCAACGAGTTGCGCCGAAACTATGCCCACTTCAAGGGCGTGGTGGTCGAGCACGCGGCCATCACGTCGACGCCGGGGCCGCTCTACTTCGTCCCGCCTGAAGCCAGCGACGCCGCCTTCACCCGGCAGACCGCATCCCTCCACAGGGACTACCTCGAAAGAGCAATCGCCACCATGCGACTCCACGAGTTTCAGGGGCCGGTTCCCGAGGGTCTGGAACGGTCCATCCAGCAAGTGGAAGTACCGTGTCTCACGTTCGAGCAGCTGGTCGCCAAGCACAGGGTGAAGCGCATCGACTTCCTCAACATCGATGCCGAGGACTCCGACTTCGAAATCCTGATGATGATCGATTTCAGCCGCTGGCGTCCTAGCATTCTCTGCCTGGAGACGTCACCGTTCCGCGACACGCAGAAGGCGCGGGCAACGGAGGTACTGCGCCTGGCGGGCTACCAGTACCTTCAGCCGTTCGGTTACTTCTCGGAGGTGTTCGTGCAGAGGAAGCATCTCGTCCGGTTACAGCGAGGGCGAGGCCTCGGGGCTATTGTGGGACGACTGGCACGATGGCGTCCGTGAAGTGGCGCCTGAATGCGCTGGGGAAGGGAGCTGGACTGGCCCAATCGCCCGGGGGTCTGGAAGACGCATTGCCGAAAGGAGGGTTCGCGGAATGTGGCATCGAGCCGGGCTTGACAGGTTCCATATCGTGCTCTTGACCCTGCTGGGAGCGGCTCTCATCTGCCTCGCGGTATCAGTCTCCCTGCTTCAGCCGCTTCAGACTTCTGCCACCGACGGTCCCCAGATCGACAAGCCCATTCTGTCGGTTATCCACGGACGCCCGTCACTCGGTCAGCCAGTCAGCGAACCACTGGTGATCACTGGTCAGAATTTCGGTGATGCTGGTGGTTCAAGCGGTCTCAAGTTCACCTTTGGAGAACAGGAAGAGCCTGTTTCTGTACCCTCAGTCAATGTCCCACCCAATGACGCAATCGTGTTATGGACTCCCAATGAGATTCGCGTCAAGGTGCCAGGCGAAGTGGCCACCGGAACGCTGCGGGTGATAGCTGGTGGGGAAGAGAGCGATCCGGTCGACTTCTTGGTCTATGAATATGATTCGTTTGACATTCCTGACCAGCCGGGTTCCGGTGGCTACGGCTTAGCTTTGGCTGTGGCCCCGGACGGCAAGGTCTGGCTGAATCGAGAGTATCATGCCTATCTTCAGGTCTTCGATCCCGCGAGTTCACAGTTTGACATCTTTCCCGACCCCGACCCTGAGATCTCTCCTTCCATCCCCCAGGGTGCAGAAGAGGGGATATTTGCGGACTTCATGGTCATGGGCACGGACAAGCAGGTGCTCTGGAGCGGCTGGGGTGAAGACATTGAGATTGACTCTCAAGGAAATGTCTGGCTGACCCAGGGCGGCGGGTACCTCTACCCCGGGAAAGATGTGGTTGCGTGCCCCTTCGCCTGTGGCGAGCCGGGCCACCCATCGTGCCAAGCGTGTGGCTACTACAACACCAGTCGGGTCATCAAATACGATCCTGTAGAGGAAGAATTCTCCTGTATCAATTCTCCCCTTGACAACTCCCAGGTCCTCGGGGTCCTCATCAATGAGACGGGAACGGGGAGCCCCAATGGCGAGCCCATGGTTTGGTACACAGAGGGCAATGGCCAGGCAATGGTCGGGATCAAGTTGAGCAGCGTGAGTACACTCGACAACTGCTATTTCGATCCCTACGCTCAGCCGCCTCAGCCGCGTGATTCATTATGTGGGGACCAGCTGGGCGATGACTGCCACTGGCGTCTGGCTTTGCCCGAGCAAACAGATCCACTACCCAGCGGCATACCTAATCACATGGAACTCGATGACGAGGGTAACATCTGGTTCACCCAGCTCTTTGGGGGAGCGATCCAGGAAGGCGACCCCCCGGTGGTGGTGGGCGTGCCGCAGGCGGTAGGACGGCTCACGCCGGAAAGCGGCGACATCATCTTCCTGCCCTTGCCGGCCCCGTTCCTCCCTGACGTTCGCAACGGCGCCTGGGACCTTCGCGTTGACAACAGCAACCATGTTGTTTGGGTGACGGAATTCTATGATGCCGCCATCAGTCGCATCGACCCCGGACTGATGGTGGGCAACGACTGTGAGAATCTGAATCCTGAAGGTCTGAATCCTTGTATCGAGGAGATGTTCGTCGACCAGAACGAGACCGGAGATGCCGTGATTCACGTTGTGCATATCGCGCCGGATGGGAAGGCTTGGTTTGGGGTGGGGAAGAACAGACAGACGGTTGGGGATCGCGAGATCCGCACTGTTGGTGAACTCGGTTTCATCGATCCTGCCCGCGAAGACACCGCCGTTACCCTTCCCCTATTGAGGTCCGAATATCACGACGAGGAAGGCGCGTTTGTAATCGACAAAGACGGCATCGGCGATATTGCTGGAGTTGTGGTTCGTCCCGGGGACGATGACAGCTATGACATCTATTTCGTGGAGACTATCGAAGAGCAGCTCGGTCGCTTGCGTCTAGTCTTTGACACTGACGGTGATGGAGTCTTTGATGCAACCGACAACTGCCCACTGGTCTCCAACCCCGGCCAGGAGAACACAGACAGCGCCGGCATACCCAACGGCGCGGATATCGTGGGAGACTTCCGCGCCAACCCCGACAAGGATCCTCTGGGCGACGCCTGTGACACCGACCGGGACAACGACGGCCCAGACGCGGGCGATGACCTGTACACGGACACAGAGGAGGCCACAGGCTGCGGCTTCGGCCCCACAGACCCGCTCAAGAAGGACTCCGACTCCGACGGCGCCATCGACGGCTACGAGTGCAAGGTGGGCACCGACCCCAATAACCCCGCCGACAGGCTCATCTGCACCGACCTCACCGACACGGACGGCGACGGCATCAGCGACTGCGTAGAGGAACTCGGCTACGGAACCTCGCCCCTCAGCACCGACACCGACGGCGACAGCTCGGGCAACGATGGCTGTCAGGACGACAAGCAGATCGTCGACGTCAACGGCGACGGCCAGGCCAACTTCCTCGATGTGACGGCTGTGGCCAGGATAGCCTTTGCGCCCGGCCCCTTCGACCCCGTTTCTGTGGCCGTGGCGGACATCGATAAGAACGGCTTCAACAACGTCCTGGACGTGCAAAAGGCGGCGTTGAACTCGACGCTGGTGGAGCCGCACGACCCCTGCGGCTAGCCTCACCCCCGCCTCATAGAGGTGTGACCCGAAGGGTCGGGGTGGGGGTCTCGACCGCGTTGTCGAGGTCCTACGCAGCGCCGTGACCTTCCCGGCCCCAGCCTGCTATACTGGGTTTTCGGGAGGGAGAAGGCATGCGCTTCGACGTTTCCGGGCTCCTCCGGCGGCCGATCGGCGCCACTGTTAGCTATCAGATCGACGAGAAGGACGTCGTCGTCTCCGACGACGGCGCTCGAGAGGCCGTGGCCGGCACCGCAACGCTGCTGCGAACGAAGGACGGCATCCTCGTCACGGCCGACCTCGTTCTCTCCGGACGCGGAACATGCAGCCGCTGTCTCGCCGACCTGGACCTGCGCCTTGACCTCCGCATGGAAGAGGAGTTCTTGCCGCAGGTGGACGTCGACAGCGGCGCCGCGCTGCCTCCCCCGGAGGAGCCGGGGGCCTTCCTTATCGACGCCGACCAGATCCTGGACCTGACCGAGGCCGTTCGCCAGTACCGCATGATTGCGCTGCCCATGCAGCCGCTCTGCCGCGTCGACTGCGCCGGCATATGCCCCCACTGCGGGCAGGACCTCAACCAGGGCGCCTGCTCTTGCCCGCGAGAGACGCCGGACGCCCGCTGGGCGACCCTGGCGGAGATCGCCAAAGAGCCACATGGCTAACGCTGAAGGAGACGAGTAGACGTGCCACCTCTGCCCAAGCGCAAGTACCCCAAGTCCCGCCAGGGCAAGCGACGCAGCCACATTGGGCTGCGACTACCGCAGTTGACGGAGTGTCCGCAGTGCCACAACCTGCGCCGGCCTCATCATCCCTGCCCGGTCTGTGGCCAATACCGGGGCCGCGACGCCATCGAGGTGCGGGGCCCCACCCTCCCCGAGTGACCGCCGGGCACACACGCCCTCCGGGACGCACCCAGAGTCGTGGCGGCCACCGGCCCAGGGGGCACCGTGGGTAGCGTCGCCTGGATCTTCCCCGGACAGGGCTCCCAGCAGGTGGGCGCCGGACGTGACCTCTATGAGACGTCTCCGGCCGCCCGCCGGGTCTTCGATGAGGCCGACGCCGCCCTCGGCTTTCCCCTCTCCAGACTCTGCTTCGACGGCCCCGAGGACACGCTGCGCCAGACGAACAACGCCCAGCCCGCAATCATGGCCGTGAGCCTGGCCTGCCTCGAAGCCGCCCGCGAAGCCGGCCTCCTCTCCCGGCTCCGGCCCGCCATCGCCGCCGGCCATAGCTTGGGCGAGTACACCGCCCTTGTGGCCGCAGGCGCCCTCGAAGCCGACGACGGCCTGCGCCTCGTGCGCGAACGCGGCCGTCTCATGCAGGAAGCGGGCGAGGCCAGCCCCGGCACCATGGCCGCCGTCCTCGGCCTCGATTCGGCAACGGTGGAGGCGATCTGTCATGAAGCCGGAGCCGAGCTCTGCAACGTGAACGCGCCCGGCCAGACCGTGATCGGAGGCGGCGCATCGAGCGTCGATGCCGCCCTGGAACTGGCGAAAAGCCGCGGTGCCCGCAAGGCGATGCTACTCAACGTCAGCGGCGCCTTCCACACCTCCCTGATGCGGCCCGCCGTCGAAGACATGGCGCGCGCCCTCGACGCCGCCACCTTCCGCGACCCCGACACGCCTGTCATCGCCAACGGCACGGGGCTGCCCCTGACCAACGCCGCGGCCATAAGAGAGGAGCTGGTGTACCAGCTTACGCATCCGGTGTTGTGGCAGCCGTCGGTGGAGGAGATGGCGCGGGCCGGCGTCTCCACCTTTGTCGAGATCGGACCCGGGCGAGTGCTGACGGGGCTGGTGAAGCGCATCGCTCCCGGAGCGGAGCTGATCAATATCGACGGTGCCGCCGCCATCGCCGCCCGGCGCCAGGAGGGCATCTGACCAAACACACAGACAGACAAGCAAACGGACCGTCGTTTGCCTGCCATGTTCCCCTGTTTGCCTGTTTGCACGTTCGCTCGTTTGCCCGTTTGCTTGTTTGATTGTCTGCCCCGACGTAGAATAGCGCCACCCTTTGGACGGGCCGACAATGACCGATACCAGAGCACTTGAGGTGCAGGACATCCTCCATCGCGCCGGCCGCAGCCGGCAGGCGCTCGTTTCCGCCCTGCAGAGGGTGCCGGACAGCGACTTCGTGCGGGAGCCGCCGGGCGAATGGGGCGCCGCCCGCATCCTCCGTCACGTCGTCTTCGTCGAGTGGTACTGGACGCTGCTCGTCGAGACGTTGCGACGGACCGCAGAGCAACAGTCGGAACTGCCGCCGGAGGTGCTCAATCGCCTCGCGGAGGAGGCGGGGCGCCAGGCGAACACCCCGGCGACGGAGCCAGCTCCTTTTCCCAGCCGACGTGAGGCGCTGCGTGCGCTGGGCGCCTCACGCAGCGCCCTCGAATCGGCTGTGAGGGCTCTGAAGGCAGCCGATTTCCAGCGCAGCTTCTCACTCCCACGTAGCGGCGTCCTGCCTCTGCGCTTCGCCATCGAGCACGTCATCGAGCACGATTGGGATCACGCTGTGCAGATCACCGCCCTCTCTTCCCCATAGGAGGCACACCATGGCCAACGACCGGCCCGCCGTCAACTGGGACGAAGTCACCGAGGAAGCCACCAACATCCTGTCTCACTACATCGCCGTCGATACCAGCAATCCCCCCGGCCGGGAAGCGCTCGCCGCTTCCTTCCTGGCCGACATCCTGCGGCGAGAGGGCATCGAGTCGCACATCCTGGATGCCGGCGAGGGGCGGGCAAGCCTCTCAGCCCGGCTGCCCGGCGACGGCAGCAAGGGGACCCTCATCCTCCTCAACCACACCGACGTCGTGCCCGTTGAGGCCGCCTACTGGCAGGAGGAGCCGTTCGGGGGTGTGGTGAAGGACGGACTCATCTGGGGCCGCGGCGCCCTCGACATGAAGGGCATGGGCGTCATGGAGCTCATGTCGTTCCTGCTCTGCAAGCGCCTGCGCCTCCCCCTGAAACGCGATGTCGTCTTCCTGGCGGTCGCGGACGAAGAGGTCGGCGGCCTCGCTGGCATCGACTGGCTGGAGAAGAACCACCCGGAGACTCTGGAAGCGGAATACGTCATCAACGAGGGGGGCTACGGCTTCACAGAGTTCCTCGGCGTCCAGCGGCCCGTCTATAGCTGTGCCATCGGCGAGAAGGGGCCCCTGTGGCTCCAGCTCAAGGTGGAAGGGGCGGCCGGGCACGGCTCCTTGCCCCACGCCGACAACTGCGTCGACCGCCTGGTGCGCGCCCTCTACAAGATCCAGCAGTGGAAGAGGCCCATCACCGTCATCCCCGAGCTGGAGCCGCTGCTCCAGCGACTGCACGAGGAGGGCTACCTGGCCGATGAGCCGACGCCGGCCAGCCTGGGCCAGCTCGCCGCGACGAACCTCATCATCAACGCCATGCTCACCAACACCATCTCAAACACCGTTCTTCAGGCCGGCATCAAGCACAACGTAATCCCCTCCACGGCCCAGGCCAACCTCGACTGCCGGCTCCTGCCGGGCCAGTCGCCCGAAGAGTTCACCGCGCAGGTGCGGGAGGTGATCGACGACCCGAAGGTAGAGGTGCAGCAAGTGTATCAGTCCACCACGCCTGCATCCCCCGTGCAGACAGAGCTGTTCGACATCGTCGAGGATGTCGTGCGCGAGAGCCGCGAGGAAGCGCTGGTGCTGCCCATCATCGCGCCCGGCTTTACCGACTCGCGTGTCTTTCGCGCTCGGGGAATCGTGGCCTACGGCTTCATGCCCCTTCTTCTGGGACTACAGGACGCCGCCACCGTCCACGGCCACAACGAGCGCATCTCGATCGAGAACCTGCGGGCCGGTACACAGATCCTCTTCGAGACGACGCGCCGGTTGTGCACCTAAGTAGGGAATCCCGATCAGGCCCCGGGCAAAGGGCTCGCGCCCGTCTTGCGGCGGGGCTCTGGACAGCTTTCCGGGACGGCAGTAACATGACGCCTGACGTGCCGTTCCAGATGTAGCCACAGGAAGCGAGGGTAGCGCCATGAAGGCGGAAGACATCAAGGTCATCGGCATGATGGGCGGCGGAGTGATGGGCGGCGGCATCGCCCAGGTCTGCGCCCAAGCCGGCTATCGCGTAGTCCTGCGCGACCTGAACGACGAGCTTCTGGAGAAGGCCAAGTCTGGCATCATCGACGGCCGCTTCGGCCTGAAGCGGGGCGTCGAGCGGGAGAAGATAACCCAGGAGCAGATGGACCAGGCCCTCAAGAACATCTCTTACACCACTAAGGTTGAGGACCTGCGGGACGTGGACCTGCTCATCGAGGCCGTGCCCGAGGACCTGGAGCTGAAGAAGAAGGTCTTCGCCGAGCTGGACGGCCTGGTCAAGACCGACGCCATCTTCGCCTCCAACAGCTCGGGCTTCGCCGTCGCCGATATGAACAAGGCGGTCTCCCGCAAGGACCGCTTCATCGGGATGCACTGGTTCAGCCCCGTTCCCGTGATGCGCCTCATCGAGCTCATCCACGCCCCGGAGACGTCCGAGGAGACGATAGCCGCGCTGGAGGTGGTGGGTGATAAGGCGGGGAAGGTGACCATCCGGGTGAAGGACGCCCCCGGCCAGTACGGCTTCGTCGCCAACCGCATCTACTTCGCGGCCGTGGCCGAGGCGCGAAAGGTGCTGGAGGAGGGCATCGCCAGCGACGAGGACATCAACAAGGCGATGATGTTCGGCTTCAACTGGCCCGTGGGCCCGCTCGCCATGATGGGCGGCGCCCGCCGCGGCTTCGCCTGAGGCGCCGGTCCGCCGCGCCCCTCGCCTTCTCGTTCACGCAGGCACAGATCAGGGCCGACCTCCGCGACGTGCCGCCCGGCTTCCTGACCGAGGGCCAGATGCGCGAGAAGCTGGAGAGCGCCGGACTCACCTATCAACCGGCCACTGGTGCTGCTCGCTAAGAAGGCCGGGGACCCCAAGAGGTCTCCGGCCTTCTCTTGTTGCGCCTGTGAGAGCTAGATTCCGGAAAGTGACAGACCCTCTATTGACAGGGAAGGTGATAGCATATATGATATCACCATGGAACCCGCGAGGCTACATCAGCGCGTGTCTGTCTTGCGGGCCCGCAAAGCCAATGTCCGGTTTCGTGAACTGCGATCCGTCCTACTGGCAGCCGGGAGGCATGAGCGTCGCGGAGGTCGCCATCAGTCTGTGTTCGTCAAGGCCGGTCGGCCCCCGATTGTCGTTCCTCACCACCCAGGGACGCTGAAGCCCACACTGGTGGAGCGGGTGCTGGACGAGGTAGAGATCGACATTGCCGAGGAGGAACAGCTGTGACGGCACAAGAGCTGAATCGGTACTTGTCTCAGCCCTACGCACGTGTGCTCGTTCCTGACCCAACGGGAGGCTATTTTGCCGAAGTTCTTGAGTTTCCGGGATGCTTCACTGAGGGCGACACGGCCGACGAAACCATGGCAAACCTTGACGAGGCCATGTTGGCCTGGATTGAGGCGACCCTGCAAGAAGGCCACCCAATCCCACCCCCGCAAGCCACCCAGGGGTATAGCGGACACGTGGCGTTGCGTTTACCGAAGTCGATTCACCGGGAGGCCGCGAGGCGCGCGCAGATCGAGGGAACGAGCCTCAACCAGTACTTGGTGGCAGCAGTCGCTGCGCGCGTAGGTGCTGACGACCTTGTAGATCGGCTCGCGCAACGGTTTGTCTCACGTGTGTGGGAGCCACTCATGCGGACTACGGTGGTTCGACAGACTACCGTCGAGCACTTCAGGGAGACCGCAACGACGGTAGATCTGTCAAAGATCGTGGAGCAGCCGCCCGCAGAGCTGGGGGAGGCAGATACTAGCGGCACCGCGCCATTGCTGGCCAACCTCTTCTCAAGGACTACAAAGGAGAAGCTGCAGAATGCCTGAAGTTACCCAAATCGTCTACACCCACGAGGATCTGGCCAAGGCTCTCATCCGGGATCGGGGCCTTGATTCAGGCCACTGGGCAGTGTTGATCAGGTTCCGATTCGAAGGGGGGAACTTGCAGACTGTCCCGGATGTCATGACGCCCGCGGCCATCACATTCATCGAGAGCATAGGATTGCAGCGCTTCGATGAACCCAATCCGCTCACGGTCGACGCCAGTACTCTCTCCGAGTCCAGGCCTCGTCGGAAGGCTCGGCCCGTTGCCCAGAGCGCGTGAGGTGGATCAGGGCAGCAGGTTCTTGAGGACCTGCCCCTCCTTCATCACCAGGGCCACCTTGCCGGGCTCCCGCAGCACCTCAATGTCCTCGAGAGGATTGCCGTCGACAACGATGACGTCGGCCCACTTGCCCTCCTCGAGAGTGCCGATGCGGTCGGCCATGCCGAAGAGCTCGGCGTTGCTGCGGGTGGCGCTGATCAGGGCCGCCATCGGCCCCATGACACGAGCCTTCAAGCCCAGCTCCATCGTCTTGAAGGGCTGCATCGGCCCCAGGAGGTCGGAGCCGGAGCCGATCGCCACCCCGGCGGCGAGGGCGACTTGCAGGCTGTCGAAGCAGCCTTGCTTGGCGAGGCGGATCTTGTCCAACTGGAAAGCGGGCACGCCGTAGTTCGGCCCGAAGCTGTCGATGAGCTCGTAGGTGGTGATGGTGGGCACCAGGCAGGCGCCCTTCGCCTTCATCTGCGCCGCCGTCGCCTCGTCCAGAAAGTTGCCGTGCTCGATGGAGAGGACGCCCGCCTCGAGCGCGTTTGCGATGCTCTGCGGGCTATAGGTGTGGGCCATGGTGATCTTGCCGACGGCCCGCCCCTCGTAGACGGCGGCGGCCATCTCCTCGACCGTCAGTTGCGTCGTAGCCAGCTCGTCGGCGGGCGACATGGCGCCACCGGCCGCCATTACCTTGATCTGGGTCGCGCCCCGCCTCAGTTGCTCGCGGGCGGCGCGCCGAACCTGATCGGGCCCGTCGCAGATCGCGGGCAGGGCCGTGAGGCCGGCGACGTTCTGGGCGAGATGCTCCTGGTATCGCTGTCGCCAGTCGCCGTGGCCACCGGTCTGCGAGATCATGGCGTCGCTGGGGAGGATGCGGGGGCCGCGGATGTGCCCCTCCGCCACCGCCTGCGCGAAGCCGCCATCGATGCCGCCGGCGTCGCGCACGGTGGTGAAGCCGGCGTCCAGCGTGTCCTCGATTATCCGGCGCACCTTCATGGCCCAGACGGCCATGGGCTGCGACAGCATCGCCTCCGGCCCGAGGTCGGTGCTCCCCAGGTGTACATGGGCGTCGCTCAGACCCGGCAGCACCGTCCTGCCGCCCACGTCGATGACGGTTGCGCCGCGCGGAGGCCGCAGGGCCTTCGCGAGCGCCACCTTGGCGATGAAGCGCTCGTCGACGAGCAGGCTCGTCCCCGGGCGAGGGTCGGCCCCCGTGCAGTCGATGATCGTGCAGTTGTGCAGGACGATGGGGCTGGCCACGATGCGCCCCCCCTCAGGCCGTGACGCCCACGTCGGTGGACTCGTACTTCTTCAGCTTCTCCATGTCCAGCTCGATGCCCAAGCCGGGCTTGTCGGGCAGCCGCAGGTAGCCCTCGGAGTCGATGGTAATGGGCTCGGTGAGGATGAAGTCGCGCACCTCAGGCGTCCAGGCGGGCGGGTCGTACGGGAACTCGATGAAGGGGCAGTTCGGCACCGCCGCCGCCACGTGGAGGTTGGCCATGAGGCCTATCCCGTTGGACCAGGTATGGGGGCTGAACATGTGCCCGGCCGCCTCGGCCATGCCCGCCACCTTGCGCGCCGTCGAAATGCCGCCGGCGAAGGTCGCGTCGGGCTGGTAGACATCGTAGCAGCCCTTCTCCAGATAGACCTGAAACTCATGCAGGTCCAGGTTCAGCTCGCCGCCGGCGATACGCAGGTTCACCGCCTGGCGCAGGCGGGCCAGCCCCTCGTAGTCATAGGCGTAGAGGGGCTCCTCGAGCCAGTACACGCCCGTCTTCTCCATCTCCCACGCCATCCCCACCGCCGTCCGCAGGTCCCAGCGATTCTGCGCCTTGTCGCCCGGGAAGGTCCAGGCCTGATTGGCGTCGACCATGATCTCCATGCTGTCGCCGACCTTCTCGCGAACCGCCTCGAGGATCTTCAGGTCGTCCCTGGGATCGGGGCTGTGGAAGCGCAGCTTGACGGCGGTGAAACCCTCCTCCCTGAGCTTCTCCACGTCGTCGACGCGTTGCTCCGTGTCGCGCAACTCGCCGGTGCTGGCGTAGGCGCGGACGCGGTTCTTGTGGCCGCCCAGGAGGCGATAGAGGGGCTGGCCGCTCACCTTGCCCACGATGTCCCAGAGGGCTATCTCGATCGGCCAGACGCGCCCGACGAAGTAGGCGACGCTCCGCACGTTGGGCAGGTGATCCTCGATGGCCAGCGGGTCCTGGCCTACGAAGAAGACCTTCGTCATGCCCAGACGCGTCAACAGCACACCGCCCGACCCTATCCCGGTGATCCCTTCGTCGGTATCGATCTCGACGATCGTGATGCGATGGGTGTTGCTGGGCATGGGCTGCCAGGTGGGGGCGAAAGCGGGCTTGTGAGGGAGGTCGAAGCTGCGCACGCGGAGGTCGGTGATCTTCATGGCGATAGATCCTTCTCGGAGTACACCGGAGCGCCGGGCTCCTTCGATCCATAGACAGGGGGCACGGGGACGCCACGCGTCCCCGGTGGGGTCATAATAGCGTCCGCCCCCTGCGGAGGCAACAGGGGGTGGAACAGGGGCGTCAGAGGCGGAAGCTCAGGGAGAGGCCGCACTGTAGACGCGCGTGTCGGGCTTGAAGACCGCCCAGATGAACCAGAAGTAGTCGCCGTGAACGACGGGCTCGAGGGCTTCGCCCTTGAGCTCCCCGTCCACGGCCTTGCCCAGCACGTCCCAGGTGCTGCCGGTCTCCTCGTCCACGATGGCGTCACCGGCGGCGCGGAACGTGAGGCTCTGTCCGTTGACCTCGGGGACGAACACGCCGGAGGCGCCGGTGCCCTGCGAGTCGCCGACGCTGTCGCGGTCGAGCGCGGACTTGCTTCCAGGGGCGAAGAAGACGGCGACGGGCCGGCCGCCGACGGTGTCGTTCACCACCCGCTTCTCCTCCAGGACGCTGAACGGGTAGGCCGCGTCCTCGCCGCCGAGCGTGACCGTCACGACCCGCTCGATGGGCGGCAGCCTGGGGTCGGAGGCTTCGTTGAACAGGAAGGGGCTGGAGTCGATGTCGTCGTAGCCCGTGTACGGGTTCCGGCCGTACGGGCGGCTGAAGCCCGTGTCCCTGGAGAGCACCTTGCCCAGCGGGAACGTCTTCTTGAAGTCGCCCCAGGAGATGATCGAGGCTGGCAGAGACGAAAGCTGGGTGCCCGTTAGGTCGCCGACGATGGCGTCGCCGGCGGTCTGCTGCCACCAGCTCTCGGTCTGGCGGTCATACATCACCAGGTCGGTATCGAGGAGCCTGCCGGTAGTGCCGAAGTCGTACGTCACCCCGTCCACTGTCCTCTCGAAGACGTGGGCGGTGCCACAGAGGGGACAGAAAGTGACCAGAACAGGCTTTCCTCCGACGACGTCGTTCACCATCTCGTGCCAGATCAGGATCTGGAGCGGGTAGGCGCGAGCGTCGGAGTTGAGCTGGAAGGCGATGACGGGCTCCTGGTCGCGAAGGTACTCGTCGGCGGCAGCGGTATCGACGAACTTGGGGTCATCGATTGCCGGGATGCCGTCCTTGCCCGGCCCGCCGCTGACTATCTCCTCCAGCGGCACCGAGTGCAGCTCGAAATTGGTGTTCCACCCGGGTGAGAGGCTCTGCTCCAGGGCTTCGTCGTCGCTGCTCGGCGTAGCCGCCCGCACGTCCGGGGTCGCGCCGGCCTGCGACGATCCGCCGGCGCCGTCGCAGGCCACGAACAGAAGCGCCCCGAACAGGACCGCCGAAACGGCCAGGCGCCGCAGCCACGGCCTCATCCGCCGCCATTGGCGAGTCGCTTCCACCTTCGTCACTTCCATTTGCGGTACGCTCCCCAGCAGCCTCACGATCCCAAGACCGAGCACGCTGGAGCGCAACCCTCATTATATGTGATTCAGATCACCGGCCCGCCGGAGACGGCCCAGGGTGGTTCGAAGGAGACCCGGCCAGTCTGGGCGGCGCAGACACGCCCGCGAAGGTCCGGCGTCAGCTATCCCAAGAGCGGCATGCTACGAGACCCATTCTGAGGCGACGAGGAGAACGTCGGGCGGTATAATGACGCTGCGCGCGCCGGCTCGGCGAGCGCAGAGGGCCGGGCCCGGTTTCGCCGTCGCCGGTGAGCTGGAGTGCGAGATCCGGCGCGCTCTCCACGAATCAGGGTACTGCCTGTGATAAGCACCTTGCAGCCGCTAGACAAACGTCATCCCTCTTTCCGCCATCGTCCGCGACTGGCCTGAGGTCTTAGGGGGCTTGAGATGACCATACCCGGTGAGAAGTTCCCGCGCGATTATTCCCTCGAGGAGGCGCTGGAAAACGCCGCCCAGATCATCTTCGCCGCCAAGCACACGGTGGCCCTGGTCGGCGCCGGCATCTCCGTCGAGAGCGGCGTCCCGCCTTTCCGCGGCCCCGGCGGCCTCTGGACGAAGTACGGCGAGCCCGCCATGGACGGCTACCAGAAGTTCATGGCCGACCCCCGTGCCTGGTGGGCGGAACGTCTCGCGCGGCAGAGCGAAGAGTCGGAGTTGATGAGGGGCATTGAGCAGGCGCGGCCCAACCCCGCCCACCTCGCCCTCGCCGAGCTGGAGAAGATGGGGCAGCTTCAGCACATCATCACCCAGAACATCGATAACCTCCATCAGGAGGCCGGCAGCGTCGCCATCACCGAGATCCACGGCAACCGCCTGAAGCTGCGCTGCATGAGCTGCAACGCCCGCTACCCCCTCTCGGAGCTGACCACCGACGAAATCCCACCTCGCTGTCCCGAGTGCGGGGGCATCCTCAAGAGCGATACCGTCATGTTCGGCGAGCCGATACCGCCGGACGCGCTGGCGTCTTGCCGGACTCAGGCGACCCTCGCCGACTGCATGCTTCTCGTCGGCACGTCGGCGGTGGTCTACCCGGCAGCCGAATTCCCCATCATCGCCTACCGTCGAGGGGCGCGGCTGGTGGAGATCAACCCCATGGAGACGCCCCTGTCCGACATCTGCGCCGCGCTGCTGCGCGCCCCGGCCGGCGAGATTATGCCTCCCCTGGTGCAGCGGGTTCGCAAGCTGGCCGAGGCGGCGGGCAGAGCCCCGGCCAAGGACTAGCCGACAGCACTCGGCTCGGGCGAAAAGGCCGGGCCCGCGCCCGGAAGCAGGAGAGCACCGTAGGCCGAGAAGAGCCGCATCTCCTCCACCTGTGGCAGGTGGCCGAACTCGTCGACGAGCGCGAAAGCAGCCCTGTCGAGCTGACGCGCGAGCTCATTGGTCGCGCCGAGTGTCTGCCTGGCAAACCTCATCGGACAGCCCGCTCGGCGGAATGCTAAACTAGGCGCGTGGTCCCGAAGGCGCGGGTTGCCCATTGAGAGGCGCCGCCGTCACTGGACCGCGAGAAAGGAGACGGACGTATGGCGGACGTGACAATTACCCCAACCGACAACGGCCCTTACGTCGTGAAGGGCCAGTTCAAGGTCATCGACGGCGCCGGCAACGAGTTTGAGGTCAAGGAGACCGCGCTCCTTTGCCGCTGCGGCCAGTCGGGCAACAAGCCGGGCCTGTTGCCCAACACCGTCTTTCGCGAGCTGAGGGCAAGGATGGAGTGGGGAAGCGATAGGATGGGCCTTCCGGATGACCAAGAGAAAGACTAACTGAAATAGGCCGAGGATCTCCCTCCCAGGCGCAGCTGTCCA
>CAZMGB010000009.1:0-130514 GCA_964565775.1 uncultured Dehalococcoidia bacterium
GGCAAGGCGCTGCTCGGCAGGTGGGGCCTCTACTGTCCCGTCGCCATCGGGGAGAAGCCGGACGGCAAGACCATCTACTGCAACTGGCGGGGCACGGCGCCGTCCCAGTCGGCGGCCACGGCCGCCTGAGCGCCGGAGGCCCGTCAGCCTGCCGCCCGTCACAACGGGGCGTCGGGAACCACCGGCGCCCCGTCAGCGTACCACCACCACGACGGGGCCCGCTCGACGCGCCCATTCGTTTCTGCTAAAGTGGGTTGACAGGTGAGCATGTAATACACTGCCCGATAGGCGAGCGTCGTACTGGGAACGAGCCTGATGAGCCAGCCACGAAAAGCCGGTGCCCGCAGGACGGCGGTGGGCGCTGCGGAGCTGGAAGCCATCTTCCACCCCCGCGCTGTCGCCGTTGCCGGCGCCTCTGCCAACCCCGACAGCCCCGGTCACGACTACGTGCGGTCGCTGCTGGACTTCGGCTTCCGCGGCGAGATCTATCCCATCAACCCGCGCATATCCGAGCTGCTTGGGCTCAAGGTGTACCCACGGCTGTGCGATGCGCCGGGCCCCGTCGACTACGTGATCTCGTGCGTGCCCGCCGAGGCCGTCCTCGCTCTCGTAGACGAGTGTTGCCAGAAGGGGGTCAGGGCGCTCCAGCTCTTCACGGGCCGCTTCAGCGAGACGGGTCGGCGGGAGGCGGCCCAGCTCGAGGAGGAGATGAAGAGCCGGGCGCTGGCGGCGGGCCTTCGCCTCATCGGGCCGAACTGTCTCGGCCTCTACTATCCGGCGGGCGGCCTCTCGTTCAGGCCGGACCTCCCGAAGGAGGCGGGGCGAGCGGCGCTCCTCTCGCAGAGCGGCAACAACGCCGTCGAGCTGATGTGTCATAGCGCCGCCCGGGGCGTGCGCTTCAGCAGGGTCGTAAGCTACGGCAACGCCCTCGACCTGAACGAGTCAGACTTTCTGGAATACCTGGCCGACGACGCGGAGACTGACACGGTGGCCGCCTACGTCGAAGGCGTAAGCGACGGCCGCCACTTCCTGCGGGCACTGGAGCGGACGGCTGCCAGCAAGCCGGTCGTGGTGCTCAAGGGCGGCCGCACAGCCGCCGGCGCCCGCTCCGCCCTGTCCCACACGGCAGCTCTGGCCGGGGCGGGGCAGGTGTGGAGCGCTGCTCTGCGGCAGGCCGGCGCGTTGGAGGTGAGCACATCAGAGGAGCTTGTTGACATGCTCGTCGCCTTCGCCTTCGTGCGGCCCGGCGCCGGACTGAAGGTGGGGGTTGTTGGTGGCGGTGGCGGCCGCGCCGTGCAGTCGGCGGACGCCTGCGAGGAGGCGGGCCTGACGATTGTCCCGCTGCCCGAGGAGATACGCAAGAAGCTGCGGGAGCGCGCGCCGCTGCTCTGGGACTGGGTGGGAAACCCCGTGGACCAGTCGATCCTGGCGGGAGGGGGCGTCTCGGGCGTCCAGGTGCTGGAGATGATGCTGGCGAGCCCATCGTTCGACCTCTCCATCGCCAATGTCGGCGAGGACTGGATCCTGGGCCGGCCCGACGCCGAGGAGCGGCTGGAGCACGTGACGGAGAGGTTCATTCAGGTGGCCGGCGGCGTTTCGAGGCCGCTGGCCTTCGTCCTAGGGCCCGCCGAGTGGCCGGAGGAGTGGCGGCGGAGGCTTGTCGAGGCGGCCCGCCAGCGGCTCGTCGAAGCGGGCCTGGCCGTCTATCCCAGCGTCGAACGGGCCGCCCTCGCGATGCGCCGCTTCGTTGAGCTCTGGGAGGAGCATAGCGAGGGCGACGGGTCAGGCTAGCCGGCCTACCGACCGGTCGGTATGCCGTCTCGCGGTGAGCAGAAGGCGGGGCGCGGAATTGTGGGCAGTGACGAAAGCGATCTTGTGGGACCTGGACGGCGTCCTGGCCGACACGGCGGCTTTTCACTTCGAGGCCTGGCGGCAGATCTTCGCATCGCTGGGCAAAGGCTTCAGCGAAGACGACTTCAAGCGCACCTTCGGCCTGCGCAACCAGGCGGTCCTGCGCGACGTGCTGGGCGACATTTCGCGCGAGGAGCTGGAGGAGGTGGGGCGTCGCAAGGACGAGCTCTACCGCGCCCTGATCCAGGGCAACCTCTCGCCGCTCACGGGGGTGGAGCGCCTGCTTCGTCACTTCAAAGGGGACGGTAAGAGGATGGCTGTTGTGAGCTCGACGGCGCGGGAGAACGTGCGACTCATCCTGACGAGTCTCCGTCTCGAAAGCTATTTCGAGACGGTTGTCGCCGGCGAGGACGTGACGCGGGGCAAGCCCGATCCCCAGGGGTTCCTGCTCGCGGCGGAGCGGCTGGGCGTGGCGCTGGGCGACTGCCTGGTGATCGAGGACGCGCCGGACGGCATCGAGGCCGGCAGGCGGGCGGGGATGAGGTGCGTGGGCGTTGCCACGAGCCACCCGGCCGAGGCGCTGGCCCGCGCCGACCTGGTGGTGCGAACCCTGGAGGAGCCCGCTCTCTACGCCTTCCTCGATGAGGCGCCGCAGCCGCCCGCTAGGGGATGACTCCGCCCTCCTTGAGGGCCACTATCTGCTCCCAGTCGTGGCCCAGCTCCAGGAGGACCTCCTCCGTGTGCTGGCCCACTTCGGGAGGGAATCCGCGAGTCTGCCAGGGCGTGCCGTGGAAGTCGGCCGGTGTCGCGACACCCCTTACCGGCCCCTCCGCCGTGGGCACGTCCACGAAGACGCCCGCCTCCTGAGCGACGGGGTCTGTCAGCATATCGTGGACACTGTTGACGGGCGCCCACCAGACGTCCTCCCGATCGAAGATATCGCCCCACTCAGCCAGAGTCTTCGTCGCAAGAACGCGGTCCAGCTCCTCCACCAGGGCAACGGCGTTCTCTCGGCGGGCGATGATATCGGCGAACCGGGCGTCCGCTTGCAGGTCAGGGCGCTCGATGGCGCGGCAGAGGTCGGGCCAGTGGCGGTCGGCCTGGAGGAGCAGAAGCCAGAACCAGCTCCCGTCCCCCGCCTGATAGCAGTTGATGATGGGGTTGATGGCATGGCGACGGTCGTAGGGGGGCACGTCGATGTCGATGCGGGCAGCGACGCTCAGGTCGGAGCCGCACATGTAGGCGCCCACGCGGATAAGAGAGACAGATACCCGCTGCCCCTCGCCGGTTTGGGCGCGGGCGACGAGGGCGGCGCAGATCGCGCCGGCGGCGGCGGTTCCGGCCATGTGGTCGCCCATGCCCACGCGCTGCTGAGGGAATTCGTGGTCGGCCGGCGTCAGGGATGCCGCCACGCCGCCGCGTGACCAGAAGGCGCCGATATCGTAGGCGGCGCGGTCGCGGTTAGGACCGTCGGGGCCGTAGCCCCCCATCTGGCAGTAGATCAGGCCGGGGTTCGACCGCTGCGTCTCGTCGTAGGTGAGCCCGGCCGCCTCCAGGACCCTGGGCCGGACGTTGGTGACGAATATGTCGGCCCGGTCGATAAGGGCGCGGGCGATGGAGCGAGCCCCCTCGGTCTCCAGGTTGAGGGCGATACTGCGCTTTCCACGGTTGTCCAGGTCAAAGGGGGGATTGATGGGCACGTCTATGCCCGCTCCCGCCGATAGCAGGCCGCGCAGTGGGTCCCCGGTCACGGGCTCGATCTTGATGACCTCCGCTCCCCAGTCGGCGAGTATGCAGGCGGCCGACGGCCCGGCGATCCACAATCCCATCTCGACGACCTTGACCCCTTCAAGTGGACCTGGCATGGAAAGCTCTCCCTTATCGTTTTCGAGGATTATACCCCGGCGGCCCAGACATGGGCGACCCGGCGCGGCCATCCGCCCGTCGACGGCGGGTCCAGCACTCCGCCACGCCTCACGCGTCGGACCCGGCCCCGAGTCGTTTTGTCAGACTGCGCTGTCTGCTGCCGGGTCGCTGGAGAGGTAAACCGCACCCTCGAAGCCGTCTACTGTTATGCGATCGCCGGTGCGGATCAGCTTCGTAGCGTCGCCGGCGTTCACCACCGCCGGCACGCCGTACTCGCGCGCCACGATGGCGCCGTGCGAGAGGAGACCGCCCAGGTCCATGACGATGGCCCTCGCCAGGGGAAAGAGGGGTGTCCAGCCAGGATCGGTGAAGGGGGCTACCAGGATCTCACCCTGCCGCATCTGGTCCGCTTGAGACAGGTCGGTGATGACCCGGGCGATGCCGGTGGCGCGCCCCGTGCTGGCGGCGAGGCCGCGCAGGACTTTCCGCCCCTGCTGTGCCTGTGTCGGGAGAGGGACGGGATTACCCCCGGCGTCCAGGGCCGGGACGGGTTCGAGCTCGCACCAGCGGCGGTGGTCGTCGCGCCGCTTCCTTACCCGCTCCTTGAGCTGCGAGGAGACGGTGTCGGCGTTCTCCGGCTCCGCCAGGGCCAGCAGCTCATCTTGCTCGACGAAGAAGATGTCCTTCGGCGCGTCGAGGACGCCCCTGGCGGCCAGCCGGCGGCCCAGCTCGACAAGGAGGGCTCGCTGGGGAAGGAAGTACTGCAACAGATAGAACTTCGGGTCTTCACGCAGGGGAACAAGGCGGTGGGCGTCGCGCAGGACGGAGCGAAAGTAGAGCTTGCGCCAGGGGAAGATCTTGCGCAGCCAGCCCCGGCTGAGGTGGCCCTCGACTTTCGCCAGAGCGGCCTCGCGAGTGCGCCGCTGACGTTCCTCCAGCTCTTCCGGCGTCTCTTCCGGAGGGCTTGCCACAAACGCCTTGAAGACGGCCAGGAGCGGTGCGGGGTCGTCCGCCCATCGCTCCGACATGACCTCCAGCTCGTTGGCGCAGCGGTGGCCGTAGCGTTCGAGGTATTCGCGAAGGGCGCGGCCAGTCACGCTGCCGGCCGGGCTTCGTTCCAGCCGCTCGAGAACGTCCGCGGACGCGGCCGACTCGACGATGCCCTTCGTCTCAGGGTCGGCGGCGGCCCTGGCGGCGATGCGCCAGAGTGCGGCCGAGCCTTCCGCGGTCTTGGTCATGTCAAGCCCCACGACCAGGTCGTTGGCGAGCGCTTCGTCGCCGCACCAGTTGCGGCAGATGAAGCGGAGGGCCCCGAACGCGGCGAAGGCACCGTTATTGCAGTCGTTCATGATCTGGAGGAAAGGCTCCAGGACGTCGGGAAGGGGGTTGAGCTGTTCGATGAGCTCCGTCTCGCTGAGGGAGGCGGGATCGAGGGAGGCGGCCTCTCGCCTTGCCTCCTCGAGAGCCGGCAGGGCTTTCATCAGCTCCTCGGGAGCTCTGCGCTGTCGGGCGCCGAGCTTGAGCATCCGCCGGAGGTAGCGGAGGGTCCGCCAGGGGCGAAAGGGCTTGTCCGGGAGGGGTAGCCCTCCCACGTAGTCCGGCCCTCCGAGGCCGGCCAGGATGTGAGCCGAGGGCATGCCCGCTTCCTCCACGAGGTAGTGGTAGATGGCACCGATGTTGAAGTAGAGACGTCCGTTGAAGATGGCGGCGAAGCGGGCGCCTTCCATGTCCTTGAAGCCGGCTTCCTCCAGGCCGAGCTGGAAGGCCTCATTGAGGCCGGTCACGATCATCGAGCGGGTGAGCGGTGATAGCACGCCGGGGAGCACCTCGCCGGCGTTGGCGCGTGTCCAGAGATCGAAATCGAGTGGTGGTGAAGGGACTTCCGCCACGGTTCTTGTCCTTCGCGGGGATGGCTGATTATCGTCCGCGGAGCGACGGGGCGTCAACCGGCGCTGAGCGCGCTACCAGCGGTCCCGGCGCACCAGCTCCTCGAGCGCCATGCGGGGCCTGCCCAGCGACATGGCCGCCGACGGCTCCGGGTAGCCGAAGGAGAGGACGATGGCGATGCGGTACCCCTCAGGAAGGCCGAGCACGCTGCGGGCGCAGTCGGCGTCGTGCATCGAGACGGGACACGAGGTGATGCCCTCGTTCCAGGCCGCCACCATCATGTTCTGCGCGGCGCGTCCGGCGTCGAAGGCGCCTCCGTCCGGCTGTAGCACCACCGCAATGACCACCGGCGCCGACGGGATGTGGGCGGCGAACTGGCCGCAGGCCGCCAGTTCCTTCTTCCGCGACTCCTTCTCCAGCACCACGAAGCGACAGGGCTGGCTGTTCTTCGAACTGCCAGCCATCCGGCCCGCCTGAAGGATGCGGCCCAGCGTCTCTTCGGAGATCGCCTTGTCGGCGTAGGACCTGGTGTCGCGCTTGCTGACGATGCACTTGTAGGTGTCCATCCCTCCTCCTCCTGCTCGGGCGCGAGCACGCCGCCGCCGAGAGATGACTCGATTCTCCGGCACGTCGGGTCGGATTGTCAAAGCCCTCCCTTCCTTGACGCCCCCCAGGGGTCGACTTAGACTTGCCTCAGCCTCCACATCGCCCCACCGGGGCAAGGGCCGCTCCGAGTGCTCCTGGTCGCATCACCACCGGGGCGTGGCTCGACCGAGAGGAGACGCTCCATATGGCGGAAGAGGACATCATCGTCCGGGCGGACGCATTGCTCGACCTGACGGCAAAGGCGCTTCGAGCGGTGGGCGTGCCCGACGGAGACGCCGCAATCACGGCGGACATGCTTGTCGCCACCGACCTGCGCGGCGTGGAGTCGCACGGCGTTGCCCATCTCAAGGGGTTCTACGTCGATGCGATCCGGCGCGGCGACATCAACCCCAGGCCGAACATTACGATCCTCAGCGAGACGCCGGCCGCCGCTCGAATGGACGGCGACAGGGGCCTGGGCTTCGTCGTCGGTCACCGGGCGATGAATGAGGCGATGCGCCGGGCGGGAGAGACCGGCGTTGGACTCGTGTCGGCGGGGAACAGCACCCACTGCGGCGCCGGCTTCTACTACGCGAGGATGGCGCTCGCCCGCGACATGATCGGCATCTTCATGACCACCGGCGGCAACGTCGTGATCCCACCGGGAGGCGCTCGGCGCGCCTACGGGGCGAACGTCATCAGCGTCGCCGCACCGGCGGGCGAGGAAGCGCCCTTCGTCCTCGATATGGCGACGAGCGCCGTCGCCGCGGGCAAGTTCGAGATCGCGGCGCGGCGGGGCATGCCGGTGCCCGAGGGCTGGGGGCTCGACAGCGAGGGGCGCGCGACTACGGACGCCCTGTCGTTCTTCAGAGGCGGGGGGCTGCTGCCGCTGGGCGGCACACCCGAGCTGGGTGCCTACAAGGGCTTCGGTTTGGCGCTGGTCGTCGACATAATGTGTGGCCTCCTCTCGGGCTTCGGCGCCAGTATCCAGCGCAGCGATGGTTTCAGCCACTTCTGTGGTGCCGTCCGTGTCGACGCCTTCCTGCCGCTCGATCAGTTCAAGACGCAGATGGACGGCATGGTTCGCGCCCTGAAGGCGGCGCCGCGGGCGGAGGGTGCCGGCGAGCTGCGCATCGCCGGTGAGGTGGAGCAGCGTTTGGAGGAGGAGCGGCGCGCCTCCGGCGTGCCGCTGCATCCAACGATACTGGCTTCGCTGCGGTCAATGTGCGAGGAGCTCCGGATCGAGTGCGAGCTATGAGCTCTTACGGCGGCGGATACAGGAGGAGAGCCGCATGAGCGATTACCTATCACCTGACGAGATCGAGGCGCTGAAGAAGATCACGACCCCGACCGTCTCCAATGCCATCGAGACGTTCGGCGTGCGGCCGCAGAGCGAAGGCTTCATGGACAGCAGCATACGCTGCATCTTCCCGGAGCTGGGGCCGATGGTGGGCTACGCCTGCACCGCCAAGATCCGCGCCCGCGAGCCCGGGCCGGCGCCGGCTCCCTGGGAAATGTGGGATGCGATACTGAAGACGCCGGAGCCGCGCGTCGTGGTCATCCAGGATTTGGACGCGCCCAACGTTGTCGGCTCCTACTGGGGTGAGGTGAACGGCAGCATCCACAAGGCGCTCGGCTGCGTCGGCGTCGTCACTGACGGCGGCGTCCGTGACCTGCCGGAGGTGCGGGCGACGGGCTTCCACTTCTTCGCGGCGCACATCCTCGTGTCCCATGCCTACGTGCATCTGGTGGAGTTCGGCGGCCCGGTGACGGTCGGGGGAGTTACCGTCAGCCCCGGCGACCTGCTGCACGGCGACGAGCACGGCGTCATAACGATTCCTCGCGAGATCGCGCGCGAGCTTCCGAGAGCGGCAGCCGACGTCGAGGGGTGGGAGCGGCCGATCATAGACTTCTGCCGCTCCCCTGGCTTCTCGGCCGAGGGGCTGCGGCGAATGCTCACCGGTCGCACCGACTAAGGAGGTGAGAGGATGCGCAAGAACCGAGTCAAGGAGCAGTGGCGTCGCGGTGAGCCGTCGATCGGCAGTTGGCTTTCGCTGGGGAACCCGCTGGCGGCCGAGATCATGGCGCACGTCGGCTTCGACTGGCTCACCGTCGACATGGAGCACAACGCGATCGATGTTGCCGAGACGCAGGCGCTATTCCAGGCCATCGCCACGACGGAGACGGTGCCCATGGCCCGCGTGCCGTGGAACGACCCGCAGATCGTCAAGCGAGTCCTGGACATCGGTGCCTACGGCGTCGTCATACCGAACATCATGGACCGGGAGGAGGCTGAGCGAGCCGTGGGCGCCTGCCGCTACCCGCCCGACGGCTTCCGGGGCGTCGGGACGCTGCGCGGCTATCTCTACGGCGGCGTGGACTACGCCCAGCACGCCAACGAGGAGATCGCCGTCATCGGCATGATCGAGCACATCGAGGCCGTTCAGCGGGCGGAGGAGATCATGTCGACACCCGGCCTCGACGCCGTCTTCATCGGCCCCAACGATCTGGCTGCATCGATGGGCGTTCCCCTGGGGCTCGACAATCCCCACCCGGACCACCGGGCGGCCGTGGCGCGCGTCCTGGAGACGGGCAAGCGGCTGGGCCTGCCCGTGGGAATACACTGCGGCTCCGTCGAGGCGGTGAACGAACGCATCGCAGAGGGGTTCCTCTGGCTCGCTCTCTCCTCGGACGCCGGCCTCCTTTCGGGGGCAGCCGGCAGGGCCTACCATGAGGTGAAGCTGCCCGCCCGCGAGGAGAAGGCGGCAGGCCCGGGCGAGCTGGTGGAGTAGGGACTGCAGTCATGCGAGCGGAGATTCGATAGGATGGCGAAGTTCACCGTCGTCCACGCCGATACCAGGCCCGAGCAGGACCTGAGCATAGAGCGCCGAGAGCTGGAGACGATCGGCGCGCAGCTCTCAGGCACGAGCGCGTCGAATGAGACGGAGCTCATCGAAAACGTGAGGGAGGCCGCCGGCGTCCTCGTCAGCGCCGCGCAGATCACGCGGCGGGTCATCGAGGGGCTGAGCCGTTGCCGGGTTATCGTCCGCTATGGAGTCGGCGTGGACTGCGTCGACCTTGATGCTGCCAGGGAGCGGGGCATAGTGGTGGCTCACGTCCGGGACTTCTGCACGGAGGAGGTCTCCAACCACGCGCTCATGCTCTTGCTGGCCTGCTCACGGAAGCTGTCATGGCTCGACAGGAGCATGCGTGCCGGCTCGTGGCACTCCGGGCCGCTGGCTCCGATCGGCAGCGTCAACGGCCAGACTCTGGGCGTTGTGGGCCTCGGAGACATAGGACGTGCGCTCGCGCGTAAGGCCGCTGCCCTGAGCCTGCACGTAATCGCGCACGATCCCTACGTTGGCGCGTCGGCCGCGGAAGAGTGCGGGGCATCGCTCGTCAAGCTTGAGGCGCTATTGCGCGAGGCCGACTACGTCTCCCTCAACCTGCCCCTGACGGCGGAGACGGAGCATCTCATCGGTGCCCGTGAGCTGAGGCTGATGAAGGCGACGGCCTATCTAGTCAATACAGCGCGCGGGCCCATCGTCGACGAGGCGGCGCTTGTCGACGCCCTCGAGAGCGGCGAGATCGCCGGCGCCGGTCTGGACGTGTTCGAAGAGGAGCCGCTGCCGCCAGAAAGCCGGCTCCTGCGGCTGGAGAACGTCGTGTTGACGCCGCACACGGGCGGTTACTCGGACGAGTCGGTGCGGCGCGTGCGCGTGGAGGTGGGCAGGGCGGCGGCCGCCGTCCTGTCCGGCCGCTGGCCGCGATACGTCGCGAACCCTAAGGTGCGAGAGCGAATTGAGCTACTCCCATATGAGGAATAGCGAGAGAAGACGGCAATCGAGGGCAAGGAGAGAGGGCCGGGCGTTGCGCCCGGCCCTCCTAGTATCGCCGGCTCGTGGCGTTACTGTGGCGTGGACTCGAAGTTGACGGGCTCGCCGAACGTCACCCACTTGCCGTCGTGGACGCGCATGTATACCTCGATTTCGAACGGCCGGTGGTCTGTCGGGCTGAAGCTGATGGGCGCCATGCATACCGAGCACTGGAAGCCCTTGATCGATTCGAGGGCGTCGATAAGGCTATCGACAGTGAGATCCGGCCCTGCCCTCTTGAGCCCCTCGACGGTCAATTCCCCGATGATGTAGCCGTACAGCGAGTAGTTCGATACGCCGGTGTCGTAGGTCTTCATCACCTCCATGTACTTCTGGATGCCCGGGTTATCGGTCTCGTAGACCTGGTGGCCGAAGACGACGCTGACGGTGCCCTCGGCGTTCTCGGCACCGGCGAGGTTTATGAACGTCTCGTCCGCGAGGACGCCGGTAACGACGAAAGGCACATCCCAGTTGAGCACCTCGCGCGCCGTCTTTATCATGTTGCCGGCGGGCGGAGCAACGGCGTACATGGCTATGACCTCGGCCCCGGAGTTCTTCAGCCTCTGCGTCTGTGCCGTAACGTCCCAGTCGACCACCTCGTAGAGCTCACGGTCCACGACCTCCACGTCGCTGCCCGCGATCCCTTTGCGGATGGCCGCTTCACCCTCGGCGCCGAACGACGTGTTCTCGATCAGGAGGCCCAGCTTCTTGCCGTTGTACTCCTTGGCAATGTACTGGCCCAGCATCTCCCCCTCCTGGGCGTACACCGGGTTGCCGCCGAAGCGCGTCCTCACCACGGGGTCCGTCCAGTCGGAGATGCCGGATGAGATAAAGAGGTCGGGGATGTTCCGCTCTTCGAGGTACTTCCACACGGTGAAGTGGGTCGGCTCGCCCAGGCCGCCAACGATGGCGAAGACCTTGTCCTGCTCCACCAGCTTCTGTACGACCTCTTTGGTATCGGACGGGTTGTAGTGGTCGTCCTCTATCAGGAGGCTGATCTTGCGGCCATAGACGCCACCCTCGGTGTCGTTGATGTAGTTGAAGTAGGCCTGCATGCCGTAGCCGATGGGCGCGTAGACGGCGGCAGGCGTCTGGCTCAGGGGCAGGTGGGTCCCCAGCTTGATCTCAGTGTCGGTGACGCCCTGGACCGTTGCGGCCACCGCGGGTGAAGCCTCGGGGCTGGCAGCGGCGGTCCCTGCGGGCGTGGTTCCCCCTTCTTTCTCCTGGTTGCCACAGGCCGTGGCGAGCAGGCTGGTCGTCAGGAGGGCGGCGGCCAGCAAGATCAGGGTTCGGTAACTCAGTCTTGGCACTAGATATCACCTTCTCTCTCAGTAACGGTGGCAGTAGGGTCGAGCGGCCGTGATGACCTGGCTATATCACCTCCTTGGATTGGCAGTCTCGTCGTGGGCATCGCTGCTACCCTTCGGTGCCGGAGAGCGGCGGTGGCGGAGGAGCCGGGCCGATACTGTCAGGGCCGAGGCGCGGTCAGCACTCGAGCTCACGAATCCGCGCACCGAAGCGAGTACCGTGCGGGGAGTATCGCGGCCGATCTGCTGCAGGAAACCGGCGATGCCCCGCGGCATGGTAATGATGGTAACGACAAGGATCAGACCGTAGAGGGCTCCGGTGAGCGTATTGGCGGACTGCTCCTCGCCCGGCATCACCCAACCTGGAAACTCCAGTATCCCCAGGCTGGCGAGCTTGTCAACTATTTCGTTGCGGAAGGTCATGATGACAGCCGCGAAGAGGGTACCCACGATGGAGGCCAGGCCTCCCATGACTACGACCACCAGCATGGTCAGGGAGAGGATGATTTCGAAGGTGTCGGGGCTCATGAACGCCTCGGTGAAGATGAACAGGCCGCCGCCGATGCCCGCGAAGAAAGCGCTGAGGCCGAAGGCCGTCATCTTGTAGAGCGGCACATTGATGCCCATGTGCTGGGCGCCGATCTCCGTGTCCCTTAGCGCCAGGAAGGCGCGGCCGAGGCGGCTGCGGGTGATGCTCCAGGCCATAGCCGTCATGGCCAGCGCTGGCACCAGGCAGCAGTAGTAGAGCCACTGGCGGTCCGAAACCAGGCCCTTCAGCGTCCCCGGCACGTGCGGCGTGTCGAGATTGATGCCCTGGGCGCCGCCGGTCCACTCTCTGACCCCGTCGAGCTTGAGCATCTGGGGCAGGGCAAGCATCATGGCCAGCGTCGCAATAGCCAGATAAGGCCCGGTGAGCCGCAGGGCCGGCACACCCAGTAAGAAGCCCAGGGCGCCCGTCAGCAGTCCTGCCGCCAGCACCGCGACTACCACCGGCACGCCGTATTGAGTGATCAGAACTCCTGCTACGTAGGCGCCGACGGCGACCAGGGCGCCGTGGCCGAGGGTGATCTGCCCGCTGTATCCGGTCAGCAGGTTCAGCCCCATGAGGATGATCAACCAGATGGCGAATCGCGTTACCTGGAACGTGCGGAATTCGTCGAGGAAAGAGCCGAAGAAGGGCCAGGTGAAGAGGTAGGGAAACGCCACGAGCAAGAATGCCAGAAGGGCGATCCCAGCAGTCCGCGGCCGGATGAGGGTGGCGGCCAACTCAGACTCTCCTCACTATTCGCCGGCCGAGAAGCCCGGTGGGGCGTATCATCAGAACAACAACGATCACCACGAAGGCTATGGTGATGTCGATGCTGCCAGTGTGAGGGCTTACATAAGTCCCGGCCATGTTCTGGACGATGCCCAGGACCAAGCCTCCCACGATGGCTCCGGGCAGACTGTCCAGACCTCCGAGCACAGCCGCCGCGAAAGCGAAGATGAGCACACCGAACATCATGCTCGGCTGCAGCGACAGGAGCGGCGCCAGCAAGATGCCGGCCACTGCCCCTACAGCGGCCGAAAGGGCCCAGCCCAGCGTCAGCATCCTGCCGACTCGGACGCCGACGAGCCGTGCGGCGGCCGGGTTCTGAGCTGTGCCCCGCATTGCGAGACCGGTCTTCGTGTAGTTGAGGAAGAGGAAGAGGACGGCCATGATTGCCAGCGCCATGCAGAAAATGCCGATGTTGAGTCGGCTGATCGTCGCTGGGCCGATGGTAAGAGCCGATCCCTTGAATACCTCCGGCGATGGAAAGGGCTTTGGAATGCCGCCCCATCGCCAAAGGGCCACGCTGTTGAGGATCATGAAGATGCCCAGGGTGACGATGACGGAGTTCAACACCGGCGCTTCCTCCACCGGCCTCAGCACGACGCGCTCGAGCATCCCGCCCAGGAAGGCCGATACGAGGAGCGCGAGGAAGAAGGCGGGCCAGAAGTCCATGCGGGTGAGCAAAGACCAGGCGATGAACGTGCTGAACATCGCCATCTCGCCCTGCGCGAAGTTCACCACGCTGGTGGAGCGATAGATCAGCACGATGGCCAGGGCGACTATGGCGTAGACGCTCCCGGTCGATAGACCCGTGGCGAACTGCTGGACGAACTCCCTCACTGTTCCACCCGGTCACGCATGCTGTATCCGCCGACGGGCTGTGGTGCGCGGGAGCGCCCAGCCGCCGTCGGCGAAAGAGAGACATGCCTGTGTAGCGCCCCTGCGCCACACCCTTGAGAAGACTGGGAAGGCTTTCCTGCTAGGCGGCCGTGATCGTGATCCTAGCCGCTCTACGGAGATAGGGCAACTTCTCACGAACGATCGCGCCGAACCTGCGTTTCGCCCGGAACCTGAGGTCTGGCCGAATGGGCCAAAGGGCGACTTTGGGCAATAGGAAATAGCGCTGGCATCGCGGAAGAGTGTCCGATGCCGGGGTAGCGTGGGCGCAGCGCTAGGCCGTGTAACCCCCGCTGCGAGCAGGCCCCGGTATGTCGGAGGCGTCCCCAAGAGAGACAGCCGTGCGATCGCTTGCCTGTGGCCCGACGGTGGCCCCCACGTCAGGCGTACTGCCAACGCCGTTGACGCAGCACGCCGGACGCTCCACGAAAGTGGTAGTCGGCCCGCTGGCCTCCTGGTCCTCCCTGGCGTGCCGAGCGTCTTCTTCTACTTCGTGCCCCGCCTGTCTAGAAGACGGTGTCCCCTCGCAGGAGCTGGCGGGCGATGGTCCGGCGCTGGATCTCCGACGTGCCGTCGGGGATGCGCAACGTGCGGGCGATGCGGAATCCCTCCTCCAGCGCCATCTCGCTCGATAGCCCCATGCCACCGTGGATCTGGATGGCACGGTCGAAAACCCTCTGGGCCGCCTCCACGGCGTAGGCTTTGGCTATGCTGATCTCTTTGACGGGGAGCCGCCCTGTGCTGGGGTAGGCATCAACGAGGCGCGCCGTCTGGACCACCGTGTGCTTCGCCGTAAATATGTCGATGGCGTTTTCGGCGAGCATGAACTGGATCGCCTGGTGGTCGGCCAGAGGGACGCCGAACGTCTTCCGCTGCTGTGAATATTCGATCGAGCGGTCGAGCCCCCACTCCGCCATGCCGACACAGCCGGACGCAATCCCGAGTCGGCCCTCGGAGATGCCGAACATGGCGACCTGGAAGCCCTGCTCCGGGTCGCCGATGATGTAGTCGTTGCGGACCCTCACCTCGTCGAGTGACATGCCGCCACAGTCGCTGGAGACGTGGCCCATGATCGGTATGATCCTGTCGACAGTGTAGCCGGGAAGCGTGGCGTCGACGAGGAAGCAGCCGATGCCACCCTTGTGCTGGGCGAACTTGTCTTCGTTGGTCACGGCAAAGACGGCAGCCCAACTGGCATAGGGGGCGTTGGTGATCCACTGCTTGGTGCCGTTCAGGACCCAGTCGTCGCCGTCCCTCCGGGCCTTGGTCTTCAGGTTCCAGAGGTCAGAGCCGGCGTCCGGCTCGCTGGCGCCGAAGCAGACAGTCTTCTCGCCGGAGAGAAGGGAGGGCAGCACCTCCTTGCGTACCGCCTCGGTGGCGCCGGTGAACATGTGCGACGGGCCGTCGACGAAGCTAGCGATGATGGGCGAGGTCAGGAATCCCGCCGCCCAGCTTATGAAGATGCGACCGGGGCCATACCGGCGATACAGGGCCTCCAGGACAAAAGGCGTCGCGGCGAAGGGCAGGCCGCCGCCGCCGATGCTCTCCGGAGCAAGCATGCTGTAGAAGCCGGCCTTGGCGGACTTCATCCTCACGCCGGTCCTCGCCTGCTCAATCTCCTCGACGAGCCGGCCGTCCTCCCGGAAAAGCTTTCGCTCGCTATCCAGGATCTCCTTGTACTGCTGCTCCAGCGGAACGACCTCCGTGTCGATGAAGCTCTGGAGGCCGTCGATACTACCCTTGACGACATCCCTCAACTCTTCGGGAACCGCTATGTCCACCATTGCAAACAAGACCCCTTTCAAGACTCAGGCTGGGATTCTGCGAATGTGGCGTCTCGGCGAGCGCCGGCGCTATTGTACTACATGGCGCTTGCTGTGTCGGCCGCTGGCGATGGTGCCGCCTCAGGCCAGCGTTCGGCAGGGATTCTCCAAGCGTCCGATGCCTTCGATCTCCACAGCGACCACGTCTCCATCCTTCAGGAACCGCGGCGGCTTGCGGAAGACGCCTACCCCGCTCGGCGTCCCTGTCGCCACGACGTCGCCGGGCAACAACGTGAAGGCGCGGCTCAAGAAAGCGAGGAGCTCCGGCACGCCGAAGATCAGTCCGCCCGTGCTGGAGTCCTGGAGCAGCTCAGCGTTCACCGTGCAGCGGATGGCGAGAGCATGGGGGTCGGGCAGTTCGTCTCGTGTCACCAGCCAGGGGCCCATCGGGCAGAAGGTGTCGAGGCTCTTGCCGCGCACCCACTGTCGGTCGCCGAACTGGAGGTCGCGGGCGCTGACATCGTTCAGGCAGGTGTAGCCGGCGATGTATCGGTAGGCATCCTCCGCGCGGACACGGCGGGCCGTGCTGCCGATGACGAAGGCGAGTTCCGCTTCGTAGTCCACCTCGGCGGTCAGCGCCGGGTCCCAGGTGATCGACTCTCCCGGGCCGATGACCGACGTGGGGAACTTGGCGAAGACCATGGGCCGGTCCGGCGGCTTGGTCCCCTGCTCGCGGGCGTGGTCACTGTAGTTGAGGCCGATGGCGACGACCTTCGAGGGGTTGGGGACTGGGGCGAGAAGGCGCGCCTCGTCGAGCGGGAAGAGATGGGGCTCCTTCGATCGGGCGGTGTCGACTCGCTCCACCAGGCGCCGCGCGGTCTCCAGTGCGCCCTCGCCCAGCGCCAGGAAGGAAGGCATGTCGAGGTCGTCGGGCCAGTCGGCGAGGCCGGCCTCCCGGGCGGCGAGGGGGAGATCGACCACTAGCTTGCCTTCAAGCACGGCGCCCAGCCGCCGCCGGCCCCCTATCTCGGTCGTGACAAGTCGCACATCCGCCCTCCTGTGGCCTTGCAAGCGGGCCGCCCACGCCTCACAGGGCGGGGCGCCGCGTCCTGATCGGCGTCATCATATCGGGCGCTCCCGGCTCGGTCAATTGGAGAGGCCTCCCTTGATAGCTGGGACGCGCCGTACTTTGCAGTAGTGAAGCGGAGAGAAACTGTCGAACATACCGGAGGAACCCTCAGAATGCGGGCGTTGCCGTCGCTGGGGGAGTGTCGATGAAGAACGAGCTCAACGCCCTCGATGGGCTGGCCAGGCTGGCGCTCAAGGGGCCAGCGAACGAGGAGGCCCTTCGAGAGGCTGCCGCTATTCTCCGCCGGGCCACGGGGGCAAGCACGGCGGCCGTGGTCTACGTCAAGGAACAGGACTTCCTCATCCGCGAGGACGGCGAGGAGGGCACTGAGCTTGGGTTCTCGCAGATCGGTCTGTGGGTCCTTCAGCGTCAGGTCGTGCAGACGGACGCTCCTGTCGGCTTCAACCTGCACGGGCACCGTCTCGAGGAGTTCACGCCGGCGGACGCAGAGCAGCGCGACTTTCTGGCCTTCGCCATTCCCTTCAGCGGCAGCGCGGCCGAGATGTGCATCCTCCACGGGCCGTGGGACGAGAAGGGTTGGGCGGCGGCGCTCCGCTTCGTAAGGAGAGCGCTTCCCAGCCTCACGGTGCTGGTTGGCCGCGTGCTGGACGCCGAGGGGGCGCACCGCCAGAGGGGTCAGCTTGCCGCTCTGGCCGACGCGGGACAGGTTCTCATTCGCTCGGAGGACATGGGGGCTGCTCTGGAGAACATGGCCACGGCCCTGGCCGCCTCCACCGGCTACGACTTCGTCAGCATCGACGTGTACGATGCCAGCGCCGACCGTTTCCTCCTCCGCGTCATCAATAAAGAGCGCATGTCCAGGGGGTCCCTGGCACAGTTCTGGCGGGACGCCCTCAACCCTGACCAGCCGGATTCCCTCTACCTCGAGGTAGTGCGCACGCGGCAGCCAGCCCTATTGCCGGACCTTCAGAACGACGAGCGCAACCCGGAGCGGATCCGCCAGTTCTTCCAGAGGGCCCTGCTGAGGTCCGCCGCCGTGTTGCCGATGCTCTTCCAAGACGAGGTACTGGGTGCGATGGCGGTGACCTCGTTCACGCCGTGCGGCTTCCTGGAGGAGGAGATCAGGTTCCTGGAGGGTCTCGCGTCCGAGGTGGCGACTGCCCTGGTGGCCATGCGCAGCCACCGCGAACTGGTCGATTCGCGGGAGCGATTGCAGCGCTACGCCCAGCGCATCGAGCGCCAACGCGTGAAACTGGCCAAGTCACGGGCACAGCTAGAGGAGAAGTCGGTGCTGCTGGAGCGCGCGCTCGAGGCTGAGCGAGAGCATGCCCGGTATGATGCGCTCACAGGTGTGCTCAACCACGCGGCCATTGTGGATCAACTTCGCGACCTGATCTCGGACAGCTGCGACGGCGCTCCCTGCGCCGTCGCGATGATAGATGTCGACGACCTGAAGGCGACAAACGACACGTTCGGGCACCAGGTCGGTGATGCTGTGCTCGTGGCTATTGCCCGTGCCATCTCGCGCGACGGCGCCCTGGTGGGACGCTACGGAGGGGATGAGTTCGTGGCGGTGCTCCCGGACGCGGACCGGGAAGAGGCCGAGCGCTATCGCGATGAGGTGCTGAGCGACCTGGCAGACATCTCATTGCGCGACCCACATACCGGCGCCAATGTGCCGCTAGTGGTCAGTGTCGGGCTCGCGACTTATCCCACCGAGGCTGGGAGGATCGAAGAGCTGATCGACCTGGCGGATAGCGGGATGTACGCCGCGAAACGGCAGCGGCCGGTGGCGCCGGCCAGGCTCACTGTGGCACGGTCTATGGCTGATGACCTCGCAGCGAGGATGGTGGGAGAGATCGTGCCGCTCCTGACGTGCCGAGGTGACCTAAACGACAAGCTGCGGCTGGTGGCGTACCGCCTGTCACTGGGCGCGGGCTACGACGGAGTCAACTTCTCGGTATTTGCGCCTCTTGGGCGGCCGCCGTTGGCGTCGAACGCGTTTGCCCGGGCGCCGGAGGAGCTCGTTGAGGCGTGGAACCGCGAACAGCGCAACGACGACTCGGGCCCTCATCCGATTCGGCTGGCGCTGGAAGCCGCGCAGCGGCCCATCATCATGGACGACCCGTGCCATGACGAGCGTCTCCGCCAACCGGAACGTGAGCTGCTGGCGGCAGCAGGGTTTCGGTCAGTCCTGGTGGCGCCCATGATCTGGCAGGGTAAGGTGGCGGGCCTGCTGGGAGTCGCCAGCAAGCAGGCGGCAGCCTTCACACCCCGCGATGCCCAGTTCTTGATGGCCGTTGCCACCCCGGTCACGGCCATCGTGCGCATGGCGACGCTGGTCGAGGAGCTCAAGTCGGCCTCCACCCACCTCGGGGAGGCCCACACCGAGACGGTGATGCTGCTCGCCGCCGCGGCCGAAGCCCATGACCAGACCACCGGTCTCCACCTCCAGAACGTCCGCGCCATCACCGAAACGCTGGCGCGAGAACTGGGCTACAGCCAGGAGGACGCGAGGGAGCTGGGCCTGGCGGCGGTGCTCCACGACATCGGCAAGATCCGTGTGCCCGACCTCACCCTCTCCACGGTCGGCCGTCTCACCGAGGAGGAGTGGGAGGTGCTGAAGCGCCACAGCACCTGGGGTGAGGAGCTGCTGAAAGACAGGGCGGGCTTCGAGCTGGCGGCCACCATCGCCCGCTCTCACCACGAGCACTGGGACGGCAGCGGCTACCCCAACGGTCTCGCAGGCGAAGCCATCCCCGAGGCCGCCACCATCGTCGCCGTGGTCGATGCCTTCGACGCGATGATCAGTGACCGCCCCTATCGAGCGGCCCGAACGGTCACCGCGACCCTGCAGGAGATCGCGGCCTGCTCCGGCACGCAGTTCAGCCCCAAGGTCGCCGAGGCTATGCTGCGACTCCGCAGGCGGAAGACGCTACCTCTCGTCGCAGGCACCCGATAGGGCCGGAGGTCCGCTGCGTAGGTCCGCGGCCCGCACGCAGTCGTCGGGCGGGGGTAGGGGCGGCTCGTACGCTCCCAGCGCGATCAATTCGGCTGGCCGACTCTCTCCGCTTCCTGAGGGGCGCTTCTTCTCCGCTTGTACGCTTCCGTGCTAGAATCTCGCTATCGCCCGCGCTGCCCATCACCGCGGCGCTGGCCCCCTGTCGAGGTGTCACTTCCGATGGATGTGGAGTTCCGGCCGCTGCGCCCCGAAGACCTGGAGCAGGCGGTAAACGTCGAAGCCGTAGCCTTCTATAACGAACCGAGGCCGGGCAGCCTCGAGTTGCTTCGCCGCATCCTTCCCCTCACCTGGACCGTCGGGGCCTTTGTGGATGGTCAACTGGTGGCGGACGTGAGGACCACTCCCATGGCCCGTCGCATCAACGGGGGAAGCACCGGTTTCGGCGCCGTAGGGCCGGTGACCTGCCTGGCCGAGCACCGGCGCCACGGTTACGCGGGGCAGCTCCTCCGCCTTTCGCTCGAGTGGATGCGCGAGAATGGCCTGCCCCTTTCGGGCCTGTACACGCCGCACGATGGACTTTACCAGCGCTACGGCTGGGAGCGCGCCGAGGGAAAGAGGCGCTACGTCTTTCAGGCGAAAGACCTATCGCTGCGCGTCGAAGGTGAGCCGGGAAGGCTGCGGCCCGTGGGCGTCGACGACTGGCAACTGCTGGATGCGGTCTATCGCCGCTATGCTGCGCCCCGCAACGGGCCCCTCGATCGTCCTGAGCTCTGGTGGCGACACGCCGTTCTGCAGAACATATTTGAGGACAGGCCGATGCAGGCTTTCCTCTGGCTCGACGCGAGGGATGACGCCCAGGGCTTCGTCATCTATGCCCCGCGTGAGGTGCGCGCTCCCCGCGGCGGACGGGAGACAGAGCTGGTGGTGCGCGACATAGTGGCCGTCACGCCGGGCGCCTATTTGGGAATCTGGCAGCATCTGTTGAACCACGACATCGCCCGGCCGATTATCGTGCATGCGCCGCTCGACGATCCCTTCCCGGAGCTGGTCGTCGACGGCTGGCCCTGGAAGCTGGAGGTGCAGAGAGCCGAGGGTGCGATGGTGCGTGTGGTAGACGTGGAGCACGCGCTGGCGACGCGCCCCTACTGCGGCGACCGCCCCGTCTCGTTCTCGATGCGCATCATAGACGCCGGTGCCCCCTGGAACGACGGCGTCTGGCGGGTCGAGGCTGCCGAGGGACACATGAAGGCGGAGCGCACGGCGGGCGAGGCCGACCTGGAGCTGAGCGTGAACTTCCTCTCGCCCCTGTTTACCGGTTTCGTCCGGCCCGATGTGGCGGCCGGCGCGGGGATGATAAGAGTCAGCAACGAAGCGGCCCTCGAGCAGGTCGTAGCGGCGTTCGCTACCACCTATCCCCCGTACTGCAACGACTTCTACTAGCCCGCTGAGTAGGCGAGCGCGTAGGGCCAGTCGGCGAGGCCGGCGTCACCGCGCAGCCGGGGCCAGATCGATCAGCAGCTCGTGCCGCACCACGGCGCCCGGCCGCCGGCGACCCGCAATCTTCCCCGGGGCCAGTCGCACCGTCGCCCTCCTGCGGCCCACCGGGCGAGACGGTCGTCCCTACGATTCACCAAGGGCATCATGATGTCGGGGCGCCCCGACACGGTGAGTTTCGGGGAGCTTGCATCATTGGCTCGCCTTCGGTGGGCGAGCATGTGGGGCATACTCCCCTCTATACGCGGTCGTCTGCTCCCGCAGGGGTTTGAAGCGCCTCTCTGTCCAGTTCGGTTGCTTTGGCGGGTGGGTTCACCAAATGCCACGAGAACGGCCACTCGTTTGCCAAGCAGAGCTTCGCGTGTTTCTGTTCGCGGTGGGGGTCTGGTGTCACCGTTAGGAAGACGGTCGCGAGGAAAGCCATGATCACTCCCGGAACCAGCAGGAGTGGCCTGAGATACCGGAGATTGAGCCAGAGCCAACTAGTTGCGAGGAGAACCAGAGCGAATGGATACCAGATCAAGGCGATGATGACGGCCAGAAGGCCGAGAGTCATGGCGATCAATGCGCCCCCAATAGCCGTCGTGATGACGGCCACGGGTGCCAGGGCAACACATGCGAGGCACACTACCTTGACTGTCCGATGAGCAACGAGGGTAAGCCGGTCTTGCGGGCCATGTGCCACAACTGACCGGACGAGAGCCTCCATGGCGGCAATTTGGTAGCTAGCGTAGTCGGGCCAGTCTGGCCACAACATCGCCCCTGGCATTCCGCCAAGGCCATCAAGGTTCCGGTCAGGCAAACCTACAGCCCCTCCATGTACTTGACCCAACCCTCGTTAGAGATCGGATCCCCACCAACCTTGAGGTACGTAACGCCACAGTTCCGGCACGTGCGAATGTGAAGCGGCTCGTCACCAAGCTTGCTCTGGCACCAGTCATGATTGAAGCTAGTGCCAGGTAGCGGGGGCTCTCGCACCACAATTCCCTGGTTTGTGACGCTAACGCCAACAAACTGGTGCTCAGCTAGAACAGAGTAATTGGCCAACTCGAAGTCACCCACTTGACGATTGGCCTTGATGAACCCGCGGATCGCCTCTTCTAGCGCGCCTAGGTCATTCGCGTCAATGGCCCTCCTTAGGTCTCTCCCCCGCTCATCTCGCACGGCTCTTAGCCGTGCCCACTCGCCGCAGACCTCGCAACAACACATTCCTCTGCTCACTCCTGTGCGTTGCCGATGCGCTTCTACTACCTCAGCTGAGCTAGCGAGCCAGGCCGCTTCGCGGTTGCCATTGGAATCTCTGCGGCCCCTGCCCCAATAATCGGCTGCTTGCCGGTGAGGCTTAAGAGTTGCGCAGGCGGCTGACGCTCTCGGTCCTGCGTGGGTTGCTCTCGTCGATCTCGCTGACCGGAGGTAGTTCGTCTGCGCTACTCGCGCCGTAGCGCTTCAATAGGGTCGAGGCGGCGTAGATACTGCGGTCATGCCAGGCCCTGGCGGCGGGCCCACTCTGCCGTCAGACGGACGCCCTCATCCATCGAGACCTTTGATTGCCAGCCCAGGTCGCGCCGCGCTTTGGACACATCGAAGTGCTGGTCCTCAGTCATGAGGAAAAGGGACATGCGCGTCAGCGTGGGCGGTTCTTTGGCGCGGATGAGCCGCGCCCAGCCCTCCGACAGGTTCGCCAGCACCGAGGCCAGCGTGTACGGCACGGTGAGTCGCGGCGGTCGGATGCTCAGCTCGCGGCAGATCGCGAGGAGAAAGTCCCTTATGCGGAACTCGGGGTCGGGCCCTAGCGTGTATATCTGCCCCGCCGCCTTCTCGTCGGTGCCGGCGGCGGCGATAGCTTCCGCCACGTCCGTGACGTAGATGAAGGGCGTGTAGGGATTGCGGTCGCCGATCCAGGCGGCCGTCAGCCCGTGCAAGAAGTGGATGATGCGAGGGATGAAGGTGTGGTCGCCGGGGCCGTAGACCGAGACCGGCCGCACGATCGTGACCGCCAAACTGCCCTCATGCTGGGCGCGCAGGGCTGCCCCTTCGGCCATGACCTTGGCGCGGCCGTAGAAGCCCCAGGGGCTCTCCGGTCCGCCGTAGGGGGCGTCCTCACTCAGCGGCGGCGAGCCGGGACGCATCGGCGCATAGACGCCGGTTGTGCTGAACAGGAGGAAGCGCGGCACCTTCGCGTCGATGGCGGCGCGGAGCATGTTCTCCGTGCCACGCACCGTCAGCTCTTCGAAAGCCGGCCAGGGGCCCCAGTCGCTCACCCTGGCGGCGGCGTGGAAGACAACGTCGACGCCCTCGGCCGCCGGGCGCAGGGTGTCGATCTGCGTCACGTCGCCGAAGACGACCTCGATATCGCCGGCGCTGCGGATGCGCTCCGCATCGGCGTCATCGAGGGCGAGGCCACGCACCGTATGCCCGGCCGCCAAGAGCTGCCGGAGGAGGTAGCCCCCGATGAAGCCGCCGGCACCCGTGACGAGAACCTTCACCGTCGCTCCTCCTTCGACGCGCGGCAGATATCAGGGGCGCCGTCTGCCGCCATGGCGCGGCGACTCCACCCTCACTTGGTGCCCCCAGGGGAAATCGAATCCCCGTTTCCACCTTGAAAGGGTGGCGTCCTAGGCCACTAGACGATGGGGGCACCCGAAACAGTATACAATGAGGCCGTGATGGATCGCATCGTCGTCGGCTGCTGCGGCTTTCCCGAGGCGAGAGGCAGGTACTTCGGACGCTTCTCTGCCGTCGAGCTCCAGGACACGTTCTACCAGCCGCCGTCGCTGGCCCTGGCCGAGAAGCGGCGCCGCGAATCGCCGCCCCACTTCGTCTACACCCTCAAGGCGTGGCAGCTCATCACCCATCCCACCACCAGTCCCACCTATCGGCGCCTGAGAGAGCGCGTCGATGAGGCGAGCAGGGATCGCTACGGCTTCTTCCGGCCGACGGAAGAGGTGCTGGCCGCCTGGGAGCGGACGCTGGCCATCGCCCGGACGCTGGCGGCGGCCGTTGTCGTCTTCCAGTGTCCGGCTCGCTTCGCTCAGACGGAGGAGCACGTCGACAACATGGACGCCTTCTTCGGCCGCATCGAGCGGGGAGGCCTGACGCTGGCCTGGGAACCGCGAGGCAAGTGGCATCCGGCGCTCGTGCGGGCCGTCTGCGAGCGCCTGGGCCTGGTGCATTGCGTTGACCCCTTCGAGAACCTCTGCCAGCACGGGGAGGTCGCCTACTTCCGGCTGCACGGGATAGGCGGCTACCGCTATCGCTACAGCGGCGAGGAGCTGGCGAGGCTGCGGCAGATGTGCGAGGAGGAGCTGGCGGCAGGTCGGAAGGCCGTTTACGTGATGTTCAACAACGTCTCTATGCGGGTCGATGCGCTCCGCTTCAGAGCGCTGCTGGACTAGGCGCGGCGTGGCCCTGGCGCGCTAGGGCTGGCCGTCGACCCTCGCCTCACCCTCCGATAGCGTCGGGACGAGCCGGTGCTCCAGCTCGATCTTCTTGGTCAGCTCCTCCACCGCGTTCTCGAGGAAGCCCTTGAAAGGTCCGACGACGAAGCCGGGGATGTTGCCGATCTCGATGTCGTCGAAACTGACGACGGGATGGTCGCCGCTCAGGTCCACGGTTCCTGTGGCTCTGAAGTCAGCATTGATTCCCAGGAAGGAGCCGACGCTGCCTGTAATCTCACCGAAGCCGTCGTGGACGCATATGCGGACGTGGCCGATGTCACCGGCTTCGTCTTTGATGAACCTGTCGGCGCGGGACGTGATCTCGCTCTCGTTGAAGGTGACGGAGGACGGGGAGCCGGCGTTCAGGGCATTGTCGAACTCTTGCCACTTGCGGTCGAAGGCATCAGCGTTGGCGTTGCTGACGGCTATCTCGGCGCCGCCTGAGGTGCACTGGCCGGGACCGCCTGTGGTCGCCAGGACAAACACGATTACGCCCAGGACCACGACCAGCGCTACGATGCCCACGATAACCCCGATGATCGCTCCGATTACGGAGCCTGTGAAGAACCTGAACATGGGCGAGACTCCTTGGCCGGAATGAAGACGGAACAGCTAGCCCAGTCTAGGTGCGACCGGAAGGACTGTCAAGCGAACGCGTCCGGGGTGTCTGGTTCAGAGTTGGTGGGTGAATTGGCTGCGTATCTGCACAGCACGGCCGACTGAAGTCGGCGGCATGGCTGGCGAATCTGGAAGCCGCGGACTTCCAGTCCGTGGGGTCTGTTCCAAACCCCAACCCACCAATACCGAGCCAGTCACCGTCCGGGCGCTCTGCGAGGTGACGGACAGACCTCAAGCTCTGTCCTTGCGCCTGGTCGACATGGCGCCGCTCGCGTAGTCCTCCTCCATGAAGTACTTCACCCTCTCCTTCTTGTACTCCTTCGTACTGAAGAGGACGGTGTAGTCGCTGACGCCCGACTGGCGCGAGAGATCGGCGACGATGCCCTCGCACTGGCGCCGCGAAGGGCTGTGCACCATCGAGTAGAGGGGATACGGCCAATCGGGGTACGTCGGGCGCTGGTAGCAGTGGCTGACGCGGGGGCTGGCGGCGAGAATGTTGCCTATCTCCTCGATGCGCTCCTCAGGGACGGCCCAGCAGACCATGCCGTTCGCCCGGAAGCCCGCCTCCTTGTGTCGGAGGACGGCGGCGAAGCGGCGCATGGTCCCTTCTTCGAGGAAGGCGGCGGCCCTGGCCAGCAGCGCCTTCTCGGAAAGGCCGAGCGTCCTGGCTTCGGCGGCGAAGGGACGGCTGGTGATCGGCAGGTCCTGCTGGAGAACGCGCACAGCATCGATCTCGGCGGGCGTAAGCTTCCGGCGCCGCCCCTTCCTGGGGCGGCCCTCGGGTCCGGAGCTTCCCTCGCCCTCCACCATGTCATAGCGCACGTCGATCTTGAACAACTTGAGCGCGGGCAATACGAGGGTGCGCGTGGCGCCGACGCGACCGGCCATGTCCGCCACCGTGGCCTCGAAGTCGCGCTCGCGGGGAATGGCGAGGACGAACCAGAGGTTGAGACGGTGGTCGCGGCTGTAGTTGTGGCTGACGCAGGGATGGGCGGAGATGACCGCCGCACCCTCCTCGAGGCGCTCCGGCGGCATCGACATGGCGATAAGGCTGCTCTTGTAGCCGATGCGGTAAACATCGAAGATGGCGCTGAGGCGGCGGATGACGCCGCTCTGCCGTAACCGCTTCGCGCGGGCGATCACCTCGTCCTCGCCGATAGCAAGCTCCCCAGCGAGGGCGGCGAAAGGATTCGGTACGAGCGGAAAGCTGGCCTGGAGCAGGTTCAGGAGCTTGCGGTCGGTCTGGTCTAGCTGGGCAGCCATCTCAGCCTGGAACCGGGCAGACAGGGGGTGGTGTGGGCTGGCGGGTCTCCAGCCTCCATCCTCCAGCCTCCTGCTTCCTTGTCAGCCGTAGCGCTCCTCCTTCCAGGGGTCGCCCCGCATGTGGTAACCGTTCATCTCCCAGAAGCCGGGCCGGTCCCGGTCCATGAACACGAGGCCGCGCACCCACTTGGCGCTCTTCCAGAAGTAGAGCTTGGGCAGGACAAGACGACAGGGCCCGCCGTGCTCGCGGGGCAACGGCTCGCCGTCGTGCTTGAGGGCGAAGAGCACGTCATCGTCCACAAGGTCGGCCAGCGGCACATTTGTCGTGTAGCCGCCGTAGCTGTGCACCATCACGACCTTCGCCTCGGGCTTGGGCCGGATATGCTTCATCAGCTCGCTGAACGCCACTCCCTCCCACTCATTGTCGAACTTGCTCCACCTCGTCACACAGTGGATATCGGAGACGACGGTGATGCGCGGCAGGCTTGAGAACTGCTCCCAGGTGAACGAGACCGGCTCCTCCACCAGGCCGGCTACCTCAAACGTCCACTTGTCGAGGTCGATGGCGGGCGTCCCGCCCTGCGTGAACACGGGCCAGCGCTCGGTCAGCCGCTGGCCTGGGGGCAGGCGGTCGCCGTACTCTTCCCTGGCTTCTCTCGACCTGTGACCGAATACGTCGAGCTTCATATGTATGTCCTCCGCGGCGAATGGAGAGCTCCTTCCGCCGAGGGCTTACTCCTCTCATCTAAATGGATCGTATCAAAATATGATAGTAATGGCTTACTTCCCCGGTCAAGGCGACGGAGAGAGGAACGGTTTCATCGCTCGCCGTGTCCTCATCCCGTTCGATTGCCCGCCTATCGAAGCCGATGCTATGATGCTCCTGGGGGCAGGGTGAATCTGGACGAGTCCAAGGCCGTTCTCCGGGTCGAAGGCGAGACGCCGGTCGATGAGGCGGACAAGGCGACCGCCGGACGTCGCCCCTCGCTCCGCGGCCGCGTCCAGAGCGACGCCATCTTCTTCCTCATCGCGGCGGCGGTGCTCGCCCTCGACCAACTCACCAAGCACCTGGTGCGCTCCAGCCTGTCGCTGGGCGAGTCGTTTCCGGACGAGGGATTCTTCCGCATCACGTACGTCGCCAACACGGGTGCCGCCTTCGGCATCCTCAAGGGCCAGACTGTCTTTCTGATCGTCACCACCTTCTTCGGCCTCGCGGCTATCTTTCTCTACTACGTCTACCCGCCGCTCGAGCACGGCATCCTGCGCGTCGCCCTGGGCTTACAGCTCGGCGGCGCCATCGGCAACCTGACGGACCGCGTGCGCGTGGGCCGCGTTACCGACTTCATCGACGTCGGCCCCTGGCCGGCCTTCAACGTCGCCGACTCGTGCATCGTGATCGGGGTGATTGGGATCCTGGCCTTCTTCCTGCTCAGCGAAGGCTCGCGGCGGCGCAAGTTGCCTCCATGATGAAGACGTTTGCCCTGGTGGCCGCCCAGGAAGGGGAGCGGCTCGACCTCTTCGTCGCGCACCAGCGGCCGGAGCTGTCGCGCAGCCGGGTGCAGCGCCTCATCGCTGACGGCTTCGTGACGGTCAACGGCGCGCCCGCGAAGGCGAGCCTGCGCCTCTCGCCCGGCGACAGAGTCGAGGTGATGGTGCCGCCGCCCGAGCCGCTTGAGCTGCTACCCGAGGAGATACCCCTTTCGGTTGTCTATGAGGATGATGACCTACTCGTGATCGACAAGCCGGCGGGCATGACGGTGCACCCGGCCCCGGGCCACGCGCGTCATACGCTGGTGAACGCCATCCTGGCGCGGTGTCCGGGGCTCGCCGAGGAGCAGGGGACGGAGCGGCCGGGCATCGTCCACCGGCTGGACAAGGACACGTCCGGCCTGATGGTGGTCGCCAAGAGCGAGCGCGTCCGGGTGGAGCTGATGCGGCAGTTCAAAGGGCGGAGCGTTGTCAAGGGTTACCTGGCGCTGGTGTACGGCAGACTGGAGCCCGGCGAGACCACCATCGAGGCGCCGATCGGCCGCGACCCGCGCCATCGCAAGCGCATGGCCGTCGTCGAAGGCGGCCGCGATGCGCGGACGGCCTATCGCGTCAGGCGCTACTACGACGGCTACACCCTGCTGAACGTGACGCCCTTCACCGGCCGCACTCACCAGATACGGGTGCACCTGGCGGCGGCGGGCCATCCGGTGGTGGGCGACGCCGTGTACGGTCGGAAGGCGGCTCGTGGCAAGCGAGGCCGCCCTCTGGTCGGCCGCCAGTTCCTGCACGCCTACCGGCTGGCGTTTCACCACCCCGCGGACGGCCGCCGCGTGGAGTTCGAGTCGCCGCTGCCGCCGGACCTCGCGTTGTGCTTGCTAACCATGGTAACCGAACGCTACGATGGCGATAGCACAGCACGGACGAGGAGGAAGGAGGAGACACGTGGTTCACGAGGTATCGAACGAGGGACAGCCTGAAAGAGATCCGCAACCAGAGCCAAGCGAGCCGCCACCCCAGGAGGAGCCGCGACGAGAGCCGAGTGAGCCGCGGCCCATGGAGTTGCCGCGGCCTGGAAGGAAGGAGTGGGGCGAACGCAGAGAAAGGGGAGTCGTATTCCGGCCCACGCCGATTAACCCACCGCCCTCCCCTTTTCCGCCACCCCCTCCCCCACCGAGGGAAGAGCCAACCGATGAATGAGGGTATGACGTTCTAAAGCCATGCAATTGACGGTCCAAGGGCTCCTGGTTGCAGGGCTCGTTCTCGTCCCGGGCTTCGCTAACCGGTACGTGAGGCGCCGCGTCAGTACTGCGGAACTCGAGGAGGAGTCTAGCGAGCTTGAACTCACCCTGACAAGTCTTGCTTATGCGCTTCTGCTGCTTGGCCTCGAAGCGCTGGCTCTGTTCGTGGTGTCGCGAGCTTGGGCTGGACTGCGAAATGAAATGGGTTTGCTCATTGCTGACGGGCTCGAAGCGTACGCCGACAGGCGTCCTAACGCTCTTGCGGCGGGCATATTCACTCTGGCCCTTGCCAACACGGTCATCATGGCCGCGGCGGGGGCATACGACATTCCCGACCGCATCCTGCAGCCGAGGCTCCGGACGCTGGGGGTATCCGAATCCAGCCTTTGGTTCCGCCAGTTGGAGGAGCAGGTTAGGACTCTGGAGCGCATAGACAGCCGCGAGGCTTTCGCGCATGTGAGAGTCCACCTCAAGGACGGTACTGTCTACACGGGCATCTACACGGGCATGAGTACTCGTCCAGATAGGTGCGGGAATAGGGGATTGGCAATCTCTGCGGCCTGCTATTACTCTAAGGGAGGAGAGCGCCAGGAGTTGCCTGATCTCGGGGACGGCAACGCAGTGATCCTCTCTTCGGACCAGATCTGCGCCATCGAGATCTGCTATCAGACGAGACCAGCTTCGGCGGAGACGCGTCGAACTTGACCGTACGCGTTCGTTTCGCCCCCAGCCCCACGGGCGAGCCCCACGTGGGCAACGTCCGCACTGCCCTCTTCAACTGGCTGTTCGCGCGCCACGAGGGCGGCCGGTTCGTCCTGCGCATCGAGGACACCGATCAGACGCGCAAGGTGCCGGGCGCTGTCGATACGATCCTGCAGGGGCTCCGCTGGCTGGGCCTCGACTGGGATGAGGGCCCGGAGGCCTTCGACCCGAGCTCAGGCCGAGGGTTGGACGGCCCCCACGGCCCCTACTACCAGTCGGAGCGGCTGGAGCACTACCACTCGGCCGCCGAGAAGCTCCTCGAAGCGGGCCAGGCGTATCGCTGCTACTGCCCGCCGGAGCGGTTGGAGCAGGTGCGGGCCGAGCAGCAGCGGCGCAAGGAGCCGCCTCGCTACGACCGCCACTGTCGCGACCTGAGCGAGGCCGAGCGGCAGGAGCGGGAGGCCGAGGGCGCGACGGCGGTGATCCGCTTCAAGACGCCCCTGTCCGGCGAGACCTCGTTCCACGACCTCGTTCGCGGCGAGGTGACGTTCGACAACAGCACGCTGGACGACTTCGTGATCATCAAGTCGGATCGCTATCCCACCTATCACCTGGCGGTCGTCGTCGACGACCACCTCATGGGCATCACGCACGTGCTGCGAGCGGAGGAGTGGCTGCCCAGCGCGCCGCGACATCTCCTGCTGTACCAGGCGCTCGGCTACGAGCCGCCCCTATTCGCCCATCTGCCGATGGTGCTGGGAAAGGACAGGGCGCGGCTCTCCAAGCGCCACGGCGCCACCTCCGTCCTCGACTATGAGGAGCAGGGCTTCCTGCCCGAGGCGATGTTCAACTTCATCGGCCTCCTTGGCTGGTCGCTGGACGACCGCACCGAGATCATCTCGCGGGAGCAGTTCATCCAGCACTTCAGCCTTGAGCGCATCGTCAAGAACCCCGCCATCTTCGACATCGACAAGCTGTACTGGATGAACGGCGTCTACATGCGCTCCCTGCCCGTCGAGAGGCTGGCCGAGCTGCTGTGCGAGCGGCTCGAACGGGACCTGTCGCCCGACGTGCCCCGGCCGCTCGATCGAGCCTACGTGGCGCGGATGGTGCCGCTCGTGCAGGAGCGCCTGAAGCGACTCGACGAGGCGCACGACCTGATGGAGTTCTTTTTCCTGGGCGACGAGCTCGACTACACGCGGGACGTCCTGCTGGGCAAGGCGTTCGCTGGGAAGCCCCGTGAGGCGGCCAAGGCGCTCGAGGTCGTGCGCGAGCGTGTCGTGCCGCTGCCAGAGTGGGACCGCGAATCGCTGGAGGGCGTCCTCCGCCCTCTGGCCGGCGACCTGGGACTGAAGACGGGCGACCTGTTCATGCTCATCAGGGTAGCGGTGACGGGCCGGTCGGTGGCGCCGCCTCTGTTCCAGAGCATGGAGGTGCTGGGTCGGGAGAAGTGCCTCTCGCGGCTGGACTGGGCGCTCAAGCGCCTCGAAGCCAACGCGAGCTGAGCGTTTGCCGCCCGAATCTGCGTATGCTAGAATGGCGTCCTGATTGGGGAGTCGTCTAGTGGTAGGACAGCGGACTCTGGATCCGTATGCGGGGGTTCGAATCCTCCCTCCCCAGCCAACCAGCGAGCGTGGCGCATTCGTCTAGCGGCCCAGGACACCGCCCTCTCAAGGCGGAGATCGCGGGTTCGAATCCCGCATGCGCTACCAAACCGATGCAAGGGGCAGAGCCGGTCCGCCGGCCCTGCCCTTGGTCTTGTTGACAGATCGACTGTGTCAGATATTACATAAGATAGGGGGAAGGCCGAGCGTATGCTCGACGAGAGAGCGCGTGGGGAGCGGAATTGGACGTACAGAGTACCCTGGGCCCGGCCATCGCCGTTCTGGCAGGACTGATCTCTTTCCTGTCGCCGTGCATGCTGCCCCTCGTGCCGGTCTACATAGCGCACCTCGCGGGCAGCACCAACCCATCGCTGGCGGGGGCGGCGCGGCGAAACGACGCCTTCTTTCATTCCCTGAGCTTCGTCGCGGGCTTCTCGGTCATCTTCATCATTCTCGGCGCGTCGGTGGGCTTCGTGGGCTTCGTCATCCAAGATCAGCTGCCGACGCTCACGAAGATCGCGGGTGTGATGCTCATCGTCATGGGCCTTCACCTTATGGGCATCCTGCGGATCCCCTTCCTCTACCGCACCTACCAACTGGAGACGGTGGCCGCTCGCAGCGTGAGCTATGGCAGGTCTTTTGTCGTCGGCTCGACGTTCTCCGTGGGCTGGACGCCGTGTATCGGCCCCATCCTGGGCAGCATCCTGACGCTGGCCGCCGCTTCCGGCACCGTCTGGCAAGGCACCATGCTGCTGGTCTTCTACTCCGTCGGCCTTGGCATTCCCTTCATCCTGACCGGGCTGATGCTGGGGACAGCGACGGCCTATCTCAAGAAGGTGAACCGCTTCCTGCCCGCTTTCGAGGTCATCGGCGGTGCTCTCGTAATCATTGTCGGCGTGCTCATCTTCCTCAACCGCTTCACCATCTTGAACCAGTACTTCGACTTCTTCGGCTTCAGCAGCGTCTAGTCGGCGGCGCATACGCTTGGCTCGTCACCAGCCGGGGCCTCGGCGCCGGTTGCTCGCCTTGACCGCCTTCGGGGTGAGGAATAGAATGACAACAACATCCCGACCTGATGAACCCCGAGCAGCCACCGGCGAATACATGTCTATGGAGAACGACTTCGGCCTGGACGTCGGAGAGATCCTCAAGGTTATCGACACTGCGGACGTCTTCATCATCCGCTTCGCCATTCTGGAGAAGCGTCTCCTTGTCGACGCCCGTCATACCGACGAAGAGGGCCCCCTGATCGAGATCGTGCCGCGCGTCGATTCCGTCGAGGAGCGGTTCCGGCACCTCAAGTCGCTTCGCCCCCAGTTTCCCCTGCCAGAGAAGATCATGTCGTTCATGTGGCCTCGCCATCTAGAGCTGCTGGAGAAGTCCGGGGTATGGCCGCGCCTCGTCAAGCGGCTGACGGCACTGGGACACGGCGACGCTGAGGCCGCCTGCGACGCGGCGTGGCAGGAGCTGCTGCAGGAGGAGCAGACGGAGGTACGCTCTGCGATAAAGGGCAGCGAAGGCTACCAAGCCCTCTGGGAGCGCAAGACCTGAGCCGGCGCAGGGCTTCGCCTGCACCTGCGCTTTGCCGGTGCGAACCTGCCCGTGGGGCCTGTCCGAAGAGGACGGCCCCTTTTCCTCGCAGCGGGGCGGCGAGGAGCATAGTGGAATGAGGCGCTAGTAGATATGGGAGCGGCGTATCAGTGAAGGTGATTGACCTGCGGAGCGACACGGTCACCCACCCGACGCCGGCCATGCGTGAGGCGATGGCGACGGCCGAGGTTGGCGATGACGTCTTCGGCGATGACCCCACCGTCAACCGGCTGGAGGCTATGTCAGCCCGCATCGTCGGCAAGGAGGCCGCCGTCTTCGTGGCCAGCGGCACCATGGGCAACCTGGTGGCCCTGCTGAGCCACTGCAAGCGCGGCGACGAGGCGATCGTGGGGAGCGAGACGCACATGCTCTACTACGAGGTGGGCGCAGCAGCGGGCCTGGGCGGCGTCCAGCTCAGGCCTGTCCCCAACGACAGCCGGGGACGGCTCGACCCCAAGGATGTGGAGGCGATGATCCGGGGACAGGACATCCACTACCCACGGACCAGCCTTGTCTGTCTGGAGAATACCCACAACCGCTGCGGCGGCACCGTCCTGACGGCGGCCGACACGGCGGCCGTGGCCCGCGTCGCCCATGATCACGGCGCTGCGGTGCACGTCGACGGCGCGCGCATCTTCAACGCGGCGGTGGCCTTGGGCGTCCCTGCTGCGTCCCTGGTGGAGGAGGCCGACTCGATCAGCTTCTGCCTCTCGAAGGGGCTCTCAGCCCCCGTTGGCTCGCTGGTCTGCGGCAGCGGCGAGTTCGTCGAGCGGGCGCGAAAGTCGCGCAAGATGCTGGGAGGCGGCATGCGCCAGGTAGGCGTCCTGGCGGCGCCGGGCATCGTCGCTCTCGAGAACATGGTGGAGCGCCTGCAGGAGGATCACGAAAACGCCCGGCTCCTGGCCCAGGGCCTCGCGGATATCGAGGGGATCGACATCGATCCGGGGGCGGTCGAGACGAACATCGTGATATTCGACGTGCCGCAGGAGAAGGTTCTACCTTTGTGTGCCGAGCTCGCGAAGGCGGGCGTCCTGGCCCTTCCACACGGACCCGGCGACATCCGCATGGTGACCCACTACGGGGTGTCGCGCCAGGATATCGAAGAGGCGCTGGAAAGGGTGCGAGACGTCTGCTCCGCGGTCGTCTGAGGCGCCGGCCTGACCGCCCGCCGAGTCAGAAGAGGTGTGCGCGCCTTGCTCCTAGTTCTTCCCCCAGAGGCAGCCGACATCGGCCTCTCGCGTCTTTGCCTCCAGGTCGACCAGGGCGTCGCGTAGCGCGCCGTCCTTTCGCCAGGCGATGCCCAGCCCGTCGGCGATGAGGGAGGCGTCCACGAGGAGGCCGTTGCTGGTGAATACGTAGCGCAGCAGGCGGCCGTTAGCGTCGCGGTCCCGCACGTCCGCAAGTAGGTACACCTCTTCGTCCACCAGGGCCAAGTTTCGCTGCCGCGCCTCCTGGTAGCAGGCCTGGCCCCGCTCCGGCGTATCGACGCCGAAGTAGCGCACCCGCTCGAAGTTGCCGTCGATAGTCACGTCTATCGTGTCGCCGTCTATGACCGCCAGCACCCGAGCCGGCGTCATGGCATGGGTGTCGACGTTGCGAAACATGGCGGGCAGAGGCAGGGCGGCGGGAGCGGGCTGGGAACTCTCGCCGTCGCCCGTTATGGGCGCCAGCAGGACGATGAGCACGATGGTCAGGACCACGAGCGACGCGGGCAGGACGACGGCAACCACCCTCTGACGGGTCTGTCGCGGCCACCAGCGAAGAGACGCTCGCCTCCTCACCTTGACGCCTCCCGGGAGGATGGTGCGATGAGCGGGTGGGCTGGGCCTGTCACGGAAACCGATTCGGTGAGGATTCGTCCCCAGGCGTCGTCGAGAAGTCCTCCCTGTGCCCGCGAGCTATCTCCTTCGTTGGACGGGCCTCCGCCTGACCAGAACACGACGGCGGCCGCTCGGTAGCGCTGGCGGCCGTTGAGAGCGACACCACCGCTGACGCTCCATCCCTCACCGGCCCATGTCGCGTCAGCGGTCCGCTCGAAGAGAGAGCGGATCTGCCAGTCGTAGGTGTCCGGCCGGAAGTTGGCGCAGCGGCAGGCGGCGGCGGCGTACGCGGCGGGCGGCATCTCCTGCACTCCGACATCAATGCTGACAAAGTCCTGGACGGCGGGCAGGAAGAAACGCCGCAGATGCCCAATGTGCAGCGGGTGCGAGCCGTAGGCCTCCAGCGCCGCCGCATCGCGAAGGTAGACGAACAGGGCCTGGGCGTGGGTCGAGTCGTCGCCGGCGGCGCGGGCGGCACCCAGGTGCAGTACGCCGTCGATGTCATGGAATCGTCTCATCTCTTCGACGAGGGCCTGCCGCTCGGCCTCTCCGGCGCCGGGCTTGAAGTTGATCAGCAGCAGGTGGAGGACGGGAGACGGGACGTTCATTCTCTGCGGCACCCGGAGCTGAGACCGTGGCCTCCATGACCATCGGGCTGGATGTGTTCTGCGGTCATTTTACACGCTAGGCGCGGCGCCGCTCCAACCCCCGGGCGCGGCGCCTTCTGCCTTCGCAGGCAGGTAGGCCGGTGCTATAATCGCAGCGATGTCGGCCGACGAAAAGAAGCCCCCTTCCGGCCCGAGCCCCTCAGGGCGATCTGCCCGTCCGGCAGGCGGGAGCCTGCTGGCTGTCCTGGACGGTCACGGCATTATCCACCGCGCCTACCATGCCGTCAAGGAGCCCCTCACCGTGCGCAAGACTGGCGAGGTGGTGACGGCTGTCTACGGCTTCGCCAACACCCTCCTGAGTGTGCTGGAGGAGCTCAAACCGACTCACATCGCCGTGGCCTTGGATGCCCCCGGCCCCACTTTCCGCCACGAGAAGGACGAGACGTACAAGGCGCACCGGCCCGAGGCGCCCGAGGACCTGAAGGCTCAGTTCTCGCGCTGCATCGAGCTCATCGAGACGTTCAACATTCCCATCTATCAGGAGCCGGGCTACGAGGCCGACGATGTCCTCGGCGCCATCGCCGAGCAGGCCACGGAAGCCGGCGTCGACACGTTCCTGGTGACGCTGGACAGCGATATCGTGCAGCTCGTGCGGCCGGGCGTGCGGGTCTTCATGTACCGTCCCTACCAGCGCGACACCGTCACCTATGACGAGGCGCGGGCCCGCGAGCGCTACGGCGTCGACCCGGCGCAGATGCCCGACCTGAAGGGCCTGAAGGGTGACGTCTCAGACAACATCCCCTGCGTGCCCGGCATCGGCGACAAGACGGCCGTCCGGCTGGTGCAGGAGTTCGGCAGCGTCGAGGGCGTGTACGAGCACCTGTCCGAGGTGCAGCCGGAGAAGCTGCGGGAGATTCTGCGCGAACACGAAGAACAGGCGCGCCACAGCAAGGAGATGGCGACCATCGTCACGGACGTGCCGGTAACCCTCGACCTGGACAAGTGCGTCGTGCAGCGCTTCGACCGCGAGAAGGTGCTCGCTCTTTTCCGCGAGCTTGAGTTCCGCAGCCTGCTCGGCCGCCTGCCCGACTACGGCGAGGGGGAGGAGGCCGCTCCGGCTGCCCTCGCAGAGGAGGTGCCCGCAGACTACCGCGCGGTCCTCACGGAAGACGAGCTCGATGCCCTCGTGAAGCGCCTGGGCGAGACGGGCTCCTTCGCCTTCGACACCGAAACCTCCGAACTAGCGGCCATGCGGGCGCAGCTCGTCGGCATCTCGCTCTCGACTGAGCCGGGGACGGCGTGGTACGTGCCCGTCGGCCACCAGGCCGGCCTCGGCGAGGCGCCGCAACTGCCGCTGTCGCGGGTCCTTGAGCGCCTGGGCCCCCTGTTCGAGGACGCGAAGGTGGAGAAGGTGGCCCACAACGGCAAGTTCGACATGCTGGTGCTGGCGCAGCACGGCGTCTGGACCCGCAACCTCGCCTTCGACACCATGATCGCGGCCTACGTGCTGGGCGAGGGCGGCGGCAGCGAGGCGTACGGGCGCGGCGGCGGCCTGCCCGGCCGGCAGGCGGGCTCCCTGGGCCTGAAGTGGCTGGCGTCGAAGCGGCTGGGAGTCGAGATGACGCCGATAACCGAGCTCATCGGGCGTGCCGGCCCCAAGCAGCTCTCGATGGTGCAGGTCGGCGTCCCGGAAGCGACACGCTACGCCTGCGCCGACGCGGACATGACCGGCCGGCTGCGTGCGCCGTTCGAGAAGGAGCTGCGCGAGCAGGGCCTGTGGCGACTGTTCTCCGAGATCGAGATGCCACTGGTGCCGGTGCTCGTTCGCATGGAGCAGGCCGGCGTCGCCCTGGACGAGACGGTGCTGAGGGGGATGTCGCAGGAGCTTAGGGGGCAGGTCGCCGAGCTCGAGAAGCAGATCTACAGCGAGGTGGGGCACGAGTTCAACATCGGCTCGCCGCAGCAGCTCTCCGGCGTCCTCTTCGAGGAGCTCGGGCTGCCGAAGGCCCAGAGCCGCAAGACTAAGTACGGCTACTCGACGGACGCGCACGTGCTCGAGGGGCTGCGCGGCGCCCATCCCGTCGTCGACCACATCCTCGAATACAGGCAGTTCACGAAGCTGGTGTCGACCTACGTCGACACTCTGCCGGTGCTCGTCGACCCGCGGACGCACCGCATCCACACCACATTCAATCAGACGGTTGCGGCCACCGGTCGCCTCTCGTCGAACGACCCCAACCTCCAGAACATCCCCGTGCGCGGCGAGCTGGGCGGCCAGGTGCGCACCGCCTTCGTTGCGCGCGACATCGGCCCGGACCCCTACCTGCTGGCCGCCGACTACTCGCAGATCGAGCTGCGCATCCTTGCCCACCTCTGCCAGGACCCCGGCCTGCTCGAGGCGTTCCGCCAGGACGAGGACATCCACGCGGCGACGGCGTCGCAGGTCTTCGGCGTGGCGCTGGACGAGGTGACGTCGGAGATGCGGCGTCGGGCGAAAGTCTTCAACTTCGGCGTCCTCTACGGCCTGACAGACTTCGGCCTTTCGCAGCGCGAGGGAATCTCGCGCGAGGAGGCGGCGCAGTTCATCGAGACCTACTTCAAGAAGTACGAACGCGTCAAAGTGTGGCGCGACGAGGTTATCGCGGAGACGCGCCGCCTGGGCTACGCCGAGACGCTGTCGGGGCGTCGGCGCTACATACCGGAGATCAACTCGTCGAACTTCCAGGCCCGCTCCGCCGCCGAGCGCATGGCCGTGAACATGCCGATCCAGGGCACCGCCTCCGACATCATCAAGATCGCCATGAACCGCATCGACGCCGAGATGGAGGAGCGGAAGCTGAAGACGAAGATGCTCCTCCAGGTGCACGACGAGCTCATCTTCGAGGGGCCGGCGTCGGAGCTGGACGACCTGCGGGAGATGGTCGTGCGCGTGATGCCCCTTCGGCAGGCTCAGGGCGGGCTCGAGTCCCTGTCGCTGGACGTGCCGCTGAAGGTGGACGTGAAGGTGGGCAAGAACTGGGGTGAGATGGAGTAGGGACGCGGGAGGTGGGAAGTGGGAAGTTGGAAGTTGGAGGTTGGAAGCTCGTACGGTGTAGCTTTCCCGCCGCAGGCGGGTCCGCCTCGGGCGGAAGCTGCGCCCGGCCGACCGCAGGTCGGCGCTCACCCCGGCCTGCCGGTCACCCCTCTCCCGCAGGCGGGAGAGGGGACAAGGGGGTGAGGGTCGTGGGCAAGAACTGGGGCGAGATGGAGTGAGACGGTCGGCAACTGGACAGCTCATCTTGGAGAGCCCCGGATGGACGAACTCCTGAGCAACATCATCGAGTGGGGAAAGAGACAGCATCCGGTGAAGGCGATCGTCCTGACCGGCTCGTACGCCGGCGACTGGCCGAAGGACAGGCTCTCTGACCTCGACGTGGCGGTCTTCGGAGAGGGACTGGAGGCGTACATCAGCGATCACGCGTGGATGGAAGAGCTCGGCGACGTATGGGTCTCGATTCCCGAGGTGACTCGCGAGGGTCAACCCACGCGGCTGGTCATCTTCAGCGGGGGCAGGAAGGTCGATTTCAGCTTCTTGCCCGTCAGCGTCCTCGAGGAGTTCGCGGAGCAGCAGGCGTTGCCGGAACTGTACGATCAAGCATACCGCGTGCTGGTGGACAAGATCGGGATCGAAAGACGTCTGCCCCCGTCGAGAGGTCGACATCACCGGGTGCGAAAGCCCACCGAAGAGGAGTTCGTTTCGGTTGTGCATGAGTTCTGGTTCGAAGCGTGGCACGTGGCCAAGTACCTCTACCGGCAAGACCTCTGGCACGCCAAGTTTCGCGACTGGACCACGAAGGAACTGCTGCTGAAGATGATCGAGTGGCACGCGCAGAGCAGGCATGATTGGGATTACGACACTCGCTACCTGGGTGTCGACATGCGGCGGTGGCTTGATCGCGGCACCTGGAAGCAGCTCCATGAGACGTTTGGTCACTTCGATGGAGGGGATAGCTGGCAGGCGCTGGAAGCAACGGCACAGCTATTCTCTGAACAGGGTCGCGAAGTGGCTCGCAATCTGCGCTACCGCTACCCGCAAGAGGTGGAGGACAACATCAGAGGTTTTGCTGCCGATCTCCGTGCGGAGAGCAAGTCGGAGGGGTCTGGCTAGCCATCGGAGAAGCATTTCCCGACCGAGGGGCTGAGACCCTTCTCTGGGTTTGCCTACGGGCAGGCATGAGCTGCGCAGACCAGCCTATGCCTGGGCTGCCCCAAGTAGAGACCATACGCCGCGACATGCTGTTCGCTGGCTAGGCCCGTAACCTACAATCAGTGCGAGGAGGACGCGGAGAATGAACTGGCAGGAACGAATAACGGTTGACCCTGGCATCTGTCACGGCAAGGCCTGTATCACCGGTACGCGCATTATGGTCTCCGTTATACTGGACAACCTTGCCGCTGGACTTGGCCGCGATGAGATCCTGAAAAGCTATCCTTCCTTGGCGGCCGCCGACATTGAAGCTGCCATGGCCTACGCTGCTGAACTCGCCAGGGAGCGTATCGTGCCGGTCTCTACCAGAGAAGGACTATGAAGTTCAAGATCGATGAGAACCTGCCCGTGGAGTTCGCTGAGGTACTGGCCTCCGAAGGCCATGACGCAGTGAGCGTGGTCACGCAGGGTCTACAGGGCAAAGATGACACGACTCTCATCAGCAGGTGTCTGAAGGAAGAGCGGATCCTTGTCACTCTGGACCTGGACTTCGCGGATATCCGTGCTTATCCTCCGCAAGACCTGCACGGAGTCGTTGTGCTCAGAGCGAGTCGCCACGATAGAGAGCACCTTACCCGCGTCTTTCGCCAAGCCCTGCCTTTGATGAGGAGCGAACCGCTCGAACGTCATCTGTGGGTGGTCGAGGAGACGCGTGTTCGCATCCGCGGGCCGGAAGGAGAGCAATGACCGGCTTGCACGCACGGTAGTACCGCGTACGACCCACTATGCCTGAGCTGCCGGAAGTAGAGACCATACGCCGCGACCTGTCGGAGCGGGTGCGGGGGCGCACCATCACCGCCGTCGACGTCCCGGGCGACAGGGTGTCGCTCGTGCAGGTGCCGTCGACGCAGGAGTTCCGACGGGGGCTCGTCGGGCGCCGCATCGAGGGCACCGACCGGCGGGGCAAGTACCTCAGCTTCCGCCTGTCCGACGGCCGGTCGTGGCTGGTGCACCTGCGCATGACCGGCGCCCTGCTCCATCGACGGGCCGGGGCGCCGCCCGACCCGTACGTGCGGGCCGTCGTGTCGCTGGACGACGGCACGGAGCTGCGCTTCAGCGACATGCGCAAGTTCGGGACGATGTGGCTCGTGCCCGACCCGGAGCTTGTCGTGGGCCGGCTGGGGCTGGAGCCGCTCGACGGCAAGTTCACGAAGTCGCGCCTGCGGGAGCTGATGGCGAGGCGGAGTGCGCCCGTCAAGTCGTTCCTGATGGACCAGCACGCCATCGCCGGGCTGGGCAACATCTACGCCGACGAGTCGCTGTTCGCGGCCCGCATCCACCCGCAGCGGCCGGCGTCGAGCCTGTCGCAAGCGGAGGTGCGCCGTCTGCACCGCGCCGTGCGGCGGGTGCTGCGCGACGCCCTGGGCGACCGCGGCTCCAGCTTCCGCGACTACGTCGACGCCGACGGCCGCGAGGGCATGCACCAGTTCCGCGTGAAGGTGTTCCGGCGCACGGGGCAGCCCTGCTACGTCTGCGGCCGTGAGATCGCCCGGGTGAAGGTGGGGGGTCGCAGCAGCCACTACTGCTCGCACTGCCAGCCCGCGCCCGCAAGGTAGGACATGACAGTGACCGTCGACGCCATCACCGACGTAGCCGGCATCCGCGTCGGCCACTGGACCGACCGCGAGGCCGCCACCGGCTGCACCGTCGTCCTCTGCGAGGAGGGCCTGCCCGACCGGCAGGCGGGCGCCGTCGGCGGCATCGACGTGCGCGGCGCAGCTCCCGGCACCCGCGAGACGGAGCTGCTGCGGCCGGGGCAGCTCGTGCAGAAGGTGCACGCCGTGATGCTGTCCGGCGGCAGCGCCTTCGGGCTCGATGCGGCGGCCGGCGTCATGCGGTACCTGGAGGAGCGGGGCGTCGGCTATCCCTACGCCGGGACGCACATCCCCATCGTGCCGGCGGCGATCCTCATGGACCTGGGCATCGGCCGCAGCGACGTGCGCACCGACGCGCAGTCGGGCTACGAGGCGTGTCGCGCTGCGAAGGACGGGCCCGTCGAGCAGGGAAGCGTGGGGGCGGGCACGGGCGCCACGGTGGCGAAGGCGCTCGGCATGGAGCGCTGCCTGAAGGGCGGCGTCGGCAGCGCCAGCGAGCGGTCTGGGGCGGGCTTTGTCGTCGGCGCGCTGGCGGCGGTCAACGCTGCCGGCGACATCGTCGACCCGAGCACAGGCCGAGTCGTGGCGGCGCCTCGGGCCGACGGCGGTGGCTTCGTCGACACGCTGGAGGCGACGCGCAAGGGCGAGCTCTGGTCGCCGGAGGCAGCGAGTAGCACGACGCTCGTCGTCGTGGCGACCAACGCGGCTCTCACGAAGGAGCAGGCGAACCGGCTGGCGACGGTCTGCCACGACGGCATCGCGCGCACGGTCCGCCCCGCCCACACAATGGGCGACGGCGATGTGGTGTTCGCGCTGGCGACGGGCGCGCTGACGGTCGACCCGCTGGGCTATCGGGCCGTGGAGTTCCTGGCGGCCCTGGCCGTCGAGCGGGCGATCCTGCGGGCGGTGCAGGAGGCCGGGGGGCTTGCAGGCGTCCCTTCGGCGCAAGAGTGGCTCGAGGGCGGTATGTAAGGCATCTTGACAAGCTATAGACGCCTGCTATACTGAGGCTGCGGTCGACCCCTGAGGACGGGGCGGCGACACCAAGAGCGACACGGCAACAACAAGCTGCTTGGATCCATCGGACCGAGACGGCGCATATCGACAGAGGAACGCGACGCGCCCTTTCGGTCCACGACCGGAAGGGCTTATTACTTCTCAGGCGTCATGACAAGCGAAAGGATGCCGAGGCTCGGTTTCATCGGTGCGGGGGTTACCGGCCACGCGTTCGCGCGCTGTCTACACGGAGCGGGCTACCCGGTCGTGGCCGTCGCGAGCCGCGCTTTCGCGTCGGCGCAGGCGCTTGCGGACCGCCTCGACGGCTGCCGCGCGCTGCCGGAGGCCCAGGCCGTTGTCGACGCCGCCGACCTGGTGTTCATTACGACGCCGGACGATGCTATCGAGCAGGTAGCGGCGGCCTTGCGCTGGCGGCCCGGTGTTTGGGTGGTCCACACCAGCGGCGCCGCGTCGCTGGACGTGCTCGAGCCAGCCCGGCAGAGGGGTGCCTCTGTCGGGAGCATTCACCCGCTCCAGGCCTTCGCCAACATCGAGCAGGCCGTCGCCAGCATCTCGGGCTCCACGTTCGCACTGGAGGGGGACGGGGCTCTGCTGGCCTGCCTGAAGGAGATGGCGGCGACGCTCGAAGGTCGCTGGGTGCATCTGCGGACCGAGGACAAGGTGCTCTATCACGCCGCCGCCGTGATGGCGAGCAACTACCTGGTGACACTGACGAAAGCGGCCGAGGACCTGTGGGAGCGTTTCGGCGAAGGCTCGGCGTCGGCCTCGCGGGCGTTGCTGCTCCTTCTGGAGGGCACCGTCCGCAACCTGCGAGAGATCGGCCTGCCCGATTGCCTGACGGGGCCCATCGCCCGCGGCGACGTGGGGACGGTGCGCAAGCACATCGCGGCGCTGGAGGCATCCGCGCCCGACCTGCTGCCCGCTTATCGGGAGTTGGGTCTTCTGACGATCCCCATCGCCGTGGCGAAGGGGCGTATCGGCGAAGCGGAGGCCGAGAGACTCCGCGAGGCGCTGAAGAGCGAGTCTGCGGTCAGCTTGAGCGGGCGGCGCGGCTGAGGGTGGATTCAGGAGGGGGGCCTGTCTGATTCAGGCGGCGAACTGGCGAAAGAGGTAGTGGCATGATGAGAACGATTCTGAAGAGCAAGATCCACCGGGCGACGGTCACCGACGCCGACCTCCACTATGAGGGCAGCATCACCCTCGACCGCGACCTCATGGATGCGGCCGACCTGCTGCCCTACGAGCTGGTGCATGTCCTTGACATAAACAATGGGAACCGGCTCCAGACGTACGTCATCGAGGGCGGCCGGGGCAGCGGCGAGGTGTGCATCAACGGGGCGGCCGCTCGGCTCGTGAGCCCCGGCGACCTCGTCATAGTCCTGGGCTACGCCACGGTGGACGACGAGGAAGCGAGAGGTCAGCGGCCGAGGCTGGTGTACGTCGACGAGAAGAATCGGATCGAGCACGTCGAACCGGCGGTAGAAGCAGCGGTGCGCTAGGAGCGGCCCGCGGGACCCGCGAGAAGGGGGAAATGCCATGGCGAGGATCACGATCAACGACCTGAAGGCTATGAAGCGGCGCGGTGAGAAGATCCCCATGCTCACCGCCTACGACTACCCGAGCGCCCGCATCCTGGATGAGGCGGATGTGCCCATCATCCTGGTCGGCGACACCCTCGGCATGGTGGTGCTGGGCTACGATTCGACCCTTCCCGTGACGATGGAGGACATGCTCCACCACACAAAGGCGGTGGTGCGTGGCAGCCGGCGGGCCCACATCGTGTTCGACATGCCTTTCATGAGCTATCAGGCCAGCGCCGAAGAGGCCCTGGCCAACGCCGGGCGGGCTCTTCAGGAGGGCGGCGCCACCTCCGTGAAGCTGGAGGGCGGCCGCACCATGGCCGAGACGGTGCGGCGGCTCGTGGAGGTTGGAATCCCCGTCATGGGGCATATCGGCCTCACTCCCCAGTCGGTGAACCAGCTCGGCGGCTTCAGGGTGCAGGGCAAGACACCGGCGGCCGCCGTCAAGCTGCTGAACGACGCCCAGGCGCTGGAGCAGGCCGGGGCCTACGCCATCGTCCTGGAGACGATCCCGGCGCCCCTGGCGAAGCTGATCACCGAGAGGCTCAGCATCCCCACCATCGGCATCGGCGCTGGCCCTGACTGCGACGGCCAGGTGCAGGTCTTCCACGACTTCCTGGGCCTCTACCCCGACTTCGTGCCGAAGCACGCCAAGCAGTATGCTCGCCTCGGTGACGTCATCCGCTCCGCTGCGCTCCAGTACATCGCCGAAGTGCGCGAGGGACGGTTCCCGACGGCCAAAGAGAGCTTCCCCATGGACGAGGCGGCGCTTGCGGAACTGAGTCAGGGCGTCGTGGGGTAGGCAACCACCCTCGGGTTATTGTGTTGATGGCCATCGACGCTCCGAGCGTCGTCCTCCAATGCGTGTGGTCACGACCGTAGAGGAGATGCGACGGCTCCGCCAGCAGATGGACGGAGCCGTCGGCCTCGTGCCCACCATGGGCTTCCTGCACCAGGGCCATCTTTCGCTGGTGCGCTGCTCACGGGGCCAGGACGACCAGGTCGTCGCCAGCATCTTCGTCAATCCCACCCAGTTCGGCCCGAGCGAGGACTACGATCGCTACCCCCGTGACCCGGAGCGCGACCTGGCACTGCTGCGAGAGGAAGGCACCGACGCCGTCTTCATGCCCTCCGTCGAGGAGATGTACCCGGAGGGGTTCGAGACGTACGTCGAAGTGACCGAAATGACGCGGGTGCTGGAGGGCGCCCACCGCCCCACCCACTTCCGGGGCGTGACGACGGTGGTGGCGAAGCTGTTCACGATCGTCCAGCCGCAGCGGGCGTACTTCGGGCAGAAGGACGCCCAGCAGCTCGCCGTCGTCCGCCGCATGGCGCGCGACCTCGACCTGCCGGTGGAGGTCGTCGCGGTGCCGACAGCGCGTGAGCCCGATGGCCTCGCCATGAGCAGCCGCAACGCCTACCTGTCGCCGCCGGAGCGGCAGGCGGCGACTGTGCTCTACCGCTCGCTGCGGCTGGCGGAAGGGCTGTGGCGCCGGGGCGAGCGGGACGCGTCGGTGATACGCTCGCGGATGCAGGAGCTGATTGCGGCGGAGCCCCTGGCTCGCGTAGACTACGTGAGCGTGGCGGACAGCGAAACGCTGAGGGAGCTGGAGCGCATCGAGGGGACGGCCCTCGTCTCGCTGGCCGTCCGCATGGGCAAGGCACGGCTGATCGACAACGTGATCCTGGAATGAAGGGCGAACCGCTCCGCATCCTCGTCACCAACGACGACGGCATCGACGCGCCCGGCCTCTGGCACCTCGCCGAGGCGATGGCAGATGTGGGCCGCGTGCTCGTCGTCGCCCCCGCCGAGGATCAGTCGGGGGCCGGCACCGCTGTCACCTATCGCCGCGACATCGGCATCAGGAGCGTTGAGTCAACGGTCCCCGAGAGCAAGGCCTACGCCGTCGACGGCACGCCTGCCGACTGCATCATCGTCGGCCTGAGGCACGTCAAGGAGGGGCGCATCGGCCTCATCGCTGCCGGTATCAACCTCGGGCCCAACCTGGGCAGCGAGGTCCTCCTCTCGGGCACGGTGGGCGCGGCTCTCCAGGGCGGCTTTCGCAGGCTCCCATCCCTCGCTATCTCCCTGCACGGGCGTCCGGACGGCGCGCTCGAGTGGCCGACGGCCCAGGCCGTGGCGCGCCTGATGGCCCGCAGTCTCGCCGACGGCTCCCTCGAGGACGGGCTCTTCCTCAACGTCAACGTGCCGTCGCTGCCCGTGGCGGCGCTCAAGGGGCTGGCGTTGACGCGGGTGGCGCCCGGCGGCTACCTGCGCCTCGTCGAGAAAGGCGGCGGCCCCGAAGCCGAACGGCTGAGCCGTCGTATCGAACCCGACCTCCGTTACGCCGAGGAGGGCACCGACATCTGGGCCGTCAGCCAGGGCCTCGTCTCCGTCTCGCCCCTCAGGGCCACGTTGACCGATCTGCCGTTGCTGGAACGGCTCCAGCCCCTCGCCTCCGACCTCTTTTCGCGCCTCCGCTCCGCTCCCTGACAAGGGAAGACAGCCCGCCTGCCCGCCGGAAGGCCGCTTTGGCCCGATAGTGCCGTTCTTTGCCGCCCTTGAGGGCCGATGGTAGAATTAGGCAGGCCGAAATCGAGTCTTACGGAGGCGTGATATGTCGGGGCACTCCAAGTGGTCGCAGATCAAGAGGCAGAAGGGCGTGGCCGACGCGCGCAGAGGCCAGCTCTTCACGAAGCTGGGCCGTGAGATCAGCGTGGCCGCCCGCGCGGGAGGCGCCGACCCCAGTACCAACTTCCGTCTCCGTCTCGCCATTCAGAGGGCCCGCGACAACAACATGCCCCTGGACACCATCGAGCGGGCCATTAAGCGGGGCGCCGGTGATACCGAGGCGTCTGCGCTCACAGAAGCGGCTTACGAGGGCTACGGGCCCGGCGGCACCGCCATCCTCGTCGAGGTGCTGACGGACAACCGCAACCGCAGCGTCGCCGATATCCGCAGGGTCTTCTCCAAGGGGGGCGGAAGCCTGGGCGAGAGTGGCTGCGTCGCCTGGCTCTTCGAGAGCAGGGGACTCATCACCGTGCCCGTCGAAGGTCAAGAGGCAGAGGACGTGGCCTTGGCAGCCATCGACGCCGGTGCCGAGGATGTGAAGGTGGAGGATGACGCGGTCGAGGTGTACACGAAGCCTGAGAACCTGGAGGAGGTGCGCCGCTCGCTGGAGGAGAGCGAGATACCCGTGAGCTCGGCGGAGGTGTCCCTGGTCGCCAAGAGCACTGTGGCGCTAGAGGAGAAGGAAGCGCTACAGGCGCTGAGGCTCCTCGACAAGCTGGAGGAGCTGGACGACGTGAGTCGCGTCCACTCCAACGCCGACTTCCCCGACTCGGCACTGGTGGCGTACAGCGGCCAAGCGGTCGGATGACGCCCTCACGGAAGAGCGCCCGCCGGGCCGGCCAGGAGCTGGTCATCCTGGCGATTGACCCCGGGCTACGGGTGACCGGCTTCGGTCTTATTGCGAAGTCGGGCGAAACTATCAGACTCCTCGACTTCGGCGCCTTCACTGTGAGCAGTGACCTCCCTCTTCCAGAGCGCCTGCGTATCCTTTTCGAAGCCTTGGAAGAGCTCATCTTGCGCTGGCGTCCGACGGAGCTGGCGATCGAGGCACCCTTCGTGGCGGCAAACAAGCAGGTCGCCGTCGCCATGGGCGAGGTGCGGGCCCTGGCGATGCTCGCCGCCGCCCAGGCAGGCCTGCCTGTCTTCAGCTACTCGCCAGCTGAGGTGAAGCAGGCGGTCACGGGCTACGGCCGGGGCGAGAAGCGGCAGGTGCAGGAGATGGTGAGGCTCCAGTTGGGCCTGGAGGCGATACCGGAGCCGGACCACGCGGCGGATGCGCTCGCCACGGCGATTTGTCATGTGGCTCATCGGAAGGCGGCCGCCGTGCTGGAGGGTGGGGGACTTCACCGAAGGGAGGAGAGAGCGTGAGCCCCATCGCCCGGCTGCGCGGCGTCGTGGAGGAGCGGGGCAGCGACTGGCTCATCGTGGGCGTCGGCGGCGTCGGCGTGCGGGTGCTGGCGCCCGTCACGACCGTCAGCGCGCTCGGTGCGCCCGGCAGCGAGGTGTTCCTTCACACGCACCTCCACGTGCGCGAGGAAAGCCTCACACTGTACGGTTTCGCGACGGCAGAAGACCTTGACGTCTTCCAGATGCTCATCGGTGTGGCGGGGGTCGGGCCGAAGGGGGCGCTGGCGATCCTGTCGGCGATGGGCACTGATGAGCTGGCAGCGGCCGTGGCTGCAGGCGATGCGGAGCGGCTGCGGCGGATACCGGGTATCGGCCAGAAGACGGCAAGTCGACTGGTCCTGGAGCTGAAGAATCGCCTCGAGGCGCCCGCCGCGGCGGCGACCGTCTCGGAGCCGGGGCGCGACGAAGAGGTAGTTTCGGCGCTTGTGAGCCTGGGATATACGCAGGCGGAAGCGGCGGAGGCCGCCGCCAGCGTCCCTAATGATAGCTCGCTGGCGGTCGAAGATAGATTAAGGATGGCATTAAAGTTCTTCGCGAGTCAGTAGGGTAGAAATGGAGCGGTGGAGGTCCCTGTCGCCGTACTGGTTTCTGTCCGCCCTCAGCGGGTCATTGCTGGCGTTGGTGGCGGTCATCGCCGTCGCTACGTCCGTGCGCGGTTCGAACGTCTTCGAGGATGAGCTGGGCAGCACGACGGTCGGTCAGGCGTTCCTCCCGGTGGTGATCGCCTGTGCCATCGTTCTGGCGTGGGCTCTGGTGCTGGAGAGGCGCCGCGGCATCTCGCGGGAGGACAACCTGGCGGCGGCCAACGTTGAGCTGCTGCGGAAAGACATCTCGCTGGAGAAGCAGGCCGTCACGGACCATGTCACCGGTCTCTACAACCGGCGCTACCTGTATGAGCGGCTCGGGACGGAGCTGCGGCGGGCGCAACGCTACCGCCGTCCTGTCTCTCTCATCCTGCTCGACCTGGGCCAGTTCAAAGGGCCGGACGACCGGCTCGCCCAGCCGATGCTTTCCCGGTTCGCCCGCATCATCAATGACAGCCTGCGCGAACCCGATACCCCTTGTCGATACGGTGGCGAAGAGTTCGCCGTGGTCTTGCCGGAGACCGGCCCGGGGGAAGCCCTGGCGGTCGCCGAAAAGCTGCGCCAGAGCCTCAAGGCGGGTAGTCCCGCCTCAGGGTCAGGCGGCGGCGCCGTGACGATAAGCCAGGGCATCGCCTCGTTCCCGTCCGCCGACATCACTAACGAGAATGACATGATCAAGAAGGCGGAGAAGGCCCTTCACGAGGCGAGGACCGCCGGCGACGACCGCATCGAATCGGCCGAGGCAGTGACTTCGACGGCGGGGGCTTCGAAGCTGCGCAGCGGCCCACTCATGTAGCCCTTCACTATCGGCGCTATCACCCCTAGGGGCGGGGCTTCCCAGACGGACCTGTAGGGCGGCTCCGCCTGCCCTGGTGCCACCATTGCCGGAGATGCAGCCGAAGGGCATCGACGAGACGTAGGGGCGGAGCTTCAGCTCCGCCCGCCCCATCGGACAGACCTAAAGGTCTGTCCCTACATTCCCTTGCGGCGCTGGCTGTCGAATCCGACGCGGCTATAGTAGACTGATCTTGACATGAACCGATTCAAGATCGTCTCTGACCTCAAGCCCACCGGCGACCAGCCAGAGGCCATCGACAAGCTGGTCGAGGGCCTCGAGAGGGGCGACAAGCACCAGACGCTGCTGGGCGTTACCGGTAGCGGCAAGACGTTCACCATGGCCAACGTCGTCGAGCGCTGGCAGCGCCCCACTCTGGTGCTCGCCCCCAACCGCACCCTGGCCGCTCAGCTCTGCTCCGAGTTCAAGGAGTACTTCCCCGACAATGCCGTGGAGTACTTCGTCAGCTATTACGACTACTACCAGCCGGAGGCGTACATCCCCCGCTCGGACACGTACATCGCCAAGGACGCCGACATCAACGACGAGATCGACAAGCTGCGCCACGCCGCCACCCGCGCCCTCTTCGAGCGCTCCGACGTGCTGATCGTAGCGTCGGTCTCCTGTATCTACGGCCTGGGCGAGCCCGAGGAGTATCAGAGCTTCACCCTCACCTTCCGCAAAGGGGAACGGTTCGACCGCTCGCGGGCAATGCGGCGCCTCGTCGACATGCAGTATGAGCGCAACGACATGACGCTCATGCGCGGCAAGTTCCGGCTGCGCGGCGACAGCCTCACCATCCTGCCCGCCTACGAGGAGCTGGCCGCCCGTATCGACTTCTGGGGCGATGAGGTCGAACGGATCGTCGAGCTCGACCCGTTCACCGGCGAGCTGCTGGCCGAGCGCGACCGTGTGGACATCTACCCGGCGAAGCACTTCGTGACGTCTCACGAGAAGCTGGAGGCGGCCATCGATGACATCGAGAAGGAGCTGGCGGAGCGACTGGCGGAGCTAAGGTCGCAGGACAAGCTCCTGGAGGCCGCCCGCCTGGAGGAGCGCACCCAGTACGACATCGAGAGCCTGCGGGAGGCTGGCTACTGCGCCGGCATCGAGAACTACTCGCGTCACCTGGCGCGCCGGCCGCCCGGTAGCACCCCCTGGACGCTGCTCGACTACTTCCCCGACGACTGCATGATGTTCATCGACGAGTCGCACATCAGCGTCCCTCAGGTGCGGGGCATGTACCACGGCGACATCTCCCGCAAGCAGACGCTGGTCGATTACGGCTTCCGCCTCCCGTCGGCGCTCGACAACCGCCCACTCAACTTTAGCGAGTTCGAGGACCACATCAGCCGCGTCGTCTTCGTCTCGGCCACGCCCGGCCCCTACGAGTACGAGCACAGCGAGCAGGTGGTGGAGCAGCTCGTCCGCCCCACCGGCCTCATCGACCCTTCCATTGAGGTGAAGTCGACGGAAGGACAGATCGATGATCTGCTGGAGGAGATACGCGCGAGGGTCGAGCGGGGCGAGCGGGCGCTCGTCACCACCCTCACCAAGAAGATGGCCGAGGACCTGGCCGACTACCTGGCGGAGATGGGCATCCGCACCCATTACCTGCACTCGGAGATCGACACACTGGAGCGGGTGGAGATCCTGCGCGACCTGCGTCTGGGCGTCTACGACGTGGTCGTGGGCATCAACCTGCTGCGCGAGGGGCTCGACCTGCCGGAGGTGAGTCTGGTCGCCGTGCTGGACGCCGACAAGGAGGGCTACTTGCGCTCCGGCGACTCCCTCATCCAGACGATCGGCCGAGCGGCCCGCCATATCGACGGCCACGTCGTCATGTACGCCGACCGCAAGACCGAATCGATGCGCAAGGCCATTGACGAGACGTATCGCCGTCGCCGCATCCAGATCGCCTACAACGAGGAGCACGGCGTCACCCCCCAGGGCATTCGCAAGGCGGTCCGCGACATCACCGACCACGTGAAGAAGGTGGCCGAGGAGAAGGCGGAGTACCGCGTAGCCGGCATCCCCAAGGACGAGATCGCGCGGCTGGTGAGGGACCTGGAGGGGCAGATGAGGAAGGCCGCCAAGAACCTGGAGTTCGAGAAGGCGGCGCTGTTGCGCGACCAGGTGATCGAGCTGCGCAAGGAGCTGATCTCCGGCGAGGACGCGCTGCACGAGTTCGCGAAGAGCGCCTATGGGGCATCCGAGACGGCTCGGCGGCGTCGCTCGCCGGGCGACTCGTGGCGGAACCGCGTGCGCACCGGCCGCCGCTACGGCACGAAACGGTAGGTTCTGGCCGAGGGCTCGCGGGCGGCTCTTCTCGATAAGTCGCAGGAGGCAACCATGCAGATGGCCGAAGGTGTGTTCGGCGTCGACGGGCTGGGGATGGGCCGCGCCTACCTCGCGGTCGACGCGGACCGAGTCACCCTCATCGATACCGGCCTCCCCGGCAGGACGGAGCGGGTGCTGCGGGCGGTGGCGGCGGCCGGCCAGAAGGCCGAGAACATCCGCCAGATCGTCATCACCCACCACCACGTCGATCACACAGGCGGCCTGGCCGAGCTGGTGGAGCGCACCGGCGCCAAGGTCATGGTTCATGCCCTGGATGCGCCCGTCGTGCGCGGCGAGCGGCCGCCGCCGGGGCCGACCACGGGCGGGCCGCTGAGACCCCTGATCGGCTGGGCGTCGGACCGCATGGCGGGGGCGCCGACACCCGTCGCCGTGGACCGCGAGCTGGCCGACGGTGATGAGATAGACGCCCTCGACGGGATGCGGGTCGTGCACGTGCCGGGCCACACGCCCGGCTCAATCGCCTTCTACTGCCCGAAGCGGCGTGTCCTGTTCAGCGGCGACGCCGTCGCCAACACGCGGGGCCTGGGAGGGCCTATCGGGTGGTACACGGAGGACATGGCCCAGGCGAAGGAATCGATCCGGAAGCTGGCGGAGCTGGACTTCGATGTCGTCTGCTTCGGCCACGGCAGTCCTCTGGACAAGGACGCCTCGGTGCGCTTTCGGCGCTTCGCAGATCGGCTGCGCTAGGACTTGACGTATCTGTTATAGAGGGGCTCTCATGAAGTCTTCCGCGCTGACCAGGACTCGCGGGAGCGCAGGCGTGAGGCCGACGCCGATGCCAGCGCCAGATCGGGACAGGATCTCGTTGACCCTCAGGTACGTGCGTGCTACACTCAAATGGAAACTCGATGGCGGACAGTCGATGAATCACGACCTGTGGAAGACTAGCGCTGATGCGGCGAGCTGTGCCCGAGGGCGCGACTCCAATTCGGTCACGCTTGTCATGAACGAGCTGTGGGGTGGTGGCGGCGAGAGCTGAATACGACGCGCGTCTCGACCGCCCAGGCCCACGACTCCAGAGGTGTCCGTGGGCTTTTATATTACCAGGAGGAGGTCCCAGTCGTGTCGGCGGGGGAGCCAACGCTCGAAGAATTGCTGAGGTCGGAGCTGGAGGAACGAGGCGGCGAGCCCCGGCCGTCCGGTGGCCTTGTCGTCCCCGGCCACATGGATCCAGCCGCGCTGGAGTCCCCGGCTAGCTGTCCTACCTGCGGGGCGCCGGTCCCGGAGGGCTTTCGCTTCTGCGGGCAGTGCGGTCGCGCCCTGGCGGCGGCCCTCAAGCCTTCGCCTGAGGGTACAATCACCGTTCTCTTCACCGACATCCAGGACTCGACGTTACTGGCCAGCATGGTGGGCGACGAACGGGCCCTGGAGATCATGCACGACCATAACACCATCGTCCGCGCCTGCGTCGAGAGGAACGCTGGCTTCGAGGTCAAGACCCGGGGTGACGGCTTCATGGTGGCTTTTGCCAGCGCCCGCCCGGCCATCCTCTGCGCCGTCGATATCCAGCGGTCGATGGCTCAACATAACCGCGAGCGGCCGGACAGGGACATTCTGGTTCGCATCGGCGTCAATGCCGGCGACACCCTGCGCCACGACGAGGACTTCTTCGGCGTTGCCATCAACCTGGCTGCCCGCATTGCCGCCCGAGCGCGGGGTGGCCAGATCCTGGTGTCCGGCCTGGTGAGAGGGTTGGCCGGTCCCGTACACGGCATCCAGTACGTGCCGCGCGGCCGGATCGAGGCGCGAGGTTTCGCCTACAGGTTTCGCCTCTACGAGGTGCTGTGGGAGGACGAATCGCCCGGAGGCGAAGTGCGCCCGAAGACCACCACCTAGCAAGGCGAATGGGGCTCCACCAGGGTGGAGTTCTTCGCCGCTGTCTGCACGTCCAGGATGTTATTGAAGCCGTTCTTGTCGATGTCCGCGACGGCCACCGAGACGGGGTCGAAGGGGCCGGGCGTGAAAGCTATCCTGGCCACAGCCGTCACATCGAGGAAGTTGGCCTGGCCGTCGTCGTTGACGTCCACGATCTGCTTGTCGTCCTGACAGCCGTCGTTCCCCGAGCTGTCGCCGTCCGTGTCCGTGCTGAGGGGCGACGTCCCGTAGCCCGATTCCTCCACGCAGTCGCTGATGCCGTCGCCGTCCGTGTCGGTGAGGTCGGTGCACATGGGTCTATCGGCGGGGTTATTGGGGTCGGTGCCCATCTTGCACTCCCAGCCGTCGATGACCCGGTCGCCGTCGCTGTCCTTGGCCAACGCATTCGTCGGGAGGAATGAGCCACAACCTGTAGCCTCCTCTGCATCCGTGTACAGGCCGTCGTTGGCGTCCGGGCCGTCGTTATCGTCGTCCGTGTCGCAGGCGTCGCCCTGTGCGTCCTTGTCGGGGTTGGCGCGGAAGTCCCCCACGATGTTGGCGCCGCTGGGTATGGGGGCGCTGTCCGTGTTCTCCTGTCCCGGATTGTAGACGGCCGGGCAGTTGTCGGTGGCATCAGCGACGCCGTCGCAATCCGCGTCGCCCGGGCAGCCGTCATCGGAGGGGTCCAGAGGGTTGGTGCCCCGGACCAGCACTTCTTCGCCGTCGGGCACGCCGCCGCCGTCGGTGTCCCTGGCGTCCGCGACACCCACGCACTGCGGGAGCTCGGCGAGGTTCGCGCCGTCTGCGGGACACGTGAAGTAGGTGAGAACCTCCTCGCCGTCCGTGAGGCCGTCGCCGTCGCTGTCGGGGTCATCGGGCTTGGTCCAGTAGACGAACGTCTCGTCGTCGTCGGTCAGACCGTCAAGGTCATAGTCCTCGCCGGGGCTGTCGTGGCAGCCGTCGGTGTCGAGTACGCCGTCGTAGTCCTCACAGGTATTGACGTTGTCGTCGGAGGTAGGGCCCTCGCAGTGAATGCCGTTCGGGCCGGCTGTCCAGTCGGTGCCGGGGCACTGGTCGGTAGTGTCGGGGAAGCCGTCCCCATCGTTGTCCGGGTCAGGGCAGCCGTCGCTGTCCTTGTTGGCGTCGATGTCCTCAGCCAGGGTTGGGCAGGCGTCCAGGTAGTTGGGGACGCCGTCCATGTCGTCGTCGCCCGTGTCCATGACCTCGATAGGCGCCGTGAACTCGGACGTGTTGCCGGAGGTGTCGGTAGTGGTAGCCGTCAGGTAAGGCCCGAAGAGGGTGCCCGCGAAGGTGAAATTGCCGCCGACGCCCGCGACCGCCGAGCCCTCGTAGTACTTGCCCTCGTCCTCGAGATCGGTGTAGATGTCGACGGTGCAGTTGGGGCAGGTGGTGCCCGTTACGGGGTTCTGGCCCGCGATATTGGGGCCCGCGATCTCCGAGTTGCCGCCGTTGATGTTCTCGATGCCCATGCCCGTGTTCGAGTGGATGGAGTTGCCGCGGACGGCATTGAATGTGGTGCTTCCGCCGTCGACGAGGACGCCGTCGCTGTTGTTGAAGGCGATCACGTTGCCCTCGCCCGGGCCGCCGATGGTATTGTGGTTGGCGCCGCTCTCCAGGAGAACGCCCGGGCCGTCGTTAGGCCACGGGCCGGTGCCGCCAAAGTCCGTGCCGATGAGGTTCCCGGTCACCTCGAAGCCCCACGAATTATCGCTGAGCCGGACCCCGGGGCCCGAGTTACCGGAGATCACATTACGGTCGGCGGCGTCGCTGCCGCCGATGCTGTTCCCGCCGCTGCTGTAACCGGCGCTGACGCCCGCGAAGTCATTCATGGTGACGTAGTTACCGACGACGCGGTTGCCGGTCGTGTTGCTGAAAACGAATCCCACGCCGCCGCTCGTGTTGAACGAGATGACGTTGCCCGGCCCGATGGTGTTGTCCTGGGCGCCGTTCCAGATGACCACGCCTATGTCGTTGGGGACGGGAACCCCGCCGGCCCAGCCCGTCCCTATGTTGTTCCCGGTGACTTGGTTGCCGTTGCTGCCGGCGTCCTCGACGACGACGCCCCAGTTGGTGTTTCCTGAGACGATGTTCCCGTCGATGCTGTTGTCGTGAGCGCCGTTGCGGATCAGTACGCCGTTGTTGTTGGGCAGGGGACCGTCCGCGTTCGGGTTGGTGCCGATGTAGTTGTTGGCGACGCTGTTGGCGGTGGTGTCGGCATCCTGGATGCTGACGCCGGTGGTATTTCCGGAGATGACGTTTGGCGGCCCGCCGGCTTTGCCCGTGCCGATGTAGTTGTCGTGGGCGCCCTGGTCGACGAGTACGCCCACCGAACCGTTCGGCAGGGCGGCCGTGCCGTCGGCGGTGGTGCCGATGAAGCTGCCCACCATCAAGTTCCCGTAGTTGTCGGAGCCGGAGATCTGCACTCCCGCTCCGCTGTTGCCCGATATGACGTTGCCGCTGCCGAGGGTGTTGTTCTCGGCGTCGTATATGTTGACACCGTTGCTGTTGGGCAAGGCGGCGTTGCCGCTGATGTCGGTGCCGATGAGGTTGTCGGTGGCCGAGTTGCCGCTGGTGCCGGAATCAGAGAAGTTGATTCCCACCCAGCTGTTCCCAGAGAGCAGGTTGCCGTCGATGATGGTGTTCTGGGCTCCGTTGTGCACCGAGACTCCCGCCGAGCCGTTGGGGAGAGGGTCGTTGCCGTTGACATCGGTCCCGATGTAGTCGTCGACGACCCGGTTGCCGAAGGTACCTGTGTTCTGGATATCCACCCCGTTGCTGCTGTTGCCGGAGATAAGGTTTCCCTCGCCGGCGTTCCAGCCGCCGATGGTGTTGGCCCAGGCCCCAAACCATATGCTCACGCCGTTCTGGCCGTTGGCGATGGCGGCGGTGCCGGCCTCATCCGTACCGATGTGGTTGCCGATGATGCGATTGTGACTGGCGCTGGTGCCCTCGATGAGCACGCCGTCGTTCCAGTTTCCCGAGATCACGTTCATCTCGCCGGCGCTGCTGCCGCCGATGACGTTGTCGTGAGCGCCTTCGCCCACGTCAATGCCCACCTCGTTGCCGAGGCCGAGTGTGCCGCCGGCGTTCGTGCCGACATAGTTGCCGATGACGAGGTTGTTGACGCTGCGCCAGTACATGCCAATGCCGGCGGAGCTGTTGGCCACGATGACGTTGCCCTGGCCGGCACCGCTGCCGCCGATTGTGTTGCCATAGGCGCTGCCGTACATGAAGATGCCCACCGTGCATTCACGGATCTCGAGTCCGCGGATGACGTTGTGTCCGGAGCTTAGCCCGAAGCACCAGAAGTTCTGCGAACCGCCGCTGACGACGACTCCCGCCGCCGACCCGTCCACGGTGTCATTTCCCGTGCTTAGCCCCGGCAGGCCGGCCGTAAGGTTGATCGTCCCCGGGCTGAAGACGCCGCCGTCGAAGGTGATGGTGTCGGCGGAGCCGGCGCCGATGGTGTCGGTGGTGCTACAGGGTGGGGTGTAGGTGCTGTTGGACACCTGGGCGCACTCGCCGCTGTCCAGATCACCCACGGCGAGACCGCCTGTCGCGAGGAGAATGGCCTCTCGCAGCGTGAGCACATTGTCGCGGCTATTCGTGTCGCCGGTGTCGTTGACGGTGATGGTGGCGCCCTGCGCCGCCACGGTGCCAGGCAGCATCGCCAGCAGCGTGGCCACTGCTAGGGCCAGAAGAACCTGTCGTTTCATCGGTCGCCTCCCAAGAGAAGAAGACCGACCCGTATTGGGCTGGTCTTCTCCTGGCTCAACTCGCTGTCGGGCAGTCCGCTACCGACCTGGCACAACGCATCGCCCCGCCTCGACGCTACCAAGCTGATGTTGACCTTGTGATTAGTTTCGCAGTCATTATAGATGGTCTGTCAAGCGCTCAATGGCTGAGTAGTAGAGCCAAACGGAGCGGAGACAAATCTAGCGGCGACCCCACCTGCCGGCAGGCGGGTTCGCCGCGTCAGCGCACCAGAAGAGTCGGTGGACGCCTAAAGGCCTCCGCTACGTCTCGTCGAGCGGCTCAGTGTGTGCCAGCAGCACCTCCCGCGAGCTGCCGCCGCCTTCGGAGGGGCCGACGATACCCTTCTCCTCGAACATGTCCATGAGGCGCGCCGCCCGCGGATAGCCGATGCGCAGCCGGCGTTGAAGCATCGACGTCGAGATGCGGCTGTGCCCCGCCGCCAGCTCACGCGCCCGCTCGAAGAGCGGGTCGTCGGCGCCGAAGAGCTCGTCGACGGCGGGCCGCGCCTCTTCCAGCAGGTGGTCGTAGACCTCGCGCTCCAGGCTCTGGAAGCGCGGCTGCGTCCAGAAGGCGACCAGCCGCTCGATCTCGGCGTCGGAGACGAAGACGCCCTGGAGCCGCTTGGGCTTGGCGGCGTCCGTGGGCATGTAGAGCATGTCGCCGCGCCCCAGGAGCTTCTCGGCACCGGCACCGTCGAGGACCGTGCGCGAGTCGACCTGGGAGCTCATGCCAAAGGCGATGCGGGTAGGGAAGTTCGCCTTGATGAGGCCGGTTACCACGTCCACTGAAGGTCGCTGGGTGGCGATGATAATGTGGATGCCGGTGGCGCGTGCGAGCTGGGCCAGGCGGCAGATCTGCCGTTCCACCTCGTAGGGGGCGGCCATCATCAGGTCCGCCAGCTCGTCGATGATCACCACCCAGTAGCGCATGCGGAAGGGCGCCCGCGGGTGCCGGTTGAAGGCGTCGATGTTGCGGACGGCCAGGGAGGCGAAGCGGCGATAGCGCGTCTCCATCTCGTGGATCACGGCCTGGAGGGTGCCGACCACCTTGTCGAGGTCGACTACGATGCTGGAGAAGGCCAGGTGGGGGATGCGAGCGAAGCCCGATAGCTCCACCCGCTTCGGGTCGATCATGACGAACCGCAGCTCGTCGGGGCCGGCGTGCATCAGGAGGCACGAGATGATGGAGTTGATGCAGACGCTCTTGCCGCTGCCGGTAGCGCCGGCAATGAGAAGGTGGGGCATCTTTGCCAGGTCGGCCGCCACCGGCTCGCCGCCGACACTCTTGCCCAGGGCCAGCGCCAGCTTGGAGCGGGAGGCTATGCGCTGGAACTGCGGGCTCTCGATGACGCCGCGCAGGGTGACGAGAGCCGCCGTGTTGTTCGGCACCTCGATGCCGACGACCGGCTTGCCCGGCACCGGCGCCTCAATGCGGATCGAGGGCGCAGCCAGGGCGAGCGCCATGTCGTTGGCCAGCGCCGTGATCTGATTGACTCGGACTCTCGTGCGGGAGACCTCCTCCGTCCTCACTTTGGGGCTGCCGTCCTTGTCGAGAACGGGCCGGCCGTTTCTGTCTCGCTCGGGGACAGTGCGTGTCTTGATCTCCCATCCGGGCTCGATGCCGAACTGCGTCACCGTTGGACCCTCGTTGATCTGGACGACGCTGGCGTCGACGCCGAAGCTGTGCAGAGTGTCGACTATGAGCTGGCCTCGCGCGGCGTTGTCGGGCCGCACGTCTTGCTGTGGCCCCACGGAGGCCAGGATATCGATGGGCGGTCGCTCCCAGGCGCTGGGCGCGGCCGACGGGACCGGCGGCGCGACAAGCGGCGTTCCACCCGTCGTCCCTTCGGCCGGCGACGCTTCGTCTCCCTCGGCGTCGAGCGGGAGCTCCGTCTGCCACCCGAAGCTGGATGGGGCCTCGGGCGCACCCTCAGCCGCCGGTGGTGCTGGCGCGTCCGCTTCCGGCCCTTCGACGGGCGGCGCTGTGCGCGCCCACATCATCGTGTCCATGGGCACGGGCTCAGGCGGTCTCGGCGTGACCTTGGTGGGAAAGAGGGCATCGACGAGGGCGCTGCCGGCCCTCCATATGCGGACGGGGATGCCCCATCGCCAGACCGTGACGGCGACGGAGGGGCTACGACGCAGGCCCGCGGCTGTCTCGCGCGGCCAGAGAATGACCACAGCGGCGACGCCCGACGCCAGCCAGAGCACAATGCCCACAGGCGTGCTGGCGAGGGTGTGTCCCAGGTCTCCACCGGCCGTCACCTCGGAGAGCGATGTTCCGCCGAACTCCCAGTCGGGCCGGAAGAAGCCGAGGAGTCCAATCGTGAAGACAGCGACCAGAGCGCCGACCAGCCAGGGCTTCCACACCCGTAGGGCGGCGCCGAGGCTCCTCCGCAGCACAAACCAGCCCACCACGGCGACGAGCGCGATGAGAAGCAGTACGTGCAGCCCCAGGGCCCCCACAAGGTTGTCGCGGAGGCCAGGGAGGCCCTTGGCGACGGGCACGAACCAGGGGACGGCGAGAACCGCCAGAACGATGAGGACGATGCCCAGGGTCTCCAGCCGCCATAGGAGCCGCGCGAGGGCGGCCGGCGCGCTGGTGCGTCCTCTGCGGCGTCCCACCGGGCGGGGCCGGCTGCTGCTCCCGCTCGGGCGGCGGTAGGCGCCGGGGGGAGGGCCCGCCCGTCCGGAGGACGGGTTGGTCCTTGCCTTAGCCATGTCGATCACCTGTTGAGGCGCAGGCCCTCCCGCCGTGGCCAGCGCCCCAGAGCTTACACCTCTACCGTAACAGGCAGCACCATAGGCCGCCTTCGTGTTTCTTTATACAGGAACGTGGCGACCGCCTCCTTCACCTGGCTCTGCACCGCCCCCCATTCGGCGATGTGGTCGGCACCGTCGAGGGCCGTGGCCGCCGTCTGCCGCGTTCGCTCCAGCAGTTCCTCTGATTCCTCCACGTCCACGAATCCCCGCGACACCACGTCCGGCCTGCCGACGAGGCGGCCGCTCTCCTTCTCGATGGCGATGATGACGACGATCATGCCGTCGGTGGCCAAATGGTGCCGGTCCCGCAGCACCACATGATCGACGTCGCCCACGCCCAGGCCGTCCACGTACACGTAGTCGGACGAGAGGTGGTCCCGGACAAGGGCGCCGGTGGCGTCGAGCTCCAGCACGTCGCCGTCGACCAGAACGAAGACGTTCTCCTCCGGCACCCCGACGGACTCAGCGAGGCGCGCGTGCAGCACCAGGTGGCGGTACTCGCCGTGGATCGGCACGAAGTAGCGCGGCCGCGCCAGCGACAGGACGATCTTCAGCTCCTCCTGGGCAGCGTGACCGCGTACGTGGACATCGGCGATGCGGTTGTAAAGGACGCGCGCACCCAGGCGGAACAGGTTGTCGACGGTGCGGAAGACCAGCGCCTCGTTGCCGGGAATCGGCGTCGCCGAGAGCACCACCGTGTCGCCCGGCGTGATGCTGATGTGGCTGTGGTCGCGGTTGGCCATGCGCGTGAGTGCCGATGTGGGTTCGCCCTGGCTGCCGGTAGTGATAACGGCCAGCTTCTCGTGGCGAAGCTTGCGAAGCTCTCCCGTACCGACGAGCAGCCCTTTGGGCACGGATAGGTACCCCTTCTTGACGGCCATGTGCACGTTGTCGACCATGCTGCGGCCGGTCACGAAGACGCGGCGGTCGTTCTGGGAGGCGGCATCGATCACCTGCTGGATGCGAGAAATGAGAGAAGCGAACGTGGCGATTATCACCCTCTCGGGAGCGGTAGCCATGATCTGGTGCAGGGCCCGGCCTACCACCTGCTCCGAGGGCGTGTAACCCTGGATCTCCACGTATGTGGAGTCGGACAGGAGCAAGAGGATGCCCTCGCTGCCCAGATGGGCAAGGCGCGACAGGTCGGTGGGCTGGGCCATGACCGGCGTGTGGTCCAGCTTGAAGTCGCCCGTGTGCACGACGAGCCCAACGGGCGTGCGAATGGCCAGCCCCACAGAGTCGGGGACGCTGTGGGCGACGCCGAACGGTTCCACCTCGAAGCAGCCCAGCCGTACTCGCTCGCCGGCGAGAACGGTTCGCAGCTCCGCTCTTGCCAGCAAATGGTGCTCTTCCAGCTTGACGGCGATGAGGTCGCGTGTCAGAGGCGTGCAGTAGATGGGCGCCTGCACCTGCTGCAAGATGTAGGGCAGAGCGCCCGTATGATCCTCGTGACCGTGGGTGATGAGGAAGGCTCGCAGCTTGTGGCGGTTCTCAAGTAGGTAAGAGATGTCAGGGATGACCAGGTCCACCCCCAGCATCTCCTCCTTGGGGAACATCAGGCCGGCGTCGACGGCGATGATATCGTTGCGACACTCGAAGAGCATCATGTTCTTACCGATCTCGCCGAGGCCGCCGAGGGGGATAACGCGCAGTTTGTCGCTCATGGTCCGTGGGCGCGCTACAGGAGGCGCATTTGCTGGGGTTCCACAGCCGCCGGTTGAAGCGTCTCCCTTCGCGCCTTCTCAAGGATGGCCGGCAGCTTCTTGAAGTCCTCCTCTATGGTGCGGCGCAGACTCGCCTGGTGCAGAGCCGCCGCCGGATGGTACATGGGCACGACGAGGAGATCACCGACGCGGCGCTCCTGGCCGTGGATGCGTCCTATCGATTGGCCTGGGAAGTACTTGGCGAGTGAATAGCGGCCCAGAGTCGCGACTACCCTGGGGCTGATGATCTCCAACTGGCGTTCGAGCCACTTGTGGCAGGCCTGAATCTCGCCCGGCAGGGGATCGCGATTCTGGGGCGGGCGACACTTGATGACGTTGCAGATGTAAACGTCCTGGCGGCGCAGGTCTATGGAGGCGAGGAGCTGATCGAGGAACTGGCCGGCGGCCCCCACGAAGGGACGGGCCTGCTGGTCCTCGTAGTAGCCGGGGGCCTCGCCGATGAACACGATCTCGGCGTCCGCCGGCCCTTCGCCGGGGACGGCGTGCGTGCGGTTCCTCGACAGTTCACAGTCGGGGCAAACGGCGACCTGCTCGTACAGCTCTCGAAGCGCTGACGCCGCCTCCTCTGTCATGGGCTTCCAGCCTCCTCCGGGCCGAGCGTCGAAACGATCCCTGTGCGCGATGGGGCTACCAAGCCAGCGTCGCCACACAGAACGGGGCGAGGTCTTTCAGCCGGGTCCACTGGGAACTCGGGAGATCGCTTTCGAGACGGCCGGGGGAGACGGCACATCGAGCGCGAGCGACCTCAGACCGATACCTCGCCACTCTGGCCGGATGATAGCACGGCGGGGGAGCGTCGTCAATGCGCTAGTGCGTGATCTGGTTAGCAGATCCTCAACGCGGGAGGATGGGTCGGCCTTCGACCAGCTTGGCGAGGGCGATGCCCGCGAAGTAGAGGACGATTATCGGCCCCGCCACGATCGACTGCGTCACCGGATCGATGGACGGCGTCACGACGGCGGCGGCCACAAAGGCGAGGATAATGGCCTGTCGCCACCAGCCCCAGAGCCGGCGCGACGTCACGATCCCTATCTTCGCCAGGCCCATGACGACTAGCGGCAGCTCGAAGACCAGCCCCGTGACCAGCATGAGGCGAGTCACGAAGTTGACGTAACTACCCACCTTCAGGAACGGCTTCGCCACGTCGCCCGGCGTGCTGAGGAGGAAGCGGAAGGCGGGCGGCAACTCGACATAATAGGCGAAGGCGGCTCCCGCGACGAAGGCGAAGGAGGCGCCAAAGACTATCGGGTAGACCCAGCGCTTCTCCTGACGGGTGAGGCCGGGGCCCACAAAAGCCATGAGCTGGTAGAGGACCATGGGCATCGATATGGCGATGCCGGCGAGGAGCGCCACCCGGAAGTAGGTTCCCCAGTACTCCAGCGGCTCTGTGAAGACGATCTCACCGCCCTGGAGGCGATCGCGGGCGGGCTCGATCAGCCACTCGAGGATCCACTGGGTGGCGACAAGAGAGGCGAGGGTAGCGACGATTACGGAGCCGGCCGCCCAAATGAGGCGTTTACGGAGCTCTTCCAGGTGCTCCAGGATGGTGAGCAGCTTGCCCTCTTCGCGGGGCTCGGGGGAGGGTGTGGCTTCCGGGGGTGCCTCTACTGCCATGATGACGGCATCGCGATGTGGGCGCCGCTGGCGGTGCTATCCAGCGGGAGGCCGGCGTTTGGGGGCGCTCTCCGTGGGGGCCAGTCGACGGCCGTCACCGTCCGGGCCGCTCTCGGGCTTCGGCTTGGCAGCGGCGGGAGCGCCTTTCGGAGCGTCGATGGCGAGGCCCTCGCTGGCGTCGCGGGCGGCGCCTGTCACCTCGCCCTCGATCGCCCTGGCGTCCCGGCGGACGCCCTCATCCACGTCCTTCCACTCCTGCTTCACCTCCTCGTACTCGCGCTCGAAGTCTTCGAGGGCGTCGGTTACCTCGCGGGTGAGGTTGGCGCTGTAGGTACGGAACTCGCGGATGAAGCGCGCCATCTGGGCCGCCATCTCCGGCAGTCGCCGCGGCCCCACCACGACGAGGGTGATGACGAGGATCACGAGCAGTTCGGGAAGGCCGATGCCCAAGAAGTCCATGCCTCTACCATTATAAGTGATAAGTGAGCCCGCCGCAGAGCGGGGGCGGAGGAGCAAGAAACGCGCCGCGCACAGCGCCCGATGCTTTTCCTGGGAGCGCGCGGCGGTAACAAAGATAAGGACTAGTCGTCTTCTATTCCGAGGTCCTTCAGATAGTCGACGGCGTCCTGCACCGTCACTATCTTCTCTGCGTCCTCGTCGGAGATCTCGAGGGTCTTGCCGTCCTTGCCAAACTCCTCTTCCATCGACATGATGAGCTCAACGAGGTCCAGGGAGTCGGCGTTCAAGTCGTCGACAAACGAGGCGCTGGGAACGACCTGACCTTCCTCGACGCCCAACTGGTCGACGATTATCTTCCGTACCCGCTCGAAGACCGTTGCCACCTTCTCACCTCCCTTCCGACTGGGGACTTTGGGCCTCTCGAGTCACCATCAGACTCACCGAGCCCAGCACACCGTTGACGAATCGACCGGAGTTGTCGCTGCCGAAGCTTTTCGCCAGCTCGACGGCCTCGTTGATGGCAGCGCGCACTGGAGTCCTATTATTTATCAAGATTTCGAGGATTGCAAGCCTGAGGACATTGCGGTCCACCGGCGCCAACTGGACAACCGGCCAGGCGGGAGCAGCCTTGCCGATCACCTCATCGATGCGCTCCCGGTGCTTCACGACTCCGGTCACCAGCTCGCGGGCGAAGTCAGCCACGCTCTCCTTCACCGTGCTCTGCGCCAGGAGGCGGGCGAGCACCTCCTCGGCGGCGTGGCCGGCGGTGTCCGCCTCATACAGGGCCTGGAGGGCCAGGGTGCGGGCTCGACGTCGGGGACCTGTCATCAGTGCATCACCACTCCACCATCGACGTTGAGGACATGGCCCGTGATGTAGGCGGCCTCCTCGGAGGCGAGGAAAGCGACGGCCGGCGCGATCTCCTCCGGGCTGGCCACCCGGCCCAAAGGGATCTGGACAAGCAGAGCCTTCTTCTGTGCCTCGCTCAGGGCGTCAGTCGCGTCCGTCTTCACGAAGCCGGGGGCGACGACGTTGGCGGTAATGTTGCGGGTCGCCACCTCCTTGGCGACCGCCTTGGTGAGGCCGATAAGGCCCGCCTTGGCGGCCGAGTAGTTGGCCTGGCCAGCGTTCCCCACTATCCCGCCGATACTGCTGATGTTGATGATGCGTCCCCAGCGCTGGCGCAGCATCGGCCGCAGACAGGCCTTGGTGCAGAGGAAGGCGGCCCGCAGGTCCAGGTCCATCACCTCGTCCCAGTCTTCCTCCGACATGCGGAGGAGGAGTTCATCTTTGATCGTGCCGGCGTTGTTCACCAGGATGTCGATGCGGCCGAAGGCCTCCAGCGTCTCTTCGACCAGGCGCCGCACGTCGGCCTCTTTCCGCACGTCGGCCTGGACGACGATGCACCGGCCGCCGCCGATCTCGCGGGCGACAGCCTCGGCGGCCGAGGCGTTCGCCGCGTAGTTGACGGCCACTCGCGCACCGCGCTCGGCCAGCCGGACGGCGACGGCGCGCCCGATGCCACGCGAACTGCCGGTGACGATGGCGACACGGCCGCCCAAGTCTATCATGCGTCCCCTTTGCCTCCTGCGCTCGCGACAATAATGGCGGCGGCGGGCGACGTGGTCAAGAGGACGGCGTTCCGACCGGTGTCTCGTCGGCGGCTGCTGGCCCGGCGCGGCGGGTGGGCCACGGGTCGCCCCACATTGACCGCCCGCTGATCTCATGCAAGACTCAGGCAACGAAACCCGTCTGAGCGTCGGAAGCAGTGGAGGCACTCATGAGCGGACCGCTGGAAGGTGTGAGAGTCCTCGACCTGACCTGGGTGCTGGCGGGCCCCTTCGCCAGCATGACCCTCTGCGATCTGGGGGCGGACGTCATCAAGGTGGAACGCCCTCCCGGCGGCGACGTCGCCCGCGCTACCGCCCCCCTCATCGATGGGGAGAGCTGCTATTTCTTCAGCGTCAACCGGGGCAAGAGGAGCGTGGTGATCGACCTCAAGACGCCGCGTGGCCGCGATCTCTTCCTGCGCCTCGTGGAGGAGGTCGACGTGGTGATGGAGAACTTCACGCCCGGCACGATGGAAGGGCTGGGCTTGGGCTACGAGGTGCTGGCGGGGCGCAACCCCCGCCTCATCTATGCCGCCACCTCTGGTTTCGGCCAGACCGGGCCGGACCGGCTGCGCCCGGCCCTCGACGTGGTGGTGCAGGGGATGGGAGGGGTGATGAGCATCACCGGCGAACCGGGCGGCCCGCCGGTGCGCCCCGGCCTGTCGCTCGGCGACATAGCGGCCGGCCTGTTCACCGCCATCGGCGTGCTGGCCGCCCTGCACGAGCGGGAGAGGAGCGGTCGCGGGCAGATGGTGGACGTGGGAATGCTGGACTGCCAGGTCGCGATTCTGGAGAACGCCTTCATGCGCTACTTCGCGACGGGGCAGATCCCCGAGCCGATCGGCACCCGGCACCCGATCGCGACGCCCTTCCAGGCGTTCCCCACGAAGGACGGCTATATCGTTCTCGCCCTGAGCTGGGGCGTGGAGAACCAGTGGGAGCTCTACTGCGCCACGATCGGCAGGCCCGACCTCATCGACGACCCACGCTTCGATACGGGGCCGCTCCGCACGGAGCACCACGCCGAGCTGGAGCCGATACTTGTCGAAGCCATGAAGCAGAGGACCACCGCCGAGTGGGTGCGCGAGTTCGACGCCATCGGCCTCCCCTGCGGCGCCCTGAACAACGTCGCTCAGGTCGCGGAGCTGCCCCAGGTCAAAGCGCGGGAGATGCTGGTGGAGGTGGAGCACCCGCGCATCGGGCGCTTCAGGCTGCCGAATACGCCGGTAAAGCTTTCGCGCACGCCGGGCGGCGTCCGCGGCCCATCGCCGGCCGTGGGCCAGGACACCGACGAGGTGCTGCGGGAGCTGCTCGGCCTGAAGTCTGAGCAACTGGCCGAGCTGCGTGGAGCAGGCGCCATCGGGCCTGCAAAGGAATAGACATGCATCGCCACGCGTTCAGGTAGGCGAAAGCTATCGTGATAGAATATTGAAACATGCGTATTCGGCGATACTCCTGAAAGAGCCTCATGGCCGAACGAACCGTCCTCTACACACTCCGCAACTGCCCGATCTGCGACAGGGCGAGAAGCGGCCTTAGGGAGCGCGGCGTCGACTTCGAGGAGCGGGTGGTGGACGACAACCCCGCCTGGTACGCGGAGGCGACGCGTCTCTCGGCAACCGTCCCCATCGTCGTTAGCGGCGACCGCGTCGAAGTCGGCTGGGACGGTGAGATGGGGTGATTCATCCAGTAGGCCGGGGCCGTGCGCCCTGACAGAACCGCCACCAGAGCTGACCGCCGCTGATCCCGTCCCGTACGTCGCCGCCGCAGGAACGTTACCCAACGCCGCAAGAAGCCCGTAATACCTAGGTGCGCTAGCTATCCGCCGCCTGCTCGGTGTCGGCTCGCGCAGACGTCCGAGAACGGCTCTGGCGGGGTTTGACGTCCTCGCCAGAGAGCATATATAGTTCACCTAGGTATCGGACTGCTATGTATCTCGCCCGCGCCGGAGCGGCCTAAGGATCGGCGGATAGGAGGCGGAGGATGGAGTTCACTCAGAAAGACTACTGGGAGATGCTGATCAACCGCAGCGTGTCCCGGTTTTTCCTTCTGGCCGCGCTGTATCGAGGTCCCATGCACGGCTACGAGCTGGCCCGTGCCATCAGCGGTGCCTGCGGCGGCTGCTGCTCTCCCACCGACGCCATGATCTATCCGGCTCTCAAGGATCTGCTGGAGGGGGGCTACGTGGAGTGTCGGGAGGAGTCGCAGGGCGCCCGCCAGCGAAAGGTGTGCAGCCTGACCGCGAAAGGACGGGAGGCGTATCGAGCGGCGGGACAGGCCTGGGGCCGCATCCTGCCGTACTTGAGTGAGGCGGCGCAAGCCGCGCCGCTGGCACCTGTCGGTGCGAGCGGTCGTTCCCACGAGGAGGAATAGGACGATGAGCGAGAGAGGTCCCAGCGCGGAGGAGATTAAGGAGGCAGTGGTCAACAACTACGGCGCTCGTGCTCGCGAGAAGCTGGCGGCCATGAAAGAGAGGCCGGGAGACGAAGGAATCGCTCTCGAGGACGTGAGCTCCTGCTGCGAGCCCTCGTGCTGCGGGCCCTCGGGGACGACGACAGAGGAGAAGAAGCTGGCCGACCTGCTCTATGCCAGCGAGGAGCTGGGCGACGTTCCGGCCGACGCAGCCGACTTCTCGCTGGGCTGCGGCAACCCAACAGCTCTCGCCGAGCTCCGCGAGGGCGAGGCGGTGCTGGACCTTGGCAGCGGCGGCGGCCTCGATTGCTTCCTGGCGGCCAAGAAGGTCGGTTCCGAGGGCCGGGTCGTCGGGCTGGACATGAGCCCAGACATGATCCAGGTGGCCCGTCGTAATTCCCAGAAGATGAAGGCGGCCAACGTGGAGTTCCGCCTCGGCGAGATGGAGTACATGCCCTTCGCGGACGAGACCTTCGACGTTATCATCTCCAACTGCGTGATCAACCTCTCGCCGGACAAGGACGCCGTCTTTCGCGAGGCGTTCCGGGTGCTGCGCGCCGGTGGCCGGCTGCGCGTCTCGGACATCGTCTGGACCCGCAGGCCTACGCTCAAGGAGCGGAGCGACCTGGCGAGCTGGGCGGGCTGTGTGGCGGGCGCCCTAATGAACGACGACTACGTCGGCAAGATCCGCGCTGCTGGCTTCGATAACGTGACGACGGAGCTGGCCCCCGACCCCGACGGGCGGGGCTGGTCGTCAGCCAGCGTAAGGGCGGACAAGCCCCGGGCGTGACCGGCTCGCCGGGGAAGCGCCGTCTTAGATGAGGTAACGCGCCGGGAGCGGGCTCCGTCACGCGAGGGAGTGCCGGCAGGTCTCGGCGCTGCCGCCAGCTCCCACGTCGCTAGACCTCTCGAGCTCCTTCCTGTTCTAGCTCGCGACCGCCGCTTTGCCCCGTGCGGACTTTCCCCTATATTGGGGCCGCGATGCTGGCGTCCGTCCGAGAGCGTATCGAGCCGCAGGCCGGGGGCGCCGTCGCCCTGTCGGCCGTTCTCGTCGCCTACGGCAACCTGGTATCCCTGGCGCCCTCCGATGTCCGGGTTCGCTTCCTCATCTTCACCAATTTCGGCCTGCTTGCTGCCGTTCTCTGGGTCGCCCTCCGTTGGGGCGGCCTCAGCATCGGAGCCTTAGGCCTGAACCGCAGGGCCCTCTTGCCGAGCGCCGCCTGGGGCATCGGTGTAGGAGCGGCCCTCGCCCTGGTGCCGGTCGTCTTCATCCTCGTCGCACCCTTCGTGACGGGCGAACCCATCGAGTATGGTGAGGTGACGACTTCCTCGACGGGCGAGATGATCCGGCGGCTGACCTTCACGACGCTCGTGCGGACGGCTCTTTTCGAGGAGCTTGCCTTTCGCGGCGTCCTCTATGCCTACTTCTTGCGAGCGTTCGCTTCCTCGGCGGCACACGACGCGACGGGCGGCCCGCCAGGCGCTCTTGTGCCGGGGAGGCGGGCGGCGGATGGCGGCGCCATCCTCTGGACCAGCTTTGTCTTTGCCCTCTGGCACGTCGTGATCAGCAGCCGGAGCGTCGTCGAAAGCAACGTCGTGGACATGATGTGGCTCGTTCCGCCGGCCGTCATCGTCTCTCTCGCAGGGACGTTCATCGGGGGTCTGGTCTTTGCCTGGCTGCGCTGGCGCACGGACAGCGTGGCGGGGCCGGTCTTCGTTCACTGGCTCACCGTCGCCCTCATGTCGCTGGCGGCCTGGCTCAGGGCGTAGGCGGCGAAGGGTGGCCCCCCGCGGTCCTCTCTGCGCGCCACAGATAGCCCGACAATCCTGAAGGCTGTTGAAAAACGCTCTGTTGCGTCACCCTGAACGAAGTGAAGGGTCTCAGCAAATTGAGGTGGCGAGATTCTTCGTCCGCCTCAGGCGGACTCAGAATGACAGCATCGGATTCTTCGGACTTCTTCAGCAGCCTGCCTGGTTGCGTGACGTGCTCCGTCGGGCGAGGGGCTCTGTGGCGGGCGGCGATTTTTATACAAAGTCTCATTTAAAGGCAATTATTCTTGACAAGTAGCCGATACGTCCCTATAGTGGAAGGTGAGGCATCCATGGGACCACCTGCATAGCCCGGTTGTGAGGGCGATGGAGAGCACGAGAGAACAGATCCTGGGCCTCCTTCGAGGGAAGGGCGAGGCTACGGTCGTTGAGCTGGCCGACCTCCTGGAGATGAGCCCGGCGGCGGTGCGTCGTCACCTGGACGGGCTGCGCGCCGAAGGGCTCGTCGATGTCAAGTCCCGCCGCCATCAAGTCGGCCGGCCTTCCTTCGTCTTCTATCTGACGGAGCAGGCGCAGGAGCGCGACTCCACCGGCTACTCGCGGCTGCTGCTTCGCATGTTCCGTGAGCTGGTGGACCTGCGCCCGGATGAGGTCAGCGGTCAGAGCGGCCACGAGGTGCTCGACAGGGTCTTCGAGGGCGTGGCCGAACGGGTGGCCGAGGAGCACCGGCCGGAGGTGCTGGGGGTCAGCCTCGAGGAGAAGGTGGCCCAGATCAGTGAGGCGCTCAAGGCGGAGGGCATTCTCGATGCCTGGACCAAGGACGCCAACGGCTTCCGCCTCCTCAACTCTAGCTGTCCCTATCGGCGGGCCGCTCAGGCGACCGCCGGCCCCTGCCACCTGGACCAATTGGCCATTCAGCGCCTGCTCGGCGTCCCGGTGGAGCAGGTAAGCCGGGTCATCGAGGGCGACCGCTACTGCGAGTATGTGGTGCAGCCGAGAGTGGTGACCAGGGGCAGCCGAAGGGAAGGAGCAGCACCCGAACAGCCGGTTCGCAAGGCGGCGAGAGCCAAGGCAGAGGTAGCTTCTTAGCAGGGGAAAGCGCTATGGTGGATGAGTGCCATGACCGATGACCGCGTATTCGCAATCAAAGAGCTGCACGTGAGTGTCGAGGGCAAGGAGATCCTCAAGGGGGTCGACCTGGCCATCAAGAGAGGCGAAGTCCACGCCCTCATGGGGCCCAACGGCTCCGGCAAGAGCACCCTGGCGAACGCTCTCATGGGCCACCCGCTCTACGAGGTGACCCACGGCCGCGTCCTCTTCAAGGGTGCGGACATCCTGGGGCTTACGCCCGACGAGCGGGCCCGGCGCGGGCTCTTCCTCGCCTTCCAGTACCCGACGGCCATCCCGGGAGTCACCATGGTCAACTTCCTGCGCTCGGCCTTGAAGGCGGTGCGCGGCGAGGAGGTACCCGTAAGGGACTTCCGGCATCTCCTGAAGGAGACGATGGAACTCCTGAAGATGGACGAGTCCTTCGCCCGCCGCTATGTGAACGACGGCTTCTCGGGTGGCGAGAAGAAGCGGGCGGAGGTCCTCCAGTTGGGCATCCTCAAGCCGGAGATGGCCGTCCTCGACGAGACGGACTCGGGCCTTGATATCGACGCGCTCCGCACGGTGTCAGAAGGCATCAATGCCCTCAGCGGGCCCAACCTCGGCATGCTGCTCATCACTCACTACCAGCGGATTCTCAACTACATCAAGCCCGACTTCGTGCACGTGCTCTTCGCCGGCCGGATCGTCAAGTCCGGCGGCAGCGAGCTCGCTCAGGAGCTGGAGGCCAAGGGCTACGACTGGATCACGAAGGAACACGCCGCGGCGGAGGGAATAGCGTGATGACAACCAAGGTCAACCCCAGGGAGATCCTCCCTGAGACATACAAATGGGGCTTCCACGACAAGGCCGAGTACAAGTTCAAGAGCCGCAAGGGACTGAACCCGGAGATCGTGTCGGAGATCTCCCACATGAAGGAGGAGCCGGAGTGGATGCGCGACTTCCGCCTGCGCTCCCTGGACATCTTCCAGCAGAAGCCGATGCCCACGTGGGGCGGCGACCTGTCGGAGATCGACTTCGACAACATGGTCTACTTCGCCCGCGCCACCGACCGGCCTGAGCAGAGCTGGGACGACGTTCCCGACTACATCAAGAACACGTTCGACAAGCTGGGCATCCCCGAGGCGGAGCGCAAGTTCCTGGCGGGCGTCGGCGCCCAGTACGACTCCGAGGTCGTCTACCACAGCCTGCAGCAGGACCTGGCGAAGCAGGGCGTCATCTTCCTCGACACGGACAGCGCCGTACGCGAGCACCCAGAGCTTGTGAAGGAGTACTTCGGCACCGTAATCCCGCCCATGGACAACAAGTTCGCCGCCCTCAACAGCGCCGTCTGGAGCGGCGGCAGCTTCATCTTCGTGCCCGAGGGCGTGCACGTCGAGATCCCGCTCCAGGCCTACTTCCGCATCAACGCCGAGAACGTGGGCCAGTTCGAGCGGACCCTGATCATCGCCGAGCCCGGCAGCTATGTCCACTACGTCGAGGGCTGCACCGCCCCCATCTACACCACGGACTCGCTGCACAGCGCCGTGGTGGAGATCATCGTCAAGAAGGGGGCGCGTGTGCGCTACACAACGATTCAGAACTGGTCGACGAACGTCTACAACCTGGTCACGAAGCGGATGGCCGTCTACGAGGACGGCGTCGGCGAGTGGATCGACGGCAACCTGGGCAGCAAGCTGACGATGAAGTATCCCAGTTGCTACCTGCTGGGGCGCGGCGCCCACGGCGAGATCCTGTCGCTGGCCTTCGCCGGGTCGGGGCAGCACCAGGACGCGGGCGGGAAGGTGATCCACGGCGCCCCCAACACCACGTCCACCATCATCTCGAAGTCGATCAGCAGGGGCGGCGGCCGCACCAGCTACCGCGGTCAGGTCAGGGTCTACCCGGGCTGCACCGGAGTGAAGTCCACCGTGCGCTGCGACGCCCTGCTGCTGGACGAGGACTCGCGGTCGGACACTTATCCGTACATGGACATCCAGGAGGAGCAGGCGACGATCGGCCACGAGGCGACGGTGAGCAAGGTGGGCGACGAGCAGCTCTTCTATCTCCAGAGCCGGGGCATCGAGGAGTCGGAGGCGGCCAAGATGATCGTCAACGGCTTCGTGGAGCCCATCGTCAAGGAGCTGCCCATGGAGTACGCCGTCGAGCTCAACCGGCTCGTCGAGCTCCAGATGGAAGGCTCCGTCGGCTAGAGAGGCCTCTGGCCTCAGGGTGAGGCTGGCGGCACGTCCCAATTACGTGAGAGAGCACAGAATGAGTTCGCAGGTTCGGAGCAGGCCGCAGTTCGCCCCCGGCATCTCTCGCCGCAGCGTCGAGGAGCTGTCGTGGCTCAAGGAGGAGCCGGAGTGGATGCGGGAGCGTCGTCTGGAGGCGTGGCGCGAGTACGAGGAGACGCCGCCGCCCACGGGCAAGGAAGAGGAGTGGCGCAATACGGACCCGGCGCGACTGGCCATGGACGACGCCCTCGTGTACGCCGAGTCAGACCTGCGGGGGCGCTCGCCGGACGACTGGCCCCGCGCCATCCGGTCCCGCCTGCTCGACAAGGGCGGCGCCTCGAAGGACGGCCGCGAGGGCCTCGTTCTCCAGCACAACTCTGATCCTCTCTCGGAGAGCCTCTCGCCGGAGCTGGCCGAGCGGGGTGTCGTCTTTTCCAGTCTGGAGCGTGCCCTGCGCGACCATCCTGAGCTGGTACAACGACACTTCATGGCGGAGGCGGTGCCGGCACCCGAAAGCAAGTTCGCGGCGCTGCACGCGGCCCTCTGGAGCGGCGGCACGTTTCTCTACGTACCGGAGGATGTGGACGTGCGGCTCCCCTTGTGGACGGAGGTGGTCGTTGGCGCTCCCGGTCTGAGCGTCTTACCCCACACGGTCGTCGTCGCCGAACGGGGCAGTCATGTCACCCTGATCGAGGAGCACTCGTCGCCCGACCGGGATGAGATCGCCTTCAGCAACGGCCTGGTTGAGATCTACGCCGCTGAGGGAGCGCAGGTCCGCTACGTCTCGCTGCAGCGCTGGGGTCAGCACGTCCGCGACTTCAGCCTCTTGCGCAAGTTCCTGCAGCGCGACAGCCGCGTCGAGAGCATGGTGGTGGGCCTGGGCAGCGGCCTCAGCAAGGGCCGCGTAGACGGGCTGCTGCGGGGAGAAGGCGCCGACAGCCAGATGCTGGGCCTCTTCGTGCCGGCACAGAACCAGCACTTCGACTACGTTACGGTGCAGGATCACGTAAGCCCGCACACGACGAGTGACCTCTTGTTCAAGGCGGCGGTGAAGGACCGCGCCCGCTCCCTCTACTACGGCGTCACCCGCGTGAGGAAGAGCGCGCGCCAGTCCAGCGCCTATCAGGAGAGTCGCAACATCCTGCTCAGCGAGGGCGCCAGGGCGGACGCGACGCCGGTGCTGGAGATCGAGGCGTTCGACGTGCTGAGGTGCGGCCACGGGGCCACGGTCGGCCCCGTCGACGAGGAGCAGCTCTTCTACATGATGTGTCGCGGCCTGCCGAGGGCTGAGGCCGAGCGGATGATCGTCGAGGGGTTCTTCCGGGAGGTCGTGCAGCGACTCGACGACAAGAAGCTGACCGATTACATTGCGCACGCCGTAGAGAAGAAGCTGAGCGGTTAGAGAGCCATGAGCGACTTCATCAAAGTGGCCGAGACGGGGGATGTCGCCCCGGGACAGGTGAAGGTCTACGAGGTGAACGGCAGGCGCATCGCGCTCTGCAATGCCGACGGCACCTTCTACGCGATCGATGATGTCTGCACGCACGACGGCGGCCCCCTCGACCAGGGTGAGCTCCAGGGCGAGCAGATCGAGTGCCCCCGCCACGGCGCCCGTTTCGACTTGCGGACGGGCAGGGCGCTGGTGCTGCCGGCCGTCATGCCGGTGCGCACGTATCCGGTCGAGGTGGAGGGTACCACCGTCAAGGTGTCCCTCGACTCGCAGTAGCATGTAGCGTAGTTGCAGGCCTTGAGGCCTGCGGGGATAGGGCTGGAGCCTTTTCCCTGAGGCGGGACGACATAGCTATGATGCCTATCGACGTAGAAGCGATCCGACGCGACTTCCCCATCCTCAGCCGTACCGTGCACGGCAGACCCCTCGTCTACCTCGACAACGCGGCGACCACCCAGAAGCCGAAGGCCGTCATCGACGCGCTCGTCCACTATTACGAGAGCTATAACGCCAACATCCACCGCGGCCTCCACGCCCTCAGCGAGGAAGCGACCGCCCGCTACGAGGAGGTGCGCGCCAGTACCGCCCGCTTCATCGGCGCGCCCGCGTCTGAGGGCATCGTCTTCACCCGCAACACGACGGAGTCGATAAACCTCGTCGCTCACGCCTGGGGCCGCCGCTACGTCAAGGCCGGCGACGAGATCGTGCTGACGGTGATGGAGCACCACAGCAACCTCATCCCCTGGCAGATGCTGGCCAGGGCCACCGGCGCCCAGCTACGATTCGTGGACATCGATGAAGAGGGACGCCTCGTGTGGGGCGACGTGGAGCGGCTCATCGGCGACAGGACGAGGCTGGTGGCCGTGACACAGATGTCGAACGTCCTCGCCACCATCAACCCAGTGCGTGAGATCACAGAGCTGGCCCACCGGCACGGCGCTCTGGTGCTGGTGGACGGCGCCCAGAGCGTGCCCCACATGCCCGTCGACGTGTCCGCCTCAGGCGGACTGGACTGCGACTTCCTGGCGTTCTCGGGCCACAAGATGCTCGGCCCCACCGGCGTCGGTGTCCTCTACGGCCGGCCGGAGCTGCTGAAGGAGATGGACCCCTTCCTGGGCGGCGGCGAGATGATCAACCGCGTCACTCTCGAGGACGCCACCTGGAACGAGCTGCCCTGGAAGTACGAGGCGGGAACGCCGAACATCGCCGACGTCATCGCTTTCGGCGCCGCCCTGGAGTACCTCGAGGGGCTGGGCATGGAGGCGGTGCGCGCCCACGAGCGAGAGCTGGTGGCCTACGCCCTCGAAAAGCTGTCGGCGATTCAGGGCCTGGTGATGTACGGGCCCAGGGACCCCGACAGCCGGGGAGGCGTGGTCTCCTTCAACTACGGCGACCTCCATCCTCATGACCTGGGCCAGGTTCTGGACTACAAGCACTCCGTGGCCGTGCGCGCCGGCCATCACTGCGCGCAGCCCCTCATGAAGCGCCTGGGCTGCGTGGCGACGGCGCGCGCGAGCTTCTATGTCTACAATACGAAGCAAGAGATTGACGTCCTCGCGGAGGGCGTCAGAGAAGCGGTGAGGTTCTTCGGTGGTGTCCCTGCCCGAACCTGAGCTCGATGAGCTCTATCGGGAGCTCATCCTCGATCACTACCGTAGCCCGCGCAACCACGAGCCGCTGGAATCGCCGGACGTGGTCGCCGAGGGCTACAATCCGCTCTGCGGCGACGACATCGAGATCCAGCTCAGTTTCGACGGTGACGAGATCGAGAAGATCGGCTTTCAAGGCCACGGCTGCTCGATCAGTCAGGCCTCAGCCTCCATGCTCACGATGGCCGTCAAGGGCAAGAGCACGGCCGAGGCGCGGGCGCTCATAGAGTCGTTCAAGCGTATGATGACGGATCCCGACTCCGAGCCGCCGGAGGAGCTGGGCGACCTCGAGGCGCTCCAGGGCGTGGCCAGATTTCCGGTGCGGGTCAAGTGCGCCACCCTGGCATGGCACGCTCTCGAGGACGGGCTGGACTGCCGAGATGGCCAAACGAGAGGGTAGGGAGATGCTGACGAAAGAGCTGGTCATGGAGGCGCTGCGGGGCGTCTACGACCCCGAGCTCAACATGAGCCTGGTGGAGCTGGGCCTTATCTACGACGTGGAGATAGAGGACGGGACGGTCAAAATCACCTATACCCTCACCACTCCCGCCTGTCCCCTGGGCCCCGTCATCGGAGGGCAAATGCAGGACGCGCTCATGGACGTTCCCGGCGTCCGCGACGTCGAGCCTCAGCTCACCTTCAGCCCGCCCTGGGACCCGAAGACGATGGCCAGCGAAGACGTCAAGATGCAGCTCGGCATCTGGTAGGCGCTTTCACGCTGTCGCGCGGCCTCCCGCTGCTCTCATCGTTGGAGATTCGCTGACATCCATACTGGCTGATTGCGAGGTTGCCCTTGGGCATGGCCTCGCTTCACTTTAGCTCTTCGGCCGTTTCAGTACCCTCGGCTGTCTGTTGCGGCCATTTCTGATCTCTATCGCGACAGGTGTCGATGTCTGATATGAACCGGCACACGGAGAGATACCCGGCCTTGTACCGCCCGGAGCAGGAGCACGATGCCTGCGGTGTCGGCTTCGTCGCCGACATCTCGGGCCAGCCCAGCTTCCGCATCCTGGACACGGCGCTGCGCTGCGTCACCAACCTCACCCATCGCGGCGCCGTCGACGCAGACGCCAAGACGGGAGACGGTGCGGGCGTCCTCTTCCAGATACCGGCGGGCTTCTTCCGCAGCGAGGTGGAGCGCCTGGGGCAACGCCTGGAGCGAGACGACGACCTGGCGGTGGGGATGGTGTTCCTGCCCGGCAGGGACCCCGAGGCGGCAGGGCGCTGCCGGCAGGCGCTGGAGCGGAGCGCCGCCGGCCACGGCTTCGTGGTGTTCGGCTGGCGGCAGGTCCCCGTGGACCCTTCCGCGCTGGGCGACCTGGGGGCCAGCACTCAGCCCCGCATCGAGCAGATCCTTCTCGGCAAGAACCGCTCCCTGTCGGACGAGGAGTTCGGCCGCGCCCTCTACCTGGTGCGCAAGGACGCGGAGCGCTGGGCCCGTGAGGAGGGAGTGGAGTCGGAGGAGTTCTACATCCCCTCGCTATCGCACCGGACGCTGGTCTACAAGGGGCTGCTCGTCGCCCACCAGCTCAACGAGTTCTATCTCGACCTGCGCAATCCTGCGTTCGAGACGGCTCTGGCCGTCTTCCACCAGCGTTACAGCACCAACACGTTTCCCAACTGGGTACTGGCCCAGCCTTTCCGTCTCCTCGCCCACAACGGCGAGATCAATACTCGCCAGGGCAACCGCAACTGGATGCGAGCCCGCGAGCCCGAGCTTCACTCCGAGTTGTGGGGCGAGCACATTGATGAGCTCAAGCCCGTCATCCCGGAGGGAGGGAGCGATTCGTCCGATCTGGACAACGTCCTCGAGGCGGTGCAGCTCTCCGGCCGCGATGTCCTCCACTCGATGATGATGCTCATCCCGGAGGCGTGGGAGAACATGCCGAACATGCCGCCCCACCGGCGCGCCTTCTACGAGTACCACGCCGGATTCAGCGAGCCCTGGGACGGCCCCGCCAGCATCGCCTTCAGCGACGGCGTCATCGTCGGTGCGACCCTGGACCGCAACGGGCTCCGTCCCGCCCGTTACCAGATCACCTCCGACGGTCTCATCGTCATGGGGTCTGAGGTGGGAATGGTATCCCTGGAGGAGCACAAGATCGTCCGGAAGGGGCGCTTGGGCCCCGGTCAGATGATCGCCGTCGACACGGCGAAGGGCGTCCTCCTCGACAACGAGACGATCAAGGAGGAGATCGCGGGTCGGAAGCCCTACGGCCGTTGGGTCGAGGACCGGCTGCTACACCTGGACGAGCACCTGAAGACCTGCTCCATCGAGTCCGTCTGGCCGGAGATGGACCTGGCTCAGCAGCAGGCGGCGTTCGGCTACACGCGAGAGGAGCTTCAGTTCGTACTGCGGCCGATGGCGGCCGACGGCAAGGAGCCCGTGGGCTCCATGGGCGACGACACTCCGCTGGCGGTCCTGGAACCGGGGGGGCGTCTCCTCTACGGCTACTTCAAGCAGAAGTTCGCACAGGTGACAAACCCGCCCATCGACCCCATCCGGGAAGAGCTGGTGATGTCGCTGGACACGTATCTGGGCCGGCGCCTCAGCTTGTTCGAGGAGCACCAGCGGCACGCCGAGCTGGTCCATCTGGTCAGCCCCCTCATGATCAACGAGGAGCTCGACGCCCTCCGTGCAATTGACGTCGGCCCGTTCGCCGCTCAGACGCTGAGGGCGCTCTTTCACGCAGAGATGGGCTCCGATAGTCTGCGGCCGGCGCTGGCGGGCCTCTGCGAAGCTGCCTCGCAGGCGATCGATAACGGGAAGACGCTTCTCATCTTGAGTGACCGGGGCGTAGACGCCGCCCACGCTCCCATTCCCATGTTGCTGGCGGTGGGTGCTGTCCACCACCACCTCATCAGGGAGGGCAAGCGCATGCGGGCCAGCATCATCGCTGAGACCGCTGAGGCCCGCGACGTCCACCAGATCGCAGCCCTCATCGGCTACGGGGCGAGCGCAGTGAACCCCTATCTTGCCTACGAGACCGTCGCCTCTCTCTTCTACTCCGGCGCTCTCAAGGACGTAGACCTGAGCCGGGCGACGAGCAACTACGGGCAGGCGGTCGACGCCGGCGTCCTGAAGATCATGTCGAAGATGGGCATCTCGACCGTGTCTGCCTACCACGGCGCGCAGATCTTCGAAGCCATCGGGCTGGCCCTGGAGGTCACGGAGACGTGCTTCACGGGCACCGCCTCGCGCATCGGCGGCATCGGCTTCCGCGAGATCGGGGAGGACGTTCTCGCACGGCACAAGCGCGCCTTCGGCGGCGGCGACGGCCACGAGCTGGAGAATGGAGGGTTCTATCGCTTCCGCAAGGACGGCGAGTACCACGCCTTCAACCCTGACATCGTACGCGCCCTCCAGCGCTCGATTGAGTCGGGGAACTACGAGGGCTACAAGGCGTACTCACAGATCGTGTGGCAAAGGCCCTCGCTGGCGCCGCGCGACCTGATGGCCTTCAAGCCACGGGCGCCGATCCCCATCGAGGAAGTGGAGCCGCACGAGGAGATAATGCGTCGCTGCACCACGGCGTCTATGTCCCTGGGCGCACTCAGCCCGGAGGCCCACGAGACGCTGGCGATGGGGATGAACCGCTTCGGCGGCAGGAGCGGCACCGGCGAGGGGGGCGAAGAGGCTAGCCGCTACCACGAGTGGCGGAACGGGGGCTCCGCCAACTGCGCCAGCAAGCAGGTCGCCTCCGCCCGCTTCGGCGTGACGCCGGACTATCTCGCCAGCGCCGTCGAGCTCGAGATCAAGATGGCCCAGGGCTCCAAGCCGGGCGAAGGAGGGCAGCTCCCGGGCCATAAGGTGTCGCCCTACATCGCGGCCATCCGGCACACGCTGCCCGGCACGCCCCTGATCTCGCCGCCGCCCCATCACGACATCTACAGCATCGAAGACCTGGCCCAGCTCATCTACGACCTGAAGCAGGCGAACCCCCGCGCCAAGGTATCCGTCAAGCTCGTCGCTGAGGAGGGCGTGGGCACGATCGCCGCTGGCGTCGCCAAGGGTTACGCCGACGTGATCCACATCGCCGGCCACGACGGCGGCACGGGCGCCTCGCCCCTCAGCTCCATCAAGAACGTGGGCGTGCCCTGGGAGGTGGGGCTGGCGGAGACGCAGCAGGTGCTTGTGATGAACGACCTCCGCAGCCGCGTCGTGCTGCGGACGGACGGCGGCATGAGGACGGGCCGGGACGTGGTCATCGCCGCCATGCTGGGCGCCGAGGAGTACGGCTTCGGCACAGCGGCGCTCATCGCGGTCGGCTGTCTCATGGCGCGGCAGTGCCACCTGAACACCTGCCCGACGGGCGTCGCCACCCAGCGCGAGGACCTGCGCGCCAAGTTCCGGGGAACGCCCGAGAACGTCGTGCAGTTCTTTCATCACATAGCCGAGGAGGTAAGGGAGATCCTGGCGCAGCTCGGCTTCCGGTCGATGGACGAGATCATCGGCCGCGTCGACCTCCTGGAGCAGGTCGCGGATAGCGAGAGCGCTCGCGCCTCCCGTCTCGACTTGAGCGCGATCCTGACGCCGCCCGACCCGACGGGGACGCGACCGCTCCGCCATCTCCAGGAGCGCAATGACCGCACCGACACGCCCCTGGACGACAGGATCATCGCCGAGGCTGGGGACGCGCTGGACGGTCGGCGCGCGATGCGCCTCCACTATGACATCGCCAATGTTCACCGGGCGGTCGGGACCAGGCTCTCGGGCGAGATCGCCCGTCGCCACGGCGACGCCGGTCTGCCGGAGGGCACCATCGAGTGCAACTTCCGGGGGAGCGCCGGCCAGAGCTTCGGCGCCTTCTGCGTCAAGGGCGTGCGCCTCATCTTGGCCGGCGAGGCGAACGACTACGTCGGCAAAGGAATGGGGGGCGGAGAGATCGCCATCCGGCCGCCGTCGGACGCCACGTTCGTCAGCCACGAGAACGTCATCATGGGCAACACCGTCCTGTACGGCGCCACGGGCGGCAGTCTGTACGCCGCCGGCCGCGCGGGCGAGCGGTTCGCCGTGCGCAACAGCGGCGGCAAGGCCGTCGTCGAGGGCATCGGCGACCACGGCTGCGAGTATATGACAGAGGGCATCGTCGCCATCCTCGGCGAGACGGGGCGCAACTTCGGGGCCGGCATGTCGAACGGCATCGCCTACGTCCTGGACGAGATGGGCGACTTCCCCAGCAAGCTCAACCCGGAGCTCGTCGCCATCAAGCGCATCACCGCCGACGAGGACATCGAGATGCTGCGCGCCCTCATAGGCCGTCACGTCATGCTCACGGGCAGCAGGCGCGGCGAGGAGATCCTGACGCGCTGGTCTCACTACCTGCCCCTCTTCTGGAAGGCGGCCCCGCACGCGGCGATCACGGAGGAGGGCCCGATGACGATTATCCGTCGCCACCTGGAGAGCATCCGCGCCGCCTCCGTCGGCTGACGTTCATCGTCCTTTTCGAGCCACACCTGGAGTGGCGATCCATCCGATGCCTCCGTTGCTCCGGCGGGGCGGCAGCAGTTACGCTGTGCGCGCACACGCTTCAGCCGGAAGGAGGGATACTCCGTGACCTCAGAACGTCAAGCGCGCCCGCCCCAGGACTTTAACACCGCCCGCGACATGCCCCCGGAAGAAGCGGCGTTCTTCTACATGGGCCCCTCGGAGGCCGTCATCGATGGCGTCTTCTTCTTCCCCTACCTTGGCAACATGGCGGCCTTCGATTGCGCCGGCCGGCTCCTCCTCGTCGACACAGCGCCTCGCTGGCACACGCCGCGCGTGCTGGAAGAGCTGCGTGGGAAGTTCAGCGCCGCGCCGGTCGATACGATCGTCTACACCCACGGCCACGTCGACCACGCCTTCGGCACATCCACGTTCCTGCAGGAAGCGGAGAAACAGGGCTACCCGCGGCCGCGCGTCATCGCTCACGAGGACCTGCCGCGACGCTTCGACCGCTACCAGCTTCTCGCCGAGCAGAACAACTTCATCAATCGCATCCAGTTCTCCACGCCGGAGGACGCCCGCCCGTTTAGCGACCTGCCCTACGTCTACCCCGACACCGTCTACCGGGACGCGCTCGACACGGTGGTGGGCGGCGAGCGTTTCGAGCTCCACCATTCGCGGGGCGAGACCAACGACGAGACTTGGGTCTGGTGTCCCGGCCGTCGCGTGCTCTGCACCGGCGACACGTTCGTCTGGTCGTCGCCCAACGCAGGCAACCCGTTCAAAGTTCAGCGCTACGCCATCGACTGGGCGCGCGCCCTCGAGCAGATGGCGGCGCTCCGCCCGCTGCACCTTCTGCCCGGCCACGGCCCGCCTCTTTCCGGCGAGGAGCGCATCCAGGAGGCGCTGCTCGATACCGCCCGCTGGCTCCGCACGATCCACGACCAGGTGGTCACCAAGATGAACGAAGGGAAGTGGCTGGAGGACATCGTCAGGGAGATGGTCTATCCCCCCGAACTGGCGAATAAGCCCTGGCTCCGCCCCATCTACGATCACCCCGAGTTCATAGCCCGAAACGTCTACCGGCTCTACGGAGGCTGGTACGACGGCGACCCTGCGAATATGCTTCCGGCGCACTCCGGAGAGATCGCGCGAGAGCTCATCGCCGCCACGGGCTCGGAGCCGATCCTCGCCCGCGCCCGCCTCCTTCGGGAGGAGGGGCTGCTCCAGCTCGCCTGCCACCTCGTCGACTGGGTACGCAAGGGTGACCCCACGAATCGGGAAGGCTGGACTCTCTGGCGCGACCTGTTTTCGGAGCGGGCCGCCAAGGAGGAGTCACTGATGGCTCGCGGCGCCTTTCAGTCGGCGGTGCGAGAGGCGGAGGCGCGCCTCGCGGAGCTCGACAAGTAGGCGACAGACGGAGGGGAGCGCTGGCCGGCGCAGGCTCCAGCCGAAGGGGCAAGTGCTGCCTGGTCGCAGGGCACTGACCGTCCTCACTCCACCGCGATTACGTCGACGAGACGCGACCGGCTGGCGACCTCCTCGCCTGCCTGCGGAGTCGCCGATTCCGGCGTTCCGTCGTACACCCGCATCCGTACGTAGTACGAACCGGGTTTGACCGTGCGCGGTACGAGCACGAAGTACTCTTCCTTCACTATTTCGTTTGCCTTCCACTGGCTCGTCGGGAAGAGACCGCCGCCCAGCTCACGGCTCTGCCACCAGAGCGGGAAGCCCTGATGGAGCTCTAGATTCTCATCGCTGTCGGTGAAGAAGACTGTGGCCTGAAGGTTCTCGTCGGTGGGGGAGTCCAGCCGCCAGTAGTAGGAGAGCTGGAGGACGTTGCCCCGACTCCCGGCCAGCGGCTCGGTCGAGAAGCCAACGAGCGAGACGGCGTCGCCGAAGGGGACATCTAGTCGCGCGCCGGGCGGGACCTCGCTGACGGTCAAGGTCGGCTCCTCTCCGAGGACGCGGTAGAATGAGCCGCGCGGCACCAGATCGTCTTTGTACTCGGGCTTCGGCAGCACGTTCGTAACCATGCACTCGATGCTGTTCAGTAGGACGGGCTGCACGTAGTACTCGTCGCGGATGGCGTTCAGATCGCCGCGCAGGCCTTCGGCTACGTACACCGGTCGGTTCTCGTCGAACTGCCGGGCGATGAAAGCGTTCACGTCTTCGCCCGGGACGGAGAAGACCGGCGAGACGAGTACGTCGCGCCGATAGCCCTCCACGAGCTGCACGTACCACAGGGGCGAGGCTGTCCAGCTATCAGCGAGGATGGTGGAGTGCGGCTTGACCCTCTCGAGCGTCGTCCGGGCGAAGTCATAGGCGCTGTAGTCCTCGCTTCGGTCGACGACGGGAAGGTTGCGCGCGAAGAGGACGACGGGCAGGCACGCCAGGACGAGCGCCGCCAGCGACCCGCGCAGCGCCGGCCGCACCGTACTGAGCTGGAACGCTCCGAAACTGATGCGGCGGCGGACGAAAGAAAGGATCGCCTCCACGGCGTACCCGATCCAGACCCCCATCATCAGGTAGGCGGGGATGAAGTAGTTGAAGACGTTGTGGATGCGGTAGGTGAGGGCAAGGAATCCGACGGCAGCGCAGAGCAGGAGACCGTAAGCGGCGAACAGCCGGTCGTGTCTGAGGGCGGTGAAAAGGCCGAGGCCGGCTAGGCCAAGGCCAAAGGCGGTCAATTCGTGGAGAGGGAAGACGGCCAGGACATTGAGCCGGCCCAAGACTGCGAAGTTCCAGTACTCGCTCCGGCTGCCCCCGGTCAGGAACATGCTCAAGTAGGTATCGAAATTGGCCGGCTGAGCCCAGCTAAGTGCAGGTTCCTGAGAGCCGCGGATCGGCAGGTAGAGGTAGACGGAGAGCCCGAGCAGGAAGAAGAAGGCCAATCGGGCCCAGTGGCCGATGGTGAGCTGCCGCCGGCCCGCCAGCAGAAAGAGGACGATTCCCGGCGCGAGCACGATGATAAGGCGGTGGTTACCCATGCTGAGGCCGAAGGCCAGCAGCGCAAGATACAGATGCCGGACCTGCCCCGTCGCCCGCCAGCGGAGCAGCAGCCACGTGATGAGGACCGTCGAAAAGGCGTTCAGGGGGTAGGACTCGGCCCAATTGGCGTTGGCCCAGAGGGTAGACGAGAAGGCAACCGTGAGCGACCCGATGAGGGCTGCTACTCGACTTCGTGTGACCTCATGGATGATGAGGAAGACGAACGCCACCGAAAGCGAGGCGAAGACGGCCGACATGAGGTTAACCCTGTAGGCCACATCGCCGAAGGGGAGGAAGGTGAACAGCTTGCCCAACAGGATGTAAAGGGGGTAGCCGGTGTTGTGGGCGATTCCCAGCACGTACGATGTCGTCGTGAACTCCCCCATGTCGTACCACATGACGGTGGGGGCCAGCGTGCGCAGGTAGACGGCGAAGGCCACCACCCCGGTCAGCGCCGCGTAGACGCGATGGTCGAGCGCAGCGACAGACCTGACCAACCGCTCAGCCATGCGACTCCCTTACGCCTGGATGCGGAGTGGCGGTCCCGGACCCGTCGCCAGCAGCCTTTCGAGCTCCTCAGGGTTGGCGCATCGGGCCATGGCGTCGTCGCGGCTGACGATGCTCTGCTGGCAGAGGGCCGCCAGGGCTTGGTCGTGGGTTTGCATGCTGTACTGAGAGCCGGTCTGGATGACGTTGGGGATCTGGAAGGTCTTGCCCTCTCGAATGAGGTTCCGCACCGCCGATGTCGCTACCATCACCTCAACGGCTGCCACCCGGCCGGACCCGTCGGCCCTCGGCAGCAGAGACTGGCAGAGGACCGCCTCCAGGACCGTCGAGAGCTGGGCCTTCACCTGAGGCTGCTGGTGTGGTGGAAAGGAGTCGACGATGCGGTCGATGGTCTGGGCGGCGCTAGGTGTGTGCATCGTGGCCAGCACCAGGTGGCCGGTCTCGGCGGCGGTCAGGGCAAGGGCGGTCGTCTGCAGGTCGCGCATCTCGCCCACCAGGATCACGTCGGGATCCTGGCGCAGCGCGTGTTTGAGCGCGTCGGCGAAAGACCTGGTGTCCGCACCCAGCTCCCGCTGCGAGATCAGGCACTGCTTGTCGCGATGGACGAACTCGATCGGGTCCTCCACGGCCACGACGTGCCGCCGCTCCCGTTCGTTGAGGTAGTCGATCATGGCGGCCAGCGTCGTCGACTTGCCGCAGCCGGTCGGTCCCGTCACCAGTACGAGCCCTCTCGGCTTCAGCACCAGGGAGTGGCAGATATCGGGCAAGCCCAGCTCGTCCAGCGTCGGGATGCTAGAGCGAACCAGACGAAACGCAAGGGTGATGCTGCCACGCTGGAGGGCGGCGTTCACCCGGAAGCGGCCTATCCCCTGGGCGCTGTAGGCGAAGTCGAGCTCTTTGGCCCGCCAAAAGACCTCCTGCTGCTCTTGAGTCACAATCTCGCTCAGGGCGCTCTGCATGACTTCGAGCGTAAGCACCGGCAGAGTTTCGGGCGCCAGGCTGCCGTTCACGCGCAAGACGGGAGGGGAGCCCGCCTTCATGTGAAGGTCCGAGGCTTCCGCCTCGACCATCCGGCGCAGCAGATCGACTACCTTCAGCTCGTTATCAGCCCCGGATACCATCGCAGAATCTCCTGTCCGTAGAGCAGGGCCACCATGCCGCCGGCCGCCAGAAAGGGCGCGAATGGGAGGGCATCTTTCATTCCTATCCGTCTCGCCAGCAGAGCGGCCGCGCCGACGCCTCCTCCGAGAACGAAGGAGATAGACAGGGCCAGCAGGACGAGCGGGAAGCCGGCGACGAGACCGATGAAGGCTGCGAGTTTCACGTCCCCCAGCCCCATCCCTTTGGGATAGAGGAGAACGATCACCGACAGTAGCGCAAGAGCCACAGCCCCACCCCCGAGGGCCTGCCGGAGGCCCGGACCCACCGCGAAGGGCATGGCGACGAGGGCCATGCCGATGGCCGGATAGACGACCGCGTTCGGGATCAGGCGGTGCTCCAGGTCGATGGCGAGAGCGACGATGAAGACGCACGCTACCACCGCGACGAAGGCGAACTGCGCTGACGTGCCGTAGCGACTCCAGAGGAGCAGGAACAGCAGGCCGGTACCGCCCTCGACCAGGAGGACGCGGCGCGGGATCGGTGCCGAACAGTAGCGGCACTTCCCACGCAGGAGCAGGTAGCTCAGCACCGGTACGAGGTCGCGGCTGGCAAGCTCCCTCTTGCAGGCAGGGCAGTGGGAGCGTGGCCGCACAAGCGACATCCCCTCGGGCAGACGATCGATGCAGACGTTGAGGAAGCTCCCAATGGCCAAGCCAAACAGAACGACGAATACAGCCATGGAATCGACCCTACTGAGTCACCTCGATGGTGAAGGTCACGCCGGCGCCACCCCCCTGATCGCCTTCGCTTACCAGAGAGGTTATTCGAGCCTGGGAGAACCTTCCGGTTTTGACGAGGGCTTTGGAGTAGCCGAGGACGGCCGCCGGGCTGCCGGCCCGGCCCGTCAGCGACAACGGGCCATCAGACGCCGTGATCGATTCGACACGGGCGCCCGCCGGCAGGGCCAGCGTCATGGCGGCCAGGTCTTTCGCGAGATCCTGCCGGTTGCCGAGTACTGCCTGTCGCTCCTTGTTCAGGCTGGCGATGGCCGCCTCAGCGGTTTCGAGCTGCTGGCGGAGATCCCTCGACCTGCCGAGGTCGATCTGAAATGACGCGAGCTGGTCGTTGACCAGCGCCAGTTCGCTCTGCAGGCGGCTAGTCTCCTTATTGGCGGCCTGTTGCACTCGAGATAGCGGCAGCAGCAGCAGGCCGGCGGCCAGGACCCCCACCACACCCACCACGAACCAGGCCGGGTAGCGCCGCGGCCGTAGCTCCTCCGGGAGGACGTTGAGATCGACGAACAGGGGCGGCTCCAGAGCCGAACTCTCCCGCATGTCTCTCAGAGCTCCTTCAACGCTAGTCCGATGTTGACCATGAAGGTCGCGAGCGGCAGGCCAGGCGGGCAGTCGAGCGCCGGCGCCAACGGTTCCACCGGGTACCTGACCGAGCCCTCGACGACGCCCGAGGACGCTACCTCCTGCGCCAGGGAGCCCGTCAGGTATATTGGAGTCGATGGCTCGAGCGGCTCCTGCGGATGCGTGTCGCTGTAGAACTTCACGGTGCGGGCGAGGTCCTCCCCCAATCGTTGGACCTTGTCCTCGACCGTGTCGATCTCGCGCCGCACGCCGGCCGTCCGAATGGTCACGGGTATGCCACCCTGGACGACGATGACATCGAGGGTCTCCGGCTCCAGGTCCGCGATTATGGCTTCACTCCGGCCCACCGCCCTCACCAGGGCGAGCGGCTTGATGTCCATGGAGCGCGGTTTCGCGCCGGCAGCCGTGATGGCCTTCACCTGGGGGCCAAGCACATCTCGCGGTACGCCGAGGGCGAATACCCGCAGGTGACCGTTTCCGTTGCCGACAAGCTGCCAGGAGATGTAGATCTCGTCGAGAGGCACCGGCATCTCCCGCTTCATCTCGCGGGGGATCGCTTCCGGCAAGAGCCGCAAGTCCATCTCAGGGAAGTCGAGGATGCGGGGGACGGAACGCTGGCCTGTCAGGCCGGCCACAAGATTCCCCTTGGCGACGCGGTGAGCTGCAAACAGGGTCTTGATGTGCCTGCCCACTGCTTCAGGGTCGGCCACCACTCCGTCGTGCGTGAGGGCGGGCTCCAGCGGCTCTATCCCCCAGGTGGTGACCTGCCTGCCCTTGACCACAAGGAGGCGCGCGCTGCCGCCCTCGACGTGCAGCGTCGCCAGGGGTCGAGACAGGAGACGCAGGGGACCCGTGACCGAACCGGGAGCACTTGCCTTCATCGTCATCGTCACTGGCCTGTAGCCTCCTCACTCGTAGTGGTAGCGCCGGACCCTGCGCTGGCTGAGCCGTCTCCCTCCGACGGGGTAGGCTCTGCCGCCGGCGGCTGCGCGTATGTCAGCAGTTCGAGGTTCAGGACCTTCCGCTCGCCCTTGTCCTCGAGCGTGAAACTGCCGATCCTGGTCGTGCTTGTCGCTCTGTTCTCCAGGGCCGCGAGAAAGTCGACTAGCTGACCGAAATCGCCCTCGACAGCGAGGTCGAGGCCAAGAACGTCGTACGTGTTCTCCCCGTCCACCTCGGTGATGGGCTCCCGGATATCGATTCTCAGCAGCCGCACCTTGCTTTCGCCTACATCCCCCAGGATCGTCTCCAGGATGTCCTTGCTGTCCAGCTTGCTCGGGAACGCGGTCTCGGCAGCGGCCAGCTCCTGCTTCGCCTCCGTCAGGCGTGTCTGCAATTCCTCCAGGTCCTGGCGGGCGTCCGCGACTGAGAGTAAGACTCCTTGTCCGAGGTCGATCTGCGCAGACAATGCGTCCTGGTCCCACTTCTCCCGCACGATGGACACGCCCATGGCGACGTACGCGACAACAGCCACAGCGACGACGAGAAGAAGCTGCGTTAGCGGCTTGAGCCTCACCCTCTTCAGTCTGTCAACCGCCGACAATGCCTGCCACCTCGTGCCTAGTCGAGCTGCCACGAGATGATCGTGACCGCGTTCATGCTTGCCGTCGCTCTGCTCGTGATCGTTCGCCCATCCCTCTCTGACCGCAGGTCGTAGCTGGCGATCGGGTAATGGACCGCCAGCGCCCCGGTCGTCGCGCCCACCGTCGCCACCAGTACCTGATAGGAGCCGGCCGCCTCGGGGCCGAACTGCACAGTGTAGGGAGACGTGCCGCTGGCCGGCGCCAACCCGTCGGGCTTGGCGCAGTCGGCCGACTCTGAAAGCAGCGCGACCCACACGCTGGAGGCGTCCGTGTCGACCACGGCGAAGATGAGGCCGCTGTCCGTGGTCGTGACCGGGTAGCACTGTTCGCCGTCTCCCTCCTGCCAGGTGGGCGTGATAGACTCGGATGCTCCGGCGCCGGAAGCGAAGCGGACCTCCGTCGTCGGAAAGCTATCGCCGTTGATGGAGGCCGGGGTCGGCTGGAGCGGCGCTTCCTCATAACTCGTGCTCGTCGTGAGCGTGGGGTTGTTCTTCAGTCTCCACAGCCCCCACTCGATGCCGGCGTCAACTGAGTAATAGTCGGCGATAGCCTCGTCAGTCTTGCGGCTCGCCAGAAGGTTGACGCTGACGTCGGTGAGAAACGGCGTCACCAGCACGGCACCGATGGCAAGGGCAATCAGGGCGAGCGGCAGCGCCTGCCCCGACTCCGCGAGAAGCGTACACAGCCACCAAGCTCTGCCGCGCCCGCTGTTCTTCATCGCCGACCGTCTTCTCGCCAGATCTGACCTCATTTACGGCCCGTAGTAGACCTTCAGCGGCACCCAGTCCAGGAAGAAGTCGCGGAAGGCGTTGTCGCTGTTCGACGTCACCCGCAGCCGGAAGTTGGCGTTGCTTAGCTCCGCTGACGACCACGTCCTACCCCAGGTGTCAGTTGAGCCACCCAGGACTGCCGTGTGCTCGAACATCGTCTCTATATTGTCCGTCTTCGCCGCCGTCCAGGAGGCGCCGCCGTTCCAGGAGAGCTCCACGCTCATGCTGCTGGTGCTGTAAAAGGTGCTGTCCAGCCACCAGTCGAGCCGCACCTCGATGCCCGAGACGGAGCAGCCTGCCGGGATGGAGACGCCGTAGTTGTAGAAGCGGTGGCGGTCACCGGCGCCGTCGTAGTTGACGGCGAACCAGGCGCCGTCGGTGAAGGCGTTGGTGGAGTTCTCCTCGAAGCCGTCGCCGTCACCACCAGTGTCGGCGGCGTCGGCCGTCGGGTTCAGGTAGCCGGTATCACCGGCCGTACAGGTCGCTGTCGCCGTAGGTGTGTGAGTAGGCGTGACGGTAGCCGTAGGTGTGGGTGTGGCAGTGGGCGTTGCGGTGGCCGCCGAGGTCGGGGTGGGCGTGGCGCCACATTGGATCACGACGTCGTCGAAGTAGACCTCGGTGCTTTCGTCGTTGAAGGTCTTCTTGTTGTTATAGGCGCCTATGGTGAGGGTGTGTGTACCGGCGGTCAAGAACGGGGTCAGGGTGGCGCTCTGCCAGCCCGTGTCCATCGTGAATCCGCCGTTGCCGTCGCCGACGAGTTGGGCGAGGTAGTCGTGGCCGCCGGTGCCGTACAGGGTTCCGTCGATGGACAGCAGGGCCTGCCCGTACTCGTCGGACTCATAGTTGGCCGCGAGGAGCAACCGATAACGCAGGTCCAGCGTGACCGTCTGGTCGTAAGCGAGGACGAACTGTTTCGACCAGCCGCCGGACATCCCCAAGATAGCGAAATTGTCGATGTCACCAAGCAGGACCTCGAGGCCGCCGCCGGTGAAGCCGCCCGCAGGCTCGTAGGTGCCGCTGGCGTAGGCGGGTGCGCCGGTGCCGCGGAAGGTGTCGTCGGAGTAGGCGAAGCCCTCGGCGTCGGAGTCGAAGTGGGCATCGAGCGAAGGACAGCCGCCGGGGGTGGGTGTAGAGGTCGGCGTGCTTGTAGGTGTGTTGGTGGGCGTGGCGGTCCGTGTTGGGGTAGGCGTAGCAGTCGGTGTCGGTGTGAATGTCGGCGTAGCGGTCGGTGTTGCTGTGAACGTCGGTGTGGGCGTCGACGTCGGCGTGAATGTCGGCGTGGGTGTCGGCGTAGACGTGGGGGTTGAGGTGGACGTGTTGGTAGGAGTGGCGGTGGGCGTCGGGCTAGGCGTAGATGTAGGCCTTGCAGGCCCGTAGTAGACCTTCAGCGGCACCCAGTCCAGGAAGAAGTCGCGGAAGGCGTTATCGCTGTTCGACGTCACCCGCAGCCGGAAGTTGGCGTTGCTTAGCTCCGTTGCCGACCACGTCCTGCCCCAGGTGTCAGTTGAACCACCCAGCACTGCCGTGTGCTCGAACGTTGTCGCTGTACTATCAGTCTTCGCCGCCGTCCAGGAGGCACCGCCGTTCCAGGAGAGCTCTACGCTCATGCTGCTGGTGCTGTAAAAGGTGCTGTCCAGCCACCAGTCCAGCCGCACCTCGATGCCCGAGACGGAGCAGCCTGCGGGGATGGAGACGCCGTAGTTGTAGAAGCGGTGGCGGTCTCCGGGCCCGTCGTAGTTGGCGGCGAACCAGGCGGCGTCGGTGAAGGCGTAGGTGGGGTACCACTCGAAGCCGTTGCCGTCGCCGCCGCTGTCAGCGAACTGCGCCGTCGGGTTCAGGTAGCCGGTATCACCGGCCGTACAGGTCGGCGTCGCTGTCGCTGTGGGCGTGTGCGTAGGCGTGGCGGTGGCCGTAGGGGTAGGAGTGGCGGTAGGCGACGGGCTAGGCGTAGATGTAGGCGTTGCAGGCCCGTAGTAGACCTTCAGCGGCACCCACTCCAGGAAGAAGTCGCGGAAGCCGCTGTCGCTGTTCGAGGTCACCCGCACTCGGAAGTTCGCGTTGCTTAGCTCCGTTGCCGACCACGTCCTGCCCCAGATGTCAGTCGAACCACCCAGCACTGCAGTGTGCTCGAACGTCGTCTCCGTATTGTCCGTCTTCGCCGCCGTCCAGGACGTACCACCGTCCCAGGACAGCTCTACGCTCATGCTGCTGCTGCCGAATGTGCTGTCCAGCCACCAGTCCAGCCGCACCTCGATGCCCGAGACGGAGCAGCCTGCGGGGATGGAGACGCCGTAGTTGTAGAAGCGATGGCGGTCACCGGCGCCGTCGTAGTTGCCAGCGGCGAAACCGCCGTCGGCGAAGGCGTAGGTCGGGTACCACTCGAAGCCGTTGCCGTCGCCGCCTGTGTCGGCGGCCTGCGCCGTCGGGTTCAGGTAGCCGGTATCACCGGGCGTACAGGCCGGCGTGGGAGTGGAGGTAGCCGTTGGAGGCTGCGTCGGGAAGGCGGTTGCCGTCCCGCGCGGGGGCCGCATGTAGATGTTCTCGGTCCGCGTCTGCGTGACGTCTCCTTCGACGGACGTGATGCTGACGGTGAGGAGATCGCCGCTCTTCGATGCGCTGAATCCGGACGGCGCCAGGTTTCGGGCCACCGTCTGGCTGGACGGCGTTCCGTCCACCGTCAGAGTACGCACGAGCTCGTCGCCGGACTGCGCGTACGCGCTCTCATAGGTCGTGCCGCTGACGACATCCATCCACCTGAGGGTCACGCTGTCGGGCAGCACAGTAGCCAGCTCCGACACTGCCATCTGCGCATCCCGGTTCAGCCACTCGAAGGCGGTGCCGTAGTCGTGCGCCACCGCCAGCCTGTCGTGGCCGCGCCCGGTAGCGTTCAGGAACTGAAACGTAGCCGTCGAAAGGAGGCCGAGGATCAGTGTGGCGATGGCCGAGGCCACCATGACTTCGACCAGAGTGAAGCCCGCCTCGCCTGCTTTCCCTCTCATCGGTCTACTTTGAAGCCTTCGACCGTCAGCAGCGTCTCGCCGTTCCTCGTGACGGTGACGGTGATCTTCTGGACTGCGCCATCGCCCTCTCCGATAGACGTGGCGTCCGCCGAGACGGCGTATCCCGCCGGCGGCGTCACCGTGGGGTAGGAGGCGGGGGCCGCCAGGTATGTGTCGCTCTTGGTGTACTCGAGCTGCGAACGGGCCAGGTTCTCGGCGGTCACCTGCTCCTCCGTCGTCGCGACTCCGACCGAGCCGGTCGACATGGCGGCCAGGAAGACGACCAGCGTGACACCGAGGATGGCGACGGCCACCAGCACTTCAACGAGGCCCGCGCCTCCCTGGCCGTCGACCAGGGCTTGCCTGAGGCCCGTGAGCATCGGCTGGCGCCCCCCAAGCTTGCGGTCCCTGCCGCCCGTGTCGTCGCCTGTGTGTGCGTACATAGCTAGCGAATAGACTGCATTATTCCGTACATCGGCATGATCAGAGAGACCGCGATGAAGGCGACGACTCCACCGACACCAATGGTCAGCGCCGGCTCAATCATGGAGGTCAGCCTGTTGATGCGCTCGTCCGTCTCGCGGGCGTAGAAGTCGGCCATCGTCTCCAGATTGGCCTCCAGCGTGCCGGTCTCCTCCCCTACCTCCACCATATGGACGAGCATCGGTGGGAAAATCTTCGAGTTCCCCAACGGCTTCGAGAGACCTTCCCCCCTCAGCAGCTCCTCCCGCACCTCCTCCAACGCTTCACGGACGATCTGGTTTTGGGTCGTCTGAAGGGTCTGGTCCATCACCTCCGTAAGGGGGAGGCCGGCCTTGAAGAGGACTGCCATCGTCCCGCTGAAGCGGGAGGTGTTGCTGAGGACGGTGATGGGCCCGATGAGAGGGGCACGCAGCAGGAGATAGTCAAGCTGCCTCCGACCGAGGGGCTGTCTCATGTAGAAGGCGACGATGACGATGACCAGGATCAGCGCCACTGCCATATGGAGCTTGTAGGCGGTCGCGAAGTGGCTGAGGCCGAGGAGGATCTTCGTGGGAAGGGGCAGCTCCGCGTCGAAGTCGTCGAACAGGTTGATCAGGGGCGGTAGCGCCGCCGTGACCAGAATGACGACGACGCCGATGGCCATGAGAATGACGAAGGTCGGGTAGGCCATCGCCCCTCGGACGCGCTTGATGATCGCCTGTTCCTTCTCCATGTGTGTCGCCAGTTCTCGAAGGACGACCTCCAGGTTCCCCGTCCGCTCACCCACCGCGATCGTGCTTCTGAAGATCGGCGGGAAGACCTGAGGGTGATCTCGCAGCGCGTCCGACAACGAGGAGCCCTGCTTGACGGCCCGAGTGAGCTCACCCAGGACGCGGCCGAACTGGCCGCGCGCCTGTCGCTGCAGCAGCTCCAGGGCGGGCACTATGGCGACACCGGACTCGATGAGGGTGGCTAGCTGCCGGGAGAAGATGATGATCTCCTGGGACTTGATGCCGAACACGGTGGGAAACAGCCGATCGAGCCGCGGCGGCGTCCAGGTCGCACGGAGGGCGATGACCCGGTAGCCCCACTCCCAGAGGGTCTGCTCGGCCACCTCCTCCGTAGGTGCCTCAATCGACCCCTTGATCTGCTCACCGGACGGCGTGAATGCGACGTATCTGTAAGTCAAGCCAGCCCTCTCAATCGTCTATCCGATGGAGAAGATGTTCCTGATCACCTCATGCAGCGTCGTGATGCCCTGCTGGACCTTCAGCATCCCGTCCCGCCGCATAGTCACCATGCCTTCGCCGGTGGCTTGGGCTCTGATCTCGGCTGAGCTTGCGCCTTTGAGCAGCATGCGGCGAACCTCCTCGCTCACCACAAGCACCTCGAACACCCCGATCCGGTCCCTGTAGCCCGTGTTGGCGCAGAAGTTGCAGCCTTCCCCGTAGTAGAGCCGACCCGGTCTCTCGCCCAGCTCCTCCTCATAGGCGAGTTGCTCCTCGATGGGCGCCTCCGATTGGCTTCGACAGTGGGGGCAGACGCGCCGCACCATCCGCTGAGAGACCACCCCCACCAGCGCCGATGAGATGAGAAAGGGCTCGACGCCCAGGTCGAGGAGTCGGAAGAGCACCCCCACGGCGTCGTTGGCGTGGATGGATGAAAGAACGAGATGCCCCGTGAGGGCCGCTTGGGTGGCCATCCTGGCCGTTTCCCCGTCGCGCACCTCGCCGACCAGGATCACATCCGGGTCCAGCCTCATGATGGAGCGAAGCCCGCTGGCGAAGGTGATATCCGCCCGTGGGTTGACCTGGATCTGGTTGATGTCCTCAAACAGGTACTCAACGGGGTCCTCGACCGTCACAATGTTGCGACCCGTGCGGTCCAGCCTATTGACTGAAGCGTAGAGCGTCGTCGTCTTGCCGGAGCCGGTCGGTCCTCCCACCAGGATCATCCCGAACGGCGTCCGCAGCATCTGCGAATAGCGCTCCAGCGCCTCCGCAAGGAACCCCAGCTCCCCCAGAGTGAACAGGGACAGGGACTTGTCCAGCACCCTCAGCACCACTATCTCACCGTGAACGCTGTCGGAGGTGGCGACCCGGAAGTCCACATCCTTGCCTTCGATCTGGACAGAGAACTGCCCGTCCTGAGGGCGCCGCCGCTCGGCGATGTTCATGCCGGCCAGCACCTTCAGCCGGGAGATGAGCGGAGGATGGACGGTCAGGGGCAAAGTCTGCACATCGTGGAGAATGCCGTCGATGCGGTAGCGGACGCGCACACAGTCCTCCCGGGGCTCCAGGTGGATGTCCGACGCCCGGTCTCGCACGGCCTGAGCGATGAGGAGATCCACGGTCCGGACGATGGGCGTCCGGGCAACGAGGTCAGGCGCGAGCGCTTCTTCGACGGCTGGCTCATCGACCGGCGGAGCCACCTGGCTTATCTGCGCTTCAATCTCGCCGCTCGCCCGGTAGCTACGGTTGATCGCGTCGCGGATGTCGCTGGGGATACCGATAGCGGGCTGGATGGCCGTCTTGGCGCGCGCCTGCAGGTCTTCCAGGACCTGGATGTTCGCCGGGTCCGACATCACCACCACCAGCGCATCGCTCGTCACATTGATCGGTATGAGGTCGTGCTGACGGGCATACGCCTCCGGCACCAGGTCCAGCGCTTCGGGCTGGACGGGCTGGCGCTTCAGGTCGATGATGGGAAGCTTGAGCTGGATGCTTAGCGTGCTGGCCAGGTCTTCCGCCGTCAGCAGCCGCTGCTCTACCAGGTATTCTCCCAGCCGCTTGTGGAGCCGCCTGGCCTCCTGCAGAGAGCGGTCGAGCTGGTCCGGGGCCAGCAGGCCCGACTCGACCAGCATCTCACCGAGCTTCTTCTGGGGCGGGGCGACCGTATGGGCATACATCGAGGCCTCCAAGCTAGTCCGGCGTGTCCTGCCGAGCCTGGCGCTGGGCCTCGACACGGTCGATGGCCAGGATAACGGGATAGCCCGCGGACTCGACCGGGTGGCTCACCAGCCGGAGGGTCGCGGGCTCATCCTCAACAACTAGAGTCTTTGCTGCCATGACGGTTCCTTCCCAGCAGCATTGTCCTCCCGGCCGGCGTTGCCGGGGGAAGCCGACGCTCGCCTCGGCGGGCCAGTGGAGGAGCGGGTGCCGTCTCTGGGTACCGCTAGCCCAGCCGTCAGTAGCCGGTGGACTGTCGTGTCACCTGCCCTTCGGTGGTGACACTGTAGGTGCCCTTCGTGGCGGTACCCCGCATGTACTTCGGGTACAGATTGAACCCGGCCGTCCCCATGTCGGTGGTCGCGTCTGTCGCAAGGATTTCGGGGGTGAAGTTGGCCCAGCCTTCATTCGCCATCTTGGCGTCGACGGCCGTCTGCACGATATTGAGCTCGGCGTCGCTGGCCGACGTCTGGCTGCCGCTCAGCAGACCCGTGAAGTTCGGCAGCACGATGGCGGCGAGGATGGCGAGAATCGCCACAACCATCAGCACCTCCACCAGCGTGAAGCCGGCCTCACCTCTCCCTCTCCTACGAGCATCCTCTCTGGACTCCATTGAAGCCCTCCTCATGAATACACGCCTGCCGTCCAGGGCCGCATCAGCAATGAGAGCCGGCCCTACAGGAGGAGTATCGGTATAGGCCAACGGGTTATTTACAGGTCAAGGGTAGACTCCGGCGCTACAACGGACGGAGTAGACCGGCGCGATTCCATCGAATCGCGTTACATCCGGCACCGGGGGACGCGCCTCCCCTTGGCAGGAGACGCCCGAACGCGCACAATCGACAGAGGTAACGCAACCTGTGCCGCTGGCGCGGCGCCCCAGCGAGACGCGATGAGCGATCACCCACCCCGTCCCGTATGCGGCCCGCGCGAGGGAAGGAGACCGATGCGCCCACAGGAAGTGATGCCCCAGGTCTACCGGGTCGCCGCAAAGGGCGCCTCCGTGTTCCTCCTCAACGATGAGAAGGTCACGATCGTCGACGCCGGCATGCGCGGCAGCGGCCGGAGAATTCTGAGAGCCGTCAGGGAGATCGGGCGCTCGCCCGAAGACATCGCCCAGGTGATCGTCACCCACTACCACTACGACCACATCGGCGGCCTGGCGGAGCTGCGCCGGGAGACGTCCGCCCGGACGGCGGCGCACCGGGCGGAAGCGCCGTACATCTCGGGCGACATGCGGCTGCCCTTCCCCATCCGCCGCCGCGTCCTCGCCGCCGTACTCGAGCCGCTAGCGACGGCGTTCGGGTTCAGGCCGAGGCCGGTTCCAGTCGACATAATCCTCGACGACGGGGACGAGCTCCCGGTGCTGGGAGGAATGCGGGTGGTCCACTGTCCGGGCCACACGCCGGGGCACATCGTCCTCCATTTCCCCCGCAGGGGCCTTCTCATCGTCGGCGATGCGCTCCAGGCGCCGGGCGGTCGTCCTACGCCGCCGGCGGCCGCTGTGACGGAGGACATGGCGGCGGCGAAGAGGTCCATCGCCAGGATGGCCGAGCTTGGCGTCGAAGTGATCTGCTTCAGCCACTTCCGGCCGCTGCGGGTGGGGGCCGCGGAGCAGTTGCGAGAGCTGACGGACCGGCTCCGGGGATGAGCCTAGGCCTCAGGCTCCCCAGGGTCGTCGCTGAGGAAGGGGAGGGGCACCGGCTCTGCACCCGTGTCCCGCGAGGGCTTCGTCTCGAACAGGCGCCGGCTGGAGCGGAGGACCAGAAGCACCCACACCACAAACACCGCGAAGAGAAGCCACTCAAAGACGCGGAAGCGCTCGTTGGCGGGGTCCAGCGTCACGCCGAGAGTGCCGAGGACGTATCCCGCCACCACATGGGAGGAGACCCAGAGAGCTGCACCTGTGTAGTCGATAGGAGCCCAGCGGCGCACGCGCATGCGCAGCAGCCCTGCCGCCGCCGGCCCGACCAGTCGCGAGTAGCCGGCGAAGTGGTAGAAGAGGACGAACCAGGCGCTCCAGCGCATGATCGGTCCCCTTATCTTCTCGCTCCAGCGGCCGAACGAGCGATTCTGGAAGATGCGGTGCCAGCCGACGCGCCCCACGGTGTAGCTAATCGTATCGCCGACGATGGTGCCGGCCACGCCCACGGCGATCGCTACCGGCAGCGAGACGATGCCCTCATGAGCGAAGAGACCTGCCGCCAGAAGAACGACCGCTCCCGGGACGATGAGGCCCAGAAGGAGCGTGTTCTCCAGGAGCGTGCCCAAGAACACCACCCAGTAGCCGTAGGACTCAAAGAGGTCCCGCAGGGCATGGGCTATCGTCTCGGCAAGCTGGTCGAAAACGAACACCGTCTTCCTCGCGTGCCATCAATTCTAGCACGCACGGGCGTCCCGGTCTGTGCCGACCTCAACCGCACCCGCGCGAAGGGCTGGGCTTCCTCGCGGCGGCTTCTTCTGCTAGCGTGATGGGGCGTTAGGGAGGCCTCGCTCACGACCGCCGAGAGAGGCCGGTGGCCCTGAACGAATCCTGGACGGGGGTGACAAGTTGCGATTGACCCAGACGAAGATCTCCGTGCCCACCGCAAAGGCTGGTGAGTTCGTTGATCTCACCGAGAAGCTGGCGCGGGAGGTGGGGGCTGTCGGCGTGCGCGAGGGCGTGGCTCTGCTGCGTAGCCGGCACACGACCGCCGCCATTACTTGCATGGAGGGCGACCCCACGATCCACGAGGATAGCCGCGACCTCCTGCGGGAGTTGATTCCGCCTTCGCGCCACTACCGGCACTCGTACGAAGGCGCGCAGAACGCTATCGCCCACCTGGCGACGATGATGCTCTTCGGGGAGTCGACGTGGGTGCCGATCCGTGGCGGCCGGCCCGACCTGGGGACGTGGCAGCGCCTCTTTCTGGTTGAGCTGTGCGAGGCGCGGACGCGAACAGTCGACGTGGTCATCCTGGGTGACTGAGGCGGGCGAACGCCTCCAGCAGCTCTACCAGGCCGTCGACGTCGTTGGGGCTGAAGCGGCGCACCCCTGGCGGCGAGGCATCGGAGTCAGAGACGACGGCCAGGTACTCTCCCGCTGCCAGCGCCTTGGGCAGTCGCTTCTTCCCGACCACCAGGATCTTCGCGCCCTCTTCCGCCTTGAACCCCTCGGCCAGGACCAGGTCGACGCGGCCCTCCAGCGACCGCACGAGGTTCTCCAGACCTGGCTGTCGCTCCGTCCGCTCGAACGTGGCGAGCCGGTCCGGCGCGGCCACCGTCACGATGTCGGCGCCCGCCGCCGCGAACCGCCAGGAGTCCTTGCCCGGCCGGTCCAGCTCCACATGGTGATGGGTGTGCTTGATGGCCGCTATGCGATGGCCTCGCTCCTTGAGGCGGCGGATCACCTTCTCCAGCAGCGTCGTTTTGCCGGAGCCGGAGGCGCCGATGAAGTGGACGAGAGGGGTCGTGGGGCGGCTCTCTGCGGAGGACACGGTCAACCGGTAGCGCCGGGGCGGAAGAGGTCCCATCGCTTGCCCGCCTGCCGGCGAAGGAGGGCATAGGCCTCGTCCCGGATCGGCTGCAGGGACTCACGCCCCCGCTGTTCCCCCACGTCCTCGCAGGCGGCCAGGAGGCGCGTCAGCAGGGCACGCAGGTCGCCGTTGCGGGCCCCAAGGGCGGAGATGGTATAGGGCTCGCCGTCGGCCTCCTTCGCCTTCCCCTTCAGATCGGGAGCGAGATCGGCAAGCGGCGTGCTCGCCTCGCGGCCGAGACCATCGACGGCCTGTGCGGCACGTCCGAAGAGGTTTCGGAGGTTCCTGTTCTCGTCGAGAAGGTCCTGCACGCCCCCGTCGAGTTCCAGGGCCAGCACACCCAGGACGAGAAGCGCCATCTGGGTCTGCCACTGGGCATACGCAGACGTGAGCTCCGGCAGGACATCGGCCATGAGCGTGGCCTGAAGCCCCTGGATAAGCTCTATGTGGCTCGGTCGCATCTCAGTATCTCTCCCGAAGGACTAGCTGCCGGGATCGTCCCGCTCGGCGGGAAGGACGGTCCTAGTGGCCGATGAGGTTCAATATCTCCTCTTCCAGCGCCGCGAGATTGCGGCCCAGGAGCCCTATGAAGACGTTCCTGGTGCGGCCGTCGCAGAAGGAGCGGCCGCCGGTAATGAATATCACGGCCAGCTTGACGTTGCCCAGCACCTCCCAGAAGTGCACGGCCTGTTCATCGACGCGCAGGCCGCTGTACTTCTCGTACAGGCTGTAGAACCGCTGACGTTCGAGCAGGCCGCCCACAAGCTCGTCGCGGGCCCAGCGCCAGGGCATGATGCAGAACCAGCCGACGTCCTCCATGGGGTCGCCGAGGTGGACCATCTCCCAGTCGAGCCAGCCCCGGATGCTGTCGGCGCTGTAGAGGAAGTTGCCGGTGCGGTAGTCCGCATGGACGAGCGCTATCTTCTGGGCGGGCGGCGGCGGGTGACGCCTCAGCCAGCGAAACGCCGCCTCCAGGACGGGGTAGGGCTCCAGGGCGTCCTTGCGGAGCGTCTCCTCCCACCTGGTGACCTCTCTCGGCCCGCAGTCATCGGGGCCGTCTGGGACGCCGAGGGAGTCCAGGCCCCGCGCCCTCCAGTCGACGTTGTGAATGTCGGCCAGGATCTGGACAGCGTGCTCCGCGATCCTGGCGCGTCCGGCCGCGTACTCCTCTGTGATCAACACCTGGGGCGACGTCTCGCAGCCGTCGATGCGCTCCATGACGAAGAAGGGGCGGTCCAGCCACTGGCTCTCCTTCTCCAGCCAGAACACCCTGGGGACGGGGATAGCGGTGTCGGCGAGGGCGCGGTAGACCTGGAACTCGATGTCACGCTCTGTCTCCAATACGCTGGCCTCTGGGTCGCGTCGGATGACGAAACCGCGCTGTACCTCGCGTCCTCCCTCGTGCCAGCGTGCGTCGAAGGACCAGGTCTCGCGCGAGGCGCCTCCGGGGATGCGGTTGAGGCCGGTGACTGCGAGCTCTTTGGCCTCGGGCAACTTGCTTTGCAGGTAGGCGGCGATCTTCTCTTCCAGCACTTCAATCCTCCCGACGGCGTACAGGCCCATTGTAGCCGCTCCCGCTGCCCAGGCAAGACCCGTTCTTACTTCTCGTCATGCCCGCAGTCCTTGACATCGCCGCGCGCAGCCGTATCATGCAGCGAGGCGCCTGTGCGACATGGAAGGAGAGGAACGATGGCTACCGATGAAGAACGACGCACTTTCCTGCGAGACCACCGGCTGGCTGTCCTCGGCACGTTGGGGGCGAGCGGGCGGGCCCAGCTTTCGCCCGTCTACTATCTCTTCGACGGGCAGCGCATTGTGGTCTCGACGACGGCGAACCGGGTGAAGGCGAAGAACGTCCGCCGCGACGGCCGGGTCACCCTCTGTGCCCTGGCAGAGGAGCCTCCTTTCGCCTACCTGACGGTCTACGGCCGGGGTGAGATCGTCGAGGAGAACGTGGTGGAGACGATGATGGCGATCGGCGAGAGGATGCTGGGGCGGCCTCTCGGCGAAGAACAGAGGCCTGCCATCGAGGAGCGCGCCCTCCGGGAGGGTCGGGTGGTGCTGCAAATAACGCCTCAGTCATTCTCCCCGTAGGCGCTGCGACAGCGTCGGCGCTGCTTCAGCGGCGCTGTCCCCGCGCCCTCTACACCGTCCGAACGGCAGGCCTTTGCTGCTCCTCCTGGTCGATGTGCGGCTCAGCGGTCGGCCCCCAATATCCTCGGGCATATTGTCATTTACCTACCGGCCGATAATCATTTGGAGGCTCGCTCCGATAATGGCGATGGTAGCGTCAACGCGCCACGGGCCAGCCCGGCCGGGTGAGTATCGGCATGTCGCGAGCACGGTCGGGCTGGAGGACGACTCGCCCCAATAATGTCTAGCTGGAGTTCGGTCCGAGGACGAGCCATTCTGGCAGGAGTGGTGTTCATGCTGCTCCTGGCGGGTGTGGCGGTGGTCGCGATCTGGCGTGCCCAGGGCATGCAGCACCGCCACGGGGCGCTGGAGCACACGTCGGCCGCTGTTGCGAGCCTGAGCCGCGCCCACGCCCGATACTTCGAGGGACAGGCGGCGGTTAGCGCACTGGTGTGGTCGCAGGACCCGGCGCTCGCCGTGATCTACCGCCAGTATGAGGCGGAAGTCCAGCAGGATCTAAGCGTGGCTCGAGCTGAGACTCTCGCGGCGGGCTACGTGGACGGCGCCGCCGCCCTCGACGAGCTCAACGAACGCATAGGCCGGTTCAACGCGGAACTGGAGTCGGGCATCACCGCTGTCCTGGAGGCCACGCCGGAGGAGGCACAGCGGATGGGGGTCGCGAGGCTGTCGGAGGCGATGCCTGAGGGTTCCGCCATCAGTGCCGAACTCGACCAGTTGGTGAAGGAAGAGCAGGACGCCCTGGCGGGCGAGCGGACGGAAGCGGATCGGGCTGCGGACATCACCCTGGCGCTGTTGATAGCGATCACCACGATTGCCTTCGTGGTTGGGTTCGGGGCCCTGGCGATGCTCGTCGTATCAGTGGCGCGCCCCCTGGCTTCGTTGCGGGCCAGCGTCAGGGCCATCGCATCGGGGGACCTGGAAGCGAGGGCGAACGTGTCGGGCCCCCAGGAAGTGGCTTCTCTTGCCCGGGACTTCAACGAGATGGTGGACGAGCGCAGGCGGGCGGAGGAGGCGCTACGTGAGAGCGAATCAAAGTACCGCAGCATATTCGAAAACGTGCAGGACATCTATTACCGGACAGATGAGAAGGGCATCATAACCGAAATAAGCCCGTCGGTGGAGCGCTGGGGATACACCCGCTATCAGCTGATCGGCACACAGGTGCTGGACGTTTACGCGGACCCGGAGGAGCGCTCAGCGCTCTTGAAAGCGATCCAGGAACGCGGGGAGCTTCTCGACTACGAAGTGCATCTCAAGACGGGTGACGGCCACGTCAACGAAACGTCTGTCAGTACTCACGTTATCCGCGGCCCCGATGGCACGTTCGCCGGAGTCGAAGGTACGCTGAGAGATATCGCCGAGCGCAAGCGGGCGGAAGAGGCGCTGCGCGCCAGCGAGGAACGCCTGCGCACCTTGGTCACGAATGCACCCGTCATCCTGTTCGCCATAGACGCCGAGGGAGTGTTCACCCTCTCGGAGGGCAAGGGTCTGGATGCCATCGGGCTGCGACCGGAGGAAGTTGTTGGCCGCTCCGTCCTCGACGTGTTCCCCAGCGTGCCAGACATCGCCGAGAACATCCAGCGCGCCCTCGCTGGTGAAACGTTCGGCGTTACGCTGGAGGTAGCAGGAGTCACCTTCGAGACCCGCTTCACGCCGATCCGGGACCGCGACGGCAGAGTCGTCGGCGGCATCGGCGTTGCCACTGATATCAGCGAGCGCAAGCAAGCGGAGACGGCCCTGAGAGAGAGCGAGGCGAAGTACCACAACCTGTTCGACACTAGCCGCGATGCCATCTTCATCGCTGATGCTTCCACGGGTGAGATCGTGGACGCCAACGAGGCGGCATGCTCTCTCATGTCCCTGCCGAAGCGGCGGGTCGTGGGCATGCATCAATCCGTCCTCCATCCACCCGAGGAGGCAGAGCGCTATCGCAGCATTTTCGCTGAGCACGTAGCTTCCGGGACGGCGATCACAACCGATATCTACGTTCAGCGCCCAAACGGGGAGCGCATTCCGGTCGACATATCCGCCTCCACGTCTGTCCTTGGGGGACGACTCTTGATCCAGGGAGTGTTTCGAGACATCAGCGAGCGCAAGCGGGCGGAGCAGGCGCTCCGCGAGAGCGAGGCGAAGTACCGCACCATATTCGAGAATGTGCAGGACATCTACTACCGGACAGATGAGAAGGGCATCATCACCGAAATAAGCCCGGCTGCGGAGCGCTACGGATACACCCGCGAAGGGCTAATCGGCACGCAGGTGCTGGACATCTACGCGGATCCGGAGCAGCGCTCAGAGCTCTTGAAAGTGGTTCTGGAGCGCGGCGAGGTTGTCGACTACGAGGTACGTCTCAAGACGGCTGACGGCCGTGTGATCGATACGTCTGTCAGTACTCACGTCATCCGCGGCCCCGACGGCGCGTTCGCAGGTGTCGAGGGTGCCCTAAGAGACATCGCCGAACGCAAGCAGGCAGAGCAGGCACTCGCCAGGCAAACCGCTCTTGTGCAGGCAATGAACCGGGTGTTCGAGGATGCCCTGACGTGCGAAAGCGAAGAGGCGGTGGCTCGCACGTGTCTGGCAGCGGCCGAGCAGTTGACCGGGAGCAAGTTCGGCTTTATCGGCGAGGTGAATCAGGCGGGTCGCTTCGACACGCTTGCTTTGAGCAATCCGGGTTGGCAGGCTTGCACAATGCCTCGCTCCGATGCGGTGAAGGCGATAAGGGATATGGAGATCCGCGGCATCTGGGGCAGAATAATCGAGGATGGACGACCGCTGACGGCCAACGATCCCAGCTCTCACCCTGATCGAGTCGGGACTCCCGACGGACACCCGCCGATCATCGCGTTCCTTGGTGTCCCCTTGAAGCATGGTAGCGAGACAATCGGGCTGATCGGCGTCGCCAACAAAGAGTCGGGCTATGACTCGGCTGACCAAGAAGACCTGGAGTCGCTAGGCGTGACCTTCGTAGAAGCGTTGATGCGCAGGCGCGCGGAGGAGGCGCTGCGGGAGCAGGTGCGGCACGACCCGCTGACCAGCGTGCTCAACCATGCAGCGATCATGGAGGAACTGCGCGACCTGATTTCCCAGTCTGGCACCGATGCCTCGCATGCCGTAGCGATGGTCGATGCCGACGGCCTGAAGGCGCTAAACGACACGTACGGTCACCAGGTCGGCGACGCCGTGCTCGTCGCAGTTGCACAGGCGCTCTCCAGGGACGGCGCTATCGTCGGCCGGTACGGAGGGGACGAGTTCCTGACAATCCTGCCGGGCGCCGACCGCGACGCGGCAGAGCGCTACCGCGACGCCGTCCTCGGGGCGGTCGAAGATACGTCCCTCACCGATCCGGAGACGGGCGCGAGCGTACCGGTCGCTGTCGGCTTCGGCCTCGTAACCTACCCGACCGAAGCCGAGAGGATCGAAGATCTGATCAAGCTGGCCGACAGCGCGATGTACGCCACAAAGCGGCAGCGGCCCGTGGACGCAACCGGCAGGGCTTCGCGGCGGCCCCTGCGCGACGAGCGCGCAGCGAGGATGGTGGGGGAGCTCGTGCCCCTGCTGACGTCCCCGGGCAATCTCAACGACAAGCTGCAGCTCGTGGCGCATCGGCTATCCATCGGTGCGGGCTACGACGGGGTCGACTTCACGCTGTTCGACTCTTGGCGCGAGGCACCGACGGCACAGAACACGTTTGCCGAGGCGCCGGAGGGACTCATCGATGCATGGAACCGCAAACAGCGGGAAGACGGCAACGCCCCGCTGCGAGCAATCTTGGAGCGCACGCGCCGCCCCGTCGTCTTGGACGACCCACAACACGACGAGCGCGTACCCGATATGGAGCGGGAACTGCTCCGTGCAGCCGGACTGCGGTCGGCCATGATCGCGCCCATGATCTGGCGGAATGAGCTGATCGGCCACGTCTCGGTCGCCAGCAAGCGGGAAGCGGCCTTCGGGCCCCGTGACGCCCAGTTCTTGATGACCATCGCCACCCAGGTCACGGCTGTCGTGCGCATGGCGACACTGGTCGAGGAGCTCCAGGCAGCCTCTGACCGCCTCGCGGAGGCCAGAACCGAGACCGTTATGCTGCTCGCCGCCTCCGCCGAGGCCCACGACCACACCACCGGTCTCCACCTCCAGAATGTCCGCGCCATCACCGAAGCCCTGGCACGCCAGCTCGGCTACGGCGAGGAGGACGCGAGGGAGCTTGGCCTGGCGGCCGTCCTCCACGACATCGGCAAGGTGCGCGTGCCCGATTCCGTCCTCGGCAGCACCGGCCGCCTCTCGGACGAAGAGTGGGAGCTGATGAAGCACCACAGCACCTGGGGTGAGCAGTTCCTGAGGAAGAGACGGGGCTTCGAGCTCGCCGCCACCATCGCCCGCTCCCACCACGAGCACTGGGACGGCAGCGGCTACCCTGAGGGCCTGTCTAGCGAAGCTATTCCCGAGGCCGCCACCATCGTTGCCGTCGCCGACGCCTTCGATGCGATGATCAGTGACCGCCCCTACAGGGCGGCCCGCTCCGTCACCGCAGCCCTGCGGGAGATCACCGCCTGTTCGGGCACGCAGTTCAGTCCCAAGGTGGTGCAGGCCATGGCGACGCTCCGCAGGCGAAAGATGCTTCCGCTCACCCTCGCCGACGCTCCAGACGGGAAGGCCGCCGCCTAGGCCGAGCAGCCAGGGGTCAGCCAGCCCTGCGCAGCGGCACAGGCGAAGAGCTCGCCGCAACGACACGCACTACGAACCCCATCGACTCCGACAGCTAGCTCCCGGTTAGCGCTACGCTGAATGTCATCGCGCGGACCCGCGCAGTACAGGATCGAGGTCGCAGGGCGAGCGAAAGGGGGCTTGCGTGCGTGCCTTTCGGCCTGTAGCCTTGGGTTGGACCCACCGATCGATGCAAGTCTGCCACCAGTCCCGGCTGCGACCCCATCGTCGGACGCTACCTAGGCGGCAGCCACCGGCCGAGGGATGCCCGTCGCGGCCGACAAGAGCGGAGGTGCTCCCGTGAGAACCCTCTACATAGACCTCAGTCTCCAACGACTCGTCGCCACACAGCTCCGCAGTCGCCTGCCGCGCCCCTGGCGCCGCAGCGCCTACTTCGGCCGTCTGGCGCCGCTTCAGGAGGCGGACATCCCGTCGCCGTCGCTGCCGGGGCCGCGCTGGGTGCGCGTCCGCAACCGCATCTCCGGCATCTGCGGCTCCGACCTGCACTTCGTGATGGCGCACGGCGATCTCCGTATCGCGCCGGCAGCCCTGCCTGGGACGGCCTACCGCAACTATATGGGACACGAGATCGTGGGCGACGTGGTCGAGGTGGGGTCGGAAGTGACGAAGCTCAAGATTGGCGACCGGGTGACACAGGAGATGTCGGGGGGCAGTTGCATGGCCGTGGGCCGCGAGCCCCCCTGCCGCTACTGCGCCGAAGGCAACTATGCGCTCTGCGAGGCCGTACCTCCGAAGGACGAGCCCCACGGCACCGGCGGCGGCTGGAGTGAGGAGTGGACATCGCCCCAAGGCAGTCTCTACAAGCTCCCCGACGACATCACGGACGAAGACGCCGTCCTCATCGAGCCCGCCGGCTCCGCCGTTAGGGCAGCCTTGCGAAAGCGGGCCCAGCCGGGCGACAAGGTGATGGTCATCGGCTGCGGCACCCAGGGCCTGTTCACCGTCCAGGCGGTTCGGGCGGTTCAGCCGTCCTGCGAGATCACGGCCCTGGCCCGCTTCGACTACCAGGCGGAGATGGCGCGCAAGGGCGGCGCCGACCACATAATCATGCTCGGCGCCGACGCCTACGCCGAGGTGGCGCGTCTCACCGGCGGCAGGTTGTACAAGGGCCTCCTGGGTAACAAGGTTATTCTGGGCGGCTTCGATGTCGTCTACGACTGCGTTGGTCTCCCCAACACGCTGCGCGACGCCCTCCGCTGGGCCCGCTCCCGCGGCACCGTCGTCATCGTCGGCGTCTACCTCAGCCCGATGAAGATCGACCTGACCCCTGTCTGGTACAACGAGGTGAACCTCGTCGGCGTCATGGCACACGGTATGGAGGAGTGGGAAGGGGAGCGCCTGTCCACATTCGACCTGATTGTACGCTGGATAAGGGAGGGGAAGCTGAAGATGGAAGGCTTCATCACGCATCGCTTCCCGCTCTCCGAGTATCGCGAGGCGATCCTGACCGCCATCGAGCAGCCCCGCACCTCTTCCATCAAGGTGATCTTTGACATAGCGAACCGGCCACCTGAGAAGAGGTGAGCCTCGTGCGCGCGCTGATGGCCGGGGATTGGGGGCGGTCGGGCTAGGCGGCGGCTTTCCGATCCCGGGACTCCGCGATCGTAGTCGGCAGCAGTTTCCGCCTGCGGAGCCGTGTGATGGCCCGCACCACCTTGGGACTGAACTGCGTGCCCGAACAGGCGGTGATCTCCCGCAGGGCTGCGGTGACGGAGCGGGCCGCCCTGTAGGGGCGGTCACTGATCATCGCATCGAAGGCGTCGGCGACGGCAACGATGGTGGCGGCCTCGGGGATGTCGTCGCCAGATAGGCCCTCAGGGTAGCCGCTGCCGTCCCAGTGCTCGTGGTGAGAGCGGGCGATGGTGGCGGCGAGCTCGAAGCCCCGTCTCTTCCTCAGGAACTGTTCACCCCAGGTGCTGTGGTGTTTCATCAGCTCCCACTCTTCGTCCGAGAGGCGGCCGGTGCTGCCGAGGACGGAATCGGGCACGCGCACCTTGCCGATGTCGTGGAGGACGGCCGCCAGGCCAAGCTCCCTCGCGTCCTCCTCGCCGTAGCCGAGCTGGCGTGCCAGGGCTTCGGTGATGGCGCGGACATTCTGGAGGTGGAGACCGGTGGTGTGGTCGTGGGCCTCGGCGGAGGCGGCGAGCAGCATAACGGTCTCGGTTCTGGCCTCCGCGAGGCGGTCGGAGGCTGCCTGGAGCTCCTCGACCAGTGTCGCCATGCGCGCGATACCGGCGACCTGGGTGGCAATGGCCATGAAGAACTGCGCCTCGTTAGGTCCGAAGGCCGCCTCCCGCTTGCTGCCGACCGCCAGGAGGCCGACCGCCGTATCCTCCAAGAGCAACGGTATGACAAGGCCTGACCGCAATCCCGCTGCACGGAGCAGTTCTCGCTGGCGCGCAGGGATCCGGTCGTCGTTCTCGATGTCCTCGAGAACGACGGGGCGGCGCGTGCGCTCTAGCAGGAGGCGCAGAGGGTGGGGCAGCTCCCACTCTGACCTTACGTCCTGGTCCCAAGCCTCGACGAGTCCAGCCGGCAACCGTCCGAACGACTGTGACACGGTCGCACCGCCGGAATCGGGTGAAAACATGGAGAAGCTGACGGCCTCACAGCAAGCGCCGATCGACAGACGATGCGCCGCCAGCCGCAGCTTCTCGTCGACGTCGCCAGGAGACGTCAGGAGTGGCATAATCTCCGACACCATCTTTGCGGCGCGCTCATTGCTCAAGGGCTGCGGCAGGTCCTCGTCGGCTGATCCGATCGGCCGCTGGCGTTTCGCGGCGTACATCTCACTGTCGGCCAGCTTGATCAGATCCTCGATCCTGCCGGCTTCGGTCGGGTAGACCACGAGTCCGATGCTGACGGCGATCGGTACACTGGCGCTCGTCTCCGGATCGCTCAGATCAGCGCCTGCGAGGGTCGCGAGCACGGCGTCGCGATAGCGTAGGGCCGCGGGCCGATCGGAACCCGGGAGGAGTGCCACGAACTCGTCGCCTCCGTACCGACCGACGATAGCGCCGTCCCTGGAGAGGGCGCGTGCCACCTCTACCAGGACGGCGTCGCCGGTCTGGTGGCCAAAGGTGTCGTTGATCGCCTTCAGGCCATCAACGTCGACCATCGCTACGGCATGCGTGGGGCCATCGCGGCGATCGGACAAGAGGTCCTGCAGCTCCTCCACGATGGCTGCATGGTTGAGGGCGCCGGTCAGCGGGTCGCGCCGCGCCTGCTCCCGTAGCGCCTCCTCCGCCCGCTTGCGCTCGGTGATATCACGGAAGATGCCGCGTGTGGCGACCGGCTTGCCATCCTTGAAGCTACAACCGGCGGAGCCCTCAACGATGATCGTCCTGCCGTCCTTGCCGACGAACTTGGCCTCGACCCCAACGACGTTCTCTCCGGCCAACACACGCCGAAAAGTCTCCGCGCAGAACTCCCTGCTATCGGGATGAATCATGTCGAGGAGAGTCAGGCCGGGGATCTCTTCCTCGCTGTACCCCAGCGCTTCCCGCCAGGCCCGATTGACGTAGACAAAAGAGCCGTCCGGCGCGACGCTCTGGATCAGGTCGCTGGCGCTCTCAAACAGGCCCCGGTATCGCTCCTCGCTCTCACGCAGGGCATCTTCCGCCTGCCTGCGCTCGCTGACGTCGCGGAATATGCCGCGGATGGCAGTCGGCGTCCCGTCCTTGAAGCTACAACTGGTGCTGCCCTCAACGATGATGTCTTTTCCGCCCTTGCTAATGAACTTAGCCTCGAGGCCGACCACCGTCTCTCCGGCCAATACGCGCCGGAAGACATCCATGCAATGCTCTCTGCTCTCGGGGTGAATGATGTCCGGCAGCGACAGGCCGGGGATCTCGTCCTCGCTGTACCCCAGCGCTTCCCGCCAGGCCCGATTGACGTAGACAATAGAGCCGTCCGGCGCGACACCCTGGATCAGGTCGCTGGCGCTCTCAAACAAGCCTCGGTATCGCTCCTCGCTCTCGCGCAGGGCCTCCTCCGCGCGCTTCCGCTCGGTGACGTCATAGGTTGTGCCGATTACGGCTGTTTCCCCCTCGAATTCAATAGAGGCAGCGCTGTAGTCCACCCAGCGCTCTTCACCGCTCTTTGTGAGGAGCTTCAGCTCGTACCGGGGCGGAACGTCGGCTCCCCGCTGACGTGCCACACCCCGATCCCTCGCCATGTCTCTGGAATCTGGGTGAATTACCTGCCAGAAATCAGCGCCCACAAGCTCCTCTCGCGTAAAGCCGGTGAGCGTCTCGGCTGCGGCGTTGACGTAGCGGACTTTGGTCCCCTGGTAGATGAATATGGCGGCCGCAGTGGTGTCCGCCAGTTCGCGAAACTTCGCTTCGCTCTCGCGAAGCGCCTGCTCCATTCGCTTGCGCTCGCTTATGTCCCGGGCGATTCCCTGTATGGAGAAGGGCTCGCCGTCCTTGTAGATCAGGCGGGTGCTTATCTCAAGTGGCACCAGGCGGCCGTCGCTGGCGATGATCTCCGCCTCATACCTCGTCGGCCCGCCTCGGGCGACCTTGCGCCGGATCATCTCCTGGGCCCGGGCTAGCGAGTCGGCCGGCATAATCTCGGCCATGTTCATCCTTTCGGCTCGCCCGCGCGTGTAGCCGAGTACGTCCTCTCCCGCCTTATTGAGAGAGGTGAAGAGTCCGTCGAGACCGAGTGTGAAGACGATATCGTTGGCGTTCTCGAACAGCTCCTGGTAACGCTCCCTGCTCGCCCGCAGCGCCTCCTCTACCTGCCCGCGCTCGGCGACCATCTCGTTGAAGTCCCTGGCGAGGGAAGCCACCTCCTCGAGGCCGGACTCGGTTGCCCTAACCTTCAGGTCGCCCGAGGCGATGGTCCTGAGGCGGGTCTGTAGCGAAGACAGGGGGCGTATTACCGACGCAACGAGGCTGCTGAGCGTCACGGCTCCTCCCAGGAGGACAAACACACTGAGCCCGAGCAACAGGAGGAGGGAGGTGGCCGCGGCACGGTCCGCTGCCGCCCGCTCGGCCGCAAGGGTGCCCTGCTCTTGCTGGGCCAGCCGGTCGAGTTCGTGACCGATGGCGTACGCCTCAGGCATCAGCTCCGGCAGACGCGCGACGGCCGCCTCCAACGCCTCCTCCGTACTGGCCTGGGAGACAGCGGCGGCGGCGGGCACTATTCCTTCCTCAAACCGGCTGATTCGTCCAATCAGGCTGTCCAGGGACACAGCGAGGTCGCCCTCGTTGTCGGCCAGGGCCTCGGCATGGGCCAGGCTCAGTTGCTGCTTGACGTCCGACGCAGCCTGCAGGTACAGGTCGCTCGACGGCGTCTCCTGTGCCGAGGCCGGGACGGCAAGGAGCGCAACTCCCTCGAAGAAGCGGGCATGGGCGCGCTCCAGAGAGGCGGCGACGAGCGATGTATGCTCCAGCGACTCGTGTCGTTCCTGCATGTCGCGGGCACGCCAGACCGCCACCACACCCACAGCCGCCAGGAGGAGCACGAAGAGAAGCCCCGTCAGGAAGGCCCGCCCTCGGGCTGATCTCCAACTGAACATCGAGCGACCCTTGTCTTTCACTTGCTGGCGCACGCTCGTGACATGCAAGACTCACGCGGCCGACCTGGCCGGCGCAGTCTATACCCTTCCACTTCGATTATCGGAGGAAGCGGGCAAGTCATTATCGACCAGTGGGTATAGGGGGAGGCTCTACGCCCCTCGCGCGGCATGTCGAACAAGGGAGAAGCGTGGTCCTGACCTTCGATTGACATAAGCACAGGCGTCGGTGGCGGAGCTTCTCGAGTCCAGCGGCAGGCGGGCGGCGCGTACCCGGGCTCGCGCGGAAGAGCCATCCTTCGGCGGCCGGCGGTTGTCAAACCGGTCCGGAGCGCGGATGATGGGGCGTGGAAAGGAGGTGCGTGATGCCTCTGACAGGGCGGGAGATAGAGGACTTCCTGGGCCGGCCGAACATCGCCGTCATGGCCACCGTCGGGGCCGATGGACAGCCGCATGCAGTGCCCACCTGGTATGACTACGACGGTGGTGAGATCGTGCTGCACATGGGTGTTGGTTCGCGGCGCTACCGCAATCTGACGGGCAATGACCGCGTCACCGTTTGCGTCGACACCAAGACGCCGCCGTACATGGCGGTCGTCGTCGAGGGCCGCGCACGGACGGAGGTCGGCACGGACGATGAGCGCTCGCGGCTAATGGCCATCCACTACCTGGGTGAGAAGGCGGGCGCGGCCTACGCCGATTCCCTTCGCGGAGGCCGAATGGTCATCGCCCGCGTCGTGCCGGAGAAGATCATCTCGTGGGACTACGGTCGCGGCGACAACCCCTGACGGCTATTCGCCGATAACCTTGACCACCACCCGTTTCCGCCGCTGACCGTCAAACTCGGCGTAGAAGACCTGCTCCCACGGCCCCAGGTCGAGCTTGCCCTCGGTGACTGGCAGCAGCGCCTGGTGGTGGACAAGGGTGCGCTTGAGGTGGGCGTCGCCGTTGTCCTCGCCCGTTCGATGGTGCTTGTACTCGGGCCGGAAGGGCGCGAGCGTCTCCAGAAGCTCCCAGAAGTCCTGCCAGAGGCCCTCCTCGTGGTCGTTGACCCAGATGCCGGCCGTGATGTGCATGGCGCTCACGAGGCAGAAGCCCTCCTGAATCCCGGACTCGCGGACGGCAGCCTCGACGTCTTGAGTGACGTTGATCAGGTCACGACGCGTCTTGGTGTCGAACCACAGGTACTGGGTATGACTCTTCATAGCACCTCTCTCCAAGCTCGCCGGGAGGCCCCCTGATGGATGACCGGTGCCCCTTCGCTTCCCGTGCAATTGTACTCCGACCTGTCGACGACCGCTGACCCTTCGCTTCTCGCAAAGATGTGGTGTGTGAGCACAAGCGCTTGACAGGAGGAGGGGCGCCAGTGTATGCTTGGGCGGACGGTATACGGCAACCGCTTGCCGTATGGCATCGCCCAGACCGTGTGCGGTACCGGTTGAGGCCCAGGGCCGAGGAGACCTCGCGTATGTCGAACAACCACCCCGACCGCACTACACCGGGCGTAGCTGCCTTCCCCGATGTCGTCGTTTTCAGATGCGCGAATAGCTCACGCACGGGCGCGGCGCTCTCATCCGCCGTCGGCCGGCGGCGTCTGGGGGCCGGCCCGGAGTGGCCCATTCCGGTACGGGAGGTTGTGCTTCCATGCACGGGAAAGCTGCAGCCGGAGCATCTCCTGAAGGCGTTCGAGGCGGGCGCGGACGCGGTCTGCGTCATTGCCTGTGCTCAGGACAACTGCCACTACCTCGAGGGAAGCCGGCGTGCGGAGCGGCGGGTCGAGTACGTGAGGGCGCTGCTTGACGAAGTAGGCCTGGGCGGCGAACGGCTGATGGTTTTCCACCTACCCGGATCGGCGCAGGAGGACATGGCGCTTCTACTCGCCCCACGAGGGAGTGCGCCCAGCACGCGGCTGAGCGAGGAAGAGCTCGGCTCACGGGTGGCCGCCATACGGGAGAGTGTCATGGCTGGGCTTAACGCTCTGCGACCGAATCCGCTGCGCCAGAGCGAAGCGACCGCCTGACCGTGTGGCGAATCTTGGTGGGACCAGTCGAATGGGAGCAGGATCAACACTCGCCGACGTATTGCGATCGGGGCGACTGGCCGTCACCGCTGAGTGCGTCCCGCCGCGCTCGGCGGATGCTGAGATCATCAGGAAGCAGGCAGCTTCTTTCCCCCCGGCCTTGGACGCCGTCGTGGTGGTGGACAATCGCGAAGAGATCGGCGCATCTGCCCTGGCTTGCTCCTCCCTCCTGGCAGCCGAGGGAAAGGAGCCGATCCTCACCATCCTAACGCGCGACCGGAACAGGATCGCCCTCCAGTCCGATGTCCTCGGCGCAGCGATGCTCGGCGTCAGGAACGTCCTTTGCCTCTCCGGAGACCATCAGTCCCTGGGTGTGTGCCCGGAGGCGGCGGCCGCTTTCGACATCGACTCCGTCCAGCTGATCCAAGCGCTCACGATGATGCGCGACGAGGGCGTCCTTCTCGGCGACAGGCCGCTACAGTCCAGGCCAGCGCTCTTCGTAGGTGCGGCGACGCATCCCTACCTTCGCCCGCTGGAACTCGGTCTCATCGGATTGCGAAAGAAGGTGGAGGCGGGCGCCCAGTTCCTGTTCACCCAGCCCGTGTTCGACGTTGAGGGCTTGACTGAGTGGATGAGCGCCGTGCGGGAGGTCGGCCTTCACGAGCGCACGTACATCATCGCGAGCGTGCGCCCGCTGGCAAGCGCCGAGCAGGCCGAGGCTCTGCGAACGCAGCGAAGGGCGGCCGCGATTCCCGATGGTCTGATAGCCCGGCTGCGTGACTCCAAAGAACCGGCGCGCGAGGGCATAGCAATCTGTGCTGAGATCGCGGTTCGGGTCAAGGACATCGAGGGAGTGCGGGGCGTCCACATCCTTTGCGATGGATCGGTTAGGGCCGTGGCGGAGGTCATTCAGCAGGCGGGTCTTTCTAGCCGATAGGCGGCAGGAGAAGGCATTGCCCGAACGGTATCACATTCCGATGGCTCCAGCGCCCGCCCGGTTCCGCCCGGTCGGCAAGTACGGGACCGTCGACTGGCGCGAGGACTGCTCGGGCTGCACGAACTGTGTCAAGCCGCAGTGCACCTACGGCGTCTATCGATCAGAATACGACTTCAACCGCGACCCGTCATCGCCCATCGAACCACTGTTCGATTGCAGGGCGTGCCTGTCCTGCATTCAGGGCTGCACGAAGGGACTGCTGTCCCTGTCCATCAATGAGGAGTACCTTGCCCTCGGCGACGACTACTGGCAGCCCGCCATAATCGCCACCACCTGGCAGCAGGCCGAGACGGGCCGCATCCCGGTCTCGGGCGCGGGATACCGCGGACCGTTTCACGGGCCCGGATTCGACTCGATGTGGACGGACATGTCGGAGATCGTCCGTCCCACCCGAGACGGCATCCACGGGCGAGAGTACATCAACACGTCCGTCGATATCGGAGCGAAACCGACACGTCTAGTGTTCAACGCCGATGGAGAAATGGCGGAGGCAGAGCCACTCATCGAGGTGCCGATCCCGGTTATCCTCGACGCCGCACCCTGGGGCTCGGAGGCCGAGGCGGTCTCCCGCGCGAGGATGGCGGCGGCGGCGACTCTGGGAACGCTGAGCATAGTGCGACCGAACGATGTCGCCGCGGCAGCTTCGAACCACGTATCCTCCCTCGTTCCGCAGTTCGATGGGTTTGAGTTCGCCGGGCACGAGGCGCTGCTGCGACAGGTTCGCATGGTCGAGATCGGGGAAGGGTCAGACATCCTCTCCCGTGCCGAGCAGCTACGCTCGATTAACAGTAGCCTGGTTATCTGCGCCCGAGTCCCGCTCGAGCCCACAGTCACTGAACGCGTCTTCGCCTTATATGAGAACGGCATTAGGGTAGTCCACCTGTGCGCGGACACCCATGGCCGGGAAACCGGCACGGAGAGCCCGCGCTTCCTGAAAGACGCGCTGAGGGAAGTTCACACCCGGCTGGTCCAGGAGGGCGTGCGCGACGAGGTGACGCTGATCGCCAGCGGTGGCATCGCCCTCGCTGAGCACATGGCCAAGGCGATCATCTGCGGAGCCGATCTGGTGGCTCTCGGAGTTCCTTTAATGGTCGCGCTGGGGTGTCGTGTCTGCTGGGGGGATCACAATGGGTCATGTCCGGCGGACATTGAGAATGTCGACCCCTCATACGCCGCCCAGAGAATGGTGAACCTCATGGGCGCCTGGCACTCGCAGCTCATCGAGGTGCTGGGCGCTATGGGCATGCGCGAGGTGCGGCGCCTCCGTGGGGAGGTAGGGCGCGCGATGTTCCTGGAAGATCTTGAGCGAGAGGCATTCAGTGATCTACGCAACTGAGCGCACAGGCGTCGAGGCCCTCCACGCACGCGCCGGCAGGACGCCACAGCGCGCGGTGGAGCGCGAAGTGCGCGTGACGCCCGACCGCTATCGTAACCCGATCGGCAGGTACAAGGTGCGGCGGAGCGCCGGCTGTCGTTCATGTGGGCAATGCGTGGAGCTCTGCCCGTACGGTGTTCACGTGAAGCCTCCCGGATACAGCCTGACGCTGCGCCCTCGTGACCACCTGTGCATCGGGCCCAGTTGCGCTGAGACCGATCACTACTGCATCGAGCACTGCCCGAACCACGCGCTCTCCCTGGCGCGAAATCCCACGGCCGACGCCATCGGCGACCCGCGCTGGACGTCCGACCTGCTTCTCTCCACCTGGCATCAGGCCGAGACGGGCCACAGCCCGACGGGCGGCCTTGAGTTCCGGCACGGCGCCTCCGGCGGGGGGTTCGACAAACTGCGCTTTCGCTTCCCGGAGAAGCCCTCGGTCGCGCTGGACGAGAGCGAGATCGACACGGGGCTCGACCTGAACCGGCGCAACGACGACCGGCCGCGTCTGCGCATTGACCTGCCCATCTACGGCGGCGGGATGTCATTCGGCTCCGTGAGCATCCATGTGATGCTCGCCAGAGCGCGAGCGGCGACCGCCTGGAACACCTTCACCTGCACCGGTGAAGGCGGGTACCCACAGCGTCTCGAGCCCTACGACGACCATGTGATCACACAGGTCGCCACCGGGCTGTTCGGCGTGCGTGAGGAGACGATTCAGAGGGTGCGCGTCGTCGAGTTCAAGTACGCCCAGGGTGCGAAGCCCGGCCTCGGCGGCCACCTCCTGGGCGACAAGAACACGCCCGATGTGGCCCGCATGCGCCAGGCAGTCGTGGGCAACGCCCTCTTCTCGCCCTTCCCGTTTCACAGCGTCTACTCGGTCGAAGACCACAAGAAGCACCTGGACTGGATCAAGGCAACGAACCCGAAGGCGCTCGTATCCGTCAAGGTCTCGACGCCTACGGACGTAGACATGGTGGCGGTAGGGAGCTACTACGCCGGTGCCCACATCATCCACCTGGACGGCAGCTACGGCGGCACAGGCGCTGCGCCCGACATCGCCAAGAAGAACATCGCCATGCCGATCGAGTATGCCATACCGATAGTGCACAAGTTTCTGGTCGCGGAAGGCATCCGCGACGAAATCGTCCTCATAGCGAGCGGCGGGATACGGACGGCCTACGACGTGCTGAAGTCGATCGCCCTCGGCGCGGACGGCGTCGTGACCGGCACGGCGGAGCTCGTGGCGCTGGGCTGCATCCGCTGTGGCGGCTGCGAGAGCGGCCGCGGATGCGCGCGGGGCATCGCAACCACCGACCGAGAGCTCACGCTCCAGGTGGACATCGACTGGGCAACACAGAGGCTCATCAACCTGTTCGCGGCCTGGCGCGAGGAGTTCGTTGGCGTTCTCCGGCAGTTCGGCATGAGGAGCATCGCCGAGCTGCGGGGGCGCACGGACTGCCTCTACCACCTGGACTACGCGAAGGAGGGCGAGGCGACCGGTGCTTGATGCGGCTGACCGACTGATTCGATCACGGGCGGAGATGTTCGACGGGCGCCCGCCCATCATCGCCCCGCGCGCCGCAGACGAGGGGGGATGCGGCGTCACCGGATTCGCCTGCTCCATCCCCGTGCGCGGCCGCCACATCTATGCACCCTCCTTGCAGATGCACAACCGAGGCAACGGCAAAGGCGGCGGCATAGCTGCCGTTGGGCTCGTCCCGGAGGACATCGGCGTGCCACAGGAGGTGCTCGACACGCACTACATGGTGCAGGTCGCCCTGCTCGACCCGTCGGCCCGCGCCGATGTAGAGCGGGAGTGCATCCAGCCTGTCTTCGATATCGCTCTCTCCACGCGGGCGCCGACCATGGACGACTACCGCGACGTGCCGGGCCTCGAGGTTCAGCCGCCCGATGTCCATCGCTACCTGGTGCGCGTCAAGCCCGACGTCCTGCGGGCGTTCGCCGAGAAGAACGGCCTGGGCGATCTTCCTCCGCGTGACCTCGAGGACGAATTCGTCTACCGCAACTCCATGCGTCTGAACGAGACCTTCTACGCCTCACTCGGCGACAAGAAAGCATTCGTGCTCTCGCACGGGCGGAACCTCCTCGTCTTCAAGATCGTTGGCTACGCCGAGCAGATCGTCCAGTACTACCAGCTCGAAGACCTGCACGCACACGTCTGGATCGCCCACCAGCGCTACCCGACGAAGGGCCGCGTCTGGCACCCCGGCGGCGCACATCCTTTCGTTGGCCTGAACGAGGCCCTGGTTCACAACGGCGACTTCGCCAACTATCACTCGGTGAGCGAGTACCTCCTTCAGCGCAACATCCGCCCGCAGTTCCTCACTGATACCGAGGTCTCTGTCCAGCTCTTCGACCTGTGGTCAAGGGTGTACAAGTACCCGTTGGAGTACGTCATCGAGGCGCTCGCACCCACAACGGAGCACGACTTTGATCACCTCCCCGAGGAGAAACAGCGCATCTACCGCCGCATCCAGGCGACGCACATCCACGGCTCTCCGGATGGCCCCTGGTTCTTCATCATCGCGCGCAGCCTGCCTGACCAGAAGCAGTACCAGTTGCTGGGGATCACGGACACCGCGATGCTGCGCCCGCAGGTCTTCGCGCTTTCCGAGGGTGACGTTCAGGTCGGGCTCATCTGCTCCGAGAAGCAGGCAATTGACGCCACGCTCCGCAGCCTGGGGGAGGAGGACCAGCGCTTCTGCCCCATCGCGGACCGATACTGGAACGCTCGCGGTGGCAGCCACACCGACGGCGGCGCATTCGTCTTCACCATTACCGACGAAGGGGACCGCAGGGCTCTTACCTGCACAGACAAGTTCGGCCGAGCCGTATCAGTTGGAGGCGCCCGCGTCCGCTGCGACCTCGCCCCGCCTGACATGTCCGGCGGACGCTCCCGCTCGATACGCGACTTCGTCCGCACCGCGCTTCAGAGAAGCGATGCCCTCGGCCTGTACAGCCAGACGATCGAGAACCTTCCGGCATGGGAGCCGGGCGGGCTTCGCGAGTTCTGCAATGCGGTGTGCGAGGAAGCGGACAGCGGCCCGGCGAGAACGACCGCCATCGAGGCGCTCACCATGCTCCACGATCGCCGGTATGACACAGGCGACAAACGGAGGAGCTCTGTCCTCCGGGTTCTGAACGAGGCGCTGACGCGTCTGTTCGAGGGTGCGCCGCCCTTCGGCTCCGGCGGGAGGGGCCTCCACCGGCGCGTAGACTGGGCGACACGAGAGCTCCTCGCAGCACCGCAGCCGGGGGAAGAGGTGCTCGTTGTCAGCGCTGAGCGCTTCCCACCCGAGGGCGGCGACTGCGATGCCGTCCTCCTGCGCCGCGCCTATGACCTGGGCTGGCGGCGCTTCATCTGCTACGGATATCGCGGTCAGCGTTTCACCGGCTGCGGACTGGGGCCGGACACGGCCGACGTCCGGATCGACGTCTACGGGAGCTCCGGCGACTACCTCGGCTCCGGCATAGACGGCCTCTCGATCTTCGTGCACGGCAACGGCCAGGATCAGCTCGGCCAGATCATGAATCGCGGCAAGCTCGTCGTTTACGGCGATGTCGGCCAGACGTTCCTTTACGGCGCGAAGGGCGGCGAGGTGTACGTTCTGGGCAACGCCGCCGGCCGCCCCTTGATCAACGCCGTCGGTCGCCCGCGGGTCGTCATCAACGGCACCTGCCTTGACTTCCTCGCCGAGGCGTTCATGGCGGGCGACCCTCTCGACGGCGGCGGCTTCGCTATCCTCAACGGCATCGAGTTCGATGATCACGGCCGCCTGATTCCGCAGCCGACGCCTTACCCGGGCGGCAACCTGTTCTCTCTTGCCTCCGGCGGGGCGATCTACATCCGCGATCCGCGCCGACAGGTCGTCGAGGCGCAGCTCAACGGCGGCGAATTCGTCTCGCTTTCAGAGGAAGACTGGCGTCTTATCCTTCCCTTCCTCGAGGAGAACGAGCGGCTGTTCGGCGTCTCCGTTGGGGAGCTTCTCACCGTCGAGGGAGAGCTTCGCGAGCCGGAGGAGGTCTATCGCAAGGTGCGGACTGTGAAGCTTGACGTCCTCGCCGCGCAAGCGGGGAGCGCCATATGAGCACGGTAGCAGGAGAGCTGATCCGCGTGCCCCCCGCTATGGGTGCCTTCGTGCGCGAGGTGGAGGCGGCCTCCGGCGCGAGCATAGCACTCTGTCTCCAGTGTCAGAAGTGCACCTCCGGCTGCCCCGTGGCCGCGGACGCCGACATCAAGCCGCACGAGATTATCCGGCTCGTCCAGCTAGGGGAGCGAGATGAGGTCCTTTCGAGCCGCATGATCTGGGAATGCACGTCGTGCGAGACGTGCTGGACGCGCTGTCCGCAAGCGGTGGCACTCCCGGCGGCTATCGATGCCCTGCGCAGGCTGTCGCGCGCCGCCGCGAAGGTCACTCCGGAGACCAGAGTCCCAGCTTTCAACGACATCTTTCTCGGCTCAGTGCGGCAGATGGGCCGGGTGTATGAGATAGGGCTCATGGCGGCGTTCAAGCTCCGCACGAAGGACCTCCTTCAGGACTTTAACAAGCTGCCGGCGATGCTTCGCAAAGGCAAGCTGGCGCTGCTGCCCGTCTTCGTACGCGGCCGTTCGGACCGAACGCGCCTGTTCCGGCGCATCGAAGGGTCCGGAGGTGAGAAGCGATGAGCTACGTCTTCTATCCCGGCTGCTCGCTTGAGTCGACCGCGAAGAGCTATCACGTTTCCACGAAGGCCGTCGCCCGCGCGCTGGGGCTGGAACTGCCGGAACTGCCCGACTGGATCTGCTGCGGCTCGACGGCCGCTCACCAGTCGAACTCCCTGCTGTCGCTGGCGCTTCCGGCGAAGAACTTGCTCGCGGCCTCCGGCAAGACAGTGGCCGTGTGCTGCGCCGCTTGCTACAGCCGCCTGAAGGTGGCGAATGACCGGATCGCCAACGATGCGGGCACCCGTTCCCGGGTCGCCGATGCCCTGGGCAGCGACTACGACGGCTCTACGCCGGTGAAGCACCTGCTCGAGATCCTGAGGGACGAGATCGGGCTCGACGAGATCGCCAAGCGCGTGTCGAAGCCGCTGGCGGGCCTGCGTGTCGCAGCCTACTACGGCTGCCTGCTCTTGCGTCCACCGGAAGTAATGCGGTTCGACGACCCGGAGAACCCGACGCTGCTGGATAACGTCCTTGCCGCCGCTGGCGCTGAGCCTCTGCAATGGCCTCACAAGACGGAGTGCTGCGGCGCGAGCTACTCGATCACGAAGGTCGAGATCGTGCAAAGGCTGTCGTATGACATCCTGGCGATGGCCCGCGACTCGGGGGCCGACTGCATTGCCGCAGCCTGTCCCCTCTGTCAGCTCAACCTGGACATGCGGCAGAGAGAGATCGAGGTGCGGTTCGGCGACAGACTGGGCCTGCCCGTGCTCTACTTCACCCAATTGCTCGGCCTGGCTCTCGGCCTCAAGCCGAATGAGCTCGGGCTGAGCAGCCTGATAGTGGACCCCATGCCGCTCTTGGCGAAGAGGGGCCTCCTGGCGCACGCCGGGTTGAAGGCGGCGGCGCCCGCGAACGTACCGGAATAGACCGATGAAACAGGACATACCGACCGGCGCAGTGCTCGTCTACGGGGCAGGGATAGCAGGCATTCAGGCGTCGCTCGACCTGGCCGAATCCGGCTTCAAGGTGTACCTCGTCGAGCGCTCGCCCGCTATCGGCGGCAGGATGTCCCAGCTCGACAAGACTTTCCCCACCGGCGACTGCGCGATGTGCATTCTGTCGCCGAAGCTCGTCGAGTGCGGGCGCAACAAGAACATCGAGATCATCACCCTCGCCGAGATGGAGAGCATCACCGGCGAGCCCGGCCAGCTTGACGTGCGCATCAGGAGGAATCCGCGCTACGTCGACCTCCAGAAGTGCAACGCCTGCGGTGACTGCGCCGAGGTCTGTCCAGTATCCCTGCCCAGCGAGTTCGACCGGGGGCTCGGCGAAAGGAAGGCTATCTTCCGCCCCTACCCGCAGGCGATCCCCAACGTGTACGGCATCTCGAAGGCCGACGGCACCGCACCCTGTAGACACGCATGTCCGGCGGGCGTGAACGCGCACGGCTATGTCGCGCTGGTCGGCCAGGGCAGGTTCAAGGAAGCCTACGACCTCATCCGCGAGCGCTGTCCGCTGCCGGCAGTCTGCGGCCGAATCTGCCAGCACCCCTGCGAGGACCAGTGCAATCGAGGCGATATAGACGAGCCTGTCGCCATCCGCGACCTGAAGCGCTTCGCCACCGACTGGGTCTATACCAACCGGGAGCAGTTTGCGGAGGAAGCCGAAACCGCATCGCCCTGGAGCGAGCTGCGCGAAGAGAAGATCGCGATCATCGGCGGCGGGCCGGCCGGCCTTACGGCCGCCCACGATCTGAGCCGGATGGGGTACAGGGTGACGATCTTTGAGGCGATGCCGTTCCTGGGTGGGATGCTGCGCCTCGGCGTGCCCGAGTACCGGCTCCCGAGGGATGTGCTCGACTTCGAGATAGACCAGCTACTCAACGACCGCATCGAGGTGAGGTTGGACTGCCGGATCGGGCGCGACGTGACCCTGGACGGCCTCCGCAGCGACGGCTACGCCTCGATATTCATCGCCTGCGGCGCTCACAGGAACCTGCGACTGGAAGTGGAGGGGAGTGAGTACGAAGGTGTAGTTTACGGGCTCGACTTCTTGAGGAGCGTGAACCTGGGCGAGCAGGTTCGCGTCGGGAAGCGAACGGCCGTGATCGGCGGCGGAAACGTGGCGATGGACGCCGCGCGCGCCGCCCTGCGGCTGGGCTCGGATGAAGTGACGATAGTCTACCGCCGCTCGCGCGCCGAAATGCCGGCGCTCGATGAGGAGGTCCATCTCGCCGAGGAAGAGGGAGTCAGGTTCCACTTGCTGGCCGCCCCGGTCCGCATGATCGGCGATGATAGGGGCTCCGTCGTCGCGATGGAGTGCCTGCGGATGAAGCTGGGTGAGCCGGACGCGAGCGGCCGGCGGCGACCCGAGCCGATCGAGGGGTCGAACTTCACCATCGAGGCGGACACCGTCATCATCGCGATAGGGCAGACGGCTGATCTCGATGGCCTGCCATTGGGCTCGCGCGGAAGGATCGACTGTGACGACTCGCTTGCCACGGAGATGCCGGGCGTGTTCGCCGGCGGGGACGTGGTCCTGGGGCCGGCCTCGTTCGTCGACGCGATGGGGCACGGTCACCGCGCCGCCGAGGCGATCCACCGTTATCTCCGCGGCGAAAGCGTAAGGGATGCGGCGCCGGCCGGCGGGGCCGCTGACGAGAAGCTCGCCCCGAACCCTCTGCCGTCCGCCCCGCACCAGCCTCGACGTCCCATGCCGCAGTCGCCGGTCGACGAGCGCAAACGGGACATGCGCGAGATCGATCTCGGCTATTCCGAGGAGGATGCCATCGCCGAAGCGAGGCGCTGCCTCAACTGCGGGCTCTGCTCCGACTGCCGCCTCTGCGAAAAGGTATGCGATCCCGGCGCCATCTTCCACGACATGCGGCCGGAATCGGAGGTGCTTCGGGTCGGCGCCGTCATCCTCACCCCCGGCTCCGAAGAGATGCAGCCGTCCCTTCGCGGGGAGTACGGCCACGGCCGCTACGACAACGTGCTTTCGTCTGTCCAGTTCGAGCGCATGCTCAGCGCTTCGGGGCCGACGGAAGGCACCGTGCAGAGACCGTCCGACGGCCAGCCCGTGAAGCGGATCGCCTTCATCCAGTGCGTCGGCTCGCGCGATAGCGCTCGCGGCAACGGCTACTGCTCCTCGATATGTTGCATGTCGGCGACGAAAGAGGCACTCGTCGCAATGGAGCACATTCCGGGGCTCGAGATTGCCATCTTCTGCATGGACATCCGCGCCTTCGGTAAGGAGTTCGACCGCTACGTCGACCGGGCGCGCAGCGAGCACGGCGTGCGATACGTCCGGGCTATCCCCTCGCGCGTGGTCGAGATGCCGGGCACGAAGAACCCGCGTGTGCGCTATTTCGACGAGCACGGGGACGACCGTCAGGAGGAGTTCGATCTTGTGGTCCTTTCGGTCGGCATGAAGCCCGGCGCCAGCGTCACGGAGCTCGCCGAGCGGCTCGGGATTGACCGCAACCAGTTCGGCTTCTGCGAGACGGATCGGCTTACGCCGGTGGTCTCGTCACTGCCGGGTGTCTTCGTGGCCGGCGCCTTCCAGGAGCCGAAGGACATACCGGAATCGGTGGCGCAGGCCAGCGCCGCAGCGGCCAGCGCAATGGAGCTGCTTGTGCGCGGGCGGGGCACGCTGGCCCGCCGCCACGAGTATCCCGAGGAGCGAGACGTCACGGACGAAGAGCCGCGAATCGGCGTCTTCATCTGCCACTGCGGGCACAACATCGCCTCGGTGGTGGACGTCGAGGCGGTCGCGCGCGAGGCGGCGGAGCTGCCAAACGTCGTCTACTCCGAGACCGATCTCTTCACGTGCTCCGACACCAGTCAGGCCCGACTCAAAGACCTGATCCTCCAGCATCGCCTGAACCGAGTCGTTATCGCCTCGTGCTCGCCGCGCACGCATGAGGTGCTGTTCCAGGAGACGCTCCGGGAGTCTCGGCTGAACCCCTACCTCTTCGCGATGACGAACATCCGTGATCAATGCTCGTGGGTGCACCGCGACGATCCGGCTCGGGCTACGGAAAAGGCTTGCGACCTCATGCGCATGGCGGTGGGGCGCGCACGATGGCTTCGCTCGCTGGAAACCGGGCAGGTCCCGATCACGCGCGCGGCGCTCGTCCTCGGGGGCGGCCTGGCAGGCATGACCGCTGCGCTCTCGATAGCGGACCAGGGCTTCGAGGTGCATCTCGTGGAGAAGGAGCCCGAGCTGGGCGGCAACCTTCGCTTCATTCACTACACGCTGGAGCGAGATGACATCCAGGAGTTCGCTGCGGACCTGGTCGGCCGCATTCGCTCCCATCCGCTCATCACCCTCTACCTCGATTCGAAGGTGACGGAGGTTTCCGGCCACGTCGGGAACTTCAGGTGCCAGATCGAAGGTGCCGACGGCGCGAAGACGGTCAACCACGGCGTGACAATCATCGCCACCGGCGGCGTCGAGCGGCCGACCGAACAGCACCTTCGCGGCAGGCACGAGCGCGTGGTCACCCAGCGGGAGCTGGAGGCGCAGTTGGCCGGCGGCGGCTTGCCCCCGGAGCTGGGCGAACGGCCGACCGTCGTCATGATACAGTGCGTCGGATCGCGAACGGAGGAGAACCCCTATTGTAGCCGCGTCTGCTGCTCGGAGGCCGTCAAGAACGCGCTGGCGATCAAGGCGCAGCGGCCAGAGGCGCAGGTGATCGTCCTCAACAAAGACATCCGCACCTACGGCTTCCGCGAGACGTATTTCCAGATGGCGCGCCAGGCCGGGGTACTGTTCATCCGCTATCCGGAAGAGCAAGAGCCCGAGACATTCGATGACCAGGGCCCGGTTGTGCGCGTCACGGACGCGAGCACCCGCCGCCAGCTCCTGCTGCGGCCCGACCTGCTCGTGCTGAGCACAGGAATCGCACCCGCGCCCGACAACCCGGAGCTGTCGGCGATCTTGAGGACGTCGCTGACTGCCGACGGCTTCTTCCTCGAAGCGCACCCCAAGCTCCGTCCGGTGGACCTGGCGAGCGAGGGCGTATTCGTCTGCGGGCTCGCGCACTCGCCGCGCTTCATGGACGAGACGATCGTCCAGGCCCGGGCAACGGCCGGCCGCGCCGCCACGATCCTGTCGCGCCCGCACCTCAAGATCGGCGGCCAGGTGGCCCGCATCGATCCTCTCGAATGCACTGCCTGCCTGACGTGCATCAAGGTGTGCCCCTATGACGCGCCCACGATCAACGACCGGCAGAAAGTGGAGATTCAGGCCGCGAAGTGCATGGGCTGCGGTAGCTGTGTCGCTTCCTGTCCGGCGAAGGCCATCCATCTACAACACCAGGAAGAGCGACAGCTCATCGCCATGCTCGATGAGTTGCTTGCCGTTCCCAAGGTGACGGCATGATCGAATCCGACCGCCGCTCAACGGCCGAAGCCGTGGCCGATCGAGAGTGCGAGATCGTGGCATTCTGCTGCAATTTCTGCGCCTATGCCGCGGCCGATCTCGCCGGCGCGAGACGCATGCAATACCCGGCGAACGTGCGCATCGTACACGTGCCCTGCACGGGCGAGGTCGAGGTGGAGCATCTCCTCGCTGCCTTCGAACGGGGAAGCGACGGAGTTCTGGTGGCGGGCTGCCTCGAACGGGGATGCCACTTCGTCGAGGGGAACCTGCGCGCGAAGCGTCGCGTCGAGGCCGTGCGGCAGACGCTCGACGAGATCGGCCTCGGGCGAGAGCGCCTGCGGATGGTCAATCTGTCCGCCTCGGAAGCGCCCACATTCGTAGCGCGGATAAGGGAAATGGTAGACACGATAAGCAGCCTTGGCCCTAACCCGCTACGCACATCATCAACCAGGGAGCGGAGCCCGAAATGATAGTAGCAAGTCGAAAGCCGATCTCGGAGATCAAGGGTGCGCTTGCGCGCCACGATAAGGTTCTATTCGTGGGCTGCGGGACGTGCGTGACCGTATGCCTTGCCGGCGGAGAGCGCGAGGTAGGCATCATGTCCTACGCCATGCGCATGGCGCGGCGGCTGGAGGGACGGCCCCTCGAGATCGAACAGGTCACGATCGAGCGCCAGTGCGAAAACGAGTTCATCCAGGAGCTCGCTCCCGCAGCGGAACGCAACGAGGCGATCCTGTCGTTCGGGTGCGGCGCCGGCGTGCAGGCGATCGCCGAGCGATTCCCGGAGAAGCCGGTCTACGCGGCGCTCAATACGCAGTTTCTCGGCATCCTCGAGGAGCAGGGGGTCTGGACGGAGAAGTGCCTGGGGTGCGGGTCGTGCATGCTCTCGGACTTCGGCGGCATCTGCCCGATTACGCGCTGCGCGAAGCGTCTGCTGAACGGCCCTTGCGGCGGTTCGAGCGAGGAGCGATGCGAGGTCGACCCCGAGCGACCCTGCGCCTGGCAGCTCATCTACCGCCGGCTGAAGGCCATCGGCCAGCTAGACAACCTGGAACGCATCGTCCCGGCGAGAGACTGGCGGCCGAGCTGGCACGGCGGTGCGCGAACGGTGGTGCGAGAGGAGCACCGGATCTAGCTTCGAGCCTTTCACGGACCTTATCAGGGCACCACTATCGCACATCCGGGACGGCGGAGCCGAGCGTCGACCGGGCGATGAACCCTCCCCTACAGATCCCAGTAGCTGTGCAACCGCTGGAAGTCTATGGTGCCGCTGTTGGCTATGTTGTCGGCCTCTATGCCGGCTTCTTCGGCGGCGGCCACGGCATTGAGACCGCCGTACAGGATGACACCCACCTTGTTCAACCCGACAGGGATCTGGCAAACGGGCTGGCTGGTGTAGCCCATGACAACCACCCCGCCGATATTTGATTCCCTGAGCTTCTCCACCAGCTCTTCGGCCATCGGCTTCGCCGCCGCCGGTATCTCCCGGAAGTTGGCGAGTATCATGCCTTCGCCCCTGGTCGCGGCGTCACGCACGGCGGTCATGTGCGCCCTGATGTACGCCAGTGATGGGTCCAGGGAGGAGCCGGCGTAGTGGATTATGGCCACGAACCTTCGAGGCTTGGAGTTGTGGATCTCCAGTATTCCCCCGAACCGAGAGTCCATGGGAATGCCGGCCTTCAGTAGCACGCCGTTGATGGTGGCGCTACAGACCGTCGCTAGCCCCATCTGGCCCTCGGGCACGATCACGTCGCCCAGCTTGTCGCCCTCCTCTGCCACCGCCACCATGTGACTGACGCCTATGTCCGCCAGGAAAGCGTCCTTCATCGCTGACAGGGCCTTCTTGAACTTGTCTTTGGGGAAGAGGGAGGTGTTGATAATCACCTCGCCGCTGCGTTGGACAGGGTCAAACGTCGTCTGGAAGGCGAGGGAGGCGATCCTCTCGATGACAAGACCGACCTGCTCCGGCGCCAGCGCGAACCTCAGCTCCTCCAGCCCCTTGGCGGTGAGGACTCTGCCGTCTCTCCCCAGGGACTGGGTGAAGCCCCGCTCATCGGTGATTCTGAAGTGATACCTCACTGACCTCTCGCTAAGGTTGATGCCGTGATTCTTCAGCGCGCGGGCGATGCTGATCGAGCCCAGTGGCTCCGGTGACTCGCTCAGCACCCTCAGGATCGCGACGATCTTTCTCTCAGTGTCGCGGGCTTCGCTTTCCAGCATGCAGTTTCCTCCGCCAGCCGACATCCAGCGTGGTAGCTCCACCCCTGCACCGGGCTGGCAATCGACGCTATTGTAGCGCGTTTCTTGCGTCCCCCCAAGCCCGCGCGCACCAGCGGTCGCTCGGCGGGTCGGTCTTCAGGGTTCGGGCTCGAAGGCCGACTCATATAGGTGGACGTAATGAAGTCGGGTTTCCCTCCGGAGTATGGAGAGGTGCAGCAATGAGGATGATACCAAGCCTGAAGGCAAGCGTGGGGCTCGCGCTGGGCGCAGTTGCGGTGGGCACGCTCGCGTCACGGACACTCTTCCGGTCCTCCGATCGCACGGTCACGGGCGGGCGGAGGCCACGGACGCACACACCCTGGACTTCCGAGTCTCAAGGGACGTGGGAACCAGCGGCGGGCAGGACAGCCCAGGCAGCGGATGCACCGACCACATGGCCGAAACCACCACCGCCGAAGATCACAAACATAGAGACGGCGAAGCCACGTGCTAGGAGGGCGGCCAGCTCGAAAACGTCGACACCGAGAAAGCGAAGGCGAGCCACCAGCCCAAAGACCACCGCCGCCAACGCGACGAGGGCGAAGGCGTCGTAGAAGCGTCGTCTAGCGGCAACCGGTGAGTGCCCCCTGCTGGGCAAGCAGACTGTGAAGGCTGAGCCGCGTCCCTGTGGACGCGGCTCAGTCATACTTCCGTCCGGCGCGGGATCATCAGTGTAAAGTGGCTCCCCGAGCAGTCCGCCTGAGGCGGAGAACCTGCAACCTAGCGGTTAATCCGCCTGAGGCGGACCCGCTCTACCACCCGGGGCACTTAGATACGTGCGGAGCCATTCTCTTCCCTGCCCCGACTTCAGAACCCGCTCCCGACGCATCGCCTCCGCACGGCTCGGGTAGATCTCCTGAAGGACCAGCTCCCACGGCCCCCGGGCCTTGGTCCACCGCCCCATGCCCCTCTCGTGTTCCACCAGGCGCCGCTTCAGATCGGCCGTCTGGCCGATGTAGAGCCTCCCGGCTGTACTGCGCAGCACGTAGACCGTAAACACCATCTGCAAACGTTGGCTCCCCGAGCAGTCCGCCTGAGGCGGAGAACCTGCAACCTAGCGGTTAATCCGCCTGAGGCGGACCCGCTCTACCACCCGGGGCACTTAGATACGTGCGGAGCCATTCTCTTCCCTGCCCCGACTTCAGAACCCGCTCCCGACGCATCGCCTCCGCACGGCTCGGGTAGATCTCCTGAAGGACCAGCTCCCACGGCCCCCGGGCCTTGGTCCACCGCCCCATGCCCCTCTCGTGTTCCACCAGGCGCCGCTTCAGATCGGCCGTCTGGCCGATGTAGAGCCTCCCGGCTGTACTGCGCAGCACGTAGACCGTAAACACCATCTGCAAACGTTGGCTCCCCGAGCAGTCCGCCTGAGGCGGAGAACCTGCAACCTAGCGGTTAATCCGCCTGAGGCGGACCCGCTCTACCACCCGGGGCACTTAGATACGTGCGGAGCCATTCTCTTCCCTGCCCCGACTTCAGAACCCGCTCCCGACGCATCGCCTCCGCACGGCTCGGGTAGATCTCCTGAAGGACCAGCTCCCACGGCCCCCGGGCCTTGGTCCACCGCCCCATGCCCCTCTCGTGTTCCACCAGGCGCCGCTTCAGATCGGCCGTCTGGCCGACGTAGAGCCTCCCAGCTGTACCGCGCAGCACGTAAACCGTAAACACCATCTGCAAACGTTGGCTCCCCGAGCAGGACTCGAACCTGCAACCTAGCGGTTAACAGCCGCCCGCTCTACCAATTGAGCTATCGGGGAGCGCCGGAGCTATTGTATCGGGGCCGGGGCGCGGAATCAATGCGAGGGCCGCCAGCGGGAGCCGTGGCGCTCGCGCAGGTCTGAGGTTAGCTGGCTGCCGAGCCAGGATTC
>CAZMGB010000010.1:0-126313 GCA_964565775.1 uncultured Dehalococcoidia bacterium
GAAGTAGCTCAGCGGTAGAGCACCTCCTTGCCAAGGAGGGGGTCGCGAGTTCGAATCTCGTCTTCCGCTCCAATAGCTAATTAGGCGCACGGCTCTAGTCCAGAACCTGAGCAAAGCTCGGGGGAATGGAGAGACGCCGTGCGCTCTGACACTAGCAGCCAGCATCCCAGACCCCCCAATTGTCTGGTAGGGGTCGGCACAGCGGCAGTGCGCTCCTCGATCTCCTGCCTGCGTCTGCGGCCAGGGGACTTTTCGTGGCTGTTAACGACTCTTGATGGGGATAGGTTGAGCAGTAACGCCCCGAAGCTTGGGCTGGGCCCACCTCAGTACTTGGAAACGTTCAGCTCCTCAGACTTGCCTTTTACCAGATATACCACCCGCTCGCAGATGTTGGTCGCACGGTCGGCGATGCGCTCCAGGTTGTGGGCGACCCAGGTGAGGAGCGTGGCCCGCTCGATGGTCTTCGGGTCGCTAAGCATGTAGGTCAGAAGCTCTCGGTACACCTGGTCATACAGGGCGTCCACCTCATCGTCCGCGTCGCAGATGGCGCGAGCGCGGTCCGCGTCGCGGTTCTTGAAGGCCTCCAGGCTCCCCATCAGCATGCTAATGGCGGCCTGGGCCATACGGGGGATGTCGATGTAGGGCTTGAGGGGCGGTTCATCGGCCAGCCTGATGGCAATCTTGGCGATGCCTTCAGCGTGATCCCCCATCCGCTCCAGATCCACGATGATGTGGAGGACGGACGCGATGGTCCGCAGGTCGCTGGCCAGGGGCTGCTGGGTTGCGATGAGCTCCAGGCACTTCTCTTCCGTCTCGTACCGCTTGCGGTTTATCTCGAGATCGTCCGCGATGATCTGTCGGGCGAGCTCGACGTCACGATTCCTCAGGGCGTCGATCCCCCGGTCGATGGCACGCTCCACCATCGTGGCGAGGACCAGCATGTCCTCCTGGACTTCGGCGAGCTCCAGTTCGAAGGCTGTGCGAGGCATGGCCTTACCTCCACCTAGCCGAACCGTCCGGTGATGTAGTCTTCGGTCCTCTTGTCCTTGGGGTTCGTAAACACCTCGCGCGTGGGGCCGCACTCCACCATCTCGCCTGCCCGGTCCTCGGCCATCATCATCACCGCAGTGTAGTCGGAGACGCGGGCCGCCTGCTGCATGTTGTGGGTGACGATGACGATGGTGTAGTTGCGGGCGAGTTCCCGCATCAAGTCCTCGATCTTGAGGGTAGCCACCGGGTCCAGGGCGCTGCAGGGCTCGTCCATGAGGACAACCTCAGGCTCGATGGCGAGGGCGCGGGCGATGCAGAGGCGCTGCTGTTGGCCGCCGGACAGCTCCGTGGCCGGCCGGTTGGGCTTGTCCTTCACCTCATCCCAAAGGGCGGCCTGACACAGGCTGCGCTCTACTACGTCCGCTATGTCGCTCCGCCGCACGAGAAAGCCGTTGAGGCGCAGTCCTGCCGCCACGTTGTCGAAGATGGACATCGTGGGGAAGGGGTTGGGCTTCTGAAAGACCATGCCGACGCGCCGACGAACCAGCACCGGGTCAGTCCCGGGGGCGTAGATATCCTCTCCCCTCAGGAGCACCTGACCGCTGGCGCGGGCTCTGGCTGTCATCTCGTGCATCCTATTGAAGCACCGGATGAGAGTGGACTTGCCGCAGCCCGAGGGACCGATGATGGCGGTGATGCGCCTCGGCGGGACCAGCAGGCTGACCGTCCGCAAAGCCTGGAAGGAGTCGTACCACGCGCTCAGGTCGCGAACAACCAACCCATCGGACAGGGCCTCCGGCTCGGAGACGGGGGCCTCCACTTCGCTTTCCACGCGCATTTCATAGGTCATTATAGGGGCCCGGGGCTCGAGTCGGAAATCGGTCTTCATCTTGCGCCTCTCGTCACTTCCTCGTCAAAACGAGCCGGGCTGTCAGGCTGATGAGAAACACCATCATGACCAGAACGAAGGACGCCGCCCACGCCTGCTGATGCCACTCATCGTACGGGCCGATCCCGTAACGCCAGATACGCAGGGGCAAGGCATCGATCGGACCGCCAGTGACACTCAGTGTCCACAGACGATTCCCCAGGGAGGTGAAGATGAGGGGCGCTGTCTCGCCTCCCGCTCTCGCCACCGAAAGGAGAGCGCCCGTCACGAGCCCTCGACGCGCCGCAGGGATGATGACGCTGAGGATGGTCCGCCAGCGGGTGATACCGAGGGCGAGGGCCGCCTCTCGCTGGGAGCGCGGGACCAGCTTCAACATCTCCTCGCCTGAGCGGGCGACGATGGGCAGCATGATGACGGCCAGGGCGACCCCCGCCGCCAGGGCCGAGAAATGCCCCATCTTGAGCACTATCGCGCTGTAGACGAAAACCCCCACCACGATCGAAGGAACGCCCGTCAGGACGTCGGCGGTGAAACGGATGACGTTCCCCAGACGGGCGCCGGCATACTCCGAGAGAAAGACGGCCGCTCCTATGCCCGCCGGTATGCCTACGAGGGAAGCGATGGCAACGATCAGCAGCGAGCCGACTATGGAGTTGGCGACACCGCCACCCGACTCGCCTACGGGCGTGGGCATGTGTGTGAAGAAGTCCGGGTTGAGATAGTGGATGCCGTTGAACAGCACAAAGCCCAGGATCAAAGCCAGCACCCCAACGGCCATGAAGGCGGAGGATGCACAAAGGCCAAGTGCCACGACGTTGGCAATCCTCCGGCGCCGGTAGGCGAGACCGCTCATTCCGCGACTACCTCCGGGGAGCGGGCCACGCGCCACACCAGCAGCCTGGCCAGTATGTTCACCAAGAGGGTTATGCCCATGAGGACGAGCGCCAGTTCCACCAGCGCAGAGATGTAGAGGTCATACGTCGCCTCGTTGAACTCGCTCGCCAGGGTGCTGGCGGCGGTGCTGGCGGGTTGGAATAGGGAGGCGGTGATGTTGTAGCCCTTGCCGATGACCATCGTCACCGCCATCGTCTCTCCAAGGGCTCGCCCCAGACCCAGGATGACCGCGCCCACCAAGCCCGACCTGCAATACGGGAGCACGGCCCCCAGGATGACCTCCCACCGGGTGGCACCGAGGGCCGTCATCGCCTCTCGCTGGCTGTTGGGAACCGCCTGCATCACATCCCGCGCGATGGCGGTGATGATGGGTAGGATCATGATGGCCAGGATCAAGCCGGCGGCCAGCATGCCGAAGCCAAAGGGAGGGCCATCGAAGAGCGGAATGAAGCTCAGATGGCCCAGCGCCGACTTCTCCACGGACTCCCGCACCCACGGGACCAGGATGTAGATGCCCCACAGCCCCAGCACCACGCTCGGGAGCGCGGCCAGCATCTCGACGAGGAAGGAAAGGGGGCTCCGTAGCCAGCGCGGCGCCAGCTCTGACAGGAAGATGGCGGCGCCCAGACTCACGGGGACGGCCAGGATGAGGCCGATGAGGGAGCTAACGAGGGTTCCGTAGATGGCGGGCGCCGCCCCGAAGACGCGATCCACCGCGTCCCAGCGCGTTCCGGTCAGGAAGCCCCAACCGAAGGCGCTGATAGCGTGACGAGATTCGTGCACCAGCTCGTACAGGATGAACAGAGCGACGGCGAGCAGCGAGAGCCCCAGCCCGGCGAAGACGATCGTGGATACGGCGTCGCCCACGTTCGCCACGCGCCAGGGCCGGCCCCTGGTCAACGCTGCTGTCGCCGTGGCTCTTCCTCGGCCCATTTGCATCCCCTATCCCTCAGTCCGTGTGGGAGACCGGCGCTGCGCCAACGCGCTCCCGCCGGCACAGGATCCGCCTAGGGGACCTGCAGCAAGGGCTGCCCCTGGTAGGTGATGGACTTGATCTCAGCCTCCGCCTTCTTGACCGCGTCCGCCGATAGCGACGCGTAGTCCAGATCCTTTGTGAATTGCTGGCCGTCGTGGATGGACCACCACAGGTAGTAGACGAGCGCCTGGCCCTTGGCCTCATCGGGTTGATTGACGTAGGCAAGTACCCATGTGAACCCCACAATGGGGTAGGCGTCGGGGTTGGAGGAGTCGGTCAGGAGCACCTTCATGTCATCGGGCAGGGACACGCCCGTCGCTGCGGCGGTCGCGCCCTCCAGGCTGGGCTCTTCGAAAGTGCCGCTCTTGTTCTCAAGGGCCGCCCAGGGCAGGTCGTTCTGGACCGCGTAGGCCAGCTCTACGTAGCCGATGGCGCCGGGGATCTGGCGCACCTGATTGGCCACACCTTCGTTACCCTCGCCGCCGATGTCCCCCGGCCACTCCACGGAGGTGGCGAAGCCGACGCTGTCGCTCCACTCCGGGCTGACCTTGGATAGATAGTTGGTGAAGATGAAGGTCGTACCGGAGCCGTCGGAGCGGTGAACGACCGCGATGTCGGTGTCCGGAAGGCTCACACCCGCATTGCTCGCCGCTATGAGGGGATCGTTCCACTTGGTGATCTTCTTGAGGTAGATGTCCGCCAGGACATCGGGGGTGAGCTTGAGCTGCCCCCGCTCGACACCGGACAGGTTGAAGACCACGGCCACGGCGCCGGCCGTCATGGGTATGTGGAGGATGGGCCCACCGGCGGCCTCAGCAGCGGCCGTCTGCTCGTCGTTCATGATGCCGTCGCTGGCCCCGAAGTCCACTGTCTTCGCCGTAATCTGCTTGATGCCGCCTCCGGAGCCGATGGCCTGGTAGTTGATCTGGACGTTGCACAGCTTGCCGAACTCATCGATCCACTTGGTATAGAGAGGGAAGGGGAAAGTGGCACCGGCGCCCGTGAGGGTGGTGGCGGCACCCGCGGGCGGGCAGGGGCCGGCGGCCTCCGGGGAGGCAGCAGCCGGCGCCGTGGTTGGCTGCGCCACCGTGGTGGGGGCAGCCTCTTCGTTCCCGCCGCCCCCGCAGGCCACCAGCAAGAAGGCCGCGAATGTCGCGGCCAGGACGCCTGTGAGAACGGCGAGGGGCTTGCGGAAACGCCTCGCTCTAGCCGATTGACGTGCGCTGTGGGTCAAGATGAACCTCCTTGGATATGGGATATGATTACTCCCTCAGCCCGCTCTCGCTGCTACGATACGGATTGCCGGTTAACGGGCTGTTAACGGCGATGAACGGCAGGTAAAAGTTGGGGCGCCCGGTTGGCGAACGCTGGAGCTAGCGCTCCGAGGTCGGGGACGCAGCGGGGATAGAGAAGCTGAACGTGGAGCCGCGACCCGGCTCGCTCTCCACGCCGACGGTGCCGCCGTGCGCCTCCACAGTGTGCTTTACGACGGCCAGGCCCAGACCGGTGCCGCCGCCGGGGAGGGCGGCTGCGCGAGTGCGAGCGCGGTCCGCCTTGTAGAACCGCTCGAAGACGCGCGGCAGGTCCTCCGGGGCGATGCCCACGCCTGTGTCGCTCACACTGACGGTTACGGCGCCATCCGCGTGGTGCGCCCAGACGCGGATCGACCCGCCGGCGGGCGTGAACTTGATAGCGTTGTGGAGCAGGTTGACCGCTGCCCGCTCCAGGCGCTCGGCGTCGCCGACAACGAGGGGCAGGTCGGGAGGCACGTCCAGGGTAAGGGCGAGGCCTTCTTTCTCCGCCTGAGGTCGCAGCCGCTCCACCGCCTCTGCGAGGACGTCGCCCATTCTCAGCGGCTTGCGGTCAAGAGGAACCCGCTCCGATTCGATGCGCGACAGCTCCAGCAACTCCTCCACTATCTGCACCAGACGGTCAACCTCTGCGTCGGCGCGGGAGAGGAAGTCCTGGGCGGCCGCGCGATCGTCCAGGGCCCCTGATTGCAGCGTCTCCATGACGGACTTGATGGAAGCGAGAGGCGTGCGAAGCTCATGAGAGACGTTCGCCACGAAGTCGCGGCGCACCTGCTCGACGCGTTTGACGTCGGTCAGGTCGTGGAAGACGACCAGGGTGGTCCACTCGCCGCCGCCAACGATGGGCGCGATTACGACCCGAAGGCGGCGGTCCGAGCGGTCAATGAGGCGCGTCTCGCGCGAGCCGTTCTGGCGGCTGGCCCGCAGAGCCTCGGTCGCCTGCTCGTCGGGCATCACCCAGCCGAACGGCTGCCGGAGCAGGCCCCGCTGAGAGCGGGAAAACAAGCGCTCCGCGGCCTCATTGGCGTAGACGACCCGCCCGTCAGCGTCCACGGCCATCACGGCGTCGATGCTGCTGTTGAGCGAGGCGATGAGGCGGTTGCGCTCCTGAGAAGCGGACAGGACGAGGTCTTCGAGGCTGGCCGCCATCTGGTTGAAGGCATCGCTCAGGTCGCCAAGCTCGCCCGAGGGTCGCGGGCTCACGCGCTCGCTCAGATTGCCCGCGGCAATGGTACGAGCCACCTTCGCCAGCCTACCGAGGGGACGCGTGATGGCGCCGCCTATCAGCAGGCTCAAGGCAGCGGCCGCGGCGGCAGCGGCAATCACGCCGACCAGGATCGACCGGGTGATGTTGGACAGCGAGGCATCGACGGAGGCCGACGGCCGCGCCACGCGCACCACGCCGACGACGGCATCGTCAACTGTGATGCTGGTGGCGACATAGGTGAAGTCGGCCCCCAGCGTGCTGCTGCGCCGCTCGCTCTTGCCCTGCCCGCTGCGAATCGCCTCCTGGATCTCCGGCCGGCTGAGATGGTTGTCCATGGTCGCCGGGTCAGCCTCGGAGTCGCCAAGCACCGTGCCGTCGGGAGCGATTATGGTGATGCGGGTGTCGGTCTGAGCGCCCAGCTCCTTCGCGATCTGGTCGAAGGCCGCTGGCGCGGCTCCCTCCTCCGCAAGGGGCCGCACGAGGTTCTTGACCATCTGAGCCTGGGAAGCCAGGTCCGCTTCGACGTTCTCTCGAAAGTCAGCCTTCACTTCACCGAGGACGTAGAGGCCGAGGCCGGCGAAGACGGCCACGATTAGCAGGACGTATGCGGCGGTGGTGCGAAAACGGAGGCTTCTCAGCATCCCTAGCCGTCGAACCGGTATCCCACGCCGCGGACGGTGATGAGCCGCGATGGCCTGGCGGGCACGTCCTCTATGCTCTTGCGCAGCCAGCGGACGTGGACATCCACCGTGCGAGTGTCGCCAGCGAAGTCGTAGCCCCAGACCTGGTTCAGGAGCTGGTCGCGGGTGAAGGCGCGACCACGGTTGCGCAGCAAGAACGTTAGCAAGTCGAACTCCTTGGGCTTCAGCGCCAGCGCCTGACCGCCCCGCGACGCTTCCCTCCTCCGCAAGTCCACCTGGAGATCACCCGCCAGCAGGACCTCCGCCTCCTCCGGCGGCGTCGTCTCTGCGCGGCGCAGGAGGGCGCGCACACGAGCCAGAAGCTCGCGCATGCTGAACGGCTTCGTCACATAGTCGTCGGCGCCCAGCTCCAGCCCCACAACCTTGTCTATCTCGTCGGTCTTGGCGGTCAGCATCAGGATGGGTGCCGTCGTCTCGCGACGCAGGATGCGGCAGACCTCGAAGCCGTCCATGACCGGCAGCAAGAGGTCGAGGAGTATGAGGTCAGGGCGGTTCGCCCGGGCGGCGGCGAGGCCGGACTCGCCGTCCGAGGCGGTGTCCACGGCGAAGCCTTCCCTCTCCAGGTTGTACCGGAGGGTGGCCACAAGTGTGGGCTCATCGTCGACGACCAGGATCTTCTTCACCGAATCCCTGTCCCAATTATAGGGCGTTGATGCCCCTTCTCGTCACTAGTGCGGCTCCTGCGAGGGCCGAACAACTTCGTGGCAAGACACTATTCGGCGTACGGGAGGCGGACAGGCCCGGAATGACAGCATCGGATTCTTCGGGCCTCTTCGACGGCCTCCCGGGATTGTGCGCTTATCCGAAGTTCGACAGGATTCGTTCCCTACCCCGTGCACGGAACGCGCGGACGAGTGTAGCGCCTTGAAGGGCCGTGCCCTGCGTGCTATCATGCAGCCGGAGTGGGCTAGAGCCGCCCTTCTGGTGGGTTAGGCTCGTGGCTTCCTGATTGTTGGCAGCTTGCACCCGCGAGGGCCGATTGCCGGGAGGGGGTCGCGAGCTCGGATCTCGTCTTCCGCTCCGGGGCGACGTGGCCAAGTGGTTAAGGCGGGGGTCTGCAAAACCCCTATCGGCGGTTCGAATCCGCCCGTCGCCTCCAACCAGCTTCTTTGCAGCTCAGAACACCGGGGAGAGCGACGGGGTTCTGAGCTTTGTGTTTGAATATCAGCACATACGGACCCTTTGGGGGCGAGGGAATCCAACCTCCAACCTCCAGCCTCTAGCTTCCAGGAAGGGGCCGGGGTGGCGAAATCGGTAAACGCAGCGGACTTAAAATCCGCCGTCCCGAAAGGGATTTGTGGGTTCGAGTCCCACCCCCGGCACCATCTACTCAGATAATGTTCTTCGTTTACGCTCTCAGGAGTCGCAAGGACGGCGGCCTCTACATTGGCCTAACGAGCAACTTGGACCGGCGGATCAAAGAGCACAACAGCGGCAAGGAACGCACTACCCGGCACCGCAGGCCGTTTGACCTGATTCACAGCGAGTCTTACGCGACCAGGATCGAAGCACGCGCCAGAGAGAAGTTCTTCAAGACGGGATGGGGAAGGGAGAAGCTAAAGCATCTCTGACTCGGCAGGGGATTTGTGGGCCTGCCTCCCGGCAGGCAGGTTCGATCCCCACCCCCCGGCACCATCCCATCCTTGTTCCCCCGTTCGCGTGCTTGCCTGCTCGCCCCTTCCCCCAATCGGTTGCCCCTTCCCGAGACGGCTGATATACTTTCGCAGGTCTGGTAGCACCGACCGATCATGACCACTGCCGCCGCCGCCAAGTACGAAGTCGTCATAGGGCTGGAGGTACACGCCCAGCTCCAGACCAGGAGCAAGATGTTCTGTCGGTGTAGCTCCGAATACGCCGACGCTCCCCCTAACACCCACGTCTGTCCCGTCTGCCTGGGCATGCCGGGCGTTCTGCCCGTAATCAACTACCAGGCGGTCGAGTACACCATCATGACCGCCCTGGCGCTCAACTGCACCATCCCCGAACGCTCCAAGTTCGACCGTAAGAACTACCACTACCCGGACCTGATGAAGGGCTACCAGATCTCCCAGTACGACATGCCCCTCTCCCGCGACGGCTGGCTCGAGATCGAAGTCGATGGCCACGCCAAACGCATCGCCGTGCGCCGCGTGCACCTGGAGGAGGACACGGCGCGGCTCGTGCACCGTCAGAACGAGGCGGGCGAGACCTACAGCCTCGTCGACGTCAACCGCTCCGGCGTCCCCCTCATGGAGATCGTCTCGGAGCCGGACGCGCGCTCGCCAGAGGAGGCCCTCGCCTACCTGACGAAGTTGCGCCAGATCCTCCGCTACATCGGCGTCAGCACGGCCAACATGGAAGAGGGAAGCTTCCGCTGCGAGCCCAACATCAGCCTGCGGCCCATCGGCAGCAGCGAGCTCGGCACGAAGGTGGAGCTGAAGAACATCAACAGCTTCCGGAACGTCCTGCACGGGCTCCAGTTCGAGGTGCGCCGCCAGGCTGAGCTCCTCGAATCGGGTGGGCGCATCGTCCAGGAGACGAGGGGCTGGCGCGACGACGCGGGCGAGACCGTCTCACAGCGCAGCAAGGAGTACGCCGACGACTACCGTTACTTCCCGGAACCCGACCTTCCCGTCCTGCACTTCAGTCCGTCGGACGTGGAGCGCATCCGGGGCCGTCTGCCCGAGCTTCCCGACGCCAGGCGAGACCGCTTCGCCGAGCAGTACGGCCTCACACCATACGAGGCTAATCTCCTCACGGAGACACGCGAGCGCGCCGATTACTTCGAAGCCGCCCTGGCGACGGCGCGAGAGGGCGACCCCGCGCTCGCAAAGCGGCGGGCGAAGAGCGTCAGCAACTGGATGCTCGGCGACTTCGCACGGCTCCTGAACGCCACTGGAACCGACATCAGCGACACACGCGTCCAGCCGCAGCACCTGTATGACATGATCCTGCTGATCGAAGACGGTACTATCAGCGGCAAGAGCGCCAAGCAAGTCTTCGACAGGATGTTCGAGTCTGGCGAGGCGCCCCGAAAGATCGTGGGGGAGCTGGGCCTGACCCAGATCAGCGCCTCAGGCGAGCTCGCCTCCGTCATCGAGAAGGTCCTGGCGGAGAATGAGAAGGCGGCTGCCGACTATCGGGCCGGCAAGTCAGAGGCACTCAAGTTCCTGATGGGCCAGGTAATGAAAGCCAGCCGCGGGCGCGCCAATCCCGGCGTTGTTGGCGACCTCCTGCGCCAGCGGCTGGATGAGAATTAGATAACCTGTCGAGAAAACCCTTTCCCTTTGTAGACGTGGTGGTATAATTCGGGTCGAATGCGAAACCTAAGAAACGGCAACTTCATAAAGTGGTTCTACTTCGGGATGCACATCAAGCGATGGCTGCTCCTGCTGCTATTAGGAGTAGCCTTGGCGGGCCTGGGCTTCGCCTACCTGCTTAGAGAGGCCTACGTCTCCTACACGTTCCCCTCCTTCGTCCACTACCTGACCATCCAGTTCCTGCCGCGATACGTCCGCGGCGTCCTGTTCATAGGCGCTTCCGCCGGCATTGTCCTCGTCGCAATCTGGATGCTCAACCGCTCCCTGCTCTCCGCCTTCATCCGCCCAGGACGCGACGAGAGCCTCGTCAACATCATCTACAACTACCGCTACCTGAGCCGCGGCCCGCGCATCGTCGCCATCGGCGGCGGCACCGGCCTCTCGACGCTGCTGCGTGGCCTCAAGGAGCACACGGGCAACCTGACGGCGGTGGTCACCGTCGCCGACGACGGTGGCAGCTCCGGGCGGCTGCGGCGCGAGCTGGGCGTCCTGCCCCCGGGCGACGTCCGCAACTGCATCGCCGCCCTGGCGGACGCCGAGCCCCTCATGACTCGCCTCTTCCAATATCGATTCTGCGAAGGATCGGGGCTGGAGGGCCACAGCTTCGGCAACCTCTTCATCGTCGCCATGTCAGACGTCACGGGCAACTTCGAAGATGCGATCCGCGAGACGAGCCGGGTGCTGGCCGTGCGAGGTCAGATCCTGCCTTCCACTCTGGCGAACGTCACCCTCTCCGCCCGCACCCACGACGAGGAGACAATCCACGGCGAATCCAACATCACCGAGAGAGGCACCAGCATTCGAGAGGTCTACCTCCACCCGGAAAACGCTCAGGCGAACCCTGACACCATTCGCGCTATCCTGAACGCCGACATGATCGTCGTGGGCCCTGGCAGTCTGTTCACCAGCCTCCTCCCCAACCTGCTCGTCAAGGGCATCCGCCAGGCCCTCACCGTATCGCCCGCTCTTAAGGTGTATGTCTGCAACGTCGCCACCCAGCACGGCGAGACCGACTCGTTCACTGTCGGCGATCACTTCCGCGTCCTGGAAGAGCACGTCGGCGGAGGACTCTTCCAGTTCGTGGTCGCCAACAGCAACGTCCAAGGCCCCTTGCCCGAGACGTGGCGCTCGGAGCCCGTGAAGGTGGACGGCAACGTTTTCGACGGTGCCCGCGTGATCGCAGCCGACGTGGTGAGCGAGGAAAACCGCTATCACCATGACCCCAGGAAGCTCGCCGACAACGTCGTTCGCCTCTACTACGACCGCCACCAGATGGAACCGCTCGCCCTGGACGAGGCTACCCGCGAGCGTGCCGCCGTGCTATGATTGGTGATGGCCCGCTACAGCCGGGAGGAGGCTTTCTAGCCCGTGTCATTTAAGGACTACCTCAACGTCGCGCAGGTCCTGGTCTCTTCGATGCTGATCCTCGTGATCCTCCTTCAGGCGAAGGGCTCCGGGTTCGGCACCGCCCTGGGCGGCACCGCCACGACCTTCCGTACGCGCCGGGGCCTGGAAAAGACTCTCTTCCAGCTCACCATCATCCTCGTCGCAGTCTTCCTGGCGATCTCCGCCTGGAGCGTCCGCAGCACCTAACGTCTGTCCCATCGCCTGCTCGACGCCCGCTTCGACCGCCGCACGAGAAGCCAGACAACGCCGGAGCCGCAGCCTGCGTCCCGTGGTTGATCCACCACCGATCATCACCCTCACCACCGATTTCGGCCTCAGCGACGCCTACGTGGCCTCACTGAAGGGGGTCATCCTCGGCCTGAACCCTGCCGCTACCATCGTGGACGTGAGCCACGAGGTGCGGCCTCAGCAGGTCGTCCAGGGCGCCTTCATCCTCGGCTCGGCGTCGCCCTACTTCCCTCAGGGCACCATCCACCTGGCCGTCGTAGACCCCGGCGTCGGCACGGAGCGCCGGGGGCTTGTCCTCGTGAGACCCAGAGCCGTCTTCGTGGGGCCCGACAACGGCCTGCTCTCGGCGGCTCTGCCCGAGGATGCCCGAACGGGGGCGGCGGAGCCGTGGCAGGCGAGCGCAGTGCCCCTGCCTGAAGGCTATCGCGCCTTCGCCATCACGCGAAAGAAGTACATGCGGGACCGGGTGAGCACCACCTTCCACGGCCGCGACGTATTCGCCCCCGTGGCGGCCCACCTTTCGCTGGGCGTACCCGCCCGGGAGTTCGGCGAAAGAGCGACCTCCATACTGGCTTTCCCTCCCTTTCGCGCCCGTTGCCAGCCGGACGGAAGCCTCCACGGGCGTGTCCTCCACGTCGACCGCTTCGGCAACCTGGTGACGGACGTGCGAGAGGAAGACCTGCCCTCCGGCGCCGTGCAGGTCGAGATCGGGGGACGCGTAGTCAACGGCCTGCGCCGCACTTACGGGGAAGGCGAGGGACTCATCGCCCTCATCGGGAGCAGCGGCTTCCTGGAGATAGCACTACCCAACGGCAGCGCCTCCGCTCTCCTGGGGACACAGCTAGGCGATCAGGTGGTGGTGAAGCCCGCCTAGAGCTGTGCTAGAATTTGCCCGCCATGCGCGTCGTCTTCATGGGCTCCCCTGCCTTCGGCCTGCCCACCCTTCGCCGTCTCGTCGATAGCGAGCACGAGGTTGTCGCCGTCCACACGCAGCCCGACCGGCAGGCGGGAAGGGGGCGGGCGCTGGCGGCGCCGGCCGTGAAGGAATGGGCCCTGGCACACGGCTTGCCGGTACGCCAGCCGCCCCGCGCCAGCGCACCGGACGCCGTCGAGGAGCTGGCTTCCCTGAGCCCGGACCTCGTCGTCATCGCCGCCTACGGCCAGATCCTCAAGCAGCCGGTGCTGGACGTTCCCCCCAAGGGCATCCTCAACGTGCATGCCTCTCTGCTGCCGCGCCACCGGGGCGCGGCGCCGGTAGCAGCGGCCATCCTCGCCGGCGACGCCGAGACGGGCGTGACGATCATGCAGGTGGAGCTGGCCATGGACGCCGGACCGCTGCTGGCCGAGCGTGCGATTCCCATCTCGGACAACGACACCACCGGCACCCTCACCGCGAGGCTCGCCGAGGAGGGGGCCGATCTGCTGCTGACAGTGCTGCCCGGCTGGCTATCGGGCACGCTCCAGGCCAGGCCCCAGGACGCCGCCCTCGCCACCTACGCACCACCCCTTCGAAAGGAGGACGCCCTAATCGACTGGAACCGGCCCGCGGTCGACATCTGGCGGCAAGTGCGGGCGTACAGCCCCTGGCCTGTCGCCTTCACCACCCTCCGGGGCCAGCCGCTGCGCATTCTCGAGGCGTGGCCGCTGGCCGCGGACGCCGGCGAGGCTCCGGGCAGCGTCGTACCGTGCCCGGCCCCGGCCGCCGAGCCGGAGGCTCCGGAAGCCGCGTTCGCGGTGCAGACGGGGCAGGGCCTTCTCGGGATCGTGCGACTGCAGCGGGCGGGACGTCGCACGATGACCTCGCCGGAGTTCCTGCGCGGCGAGCGCGAACTGATAGGGAGGCGAGTCGGCGCGTAGCCTGAAGCGAAGCAGCGCCCCGACTCGTCGGGGCGCTGGGCACTGGCCAACCAGGGAGCGGGCGGTTACTCCTTGCCCTCCTCCTCTTCTTTCTCTCCGGCAGGTCCCTCGGCAGCTTCTTCCGCCCCCTCCTCTACCGCCTCCGCCTCCTTCGCGACGGCCTCCTCCTCGGCTGCGGCGGCCTCCGCCTCAAGCTCGGCGGCCAGCCGCGGCGCAGCCACCTTGGCGACCACGAGCTCGGGGTCGGTCAGCAGGGCCACATTCGGGCCGAGCACCAGGTCCTTGACGTGCACGCCGTCGTCGAACTGCTCCAGCCCCGAAACATCGACTTCGAGATGGCCCGGGATGTCGCCGGGAAGCGCCTCGACGCTTATGCTGTCCAGGCCCTGGAGGAGAACGCCGCCGAGATCGCTCACGGCGGGCGCCGAGCCCACGAGAACGAGGGGGACCTCCGCCCGCATCTTCTCCGTTAGGGATACCTGGTAGAAGTCCACGTGGAGCAGCCTGTCGGTGACGGGATGCCTTTGCACGCCACGCATCATCACGGAGCGGGGGCCGTCCTCACCCTGCACGGTGAGGGTGATGACGGCGTTGCGACCGGCGGTGCGCAACAGGTGCATGACTGTCGCGGTCTCCGCCTGCACGGCGCGCGACTCGACGCCCCGACCGTAGATGTTGGCGGGCGTCATCCCCTGGCGCCGGAGCGCCTTCACCTTCTTACCGAGCACCTCTCGCGGCAGGACCTGAAGGGCAAGATCTGGCATGTTAGCGAACCACCAACTGAACTAGCGCCCCGGAAGAAGGCGGCTCAACCGTCGCATGAGACGCCATCCGAGGAAGAAGCCGAGACCGAAGGCGAGCGCCTGCTGCGATGTGACAACCGCGCGAACGTCGCCGCTGACCGAGGGCGTGCAGAGCAACACCGTCCGGCAGTTCTCCGCCGTGATGCTGGCGCCCATGGCGGCCAGCGCACCGCACTCCCTGAGCGACACCTCGTTGCCGCGAACGCCGCCGATAGCGCTCCGCTCGACGTTCACGCGCTCTCCCGAGACGCCCTGCACTGCGCACTGCCTCAGGTCGGCCTCGGCCGCCGAGATGAGGCGGATGGCCGACTGGGTCGCCTCCACCTTCTCGGCGGTGACGCTGTCCACCAGACTCTGTCGAATCTCCGTTGTGCCTTCCATGACCCCCGGCCCCCAAGTGCGACTTCCCAACGGGCGGCCACAACGTATCAGACGCCCCCCCTTGCGTCAAGGTCCTGTACTCGTCCAGGAGAGGCTGCTCCCAGGTGGTGCTGAGAGGGCGAGCAGGCGACGAAACCACCGGCTGACGGCCGACGACGACCGTGCTGGAGGGTCTGACGACGGAGTTGCGCGGCGGCGCTGCAACCATATTCGAGACCAATGCCCATGCTCTAACACCCAGCCAATTCCCGTTCCGTCGACCGAAGCATCGTGCTGTCACCATCCTGGAAGACGCGTCGCGGGGAGCGGCTAGAAAACCCGTTCGAGCCGTGGTACGATTCACGTTGGAGCGAGCAGGAATGCCGGTTAGAGCGAAGAGCATCTATGAGCCAGCCTCGCCAAGCGACGGCGTCCGCGTCCTTACGACACACTACTGGCCCCGGGGAGTTTCTCGAGAACGGGTGAGCATTTATCGACGGACACTAGGGCCGTCGAGGGACTTGCTCCGTGCCTTCAAGGATGGTCGGATGGATTGGGACAGCTACCGAATCAGCTATCTCAGCGAGATGAACAGCGCAGCCGCACAGGAGGAAATAGGGCGCCTCGCGGACCTAGCGCGCACTGAAGCTGTAACTGTGATGTGTGTTTGCCGAGATGAGCGGCGATGTCACCGGAGCTTGCTTCGCAATCTAATTAACGAACGATTGCACTCATCCCAATGAAGCTCTATACGGTCGGTCACAGCACCTCCACCCTTGACGAGCTTGTTGGCCTCCTACTGGCCACCGGCGTTGAAACGGTGGTGGACGTTCGCAGTAGCCCAAGGAGCAGGCAACCTCAGTTTAACCAAGCCCCGTTGGAGCGAGCGCTGCACAGCGCAGGGATCAGTTACCGGTACATGGGGGACCTTCTTGGCGGAATACCGAGAGAAGTGACGCTGAGAAAGCGGTGGCACCAGGGCCGTCTGGACCCCAGTATCGTGGCATCTCTCCGCGCCTCCACTGAATGGCAACGTGGAATAGCGGAACTTTCCCGACTGCTTGCATCAAGCCCGGATATGTCCATTTGCGTCCTTTGCAGTGAGCGTAATCCAAGCGAGTGCCACCGGAAAGCCGTAGCCCTTGACCTGGCAAGAAGCATCCCGGGGATTGAGATATTCCATCTAGTTGTCGGCAACGGCGCCCACTCTGAGGTGGGAGTTCAGGAAGCGCTCATGTGAGGCGTCGGGTAGTCATCACTGACGTAACGGACATGGGAATTGGCCTCGCCTGTGTGGCAGGCATCGACTCCCGTACGCGCCAGGTCATGCGCTTCGAGACGCCTCGGCCCCAACAGGCGCTACTCGATCGCATCGGCGGCCTCATTCCAGGCTCGGTTGTAGAGGTCGAATGGACAGCGGTCCGGGCACCGCGTGCCCCTCACGTCGAGGACGGGAACTGGGTTCCAGAGACGTTGGTGAAACATAGCCAGCTGAACGAGGAGGATTTCGTCGGGTTTCTTTCTGCTGACGCATTTGACAGTGTCGCTGAGGCCTTTGGTGAGCCTGTCATCCGGGGAGCTGGAGGCAACGTAGCCTACCGCCCCGGCGAGGGAAGCCGCTCGCTTGCCACGATCCGAGCGAGGACCACACAGCTCGTCGTCTGGCCAAACAAGGTTCGCGTGAAACTCGTTGATCGGTCGGGTGGGCAGTGGAGCGGTGCGCCGCTTCAAGACCTGGCCGTCAAGCGCCACCGAAGCTCGTGTCCCACCTGCAGAGGACGTCTTGAGGAGATGCTACGCCGGGAATTCGAGGGGTCAGACGGATTGGTGCGGGTCGGGCTAGCGCGAGAGTGGAACGGAGGGTGCTGGCTTCAGGTAAATGCGGTCTGTATCGGCCGGCGCCAGCACTTCGGCCCTGGTACTCGATAACCGTGTTCACGCCTGGGGGTCGAGCCAGCCGGGATTACTCACCAGCAGCTTGTCGCGTACCGTCCTCCGCACGTGGGCGAGGGCAGCCTCCCGGAAGGGTCCGCCGTCGGCGTCTCCGCGACGGATGCGCTCGCACAGATCGGCTGTGCGCTCTCCGATTGCTTCCCGTAGCGCCGCTCTGCCGTCCGGTCGCTTGCCGGGGCCCAGGACATCGTCCAGGCTCGCCCATTCGGCGGCCACCTGTTCCTCGTCTCGCTCCAACTCACGCCGCACGATGCGGAGCACGTTGGCCGCCACGCGGGCGTGAAAGCGGCGGGTGCCTTCGCTGTTGGGCACGATCTCCCGGTCGAGGAACAGCTCGACGGCGGCCAGAAGCTCATCGTAGGTAGGACGGTCCTGCATCAGGGCATCTCCATCAGCTCCAGGAGCTCCCACTCCGTCTCGGCGATCCGCCGTCCGATGCTGGCCAGCTCGACGCTGGAGCTGTGGCCGTCTATGTAGGTCTTGGCCTGGCTGATGCAGATGATGCCCCAGCGGAGGTTGCCAAACACTTCCCAGAAGTGGACCCGCTCTTGGTCTACGGGGAAGCCGCCCGCCGCCTCGTAGGCGCGCCAGAACTCCTCTCGGCCGCCGATGCCCCCGACGGGCAGGTCATCGTTGCCGAAGCGCCAGGAGCGGACGCATATCCAGCCCAGGTCCTCCATGGGGTCGCCGATGTGAGCGAGCTCCCAGTCCAGGATCGCCCGCACGCCTTCCGGTCCGAAGATGACGTTGCCGATGCGGTAGTCGCCGTGGACGAGCGTGCGCTCAGCCACGGAGGGTGCGTGCTGCTGGAGCCAGCGTAAGGCCAGCTCGAACGCGGGGTGCGGCTCGGGGGCGATGGCGCGATAGACCAAATCGTGGCGGGCGATCTGGTCCTCGGCCGGCAAGCGATCGGGCGGGGACGCCGGCAGCACGTCCAGCCCGTGCGGTTCGATCGGTACGCGGTGGATCCTGGCCAGGATGGCGGCCAGTTGCCCGGGCATCGACCGGCGGGCGTCGGCGTAGACCTCGTCACGCAGGAGGCGGCGCGGGATCGTCTCGCCCTCCACGCGTTCCATGAGGAAGAAGGGCACCCCCAGCGAGTCGTCGCCCATGAGGTGCACCTTCGGAACGAGCACGCCCTCTTCGCCGGCAGCCTCGAGCAGGCGGTACTCGACCTCGCGATCCATGACGTTGGGGCCGCGGCGGGGGTCGCTGCGGAGGACCAGGGGCACGGTGGTGAGCCGCCCCTGCGCGTCTTCGATGATGGCGTCGAAGGACCAGGTCTGACGCGAGGCGCCGCCGGTGAGGAGACGAAGCCCCTCCAGCCGGACAGAACGGGCGCCGTGGGACTGCTTCAGGAACTCTGTCAGCCGTTCGCTGAGCTGCTGCTGGTCGGTCAACCTACTCGATCTGATCCAGGTATTCGGAGATGCCGAGGCCAACCTGACCGGCGAAACGGTACTCGGTCATCGCCTCGCCTATGTGGGTAACCATGCCGGCCCGCCGGTTGCGCAGCGGAATGAACGCCTTTACGGTCCCCTCCAGGGCGAGCTTCTCGCCGCTCTCCAGGCCAAGGGCAGCGGTCATCTGTCGATGGTACGGCGTGTCGGCCACGAACTCGCTGTCGATATCCACGGTGGCTATGCGCTCCAGGCTGTCGCCTCGCACGACGACGCCGGTCCGGGTGCCAGCGCCTTCGTGGGGGCAGATCTCGGAGACCATTACTCCCAGGCCCGGACCGAAGGCGCAGGTGAGCCATCTGTAGTACTTCAGGGCCTGCCAGTAGCGGGGGCCCCAGGAGTGGTCGCGCAGGCCCAGGCCGTCGATCTCCATAGTCTGTCCGTCGATGGTGAGGCCGCCGCGGGCCCGCATGTGCTGCTCGTAGTGGGCGCGGCCGAACTCCTTCTCCGGGTCGACGATCTCGCGTCCGCCGCCGGCGGTGCCGTACGCGGGCCCGGCGGCCTCATGGACCAGATCGAGGCCGACCCGTTTGTGCGGGTTCTCTCGGAACGCCCGACCGGGGTCCGCCATCTGGGTAGGGTCCTTGAGGAATACGGCTGAGCCCTCGTACAGCGTCCGGTGCTCGGTCAGCGGCTTCAGCGTCTCGAAGCGCATGCCGCCCGCATCGAAACCGTCGTTGCTGGCGATTTCGGGCCGCTTGTAGTTGAACATCACCTCTCCGCCCGAAAGAAAGAGACAGACGGTGACCTCCGCGTATCCCTCGTTGACCCGGTTGCCCATGCGCAGGAAGCCCCCAAAGCCCCGGCTCTGATCGAAGAAGTTGAAGTACATGCTCTCGTTGAAGTTCGACTCAGGGCCCGCCTCGTGAGTGAAATCATCCTTCTCTTGGATGTCGCCGTATACCGAAGCCATCACATCTCCTCCTGCCCGCGGGGCCGCTCGGTGGACTGATGATAGCACATCCCGCCAGCGGGCGAGGTCATCGCGTCCAAGAAGGCGAGAGCCTTCGCCCAAGACGACTCACTTGCCCACTATCCCAGCACCGTCTCCAGCCAGAACCGAGCGAACCGCCTCGCGTCCACCGACGTGATGACCTCCGCCTCGTGCCCGGCCGCTGGATCGATGAATGTGCGCACGCAGCCGTCATGCATCGCTACCGTCACACGCATCCGCTCCGACGTGACGAAGCGGCGGTCGACCATGCAGGCGACGGTAAGGGGATCGTGGAGCAGCGCGACATGGTCGTGGGGGATGACGCCGCCTCCCATGCGGTGGAGGAGCGGCGTCCACAGATCGACCTGCTGAGCCAGCGCCCGGCATAGCGCATCGCCCTTGCGCAGCCTATCGAGCTCAGGCCACATCAGCCATGCCCCCATCGTCACGTCCGCCGGCACGTAGAGCGTCGGGATGCCGGCGCCGAGGGCCCGCAGCGACGCGGGCTGATCGACGTTCAGGTTGTGGTCTACCGACGGCGGCAGCGTCAAGCCGAGAAACCGCACGGGGGTGAAGACACCGCCCATGACGGTGAGCCGCGGCACATGGGTCGCGAACGACGGGTCGCGCTCCAGCGCTGCCGCGATGTTCGACTGCATCCCGACCGTCGCGACCTCGCATCGCTGCGCCGCGCATTCCTCGAGCAAGAGCGTTACACCGTCGCGTGACGAGATCGTCAGCTTTTCGCCCGGCTCCAGGAGGCCCTTGCCCTCGTGCCCCATTTCGGCGTTGCGGCCGCCCTGCCGCGGGTCGCCGCTCAGCCCCGCCGCCACCTCGATGTCGTCGCGCCCCGCGAGCAGCAGCAGCTTCTTCGCGATGCGCGCGCGACGCACCGCGTCGCCCGACACCGTCGTGACTGCGCGCAGCTCCAGTTCCGGGTGCCGCACGGCGAACGCCAGCGCCAGAGCGTCGTCGACGTCGGTGCCGATGTCGGTATCGAGGATGAAAGGCAGCGTCACGACAGCGGCCTGCATCTCGCGCCGCACGGGCTCGCCTCAGTGCCAGCAAGACGGCGCGAGTACTTGCTCCCGACCGAGACTACGGGCGGATGGCGATCTTGAGGACTCCCGCGCTACGCGACCGGAACAGGTCGTAGGCCTGCGGCGTTTCGCTTATCTTCAACGAGTGCGTCCACAGCGGTGTCAGGTCCACTCCACCGTGGCGGACGAGGTCCATGAGCCGCGTCAGGCGGTCGCTGCCCGTCGGACAGAGGGTCGTAATGAATCGGCGGTGGAAGAAGGCCATGTCGCGGGTGTTGAGGCCCAGCCGGTCGATGGAACCGTAGACGCCCACGCTGGAGATAGTGCCGGCGCGGCGAACGGCGGCGGCGCACGTATCGAAGGTCTCCTGGAGGCCGATGGCCTCCACCGCCACGTCCACGCCCTGGCCGCCCGTGAGGTTCTTGATCTCGGCCACGGCGTCGCCCTTGCCGGGGTCGACGACGACGTTGGCCCCCAGCCGTCGCGCCATCTCCTGGCGCTCGGCTACCGGCTCCACGGCGATAACGAGGCCGGCGCCAAGGGCGCGGGCAGCCGCCGTGGCACAGAGCCCCACGGGCCCCTGGCCGACGATGGCCACGCTATCGCCGAGCTGGAGGCCGGCCCGTTCGATGGCGCCGAAGCCGGTAGACATGATGTCCCCCGCCATCAGCACCTGCTCGTCGGCCAGCTCGTCCGGGATCTTGGCGGCGATAACTTCGGCGAAGGGTACGACAAAGTACTCAGCCTGGCAGCCAAACAAGAGGTTGCCGCCGCCGCTACAGGCGCTGTACTCGCCTAGCAGGCACTGCTTGCAGGCGCCGCAGGCGCTGAGGCAGGACATGACGACGCGGTCGCCGGGCGCGAATCGCCTGACGCCGGTCCCCACTTCATGGACGACGCCTACCGCCTCATGGCCCATGGGCATCGCCTCGACGCCTGGAAACATGGGGAACTCGTCCACGAAGTGCATGTCCGTCCCGCAGATGCTGCTGAGGGTGGTCTTCACCACCATCTGACCGGGACCTGGACTCGGCACCGGCATCTCCCTCATCTCCACCTTGCCCACCGCCGTCTTGACGCAGGTGAGATTGCTTGCCACCCGGCACGCTCCTTTCCCGCTGGCAGGACCTCTGCCAGCAAGCTCCAATCACCGTCCGACCGATATCAACATTCGCTGCCGTGTCAACCGCCTCGGCCGCCCCGCGCGCAGCATCGCGAATCGGCGAGGCCCAGCGCCAGCGGGCCCCGGAGATACTGCTCCCTCGCGCTCGGCAGCCTCTCAGCTCCCCATGATGGGGACGATGCGCTGGCTGACCTCCCGGCGCATGTGCTCGACCAGCCTCGGCCGCAGTGGCTTGAGGGCGGACAAGGTCGGGTCGACCTCAGCCTGGTCGCAGACCACGGCCAGGCGGGCCAGGAGGGCTCGCAGGCGGTTGTTCTCCTCGAGAAGGTCTGTCATCCGGAGGGAAGTGGACGCGTGCCCGGCCTCGCCTCGCAGCTCCACGGCGAGAGCATCCGGCTCGCCCTGCCGCCCGGAGGTGCCCGCTGACCCGAGGGCTTCCGCGGCGTCCTCGAAGAGTCCCCGCATCTCCCGATTATCGTCCACGAGGGTCTGGACGTGCCCATCCCAATACTTGGTGAGCACGCCGAGGAGCAGGATCATGTACATGGCCTGGGCCTGGGCGTAGGAGGAACGCAGTTCGGGCATGATGTGAGTGATGAGCGCATTCTGGAGTCCATGAATGATTTCGAGCGAGTGCGGTCTCACCGTTGCCTCCCTTCGCTCCGTCCCGTCTCAGCCGTCGATGAGGCCCAGTAGCTCCGCCTCGATCTCCGGGTTGATGTAGCTGGTGACGGCAAGCAAGATCTCGCCGGTGCGACCCTCGCAATAGGAGCGGGCGCCGGTGAGAAAGATGACCGCGAGCTTGACGTTGCCCAGCACCTCCCAGAAGCGGACGGCCTCGGGGTCTATCGTGATGCCGCTGGACTCCTCGTAGAGGCGGTACCACTCCTCGCGATCGACGAGGCCACCGACGCGGCCGTCGCGGGCCCAGCGCCAGGCGCGAAGGCAGGCCCACGCCACGTCCTCCATCGGGTCGCCCAGGTGGACCATCTCCCAGTCGAGCACCCCGGTTATCGTCCCCTCCTGATCGACGAGGAAGTTGCCGGTGCGGTAGTCGGCGTGGACGAGGCGGATGTGCCGGGCCACGGGCTTCTGGCGCTTCAGCCAGCTCAGGGCGTACTCCAGGACAGGCTGGGGCTCAAGGGAGTCGCGTTGCATGGTCGACTCCCACTTCTCTACCTCCATGCCGGCGCAGTGTGCCGGGCTCGACGGCACGCCCAGGAAGTCCAAGCCCAGGGAATGCCAGTCAAGGTTGTGAATGCGGCCGAGGATCTCGGCCTTCTGCCGAGCGATCGCGGGCGCGAGCGCGGCGTACTGGCCGCTGGTGAGGACCTGTGGGGAGGTTTCGCCCTCAACGCGACTCATGACGAAGAAGGGGCGCTCCAGCCAGCTAGGGTCCGTCTCCAGCCAGTACACTTCGGGGACGGGTATCTCCTTCCCCTGCACCGCCTGGTAGACGCGAAACTCGACGTAGCGCTCGGTCTCCAGCACGCTGGCGCCGGGATCGCGCCGGATCACCAGGCTGCGGGCCTCGTCACGTTCGCCTTCGCGCCAGTGGGCGTCGAAGGACCAGGTCTCGCGCGAGGCGCCGCCGGGAATGTGAGTGAGGTTGGATACGCTGATGCCCTCGGCCTGGGGCATCTTGTGCTGGAGGTAGGCGACAAGCTGCTCTTCGCGCATCGCGGCACCCTTACCTCTCCGAATATCTCGCCGCCGCCGCCTGTGTCAAGCCCGAAGGTGGAGAGGGCATCTAGCGGGCGCCGGGGCGCCAGACATGCTCGACCACGCCGCCGCCTTCGCGTGTACCGTCGGGACCGTGATAGGTGAAGATCGAATAAGCCTCCTCCAGCCGGACATCACGCCTGGGAATCGGGAAGATGCCCTCTGTTACGGCGGTGATCGCGTGCTCCGTTCCGGCCTCGTCGCGGATCCGAAGGCGAGTCCTCGCCGGTTGTTGCTCCACTTGCCCCCACTCGTACCACACGTCGGCTTGCTGGACCGCGACGTTCCGGCCGTCGCGGAAGACGAAGCCGTTGGTGAAGGTGATGCCGCGCTCGCGGGTAAGCATGACGTTGAAGCTAAGATCGTGACCGAACTGGGCACTGATCCAATCCCAACCCTCGATCTCCGGCCAGATCCGGACGCCCCAGGACTTATCGCGCTGTCCGAGACCGTCGATGTCCAGACGCGTACCCCCGAGTTCGGTCCATCCGGTGACCTTGCAGCTCTGCTCGAAGTGCTCGGTCGTCATCGATGGGGCCAGCTCCCTGCCCTCGTCACGGTAGTCGAAAGGCGGCGTGAACGCATCGAAGGTCAGATCCATGCGGTCCGGGCCATCCAGCAGAACGCGCCAGCGCCGGAGCGGCTCTTCCACGATCGCGACCATGCCGCCGGCGCGAAGCCCCTCCCCGACGTCGAGCTCGTCCCAGGGGCAGGTCATCGGGGGAAGTGGGCTCGTCGGAAAGAAGAACTCCGGTGCGCCCGCGCGCACTGTGAGAATGAGCGGTTCGGGCTGACGATTACGCCAGTGATATCCGATTCGCGTCAGGCCGAAGAGCCGGTGCCTGGGATCCGTCCAGTTGAAGTACCAGCTCTCTTGCGCGTGCTCGCTTTCGCCGGGCTCGTGCGCCTGCTCATCCGCCGCTACGATCATCTTCTTCGTCGCTCGTGCGTCGCCCGCTTCACAAGCGAAGCACTCGGTCCAGCCGCCCGCGTCCTCCGGGTAGAGTGCTGGTTCGGCGGAGGCCACTCTGCTAGCACGCCGGCGGGCTACTTGCTGAGCCAGATATCCCAGTTGTAGAGGTTGAGCGAACGCATCTCCGGCTTGCTCCCCTTCACGTAGCTCCAGCGGCCGTTGTAGTTGTAGCCGCTGTAGGTGGGAAGCAGGGGTGGGTCCTTCGAGATGATGAGCCGCTGCAACTCCTTGACCAGCTCCGCGCGCTGATCCAAGTCGAGCGTACGGTCCACCTCATCTATCGCAGCGTCGACCTCTGGGTCCGAGAAGCCGTGCCAGTTGCCGTCGCCCTGTACACCGTTGCTATCGAAGAAGTTCAGTGGCGTGGTGGGACCTTCGTAGGGCAGGTGCGGCGTAATCGTGAAGGTGAAATTGCCCTTCGTGTAGCGGTCGAAGTACCAGGATGTGACCGGGAGAGGCTGCAAGTCAAGCTTCACGCCGATGGCCTTCATCTGCTCGAGGAGGATGGTGATGTGGTCGTCGGCTGTCTGCCCCTCCGGGTAGACCGTGGGAACGCTCAGCCCGTCGCCGTAGCCTGCGGCCTGGAGGAGACTCAGAGCCTCCTTCGGGTCGTAGGGCTGCAGTTCCTTCAGCTCGTCCTGGTCGAGAGCCCAGAACTCCAGGCTCCAGGCCACCGGCCCGTTAGGCTTGCCCTCGCCGAAGTCGAGCTTATCGATGAACTCCTGGCGGTTGAGACCGCGGTTGATGGCGCGTCGCACCCGCTCGTCATTGAACGGGTCCTTGTCCATTCGCATATCCACGGAGACGTAGTCGAGGGCGGGCTCCTCCTCGACAATGATGCTCGCATCTATGCCCCGGAGCTCATCGGCTTCACGGGCGGTCTCTGCTACGTAGAGGTCGACCTGCTTGGAGAGGAAGGCCGTGCGGCGCGCCGCCCGGTCTGCAATGATGCGCAGGTCGTTTCCCTCCAGCCATGGCCGCGGGGCGTCCCAGAAGTTGGGGTTGCGGGTAGCCGAGGCGATCTCTCCGTCCCTGTACTGCTCCAGGATGAAGGGGCCGGCTCCTGCGCCCTGCGTACGCAGGTCCGTCCCTGCCTCGATGAGCTGCTTGGGAACGATAGCGCCACCCACTGGCGAGCCAATGTAGCCCAGCGACCACGCATACGGCCGCTTTGTCTTCACTACCACGGTGTGCTCGTCCGGTGCCTCGAAGCTGTCCACGTGCTGTCTGATGAAGGCCGCACCCCCGGAACCAGGCAGATCCCTGACCCGCTCCATCGAGGCCACGACATCCTCTGAAGTGAGCTCGAGCTCGGGCACGAGAGGACCGGCCGGAGGCGTCTTCACCCCCCTGCGAATGGAGAACCGGTAGGTGAGGCCGTCCGGCTGCTCCATCTCCTCCGCCGTGTCAAATAGCGTGACCTCCGGCAGAGTATCGGAGTAGTGGATGAGAAAGCTGTAGATCCAGCCGACGATGGCGATGCCCGAGCCTACCGTCAGGTGAGGGTCGATGGAAACGAAGTTCAGATCCGTTGAGTTCTGGAGCCTGCCGCCGGTGCGCGGCGTCTCCTCGGCGGCCGGGGACGTCACGCCCGTGGCCTGAGCCCCAGGCGTGCCCTCCCCGCCACCACCCCCGCCGCAGCCGATGATGGAAGCCCCTGCCGCCCCCGCCGCGAGCGCCCCAGCCCCCTTGAGGAACGACCGCCTTGCCCAGCGTCGCCTAGCCACTCGCTGCCAGTAGCTCTCCTTCAGCATGGTCATGCGCCCCCCTTCTGCCTATGTCGTGCCTGTCTGGTCGCCCTCCCAAGAGGCACAGGTCCAGTATGTCGCGCCGGGCATCGCCCGGGAAATTGAATCTCAGCACTCTCCGGTGGTGGCTATGACTCCCGCCGGGGGCGCGATATTCGGCGCCACGTGGTGGGAAGATGCGCGCACCGGCGAGGCCCCCGCGACCTGAGCCGCCTCTATGCACTCACTCCCCATCTCCGCGTGCACCGCGTCGCAGATCACACCGACACGAGTGCCTTTTCAGGATCGTCGCCGCCACAGCAAGGGCACCGTACCCTCCCCTGCCCCCGCGTCCATGTTGTGCCTGGACGACTCAGGAATACGGAGATTCTGCACCAGGCAGGGGGAGTTGTCAAACGTCGCGGCAGGCCAGGGCCCGTGGCGGCCACAATCTCGATCCGGCCCGGATCTGTGCCTGCCAGCCGGGCGCTCAACGGCCTCGCCCGTAGAGTGCCGATATCGCATCTGTTCTGATGCACGCGTCAGCCGGCCACCAGGGCTGGCCCCCTCCGGACGTCGCGCCCGAGGGCCGGCCGGGACGGCTTGGTGGGTCAACGTCCGGATAGGGATGAAATCTTGGCACCCCCCCGCCCTGTCGTGCATCAAATCGTCTTCAGCAGCTCCCGCACGAAGAAGTAGATCCCAAACGCAGACATGAATGCCCCGAACGGTCTCCGCAGATGAACGTGCCGGAGCCAGAGCGACGCTCGCGCGCCGAGATAAGTGGCCGGTATGACGCCGACGCTGAGCTGGAGGGATAGCCAGCCGTCGACATGACCCAGGGCCGCGTGGGTGGCTGTTCCCGGGAGGGCCAGGAGCGCCACGCAGGGCAGCGATGTGGCGGCGGCCTCGCGCAGGTTTGACCCGAAGAGCAGCGCGAAGGCGGGAACGAGGAGGAAGCCGCCACCATTGGCGACCAACCCCGACAGAAAACCGATAGGTGCGGCCACAGCCAGTAGCTTGAACGCGGAGGGGCGCCGCCACGTGCGCTCGGCGAGCCGAGCGGCGCCGCCGTCGAAGGCTGACGGATGCGACCGAATCAACTGGACGCCGACGATCAACACAACAGCCGCCGTGAAGAACATGAGCCAGTGCCCCGGAACCCAGCGAGTCAGCACCGCCCCGATGACAACGAAGGGCACACCGCCAACGCTCGTCCAGATGACGGCTGGCCAGTTTACCAGCCCCTGGCGTTCATAGACTATCCCCCCGGCTATCGCCGTCGGCAACGTCACCGGCAACGGCGAAGCGAGGGCAATGAGGCGAGACGTCCCCAGGAATATGCGCAGGAGCGGCGTGCTGATGCTACTGCCGCCTACACCGAACAGACCGGAAAAGAGTCCGATAGCCAGCCCGAGGGCGACGGCTATCGCCACGCGTTCCATGTCAGGTCCTCAGCATGCCAGTGGGGACGTTGCATGGGCCATCAGCTTCCATCCTCGGCGGGGTTCTGCTCCGGGACGCCAAGGGTTTGCGCAGGGAGATCGAACCGGCCAGCGGCGCGCTGACCGAGCAGGTAGGCGAGCGCCACCGCGATGCCGACGGCACAGACGGCGGCTTCCACGCCGACCGTGAGCCGCACGCCGATGTGCTCCGCCATGACGCCCGTAAGCTGCCCCCCGATGGGGGTGCTCCCTACGAAGAGCAGCGTGTACAGGCTCATGACCCGTCCCCTGAGACGGTCGGGAGCGATGATCTGGAGGCTGCTGTTGGCGGTCGCCGTAAAGGTGATGCTCGCCGCGCCCAGGACCACCAGCAGGGCCAGCGTCAACGCGAACCATTGTGAGGCGGCGACCGCTGCCAGGAGGGTGGTGAAGGCCGCTGCGCCGATGAGGAGTGTCCGTCGAGACGCTTTCCTGAGGGTCGCCAGGGCGAGCGCAGACACCAGCGAGCCGACGCCCATGGCCGAGGTCATGGTACCGAAGCCGACGGATCCGACATGGAGGACGTTTCGCGCCAGCAGCGGCAAGAACACGGTGAAGTTGTACCCGAACGTCCCGACAAAGGCCATCAGTATCACGATGAACAGGATAGCGGGAGTTCGTAGGGAGTAGCGCAGCCCCTCGGAAAGCTGCGCCAGGACGCGGCCGCGTTCGCTCGGCGGCGCCGGATGAAGGAGGTGAGGCTTCATCAGCAGCAGACCGATGATGACGGCGATGAAGCTGACGCCGTTGATGAAGAAGGTGGCGGCAACCCCCAGCACTGCGATGATCACGCCGCCCAGCGCCGGCCCAACGAGGCGGGCGGAGTTGAAAAGGCTGGAGTTCAGAGCCACCGCGTTCGTCACGTCGTCGCGGCCCACCATGTCCACCACGAAGGCCTGGCGGGTCGGGTTGTCAATGGCGTTGGTCAGGCCAAGCATCGCCGCCAGCACGAAGATGTGCCACAGCTCTACGAGGCCGCTCCAGGTGAGGTAGGCCAGAACGAACGCCTGCGCCATGGCGGCCGTCTGCGTGAAAACGAGCAGGCGGCGCTTCGGCGCCTTGTCGGCCAGCACGCCGCCGAACAGGACGAGGAGAGAGACGGGCAGGAACTGGAGCATGGTCACCGTGCCCAGGGCCAACGGCGACTGGGTGAGGTCCAGCACCAGCCATGCCTGGCCGATAGTCTGCATCCACGTTCCACTGAGCGACAGCATCTGGCCGAAGTAGAACAGCCGGTAGTTGTAGTTCCGCAGCGATCTGAAGGTGACCGCGAGGGTTCTCCGGGCGACGGCCGAGAATGCAGGCATGGGCGGTCAGGCTTGCGCCAGAGGAATGCTTCGATTGGGTTAGCTCATCACAGTCTACACCAAGATATCTCCGGGGGCGTCGGCTAATCCGTACTGCGTGCACGCACTCCAGGTGCCGGTGCAGCGCCTCGCCACCTGAAGGGCTCCTCTCAGCCGTGGAAACCTCCCATTGCTGCCTCCCCCGCCGCGGCCGGCCGCCCGGCGTTTGGTTGACTGGGAACGTCATTTGTAGCAGCCTGTGCGTGGAGCGCGAGACGCTCCATAGACTCCCTCTTCGACAGGTGAGACATGCGGACCGTAAGGTCAGCGATGCTCAGAGTCGGTGATCGCCCGGAAGCGGGGACGGGGGGCCGTCATGGGCCAGTACTATAAAGACGCCGCTCAGCTCTTCGAGATATACGGCTACTTCCTGGACCGCGTGCTGAGGGACGACAAGATAGGCCCCAAGATGTCCAGAGCAGGGGTCGTCATCAAGTTCATATACACCGACCCGGACTGCGAGATCACCATAGACCTGAAGAACCCGCCGGCAAAGCCGGGCTATTACGGGAGCTTCTACCTGGGCCCTTGCGATGTCAAGGAGGACGTCTGGTCCAAGCAGTCGGCGGACCACTCCCACCGCTTCTGGCACGGCTACGAGAACCCCATCGCGTCTGTGGCCAGAGGCAAGATAAGACAGGGCGGCAACATCATGGCGATGCTGAAGCTTCTGCCGGTGGTCAGGCCTGCTTTCAAGATGTTCCCGATTGCCCTGGAGGAGATGGGCTACGGGAACCTCGTTATCAGGAAGAAATGAGGCGCCGGGAGCTTATTGGCCCGGCGTCCAACAGGATGGACCGGCACGGCGGCGGACGGAAGCAGAAGGCACGTAGTGGACTTTGGCGGGATAACGCTGGTAACCGGCGCCGCCGGCTTCATTGGCAGGCACGTGGTGGAGCACCTCGTGGCCCGTGGGGTGCGCGTACGGGCGACGGACCTACCCCGAAACGATACCTCATACTTCGAGAGCCTCGGCGTGGAGTTCGTAGAGGCGAACCTCACGAAGCCGGAGACGCTGCCCGCCCTGTTCCAGGGAGGGGTAGACAGGGTCCTGCACCTGGGCGCCATCTGCAACTTGTCCACACCGTACAGGAAGCTTCATCCCGTCAACGTGGTTGGAGTGGATGAGATTACGAGGCTCGCTCTCGACGCCGGAGTGAAGAGCTACGTCCACGTCGGTTCGACCAGCGTCTACGGCCCCTACCGGGGGATGCCGTTCACAGAAGACGCTCCCCGCAACCCCCAGGACGCTTACGGGAGAAGCAAGCGAGACGGCGAAGACATAGTCTGGCAGAGGATCGGGGAAGGGCTTCCCGCAGTGGTCACCCGCCCCTGCACCGTCTACGGCCCCGGTTGCACCGATGGCGCCGGCAAGGTCTTCTCGCGGCCCACCTCCATCACCGCTATCCCGGGAAGCGGCGGACAGCGCCTCTCCAACGTTCGGGCCGAGGACGTGGCGGCCGCCGTCGTGCATCTATCCCAGGTCGATGGGGCCGTCGGCAAAGCCTTCAACATCGCCGATGACAGCCACCCGACAGTCGAGGAAGCGCTGACCATCGCGGCGAGGACGTTCGGCGCGAAGCCGCCCAGAACGCATCTGCCCCTCGCCGTCGTCAAGGCATTCGCCCGCGTAGGCGGCCTTGTCGCCAAGACGAAGGGTCGAATTCCCGACCTGGAGTGCGACGCGGTGCGTTACCTTGGCAGCGACTATGTGGTTGACAACACCCGGCTGAAGGAGACAGGGTACAGGCTTGTCTACCCGGACTTCGAAGAGTCGATGAAGCAGATAGGAGAATGGCACAGGAAGAACGTCCTGAAATGAGGTCCTCTGACCAGCCGCCCCTCGAAATCACATCTCAGGCTGGCGATGCGCTGTCGGCCGCCGGCCTGCTCAGAAGCTCTAAGCTGGTTAGCAGTCAAGGAGCGGAGCCATGCAGGTAGTTGTGATCACCGGCCTTGCGGATGGGATCGGGCGCGAGGTCGCGAAGCTCCTGGCCACGTCAAACGCGTCCGTCGCCGGCTTTGATGTCGATGAGGAGGGGATCGAGTCCCTGAGAAGAGAGCTGGAAGAGGCGAAATGCAATCACATGCTCGTGACGCTGGACATAGTCGACCGTCCCGGAATCCTCAAGTTCAGGGACATGGTCCTGGAGAAGTTCGGTCAGGTGGATGTGGTCCTCTCCAACGTCGGCATCGGCTTCTTCGGGCCATTCGAGGAAGTGGACCTGGAGAAAGCCCTCAAGTGCATGGAGATCAACGTCATCGGTACCGCCGCCATCTTCCAGGCGTTTCTGCCGTCGATGCGGGAGAGGGGAACCGGCAAGCTGATCGCCGTGTCTTCGCTGGTTGGGCAGATTCCCTTCCCGTTCGAATCGGTCTATTCGGCGAGCAAGTTCGCCCTGGAGGGACTGGTCCTGTCCCTGCGCTATGAGGTTGAGCCTTTCGGCATAAAGGTAGCGGTTATCGAGCCCGCCCAGGTTTCGACGAGCTTCGCCGCCAAGATCCACAAGCTCCCGCCCGAGGGGTCGCCGTACAGAGAGCGGGCCGCCCGCTTCATCAGGAGAGACGAGGAGCTGATCAAGACGGCGCCGACTCCACCCCAAGCCGCGGCCGTGATCGCAAAGGTGATCGAATCCGGGAGCCCCAGACTATTCAACCAGATCGATTTCAAGAGCAGAATGTTTCTGGGGCTCAACAGGGTCCTGCCGCGGAGGGTAAGGGACGAGATACTATTGCGGCAGATGGACATCAAGGTGTGAGGCCTGCTAAGAAGGTGGTCGACATGCTGGCCAGAGAGAAGATCGCGGATAGGCAGTGCAGCCCTCGCGTTCAACGCCTGAGGGAGCGAATAATCGACGCGCCCCGCGAGGCGTGTATCGAGCGGGCACGGTACCTCACTCAGTCCATGGCCGCAAACTGGAACCTTCGCCCGCTCACCCGCATGAGCATGGCGCTGGAGCACATTCTTGAGAACATGAGCGTCATCATCAGGGACGATGAGCTCATCGTGGGGTGCCGGACCGGCAAGCTCAAGGGGGCGCCGCTCTTTCCCGAGAACAAGTCGCGATGGATCGAGGGTGACCTGGAGACCTTCGCTCAGAGGACGCTCCAGGAAGTGCAGATCACGGAGGAGGAGCAGCGGGAGCTTCAGCAGGACATCCTCCCCTTCTGGCGCGGCAGGACCGTCGAGGACAGGCTCGACGAGCTGCTGCCCCCGGACGTGGCCGACGACATGGACAAGTACGTGTTCACCATGATCCTGGAGATCACGTACGGCATCGGCCACTTCACCATGAACCATCCGAGCGTGCTGAAGCAGGGGCTTTCCGGGATCGTTGCGGAGGCGGAGAGACGCTACAACGCGATGACCTCTGAGGAGAGGATGGAGGACAACGGCCTGCTATACGAGGCGATGATCCGCTCGCTACGGGCGACCGTCCGCTTCGCGAATCGATACGCCGACCTGGCGGCATCGCTAGCCGCCAACGAAGCCGATCCAGACCGGGCGGCGGAGTTGAGGACCATCGCCCAGGTCTGCCGGCGGGTCCCGGAGCACCCGGCGCAGACCTTCCACGAGGCGGTGCAGTCCGTCTACTTCATCCATCTCGTCGCCCAGATAGAGTCCGGCGGCAACTCCATCTCCCTGGGCCGGATCGACCAGATCCTCTACCCCTACTTCGCCGCCGACAGGCAGGCGGGCAGGATCACCCCCGCGCAGGCCCGAGAGCTTCTATCGCTGCTATTCCTCAAGACCAACGAGATATGGAACATCCTCGAGGAAGCGTTCATACCGGGCGGCGAGGGGCCGGAAGGAAAGACGACCCAGAACGTGACCGTCGGCGGAGTCGGGCCCGACGGTGAAGATGCCACCAACGAGCTGAGCTACATCGGGCTGGACGCCTACGCCGACGTGCGCACAGTCCAGCCCAACTTCGGCGTCCGCCTGAGCTCGAAGGCGCCGCCCGACTTCTTCCGAAGAGCCGTCGAGTACGCGAGGGACGGGGTGCTGCTGCATCTGTTCAACGATGACGCGATCATCAGGTCGCTCCAGCAGGCAGGGCATAGCCTGGAGGACGCGCGCGACTACGGCATAGTGGGATGTCTCGAGCCGAATGCGCAGGGCAAGAGCTTCGGCTCGACCTTCGCCGTCCAGTTCAGCGGGGTCAAGTGCCTGGAGCTGGCGCTGAGCAACGGCGTCGACAACATCTTCGGCAGTCCGTCGGGCATAGAAAGCGGCGACCCCGCCGCGTTCACCTCCTTCGATGACGTCTGGAGCGCCTACGATGCCCAGGTGTCCTACTTCATGGGGCAGATGGTCAAGGGTATGGCACTGCTTGACCAGGCTATCGCCGAACTCGTGCCGTCTCCCTTTGCATCGTCCATGATAGACGGGCCGATGGAGAAGGGGCTGGACCTTACCCGCGGGGGAGCCATCTACAACTCCACCGGCGTTCAGCTCATAGGCTTTTCCAACGTGGTGGACAGTCTCTACACGATAAGAAAGGCAGTCTTCGAGGATAGAGTGATATCGCTGGCGGAACTGGCTCTCTGCCTGGCCGAAGACTGGGACGAAGCCGAAGACAAGAGGGCCTACCTGCTGCACAAGGTCGCCAAGTACGGAAACGACAACGATGAAGTGGACGCCCTGGCCGCAAGAGTGCTGGACCACTTCTGCGAGAATGTGCTGAAGCACAAGAACTACCGCGGTGGTGCCTTCTGGCCGGGGGTCTTCACCGTTGGATTTCACATCGCCATGGGCGCCTTCGCCGGCGCCAGCGCGGACGGGCGGCGTGCCGGTGAGATTCTCGGCAACGGCATCACACCTTCGAACGGCAGCGCCCTCAGCGGACCGACGGCGGTGCTCAACTCCGTCACCAAGCTGCCTCTCACGCGCGCCCACAACGGCCTCAACCTCAACATGCGGTTCAACCCACGCGGGACCAGGCCCGAAGTCCTCACGGCGCTCATCGAGACGTATTTCCAGCAAGGCGGATGCCAGGTCCAGTTCAATATGGTCGACTCAGCCACGTTGCGAGACGCCCAGGCCAACCCGGAGAAGTATCGAGACCTGGTGGTGAGGATAAGCGGATATTCGGCCCAGTTCACGGGGCTGAGCGAAACAGCCCAGAACGAGATCATTAGTCGCACGGAATATGAACATTGAGTCTGTGTACCCCTCACCCCCGACGCCTCTCCCGCTGGCGGGAGAGGGGAGACCGAAGGGTCGGGGTGAGGGTGGTGGATCATCGTGAGCCCGCCTGCAGCGACCGGGGATAGCGCGTGACAAAAGTGGTAACGATGAAGGAAGCCATCGCTGAGCATGTCAGCGATGGCGACTTCCTCTTCATCGGCGGCTACATCTGCAGGCCGCCGTTCGCCGCCATACACGAGATCATCCGGCAAGGGAAGAAGGGCCTGACCATCACCAGGAGCAACGCCGCCGACGACTTCGACATGATGATCGGTGCGGGCGCGGTCAAACGCCTTATCGCGACCTTCCTTTCGCTGGGCTTCTTCGGGCTAGGGCGCTGCTTCCGCCGCTCCATCGAGGAGGGGATCCCCCATAGGATAGAGCTGGAGGAGTACACGAACCTCTCGCTGCCGATGATGCTCATGGCCGGCGCCATGGGGATGCCGTTCGTGCCCGTCAAGGACATGGCTGGCTCTGACCTGATGAACGTGAAGTCCTTCATGGGAGAGAACAAGTACAAGCTCATCAGCTCGCCCTTCGATGGAAGCCTCACCGTGCTGGTGCCGGCGCTTCACCCCGACGTGGCGATAATCCACGTCCAGCAGGCGGACGAGTTCGGGAATGCCCAGATATGGGGCATCGGCGGCGACTGCCAGGTCGGGGCTAACGCGGCGAAGAAGGTCATCGTAAGCTGCGAGCGGATCGTCAGCAGGGACACCATCGGGAAGGACCCCTCCCGCACGATTGTCCCCGACTTCAAGGTGGTCGCCGTCGTCGAGGAGCCCTTCGGCGCCCACCCCGGCTACACGCCCGGCTTCTACGACGTGGACTTCGCGTTCGGCCGCCTGTACCAGCAGGCATCCAATACGGTCGAGGGCTTTCAGGGGTTCCTGGACGAATGGGTCTTCGCTGTCGAGAACAGGACGGAGTACATCCAGCGCTACATCAGCAGGTTCGGCTACGCCGCCTTCCGCAAGCTCCAGGCAGAGTTCGACTATGGGTACCCGGTCAGCTACGCGTACTGAGGCAGCCTAAAGAGACCGATCGCGTAGAGCGGGAAGGGCCGAGATGGCGAAACATCGGAGCGACTACACGAAACCTGAGCTCATAGCCTGCTGCGGCGCCAGGGAGATCAGGGATCATGATATCGTTCTCGTCGGGACGGGCTTTCCGACCATGTCTGCCAACATCGCCACATGCACCCACGCGCCAAACGCCAGGCTGATGCAGGAATCCGGCGTCTTCGACGCCCGGCCGAAGAGACCCGCACTGTCCGTTGGCGACCCATGCTTGAACCCGGGAGCCGCCATGATAGGCAGCCTGCTGGACATCATGGGCATGTTCCTCCAGGCCGGGTGGGTGGATGTCGGCTTTCTGTCAGGCAGCCAGGTCGACAAGTACGGAAACATCAACACCACGGTCATCGGCGACTACGACAACCCGAGGAGCCGTCTCCCCGGCAGCGGCGGGGCGAACCCCATCGGCTCGCTGGCGAAACGAGTGATCATCATCGCCCTGCACGACAACCGCCGGCTGGCCGAGAAGGTGGACTTCATCACCACGCCGGGCTACATCGACGGCCCCGGCGCGAGGGAGAAGTGGGGCCTTCCACCCGGCACGGGCCCCCAGGCCATCATCACGAACAAGGCTGTGCTTCGTTTCGACAAAGAGACGAAAGAGGCCTTTCTGGCCACCTACCACCCGGACACATCGATCGAGGAGGTCCAGAAGAATACCCCCTGGGACCTGAAGGTGGGCGACGACGTACGCGAGACGGAACCACCCACCGAAGAAGAGCTGAGGGCTCTGAGGGAGACACTCGACCCCAACCGGATGATCAACATCTATGAGAGCCGTGGCTACGTGTGACGTCGTGCTACTGAGAGAGTCATGGATTACACGCGAAGGCTAGCCGCCTTTTGCGCCGGCGTCTCGTTCGACCGCCTTCCCGCCGAGGTGATCGACAAGACAAGGCTTTGCATCCTGGACTTCTTCGCCAACGTCTACGGCTCCCTGGGGCTGGAAGCCGTCTCGAACGTGGTGCGCTACGTACGTTCGCTGGGCGGACCGGAGATCGCGACGGCTCTGGGCTGCGGGTTCAAGACGGGGATCCACAATGCGGCGTTCATCAACGGCACCACCGCCGAAGCGATAGAAAGTCAGGACGGCCTCCGATTCGGGGGGAACCACCCGGGCACGGCCGTCATCCCCGCCGCTCTCGCGGTCGCGGAGAGCCTGGGCCTCAGCGGCAGGCAGGTCATCGAGGCGGCCGTGGCAGGCTATGAGGCCGCCGGCCGGACCGCCGCGGCGGTGCACCCCCACCATACGCTGGCGGGGTTCCTCCCCACCGGCACTTGCGGCGCCTTCGGGGCAGCGGCGGCGGCTTCCAGGCTGATGGGCCACGATACGGAAGCCATGCTCAACTCGCTGGGCAACGCGGGATACCTCCTGCCCCTATCGATGGCCGAGCACCTGATGGGCGGCTACACCTCCAAGATAGTGCAGGGGGGCCAGGGCGCCAGCGCAGGCCTCACGGCAGCGGGCCTGGCCGGCGCGGGCATTACCGGCGCACCTTATGTCCTCGAAGGCTCGCACCTGAACGGCGGCTTCGCTCAGATCACCACCCGCGGCGAGGCCGACCTGAAGAGGATCGTCGACGGGCTCGGCGAGCACTTCTCGATCATGGACATCTACTTCAAGCCGTACACCGCATGCAGACACACCCACGGCGCCGCCCAGGCGGCTCTGGAGCTCCTGCACGAGGAGGGCTTCAAGCCACATGACATCGAAGCGGTAGACGTGTACACCTACACCATCGCCTCCATCGCCGTCGGCAAAGGCGTCACCGCGGAGAGCAGCTTCGTCTCGGCGCAGTTTTCCCTGCCGTATGTTGTTGCTGCGTGCCTGTTCGACGGAGATATGGGGCCGGCACAGCTGAGGGACGACCGGATCTCCGACCCCGCCATTCTCGAGCTTTCCGAGAGGGTGAAGGTCAGCACCGACCCTGAGCTTGCGGCCGCCTATCCGGCCAAGACCTCGAGCCGGGTGGAGGTACGGCTCAAGAGCGGAGAGACGCGCGTGAAACAGGTCGACGTGCCGAAGGGAGACCCCAGGGACCCGATGGCTGCTGCGGACCTGACCGATAAGCTGAGGCGTTTCGCCGCACGAAAGGATGACAAGGCTATCGACAGGATAGTCAGCCTATCGCTGGAGCTTGAAAACGTGAGGGACATCAGGGAGCTGACATCGATCATCTAGGAGCGGGGTTCGCCCAACCGAAGGGGCAGAACCGCTGAGAGCGGCGGCAGAAGGCAGAGAGCGATGGACTTCGAGTTGAACGAAGAGCAGCGGATGCTCGTCGAGACGCTGCGCGACATGGGGAAGCGGGAGGACTTCAAGAAGCTGGCGGCGGAGATCGACAGGACCGGAGAGTTCCCCAGACATCTGGTGTCGAAGTACGCCGAGCTGGGGCTGCTCGGAATGACCCTTTCGCCCGAGCACGGCGGCGGCGGCCAGTCCGGCATAAATGCCGTACTCGCCGTCGAGGAGCTGGCGAAGTTCAGCCCCGTGATAGCGAGCCCCGTGTTCGAGTCCAACATAGGCCCGGTGAAGGCCATCGATACACTAGGGACGAGAGAGCAGAAAAGGGCCATCATAGCCGGCGTGTGCGCCGGCGAGCTGAGCGTCTCGGTCTGCATGACTGAGCCGGAGGCGGGATCGGACCTCACTTCCCTATCGACAAGGCTGGTGGAGGACGGGGACGAGTATCTCCTCAACGGACGCAAGACGTTCATCTCCGGGGGCGGCGAGGCGAGCCACTATTTCGTCTACTGCCGCTTTGGGGACGTCTCCGGACAGCGGGGGATAGGGGCCGTCATTGTGCCAGACGGAGCGTCGGGATTCTCGTTCGGGAAGCAAGAGGAGTTGATGGGCCTCCGGGGCATGCCCTCATGCGACCTGGTCTTCGAGGACGTAAGGGTCCCGAAGGAGAGCGTGGTAGTCAAGTCGGGCGAGTTCAGGAATCTGATGACGACCTTCGACCTGGAGCGGTGTGGCAACGCCGCCATGTGTCTCGGCATTGCCGGCGGCGCTCTCGAAGAGGCGAAGGCCTATGCGACGGAGCGAAAGGCCTTCGGCAGGCCGATATGCGAATTCCAGGACGTTCAGTTCATGCTCGTCGACATGGCCGTGAGAATCGACGCCGCGCGCTTGCTCGTCTATCGGGCTGCGACGGGCGCCGGCAGAGGCTTCCCCTCGATGTACGAGGCCGCCATGGGGAAGTGCTTCGCCAACGAGATGGCCGCTGAAGTCACCAGCAGGGCCATGCAGGTCTTCGGCGGCTACGGGTACAGTCGGGAGTTCCCTGTGGAGAGGATGCACAGGGACGCGCTCGCCTGGAGGGTCGCCGGCGGCACGGTGCAGATGCTGCGGATCACGATGGCCAGCATCCTCTTCGGTAGGCGCTTCGACCAAAGGGCCCAGAGCTGACCGCCTCTTGCCCCTTCACAAGCTAACGGAAAGGGCCGACATCGTGTTCTCCCTAGTCAACCTGCGACACGACGAGATGAATGCCGGGGCTTCTCAACCCAAGGACGCTCCCCATCCCGAGGGCAAGGAGACGCCCGACTATCGCACCATCGAGGACATCTACAGGCAGAGATGGCAGTGGGATGAAGTCGTCAAGGGCACCCACATCCTCAACTGCTGGTATCAGAGGAACTGCTCCTTCAACATCTACGTGAAGGACGGCCTCGTCCTTAGAGAGGAGCAGTCGGGGGAATATCCGCAGACGAACCCCTCCGTGCCCGATTTCAACCCCAGGGGCTGCCCCAGCGGCGCCTGCTATTCGCTCCAGATGTACCATCCGGCAAGGGTCAAGTATCCCCTCAAGAGGATAGGGGAAAGGGGCGAAGGCAAATGGCAGAGGGTGAGCTGGGAGGAAGCCCTGGGGGAGATCGCCGACAAGGTGATCGACAGCATAGTGCACCACGGCCCCGAGAGCGTGATCCTCGACCCCGGTGGCAGCGTCGCTTCCCTGATCTTCGAGGCGGCCATCTTCCGTTTCGCCAATCTGGTGGACGCCACCGTCCTGGACACCAACTGCGAGCTCGGCGATGAGCAGCAGGGTGCGGCCGTGACCTTCGGCACCCCTGTGGCCTGCAAGTCCGGCGACGACTACTTCTATTCGGACCTTATCCTGGTCTGGGGAGGAAACCCGGCCTATACCCAGGTGCCCAACTGCCACTTCTATAACGAGGCCAGGTACCACGGCGCGCGCGTGGTCACGATAAGCCCCGACTACAGCCCCTCCGCCGTCCATGCCGATTGGTGGATTCCCATCCGCCCGGCGACGGACACTGCTTTGGCTCTCGGCATGGCCCAGGTCATCATCTCCGAGAACCTGTACGACGCGGGTTTCGTCAGGGAGCAGACCGATCTGCCGTTTCTGGTGAGGGAGGACAGCAAGCAGTTCCTGAGGGAATCCGACGTCAAGGCCGGCGGGCGAGACGACGTCTTTTACGTCTACGATCTACGGACGAAGAGCATAGTCAGGGCGCCCAAGAGGACTCTGAAGCTGAAAGGAACCGTTCCGGCCCTCAAGGGCGAGTACGAGGTGGAGACCAAGACCGGGCGGGTGAAAGCAAAGCCTGTCTTCCAGCTCCTGAGAGAACTGCTGGAACGAGAGTACACCCCCGACAAGGCTTCCTCTCTATGCGGCGTTCATCCCGACGCGATAAGGAGTCTTGCATCCGCCATCGCCAGGGCGAAGGCGGCCTCCTGCGTGGCTGGCGCTTCTCTATCCAAGAACTATCACGGCGATCTCATGATGCGGGCCCAGATCTTGCTCTTCGCCCTCTGTGGCCAGATGGGCAGGAGGGGGGCCGGGTACGACACTCTTCCCTATCTTGCCCTCGATGGGGGCCTGCGTTTCCCCTACGCAAGAAGCCTGGGCTCGCTTGACGCGCTCATGATGACGGCTCCCCTGCTTCCCTCCCTCCTCAAGATGAGGATGCAGGGTTACACGAAGGAGCTGGCCTACTATGAGTTCGTCAGGAGACTGTTTCCGGGCCAGAGCGTCAACTCCGTCCTGTTCTGGTACTTCTGGGGAGGGCTGAAGGAGGTAAGCGGGAGGAGCAAGGAGTGGGACCGCTATCTCGGCCGGAGCGTGGACGAATACATGGAGGAGGCCCGGCAGAAGGGATGGCAGTACTTCCCCCACGAGAAGGAGCCGAAAGTCTTCCTGGCGGTGCCCGGCAACACTCTGCGGCGCGTGCGGGCCGCACACCGGATCAGGGATGAGCTCTTTCCCAAGCTCGACCTCATCGTCACGGTCGACCTGCGCATGAGCTCCACAGCAATCTACTCCGATTACATCCTTCCTGCCGCCGGCTCCTACGAGAAGGCGGACGTCAGCTTATGGTATACCCCGTTGTCCCCCTTCGCTCATGTCACCAACGCTGCCGTGCCTCCCCTGGGAGAGGCGAAACCAGAGTGGGACATCTTCGCTTCGCTCACCAGGAAGATCCAGGAGAGGGCCAGGGAGAGAGGGCTCTCGACCTTCACAGGCAGAGACGGGAACCGGAAGCGTCTGGACGATGTCCACGACCGCATGACTTTCGAGGGAAAGCTCGGCGACGAGGGGCAAGAGAAGGTGGTGGCGACACTTATCAAGTCATCCACCAACCTGGGAAAGGCAACCTGGGAGCAGTTGCGACGGAAGGGGTTCGCCCGCATGAGCGGGATCGGCGGGAATCCCGCCAACTTCGGGAACGCCACTGACATAAGGCCCCACGAAACCATAACCTCCCAGACCTGGCGCACGGAGAAGAAGATGCCCTGGCCCACCCTGACGAGACGGATCCAGTTCTACATAGACCATCCCCTCTACCTGGAGCTGGGCGAGGAGCTGCCGGTTCATAAGGACCCTCCTAACGCTGGAGGCGACTACCCTCTGATCATGACCAGTGGCCATGCTCGATATAGCATCCATGCGTCTTTCAGGCACAACCCCCTCATGCTGAACCTGGAGAGGGGGGAGCCCGTCATGTTCATATCGGTCGAGGATGCCCGGGAGCGGGCCATCAGCGATGGCGATAGGGTCAAAGTCTACAATGACATCGGTCACTTCCTGATAGGAGCGAAAGTCTCTCCCGCTGTGCGGCCCGGCCAGGTGGTCGTCTACCAGGCTTGGGAGAACCCCCAGTTCGAGGGCGGCACAGGCTACAGGAACGTTCTCGCCAGCCCCATCAATCCCGTGGAGTTGGCCGGCGGCTACTTGCACCTGCGACCCGTCAACGCCATTCTCCAGCCCGGCCAGAGCGACAGGGAGACCAGAGTCGAAGTCGTGAAGGTCTAACCCCAATAGGCCGCCCAAGAGGCGAACGCTGCTCTTCCTGGCCCACCTCCTCAGCGCCGCCGACACGTCCACCTGTTGCGGTCTTTCCCCCTCAGGCGGCTCGGAGCATCGTTCGACCGGTGCCGGGCGGTCCACGCTACGAGTGCGAGCGGGTGGCGTCGTTGGCGAAAGGGGCGGAGGGGATACCTGCGGCCGGCAGCAAGAAGGTCGTGATTCCGCGTACCGTCCGTGAGCGTAGCCCCTCGCCAACAACCGGGACGACAAGGGGCACGCCGTTATGCTACATTGGGCGCGCTCGCCCCAGCACAGCGATGAGGAAGACAGAGGCTCAGGAGGGATACCTCCTCCGAGAGGTGCGCCGCTTGCCCGACCACGCCGAGGCAATTCGCGCTTTCGCAGAGAAGCGACCTCCTCAGGTTCAACGGTAAGGACCATCGGGCACCGCCGCTCATCCGCTAGCCCTGAGCGAGTGGCAATACCGTCGATCGAGGCGTCCTGTAGTGCACCCAGGTGTTTGTTGCGCCGCATGGCAGAGTAGCAGGAGGTGAGCCGTGACGAGAGCAGTCATCGTGGGATCGGGGATGGCCGGCCTGACGGCGGGAGCCTACCTTGCGCGTCAAGGCTGCGAAGTGGACGTGTTCGAGCAGGCCGACCGGATCGGGGGCGTTACGGCGACGCTGCGGAAGGAAGGGTTCGCCTGGGACCTGGGGCCGCTGATGGTGGAGGGCTTCGGGCCGGGCGAACCGGTCGGCAAGATACTGGCCGAACTGGGCTGCGCCGACCGGGTGGAACTGGTGCGCGCCGATCGGGGGATCGCTTTTCCAGACTACCGCGTGTTCCGTCCGCCGGAATACCTCGGCCCCTACTGGCGGCGGGAAAAGCTGAAGGAGGTCTTTCCGAAGGAGGCGGACGGCTTAGACCGATACTATCGCTTCTACGACACCATGCTGGACCTGATGACCCTCGCGCGGCAGGCGGAGGAGGCGAGCCTGTTACCCTCCCTCCCCTTGAAGCTACGAATGGCATTGCTGTTCAGGCGCGTCAAGCAATATGAGACGTGGAACGCGCAGCAGGTCATGGACCATTTCTTCAGCGACCCGAGACTGAAGGCCTTTTTCCTGGGCATACTGGCCGACATGGTCGTGTGCCCGTCTGAGTTCGTCGGGTTGGGCATCCCCAGCGTCAACCAGGAACCCGCGTTCGACACCCGGCTGCCGGCGAAGGTGTCGGCCATCGGGCCGCGTCTCACTTTCCAGTACGTGGTCGGCGGCTACGGCAACCTTGTCGAAGCCGTGGCCGCTGTCATCCGTGAGCACGGAGGGCGTCTGCATACCAGCCAGCCGGTGCGCCGGGTCTTGCTTGAGGGCGAGCGCGTGCGAGGTGTCGAGCTGGCCGATGGCGAGCGCAAGGACGCGGACCTGGTGATGGTGAGCGGCGCCGCCAGAGAAGGCTTCTTCAATCTGGTGGGACGCGAGGCGCTGCCTTCCGACTTCGCCGCCAAGGTGGACGACGTACCCTTGATGGAGTCGGTGTTCATGGTGCACCTGGGCGTCGACATGGACCCCAGTCCGCACCAGGACGTCGCCCTCAACTACTACTACGGCACGTACGACGTCGAGGAAGGGGTTGCCCGCACTCGCCGCGGCGATTACCACGAGGGCAAAGACGGGTTCCTCATCTACATCCCTTCCTTCCACTCGCCCAGCATGGCTCCGCCCGGACAGCACGCTATTACGGTCTACACGATCGCCCCCAACAAGCTTGAGGGCGGTTGGGAGCAGCGACGCCAGGAAATGGTCGACAAGCTCCTCCACGAGGCCGAGAAGATTATCCCCGGCCTGAGGGAGCACGCCAGGGTGATCGTCTCCCTGACGCCGGTGGACTTCGGGCAGCTCACGCATATGCGGGAGCACCACTCCTTCGGCGGCTCCTGCCCGGTGATGAGCAAGAGTGGGGCGCCCCACCGTACGCCGTTCAGGGGGCTGTGGTTCATCGGCGCCCAGAGCGAGTCGGCGGGTGGTGTGGCGAACGTCATACGGGGCGCGCGCAAGGCCGTCGATATGGCGCGGGCGGAGCTCTAGGGCCGTGCGGAAGCGCTGTACGATATCGGGGCCGTGCTACCGCTTCCGGAACGTAGGCATCCCTACCGATGGTGGCGCCATAGCTGCTCAGAAGGAAGCAAGCCCTGCAGCAACTCAGCTTTGACCCGGGCGACCCGTGGTTTGAGATCGATGGCTGGCGTCTGGCCGCGCAGATCATCACGTTCGAGAACGTCTACGGACTCGACCCGGAGGCCGTGACGGTCGCTCGCCACGGGGAGCGAGCGAGCATAGCCTGCGGTCGCCTCACCTGGGCCGGTGGACGAGAGCGCTGCCAGGGCTGGGCCGCCATCGAGGCCACGACCACCGACGACGGGCTTCAGATCATTGTGTCCGCACGTCATCCCAACAGAATTCGCTGCCTGAAGCTCCTTCTGGCGGGCCTGCCGCCGGCGGACGTGACCGGCGCCTACTGGCAGCGAGTGCCCATTCCCAGGGATGGTCTCATCGTCAACTACCCCTGGCCCTTACACACCCCTCTTGTCTTCCTCACCCCCTCCTCCGGCGAGCACTTGTACTTCCAGTCCCTGGATGATCGAGTGCGGGCGAAACGCTTCGCCTTCTACGAGCGCGAGGGCGCCCTCACCGCCGAGCTCATCTTCGAGGAGGCCGCCAGCGAAATGACCGGCACGGCGACGACGCCGCCCTGGCGCATCGGCCGCTGCGGCGACCCAGGGGCCGTGGCCGCGCGGCACCTCGAGCACGTGGAGCGGGCGTACGGGTTGGAGCCCTGGGAGTCCCGCCGCGACGTGCCGGCCTGGGCCCGAGACATCGCCCTCGTTGCGTCGCTGCACGGCATGCACTGGAGCGGCTACGTCTTCAACACCTACGACCAGATGCTCGAAGCGCTGCGGCGGATCGCTGACCATATCGAGGGCCGCCGCGTGCTCGGATACCTGCCCGGGTGGGAGGGGCGCTACTACTGGCAGTACGGCGACTACCGGCCCGAGCCGCGACTCGGCGGCGAAGACGGCTTTCGTCGCCTGGCGGACGGGGCCCGCGAGCTGGGCGTGAAGCTGATGCCCATGTTCGGCACGAACTGCGCCAACAGCGGGCTGGAGGACTTCGAGCAGTGGGGCACGCCGTCGCTGCTCCGGTCGGCGAGCGGCCTCGAGTTCCAGGGAAACAAGCCGGACTGGGATGTCTCTCGCGCCCACGACCCCGGATGGCAGGCCTGGCTCAACCCGGGAGCCCCTGCTTGGCGTCACCGACTCGTCGACCAGGTGTCGCGGCTGGTCGAGCGCTATGACCTCCCGGCCGTCTTCTTCGACACCAACGAGATGTGGACTAACGATCCCAACCATCCCGTCTACGAGGGACTCCTCGCCCTCCGTGACGGCTTGAGGAGCCGTTTCCCCGACCTGCTCATCGCGGGGGAGGGCTGGTACGACGCGCTGGGAGCGGTGATGCCCGTCTCCCATCTCGGCGCGCCCGGCCAATGGCCCGAAATCTTCTCGAAATACTGCCGGAGCTTCATGCATCTCTCCTCGGGCGACCCGAGCCGGGGCAGCACCGGCGTGCACGAGGCCGGCTTCCGCGAGTTCCGCCTCGCGCCGGATGCACCCTACTTCTGGCCGACGCTGACCGTCGTGGACGGCACCATCGAGCGGGCGATGGACCGGGTCGAGGAGGTCATCGCTCAAGCGAAGCACTACGCAGAAGCGTACCTGCGTTAGGGCCGTGGAGCGACAACTCCCCAGCGGCATCCGCGGTGCCGGAGCGCTGGGTCGGCTGGAGCATCAAGGGCCCAGCAAAGCTTCAGTGGGAGGCTCTGTTGCCTCGAAGCTGAGGCCCCCAGCTTCGAATTCCCCCTGCCGTCCGCCTGGGTGGTAAGATGAACCTACAACCCGGTGAGCAAGGCCACGAAAACGAGGTCAACCATGGGAGTGCGTGAGACCGTCCTCAAGCACACGACCGCCCCCTATCTGGCGGCCGTGTTGAAGCTGATGGCCTCGACCTTCAACCGAGGGTCGGGCCTCAGAGCCGAGCTCTACCGGCGGCGCAACGGGACACTGGAGCCGTTCGACTCGAAGTACCAGTTCCGCACCGCCGACGGCGGCACGAACCTCCATCTCAGCATCGAAGGAGGGCGGATGCGCGCCGGTGTGGGCCTCATCCCGAACCCCGACCTCATCGTGACGTTCCGCGACGTGACCGCCTTGCGCTCCTTCATGTCGCCCTTCGCCCGTTCCGACCCGCTGGACTTGTTGATCGACAACGACCTGTCGTTCGAAGGCAACATGAGCTATCTGGGCCGGCTCGGCCACCTCACCGCCGTAGCCCGCAACCGTCGCTGGCGGCAAATGCTGAGCGAAACGGAGAGCACGGAGGGGGTAAAGGAGCGCGGCCATTCTATGCTGGAGGCATCCCGGATGGAGGGGCGGCGGGAGAACCTGCGCTGCCCACGTACGAAGGAGGTCGCCGTCCTCGACGACCCTTATCTCAGCCGCTACACCCTCGACGACTTCCCTCGACTCAAGGCGATGCGCGCTGAGTTCTTCGGCTCACGAGGCGATGTCTGCACAGAGCGGCCACGGCTGATAACGGAGTACTACAGGGAGCACGGCTTCGAGACCGACGCCGAGGGCCGCGAGATCGACCCAGGGTTGAGACAGGCCGGCGCACTCCGCCACCTCCTGGTCAACAAGGAGCCGCTCATCCGGCAGCGCGCCCTGCTCGCGGGAACCACGACCACCAAGTTCCCCGGTGTCGTCATTTATCCTGAACTGGGCGGAACCAACATCTGGTCGGAACTGACGACGGTCAGCAATCGTGACCTGAACCCGTACCGCATCTCCGCCGAAGACGTCGACCTGCTCAATCAGGACATCTTCCCGTTCTGGATCGACCGCAACGTGCGGGAGTGGACGCGTCGGCAGTGGAACAACCCGCGCTGCCAGCAACTGGACGAACGCTGGGTTCTCTACTTCATGTGGAAGACCAACGCCGTCTCCCACACCATCCCCGATTACCCGGCGGTGCTGCAAAGAGGTCTGCTCTCCTTTCGTGAGGACGCGGCCCGTCGCGAGGCGACGGCAGCCGACGAGCGGGCCCGCAACTTCTGTCGCGCGGCACAGATTGTGATCGAGGGCACGCTGCGCTACGCCGAGCGGCTGGCGGAGAAGGCAGAGTCCATAGCGGCGGAGCTGGAGCCCGACGACCCGGCGCAGGCGGAGCGGCGTGGCGAGCTCCTGGAGATGGCCCGTATCTGCCGCAAAGTACCCGCTGGACCATCCGAGTCGCTGCACGAGGCGCTGAGCGCGATCTGGATCTGCAAGATCGCGTTGCACATGGAGAATATGAACGCCGGACTCTCCATTGGCCGGCTGGACACGTGGCTCCAGCCCTATTTCCTCCGCGACATCTCGGCCGCGCAGACCGAAGAGGAGCGGGAGGCTGTCATCCGGCGCGCCGTCGAGCTGATGGGGTCGTTCTTCCTGCAGTGCAATGACCATCTCCCGCTGGTGCCGAGTGCAGGCCTCCGGCTGTTCGCCGGCAGTTCGTCGGACATGGCGGTGACAATCGGCGGCGTCGACCGCGAGGGCAACAGCGCCGTCTGCGACATGACGTACATCGTGCTCAAGGTCGCCGAGATGCTGACGCTGCGCGATCCCAACCTGAACGCCCGCTACCATCCGAAGGCCAACTCCGTCGAGTACCTGCGCCGGCTCTGTGAGGTGAACGTCATCACCACCGCGACGCCCTCGATTCACAATGACGAGGCGGTCATCGCCACACTGGTGAACCAGGGGTTCGCCCCGGAAGACGCGCGGGACTGGGGCGCCACTGGCTGCGTCGAGCCGACGAGCTGCGGCCGGCACTTCGGTCACACCAACTGCATGTTGCTGAACACGGTCGCAGCGCTGGAGATGGCGCTGAACGACGGGTACCATCCGCTCGTTCGCGAGCAGATCGGTCCCCGTACCGGCGATGTCACTGACGCTAGCCGTTTCGACACCTTCGACAAGTTTCTGGCCGCCTACAAGGAGCAACTGGGCTACCTGATCGGGCAGTCGGTGGAGTACAACAACCTGCTGGGCCGGGCCCATCAGTACCTGCATCCGACGCCGCTCCTGTCGTCGCTGATCCAGGGATGCCTCGAAAGTGGGCGCGACGCTATCGACGGCGGCGCGAAGTACAACAGCTCCGGCGCAGCACTCGTCTCCGTCGCCGATGTCGTCGATAGCCTGCTTGCCATCAGGCAACTGGTGTACGAAGAGAAAGCGGTAGACTTCCGCACGCTGCTGCAGGCGCTCCGCGATGACTTTGTCGGTCACGAGGCGCTTCACGCCCGCATCATGAAGAGGGTGCCCAAGTTTGGCTCAGATGCTCCCGGTACGCGGGAAATGGCCGAAGACATCATCAACTTCATCTATGACGAGTACCAGTCGAAGACGAACTACAGGGGCGGCCTCTACACGAGCGGCTTCTGGAGCATGTCGAACCACGTGGTGTTCGGCTCTCTCTCCGGCGCGCTGCCCAGCGGCCGCAAGCGCGGCAAGGCGTTCACCCCCGGCATCACGCCCACGGCATCGGCGTCTCCCAGCTTGCTCGACAACGTTCGCACGGTCGCTGCACTGGACCCGCTGAAGATGCCGAACAACATCGCATTCAACGTCAAGCTGACGCCGGCGCCCGGCGAGCCCCACGCCGACTTCGTCGAGCACGCCACCGCCTACGCGAAGACCTACTTCGAGCTGGGCGGCATGCAGATGCAGTTCAACATGGTGACCACGGAGACCCTCCGCGACGCCATGGAGCACCCGGAGAACTACCGCAACCTCATGGTCCGCATCTCCGGCTACAACGCCTACTTCGTCGAGCTTAATCGCGAGATGCAGATTGAGCTCATCGAGCGCGCGGAGTATCGCTAGCTATCATGGCGCAAAGCGACGTCATCACGGCTGGAGAATGCTCATCGCCCGAGAGCCGGCGGCCGCTGATCGTGGATGTGCGGAACAACTCGCTGGACGATGGGCCCGGCATCAGGACCACCGTGTTCTTCAAGGGGTGCCCGCTGGCCTGTGTCTGGTGTCATAACCCGGAGGCAATCGACCACCGGCCGGAAATCGCCTTTCTCGAGAAGGACTGCATCGCCTGCGGCGAGTGCATGCCGGTATGCGCGCCGCAAGCGCTGGGCGCCGGTCCCGCCGTATCCTTCGACCGCTCGCGCTGCAACCGCTGCGGCCTCTGTGCCGACGTCTGCCCCACCTATGCCCTCAAGCGCGTCGGCCGTTACTGGGAGATCGACCAGTTGCTGCCGCTCCTTCTCCGCGACCGGCCATTCTACCGCAACTCCGGCGGCGGAGTGACCCTCTCCGGCGGCGAACCGACGATGTTCCCCCGCTATGTCGAAGAGCTGCTCAGGCAACTGAAGGCGTCAGGGATCCACACGCTGATGGAGACGAGCGGGCTGTTCCGGCTGGAGACGTTCTGCGAACATCTCCTCCCCTACCTGGACCAGATCTACTACGACGTGAAGTTCGTCGACGGGGAGCTGCACCGGCGCTACACCGGACGGCCCAACCGGGTTGTCCTGGACAACCTGGCGGCCCTGGCCGAGCGTGTGCCCCGACGCGTCCTCCCCCGGATACCCTTGATCCCCGGTTTGACCGCCGAGCTGGATAACCTCCGGGCCATCGGCTCCTTCCTGCGGCGACTCGGCTTCTCGGAGGCCCGCCTTCTTCCCTACAACCCCCTCTGGGCTGAGAAGGCCACGAGTGTAGGAAGGGCGAGCGGCTATCGGCATGAGGGATGGCTGGCGCGGGACGAACAGGCCGCCTGCGAGGCCGCCTTCTTCGAAGCCCTATGCGGTTGAGGGAAGCATCCCGGGCAAGTAGGTGGCTTCTTGACCCGCCAGGAAACAGATGTGATATTGACACCTCACAATCGATCTCGGGGTCATCGGGTTGAGATGGGAAACCCCAGGCTGATGAAGACTCAGCCGGACCGGGGACACAGCGTTTCCAAGGGGCCTGGAAGAATCGGAATCCTGTGGGATAGGCTCCGTTTCTACGTTCCGTACACATGGCGTTTCCTCGTCTTGCAACGTCCGGAACCGCTGATCTACGGCATTGCCTTGACTGACCGATGTGATGGATATCGACGGCGAGTACGTGTGCTGTCGCGCCTCCGATGACATCTGCCCGGATTGTGGCCATGCCGCCTGCACGGAACTCACGGAGTTTCAACGCCTGCGCCCGAGCGCGCTACTGGGCATGCTGAGATACTGGTGAACCGTCTGGATCACCTGCTGATACCCCTGGCAACACGCGCCATCCGCCGCTATCTTGTCGGAGCCGGCCAGCGCTGGGTCTTCGAGCCACCGCCCGAGGGCTGGCTACCACCGCGCCTCGAACGCACCTCGCTGTATCTGCACGTGCCATTCTGTCGCAACTGCTGTCCCTATTGTCCCTACACCAAGATCCCTTTCGATGCAGCGCTCGTGGAACCCTACACCCGGGCGGCGATCGCCGAAGTCGACTGGTGGGCCGATGCGGTCGGGCCGGCCGAGATCACGAGCGTCTACATCGGCGGCGGCGCGCCGACGCTTGCGCTGGAGGCCGTCGCCAGCGTACTGAGGCGCGTGCGCGAACGCTTCCGCCTGACGGGGGATGTCTGCATCGAGACAAACCCCGCTGACGTGGACGCCGGAACCGTGAAGCAGCTACACGATGCGGATGTTGCTCTCGTTTCGTTGGGCGTGCAATCCTTCCAGCCCAGGCATCTCGCAGTGCTCGGACGCAGCTACCCACCGCCCGTGGCGGAGCACGCCCTCGCTTTGCTCGCAGAGAGCGGCTTTGACTCCATCAACGCGGATCTTATGTTCGCCCTGCCCGGACAGACGGTCGGTGACGTAGCTGCGGATCTGGCCCGCGCCGCACAGCTCGGCGCGAACCAGCTCACGACCTACCCTCTCTTCACGTTCCCGTACACCTCGGTGGGCAGGCACCGGCGTTTGACAGCAGTGCGCATGCCAGATCTGCGAACACGCCGGGCGCACTACCGGGCCATCGGCAGGTGGTGCGGGCAACACGGTTTCGAACGAGTGTCGGTGTGGGGCTTCAAGCGGGGCGCCGTTCCGCGCTACTCGTCGGTCACTCGGAACGGCTATGTCGGAATCGGCCCTGGGGCCGGGTCGCACCTTCCTGACGGATTCGTGCTCAACACATTCGATCTCAAGAGCTGGATACACGCAGCGCGTGCGGGACGAATGACAGTCGCACTGCGCATGGCGTTCGCCAGTCAGATGTCCGGCTGGTGGTGGCTGTACTGGCGCCTTTACGACACACGCATCCCGCTGGATGACCTCGACGCGGTGCTGGGCCAGGATGCGGCGAAGGCCCGCTGGTGGCTGAGAGCCGTGGCGCAGGCCGGGCTGGCGGTTCGTCGGGACGGGTACATTGAGCTGACCGAGCCGGGTGCGTTCTGGCTTCATCTTGCCCAGAACCACTTCGCCCTGAACTACGTGAACAAGCTGTGGACTGAGGCACGCCGCGAGCCGTGGCCGCAGGCGGTCTCGATCTGATGACCCGGCTGACAGCCCACAGCCTTCCCCGCTATCGTGGCGGATGCGTCATCCGCGCCCCTTTCGCCACAAGGCCTCTGGCGTAAGCGCAAGCCTTCATGCTCACCGTGGGCCTTCCGCTTCACCGGTGGGCCTCCGGTCGATGGCGCGACGCCTACGAGCGTTCGACCCCGGTGGGACGCGCACTCTCATCCGCGACCTGCCGCGTCAGTGTCGCGCCTATTTCGCGTCCTTCGCCTTCGTCCCGCTCGCAATGTACACGAGCCCACCCATATGATCGCTGCGCGAAACATCTTCGAGAAGGCCGGGTAGCTCCTCCCACGGTCGGCGACCCAGGTCCACGCCACCAAACCAGCCCGCGAAGGCCACCGTGGGCGTCACCACCCGGGCCCACAGCGCCGAGCCGCGCTTGGGCTCAAGAAGTACCAGCCGGCCGCGCGGCTTGAGGACGCGCACTGCCTCCGCTATCGCCCGCCGATAGTCCGGTATGATCACCATGCCGTAGGAGCAGAGAACCGCGTCGCAAGAGCCGTTGGCGAGGGGCAGGCTGGCGGCGTCGCCCTCCACCAGGGCCACGCCCTCCCAGTCGTGGCGAGCGAGCCTCCTTCGCGCCCGTTCGAGCATGGCCCGTGTGAGGTCCACGCCGACGATCCTGCCCTCGGCACCGATGCGCTTGAGGAGGTAAGGGAAGTTGAGACCCGTGCCGCAGGCGAGGTCGAGGACTGTATCCCCTGGGCGTAGGCGCAGGGCTCTTGCGGCGGCTCCCCGCCAGCGCAAGAACAGACCAACGCGAAGGTCGTAGATGCCGGCCCAGCGCGTCCATAGCTGTCGTATCCTCTGTAGTTCTGCCACGCCTCTTCCTCTCCCGCTGCCGCAGGGGACCCTCGACAGCAGCATCATACTGCCAAATCGAGTGCACTTCGTAAAGCGCCGGAGCTACTGACGAGGGCCCAGGCCGCTGCGACGACTTCCTTGCCAGCGTCCGCCTCTCACGATAGGATGAGGCCATCATGTCCGCCAGACACAGGAGCAAGAAGGAGGGTCAAACGATGGATGAGGCATCCCGCCAGATCTGCAAGCAGGTCATCAGCATTACTGACGAGGACATAGAGAGGCTGTCGCCCGGCATGGCGAAGCTCCTCTCCGACCTTCCAGACAAGATGAAGTGGAGGGTCATTGCAGAAGTCACGGAGTCCAGGTACTGCTTCGCGGGGCTCAAGCCGGGCGACAAGTTCGTCATCAACTTCCCGGTGCTCAACGTCAGCGAGAGCACGGCCGCGCCCTGCATAGAGGCTATCACCCCGGTGACCAACCACATCCGGGCCATGATTGACCGTGTGGCCGAGGGCGGCGATCCCAACGCGTCGATCTTCGCCACCCAGGAGGTGTCATGCATGGACGTGGGTATAGAGCACGGTGGCTTGGGGAGGGTCATGTTCAAGGTCTACGCGGAGAAAGCCGGTTGAGCCTCCAGGGCCGCAGCCGTCCGAAGCTGGATCGCAGCACGAACTGTTGGCCGGCTACGCAGGGCTGTGAGGCGGCAAGACCCCAGCCGCATCTGGAGCGTCGGACTCGCCTGCCGCGGTGGAGCTGCGGATCATGAAGGTGTTGATGATCTACACCAACACGTACCGCGAGTTTGCTCCCGCGCCCCTCGGCGCCTCACTGGTCGCCTCGCGACTGCGCCGAGACGGACACGAGGTACGATTTCTCGACCTGATGTTTGCGAGATCGCCAGCCATTGAGGCGGCGCGGTCAGCCCTGGAGTTCAAGCCTCACCTCGTCTGCTACTCCATCCGCAACGTCGACAACCAGTCGCCGGCGCCCTTCTTCGACCCGTTGCCCACCATCCAGTCGATCGTTTCCGCCGTCCGCACCGCCTGGCCAACGCTCTCGCTCATCGGTGGCACGGCCTTCACGACGTTCCCGGACCGGTTCCTAGAAGCGCTGGACGTCGACTACGGCATCGCGGGCGACGATCTAGAGCCCATTTCCGGCTTCGTCGCCTCGCTCGCGGCGGGCCGGCCCGACCACAGCATCCCAGGCCTGGTCTATCGCGCCGACGGCGGGATCCACTGCAATCCCTCCACGATCCGTGGCTACGCCGACACCGTCTTTGACAACTGGGACCTGCTCGACTTGCGCTCGTACCAGCGCTCGTTGAGCACCCTCGTGGACTGCGGCCTGGTGGTCCGGACGGGGTGTCCGTTCGATTGCGTCTACTGCGACTACTACCGCACCTTCGGCCGAAGCTGGGTGCTGCGCGACCCGCGCCAGGTGGCGGAGGAGGCGCTGGCGCTGCAATACAGTGGCGCGCGATCGGTGATCTTTGCCGACGCCGGCTTCAACCGACCGCTCAAGCACGCCAAAGAGGTGTTGAACGCGCTGATCGCCGCCAATGTGCGCCTGAAGCTGAGCGCCATCTTCGAGCCGGGCGAGATCGACCGAGAATTCGCACGCCTTCTCCGCCAAGCCGGCGGCTATGGCGTGCTACTGTACGCGGGCAGCCTCTCTGACAATGTCCTCGCGGCGACGCGCAGGCCCTTTCAGGTCGACGACGTCATGCGGGGGGCACACCTCCTCCGCGAAGTCGGCGTCCATAGCCTGCTCTACCTGACCTTTGGCGGACCGGGAGAAACGCCCGCGACCGTCGAGGAGACATTCCGGGTGGCTTCAATGCTCCGTCCCGTGCGCGTCCTGGTGGGCCGCGGCTACCGGGTCGAGCCCAACACTGAACTGCAGGCCATCGCCATCGCTGAGGGAGTCATCGCGCCGGACAATGACTGCTTCAAGGCCACGTTCTACCATTCGCCGGCGACGCCACCGGAGCTGCTGGATGTTCGTCTCAAGCGGTACGAGGCCGAACATCGGTGGGACAGTCTGCGCTCGATGGCTCTCCTCGCCGGGTTGCTGTGGGACAAGCTTCGGCCGTGAGCATCGGGGGCGGCCGCGCAGTCTGGACGGTGGCATCTCGACTTGCCAGGAGACGGACGCGATGCTGGCACCCCACGGCCGTCAGAGTGCTCCGAGAACCGCGCACTTCGGGAGCGCGGATGACGGAGGCGCCTACGGAAGGAGCGATGATGCTTAGACGCGTAGCTGCCGCTTCGACGTGCCTGGGTTTGGCGGTCGGCCAACTGCTCCTCTACTGGCTTTCCAGGCCAAACAGGGCTTCCGTCGACCCAGGTCTCGACATGGAAAGCTGGGACATCGTCGCCGATGGCAACCACAATTCCAATACCGACCTGATCCATTGGAAGAACTCCTTCTACCTCGCGTATCAGACGTCCCCATATCACTTCGGCAGCGAGCAGAGCAGGCTGATCGTGCGCAGATCGGGTGATGCCCGCCGCTGGCAGAAGGTAGCCGAATTCGACGTACCGCGAGAAGAGTTGAGAGATCCCAAATTCGCGGCGGTCGGAAGCAGACTCTTCTTGTACGCACTGAGGAATGTGCACTGGACCGCCGAACCCTACAGCACCGCCTTCGCATTCAGCGAGGACGGGAGTTCCTGGGGCCCGCTCGCCGATGCTCAACCCGAGGGCTGGCTGTTCTGGCGCCCGAAGAGCTACGACTCCACCACCTGGTACGTACCCGCCTACTGGCATGGCCACGGAAGATCGATCCTGTTGAAATCGGACGACGGAATGAGCTGGGTCACCGTCTCTCAGATCTATGAAGGTGAGAGGAATGACGAGACAGCCATAGAGTTCCTGGCAGACGGGAGGATGATCGCCACGTCACGGCTAGAGGGCAGCGGAAGCATATTCGGAGACGGGCAAGCCTCAACTCTGATCGCCCTGGCGGCACCGCCGTACGACAACTGGACCTACAACAAGAGTCGAGTCACGAGACTGGATGGGCCTCGCCTCTTCTCTCACGATGGCAGGGTGTTCGCGGTGGGCCGGTATCAGTCCGGCCGGGCCGCTCTTGTCTCAGAGCAGGGAAGCATCTTCAGCAGGAAACGCACGTCCCTGTTTCTCCTGGAAGCGGACCGACTGACACGGCTGTCGGACCTGCCCAGCGCCGGGGATACCTCATACGCCGGCGCAGTGATCCTGGGGGACATGGTGTACGTCTGCTACTACACGAGTCCGATCGACAGAGACTATCCATGGATAATGGGTATGCTCGCGCCCAGCAACATCAGGATGACAAGAATATCGCTTCCGAGCCTGGTGGCCTTCGCTGGGGATCTGGCTGGGCCGGCGCAAGGAGTCGCCGCATAGACACTGCGTCGCGGGCTCGCTCTCGATAGCCTCCTGCCGGACACCACATGCCTTCAGGGGTCTTGCGATGGGAGCTTGTGAGTCTGGATAGCTTGTGTAACATGAGTACGAGTAAACGGCAGCTTGACACGCGATGAGACGGGTGGGATATTGGCATCTAACAGGCTCACCACCGCACAGCTACACTGCCTCAACAGAGAAGGCTGCTTCATGCTCGATGGGCGACGCCAGCGGGCAGTGCTAGCGTGTTGCCAGCCGGAGGATAGGGAGTCATGCGAGGGTACATAATCGGACGCCTCGCCCTGAACGTGCCCGTCATCCTCTTTGTGGTGACCCTTGTCTTCCTGGCCTCCCACGCCATGCCCGACTACGCCACGAGGCGGGTCGCCGCTGGCCTGACAGGGGGCGGCTCCCTGGAGCAGGCGAAGGAGCAGATACGGCACGACCTCGGCCTCGACAGGCCCCTGTGGAAGCAGTACGGCACCTACATGGCCGACATCGTTCGGGGAGACCTCGGCGACTCGCTGCTGACCAACAGGCCCGTGGCCACCGAACTCAAGGATAGGCTGCCCCCATCCATCGAACTGGGCATACTCCAATTCCTGGTCGCGGCTATAATAAGCATCCCCATCGGCGTCATCTCGGCGATCCGTCAGGATACGTGGATGGACTACGTCCTGCGCTTCGTCGCCATCCTGGGCCTTTCCATCCCGTCTTTCTATTTGGCCATTCTCCTCCTGGTAGCCACCGTCAAGGGTCTCGGCTGGACGCCGCCCCTGACCATCGGTGCCTACCGCGGATTCTTCGATGATCCCGTGCGGAATCTACAGATGATGGTCCTTCCCGCCAGCGCCGGCGGCGTCGCCCTGGGGGCCAGTGTCATGCGCCTCCTGCGGTCGCAGATGCTGGAGGTGCTACGAGAGGACTACGTGCGCACCGCCTGGGCCAAGGGCCTGAGGGAGCGAACTATCGTCATCAGACACGCGCTCAAGAACGCCCTCATCCCCGTCATCACGCTGCTCGGCCTGGTCGTGGGCACGCTCTTCAGCGGCGAGGTGGTTCTGGAGACGATCTTCTCCATTCCCGGGATGGGATTGTTCCTGGTCACCTCTGTCAAACAGAACGATTTCCCTGTTGCCCAGGGCATCGTCCTCGTGATCGCGGTGGCCCTGGTGTTCACCAACCTGACCGTTGACCTGGCGTATGCGTGGCTAGACCCGCGCATCCGCTATGAGTAGACTTGGGAAGGCCGCAGCAGCGTGCCCAACCTAGGCGGGACGACTGCTCGCTTTTCGGAGGCGTTCGGTGGCTAGTGAAAGCGGAGAGCTGGAGACGGGCGTTCTCGTGCCGGAGCGCGAGTTCGTCCTGCCCCAACGCCGAAGCCCCCTTGCGACCGTCCTCCGGTTTATCGTGCGCAAGCCTCTGGGCACTTTTGGCTTTGCGCTCATCTTCCTGATCGGGTTCATGGCCGCTGCCGAACCGTTGATAGCTCGTTACGATGGCCTGCGTACCTTCGAGATTGCGAACCCTAACTACGACCCGGCATCCTTTGACCCGGCCGCCCTCAGCCCGACGAAGGTCAACACGCAGGGTCCTCCCAGCTGGACGAACTGGTTCGGCACCGACCACCAGGGCCACGACACCTACGCCCGCATCGTCCGTGGTGCGCGACGCAGCCTGGGAATCGGCCTCGGCTCGCTGGCCATCGGCACGGTGGCCGGGGTCCTCATCGCCCTCGTATCGGCCTACGTCAAAGGCGCATTCGATATGATCGTCCAGCGCTTCATGGACGGCTTCCAAGCCTTTCCGCCTCTGGTCTTCCTGATACTGCTGGTCACAGTGACGGAGCCCAGCGTCATGAGCCTAACCATCGGCCTGGGGATAGTCGCTACTCCCAGCGTGTCGCGAGTCGTGCGCAGCGTCGTTTTCCAGGTGCGCGAGATGCCCTACGTCGAAGCGGCCCGCGTCATCGGATGCCCCGACGTGCGGATCATGCTGCGGCACATACTCCCCAACGTGCTCGCCCCCATCATCGTCGTGTTCAGCATCGGCGTCGGAACCGTGATCCTGGCCGAGGCCATGCTCACGTTCCTGGGCCTGGGGCCGCCTGGCATCTCCTGGGGCCAGATGCTGAACACCGGCCGCCTGTTCCTGCTCGACTCGCCATGGCAGGCCATCTTCGCCGGCCTCGCCATTACCGTGGCCGTGCTGGGGTTCAACCTCGCCGGTGATGCTCTGCGGGACGTCCTGGACCCCAGGCTGGGCCTTCATAGGGCGTGACGAAAGGAAGCGCCTTTCGCCATCTCCGAACCGAGGGGCACGGTCCAGAGTAGACTCGGGACTCGATAGCCCAGATCAGAGAACTTCGGACCGGAGGAGGGCAATCATGGACGGGCACAACTACTGGAAGCGTTTGGCCGGAAAGCGGCTCTCCCGGCGCAGACTGCTGGCCGGGGCCGCCGCGGCCGGCGCTGGCCTGGCCGCCGTGCCCCTGGCATCCTGCGGCGGGGGAGAGGAAGAGGCCAAGCCACCGCCCGGGGCTTCACCCTCGCCTGAAGCCGGTCGCCTCGAGCCGGTCACAACGCGAGGGGGCACGTGGCGGTTCTACTCCTGGGAGCTGATAACCCTGGACACCCTCGACCCTCACCAGACCCAGTTCGGGCCCATCTTCGACGTCCAGGCCACCGTCTTCAGCAAGGTGCTCCAGTATGCCGACGTCTATCAAGGTATCATCGAACCGGACCTGGCCCAGTCCATGCCCGAGCAGCCCGACGAGCTGACCTACATCATCAAGCTCTGGCCCAACATCACCTTCCACGACACGCCTCAGATCCGCACGAACCTGAAGGACATCGCACCCGACCTTCCCGGCCGCCAGCTCACGGCCGAAGACATCAAGTACTCCATCGAGCGACAGCTCAACGAGAACAGCCCCAAGAGCGCCCTCTACTATCGCAAGAGCCAATGGGAGACCGTGGACAAGATCGAGGTCATCGACCCCCTGACGCTCCAGATCACCACGAAGGGACCCACGGCTCCCTTCCTCCACTACCTGGCCGACACCAATGCCTTCATCATAGGGAAGGAGCTGGTCGACCCCAAGACGGACGAGATGAACGCCGTCGAGCGGATGGTGGGCACGGGCCCCTTCATCTTGCTGGAGTTCACGTCTCTCCAGCTATCGAGGGCCGCCCGCAACCCCAACTGGTTCGCCAAGGACGTGAAGGCCGACCAGGGACTGCCCGACCGGCCCATCATCGACGGCTTCGTGGCGCAATGGATCCCCGCCGACATCACCGCCCGCGAGGTCGCTTTCCGCAGCAAGCAGGTCGATGGCTTCGCAGCCGATGACCCCAGGACGGTGAAACGGGTTGCGAGGGAGACGGGAGCGCCGGCAAGGTCCTACCTCGGCTGTGACTTGATAAACAGCCGCATCCTGGTCAACGACTCGCCGGCCGCCAAGACACCCTTCAAGGACGTACGCCTGCGTAAGGCCTTCCACCTGGCCGTCGACCGCAATCAGATGAATCAGCAGATGATGGCCGGCGGCGGCTATGTCTGTGGACCCATACCCCAATCCATCCAGAGGTGGGCGTTCACGGCGGCGGAGCTGGCCACCAAGCCCGGCTACCGCTTCGGGACGCAGGAGCGCCAGGAAGACCTGAGCGAGGCGCGGAGCCTCTGGGACGCGGCCGGCGGAGACGCCGTGGGGCCCGTGACGATGGTCTATGCCGGTATCCCCGAGTACATACCCCTCTACTTCCCCCAGATGCAGGCCACCGTCAAGGAGGTCCTCGGGCTGGACTTGAAGGGAGAGCTGGACCCGACAGGCTACACCAGAATTGCCCAGGGCATTCTCGAGAAGAGCCTTGTCCTCGTCTTCGGCTACGACAACGGCTACAATGAGCTGGACGACTACATATATCCCTACTTCCACAGCACGGGAGCGAAGAACTCCTTCAACCTCTCCGACCCACAGCTAGATCGAATGATCGAGGCGCAGCGGAGTGAGATGGACTACGAAGCCCGGAAGAAGCTGGGCCTGGAGATCCAGCAGTATCTTCTCGACGAGACCATCGCCATGCCGATCTGGATCTCCGATGTCAACGATGTCCTTGACTGGAGCTACGTCAAGAACACGTACGACTCCCCCTGGTTCGGCAACTCCTTCCGCCGCGCCGACCAATGGCTCGATATGAACGACCCCAACTGGCAGGGCAGACCCGCCTGACGGCCCAAGACCGGCAGGCCCGTACACAGGGAGGAAGCAATGGAGACCGATGGCTACTGGAAGAGGCTGGCCAGGCAGAGGCTATCCAGGCGCAGGATGCTCGCGGGCGCCGCCGCCGTCGGCGCCGGCCTAGCGGCCGTGCCCCTGGTGGGGTGCGGCGGAGGCGGAGGAGGAGAGCAGGCAGAGCCAACACCGGAAGGCACGCCCTCCACCGTCATGCACCTCGTCCCCGCAACGAGTCGCGGCGGTACGGTGAGAGAGTTCGGGTATGAAGCCTTTCCCCTGGACACCCTCGATCCCCACCAGACCCAGTTCGGCCCCCTTACCACCATGATGTCCGCCATCTTCAGTAGGGTGCTCCTCTACCAGGACGTCTATGAAGGCATCATCGAACCGGACATGGCCCAGACCATGCCCGAGCAGCCCGATGAGCTGACATACATCATCAAGCTCTGGCCCAACATCACCTTCCACGACACGCCTCAGATCCGGACGAATCTGAAGAACATTGCACCCGAGCTTCCCGGCCGCCAGCTCACGGTCGAGGACATCAAGTACTCCTTCGAGCGCCAGATCAACGAGAACAGCCCCAAGAGCGCCCTCTACTACCGCAAGGGCCACTGGCAGACGGTAGACAAGTTCGAAGTCGTCGACCCCCTGACCCTCACGATCACCACTAAGCGGCCCACGGGCCCGTTCCTCCATTTCCTCGCTGATAGCTACGCCTTCATCATAGGGAAGGAGCTGGTCGACCCCAAGACGGACGAGATGAACGGCGTCGAGCGGATGGTGGGCACGGGGCCCTTCATAATGGAGAAGTTTGTTGCCCTCCAGCTATCGAAGGGCAAGCGCAATCCCAACTGGTTCGGCAAGGACGTGAAGGCAGACCTGGGGCTGACCGACCGGCCCATCATCGATGGCTACGAGATCGCCTTCACACCTGGCGACATTACGGCCCGCGAGGCGGCGTTCCGCAGCAAACAGGTCGATAGCATGGGGGCCGACAACCCCAAGACGGTGGAGCGCATTGCCGGTGAGCTGGGGCTTCCCTGGGACCAGACTCTCGGCAGCGGGCTCGTGAGCAGCCGCTTCTTGGTCGACGACTCGCCGGCTGCCAGGACACCGTTCAAGGACCTAAGGCTGCGAAAGGCCATTCACCTGGCGGTGGACCGCAACGAGATGGTCCAGCAGGCGCTACTGGGAGGGGGCTACCCCTGCGGGCCGGTGGCACAGGCCAACAAGAAGTGGGCCTTCACGCCGGCGGAGCTGGCCACCAAGCCCGGCTACCGCTTCGGCGCGGCGGAGCGAGAGGAGGACATAAGCGAGGCGAAGAAGTTGTGGGAGGCCGCCGGCGGGTCGGCGGTGGGTACCGTCCACGTGCTCTACGCAGGCATCCCCGACTACGTCCCGGGGTTCTTCCCCCAGTTCCAGGCCAAGCTCAAGGACGTGCTTGGTCTGGAGATCGACGGTGAGCTGGACCCGACCGGCTACACCACGATCGCTGAAGGCCTGCTGAACAAGAGCCTGGTTATGACTTACAACTTCGACAACGGCTGGAACGATCTGCACGACTACGTCTATCCCTACTTCCACAGCGGGGGGCCGAAGAACTCCTTCATGCTCGTCGATCCGGAGCTCGACCGCATGCTCGACGCGGAGCAAGAGGAGATGGACTACGAGAAGCGTCGCCAGTTGGGCTTCGAGATCCAGGACTATCTCCTCGACAAGGTCGTGGCGATGCCCATATGGATGTCGACTATCAATTCGAATGTGCAATGGGCCTACTACATGAACAGCTGGCGCACGCCCTGGTTTGACTCCGGCTTCCACCGGGCCGACTTCTGGTTCGACCAGAACGACCCCAACTGGCGGGGTAGGCCCTCCTAGCCGGAGGAGATTGGACGGGCGGCGAACACAAAGGAGGCGATGAAGGAAAGCGGCCGCGTGCATCGGCTGGTCAGGAGAAAGCCATCTGGGTGTCGGGCCGCGACACCCCATCAGCATCTGCGGTGTTGAGAGGGTGAGCTCTCCACGCCGGCGTCGACGAATCACGTCCTCAGGGAGGCCCCGGCTTGGCTGCGGGCCTCTCCTCTTCTGCGCTGAGCCACCCGTCGAACCTTCGGCCGCCCAACCAACCATCTGCCCCGGCAAGGGTGCCTGCGCGAGGACACACGCTCGTGTCGGTCTTTCCACAGCTTGGCTCCCGCCGTCTCGCGCGGCAGAGGGGTTTGTGATTGTCTAAGGACCCCGCGTAGGGCGGAGCTTCGGTCGGCCCTTTCCCGTCTCTCGCGCCCTGGTTCACGACAGTACTGGCGACTGAGACGCCCTGATGCTATTCTCACCGTTAGCATCATCCGCAGCGAGTCAGAGCTTGCGGCCGGACCCGGCCGACCCGGAGCCTGGCCTGCGAGGATGCGTTGAGGTGCAAACGTGATAGTAGGCACGGTGCGAGAAGTGAAGGTGGAGGAGTACCGGGTGGGGCTCACCCCTCACGGCGCCCACGCTCTGAGCGCCGCCGGCCATCGCGTGCTCGTCGAGCGGGGGGCAGGTGCGGGGAGCGGCTTCGACGACGCCGCCTACGAGCGGGCGGGTGCCGAACTCGTGGACTCGGCTGGCGACGTATGGCAGAAGGCAGACCTGGTGGTAAAGGTCAAGGAGCCCCAGCCCGAGGAGTTCGACAGGTTGCGCCCAGGCCTCACCCTCTTCACCTACCTTCATCTGGCCGCTGCGCCCGAGGTCACGAGTGCTCTCCTGGACCACCGCGTCGCCGCCATCGCCTACGAGACGGTGGAATCGGCCGCAGGTACTCTGCCGCTGCTGATACCTATGAGCCAGATCGCCGGCCGCATGGCGACGGAGGTCGGGGCCCAGTTCCTGCGCAAACCCGGCCCGGGCCGGGGCAAGCTCCTGTCCGGGCTGCCGGGTGTACCGCCCGCTCGCGTCGTAATCCTTGGCTCCGGTACCGTTGGCACCAATGCCTGCGCCGTTGCCGTCGGCCTGGAGGCGCATGTTACGATGCTGGCCCGGAACCTGGAACAGATGCGCCGCCTCGAGATGGCGTGGCGAGGCCGCGTCACCGTCCTCGTCTCCAACCATCTGACCATCGTCGAGAGCCTGCTGGGCGCCGACCTTCTAGTCTGCGGCGTCTTAGTACCCGGCGGCGTCGCCCCCAAGCTGGTGAGCCGGGAGACGGTGCGGAGCATGGGTCCCGGCGCCGTCGTGGTGGACGTTTCTATCGACCAGGGCGGCTGCACCGAGACGTCCCGTCCCACCACCCACGCTGACCCCATCTACGTCGAGGAGGGTGTCGTCCACTACTGCGTTCCCAACATGCCCGGTGCCGTGCCGCACACCGCCACCGGCGCTTTGACGGCAGCCACTCTCCCCTATCTCTTGCGTCTGGCCAACCTCGGCCCGGAGGCCGCCCTACGGGCTGACCCCGGCCTGGCGAGGGGCCTCAACACCTATGACGGTCATGTCACGTACGAGCCGATAGCTCAGGCCCAGGGTCGGCCGTACACGCCTGCGGACAGACTTCTGTAGGCAGCGCCCACCTTGAGGGGCGCAAGAGGTGAGGTCTACGTCGTGGCGGGCAGAGGTGTCGAGACGTTTAGGTTCCAGCAACGCCAGATCACGGGAGGCGCGTCGCATTCGCGTCTTTCTGCGCTAACGGGTTCGCTACCACGCGCAAGAGAGGAATCAGGAGCATGACTCACGAGCTGTCCACGAAGCAACTCAGGCGAACGTTTGACCCGCGGACGCTGGGCATCGAGACGACCGAGCATGTCAAGCCGTCACAACGGATAGTCGGCCAGAAGCGCGCTGTCTCAGCTCTCAGGTTTGGGCTCGGTATCCAGGAGATCGGGTTCAACATCTTCGTCGCCGGGCCACCGGGCCTCGGCAAGATGACGGCCGTGCAGGCCTTCCTGGAGGAGTTGGCCCGTCGCAAAGAGACGCCTGGAGACTTATGTTATGTCAATAACTTCGACGACGCCTACCTTCCGAACATGTGTCGGCTGCCCGCGGGGCTCGGCCGAAAGTTCCAGCAGGACGTGAAGAGCTTCATCGACCACGTCCGTCGTGAGATCCCGAAGGCGTTCGAGAGCGACGAGTACTCCTCCAGGCGGGACGACATCGTCAAAGCGCTGGACACGGAAAGAACGCAGATGATCGAGCGCCTCGGCGAGCGCGCGGCAGAGGTAGGCTTCGCGCTCCAGGCTTCGCCCTTCGGCATGATGATGATCCCGGTCCGGGAGGGTCAACCGCTCAGCGACACGGAGTTTCAGGCTCTTTCCCCAGCGGCGCGCGAGGAGATCCAGCGTGGACGCGAGACGCTGCAGGAGGAGATGAAGGACGGTATGAAGCAGATCCGCGACCTGGAGCGCGCCGTGAAGGAGAGGGTACAGGAGCTCGACAGACGAGTTGCGCTTTACATCGTCGGCGGGCTGATCGATGACCTTGGCGAGAAGTACCACGACCTGCCCGAGATCAAAGACCATCTGGCGGCTATGCAAAAGGACATCGTCGAGAATATCGAGGCGTTCAAAGGCACCGCCTCACCGCCGACCGCGACCGCACCCGAGGGCTATCCCGGGCCCGGGGCCTGGTCGCAAGAACTGCCCTTCAGGAAGTACCAGGTGAACGTGCTGGTGGACAACGGCAAGCAAGAGGGCTCGCCCGTCGTCGTGGAGCTCAACCCCAGCTACGCCAACCTGTTCGGCCGGGTCGAGAAGGAACCTCACTTTGGGGCCCTGCACACGGACTTCACTATGATCAAGGCCGGCTCGCTCCATCGGGCCAACGGCGGCTACCTCGTGCTGCCTGCCGAAGATGTCCTGCGAAATCCCCTTAGTTGGGATGGCCTCAAGCGGGCGCTGCGCACCCGGGAGATAGAGATCGAGGAGCCTGCGGAACGCCTGGGGTTCGTGGCGACGAAGACGGTGCGGCCCCAGCCAATCCCGCTCGACGTCAAGGTCGTCCTCATCGGCAGCCCTCTGCTATACAGCCTGCTGCAAGCCTACGACGAGGAGTTCTCCGAACTCTTCAAGGTAAAGGCAGACTTCGACACGCGCATGGCCCGTGACAAGGAGAACATCCGGGATTTCCTGGCCGTCGTATGCGCACTCTGTAGCAAGGAGAAGCTCAAGCACCTGGAGGCAGATGCTGTGGCCAAGCTCCTGGAACACGCCTCGCGGCTGGCCGAGGACCGGGAGAAGCTCTCGACGCACTTTGGGGCGTTCGCCGACATCATCCGCGAGGCCCACTATTGGGCGCTCCAGGAGGATGCCCCCTACATCGGCGAATCGCATGTGCGCAAGGCCCTTGACAACAAGGTCTATCGCTCCAATCTCGTGCAGGAGCGCATCCAGGAGATGATCGCGCGCGGCACGCTGCTCATAGACACGGCTGGCCAGGCTGTGGGACAGGTGAACGGGCTTTCGTTGCTCAGCTTGGGCGACTACTGGTTCGGCAGACCGAATCGAATCACGACCAGCGTGGGACCAGGGCGCGAAGGCATCATCGACATCGAGCGCGAGGTCGAGCTGGGAGGGCCGATCCACAGCAAGGGAGTCCTGATCCTGAGCGGCTACCTCGCGCAGGAATACGCACGCGACAAACCGCTCACCCTGGCGGCACGGCTCGTCTTCGAGCAGAGCTACGAGGGTGTCGAGGGCGACAGCGCCTCTTCGGCAGAGCTGTTTGCGCTCCTTTCGGCCCTGTCCGGCGTCCCCATCAAGCAGGGGATCGCCGTCACGGGTTCGCTCAATCAGGCCGGCGAGCTCCAGGCCATCGGCGGCGTCAACCAGAAGATCGAGGGCTTCTTTGACGTCTGTCGAACGAAAGGGCTCACGGGCGAACAGGGCGTAATCATCCCGCAGAGCAATGTGTCCGACCTCATGCTGCGCGAGGACGTGGTGGAGGCCGTTGGATCGAAGCAGTTTCACATCTGGGCGGCGAAGACGATCAACGAGGGTATTGAGATTCTCACCGGCGTGCCTGCGGGGAAGCGCGGCCGCAATGGCCAGTTTCGAGAAGGCACCGTAGCCTACCGCGTCGACCAGCGTTTACGGGACTTCGCGGAGTGTCTCAAGTCCTTTGCTGAGGAAGGCGCTCCTGAGGCGGCGAGAAGAGCCTCCAGACGCCGGGAGAAGAGGCGCTCCGCGCGCAGGCGGGGCGAGTGAACCAGACGCAGCCGGGTGCCGACGACTCGTCCTTCCCCTCCCCCTGCGCTGGCAGACCGGCGGGAGGAATCAGACCGAGCACGCTCTTCGGCGGCGAGACCTCCAGAGCCGCGGCAACAGCGACCCTCGGCGCGGGAGCATCGCCATGAATGATGCTGTCGTTCCCGTCACCAGCGAGCCCAGGTACAAAGAAGTCATCGCCCGCTGGGAGGCCTTCTGGTCGCTGGAGGACGTGGGCCGGCCGATGTGGATGATCCCCAGTACGCCCGTCCTCACTGCGGCTGAGATCGCTCTTGTTCCCTGGCGGCCGCTGCTCCAGGACAGGGAGGTACAGCTCAACGCCCAACTGGGCCTGCTCCAGTGGCGCCAGTCCCTGGACCTGGAAGACGACTTCGTGCCGCACCTGCAGGCCCAGCAGGGGGTAACCGTCTTCGCCTCTGCCTTCGGCTGCGAGGTCCAGTACTTCGACCACACGCTGCCCTGGGCCCACCCCGCCATCCGGGCCGAAGACCCGCCGGAGAAGGTCTACGAGCTTCCGGTCCCCTCCGTCACCGACGGCCAGCTCCGCACGATCCTGGAATGGGGGGACTACTTCGTCGAGCGCACGGCGGGTCGCTACGCCCTGGCGCTGACGGACCTTCAGGGGCCGCTCGACAGCTCGTATCTGGTGTGGGAGCCGGCCTCCTTCATGATGGCCATGAGGACGAACCCCAGGGAAGTGCACCACCTGATGCGCCGGATGACCGACCTGATCATCCGCTTCGTGCGTGAGCAGCGCTCGCGCGTGCCCCAGTTCATGCCCTGTAGCAACCCGCCCGTCTGGCTGCCCGACGGCCGCGGCATGAGCGTCAACGACGACTGCCTGGCTGTCCTCAGTCCCGCCCTCTACGAGGAGTTCGCCCTCCCCTACGTCAATGAGCTCTCCGATGAGTTCGGGGGCGTCTTCATCCATTCCTGCGGTAACTTCGTGCACCAGTTCGACAACCTCGAAAAGGTGCACAACCTGCGGGGCCTGAACTTTGGCGCCTCGGAGACGCCGTTCGAGGCTGTATGGGAGCGTTTCGGTGGCCGGACGGCCATCGTGACCCACCTGGGCCTCAACAATGAGATCCACTTCGACTCGGAGGCCGACTACGCGCGTCACGTGCTGCGGGTGAAGACCCACGACCGCGGCCTGTGCGTGCTGGTGGTGCCCCCGATAGACCGCGACGCGGTGGCGCGCCAGGGGCTTTCGGCCGGGGGCCTGGCGACCGTCGAGGCGTCACTGCATGAGTTCGTGAGGGAGATGACCGGGCTGCTGGCCCCCGTACGTTGAGGGGTAGGGCCGGCACGCGCGCCTGCCTTCATGCTCCCTCAGCCGAAGAGGCCTGGAACGGCGAACCGCGAGTAGACATCCGTGCCAGTCGCAACAGTCCGTGGCCTGAAGCTACACTACCACGACCGCGGGAGAGGCGGCCTGCATCCCCTGGTCGTCTCTCACGGCCTCATGGGCTGCGTACACAAGGACGAGCCCGCACAGGAATGGCTAGGCATCGTGGCACAAAAGCAGCGTGTCATCGCCTACGATGCCCGCGGCCATGGCTCATCGGCGCACACGGCGGACCCCCAGGACTACACGTGGGCGGCCCTCGCCGACGACCTCGACGGCCTGCTCGCCGCGCTGGGCATCGGGCGGGCCCATCTCGCCGGGGGCTCGCTGGGCGCGGGCATCAGCCTCATGCTGGCCCTCCGGCATCCCGAGGCTGTCGCCTCGCTTCTCCTGTTCGGGCCTCCGCCGGTAGGGGAGGCCTGGGACGGCTGGGCGCGCAACGGCCTGCGCATCCGGGCCGCCGTCCTCGAACGTGACGGCGTTGAGGGTCTGGTGGCGATGCAGGAAGCGCTGCCGGCGACGCAGGAAAGGCGGGCCTACGACCCGGCCTGGTGGGAGTGGGAGCGCCGCTGGCTGCTGGCCCAGAACGTCGAGGGGATAGTGGCGTGCCACCTAGGGCTGGCCGAGGGGCCAGGCATCCCGCTGGAGAGGCTCGGTGAGGTGCAGGCGCCGACGCTCATAGTCGGCCACCCGGAGGACCCGCAGCATCCTCTCGCGACAGTGGAATCGTTGGCGAGCCGTCTCCCTCGTGCGGAGGTCGAACTGGAGCCCTCTGAGGCGTGGGGCGACGATCATCCGGATGAGCGGGCGGCGACCGTCCTGGCATTCCTCCGCCGGGTGGAATCGCCCTAAGCGGGGGCTTTGGGAGAGTGACCCGTGGAGCCCCGGCTGCGCCGTGACACCAAGCGCGTGCGTCCCGGCTCTCCTCACCACTTGGGCTTCACGTACAGGGGGCCCGCGCGCGGCTCCGTCGCCAGGGGCGAGGCGAGATAGCCCTCGTACAGCTCGTGGTAACGCTCGACCTTCTCCGGGTCCAGCTCCACACCCAAGCCCGGGCCCTCCGGCACGGCGATACCGCCCTCCTCGTACTTCAGAGGCCCTCCCCGGATGATGTCGTCCTCCAGGTAGTGGTAGTGGGCGTCAGGCGCATGGCTGAGGTTGGGGAGGGCCGCCGCCAGGTGGAGGAGGGCGGCCATTGACACGCCGAACTCGACTCCCGAGTGCATCCCCATGTCCAATCCGAACGTCTCGAGGACTGTGGCGAGGGCCTTGGTGGCCCGAAGACCGCCGTACCAGTGGGGATCGGCGAGCACCACGTCCACCGCCTCCAGCAGGGCGGCCGGTGCGACGTCTTCGAAGCCGAAGCAGGCCATGTTCGAGGCCAGCGGCACGTAGGGTGCCATGCGCTTCACCCTGGCCATCCCTGCCAGGCCCCACGTGGGGTCCTCCAGATATTCGACGGCCTGATCGACCAGGCGGCGGGCGATGCGCACCGAGGTGGAGACCGACCACACGCTATTGGGGTCGATGCGGAGAGGCAGGTCGGGGAAGCGCTCTCGCAGGGCGATAAGCGTTTCCACCTCCTGATCCGGCGGGTAGACCCCGCCCTTGATCTTGAAGGACCGCAGGCCCAGCGTGCCTGCGAGATGTGCCGCGTAGCTCACCATCTCCTCGCTGGCTCTCTCCCAGGGCGGTATCTCCTCGCCGTCCGCGCGATAGAAGAGGTAGGCGGTGAACGGGACGCGGTCACGCAGTCTGCCGCCCAGCAGGTCGTACACCGGCCGGCCGATGGCCTTTCCCTGGATGTCGAGGCAAGCGAACTCAACGGCCGCATAGGCGTTGGTCAGGTTGCTCCCGAACATGCGCACATAGAAGGGCTGGGCGATCTTCCAGCGGAGCCGCTCCAGGTTGAACGGGTCTTCCCCCAGGACCAGCGGCCGGCAGCTCTTGAGCACTTCCTCCATCTGGCGTCCGTTCGGGGTGAGGCTGCACTCCCCGAGGCCGACCACGCCGTCGTCCGTGAAGAGCTGAATGACGACGCGCCCGAAGCCGGGGTGCACCCCCCAGGCGTGAAGGAGCGGCCTGGCCAGAGGGATGGCTACTGGAGTAACCCGCAGATCCGTGATCTTCATGCCCTGCCTCCTCCACGTGCCCGCGACGGCGCCGCGGACGCCAGCTAGAACCGCCCGTACTTCTTGTACAGCTCAAAGGGGTTGGCGCCGGCTCGCAGCTCCTCGCGAATCTGGTCTTCCACCTCCACCACCTTCTCCGCCTCCTCCAGCACCTCGCGGGTCAGCTCTCCGGGGATGACCACGACGCCGTTGGCGTCGCCCACAACGAAGTCGCCGGGGTGGACGAGCACCTCACCGATCTGGATCGGTATGCCCGCATCCACGTAGCGCCAGCGACCGCGGATGTCCGCAGGCGAGCGGAAGCGGGCGAAGACCGGGAAGCCCATCTCGACGATGCGCTCCACGTCTCGCACGCCGCCATCGATGGCGGCGCCGGCGCACCCACGCAGGCGTGTGGCCGTGGTCACGAGCTCGCCCCAATGGGCGGCCCGCCGGTCCCCGCTCGTGTCGAAGACGGCGATCATGCCGGGCTGGCCCTCGGCGAAAGCGCGAATGGCCACCTCCAGGTACTCGTCCTTGTGGATCGTGACGGGCGCACCTTTGATCGTCTGGGCGGGGCCGGCCAGCCTCATGCCCGGGGCGATGGCCCGGATTTCGGCGGGCAGCACCTGATGGAAGAGGCCGCGCTCATCCAGGATGTCCGCGATGGCCGGGGTGTAGACCTTCTTGTAGCGATCGCTGAGTTCCTCGACAGAGAGAGGCTCGGCGGACATGCTTGCCCTCCTTCAAATGGTGTCGCCCAGATCCGATCTCAGTGCCCGAGGCGCTGGTTGTACTCCTGTATGGCGCGGTTCGACTCGGCGGCGGCGTCGCTCAGGGCCTGATCCGGGTCCTTGGAAGCGAGGATCATGTTCTCCGCCGCCGTGGCCAGCGCCTCCCTCACCTGAGGGAAGGCGCCGATGATCGGCCCCAGCGTCTCGGGCTCGGTCGGCCCGTAGCTCAAGCCGTCGACGGCCACCCGGAAGCCCGGGTACTTGTCCAGCGCCTCCTGCGCCGCTGGCAGGTCGTAGGCGGACTTGCGAATCGCCAGGAAGCCCGTCCCGGCGAACCATTCGGCCTGCTGCTCCGGCTCCATCAGCCACTTGAGAAACGTCCAGGCCGCCTTCTGCTCCGCCTCCGGGCGGGAGCCGAGAATCCAGAAGCAGCCGTCGCCCGGCGGCGGGCCAGCGATGCTGTCCGGGAGAGCCGGCATGGAGCCCACGCCCAGCTCCACCCCCTTCACCTCGCCTGCTTCCAGGACATCGATGATGGAGCGGAGGGCACCCGAGCTGCCGATGGCCATCGTCGCCTTCCCCGCGGCGACGGCCAGGAAGTGATCTGCGCCGGTGGGGTTGCGCCCGACGTTGATAGCGAGACCGTCGCGGATCATGTCCCGCCACCAGTGGAAGAAGCTGTGCATCTCCTCGTCGTCGAAAAGGACCTGGGTAGCCGGCCCATCACGGCCGTTCGCCTCGTCGGCATAAAGGTCGCCGTGCATGACGAGCAGATTCTCCACGTACCAGGGGGCGATCTCAAGGGCGATGCCCGCTCGGACCAGGTTCCCCGAGTTGTCCCGCACAACCAGTCTTTCGGAAGCGGCGCGCAGTTCATCCAGAGTGCGCGGCGGCTGTTCGGGGTCAAGGCCGACTTCCCGGAAGGGGACCTTGTTGTAGTAGAGCATGTTCACCGACACGTTGAGAGGCACACACTGCAAATCGCCCCCGACCGTGTAGTACTTGATGGCCCGCGGTTCGAAGTCACTCAGGTCGTAGCCATCTTCGTCCACGAAACGCTGTACGGGCACGGTCTCGCCGCTGTCCATCATGAGCCGGGTCGCTATCTCGCCGGCGACCGCGAGGGTGGGCACGTTGCCGCTGCCGAAAGAGGCCAGCAGCTTGTTCAGGAGGTCGTCGTAGTTGCCCTGATAGACAAGATTGACCCGAACCTGATCTTGAGACGAATCGAAGCGATCGACCAGCCGTTGCAGGGTGTCGATATTCGAGGCGGTGAAGTTGTGCCAGAAAGTCACGGTTACGGGCCCCGACGGGACGGCGGGGGCCTGCTCGCCGCCGCCGCACGCCGCTACGCCGACAGTGAACGCCAGCGCCAGGACAATTGGCACGATTCTTCTCATGGCCCATTCTCCCGCTAACCTGAGGCACGCGCTTCGGTCAGGATAGCACGCCCGCGCGTGGACGCCCATAGGGAGCGTCGGTCTGTCCCTGCTTCAGGCGTCACTTCGGGCGCCGCGACCTGTGCCACCGCTCCTATTTCGCCTCCCCGTTGCGCATTGTACAATTGGGCCGCGCCGCCCCTGGCGTCATGCGAAAGGCCTCCCATGTATGCCTCACCCCTGCTGACCAGGCTCCTTCTCTCCCCGCTGCTGCCCAGGCCGGCGCTGCTGCTCCTGGCGAGGCTGTCCGCGGCCATCTTGCGGCAGCGAATACATGCGCGCGACCGCCGCCAGGCGCGAACGGTGCGCCCCACTTCGAGGGAGCCGGATGCGGACGCCCTGTACTTCGCGGAGAGCTATCACGGCGGCGTTACGTTCTGGGACTGGATCGTCCTGCCGGGAGGAGGGCTCTGGCACGCCTTCTGCTCGCCGCTGGTCATCCGGACCGCGCTGGAGCGGCTGGCCCGCTACCCCTGGTTGCGCACCGTCCTGGAGCTGGATGGCCACACCTATGAGCGGATGGCCCGTGAGGATCCGTCCACCGCCGCCATGCTGAGGCGGGCGGCCGGCGGCGGTCGCCTGGAGATCGCCAACGGCACCTACGGCCAGCCGCTCGCTCAAACCGTGAGCGGCGAATCGAACATCCGCCACTTCTACCACGGCCTCACCGCCATCGAGGCCGCCGTCGGCGTGAGAGTACGCTCGTTCCTGGCGGGGGAGCCGCAGTTCTTCCCTCAGGCGCCACAGGTCATGGCCGGCTTCGGCATCGAGGGGGTAGTGTTTCGCACCCACTGGGCGCCCTTCGGCACCGACCCCGATGAGGACTCGTCGCTCGTGTGGTGGCAGGGTCCCGACGGGACCCGGATGCCGACGGTCCCTCGGTATCGATTCATGAGCTACGATCTCCAGGCCGCGGAGCACCCCGGCGTTCAGAGCGCCGGCCTCACGGGCAGTGATCTCGATACGTGGCCCCTCGAGGCCGTCGCTGAGTTCAGGAATGAGGCCCGGCGGCGGGGCATCCGCTACCCTTTCCTCTGCCGATCGGCCGATCCCAAGCCGCCCGAGTCTCCTCTGCCGAGCGCCCTGGCGTTGGCGGCGAGGGACGACCTCCGGCAGGTGACGCTCCGCGAGTACTTCGGCCTCCCCCACAGCGACGCACCCGTGGTTTCCTTCGCGGGCGATGATATCCCGGCGACCATCCCCTGGGGCCTGGGCGGCGAGCGTCTGCACCGGGAGCAGAACCGGGCCGAGCGCGAGCTTCTCCTGGCGGAGCGGATCGACGTCCTCGCCTGCTCGCTGGGCGATGTCAGCCAGGAAGAGCGGCTGCGTGCAGCCTGGAAGAGCCTGTTGCAGGCCCAGCACCACGACATTCACGTTTGTGGCCCCTGGCACTCCCGCCGCCACGGGCGCTCCACCGCCGAGGTGGGCTGCGACCTGGCAGCAGCCGCCCGGCGGGAGGCTCGGGCAGTCGCCGAGGACGCCCTGCGGAGCCTCGCCTCGCGTGTGGATGCCTCCGCCGCTCGCGGGCGCCCGCTGCTGGTGTTCAACCCCTCGCCCTGGCCGAGGCGGGAGTATGTTGAAGCTGGGAACGACGGCCGAGGGTCTGGTGCGCGCGAGGACGGGGACGACGCGCTGTCGCCGGTGGCCCGCGCAGCCGAGGAGGCACGCAGCACCGGCTTCGTCGTCGACCTCCCGCCGCTGGGCTACCGTCTCGTCGACGAGGGGCGTGGCGAGCCGCGCGCCGCCGTTCCCCCCGAGCGCGGCCCGGAATTTCGGTTTGCCAACCAGTTCTACTCGGCACGGATCGGCAAAGACGGCGCCCTCTGGCTCGAGGCGGATGGTCGCTGCCTCATCTCACGCGGCGGCTACTTCACGGTGTACAGGGACGGCGTCTGGCATGACTCAGGCGGATCGCTGGAGTCCATCGAGCTTCGAGAGCAGCAGCCTGTCTTCTCCCGATATCTGATACAGGGTCGCGTGGCCGATGTCCCCTTCCAGCAGTCTGTGACGATGTACCGGGACCTGCCGCGCATCGAGTTCCGTGTGGAGTTTGACTTCGGCGACGGCTGCTACCTGGGCCCTCAGATGGCAGACCACATGCCGGAGCTCGCGTACTACGTTCAGGACGAGAAGAAGCTGTGCGCCAACTTCGAGTCGCCGCTGCGGCGCGCCTTTTGCGACTCGCCATTTCTCCTCGCCGAGCCGCAGGGCCCGCGAGTAATCGGCCTCAGCCTGCTGGCGCTCGATGATGAGGACGGCCGCGGCGTGGCCCTCCTTCACCGGGGAACGCCCGGCTACCACGTCGACCGCGAGGCTGGAGTTGTGCGCAACGTCCTCGCCTGGGGGCCAAGAGAATGGCTCTACGCCAGCGACGACTCCATCACGCCCGGACGCTCGCGCTACACTGCCCTGCGCGGTCGCCATGTCTATGAGTACGCCGTACTCCCCTTCTCGTCACGCCTGGAAGCTCTGCGTGCGGCAGTCGACTACGCCATCCCCTGCGCCGTCGTGTCCGCCGGCGGCACGGGGGGCCTGCCCAGCACCGCGAGCTTGCTGGAAGTGGGACCTGATGGGATACTCTTGAGCGCACTCTTCGTCCAGGGAGGCGCCGTCTATGCGCGACTCTGGAATGCGTCCGATAGGGAGCGCAGAGCGGCCATTCGCACCGGGGGCCGTCTTCGGACGCGACCACTGTCCCTGTATCTGGAGGAGGTGCCCACCAGCGACGGCCTGTCGTTGCGGCCCTGGGGGATTCAGACCGTACAGCTTGAGGGGCTGGGACTGACGCCGGCCTAGCGCCGCACGGAGTGTTGGTTTGTGTGCGCGCACAAGGGCCAGATTCCGTCGTACGCATGCCCTTGGGCACCCCGAAACAGCAGTTGGGAGTAGGAGCACTCGACATGAGCGCACCGGTCATCGGCTATCACGCCGCCCACGAGCAGTTCACCGCAACGGAACTCGTGCGCTTCGCCGTCGCCGCCGAGGAGGCTGGCTTTGAGGCCGTCTGGGTGGCCGATCACTTTCATCCCTGGCAGGAGAACCAGGGCCACTCTGGCTACGCCTGGATCACGCTTGCAGCCATCGGGCAGCGCACGGAGCGGCTGCTGCTGGGCACGGGCGTGACGTGCCCCATCTACCGCTACCACCCGGCGCAGGTGGCCCACGCCTTCGCCACGCTGGCCGGGCTTCACCCGGGCAGAGTCTTCCTCAGCGTCGGCACCGGCGAGGCGATCAACGAATACCCCTTCGCCGGCTTCGGGCCCTACGGGGAGCGGGCCGCCCGCCTGGTCGAGGCCATCGAACTGATCCGCCGGCTATGGTCTGGAGAGTGGGTCGACTTCGAAGGGCGCTACTTTCGGGCGCGCGGAGCAAAGCTGTACGACAAGCCGCCCGGGCCCATCCCCATCTACGTCGCAGCAGGCGGGCCCCGCAGCTCCCGCCTGGCGGGAGAGCACGGCGACGGCTGGATCACTACGCAACAGGTGCTTCGCGACCTGCCCGCGGCCTACAAGGCGTTCCGGGAGGGAGCACGCGCCGCATCCAAGGACCCCGACCGCATGCCGAAGCTGGCGGAGCTATACGTCTTCCTGGGCGACGAGAGCGAGGCGGTGGATGCTGCGCGCTGCTGGCTGTTCAGCGACGTCGCAGCCGATGTTCTGTATGTTCCTGACCCGCGAGAGGTACAGCGCGTGGCGGAGGAGAAGGGAGACCCTCGGGCCGTGGCGAGCCGCTGGGTCGTTAGCCGCGACCCTCAGGATCACCTGCAGGCGATCCGCTGGCTGGCGGGCCAGGGCATGACCCACATCTTCATCCACGCGCCTCAGCCCGATCAGCAAGCGGTGATTCGCTTCTATGGGGAGAAGGTGATCCCGCTCCTGGCGGCAGGGTAGAGGCCTCGCAGCGACCGCTGGCGCCTCGCCGGGGCAAGCGTCACGAGCGGCACCGCTCAAGCCGACAACGGGAGGCCCGGCGCATTGACACAGGCCGCGACGCAAGACTAGATTGAGGTCGACCAGCCAAGATCCGAGGCACAGCCACGCTCCGCATCCGACCCGACGCCAACGGCCAGCACACTCTCACCCCCGGGGACGCCGGATGGAACTACCTGGGTTTCATCGTGCGCCGTCTGGCGCCGGGTCAGCAGCTTTCCATCCCCACCGCTGGCTCCGAGGCCGCCGTTGTGGTGCTGGCGGGTATCGTGGACGTGCGTTCGCCGGCAGGAGAGTGGCCGGCCTTGGGCGGGCGCCGCGATGTTTTCGATGGCCCTCCCTTCGCGCTCTACCTGCCGCCGGCCGCTGCTGAGGTAGCGGTGTCATCCTCCCAGGGCGCCGCCTTCGCCGTCGGCCTGACGAAGAGTAACCGGCCCGGCCATCCCCGGCTGATCCGGCCCGAAGACGTAGCCATCGAGCTGCGCGGTGCCGGTAACGCCAGCCGCACCATCTACCACGTCATACCCCCGGAGTTCCCCGCCCACAGGCTCTTGCTCGTCGAGGTGCTGACGCCGCCCGGGCACTGGTCCAGCTACCCGCCCCACAAGCACGACCAGGATCGGCCACCTGGGGAGGTGGAGCTGGAGGAGATCTACTATCACCGCCAGGACGGCCCTCAGGGCTTCGCATTCCAGCGCGTGTACACGGACGAGCGCGACCTCGATGAGACTCTGACGGTGGGCGACGGCGACCTCGTTCTGGTGCCCAGGGGCTATCATGTCGTGGCGCAGGCCTACGGCTACCGGGGCTACTACCTGAACGTCCTGGCCGGTGACCGGCGTTCCATGGCCGCAACCGATGACGCAGCCCATGCCTGGATCAGGGAGGAGTGGGCGGCGTCGTCGCAGCGCTAGGGGCGATCAGCCTCCGCCGGCCTTCCCGAGGAGGCATGCTATGAGCGACAGCACCAGCGCCCCCCGACCCTGGCTCGTCGGCACGTCGCCCATCCTCTGGAACAACGACGACCTGCCCGAGCTGACACCGCCCGTCCCCTGGGAGCAGGTCCTTGATGAGGTCGCCTCAGCCGCCTACGACGGGGTTGAGCTTGGGAGCAACGCCCCCCGCGACGCGGCGGCCCTGCGCGCACAGATGGATCGCCGGGGCCTCGGGCTGGCTGGAGCATTCATCGCCGTGCACCTCCTGGGCGCGACGCCTGAGGAGGCAGCCGATGGGGCAGCGGAGATGGGGCGCTTTCTCAAGGCCAGCGGCGCCAGCGTCCTCGTAGTCGGCCCGGCCTCCTCGCCCGATCGGCTGGCTTCCGTCGGCCGGACAACGGGCAACGCCTCTGGCCTCACCGATGGCGAATGGCAGCGGGCGGCCGCCTGCCTGGAACGCGTCGGAGAGGCGTGTCAGCGGGAGGGCGTCCAGTTGGCCTTCCACAACCACGCCGGCACGATCGTCGAGACCGCTTGGGAGCTGGCGGAGGTCTGCGCCCGTACTGATCCGGCCGTGGTGAAGCTCTGCCTCGACGTCGGACACTACCTGGTCGGCGGCGGCGACCCCGTGCAGGCGGTCCAGGAGTACGGCCCCAGGATCGCTCACGTCCACCTGAAGGACGTCGACCCAGGGGTGCTGGGCCGGCTGCGGGCGGGCGAGGGGGGATGGCTGGAGGCGCTACGCTGGCGCGCCTTCTGCGAGCTGGGACGGGGCTGCCTGGACGTGGACGGCGTCGTGGAGGGTCTGCGCCGGGCATCGTACCGCGGCTGGGTAGTGCTGGAGCAAGACACAACGTTCCAGGCACCCCTGGAGTCGGCCGTACAGGGCCGAGCCGCGTTTCGAGAGGCCGCCGGCTACTAGGCCAGCCCGGCCGCGAATAGAACTGTGAGCGAGGTCACCGTCGAAGAGCTGGGAGAGGTCGCGCGGCGCATACGCTGCCTCGTCTTGCGCAGCGTGCACCACGCCGGCGCCGGCCACATCGGTGGTCCCCTCTCGGCGGCCGAGATCCTGGCCGTTCTCTACTTTCGCGTCCTCCGCATCGACCCGGCGCGCCCGGACTGGCCGGAGCGCGACCGGTTCATCCTCAGCAAGGGACATGGAGCCATCGGCCTCTACTCGGCGCTGGCCTTGCGCGGCTTCTTCCCCATCGAGGAGCTATCCACCTTCGATGCCATCGACTCTCGCCTCCAGGGTCACCCCGACATGACGATGACGCCCGGCGTCGAGATGTCGACCGGCTCCCTCGGACAGGGCCTATCGCCGGGTGTGGGCATGGCTTTGGGCGCCAGGCTGCGGGGCCTTTCGTTCCGAACCTGGGTTCTGCTCGGGGACGGCGAGATACAGGAGGGGCAGGTGTGGGAAGCGGCGGAGGTGGCCGCGCGCTACGCCCTGGAAAACCTGACCGCGATAGTCGACTACAACGGGCTACCGCAGTTTACGTGGCCCGATTTCGGTGAACGAGGCCGGCAGCGGCCCACCGCGAACCTGCCGGCCAAGTGGGAGGCATTCGGCTGGCGTGTTCTCGAGGTCGACGGCCACGATGTCCGATCGCTCCTGGAGGCGTGCGCTTCGGCTCAGGCGACGGCCGGCCGGCCCTCTGTCATCATCGCCCGCACGGTGAAGGGCAAAGGCGTCTCCTTCATGGAGAACGACTTCATCTGGCACGCCCATCCCCTGTCCGAGGAGGAGCTGCGGCGTGCCCTGCTGGAGCTGGGAGAACAGCTTTGACCTACGCTGTCGGCGACCGGGTGGCCTTGCGCCAGGTGTTCGGGGAAACGCTGGTCGAACTGGGAGAGACCTACCCCGACCTGCTGGTGCTGGACGGAGACCTGGCCAACTCGACCATGGCCGACAGCTTCGCCCAGGCCTACCCTGACCGCTTCCTCGCGATGGGCATCGCGGAGCAGAACATGGCCGGCACGGCGGCCGGCCTCGCCGCCGTCGGCTTCATCCCCTGGATCTCCACCTTCGCGGCATTCGCCGCAAAGCGAGACCTTGATCAGATCCGCCTCGTCATCGCGCAACCCGGCCTCAACGTCAAGATCCAGGGCGCCTATTCGGGGCTGCTGACCGGCTTCACGGGCAAAAGCCACCAATCGGTCGAAGACATCGCTGTCTTCCGCGCCATGCCCAACATGACGGTGCTGGTCCCGGCCGACGCCACGGATGCCCGCCTGGCCATGCGCGCGGCCACGGCCTACCGGGGGCCGGTCTATCTGCGAATGACGCGAGACCCAAGCCCGGTGATATTCGGGCCGGATCATCGGTTCGATATCGGCAAGGCGTGCGTCGTGCGTGAGGGCACAGATGTTGCCATCATCGCCACCGGCGTGCAGACCACGCGCGCCCTCGAGGCGGCCGACATCCTGGCCGCCCAAGGAACCTCCGTACACCTCCTACACGTGTCGACACTGAAACCCCTCGACGAGGAGGCCGTGGCGGAGGCCGCCGAGCGAACGGGCGCCGTGGTTACGGCGGAGGATCACACCATCATCGGCGGCCTGGGGGGCGCAGTCGCCGAGGTGCTGGGAGAGCGACGGCCCACGCCCATGCGGCGGGTGGGCCTGCGCGACACTTTCGGCGAGTCCGGCCCCAACGAGGCGCTCCTTGAGAAGTACGGCCTGACGGCCCGCCACGTCGCGACAGCAGCGCGCGACCTGCTGAAAGCCCTGGGGAGGTAGCCATCGTGAAGGAGTCAATCCGCATCGGCGTCATCGGCGCCGGCACAATTGGCCAGCGCCACTGCCAGAACCTGGCGCAGCACGTCCCCGGGGCGGAGCTAGCCGGGGTTGCAGACATCGATGAGGCGGCGGCGCGACGCGCGGCCGCCTTCGGCCGTGGAGCCGTCGCCACGCGGGACTACCAGGAGCTGTTGGGCGATAGCTCCATCCAGGCCGTGGTCGTCGCCTCGCCCAACGATACCCACACCCGCGTCGTCGAGGAGGCGGCCCAGGCCGGCAAGCACATCTTCTGTGAAAAGCCCATCGGCCTGGACCTGGCCAGCACGGACGCGGCTCTGGCAGCGGTCGCCCGGCAGGGCGTCAAGCTCCAGGCCGGATTTCAGCGCCGTTTCGACCCGAGCTATCGCAAGGCGCGGGAACTCATCGCCGCCGGCGAGCTGGGAGACGTCGAGCTGGTCGTAGCCACCACTCGCGACCCAGAGGCGCGGACGATTGAGCCGATCCGCAAGAGCGGCGGCATGTTCGTCGATACCACCATCCACGACCTCGACAGCATCCGCTTTCTCACCGGCCTCGAGGCGGAGGAGGTCTATGTCGCAGGGTCAAATCTCATTCTTCCCGAAGGTGCCGGCGAAGGCCTGGTGGACACGGCCGTAACCTTGCTGCGGCTGCAAAGGGGAGCGCTGGCCGTCATCACCAATAGCTGGCGGGCGGTGTATGGCTACGACGTCACCATCGAGCTGATGGGGGCGGCCGGGAAGATCGCGGTCGGGTACGAGCAACACGCGTCGGTGCGACGCTTCACCTCTCAGGGCGTCTGCCACGACCACGTCTACTGGTTCCTGGAGCGCTTTGAGGAAGCCTTCGTCCAGGAGATCGCCCACTTCGTCGAGTGCGTGGCCCTCGACAAAGAGCCGCAGGCATCGGGCCGGGACGGCCGCACGGCGCTCCTGCTGGCGCACGCCGCCGCCCGCTCACTGAGAGAACGACGCCCCGTCTCGGTCGAAGAGATGAGCTAGCCTGCGCGGCGCGACCTAGGGTCCTACGGTGGCCGCGGCGCTGCTCAGCACCACCTCGGCCCGCTGCGTCTTGCACTGGAGGATGATCTGGGTGTCGCTCTCCTTCCACATCTCGGTGATGATGGTGTCGCCCGGAAAGACCACGCCGGTGAAGCGCACCTCGAAGTCCCTGAGCCGGGCCGGGTCGTTGCCGCAGAAGGTTTGGAGGACAGCCCGGCCGGCGTGGCCGAAGGTGCACAGCCCGTGGAGGATGGGCTTATCGAACCCTCCCAGCTTGGCGAAGTCCGGGTCGGCGTGGAGAGGGTTACGATCGCCCGAGAGGCGGTAGAGGAGAGCCTGGTCGGGACGGGTCGGCATCTCCACGGTGGCATCGGGGGCCCGCTCCGGGGGCACGTTCCTGCGGCCGCTGGGCCCGCGGTCTCCGCCAAAGCCGCCCTCGCCGCGGATGAAGGCGCCGAAGGTGTTGGTGAAGAGCACCTTTCCCCCTTCGTCTGTGGTCTCGGCATTCACTATGACCAGGGCGCCGGAGCCTTTGTCGTAGATGGCGCCGATCGTGCCCACAGTGGTCAGCTTGCCTTTGGTAGGGATCAGGGCCTTGAGTTCGATGCGCTGCTCACCGTGCAGCAGCATAGCCGGATTGAAGGTCAATACCTGGCCCATTCCTGCCAGAGCCGCAAAGGAAGGCACGACTGCGAATGTGGGGTAGACCTTCAGGTTCTTCTCATACGTGAAGTCCAGCTCGTCGGGGCCGGCGCCGATCCCCAGGGCGTAGAGCATCACCTCTCGATCCCCGTACTCAAAGGTAGTAGGCTTGAATGACTTTCCAACCGCGTTCAGGTCCAGGGCCATGGCTTCTCCTCCGTCTCAGCATGTAGCTTCAGCGTCCGCGATTAGTCGGGATTCCTGATAGCAACGTGGTGACCGCCGAAGTGGGCTCTGCCCCCGGCGGACTGTATGCTAGCCCTGACTCCATATCGTGTCAACGTCCCACCCTCCGCCCGTCGAACGACGGCTTTCCCACACATCCCGCCCGTTGGGACGACCCACCTCGCCCCATGCGGCCTCCGCCATGACGACACTTCTCCCTCTGAGACCCGTGGGACGCCAGTGTTGCATCGGCATGCGGGCACTGGCCCGCTGACCCGCCTGGGCCAGCCTCGAGGTGCCACGTCCGTGGAGGTGCAATGCTACGAGCTCGGGCCCGTCGCTCTCGGACCCGCCAGGAGACGGACGGAGCGTCCGCGCGCCACAAGCGCCTTCGGCCGCACGCGCCCGGCCGCCCAACGAGAGACGTCCTCCCGGCTACGGTGTGGGTTCGTAGGTGCCGGTGTGCAGCATGCGCGCCACCTGATTCCCCGCGCCGTCGACAGTGATCACGCGCTGCGTTATGTAGAAGCGCTCCCTCTTCTCGAAGGCGTCGTCGATCACGCCCCAGGTGTAGAGCGTCTCTCCCAGGCGTGCCGGGCCTACCCACTCAGTCACGCTGCTGGTGTGGATCACGACGGTATAGGGATGGTGCCGAAACAGGAGGCCGAACGGCGAGCCGGCAAGCACGTTGGGTGACATCAGACCCCGCGAACGCAGTTCGCGGGCGATCGGTGTCCCTTCGAGGCCAGCATCAACGGCGAACCGGTCGAACTCCTCCCGGCTCATGCTGCGCTCATCGGGGTCCGGCAGCGGCGTTCCTTTCAGAGAAACGTCTTTCACAAGCGTCTGCGGCTCCGACCGGCTGCCGCGTTGCAGGTCGTCAACGCGGATCGACTCACGATAAGGACCGACGACCGCCTCCGTCCGCAGGCCGTCGCAGAGCAGGTTGACCTGCCAGTCGCCGTCCTCCAGCGGCTCAGCGGCGATAGTCAGCTCCTCGCCGTCGAATACGGGGGCACGAAACCGCACCTCGCCGTAACCGTGTTCGAGCCAGTCGCCGCCCATGAGCCTTATCGCTGCATCGCAGGCGTAGGTATAGAGGGTAAGCCCCGCCACAAGGCCACCCGGGTAACCGAGCGAGCGTGCGTACTCGTCCTGGTGGATCGGGTTCGCGGAATTGGGTTGATCGTTTCGCGCCACCAGCTTGTATTCCAGCCGCTCTCTTGCCGTTCCTGTCATGGCATCGCTCCTTCCGGGACACGCTGACCCATTATGCTGCGTCCTGTCTCCGCCGTCTAGCTCTTCGAGCTTTCGCCGCGGCGCAGCTTCTCCAGCGCCTGCGCCACCGGTTTCCTCGTCGGCGGACGGCCGCGCCTGGCCAGCTATCTCCAGCAGCACGCAGGTGGTACCGTTTATGAGCGCAGGTCGCCGACGAAGGGAGGAAAAGCGATGCTCAACCGATTCGACGATTATCCAGTCCACCAGACACCGGAGCCGGTGGCGCACGCCGCATCGAGCGACCGCAATGTCTACGACCGCTACTGGTTCAACGGTTACTCCAAGGACGGGAAGTTCTACTTCGCCGTGGGGATGGGGCTCTACCCCAACCGCGGCATCTTGGATTGCGGCTTCAGCGTAGTCCGAGAGGGGGAGCAACACGCTTTTCACGCCTCGCGACGTGCCCCAGCGGAGCGCAGCGAGACCGTCGTCGGTCCTTTCCGCATCGAGGTACTCGAGCCCCTGCGTTCAGCCCGCGTCAGGCTGGACCCCAACGAGACCGGTATCGAGTGCGATCTCGTGTTTAGCGCCCGTTCGGCCTGCGTCGAAGAGGCCCGCCAAACGCGGCGCGAGGGAACACGGGTCGTCTTCGACCTTACCCGCTTCACCCAGTTCGGCCGCTGGCAGGGCGAGATTCGGTGCGCCGGGAAGACGCTCGACGTGGACGAGTCCAGCGTCTACGGCACCAAGGACCGCTCCTGGGGCATCCGTCCCGTCGGCGAGCCCGAGACCGGGGGCGCCCCCAGCGGCCGCCTCCCCCAGGTCTTCTTCCTCTGGGCTCCGATCCACTGGCAGGATAGCTGCACTCACTTCGGCGTCTTCGAGGACGAGCACGGCAACGCCTGGCACCAGGACGGCGGGAGCCTGCCCCTCTACGCCAGCACAGCCGAGATCCCGGGCAACGAGGATCCGCGGGCGGAGACTATGGCGTCCGTGGAACACCGGATTAGCTACGAGAAGGGGACGCGGTGGGCCCGGTCGGCGGAGATCACGCTGGTAGAGGAGTCCGGGAGACGCCGCGTGATCGAGCTGGAGCCGCTCCTGCGCTTCCAGATGAAGGGCATCGGCTACCTACACCCCGAATGGGGGCACGGCCACTGGAAGGGAGAGCTGGCCGTGGCGGGGGAGTCCTGGAAGACGGATGAGCTCGACCCTCTAGCCCTGGAGAATCTGCACATCCAGCAAGTGGTGCGCGCCCGTATGGACGACCAAGAGGGTATGGGGGTCCTGGAGCAGATCTGCCTGGGGCCACACGCCAGGTACGGCTTCAAGGCGTTCCTGGACGGGGCGGGCTGAGCGGCCAGGAGGGCCCGCACCCGACCGTGCCGAGGCAAGACAGCGCTAGGTGTAGCCTACTTGACGATGCCCAAATATGGGTCAGCGCCAGAAACATCCAGGAGGCGCCAGAGGCGGCGAAGGCAGTGAAGCCAAATGTGTTGCCTTTCTTCTTGCCGACCTCTGGAGAGAGGATACCAGCAAGCGCCATTAGGTGTCGTCCACCGGTGCAGGCGAGTTACGCCGCTCGACTAGTCTGCGGCGAACTTCCTTTCTGAACGCCGTCTCGACGCGGAGCCACGGTACCGTAGCGAACGGCGACGCGCTCCACCCAGCAGCTCGCCAGGATCTTCGCGGCCGTCAGGGAAGCGCTTGCGGGGGCCTCTACCGTCGCCAGCAGGTCATACTCACCTAGGACGCGCTGCAGGCATCGCACTTCGGGCATCACCTCCAGATCCCGGATCCACGCGGCCGTGCGGCTGTAGTCGGCCTCGGGAGCCGATCTGATGAGAATATAAGCCTCGGTGGCCATCTTCCCAGCCCCCTTTCTCTCAGGCCCAAGCAAGGCACCCGCGCCACCCATCATCTGACGGCCTGGCGGAGCGGCATCCATCGCCGCGGCGCCTGTGGCTGCCGGCGGGGTACCGGGTCCGTATCTGTTCTTCATCAGTCAACGCCTCGCCACAGCGGCGGCCGCCCGAGCCCTGGGAGGGACACTTTCGCGGAACTGGAACCTGGGACAGTCCAGGCCAGGGTAAGTGGCGTGCGCCTCCGGGCGCTGAAGCAGACAGGAAACGAGATCGGAGTACACGCAGTTGGCGCAGACGTGCAGGTACCGCTGACATCGGAGGCAGCGCTGCTCCGCGTCGATCTCTCCGTAGTGGACGGGCCGCCCGCAGTGGTGACAGTAGCGCGCGCGTACCTGCTCGGACCGCGGGAGCGCGGTCGCAGCCTCCGGCCGGATCAGCAGCACCGGGACGGTGCCACGGATGACGCGGTCGGCCACGCTACCGAGGAGGAAGCGGCCGACACCGCCGCGACCGTGTGAGGTCATCACCACAAGGTCTACTCGCTCTCGGGCGACAAGCTCCTGAATAGCCTCTGCGGCGAGACCCTCAAGCACATGCGTTTGCACGGGCTGGGGCGTCTTCAGTCCGCCACGGATCATCGCGAGATATCCGGAGGCCCCCTCGGTTAGTTCCCGCTTTATCTCCGGGAGGTAGACATCGGGGAGGTCCGCGAAGCCCTGGGCCGGCCACCGAATCGCCTTGGCAAGGACGAGACGCGCCCCAAAAGCCTCAGCCAGGATGGCCGCCGGTTGGAGTGCAGACTCGGAGAGGTGCGAGCCGTCCAGCGGCACCAGAATCTTCTTGATGGCGACTTCGTCTCTCGTGTCCGCCAGAACGCTGGGGCCCAGGCCCACCAGCAGCGTGGGAACAGACGCCGCCCGCATCAGCTTGCTGGCGACGCTGCCGTACCACATCCTCTGGATGCCCGAGCGGCCATGGGTGGCCATCACCAGCAGCGCCGGTGCATGTTCATCGCAGAAGCACAGCAGCTCCTCGGAAGGGTCCCCATGTCGCATCTCCTCCGCCACCTCTACCCCCTGCGCGGCAACGCGCCGGGCGACGTCGGTCAGGTACGCCCGACGAAGCGTCTGGCCACGCGCGCCGATCTCCGCGGCCGCCGCTGAAGGTTCCGAGCCGAACTCCCTTTCCACTCCCTCCCAGACGGTCAGCAGCCGCAGCGGCTGTTTCGTGGCTTTGGCGATGGATACGGCGTACGGTATGGCCTTCTCGGAGAGTTCGGAGCCGTCCAGGGGCACTAGGATGGATTGATCGAACATTCTACTGCTCCTGATGTTCTCTTTCGTGCTCCATTAGCTGGAAGCAAGACGCAAGGGCGACGTCTTTGCGTTCGGCTACGCCCTGGCGCGCTGGGGCGCAGCCGGCCGCGGCCGCACGGCCTCGAGGTCAGCAACCTCGCAGGGTTCACCACTTCGCACCAATGCGGCGGTCTCGCGCAGCAGGGCTCGGGGCACGTCGCCCGGCGGCGGCGCGAAGGGGCCGACCTGCGGACGCAGACACTCGCCAGGCCGCAGGTCCAGCACCGACCGAGCGCGCTCCCACACGCGCTGTGCCACCTGCTCCGGCTCGGTGATACGTTCAAAGCCGCGCTCCGGGTCGATGTACGCCTCGACCACAGCCGGCGGCAGCGCCCCTCGGAGCCGGAAGAAACCACGGTCGAGCGCAAGGGTTCTCTCGCTGACCTCCGCGTAGATCTGCATGGCTCGCCGGGCCATGCCAGCGCCCGCGACGCGCACGCAACCGAAGCGCGGCAGGGAGCACCAGGTGGGGTGTCCCGCATAGGCGCATTCGACGACCGGCCGCCGCTTCGCGTCTTCGAAGTTCTGTATCTCCGGGTCGGAAAAACAACTACTGCACGGGTTGCCGTAGTAGATCAAGCACTTGTCCCTCATGGCTTGCTTCCTCCCTTCAGATTGCCCCCTGCCTCACTCACCAGAGGTGTGGAGCTCATGTGCATGCTCGCAAAACACAACCCGCTGCGCAGCCGAACCGGAGACACCCTGAGTCCCTTTCGTGCTTCCCGCCCAGCCGTAGCTCGTAGGCCACGGCGAGGCGAACAAAGGCTCGTCGCTACCTCCACGATTATGGGGGTTCCATGTGCAGCCCGCGTCAATTCGGGAGCCCCAGACGTCAGGGTTTCGTGAATCGGTGCACCGGCCCCAGGACCCGGCGAAAGGGTCGCTTGGCCGCGTCGCCGGGTCAGTCGGGCTCCCTAGACTGCGTCATAGTCCCCCATCGTCACGAACCAGTTCCGCAGGTCATGGGCGAGACGGCTGGGGCTCGCCTCCTGGTCGTGGCAGCGGACGACAAGACGGAAGGAGCGCGGCTCCAGAAATCTCGGACATACCCAGAAGCCCTTGGAGCGGAGGAGGCGGAACTCGTCCGCGTGGCGTAGCGCCAAGCTGGCTACGAGGTCCAAGTCATGGTCCTCGAAGTAAGAATACGCCCGGTCGATGAGTAGGCGACCCGCTGCTCGGCCCTCCGCGCTGGCTTCCACAAGCAGCTCGGCGATGAGCCCGGCCGAGAACTGGCCAAAGGGCGCAGCGCGAAGAACGGTGAAGCCGCGTACCTTCCCCTCCGACCTGGCGGCGAACGCGGTGTACTCTCGTGCGGGCACGTCCACGTAGCGCCAGTTGAGGTACGCGGGATCCCGGACCCGCATGACGGGAAACCGGTGCTGAACCCTGTCCCAGAAGACGGCATAGGAGTCGTCGAAGGAGGCGACCTCCGCTATCTCCAGGCCAGGTGGGCTTTCTTGTCGCGGCACCGACATTGGCGTGCGCCAGATCTTCCTGGCGATGGAGGCTGTCTTCCCTAGAACACGGCTGCCCGTTGTCTTGAGTGCGAGTCGCTCCGGGTTCAACGGCCTGATGAGCAGCGGCACTGCCCCGGCGTCCCGGAACCCGGCTTCCTTGACGAACATCGGGAAGGTGAGCCGGTCAGGGAAACCATAGGTGAAAGCGATTCCCTCCTCCGCTGACAGAGTACAGACATCCCTCAACAGGCTGACGGAGATGTTGCGGTCTTGGTGGGTGGGATCCACCACCGGGTTCAGGCACAGGCCAGCAGTGTATACCTTGCCCGAAAGCCGCACGTCCACCGGGACTGTGGCCACCTCGCCAATGAGCCGACCCGTCCCCGTTTCCCGCGCCAGGGCGGCGATCGCGGCGCCCTGAGGAGCTCGCTGGAATTGCCACTCCTGGTAGGCTGGGGCCGCCAGGTCGCCATCGCCCGAGACTGTCCTGAGAAGCTCCTGGCAGTCCTGAGCATCCTTCGGCGAGTATCTGATTGAGGTCCAGCCCTCATGCTTTGTCATAGTCGACCCCTCAGCCCCTCGATCCAGTGCTCTCTCCATCGCGACGGCCGCTGCCGGCGGCGACGAGAGGGCGGCCGACAGCGACGGCGCCAGCCTCCAAGCCGGAAACAGGCTCGGCCATAGTCACTGGCGGCGCTACTACCCTCTCAAGCAGCTCGACCAGGTCAAGGACTTCCAGAGGATTCTCCAGCTCCAGTCCGCCTGCGGCATCCTCGAGCATCTGGAGACAGAAGGGACACGCTGTTACGACCATGTCAGCCTTCGTGGCGACGGCGTCGTTGATCCGCAGTCGGTTCACCCTTTCGTCGGGTTCCTCCTCCATCCACATGCGCCCTCCGCCGGCACCGCAGCACAGGCTCTGGGCTCGGCAGCGGGACATTTCCACCAACTCGACACCTGGGATCGCGGCAAGGATCTTCCTCGGGGCCTCGTAGATGTCATGGTAGCGGCCGAGGTAGCAAGGGTCCTGATAGGCCACGACCTTGCTGAGCTCGCCGCTGAACTTGAGCCTACCTTCGTCAATCAGTTGCAGGATCAGCTCCGTGTGATGGACTACCTCGAACTGTCCCCCGAACTGGGGGTATTCGTACTTGAGCGTGTGATAGCAGTGCGGGCAGGCGGTGACGATCTTCTTGACATTGTGGCGCTGAAGCGTCTCGATGTTCTGCTTCGCCTGGCACTGGAACAGATACTCGTCACCGATGCGCCGTGCAAAGTGGCCGCAGCACGATTCCTCGTGTCCCAGCAGGCCGACTTCCACACCCGCCGCGGCAAGAATCTTCGCCATAGAGATGGGTATGTTCATCCCCCTCTCCTGAACGGCCGCCGTGCAGCCCACCCAGAAGAGGAGGGGGGCAGCACCATCGCTGGAGAGGGTCTTCACATGCAAGCCGGATGCCCAGTCCGTTCTTGAGGCCATCGCTCCTGCCCAGGGGTGCCCCCTGTCCTGAACCGATCTCAAGCTGGACATGACACTACCCGAGATCTTACCTTGCTCCAGCACCAGGTTGCGACGGACGGCTGTGATCTTGCCGATGGGCTCTATGAAGACGGGGCACGCCTCCTCGCAGGCGCCACAGGTCGTGCACGCCCAGAGCTCGTCCTCGGTCAGCACGCCCCCAACCAGCGCCCGAGGAGCAACGTCCGAACTCTCCTGTCCGTCACGTTTGGCGCGGAGCAGAGCGGGCCCCTGGGCGACCATGTCAGCTTTGAGCTCCTGGATCAGTTTCTTGGGCGAGAGCGGCTTGCCCGTGAGGAACGCGGGGCAGACCTCCTGGCATCTCCCGCAGCGAGTGCAGGCGTCGAGGTCGAGCAGGTCTTTCCAGGTCAAGTCCTGGATTCTCGCCGCACCGAAGACCTCAGTCGTCTCCGTGATCTCGATGGGTTTGAGGACGCCTTTTCCGTCGAGAGACCTGAGGAACATGTTCAGCGGTGAGACAAAGACGTGGGCGAGTCTCGAGAAGCTTAGGAAGACGTAGGCGATAGCTCCGAGGGACAGAAGCATGTGACCCCACCACAGCCCCTGGTGCAAGCTCAGGGTCACGTCCTCACCAAGGCCACTGAACGCCTCGGCAAAGACGAAACCGACAGGTGACCACGGCGCCCAGCCAGGGTGTGCATGCAGTTCGGTGGCGGCGATTCGGAGTCCCTCCAGAGCGAAGCCGGTGAGTATGATCGAGGCAAGCAATGTCAGGGCGAGAGCGTCGTCCAGGAGGTTGTCCAGCCTCGCCGGCCTGAGGACATATCTCCGGAAGGCGGCCATGCCAAGGCCGACCAGGACGAGCAGGCCACCCACGTCCAGGAGCAGTGAGACCCCTAGATAGACATTCCCCTTCAGGAAGTGGACGAAGTGCTCGCTGGTGAAGTCCAGAAGCGGTCCCACGAGAAGGAGCGCAAACCCGCCGAAGATCAGGAGGTGCATTATCCCTGCATAGCGGGCGTGAACGATGCGCCTGTGCCATAGGCCGTCGGCCGCGGTCTTGACGATGACCGTCCAGGCCCGGCCCGGTAGGTCCTTCAGCCTGTCGTCCTTGCTTCCGAGCCGCCAGAGTCGAAGGCGTCGGTACAACGCGTAGGCGACGATGGCTACTAGGATGAAGCCCAGCAGATAGACAATCTCGCCGAGATGGATGTTCCAGAATGTCTCTCTAGACGCCATGCCTAGCGCTCCCCAGTTTTCGAGCAAACAAAGGGAGGTGCCTTATCGCCGAGGCGGACGCGGCCACCCCGATGACGCTGGCCCCTCCCTCTGCAGCGACCGAAGGCCGCTGATGCTCTGGCACCAACACGGCTCGGTACCTCTTTCGTCTTTTCGCTGCTAGCGGGTTGCTGTCTTCCCGATCTCTAACCCATGCGGGGCACCGGCAGATACCTTCGCAGTCGCGGCCGGAAGGGCGGCTTGACGCGCTTCTCGACCTTCCTTCTTGCAATTCGTCCCCGGCCCTCGTGCCCAAAGGCGGCCAGCACCTCCTTCGCCGGAGGCTCGAAGCGCCCTGGGACACGCGGGACCCGCTCCCCCTCCTCGAGGCCCAGAACGGCGCGGGCACACTCCCAGACGCGCTCTACGACGAGCTCCGGGTCGGTGATGCGGCGGTAGCCGTACTCTGCCGTGTCGATGTAGGCCTCCACGTCCTTCGGCGGCAGCGGACCGCGGCGCCGGAAGAACTCCCTGTCCAGCGCGAGGTTTGACTCGCTAGCCTCCGTGTAGAACTGGAGGACGGAGCGTGCCATCCTGGCCCCGGCCACGGCAACGCAGCCGAAGCGCGGCGGCGAGCACTTCTCCTGCTTCTCCACGAACGGGCACGGCTTCGGCCCTCGCCTCTGAGCGTCTTCGAAAGTCCGGACCTCTGGGTCCGCCAGGCACACACTGCACGGACTGGTGTAGTAGACGAAGCACTTGTCTTTCATCGCTGCACCTCCTCGAGATCATCATCCACTAGCAGTCTCGCATTCCCGGTAGGAGGCCGCGTCGGGCAGAGGGCTGAGTCTCACAATCCTTCGGCCGAGAAGAGTAGCCAAAGGTACTAGTACCGAGGTTCCACACCCCCGCTACTTTGGCGTGTATAATGCTGGTGAAGGCAGGCACAACGTATCGACTGGCCGGGCTGTGGAACGTATCAGGGTCGTGGTAGCCGACGATCATCTGATTCTGCGCGAGGGTATGCGCGGTCTCCTCGAAGAGCAGCCCGACATTGAGCTCGTCGGGGAGGCAGCCAACGGCCTGGAAGCCGTGTCTGTGGTCAGGGCCACCAAGCCGGACGTCGTGCTCATGGACGTAGTGATGCCCCGTCTTACGGGCATCGAAGCGACGAGGCAGATCAAGCAACTCAACCCTGGAACTGCCGTACTCATCCTGAGCGGCTATGACGATGACCGCTACGTACTGGGCCTCCTCGACGCCGGCGCCGCCGGCTATCTCCTCAAGAGCGCCAGCGGCCGAGAGGTAGTCCAGGCCATTCGAGCCGTACACGCCGGCGAATCTGTATTGCACCCCGCCGTCATCCGCCGTCTGCTGAGTCGCACCGGTCGCTCGTCGGCTCATGTCGCCCCCTCCGACGATGCTGAGCCCCTTACCGAACGGGAACTCGAGGTGCTGCAACTGGTGGCCAGAGGCCATGGCAACAAAGAGATCGCCAGCGCGCTGAGCCTCAGCCTCCCCACGGTGAAGTCTCACCTCGTAAACATCTTCAACAAGCTGGGCGTCGCTTCGCGCACAGAGGCTGTGCTCTACGGCCTCAGGAGGGGATGGCTCGCACTGCAGGATGAGCTAGAAGAGCCTCCCGCCTAGGCCGTATCCGAAGAAGAGGCCGGGATGAAGCCGCAGGCCACGCGTCGGCTGTCGGAGGCCGTCCGCAGCCTTGAACTGTGGGTTGCGGTGGCAATGTTCCTGGTTGTCATCCCCTTCCACTATCCCGAGCAATTGCTGCCCTTCCTGGACATAAAGGACCCGGGCTCCCTCCTGGGCCTGGAGCGACACCCCATCGAGCGAGTCTTCCTGCTACTGCCCATCACCTATCTGGGCTTCCTCATCGGGTTCAGGGCGGGGCTTGCCGCCTCGGCGTTTGCCCTCGCCATTATGCTGCCAAGGGCTCTTGTCATATCGGAACAGCGCTCCGATGCCCTGGTCGAGGTCGCCGGCATCATAGTTGCCGGTATGGTGATCAACGTAGGGTTTGAGCGCATCCGGAGGGAGCAGGAACGGCGCCGCACCATAGCGGAGCAACTGCGTCTATCGGAGGAGCGCTACCGACAGATCTTTGAGAACGCCCATGACGCCATCTGGGTGGAGGACCTGGCGGGCACGATACTCATGGCCAACAGAGCGTGCCATGAGGTCACCGGCTACGCCCCGGAGGAGCTCGTCGGCATCACGGCTCGAGACTTTCTCCCGCCGGAGAGCCTAAGCGAGGTCACGGAGGTCAGACGAAGGCTGATTGCCGGCGAAGCTCTCGACAGGCCTTTCGAGCTCGAGATCAGCACGAAGGAGGGTGGGCGGGCGCGACTGTGGCTGACCGCCAGCCTCATCGCGATCGATGGAGGGGGCAGGGCCATCCAGCTCATCGCCCGCGACATCTCCGAACAGGCGCGCTTGCGTGAGAACCTCCAGTTCTACTTGCAGCAGATAACAAGGGCACAGGAGCACGAGCGTGAGCGCATCGCCAGAGAGCTTCATGACGACACGGTCCAGTCCCTGCTTTTCGTGGCGCAAGGCTTGGACCGTTTCGGGTCGAGTCCTCGCCTGAACCAGGCGGCGCACGTGGCGGCGGAAGTGGAGAAGCTGCGAAAGGAGGTTCTCCAGACGCTGGCGAACCTGCGGCGCCTCACTCAAGACCTGCGGCCGCGAATCCTGGACGACCTCGGGCTTCTGCCCGCCTTGGAGTGGCTGGCCGATGAGCTGCCCGGTCAATACGGAGTGGAAGCGAGCGTGGAGATAGATGATGACCTGCCGGAGCTTTCACAGGAGGCGCAGCTACTCCTTTTCCGCATCGGCCAGGAGGCGCTGCGTAATGTGGGCAGGCACTCGGGCGCCACCCGGGTTACGATCTCGCTGCGGCGCTCCGGGGACCGTGTGAGGATGACGGTGACGGACGACGGGAAGGGATTCGAGCTGCCTGCGGATATCAGCGAGCTGGCCGCGTCGGGCAAGCTGGGTCTCCTGGGCATGTACGAGCGGGCCCGGCTGCTGGGCGGCCAGTTTCAGATTCGCTCGAAGCCGGGTCAGGGCACGACGGTCGAGGTCGAGCTGCCTGTAGCTGAGATCGTGAAGGACCCGGGGCTTCACGCTTCGCGCAGTCTGGACCGCTCATGACAGGACTGCGCGCCTCATCTCACGTTGAGCAATCGCAAGCACGCCCGGAGCATCGATCCACGGTCCGATCCCTGTTCCGGTTCGTGGCTTGTCATTCGACGAAATAGCGATTCGGTGCCGCCCTGAGCGTGGCCGCTGGGACCATCCGCCCGCGGTGCCGCGCCCGTGGGGCCTTCTCCAGGATGCCGAAGGGTAGGATAGCGAGCCAGGAGGAACTAAATGCGTGAGGGACCGATCCTAGTGCCGGTTGACGGCTCCGAGCTCTCCGAGAGGGCTCTGCCGTACGCCGTATCTATCGCCAAGGCGACGGGCAGGTCGCTGACGCTGCTTACCGTGTGGGAGGGCGTCGATGGGGAGCTGTCCTCGACGCCCTCGACTGCTGCCAGAGACGTCGACGTGCGCGGCCGGGCAGAGCGCGAGGCTTACCTGGAGGAGCTGGCCCAGCGGGTCGCGGCGCTCGGGACGCAGGTTTCAAAGGAGATGCGCGATGGGCACGCGTCGCAGGAGTTGCTGTCGTTTTGCGACGAGCACGCGCCTGGGCTGATTGTGATGGCCACGCACGGCCGCTCGGGCATCCAGAGGATGTGGTACGGAAGCGTCGCCAGCAAGCTGATGCGAACGGTGCCCGTTCCTACGCTGCTCGTGGGTCCCCAGGTGCTCGAGCGCGGTATAGAACCCTCCGCGATCCGCAAGATCCTGGTGCCGTTAGACGGCTCGCCTATCTCGGAGTGCGCGCTGGAGCCCGCTACAGCCCTGGCCGAGGCCTTTCAGGCAGCTATCGTCCTGGTCAGGGCGATACGCTGGCCGGCCCAGGCCTTTGTCTCCGGTGCCCCTGGTGTCTACCTCCCGGAGCTCGAGCACGAGGTGAGGGCAGACGCTGAGAGCTATCTCGCGAGAATCGGGGAGCAACTGAAGGCGGCGCAGCCGGTGAAGCAGTATGTGCTGTGGGCTCTCCCCGCGCAGGCTATACTGGAATTCGTGGCCCAGGAGGACATCGACCTGGTGGTGATGGCCTCGCACTCACGCACCGGAGTAATTCGCTGGGCCCTGGGTAGCGTGGCGGACCGGGTTATTCAAGGCGCGGCCCCGGTATTGCTGATCCGCCCGGAGGCCGCGGCCCGGTCGGCGCAGACCGAGTAGATCGGCGGGCGGCACGGCTACAGGAGCGGAAGCTTAGGCGCTGCGGGGAGATCGAGGCCGTGTGCTAGAATCGAAGGTGAGGTATGTGAAGTGCGGAGCGACGGCAACTTCGACTTGCTCCGCACGCTGCCCGATCAGGAGACTGAGAGGGCTACTCTTCTCCTCGGACGCACAGGGCGCGGAGTCCGCAACCTGGGCGCGAGGCGTGACGTTGCCGCCGGATTCGGTGGCGAAGGCGGTGCCGGCGCCTCACCAAGCTTAACGTGGGTCGGCGTCGCATTGCCGGCGTCCTGGGTCCAGCTACCGGACGGCCCGTAGAGCCGCCATCAATCGGAAGCGAGCAGCTAACGGAGGGCACCATGGGGACCAAGAAACTGTTTACAGCCGAGGAAGCCCGGCGGATCGGCGAATCGATCGGCATCGACTGGAGCAAGAGCCCGTTCAACGTCGAGCAGTTCCGCATGGGCCTCGACGTGGAACTCGAGCATGGGCAGCACGATCCCAGCACGGACGTCACCCACGATGATCCCATCATCACCGGCAAGATCGCGCTGGCGCACCTGAACGAGTTCGCCGACTACTACACGCGGCTCGAGAAGATGGAGGAGGAGGCGGAGCAGGCTCATCGAGGGCGCGCATAGTCGTGGGAGGAGCTCGCGTCCGGCAGCGAGCGCAGCCACGGGATCGCCGCTATGGTGTGACCTTGCCCCCGAAGATGGGTCCAGTCCTTACGCTGGCTGACCTGGGGTCTGGACGCATGGAAGAGGGGGCAGGTGCGGGGCACCAGAACTTCATCCGTCTCCCGGCAGGTCAAGAAGCGATCCACCCGAGCTCGTAGCGTTGCGCCTCCGTGCAGACATGGTTGTGGGGCGGCGATACTCCGTCCGTAGCCGCCGAGGGACGCGGATGACATCCTCCCGTCCCACCGCCACATGGCAGCTAGTTGGGAGACATGAAAGCGCGCTGCTCTGAATACCCGCGGGCAGCGACGGGCCACACCTCGACGACCTCATCGCCGTCGACCGCGAAGATCACATCGTGCAGGTTGATCGTGGGATCGATATGGGAAGGCCAGAACTCGATGCGGTCACCCACGCGGACGGTGCTTTCCGGCGGCAGTATGATTGTCGCGTGCTCGTCGCTCAGAAAGAGGACGGATGCACCCTCAATGCCCTTGACCGCAGGGTTGCCGTGATCCATGGAGCACGCCTTGTTGCCGTTGTCGGCCACGCACATGTCCGGTTTCGGCCGGCTAAGGACGGTGCCCAGCACAGTGAAGGCGAGCTCGAAAGGGATGTCCAGCTTCGCATAGGCGGTGTCCATGAGGACGTAGGAACCGGCCTGGATCTCGGTGACGCCCTCGATGCGCCCTGTGATGTCGTAGGTGCCGGTGCCGCCGGCGCTCACGATCTCGCACGGCAAGCCGGCCTCGCGGATCATCCGCACAGTCGACAGCAGTTGCTCCACAGACCTCCTGGCCCCCGCCTCCCGCTGTACGCGGTCGTCGTTGCCTACTACGTGGCCCTCGTATCCCATCAGGCCCCGCAGCCGCAGGCCTTCCGCCGCGGCGACGCTTCTTGCCAGGCCGAGCGCTTGTGCGCCAGCGGCAACACCGCAGCGCGGTAGGCCGACATTCACGTCGACGAGCACGCCGATCTCTACCCCCTCGGAGCGGGCCGCCCGCGTTAGGTCCGCCAGGCAAGCGTCAGAATCCACGGCGACCTTCACGTCGGCCTGGCGCGCGAGCCTGGCTACGCGGGCAGCTTTCCCGGGTCCGACGACCTCGTTCGCGATGAGAACGTCATTCGTCACCGCCTCACGGACGATGACCTCCGCCTCACCGACGGTGGCACAGGTAAGCCCAGTACAAGACCCGGCCGCCAACTGGCGTCTGGCGATGGCAGGCGTCTTGTGCGCTTTGAAATGAGGCCGCAGCTTGCAAGTAGACCCAGCATAGAACTCGGCCATCCGCCGGATGTTGCGCTCCATAGCGCTCAGGTCGACGACGAGAGCCGGGGTCGGGATCTCGTGCAGCTTCATGTGGCTTCCCCCACCGCGTGCTTCCATGCCTGACGGCGCTCCGCTCGATGTGGACGCCGCGCCGCCGTCTCCAGCACGTCTTCAGGCTTGCTTTGGCAGGCCACCCGTCAGGTTCAAGACCCACCGCATGCACTTGTGCCCAAGATCTGTCCCCGGGAGGAACATCCGAGGGCAGCCGCCGGCGATAACCGTGATGTCGTTCGTTCGGCAGAAGTCGGTTGCATCCTCTGACACGCTGCCCTTTCCAAAGGAGCGGTGCATCCACACTCGAGAGATGCCCCGCTCGGCGCAGTCACGCACAACCGTCTCCGCAACCGCCGGCGTCGTCGCGATCACGACCGCTTCGACGCCGGCCGGGATCGACTTCAGGTCGTGATAACAGGTGTCGCCCTCGACCTCAGCCGCGTTCGGGTTGACAGCGAAGACATCGTAGTTCGCCTCGCGCAGCGCGCGGTAGACGAGGTTGGCGGCCTGGCTCGAATCCCGAGACACACCTACCACGGCGATCCGCCTCTGAGCCAGGAAATCGTCGACCGCTTCTTTCAGCGTCAGCATGGTTGGTCCTCCTTGGTTGCTAGAAAGCCACCGGCCCGCGGCAATGTGCGTCGACGCTGTCGCTCATGCCTCACAGCAATAATGTCATCACGCCGCCGTCATTGCTTCGAAAATGCAGCGGCGGTGCATAGTTGGGACGACGCCAGCCAGGATCCACCACCCTCACCCCGACCCTTCGGGCTGAGCGTTCGGCTGAGCTCACGCCGAAGCCTCAGGACGAAGCCTGTCGGTCTCCCCTCTCCCGCCAGCGGGAGAGGGGTCGGGGGTGAGGGGTGCACGCGTCGCCATGTAGCGTCGCGTCCATTTTCATCCTCTCTGGTGTCGCCTGCAAAGCGACATGGACGATCCTCAGTCTCCAGCGATCTCCCTAAACCGCCGGATAGCATCGATGTGATCCTGCGGCGACTTCAGGTCGGCTCCCATCGTGTTGAAGGACACGTGTGTTGCCCCGAGCTCGCTCCAGCCGTCCAGCATCGCTCCCCTCTCGTCTTCGGTGGTGCGAGCCATGCCGATCCGGCCCTCGATGCCAACGTCTTCCGGCCTACGACCGGCGTCCCGAACGTAGCCTCGCAGCCTCTCGATGGTCGCGGCGCCATCAGGGCCTGGAGGGAACTGGGGGAACCAGCCATCGGCAATACGGGCAACGCGCTTGATGGCGGGCTCCGCCATCGCCCCCATCCAAACCGGGATCGGACGTTGGACCGGCAGCGGGTTGATCCCTGCCCGGTGCACCGTGTGATGCTTGCCATCGAAATCAACGAGCTCCTTTGTCCAGAGCTGCCGTAGCAGCGCCACCTGCTCCTCGCATCGCCGACCCCGATTGGCGAAGCTCTCTCCCAGCGCCTCGAACTCCACGGCGTTCCAGCCGATGCCCACGCCAAGACGGAGCCGTCCCCCGGACAGCACGTCCACCTCCGCCGCCTGCTTCGCCACCAGTGCCGTCTGGCGCTGCGGCAGCACGAGGATGCCCGTCACCAGTTCCAGGTCCCTCGTCAGCCCGGCCAGATAGCCAAACAGGACGAACGGCTCATGAAAAGCGGCCTTGTGGGTATAGGGAGGCCGGAAGCCGAGGCGTTCGAATCGTTCGGGCGCAGCCCCCAGCACATGGTCATATAGCAGAATGTGATTGTAGCCGAGTTGTTCCACGGCCTGTGCGTAGTCCCGTATCGCCACAGGATCGTTGCCGATCTCGGTCTGCGGAAAGATGGCGCCCAGTTTCACTGCCCAACCTCCCAGGTGCCAGCTCGGAACGAACTTCGAGGCAGGATCGATGTTACCACGGAGGCGCAGTTACGGCGTAGGAGAATGCTATCCGCCCTCTTCGCTACGTCGACGGGTCACGCTCCCCGCCGAGGTGATGAGGACGGCGTCGGCGTTCTGGGCGCAGCTACAGTGTCAGATGTTGGCGGGGGCCGTGAAGCGAATGTCGGGCGGCCGACGGCAAGCAGGCCGAACAGAGTGAGCGGGCTCTGTCAGCGTGTTGACGAGCCAGTGCAGCTTCCCATTGTGGCGTTTGGCGATCTCATTTCGCTTCGCGCACGCCTCCCGGACGGCGGGTGTCCTCCTCCGGTCGTAGCCAGGGCAGTCTTCTTCCCTGTGAGTCGAGGTCATCAGAATGAGCAACCTTGACTCCCCTCCTGACTCTGAGACGAGTCCACGACCCTGGTGACGTCTCGGGCCGACCCTCCGGTCGACCCGAGACGTGCGTGTTCCACCTTGCTTGCCCGCTCCACGCCGATCTGGGGGAGCAGGGCCTCTAGGCCGAAGCAGTCACTGACTCCTTTGTCTCAGCCATGGACTGCGAGTACCGCTTCTTCTCGGGGTTATCGACGTACCAGATCTGCGGTGGCCCCTCAACTCCGGCCCGTTCCATTATGGACCGTAGGTCCCCGGAGGCGGCGAACTTCTTCGCCCGCTCCAGGTCCGCCGTCCTGAACACGACCGTGATGTCGTTGGGATCGTCCATCCCGCGGTAGAGGCGGTGGCCCTCGAGGCCGTTTGCCCTTCGGGTCGGCTCATGCTCGTCGAAGAACGGCTTCCAGGTGGCGAAATCCTTCACGTGGTGCCTGATGAATACGCTGGCCATTTCTTCTTTCTCCTTCCGGTTAGCTAACTGAACTTGCCAGGCGGGAATGAACCCTCAGCCCAAGGGGCTAGGCCGTCGACTCCCGCTCCAGCGTGCCGTCGAACCACTCCGGGTCGGCGGTCAAGTTGGGCCGAAGCTCCTGGAACCAGGCGTCCTGCTCCGGCCGACCCGAGTTCTTGCGGTAGTTCGCGGTATTGTCCCAGCGCACCACTCCCATGAACTCGTCGGGGTCACTGTTGCTGGCCACCAGAGCCGACTGCTCAAAACCGATCGCCTTCGGCTTCTGGGCTCGGTCCCACTTCTCAAACTGCTCGATCACCGCCTGCCGCTTCCCAGGCAGGGCCTTGAGACGGAACAATGTCATGTGCGGCATGGTAGACTCCTCTTCTCCCTCTAGGGTGTCGACGGGGCCGGGAGACCGGCCCCGCCCCCACAGCGTGTGCTCGCCGACACCCCGGCAAGCTGCGTCCGCCGGAAGAGCTCCCATTCCGCCTCCAAGGAAGAATCGGGAAGCGCCCTGAACATGCTGGGGACCAGACCGAAGGCCTCTTCCATCTGCGTGTATACCTCTTGCCGGGTCATGGCTCCCTCCTCCGACTCACTGTCTGTGACCGGCGGCGACACGGCCGCCACCAACCCTCTGTGCAGGATGGGTATCGAAATGCGCTGCAGCCATCCGCGCCATCCATGTGCTCCTTTCCGGCCGCCGAGGAACGTGGCGCATCGGGCGCCACCAGCGTGCTTCGAGTAACGAGGCTTTATTGCATACTTAGCAGAAGAATCACGATACACCATGCACGAGGTCCTGTCAATCCCCGAATCCTGCAACGCGCCAGGACTTCATCGCTACCTCGACCTTCGGGCAGCGAGCCGCCTGCGCCGGCCTCGAGGCGCCATCTCCTCGTGGAGGTGCAACAGCAGGAGCTCCGGCGGGTGGCTTCTTGACCCGCCAGGAGGCTGATGGAATATTGGCACCCCACGACTGTAGAATGTTGGTGAAGGCCAGAGTACGCTGCTCAAGGATCGTCATGCCCTACGAGCTCCCGCCTATGAGGCCGCCCAGCGAGGCCCGCTCCCTGCTCATCAGGGTGATGCGCGGCTGTCCCTGGAACTACTGCACCTTCTGCCCGGTCTACAAGGACGTGCCGCGAAAGGCAGTGATGCGGTCGGTGGAGGAGGTGAAGAGCGACATCGACGAGCTGCGGCTGCACTGCGACGAGATACGCCGCCAGGGCTACGTCGTGGCGCCGAGCACCGCCTTCCTGGCGGACTCCAACGCCATCGTCATCAAGTCAGTTGACCTCATCGAGATCGTGGCCCACCTGCTCGAAGCGTTCCCGTCCCTGGAGCGGGTGACATCGTACGGCCGGGCGAAGACGGTGCTGGCCAAGAGCCTGGACGAGCTGCGCGAGCTGCGAAAGGCGGGGCTGAACCGACTCCACCTGGGGCTGGAGAGCGGCGATGATGGCGTCCTGGCGCGGGTGAAGAAGGGCGCCAGCTCTGAACAGATGATCGCCGCCGGGCTCAGGGTGAAGGAGGCCGGCTTCGAGCTCTCCGAGTACGTGATGCCCGGCCTGGGCGGCCGCGACGGCTCGCGGCAGCACGTGGAGGGCACCGCCCGCGTCCTCAACGCCGTCGACCCCCACTACACCAGGGTCAGGTCGCTCGTCCTCGCCCCCGGCACGCCGCTTCACCAGGAGTACGAGGCGGGGAAGTTCCAGGCGATGTCAGTGCTGGATTTGACGCACGAGATAAGGGCGCTGGTGGAGCGTCTGGAGATCAGCGGCCGCCTCTGCTTCGACCACTTCTCCAATCCCCCCTTCCTGCGACAGGACTGGGAGGGCTACAAGTTCCCGGAGGAGAAGGAGGAGGTGCTGTCCACCATCGACAGCGCCCTGGAGCGCCGACAGGCCCGCCCGCCGAAGGAGGGCCTCGGCCCTGTCATCGGCTCCCGGCTTTGAGGAGCCGTGGGGCGGCGAGAGCCCATTCGAATGTGGGTTGGGCAACAAGCCCAGCAGCTTTCCGGCCTTTCGGTCTATCTTCTATGAGCGCGAGCTTCTCGGCTTGAATGTGGTCGCGCTCTGTGGCAATGTCTTGGTGGCGTGCTCGGGCACCATCGGGCGACCGGACGGCGCTGGAGAGAAGTGAGGTGAGCGAGTGGAGCCCTCGGGCGAGCTGATGGCGAAGCTCTACACGGACATGGTCCGCTCCCGGGCCTTCGAGGAGCTGGTCATATCCCTGGTGCCCGCGGGCAAGATCCCCGGTACGTGGATGAGCGGCGTCGGCCAGGAGGCCATCGTGGGCGCCGTCGGCCAGCTCCGGCCGGACGACTTCGTCACCTACACCCACCGCGGTGCCTACTGCTTCATCTGCCGGGGCATGGACCCCGGCAAGGTGCTGGCGGAGCTATGCGGCAAGAGCACAGGCTACTGTAAGGGCAAAGGGGGACGGCACATCGCGGACCTGGAGCATGGCGTGTTCGGCAAGAGCGGCACCATCGGCGGACACGCCCCCATTGCCGTCGGTCTGGCTACGGCCGTTCAGATCAGGGGTGGGGACCAAGTCGTCATGTCCTTCTTCGGGGACGGTGCCAGCAGCCGCGGCACGACACACGAGTCGATGAACATGGCCGCGCTATGGAAGCTGCCCATCGTCTGGGTGTGCGAGAACAACAGCTACGCCGGTCTCAGCCCGGCGTCCATGGCGACAACGGTAAGTAGCGTTGCGGACATGGCCACCCCATACGGAATGCCCGGAACGAGGGTCGACGGAAACGACGTGCTCGCCGTCTACGACGCGGCTCGGGAGGCGATTGGCCGTGTCAGGGCGGGCGAAGGCCCATGCCTAGTAGAGCTGAAGACCTATCGCCTGCGGGCCTTCGCCGAGGGCGCCGTCGACTCCCGCGACGCCGCTGAGGTGGAGGCCTGGAAGCGAAGGGACCCCATCGAGGCCTTCCGCCGACTGCTCCTTGCGCGGGCCATCCTGACGGAGCAGGAGGTGACGCGCATTCACGACGAAGCGCAGCGGGAGATGCAGGCTGCACAGCTTTTCGCGGAGGAGAGCGCCTTCCCCGACCCGGAGGAGGCGTTCGAGGATCTGTACGCCTAGGCCATGCGAACCATCACCTTCACCCAGGCGGTAAACGAAGCCCTCCACGAGGAGATGCGACGGGACCAATCCGTCTACGTCCTCGGCCATGGCCTCTATTGGGGCTTCGGCGGCTTCGGGCCGACGTCCGGTCTCCTGGAGGAGTTCGGCGCATCCCGTGTGAGGACCGCTCCTCTCGGCGAGCCGGCCATCACCGGCTCATGCGTTGGGGCGGCGCTCGCCGGCATGCGGCCGGTGGCCCAGCTTGGACTCGCCGACTTCGTCTTCTGCGCCCTGGACGAGATCATTTCCAAGGCAGGGAAGTGGCGTTACACCCACGGAGCCAACAGCAACATGGCGCTGCCCATCGTCTTCCTGGAGACCATCGGCGGCTACACCAGCGGCGCCTCCGAACACTCTCAGTCGCCCCTGGGCCTCTACATGCACGCGCCGGGCCTGAAGCTCGCCGTGCCGACCACTCCCTACGACGCCAAGGGCCTGCTCAAGACGGCTATCAGGGACAACAACCCCGTCGTCTTCTTCATGCACAAGCGTCTCATGGGAGCCGAGGGCGCCGTGCCGGAGGATGATTTCACCGTACCCTTCGGCATGGCAGAGGTCAGGCGAGAAGGAGGGGACGTTACAGTCGTGGCGACAGCCTACATGGTGTCGCTGGCGCTGCGGGCAGCCGCCGCCCTGGAGGAGCAGGGCACGGGCGTCGAAGTCATCGATCCGCGCACGCTGGAGCCGCTAGACATCGAGACGATAGTCGGATCAGTCCGCAAGACCGGCCGGCTCGTCGTCGTCGACGAGGACACAGAGCGTTGCGGCGTCGGCGCGGAGATCGCGATGCAGGTAATGGAGCGAGCGTTCGATGCTCTCAAGGCACCGGTTCAGCGAGTGGCAAACCCAAACCTGCCGGTCCCCTATAGCCGTCCCCTGGAACGCGCCGTCCTGCCCTCAAAGGAGAAGATCGAAGCGGCTATTCTGCGCACGCTGGCCGGCCCTGCATGATCGCACGAGCCTGGCCGCCGATCATGGCTGGCGTTCAACAGGGTGAGGCTGAGCCCGACTCCGTATAGACGTAAGTCGGCAGCCTGACCCGGCGCCGTTGCGTGGCAGGACGCCATCCGTAGTGCGGGCGGGCGACAAGCGCACCGGCGGCGGCAGCAATGGCGTTCCCGGCCCCGGACCCCTTCCCGGAGGACGGCCCATCGCGTAGCTCAGGACCCGAGGCCGTGCTCCACCCCTCGTCCGCACATGCACGAAGCCTTGACGTCTGATGCTCCCAAGTTGACGCCGACTGCACACGAAACCCCTAGGATGAACCCGTTTGGCGGTTCATCATGAGACTTACCTTCCCCTCGCGCTGCCAGCGGTCCGGCAAGGGGACAGCGAAGGGACATCGAAGTGGCCACGAAGGGTAGCGCCGTCACGAGAGGAGAAGCGGACCCACGCCTGCGTATGACCGCCAAGTTTCCTCCCCAGCAACCGATACACCTATATGTGCATGCGCGCCTGGCGAGCCGGGCTAGCAGCTCTTTTGTGACCATTGTCACATTACGGCAGTACAATTGTCGTAATCGGTAGGGAGATGTGCGGCGAAACTAGGGCCGTTAGGCCCATTGCTGGGGCAGAGGCCCCAGACGTAGACTGTAAATGGGGCAGGTGCATCAGGCGATCAAGGGGCGGCGTAGGACTTCTACAGCCGCCGGTGCAACGGAAAGAGGATGAGACATGGGCGCTCCACCGATGCTCCAGGGGAGCATTACGTACGAGGGCCAGCTCGATAGGGGCTTCGCCTACGAAGTCGCTTCCATCCCCGGCGGTGAGGGCATCTTCGAGTGCCTGCAGTGCGGGTCGTGCAGCGGCATCTGCCCCATCGCGCCGTTCATGGACTACACGCCGCGGCGCCTCATAAATATGGTGCGTGAGGGCTTCAAGTACGAAGCGCTCCATAGCCGCACCGTCTGGCTCTGCTCCTCCTGCTACGCCTGCACGGTCAACTGCCCGGCGGGTATCCACATCACGGACGTGATGTACGCCCTGAAACGAGTGGCCATCAAGGAAGGTACGCACCCGCGGCGGTTCCCCATCCCCGTGCTGTCGAGGGAGTTCCTCAAGAATGTGATGCGATCGGGTCGCAACAACGAGCTAGCCGTCGTGCTCGGCCTGGCGCTGAGGACGAACCCGCTGAAGCTGCTGAAGATGGCCCCCATAGGCCTCAAGCTGGTCAGGACGGGTCGCATCGATCTCGGCGGCGAGAAGGTGCGCGACCCCAAGGCTCTGGACAGGCTCCTCCGCAGCGTCCAGGAGGCACAATCATGAGCTACACCTATTACCCGGGCTGCTCCCTGAAGGGGATCGGCAAAGTCTACGAAGAGTCCCTCCTCGCTGTGTTCGAGGCCCTGGGCCACAGCCTGGACGAGCTCGACGACTGGAACTGCTGCGGCGCTACGACATATATGGGCATCGACCAGACCCAGGCGCTGGCGCTTGCGGCGCGCAACCTGTCTCTGGCCGAGAACGAGAAGCTGAAGGACCTGGTGGCTCCCTGCAACGCCTGCTACTTCGTCTTGAGGCGGGTGGACGACTACCGTGCTCGCTACCCGGAGCTCATGAACCGCGTCTTGGGCGTGCTCCGTGACATGGGTCTGGACTACCAGGGGAGGGTGAGGGTACGCCACCCTTTGGATGTCCTCTTCGACGACATCGGCGTGGAGGAGATCAAGAAGCACGTGAAGCGGGACCTGAAGGGCGTTCGCGTCGCGTGCTACTACGGCTGCCTCTACAGCCGACCCTACGGCACCCCCGAGGAGTGGCGCTTCCCAAGCAAGATGGACGACATGTTCTCCGCCTTGGGAGTCGAGGTCGTCGACTTTGCGCTGCGGACAAGGTGCTGCGGCGGTTCCCTCACAGGCACCGTCGAAGACGTAGGCCAGCGCCTGGTGTATGTGCTGCTCCGCGAGGCGAAGCGCTCTAAGGCAGACATGCTGGTGACGATGTGCGGGCTCTGTCAGTTCAACCTCGAGGCCTACCAGAGGGCCGCCGGCAAGCACTTCGGCGAGGACGTGAGGATGCCCGTGCTCTACTTCACTCAGCTGTTGGGCATGCTGCTCGGCCTTCCGGAGAAGAAACTGGGCCTGCACAGGCTGTTTGTGCCGCCGCCGGCGGCGCTGGTTCCAGCATAAGGAGGCGGTCGCTGTGGTACAACGAAACGGCGCTCCAAAGATTGGGGTCTACGTCTGCCACTGCGGCACCAACATCGGTGGCAAAGTAGACGTCGATGAGGTTGTCCGCTTCGCCGCGACGCTGCCTTTCGTTGCCGTCGCAAAAGAGTACAAGTTCATGTGCTCCGACCCCGGTCAGGAGCTGATCAAGCAGGACATCAAGGAGCAGGGCCTGAACAGGGTCGTGGTCGCCGCCTGCAGCCCCCTGATGCACGAGGCCACGTTCCGCCGCACGACGGAGGAGGGCGGAACCAATCCCTTCTTCTTCCACCAGGTCAACATTCGGGAGCACGTCTCCTGGGTGACGGAGGACCGTGAGGACGCCACGGAGAAAGCGAAGGCGCTGGTGGCCGGGGCGGTGCGCCGGGTTGCCCTGAACGAGCCCCTGGAGCGCAAGCGTGTGCCCATCAACCCGGACGTCCTCGTGCTGGGAGCAGGCATCGCCGGCATCCAGGCCGCCCTCACCCTGGCTGACGCCGGTCGCAAGGTCTATCTGGTGGAGCGGGAACCGTCCATCGGCGGCCACATGGCCATGTTCGACAAGACGTTCCCGACCCTGGACTGCGCCGCCTGCATCCTCACTCCCAAGATGGTGCAGGTCGGCCAGCACCCGAACATCGAGCTGCTCACGTATAGCGAGGTGGAGGAGGTATCCGGCTACGTCGGCGACTTCAACGTGCGGGTGAGGAAGAAGGCCCGCTACGTGGACGAGGAGAGGTGCAACGGCTGCGGGCTGTGCATCGAGAAGTGCCCCTGGAAGAACATACCATCGGAGTTCGACCTGGGCATGGGCAACCGGCCGGTCATCTACATCCCCTTCCCCCAGGCGGTGCCCCGCTATCCGGTCCTTGACCGCGAGCACTGCGTCTACTTCACGAAGGACGGGAAGTGCGGGGCGTGTCAGAAGTTCTGCCCCCTGGACGCCATCGACTTCGAGCAGGAGGACCGTATCGTCGACCTGAAGGTGGGCGCGGCCATCCTGGCCACCGGCTTCAGGCCGTTCGATGCCCATCGCATCCCCCGCTACAGCTACGGCCGGCTGCCCAACGTCATCACCAGCCTTGAGTTCGAGCGCATGGCCAACGCCAGCGGGCCCACGGGTGGGGAGATAGTGCTCAAGGACGGAGGGAAGCCCGGGCGGGTGGGCATCATCCACTGCGTCGGCTCCCGCGATGTCAACTACAACATCTATTGCTCCAAGGTCTGCTGCATGGCGTCGCTCAAGCTCGCCCATCTGGTGCGAGAGAAGACGGGCGCGGAGGTCTACAACTTCTACATCGACATGCGGGCGGGCGGCAAGGGCTATGAGGAGTTCTATCACCGGCTCATGGAGGAAGGCACGCATTTCATTCGCGGCCGCGTGGCGGTGGTCACGGACTCAGTCCAGGTCCCCGAGGAGGAGGGGCACCTCATCGCCCAGGTGGAGGACACGCTGACCGGCGTGGTACGTCGTGTCCCCCTGGACATGGTGATCCTGGCGATCGGCATGGAGCCGCGCTCGGACGCTGACGAGGTGCGGCGACAGTTCGGGATCTCGTGCAGCCAGGGCGGCTTCTTCATGGAGAAGCACCCCAAGCTGGCGCCGATCTCCACCCTCACGGACGGCATCTTCCTAGCCGGGGCCTGTCAGGGGCCCAAGGACATTCCGGACAGCGTGGCCCAGGGGCAGGCCGCCGCCGGCGAGGCCCTGGCGCTCGTCGACAGGGGCTTCATGGAGCTGGAGCCCAACACCGCCTACATCGTCGAGGAGCTGTGCTCCGGCTGCCGCACCTGCATTGGCCTCTGTCCCTATAACGCCCTCGAGTTCAACGAAGAGCGAAAGGTGGCGGTGCTGAACGAGCCGCTCTGCAAGGGCTGTGGCGTCTGCGTCGCCGCCTGCCCCAGCGGCGCCCTCCACCAGCACCTCTTCGACGACGAGCAGATCTTGGAGGAGATTCGGGGGGTGCTGACCTATGCATGACGGTGAATACGAGCCGACCATCGTGGCCTTCGTATGTACTTGGTGCACCTACCTGGCGGCGGACCTGGCGGGGACGTCGCGCATGACCTACTCGCCGAACGTCCGGCTCGTCCGGGTCATGTGCTCGGGCCGTGTCGACCCTCAGTTCGTCGTCAGCGCCTTCCGTTGGGGCGCCGACGGCGTCCTCATCGGCGGCTGCCACCCCGGCGACTGCCACTACCAGGAGGGCAACTACAAGGCGCTACGGCGATTCAGGCTCCTCAAGAAGCTGGCTGCCGAGATGGGCATTGAGGACGAGCGCCTGCGCCTGGAGTGGATCTCGGCTTCTGAGGCTGACAAGCTCAAGAAAGTAGTAGACGGGATGGTGAATGACCTGCGGCGTCTCGGCCCGTTCCAGCCAGCGGTCGAGGAGCCGAGGAGAAAGGCGGCCGTCGTTGGCTAAGCCGAAAGTCGCTCTGTACTGGTGCGCCAGTTGCGGCGGCTGCGAGGAGGCCGTCGTAGACCTGGCCGAGAAGATCCTGGACGTGGTAGCGGCGGTTGACATCGTCTTCTGGCCGGTAGCCCTCGACTTCAAGAAGGAGGACGTCGCCGCCCTGGCCGACGGCGAGATCACGGCCAGCTTCATCAACGGCGCCATCCGCCTCTCCGAACAGGAGGAGATGGCCCAGTTGCTGCGCCGCAAGTCTCAGTTCCTCCTCGCTTTCGGGTCGTGCTCCCACCTGGGAGGCATTCCCGGCCTGGCCAATCTCTGGGACAGGAAGAGCATCTTCGAGTACGTCTATCACGAGGCGCCCACCCTCGAGAACGGCGACGCCGGGGTCCCCGATCAGAAGGTCACGGTCCCCGAGGGTGAACTGGAGCTGCCGGAGTTCTGGGACACGGTGCGTTCCCTGGACCAGGTGGTGGACGTGGACTACTACGTCCCCGGCTGCCCGCCCACACCCAAAGTCATCAGCAGCGCGCTCGACGCGCTCCTTACGGGCAAGCTGCCGGCCAAGGGCTCGGTGCTGGCAAGCGATCGCGCCCTCTGCTTCGAGTGCGAACTGAACGAGACGAAGCCGGAGAAGCCCGCCCTGACTGATATCAAGCGCGTCCACCAGGTGATCCCTGAGCCGGATAAGTGCCTGCTCGCGCAGGGCATCCTCTGCCTGGGACCGGTCACCCGCGGCGGCTGCGAGGCCCTCTGCGTGAAGGCTCACATGCCCTGCACGGGCTGCTTCGGTCCCCTGGAGCGCGTCCAGGACTACGGGGCGAAAGGTATCTCGGCCATCGCCTCCCTGCTGGACTTCAACGAGGAAGCGGACCTGAGCGCCGCCATCGACAAGATACCCGACGTGGTTGGGACTTTCTATCGCTACAGCCTGCCCGCCTCCCTCTTGAGACGCAAGGCGCTGGTGAAAACCGGGGGGAACCTCGAATGAGCAAGATCACCATCGACCCGATCACGCGACTCGAAGGCCACGGGCGCATCGAGATCTTCATGAACGGCGAAGGGGAGGTCGACCGGGCCTACTTCGTCATACCGGAGCTGCGGGGCTTCGAGAAGTTTGCCGTCGGCCGCCTGGCCGAGGACATGCCCCAGATCACGTCTCGCATCTGCGGCGTCTGCCCCACCGCCCATCACATGGCCGCCACCAAGGCCCTGGACGACCTCTTTCAGGTGGACCCGCCTCCCGCGGCCAAGAAGATCCGGGAGATGTACTACAACATCTTCATGCTGGAGGACCACGCTCTCCACTTCTACTTCCTGGGCGGCCCGGACTTCATCGTCGGGCCTCAGGCCCCCAAGGCAGAGCGGAACATCCTGGGCGTCATCCAGCGGGTGGGCCTGGAGGTGGCAGGCCAGGTCATCGCCATGCGACGGGAGCTGCGGGAGATCATGACCCAACTGGGAGGCAAGACGATCCACCCCGTCCTGGGACTTCCCGGCGGCGTCTCCAAGGCCATCGACAAGGAGTACAGGGAGCAGATCGTCGCCGTTGCGAAGAAGGCGGTAGACTTCGCCCTCTTCACCCTCAAGGCCTTCCAGGACCTGGTGCTGGCCAACGACGAGTACAAGCAGCTCATCCTCTCCGAGGCCTACACCCACCGCACGTACTACATGGGCCTCGTCGACGAGCAGAACCGGGACAACTTCTACGACGGCCAGATACGGGTCGTGGACCCGGACGGCAAGGAGTACGTCCGGTTCGACGTCCGGGACTACCTCGACCACGTGGCCGAGCACGTCGAGCCCTGGACGTACGTCAAGTTCATGTTCCTGAAGAACGTGGGCTGGCACGGCTTCGAGGAAGGTCCCGGGAGCGGCGTCTACAGCGTGGCGCCTCTGGCCCGCCTCAACGTCTCCGACTCGCTGGCCACGCCCAAGGCCCAGGAAGCCTTCCAGCAGATGTACGAGACGCTCGGCGGCCGGCCGGTCCATCAGACGTTGGCCAACCACTGGGCGCGCATCGTCGAGATGATATACGCGGCGGAGCGCTTCCTGGAGCTGGCCAGCGACCCCGACATCACCGATCCCGAGGTGCGGCGTCTGCCCAAGGCGACGCCGAGCAAGGGAGTGGGCGTTGTGGAGGCGCCGCGAGGCACCCTCATCCACCACTATGAGACCGACGAGCGCGGCGTCCTCACCCAGGCCAACCTGATCGTCGCTACCCAGAACAACGCCGCCCGCATAGCGATGTCGGTGGACAAGGCGGCGAAGGCGATGGTCAAAGCGAAGAACGGGTCGGTGGACGAGGGGCTCCTCAACATGGTGGAGATGGCTTTCCGGGCCTATGACCCCTGCCATGCCTGCGCCACCCACGCCATCCCGGGGCAGATGCCCCTCCTCGTGCGGGTCTGGGACGCCGAGGGGCACGTCATCCGGGAGCAGAAGCACGGAGGCTGGTCCGATGCGACGGACGCTTGTCCTGGGCCTGGGGAATGACCTCCTGGGCGACGACGGGGTCGGCCTTCGTATCGTAGAGGAGCTCAAACGGCGGCCCGCTCTGTCGGAGTTCGATTTCGAAACGGCGGCTACCGCCGGCCTCGCCCTCCTCGACATCCTCCACGGTTACGGGCGCGCCTACATCATCGATAGCGCCGTCACGGGACGCCGGCGCCCCGGCTACCTGCACCGTCTGGCGGGCGCATCTCTGAGAGAGCTGGCGCTCAACCCCTCCTCCCACTACGCCGGCCTGCCCGAGGTCCTTGCCCTGGGCGAAGCTCTGGATCTGGACCTTCCCAACACCGTCGAGGTGCTGGGGGTCGAGGTCGAGGACCCCTACATCATCGGGCCGGGGCTCACGCCGCAGCTCGAGTCGAAGGTGCCGCGCCTTGTCGACAAGGTGGAGCGGCTACTGCTGGAGGGTCGCGATGCATGAGTACGGCCTGGCCCAGGATGTGGCCAAGCAGTTGAAGGCCGAGGCCGAGCGCGCGGGAGCTCGGCGCGTCACCGCCGTTGATATCGAGGTCGGAGGCCTGTCGCACGCCAGCGCCGAGCACCTGGCATTCTGGGTGGGGGAGGCGCTCAGAGAAGGGCCGGGAGAGGATGCCAGAGTTCGTGTACTGAAGGCCTCCCCCACCCTTTTCTGTCGGGACTGCCGGCGACGCTCTCGCCCCTCGCCCCCGGAGGACGAGGAGTGGGACGCCTACTCGCTGCCAACGCTCTGCCCCCATTGCGGCTCGGCCCGCGTCACGGTCAAGGGCGATACGGGCTGCACGATCCGACACCTAGAGCTGGAGCATTAGAGTGCAGCGGCTGAAGATCGCGATCCGGGGCGTCGTGCAGGGGGTCGGTTTTCGCCCCTTCGTCTATCGCCTGGCGATGGAGGAGGGGCTGGGGGGCTGGGTGAAGAACAGCCCTCAGGGCGTCTTCATCGAGGCGGAGGGGCCGGAGGGGAGCCTGGACGACTTCCTGCTCCGCCTGCCGCAGGAGAAGCCGCCCCTCTCCTTCATCCAGAGCCTGGAGTACTCCGTCCTGGAGCCCCTGGGCTACCCCGACTTTCAGATCGGAAGGAGTGAGGACGGAGGCGAGAAGCAGGCCCTGATCCTGCCCGACATCGCCACCTGCCCTCGGTGCCAGCAGGAGGTCGTCGCTCCCAGCGACCATCGCCACCGCTATCCCTTCACCAACTGCACCCTCTGCGGGCCGCGCTTCAGCATCATCCAGGCGCTGCCCTACGACCGCCGCCACACGACCATGAAGGGGTTCGTGATGTGCAAGCGTTGCGCCAGCGAGTATGAGGATCCCGGGGACCGGCGCTTCCACGCCCAGCCCAACGCCTGCCCGGACTGCGGCCCGCAGCTCGCCTTCCTCGACAGCACCGGCGCCGCCCTGGCGCAGCGCGACACCGCCCTCGGCGAGGCGGCAGTCGCCGTTCGCCGGGGGGAAATCCTGGCCCTCAAGGGCATCGGCGGCTTCCAACTTCTGGCCGACGCCCGCAACGAGCGGGCCGTGGCCCGTCTGCGACGGCGCAAGTGTCGGGAAGAGAAGCCACTGGCCCTCATGTGCCCCGACCTAGAGGGCGCCCGCCGCCTCGTACGCCTTTCCCCTCTCGAGGAGCAGACGCTTCTATCACCCGAGAGCCCCATCCTCCTGGCGCGGCGCCGACGAGAGGCAGGTATCGCGCCGTCGGTGGCGCCCGATAACCCGCACCTGGGGGTGATGCTGCCCTACACTCCGCTCCACCACCTGCTGATGACGGAACTGGGCTTCCCCGTCGTGGCCACGAGCGGCAACGTCCACGATGAGCCCATCGTCACCGATGAGAAGGAGGCGGTAGCCACCCTGGGCGGCATCGCCGACTGCTTCCTCGTCCACGACCGCCCCATAGAGCGCTACGTGGACGACTCGGTGGTACGGGTGCAGCTCGGCCGTGAAGTCGTCCTGCGCCGGGCGCGGGGCTACGCTCCCCTGCCGGTGACGCTGAAGGGAACGCTGCCGCCGCTGCTGGCGGTGGGAGCCCACCTCAAGAACACCGTTGCTATCAGCCGCGGCCGCGATGTCATCCTCAGCCAGCACATCGGCGACCTGGAGACCGCCAAGGCCTTCTTCGCCTTTCAGAAGGTGGTCCAGGACCTGCTGCGCCTCTACGAGGTGAAGCCCGAGGCCGTGGTCTGCGATGCCCACCCGGACTACCTCTCCAGCCAGCACGCCCGCGAGCTCGGCCTGCCGGTGGTCGAAGTCTTCCACCACCACGCCCATCTGGCCTCGTGCCTGGCCGAGAATGAGCTGGAGGGGGAAGCGCTCGGCGTGACCTGGGACGGCGCCGGCTTCGGTGAGGACGGCACCATCTGGGGCGGCGAGTTTCTGGCCGGCGACGCGAGCAGCTACCGGCGAGTGGCCACCTTCCGCCCCTTCCGCCTCGTCGGCGCCGAGCGGGCCATGAAGGAGCCACGGCGCAGCGCCCTCGGCCTCCTTTTCGAGATGGAGGGCCCAGCGGCTCTGGAGCGTTCCTGGCCCTTCCTGGAGGGCTTCTCAGAGAGTGAGCGGCGCCTGCTAGCGCAGATGCTGGTGCGCGGCTCGAACAGTCCTCTCACCAGCAGTTGCGGCCGCCTGTTCGACGCGGTGGCGGCCCTCCTCGACATCAAGACCGTCTCCTCGTTCGAAGGCCAGGCGGCGATGATGGTGGAGTTCGCCGTCCAGGAGGGCGTCCAGGAGAGCTATCCTGTGTCCCTGCTCACGCCTGCCGACGGCGAACCGCTGGTTTTCGACTGGGAGCCGCTGGTGCGCGGCATCCTCGGCGACCGGAAACAGGGCGTGGCGGTGGGCGTCATCTGCGCCCGCTTCCACAACACCCTGGCCGATGTCATAGTAGAGGTGGCCCGGCAAGTGGGCTTGGAGCGAGTAGCTCTGAGCGGCGGCTGCTTTCAGAATCGATATCTTACGGAGCGGGCGTTTCATCGACTGCAGGAGGCCGGATTCCGGCCCTTCACCCACCAGCGCGTACCCCCCAACGACGGTGGCATCGCCCTGGGGCAGATCGCGGTGGGGGCCACGAAGGTGGCCTGAGATGTGTCTTGGCGTCCCCGGCGAAGTCCTATCGATAGAGGAGGGTGCCCAGGGCCTGCGCAAGGGCCGGGTGCGCTTCGGCGGCGTCGTCCGCGAGGTGAACCTGGATCTCGTGCCTGAGGCCCAGGTTGGGGACTACGTAGTGGTGCACGTGGGCTTCGCCCTCAGCGTCATCGATGCCGACGAGGCCCAGTCGGTGTTCCAGCTTTTGGAGGAGCTGGAAGAGGCGACCCTGTGAAGTACCTCGACGAGTACCGCGGCGCCCCGGAAGCAGAGAAGCTCCTGCGTCGGATCAGGAAGCTGGTAACCCGCCCCTGGACGATCATGGAGGTCTGCGGCAGCCAGACTCACACCCTCCTGCGCTACGGCATCGACGAGATGCTGCCGAAAGAGATCACGCTGGTCCACGGGCCCGGCTGTCCCGTCTGCGTCACGCCCGTGGAGGCCATCGACCAGGCGGTGGCCCTGGCGGGCCGCCCGGACGTCACCTTCGTCTCATACGGCGACATGCTGCGCGTGCCCGGCACCGAGAAGGACCTGCTGAGCGTGAAGGCCGAGGGCGGCGACGTGCGCATGGTTTACTCGCCGCTGGACGCCGTCAAGCTGGCCCGCGAGAACCCGGAGCGAAAGGTCATCTTCTTCGCCATCGGCTTCGAGACGACAGCCCCCGCCAACGCCATGGCTGTCTCCCTGGCCCACCGGCAGGGCGTGGACAACTTCTTCGTTCTCACCTCCCACGTGCTCGTTCCGCCTGCCGTGGAGCTCATCGCCGCCTCGCCCGACAACCAGGTGCAGGGCTTCCTGGCCCCCGGCCACGTCTGCACCGTCACCGGCTACAACGAATATGAGACCATCGCCCGCGAGCGGCGAATACCCATCGTGGTCACCGGCTTCGAGCCCCTGGACCTGATCCAGGGCGTCCTGATGCTGGTGACTCAGCTCGAGGAAGGCCGCCACGAGGTGGAGAACCAGTACACGCGCTCGGTGCGGCGGGAGGGCAATCGCCAGGCCCAGGCCGTCATGTCGGAGGTCTTCGAGGTGACGGACCACAAGTGGCGCGGCATCGGCCTCATCCCCCGTAGCGGCCTGCGCCTGCGCGAGGCCTACGCCCGCTTCGACGCCGCCCGCGTCTTCGGCCTCGAGAAGATCGCCTGCGAGGAGGCGGAGGTCTGCATCAGCGGCCTCGTCCTCCAGGGGGTGAAGAAGCCACCCGAGTGCGCGGCCTTCGGCACCGACTGCACCCCCGATCACCCGCTGGGGGCGCCCATGGTCTCGGCCGAAGGCGCCTGCGCCGCTTACTACGCCTACCGCCGGACAGAGACAGCGACCCCCACGCCAACGAAGGCCCGGCTTCAGCCCGGTGAGCCTGCCGCTAGCCTGAAGGCTGGCCTTCGTGGATTGAAGAATAGCGACGAAGGGGCAGGGCCATGACCGAATTCACTTGCCCGATACCTCTGAGCGAGTATCCGCGGGTGCTCCTGGCCCACGGCGGCGGCGGCCGCCTCAGCCTGCACCTCATCGAGAAGATGCTCTACCCCTCCTTCGAGAACCGGCTCCTGGAACCTCTGCACGACGGCGCCGTCCTCTCGCTCGACGGCGACCGCCTGGCCTTCAGCACAGATTCCTACGTGGTCCACCCGCCCTTCTTCCCGGGCGGCGACATCGGCCGCCTCTCCGTGCACGGCACGGCCAACGACCTGGCTATGTGCGGCGCGCGACCCCTCTTTATCAGTTGCGGCCTCATCCTGGAGGAGGGGCTGCCCATGGAGGACCTCTGGCGCGTCGTCGTCTCCATCCGCGAGGCGGCGGCCGAGGCTGGGGTGCAGGTCGTCACCGGCGACACCAAAGTCGTCGACAAGGGAAAGGGCGACGGCGTCTTCATCAATACCTCCGGCATCGGCTCGGTGCTGCCCGGCCTCGACGTGGGGCCGAACCGCCTGCGCCCCGGCGACGAGATCGTGATCAGTGGACCCATCGGCCTCCACGGCATCGCGATCATGGCACTTCGGGAGGGCATCGAGCTGGAGACGGAGATCAGGAGCGACAGCGCCCCGGTGTACCCTCTGGTGGAGGCGCTGGCGGCGGCCGGGCTGGACATCCACATGCTGCGCGACCCCACCCGCGGCGGCGTCTCATCGGCGCTGAACGAGATGGCGAAGCGTGGCGGCATGGGCATCGTGCTCGAAGAGGCCGCCCTGCCCATCCCGGCGGAGGTGGAGGGGGTGTGCGAGATCCTGGGCCTCGATCCCCTCTATGTCGCCAACGAGGGCAACTTCCTGGCCGTGGTGGCCGAGGGACAGGGGGCGCAGGCCCTGGAGACGCTGCGTCAGCACCCTTTGGGGGCCCGCGCCGCCCTCATCGGACGGGTAGCGGCCGAGCACCCGGGCGTCGTGGTAATGAACACGAAGATCAGTGGCCAGCGCCTGGTCGACATGATGAGCGGGGAGCAACTGCCGCGCATCTGTTGAGCCCAGCCGGCCCGTGGAGTGCCAATTGGCCCATCCCTATCTCAAGCGTCGACACGATGAGCTGTCGGCGCCAGCCCTGAGACTGCACATCCCCCAGGAAGTCCCGCTCGAACCGCCAGCGATCCGCTCGATCTGTAGGACGCCATCTCCCCGCGGGTCTGCGACGCCGCGACCTCGGGTGGACGGCTTCTTCATCTCGGGGGAGACGGATGGAGTCTTCCCACCCCGGCGATGTAGGGAAAGCTGAGCGTGCTGAGGGTTGGCGACGTTTGATGAGCACAACAGGAAGCGGCCGGCCTGACGAGTATTGACTTCTTTCTTCAATGAATGCAATATTACTACCGTTGATCTTGCTTGGGATGATCAGCTCAGAAAGAGGGGAGCCGGAGTGCCTCAGCCAGGGGGCTGGTAGCGACAGCAATGTCCGGAGGATGAAGCGATGCCTTCTCTTGCTACCTTCAACGCCAACAACCTCTTCCTGCGGTACAAGTTCACGCGCAATTACCCGGGAGCCCGGTCCAAGAACTCGCGGATCGAGGCCGCCGAGGCCGGGCTGCTTGGCTACCTGCCAGGCCTGGTCTTTGGTAAGTACCCTAGTAGCTACGTGGTCTGGGACGTTGAGCGACGGAAGCTGCTCCAGAAGGCCCTCGTAGAGCCAGATGCCCGGCTGCCGGACATCCTATGCTTCCAAGAGGTCGAGAACATCCAGGCCATTCGCGTCCTCAACCAGCGCTACTTCGGGAGCTATTACCCACACTCCCTGCTGATCGACGGTTACGACCCTCGCAACATCGACGTAGGGATCCTCTCCCGTTTTCCCATTCGAGAGATCCACAGTCAGATCGATGAACTCAACGATGCCCAGGAACGGATCTTCAGTAGGGACTGTCTGGAAGCCCAGGTGGAGCTCCCGGGAGGCGAACAGCTAACAATTCTGATCAATCACCTGAAGTCCAAATTCGTTGAGCGCGAAGCGGGCGACTCAGACAGCGAATACGAGGACAAGATCAAGAAGAGCCACAATCGGCGGCTCGCTCAGGCCGACTGGGTGGCCAAGTACGTACAGAAGCGATTCTGGGGAGAGCACGCCACTGCCCTCTACGCCGTTGTCGGCGACTTCAATGACACGCCTGAGAGCCCATGGGTAGCCCCACTGGTCAACTCCCCACTCTTGACCGACCTCCTGTCAAAGCACCGACCGGTGGATGACCGCTGGACCTACTATTACCGCTCCAAGAACCAGGTCAGTCAGATCGACTACGTGCTCGCGTCCAGCGCCCTGGCCGGACGTGTTGGTGCGGTCGTTGCCGGCGATCCCAAGCGGACTCCGCATATCGAGCGACACGGCCTCGGCTTCCGCGAGCTGAACGCTGCGGATCAGGTCCTGCCAAAGGAGGCGAACCTGATACACTTCGAGGCTGACCCGGTCACACCCGCGCCGCCCTCATTCACACCGCCCTCCAAGGTACCGTTCCGCTTCGAACGGTACCCCGAGGTCCACGAGGACTGGAAGCACAACATCTCCGACCACTGTCCGGTCAAGGTTTGGTTCTAGCCTACGTGCGGGGCCGGGGCCCGGCGCAGAAACTCTGACAGCACGGGCTTGCTTGTAGGGCGCCAAAATCCCCTCCGTCTACCGCGAGTCAAGCGGCCACCCACTCGTACGCGTGGCGCCACCCGCCCACGACGGCCCGGCTCATAGCCCCTCTGCAAGAGGGACAGCTCCACGCCTCGCCCGGCTGGCGGCTGGGCCACAAATGCCGACAGCTCTATGCAGGCAGAACGCTCTTCACCGACGATGGAACCATCAGCGGCGTCGCGAGGGCCGCTTGGCGCAGGCTAGCCTAGGCGCTCACGGCGCAGCGTTACCGGCACATGCTGTCCGCCAGCGGAACGGCGTCTCGGCGCGGCACGGTGCCTCGGCCCGGCGAGGGGCCGCCACGTCCAGCGCAGCGACTCGCGCGTGTATACTTGGGTGAAACCGTGACGCCCTGACAGAGGCACTCCTCCCCACGGAGACGACTTGTGAGTGCGCTCGCGACTGCGGTGCGCGATCATTCCCTCTCGATAGCACTTGCCTTGCTGGGCGGAGTCTTCGGCGTGCTGGGCGCTCTCTTTCAGGAGGTGCGATCGGGCGGTTCACTTCTCCTGCCGTTCGTGGGGGCGCCGATCATCGAGGAGTCGCTGAAGCCGATAGGCATCTACGTTCTAGCCGTCCGCTGGCCTCACGTCCTCCGAGGTCAACTCCACACCGCATTGCTGGCCGCCCTCTCGGGGCTTGCATTTGGAGTTATCGAGAGCACGCTCTTCGTGACGCTGTCCGTTCCCAACCCTCCCGATTGGTTTCTCGCTTACCGCTTCACGGCTCCCGTGCTCATGCACTCGGTGGCCAGTTTCATAGTCGGCCTGGGCATCACTCGAGGTCTGATAGACTGGACCGCAGGAAGGGGCTCCTTCCCGCGGCGCAGCCGTAACGCTTACATCGCAGCCATGGTCCTTCACGCCCTGTTCAATGTGACGGCCGTCTCCCTCACGCTCGCCGGCGTTCTCGACGTGGACTAGCCTCCGCGCGCCTGCCTCCCCGGCACCGGCGAGCCGGCACTATCGTCGACAAGACAGCTGCCCCTCCCCAGATGCAGGCTCCAAGCGTCCCCTTCTACCCCTTTTCAACCTGCCCAGGTTCGGGCCGCGTCTAGCACACCACGCCTTCCTCGACCAGGCGCTCGATCTCTTCCTCGGGCATGCCGAGCAGCTCTCCCAGCACGTATCCGTTGTGCTCCCCGAGCAGAGGAGCCGCACGGACCTCCGTGGGCGTCTTGGAGTACTTCCACGGAGCTCCAAGCATCTTCCGTCTGCCGAGTGCGGCGTGGTCCACTTCGACGATCATGCCGCGCTCCCGAAGGTGCGGGTCTCTGGCGAGCGAGAGCCCATCGAGGACGGGCATGGCCGGCACCCCCGCCTTCTGAAGCACCTCTGTCACCTCGGCGGCGCTGCGATCGCGCGTCCACTCGCCGACGATCTCGTCCAGCTCTTGCTGGTACCGCCATCGGCCTGAGGCGTCGGCGAATCGGCCGTCCCGGGGGAGCCGCTCATCCCCCACTACCCGGCAGAGGGCCCGCCACTCGTCCTCGCCGCCCACCGCGATGGACACCCACCGGCCGTCATCGCCGCAGGGGTAGCAGTTGTGAGGGGCCATGCTCTCGTCACCGTTGCCCGCGCGCCCCGGCACGTGCCCGTTCATGGCGTATTCCATGAACACGTGCCCGATGAGAGCGCTCACGGCCTCCGTGGAGGAGAGGTCAATGTGCTGACCCCGGCCGGTGCGCTTCCGATGGTACAGGGCAGCGAGCACGGCGAACGCTGAGGTGGTGCCCACGCGGAGGTCGATCGCCCCGCTGAGCGGCTGCGGCGGGCCGTCCTTCAATCCGGTGATGTGCGATATCCCGCCCATGGCGGCGAACGTCGGCGCATAGCCCACGTATGAGCGTTCGGGGCCGCTGCTGCCCACCGCTGAGGAGGAGAGCATGATAACGTCCGGTTTCACTGCTTTCAGCGCTTCATGGCCGAGGCCCAGTTTGTCCATGACGCCGGGGCGCATGTTCTGGGTCACGACATCGCTGATGCGCACCAGATCCTTCGCGATCTCCACCGCCCTGGGCTGCTTCAGATCCAGGGTGAGGCTGAGCTTGTTCGCGTTCAGATCGGCGAAGATGGTCGACTGATCCGGTCCGGTCACCGTGGGGCCGGCCATGAGGGAGCGCATGCGGGTGTGGTCGAGGCGGCGGCGGCTCTCCACCTTGATGACCTCCGCCCCCAGGAAACCCAGGAGCAGGGTGGCCTGGGGCCCCGCCCAGGCCCAGGTGAAATCGACGATTCTGACTCCCGCCAGCGGTGCTCGGCCCATGCGATATCCTCCTGCCTACACGATGTCGTCGGCGGCCATCTCGGCCAGCTTCTCGCGCGAGTAGCCAAGGCGTCCGCAGTAGATTTCCTCGTTGTGCTGGCCCAGGGTCGGGGCAGCCGAGTCTCCATGCCAGGGCGTCTCCGAGAACCCGTAGGCTGCGGTTGGATAGCTCAGCCTGCCCGCCTGCGGGTGATCGAGCTCGGCGAAGAACCCGCGCTGTCGCGCCTGCTCCCACCCGACGATCTCCGCTACCGTGCGCACGGGCCCCACCGGCACGCTGATCTCCTGGCCGCGGTGATAGATCTCCTCCTTGTCGTGCCGGCTCATCCACTCGAGGATATGCGGCTGGATCTCGTCGCGGTGCTGGGAGCGGCTGAACTCGTCCCGACACATCTCGTCCTGCGACCAATCGGGATTGCCCATCAGCTCCACCAGGGCGCGCCACTGGTGCTCTTGAGCGGCCGTGATTACCACGTAGCCGTCACTGCACGGTACGAGCCCTCCGATCATGCCCGGCCAGCGCCTGGGCTCGGGATTGTTAGCGAAGTGGTTCACCTCCACGCGCTCCAGAGCGACCAGCGCCTCATACTTGGAGATGTCGACGTGCTCGCCCTCGCCCGACTCCAGACGTCCCAGCGTGGCGCCCAGGGTAGCCACCGCGGCCGTCAACCCGGCGTCATACTCTCCGACCATCCCGCCCGCTGCCACCGGCGGCCCCTTTGCCTCTGCGGTGGCAATGTAGACGAAGCTCGAGTGCCCGCTCACGTGGTAGAGGTTCAGGTAGCGGCTCTTGTAGTCACGATAGGGTCCGGTCTGGCCGTAAGGGGTAATGGACGTGAGGATGAGGCCGGGATTGACGGCGCTGAGCTCGTCGTAGCCCAGCCCCAGTTGCTGCATCGAGCCCGGAGGCGTGTCCTCGATGAGGATGTCGACGTCCCGCACGAGCTCACGGAATACGCGCCGCCCGGCCTCCTTCTGGAGGCTGAGAGTAATCCCCAGCTTGTTCGTGTTGAGGTACAGGAACAAGCCGCTCTTCTCCGGGTCGGGAACGTCTTCCGGGAAGGGCCCGCGCAGCCGGGCCGGGTCGCCCGACGGCGGCTCCTCGACCTTGACGACCTCCGCCCCCAGGTCGGCCAGCAGCTTGCCGCAGTACGGGCCGCTCACCATCCGGCAATACTCCAGGACGCGCAGCCCTTCCAGAGCCTTATCGCTCATCGCGTGAGTCCTCCGCGTGACATACTTCTACGGCCCTGCCCTCCCGGCAGGCGGCTCCGCCGAGCCCCCGAAAGGGGCGCGGTGAGACCGTCTCGTGAGGGACGGGGTCGCCACGGTCGAGTGTAGCACAGAGGCTGCCCGCTAGTGACGGGCCATTTGGCAGGGCCAACCTGCACTGTGATCGACGGGTTGCCCCACACCGTGCGTGTCGGCGATGTCCAATCCGCACCTGTATTGGAGCACTCGTCTCGCCTCGGACACCCGCGGGTTCGGCTCACCCGCGACGACCGGCTCGTCGTGCGATGGGATCATCACCTGCTGTCGCCTCGGCCGCTCGGGCGTGGTGGACGAATTCCACGTCCTGCGCTATTATCCATAGCATCGGCGACTGATCGTCGCATCGCCGCGGGCACTGAGACTGCGCCGACGCCACAAAGGGGGAAAGCTATGGACTTGCGGGACAGCCCTGAAGAGACCAGCTTTCGGCAGGAAGTGAGGCAATTCCTGAAGACGGAGCTTCGGGATGAATGGAAAGCAAGCCCGGACGAGGGTGAGGAAGACGTAGCCGCCCTCTATGAGCGCCGACGCCCCTGGCGCGACAAGCTGGCCGCAAGAGGCTGGACCGCCCCCGCCTGGCCCAAGGAGTACGGCGGAGCGGGCCTGACGGTTCTACAGCAGTTCATCATGAACGAGGAGTTCGCCGAGGCCCGCGCCCCTGCAAGGGACATCTTCGGCATAGGCATGGTGGGGCCCACCCTCATCGTCCACGGGTCTGAAGAGCAGAAGAAAGTGCACCTCCCACGCATACTCTCCGGCCAGGTGAGATGGTGCCAGGGCTACAGCGAGCCTGAGGCCGGCTCCGACCTTGCCTCCCTGCGGACCCGCGCGGTGCGTGATGGCGATGACTACGTGATCAACGGTCAGAAGATCTGGACGTCCGTCGCTCAGTATGCCGACTGGATCTTCCTGCTGGCCCGCACCGACCCCGATGCCCCCAAGCACAGAGGCATAAGCTACTTCCTCATTGACATGAAGACGCCGGGTATCGAGGTACGGCCCCTTGTCGACCTCTCCAACCGGCACATGTTCAACGAGGTGTTCCTCGATAACGTACGCGTGCCCGCTCGCAATCTGGTAGGTGAGGAGAACCGGGGCTGGTACATAGGCACCACCACGCTGGACTTCGAGCGCTCCAACGTGGGCGCGGCAGTCGGCAACCGCCTGCTCGTAGACGACCTCGTGAAGTTCGTCCGAGAGAACGCTGGGAAGGGCGTGTGCACGCTGCCTCGGCATGGGATGCTCCGCCACGAGCTGGCGGACCGCATGGTAGAGGCGCATGTGGCCCGGATGCTCTCGCTCCGCGTCGTAGCCCTGCAGGCCAAGGGCATGATCCCGAACTACGAGGCGTCAGTCGTCAAGACCTACGCCTCAGAGCTGACCCAGCGCATCTACAACACCGGCGTAAAGATCCTGGGGTTGTACGGGAATCTCTCGGGTGATGAGGCGCCGCAAAACGGCCGCTACCCGCGAGGATACTTGCAGGCTGTGGGGGCCACAATCGCCGCGGGCACCTCAGAGATCCAGCGCAACATCATCGCGATGCGGGGTCTGGGCCTGCCGCGACAGTAGAGCCGCCCGGGTTCGAGCAAGCGGCGCGCTTGTCCGAGGTTCAGCCGGCGCAGAGGCGCTGACGAAGCCGGCCCTGGCAGACGCGGCTCTGTCCTGCGGCGTACCGAAGACAGAGCGGCCGCCGTGCTGGTGGCGGAGGGCCGAGCCGGGAGGCTCAGGACGGTGGCGCCGCCAGCCTCTCCTTCTCGGGTCTCAAGTGTCCCCTATGTAGGCTTTGTCTTCGAGCCACGCCAGTTCCGTGTCCTTCATGAAGCGAACGGGCCACAGCTCTGAAGATTCATTCCAGCGTCTGAAGCCCGCTATGGCATCGTGGAACTGCCTGGCGTTTTCGGCGTTGGGCTCGTCCAGGAGCACCCTTATCAATTCCATCAAATTCGCTGGCTTCTCGGGAGCTCTTTCCAGTTCCCCCATGAACAGCTTGTGATATGGATACAGGATCTCATTGTGCGCCAGAATCAGTCTCCCCCCGTACAAGACCAGGCTGGAAGCTGCATGGGTGAGTAGATACTTGTCAGCCCTTCTCACCGCCTCCCCCAGATACCAGTACGCACACTCGAACTGGGCATAGAACGCCTGTATCTTCTCTTGCTTTTCGCTGGTCTGGTACACAGGTATTCGTGCCAGCAGGTCGTCCAGGTCGGGAATCTCCGAATAGACAGCGAATGCTCCTTCGAACGCGGCTCTGGTGGCCTCGTTTCCTCGTTCGGCTGCTGCCTCCAGGTACTGAAGGTTCACGATCTTTCCATCAACATACCCGCCGGGATAGTCACAGAACTCGGTTGAGAAGTAGAGCAAGCCGTTCCCTTCCCTGCGTTTCTCATACAACTCGTCCGTCACGACCAGCAGCACATCGATGTCCGCAAATTCGGTCTCGACACCCTTGGCGACCGAACCGCCGACAATCACCGCCAGGAACCCCTCCTCCTTCGAGAAACGGTCTGCCAGCCTCCGCACGGCCATATCATGATGCGGTCTCATCGGTCACCTTCACTCTGTTGCCTGTTTCCGATGGCAAGGTTCGGTCTTTCCGGGAGCCGCGCGAGTAGGTTCCGTCTGACATTCACGCGCTAAACCCGGGCTTTGCGGTCGTGAGGGCCGCGACGACCAACCGACGGCTCGCGGTGGGCGGCCTCTCACTGGCTAAGAAACAACACCGCCCCCAGGGCGAGCACGATGCCTGCCACATGCGCGACGCTCAGGTGCTCCTTGAGGAAGACTACGGACAGGATGACGGTGAGGGCCGGGTAGAGGGAGGTCATAGGCACGGTCAGGGAGGCGCGCGCCCGCGCGAGCAGTAGGTAGAAGCAGACGGTGCCAAGGGCCGCGCCGACGCCCCCCAGCATCGAGTAAGTCACGCCGGCGGCATTCATCTTCAAAGGGACAAGCTGGCCCGTCGCGGTCAGATAGATCACGAAGATCAAAGGGACCACTATGAGGCTGCCCCACACGATAACCTGCTGATCGATCCGTTCGACGGCCAGCTTGCTGAATACTCCCCACGTCCCCCAGGCGACGATGGTGGCGGCGGCCAGCCCCACGACTTCAGCACGCATCTCGATGCCTCCTGTCCCCGCAGATTGGCGGCATGCGGGCCTCAGCGCCGCAACGGGCTCGGGCGCCCGGCCTGAGGCGCCAGCATCGGCCGCAGGATACATCAACGCCTCTGCTGTGCGCCAGGGCCGGGCGGCCGCAACATCGCAACCGGAAGTCGTGATGGTGCTGCTCCGGCCAAGGCGCCCCATGGGAAGGCCGGCGATAGCGGCCTATGCGAGCCGTCCGGCGTGCCTTGGCCGTAGCACCTACGGCGCCATCAGCCTTGGGGGAGGCGAGATGCGAAAGCTGTGCGCGGGGCCAGCAGCGAGTGGCCCCTGCAGCGTAATCGCCACTCCGTCGGTGTGCTGCTCCCAGGAGAGGGGCGAGCGGAACCCCAGCAGCTCCACCACGGAGCGCCGCGCCAGCTCGAGACCTCGGATCACGAGGGGGCCAGCCTCCGGCGCACCGAGCACGATCACGTACACAGCGTCCCCCTTGCGCGTGAAGCGCACCTCGGTGCCGTCGGCGGTCTCGCCGGCCGGGGTGCGCCAGGGCCGCGTGCCGTAGATGGCGTCGCCGTTCGTCCGGAGCCACCAGCCCAGACCGAGCAGCCGCCTGGCCTGCCCCCAGGGGACCGTCCCGTCCCCCGTCGGCCCCACGTTGAGGAGCAGGTTCCCGTTCTTGCTGACGATGTCGACCAGCATGTGGACGAGCGCCTCGGTGGAGATGAGGTCATCGTCCGACTCGTTGCGGTTGAAGCCGAAGGAGTTCCCCATGCCCCGCGTCGACTCCCACTTCTGCTCCTGAATTTCGTCGAGCGTCGAGTATTCAGGGGTGCGGAAATCGAAGTGGCGATTCTCAGAGCCGAGAACGAAGCGGTCGTTGACCACGCCGTCCGCAAAGCGGTTGTAGTAGTCGGCGAAGAGCTGGTGGGGGTTGGCGGCGGCCGGATAGCCGATGTCGTTCCACAGGATCGACGGCTCGTACCGCTCGATGAGCTCGCGCCAGTGGCAGTCGGCATAGCGGGCGTACTCCTCGCTCTGGGGAATCGCCCGCAGGAACTCTTCGACGCTGCTGATGCCGAGTCCCTGGAAGGTCCAGTCGATCCCACCCGAGTAGTAGAGCCCCATGCGCATCCCGCGCGCACGAACGGCGTTGGTGAGCTCGCCGACGATGTCCCGCTCCGATTGCCAGCGGTCCTTGAACGGGTTGGGGTGCTGGCTCGGCCAGAGCAGGAAGCCGTCGTGGTGCTTCGTTCCCAGAACGACGTAGCGCGCGCCGGCGAATTCGAATAGCGACGCCCAGGTTTCCGGATCCCAGCCGCGCGTCGCTTCCCTGAACAGGGGCGCGAAGTCGTCGTAGGAGAACCCTTCGCCGTAGGTCTCAAGGTGGTACTTCTGCGACGGACTGCCCTCGATCTCGATCGTGTTCCGGTACCACTCAGCGTAGGGATTGTTCTTGTAGAGATGCGCCCAGCCGTGCTCGCGGGCGATGTCCCACAACTGGCCGCTCTTCGGCGCCCAGGCCGGGACAGAGTACAGCCCCCAATGGATGAAGATGCCGAGCTTCGCGTCGTGGTACCAGTCGGGGACGGGGTGCGCCTGCAAGGAATCCGGCGTCGGCTCGTAGTGCATCGTCATGGAGTGTCCGTGCTACCGCACCTGCGTCACGGCTTCGACGACGGGTTTGAGGAAGGCGTTCCCATCCCAGGTGTCGTCCCCTTCACCCAGACGCACGGCCACGATGTCCAGGCTTGGGATTACGTAGATCCGTTTCGTCTGAAATCCCTCCGCCGCATAAGTGTCCGGCGGCGTATCCGCGAAGTCGGGCAGCCACCAGTAGAAGCCGTAGCCTGGAAAGAGCTCCTGTGACGGCTGCGTCGACTCACGCACCCATTCTTCCGGCACCACCTGCTGGTTCTCCCAGCGTCCCCCGCGAAGAAAGAGATAACCGAACTTGGCGAACTCTCGCGCCGTGGTCGTCACGCAGCAGTAGGTGAGTGTGTGACCCGCATTGTCGGTGGGCCAGGTCATCGCGGTCATCCCCAGGACATCGAATATCCTGTCCTGGGCATAGTCTTTGGCCTCCACGCCCGTGGCCTGCCGCAAGATGAGGGAGAAGAGCTGCGCGTCGCCGCTCGAGTAGTACCAGCGCGTTCCCGGCTCTCGGGCAAGCGGCCGCTCCAGCACGTATGCCGTCTGATCGTCGGACGTGAGCATGGCGATCACGTCGCTCATCTTGTCATACTCCTCGGTCCACTCGAGGCCTGACGTCATGGAAAGCAGGTCGCGCAGCGTAATCTCCTCCTTCTCCGTGCCCCGCCACTCCTCGATGAAATCGGCCGCGCTCTCGTCCACGCTTTCGATGCGTCCCTCCGCTATGGCGATCCCGACCAGTGCACTGGTAACGCCCTTGGCGATCGACCAGCCGATATCCGTCGAGCTCCTATCCCAGCCGCCCCAATAGCGCTCCCACACGATGCGCCCATGTCGAGTAATCACCACCGCCCCGCAACCATGCCCCGCACAGTACTCCGCCACTCCCTCCAGGCTAGCGCTGTCCATGCCTTCCGCCTCAGGGCTCGACACCTCCCAGTCGACAGTAGGCCAGACCGCCTCCTCCGCTACGAGAGTAGGGGTCGCCGAGACTGCGGTCGGCCCCACGGGGGCACCGTGGCCCTGTGCTCCTCCACCGCAGGCCACCAGCGCCAGAGCCACGGCGACGACTATCCAGCGCACGTGCTTCAGCCTCATCCACGTCGACATTCCGCGCCCTCCAACGGTGGAACTTGATGCCGCGCCACGACCGGTGTTCCCCGACATCGACCAGTTCGGGGGCGGCGATGGTCGGACGTCGCCGGCCTTTCGCGTCTACGGGGGAGCGTAGTCGAGCATCGCTGCGGCGGTCAAGAGAGATGGGTATCGCGTCCAACACATCCCGCTCGAGCAGGCATCGCCGGCATCCGTGGCCTCGGTCAGGCGTAACTGGTTCGTCATTGGTGGGCTATCGCATGCCCCCGCCTGAATGCTTCGGCGTGAGCCTTCGGCCCGAGCTCAGGCCGAGGG
>CAZMGB010000011.1:0-117126 GCA_964565775.1 uncultured Dehalococcoidia bacterium
CGCTCGGCGGGATTCGAACCCACGGCCTCAGCCTCCGCAGGGCTGCGCTCTATCCAACTGAGCTACGAGCGCGCACACTAAACGGATCCAGGAAGCAGGAGCGTCCCCCGCGACCCGTCTCCCATGGTCCCCAGGCTTTGCTATGGTGCCGAAGGGGGGATTTGAACCCCCACGCCCTTTCGGACACTACGCCCTGAACGTAGCGCGTCTGCCATTCCGCCACTTCGGCACGTCGTTCACGGTGGTGGGCGGTACAGGACTCGAACCTGTGACCTCTTCCGTGTGAAGGAAGCGCTCGTACCAACTGAGCTAACCGCCCCAGCCCCTCGCGATCGGATTCTACAGAACACGGGGCAGGCCCGTCAACGCTGGCCGGCCCGCTGACGGCGCTCCCACCCCCTTCGGGGCGGTCGATTGCCGGTGCTGACGCCTGGTCTGTCACAGGACCGGAACGGCACCGGAACATCCCCTCGGAGCACCGCTCACATGGCTGCTAGAGTTCGATGATCGACGGCTCGAACGGCGTCTTGCTCAGCGACTCGGCGCCGTCCTCCGTGATCAGGACGGGCGTCTCCATCCTGAAGCCGCCGATGCCCGGCTTGTTGAGGACGAGCGCCGCGATCTGGACCATGTTCGGCTGGAGCACGAGCTCGGCGCCGGACTCGTAGGGGGCGGTCGAGTTGGCGATCGCCGGGTACCATTCGTTCCCGAGGATGCCGATGCCGTGGCCGTAGCCCGGCAGGGCGTACTGCCGGTAGCCGATCTCGTCGAGGAAGCTGTCCACCTTCGCCGCCACCTCGCCGAGCGTCGCTCCCGGCTTCAGGCTCTCCAGCAGGTGGTCGCACGTGGCGACGAAGGCCGACGACAGGTCCCTCTGCTCGGCGGTGGGCCCGCCCATGATGGCGTTGCGCGACACGTCGCCCAGGTAGAGATCGTACATGCAATGCAGATCGATGACGACGTTGTCGCCCGGCTGGATCCGCTTCCGCGTCGGCGGCGTGCAGCCACCCCAACCGTAGGCTGTGCGGTATCCCGAACCTATCTCCTGCCCGCCGGTGAAGGTCCAGTTGAGCTCGCTGCCGGCCTCCCGCATGGCGTACTCGGCGATGCCGGCCACCTCCGTCTCCGTCATGCCGACGCATATCTCCTCCAGCACCGCCGCTATCCCCAGGTCGCAGATCTCAGCCGCCCGCCGGAAGAGCGCAATTTCCGCCTCCTCCTTGAGCAGGAAGAGCTCGTTCAGCAGCTCGGTCGCGTTCTTGAAGGAGGCCTGGGGAAAGCTGCTGCGCAGGATCTCATACTCGCTCGCCAGGAGGAACGTCTCGATCCTGATCGGCGAATGACCCAGCTCGACGCCGATGCTGCCCTTTTCGACTCCCCTCGCCTGAAGCGACGAGACGATCCGTTCCCACATCAGCATCCCGGGCAGGGGGCCGACCGGGTTGACGTTCTTGTAGAAGCTGTCGTCTTTGACGCGCTCCGCATCGAGAGCCAGCACGTAGAGCTCCGGCTCCCCCTCGCTGGGGATGACGGCGATTCCCCGCCAGGGGATGAAGGCGCCGAAGACGTAGCCGACGGTGCTCAGCCGCGTGGCGATCAGGACGTCGATAGCCTGCTCATCCATCCTGTTCTGGATCTTCATCAGTCTGGCCCGATAGTCAACGTGGGCGCCCATCTCCTCACCCTGCCTTTTCTGCCAACGAAGGCGCTATGCCGTTGTCGAGAGCGCAAGCCCAAAGACATGAAACGAGCATTCGCAGCCAGCATAGGCGAGGCGGCGACAACGGGGAAGCCCTGCGCACTGTGGGCGAACAGGCGGGCCTCAGCTCACGGCAATAAGACTCCGCCTGAGAGAAGTTTCTCCAGGCGAGGCCAACAGGCAAAAGGGACATGGCTTACGGCAACCGGCTGGCGTCCCCTCGCACGATGCCCCCCAGGTGTGGTATTTTGCGTGTACCCGCCGCATCTCAGTCCGTTGCAGAAGGAGGCACACGCCCATGGTCGAGGCCAATCAGCCCCGGGCCCAAACAGCCGCTGTTGATAATCCTTTCGAGATGGCAGTGGCGCAGTTTGATGCGACAGCGGAGCGCATGAACCTCAGTGACGAGATTCGCGACTCGCTCCGGCGCTGTCACCGCGAGTTCACGGTCAACTTCCCCGTAGAGATGGACGACGGCTCCCGGCGGACGTTCACCGGGTACCGCGTACATCACAACGAGACCCTCGGGCCCACCAAGGGTGGCATCCGCTATCACCAGGACGTCACCCTGGACGAGGTGAAAGCTCTAGCCATGTGGATGACGTGGAAGTGCGCCGTCAACGAGCTTCCATACGGAGGTGCCAAGGGCGGGGTCGCCGTTAATCCCAAGCTCCTCTCGCGAGCAGAGCTCGAGAATCTCACGCGTCGCTACGCCACCGAGATCAGCTACATCATAGGCCCGCACAAGGACATCGCTGCGCCAGACGTAAACACGGACCCCCAGGTCATGGCCTGGATCATGGATACGATCACCATGCACGAGGGGTATCCCATGACCGCCATCGTCACGGGGAAGCCGATCAGGCTCGGAGGCAGTGAGGGTAGGGTCGAGGCCACCGGCAGGGGCGTCTTCTTCTGTGCCCAGGAGGCAGCCCGCCACAAGAATCTCACCCTGGACGGCGCCACGGTTGCAGTTCAGGGCTTCGGCAACGCCGGCCAGGTTTCCGCCTACCTGCTGGAGGGGGCCGGCGCACGCATCGTGGCGGCGAGCGACACCTCCGGCAGCATCTACAACGGCAAGGGTCTGGACGCTTTGGCGCTGGCTCGCCTCAAGCAGCAGCAGGGTCGACTGGCCGAGAGCGGCGCCGGTGACCTCATCACTGACGACGAACTGTTCTCACTGCCGGTCGACATCCTCGTGCCCGCCGCCCTCGAGGGACAGATTACGTCGAGGAACGCCGCAGACGTGAAGGCCAAGCTCATCCTGGAGGCAGCCAACGGCCCGATCACTCCCGCAGGCGACGCGATCCTCGAAGATGCCGGGGTGATGGTGGTCCCGGACATCGTTGCCAACGCCGGCGGCGTTATCGTGTCCTACTTCGAGTGGGTACAGAATATCTGCTACCTGCACTGGTCAGAGGAGGAAGTCAACCAGCGGCTACACGACGTTATCACCAAGGCTTTCCACCAAATGCTGCAGCTCGCAAACGCCGAACAGGTGTCCCTGAGGCAGGCCGCTATCATGCTGGCAGTGGGGCGCATTGTGGAGGGCATTGAGCTGCGCGGCATCTACCCGTAGCAGGGGGCCTCGGCTGGCGGCCTCGGCGGCCAACCCCAGAACGTTGACATCCAGCGCCTCCCCAGTGGGAGGCGCTGAGACTTCCAAGCGCGTCCGCACGCCGCCGGCGGACCTGAAGACGTCGACCCGTAATCCAGTCGTAACGTGCGCGTAACACGATCGTAACACGCCCATGGCAAGCTGCAGCCAGCGCCTCCAGCGGCAAGTGGAGAGAGAGCTGGTGATCAGTGGGGCACCGATGAGCCGCAGTGAACTTGAGCTAGCGGTACGCGCTGAGCTGGTGGACATCGCCCCCACTACGTGGCACGCCAGGGTGGCTGCCGATTACATCCTGCGGGCCGTAGACGATTACGTGAAGAGTGAGAGAGAGCGTCAGGAGCGGCGGTGCCAGGAGGTGGCCGACTTCTTTCTTGCCCGCACGTCTGATGACACACGGTCAAACGGTTGGCAGGTGGCCAGGTGGCTTGCCACCGAGTGGCACCGTGCTGTGTGTTGCGATGAAGACCACGTCCACGAGGAGACGCCCTGGAGCACCGCCCTAAACCCCTAGGTAGCCGCCCACCACGGGGGCGTTCAGGACGGGGGGCCCGAAGCGGCGATCTCGGGCGGTGTTTATAGACAACAAGGGAAGGCGGCGAAGTCATCGCCGCCTTTCTGCTCGCCCTTGTCCAGCAGCGGCGACAGCCTCCATGCCGGCAGGAATTCGCCCGGAGGCAGACGCGCGTCGCGGGCAGGCGCCGCATGGTCCGGGCCCGTCCCGTTCTCGGCGGCTCGAAGCCAGCCTTCAGCGCTCCTGAGGCGCGTACGCGAAGAGCTGTTCGCCGCAACGAATGTTGGTGGTGTATGCTCCTCGCAGAGGAGGCGACAGCCGATGAAACACTGCGAGAGCTGCGGAATGCCGCTTGGTGACGAAACGACTTCCAAGTTCGACGGTCGCTATTGCATCTACTGCCAGGACCAGCAGAGCGGCGACCTGAGAAGCAAGGAGCAGGTGAGAGAGGGGAGCGTCAACGCCGCCATGCGGCTTCACGGCATGAGCCGCGAAGAGGCAGAGAAGATGGCCGATGAGATGCTACCCAAGCTTCCTCGCTGGCAGACGTAGGCCCACTGAGGCTCATCTTCTCGCACTCTTGCGGACAAACGGCTTCTCGACCTCAAGAGAGGAAAGCAGCCCGTAGGCACGCGGCTTCCTGAACGCGTTCCCCCAGACCTCGCGCTCCCGATATGCCCTGATCCTGTCGATGTCGAAGTCCGCCAGATAGACCCCTTCGCTTGCCCCAGCCTCGACAATCAGCGTGTCCCTCGCCTCCCCGTCCTTCCCCTCGAAGCACACGGCATCGAATGCGACCGAACGCCCGTTGTTCTGCGGCGCGGCATAGTTGACCATCGCCACACCGACCATGTTCTCGAAGGCGCGCGCCCTGAACTGGCCGATGCGGCCGTCGTCCAGGTCGCAGGCGTTGGGTGTCAGAATGAGCTCCGCCCCCTTCAGCATCAGGACTCTCGCACTCTCGGGGAACTCGCGGTCGAAGCAGATCATGGCGCCGAGCTGTACGTCTCCCTTCTTGGTATCGAGGCTACACACGTGGAACTCGTCTCCCGGCGTACAGGCAGCTTCGCCCGAGAAGTCGCAGGTGTCCACCTTGGCATACGTCATGATGATTTCGCCGTGGCGGTCGATGATCGACACCGAGCCGCGGGGGGCGCCCGACCAGCGCTCCAGGTAGGTCAGCGCTATGGCCATGTCGAGCTCCCTTGCGAGCTCCCTGAAGTGCATGACAAAACCGTCCTCCTCGCCGATGGCCTGAGCCTGCCACTTCGTTCGCGCGGCTCGCTGCCGGGGACACGGCGTGTACCCGATATTCCACATCTCCGGGAAGAGCGCGATGTCCGCTCCCATTTCGTGTGCGCGCCGACAGAACTCTTCTCCCTTGGCCTGATTCGCCGATTGGTCGCTGCCACAGGAGGTCATCTGAAGCAGGCCCACTCTCACGATTGGCATACGCTTCACCCTTTTGAGTCAGCGCCCGATTGGCGCCGCCGTTCGGAGGCAAGCGACGGGCCCTTCATGTTCCCAACATGACGGATGCCGACAGCCGCCCGCTTCAGCCATCTGTCGTCCGTGGCCGTTCTCGGCGCGCCCGTCCCGTATAGTATATTACTCAGTGAACATCGGTTAGAGAGGACCGCTTGCGGGCGGTCTCTCTTCCAGGAGGAGATATGCTATGACCGAGAGCTCTGAACCCCACTCCGCAGGAACGCCGAATGCCCTTCTCAGCATCGTTCGCAGGCCTCGAATGGTGCTGATCCTGCTCGGTGCATGGAACGCCGTGGCGGCGGTATCAACACTGTTCGTCGACGGCAAGATCCGCGGCCCTCTCGGCGGCCTATCGCTGAGCTGGCAGTCGATACCTCTGGCCGTCCTCTACTTCTACTGTGTCCGCGACCCCGAGCGTTACAGAAACATCTTCTGGCTGGCCCTGGTACAGCAGGCGGCAGCGATAGTGGGCAACGTCTACCACTGGGGAGCAGGAGATCTGACGCTGGGGAGCATCGTGATCTCTGTGGCCGTGTCGGCGGGGCTGGCCGTGCTGGCGCTCATGCACCTTCTCGAGCCCAGGGCCGCCCAGGCCGACGGATAGCCGGAGAACGCCAGCCTATCGCCGGGCCCGACCCGGCATCATCGTGGTCAATGATGGCTCGGCAACCGGAAGAAGCCCCGCACCTGCTCGCGCGCCGCTCAGGCAGCCCGCAGCGCGAAACGCCTCAGACGAATCAGGCCGCTCTTCCTCCACGGCCGAATGTCATGAGGGACCCCACTACCAGCACCACCAGCGCTACCGGCACCAGCCCGAGGCCTATGCCGCTGAGGGTCTCCAGATCCAGGCGGGGAGTCTCCGGGGTGGCGTAGATATCCTCCGAAGTTGCGGGGGCCTCCTGGCTAGTGTCGGGAGCCTCCTGGCTAGTCACGGCGGCCTCCTGGCTGATCGCCGGTGCCTCTTGACTAGCCTTAGAGGCCACCTGGCCGGCCTCGGGGAGCTCTAGGGTGCGGACGAAGATGTCAGCCTCATCGTTTGTGTCCCCGGCGACCAGGTTGGAGGCCACGGACTGGAAGGCCACATAGCGACCGTCCGCGCTCATGGCGGGCCACTGGCTGAAGCCGTCGCCGCCTCCGCCCGTCAAGCCCACGCTTAGCCGCTCCGTGGTACCGGTCTGACGGTCGTAGACGAAGACATCATACGTAGAGTTGATGTCGCCAGTCGCCAGGTTTGAGGCCAGGGTCTGGAAGGCGACAAAGCGGCCGTCCGCGCTTATGGCGGGCTTGTGGCTATCACCGTTCGCCTGCTTGCCAGACGTGCCCACGCTCACCCGCTCGGTGGCGCCGGTCTGACGGTCGTGGACGAAGATATCACTCTTGGAGTTAGTGTCGCCGGGCACCAGGTCGGAGGCGAAGGAATAGAAAGCCACGTAGCGGCCGTCCGCGCTTATGGTCGGGTCGAGGCTATCGCCGTTCCCCTGGCTGCCAGACGTGCCCACGCTCACCCGCTCCGTGGCACCGGTCTGACGGTCGTGCACGAAGATGTCCCTCTTGGAGTTGGTGTCTCCGGCCACCAGGTTAGAGGCCGAGGACTCGAAAGCCACATAGCGGCCGTCCGCGCTCATAGCGGGCCACGAGCTATCGCCGTTCCCCTGGTTGCCGGACGCGTCGCCGCTCACCCGTACAGTAGTGCCGGCCTGGCGGTCGCGGACGAAGACATCGGCGAGCCCATTCGTGTCGCCGGCCACCAGGTTGGAGGCGAATGAATGGAAGGCGACGAAACGACCGTCGGCGCTGATCGCGCTCCCGCGGCTCTCGCCATTCCCCTCGTTGCTCGTTGCCCCCACGCTCACCCGCTCGGTTACGCCGGTCTGACGGTCGTGGACAAAAGCGTCCCGCATGTTGTTCGTGTCGCCAGCCACCAGGTTCGTGGCGTAGGACGAGAACGCCACGAAGCGACCGTCCGCGCTGATGGCGTCGATACGACTGTCGCCGTCCGCCTGGGCGCCCCCCGTGCTCACGCTCACTCGCTCCGTTGCGCCGGTCTGGCGGTCGTGGACGAAGACATCCCGGTATCCGCCCGTGTCGCCGGCCACCAGGTTGGAGGCGTAGGACTGGAAGGCTACGTAGCGGCCGTCGGCACTCACGGCGGGCTCGTAGCTGTCGTTGTCTCCCTCGTTGCCCGCTGTGTCGACGCTCACCCGCTCAGTGCTGCCAGACGACGCATAGGCCCCGTCCACCGAAAGCAAGGCCCAAACAAAGGCCACGACCACGAGCAAGAGCCCGCATGTCGCCGCGCCCGGCTTTGCTGAGTGCATCTTGTTACCCTACCTCTCTGCGAGGCCAGCGCGCCCTCCAGCCGCCGGCGCTTCTCTGTATTCCCCCTGTGATAGCTCCTGCCGCGTGGACACCAGACCCGACGACGTTCACCGGCAGCGTCTCCGCCGGAGGAACGCGCACAAAGCCTGCGTACAGCATTCGCGTCGATCCATGCAGCACACTTCCGTGCGCTCACGTATGCCACGGCTGAGATGAGCGACGAGGGCCCATCGCCGTCCGGGCGGGCCCCCGAACCCCTTGCCACAGTTTCCTCGGCAACTTTCTCAGCCATAGAGTGCCCGTGTAGGACAGCAGGGCGATCTTCTCCTGCACCGGGAGCGACGAGCGCGCTATTGAGACGAAGTACTCGAGATAGCGCCTCTGTCCCGACAACCTCACCGCGATACGCCCTTCCACGGTCGGATCGAAGAACTCTTGAAGCTTCTCAGCGCTCCCCCAATAAGCCCAGGACACAGATCCCTCATGCCCCCGCAGGAAGGACAAATACGCAGGTACTTCATAGAACCTGCCAATGAGACTGAGCTCCGCCACCAGGCTATAGTCCGAGCCGATGAAGTTGCGGATGAGATGCGTCTCGCTCAACGCGCTTGAGCGGATCAGCCCGAAGATGTAGAGACCGGTCCACTGAGACACGCTGCTCTCGCCGCAGTGGAGTTCGTAGAGCAGTTGGCGAAAGCGACTCACCGCCTCCGGCTGCCAGTCGATGTCATGGTGTCCGCTGAAGCGCGGGATGACCTCCCCGTTGTTGTCGATACACCTCGCCTTCGGGTGGGCGAGCACGACCGTCGGTTCCGCCTCCAGCACTTCCACGCAGCGGGCCAGGAATTCCGGCACGCACAGATCGTCTGCCGCCACCCACTTGAAGTACTGTCCGGACGACAACTGGAAGACCCGGTTGAAGTTCCTGGCAGCGCCGAGATTGGCACTGTTGCGGTGGTAGCGAATCCGCTTGTCTCGAGCGGCATACTCACAACAGATCTCCACCGTTCTGTCGGTGGAGGCGTTGTCGGAGATGATTACCTCGTAGTCCTCAAACGTCTGACCCAAGATCGAGTCCAGCGTCTCCGCAAGAAACCGCTCGCCGTTGTACACGGGAAGACCGATGCTTACAAGCGGACTTCGGCCAGTCATGTCGTCTTGCCGTGCGCGCCGTGAATCGGGCGCTGCCGGCCTTCATCTTGGACGGTAACCACCTCGGCCTCCACACCCATCCCGCCCAACATAACGCCGATCTCCTCCCGATATATCGGGTTCACAATGAGGACTACGTCAGGCCGGTACTCGCGCAGGAAGTCCGGCGGCACGATCCGCTGCCCGCTTCCCGCCACGTACATCCCCTCCTTGCGCGGGTTGACGTCGACCACGTACTCGATCTGACCGCTGGCCTCCACGACGTTCAGGAAGGTGGCGCCTTTCGACCCCGCACCCCACAGCACGATCCGCCGGTGCGCCTCAAGCCACTGGCTGAGGCGGCGGCCCCAGGCCTCCACCTGGCTCCTGTAGTCATCCCCGAAGGCGCACACAAGCGTCGACAGCAACTCGATTTCCTCTGCCGACCGGGCGCCACCGCGATTCGTCGTCGCCGCCGCCGCGTGGCCCTCCAGGCAGAGGAACTGGTCTCCGAAGGCCGCGTAGACCTCGCGAACCGTGAAGCCCGTTTCCTCGAAGAGCCTTGCGAGGGAGGGGGCGCTGAAGTAGGAGCAATGCTCGTAGATGATGTCCCAGACCCCCAGGTCGCGCAGCGTAAACAGGACGTTCGGCACCTCGAAGAACACTGCCGTACCGGTGCGAGGACCTATGGCGCGACGGATCTCCAGCAGGAACCGGTGGGGGTCAGCGATGTGCTCCAGGGTGTGCCGGCAGCAGATCAGGTCGGCCTTGTGGGTGGCATAGGCGCTGGAATAAGAATCGCTGGCGAAGGTAACGCTTCCAGGAGGCGTGCCGCCCTCCGCCGCACCATCATGGCCCGGGTCGAAACCGAGACCCCGGTTTCGTCCGCCTTCGCAGAGCATGGAGAGGAAGTCTCCTCTTCCGCACCCGATCTCGATGATCTGCTTGCCTCGGAGGCCGTATCCCTCGATCAAGCGTGTGGCCAGCTCTCGCGCGTAGCGCTGGAACGTCGGCGAGAAGTGCAGGGAGTTCTCATACTGCTGGCTGTACTCCATGAGAGTCGGATCGAAAGACACGTTGTAGACCATGCCGCACGCCTCGCAGAACCCGAGGCGGATGTCGCCGCGTGGGGCCGCGACGGCGGCTTCGCGACTGGGCCAGAGAAGGTTGCAGTGAACCGGAACGCCGCTGATCTCGAAGAAGACCGACATGCCTGGATGATGGCATGCGGGACAGGGCCTGCCCTCCAGCGCGCTTTCCCGGCTTAGGCTGTCCACTTCTCGCGGCATCTTCACCTGTACGGTCTCCACTCAGTGCGGTCCCAACGGCGAGGTCACAAAGTGATGAGTTCGGCCGACACGCCCATTCTGTCGAGGTCGCGCTGGATCTCATCGCAATAGACGGGGTTCATGACGATTACCACATCAGGCCTGTAGCCCCTGAGAGCGTCAGGCGAGAGAACCTTGTGCCCGCTGCCGGCGAGGTACATGCCCTGCTTGAACGGGTTTATGTCAACCAGAAACTCGATCTCTTCGCCGACCTGCAATGTGGTGAGGTAGGCCACCGCCTTGGACCCAGAGCCCCAGATGACGGCACGCTGTCCTCGCTCCCTGATGCGCTGCAAGTCCCTCTTCCAGCCGGCTAGCGCGCTGACGTACCTCCTCTTGAAACTGGTAACATCGCGCGCCAGCTCCTCCGGATCGTCCTCGTGCTCCGAGACGGAGCCGACGCTGCCGTTGCTCGGACGGGCGTCTATCAGGAGGTACTGATCATCGAAGTCCCTGGCCAAGGCGAGCACATCGAAATCGCAGGAGCGAAACAGGCGTGCCAGAGACCCGAGCGTGAAGTAGGAGCAGTGTTCGTAGTAGATGTCCCAGAACGCGAGCTCGCGCAGGACGCGACGGACGTCCGGAACCTCGAAGAACACCGTGGTGTCCCACCTGTCCTTCAGGGAGCGCCGCACCATACGCAGGAAGTCCTGGGTCGGCTGGATGTGCTCGAGCGTATGCCTGCAACACACGAAGTCGGCCGTCAGGTGTGAGTATCTCTCGGAGTAGAAATCGGTGATGAATCTCATGCGGCCTGCGGCCTCGCTGTGGAGCCGGCTGTCGACGTAGCTCGGGTCGATGCCGATGCCGCGATTGCCCCCCAGCTCGCAGAGCAGCGCCAGGAACTCGCCCTTTCCGCAGCCGATCTCCAGGATGTCCCTGTCCCGGAGGTCGTAGCGCTCGATGAGGCGGCCGGCGAGGTCGCGGGCGAACGCCGCAAAGCGGGGCGAGAAGCCCTGCGTCTCCTCGTAGCGGCCCGAATACTCAACCAGGGCCGGATCGAAAAGGACGTTTGAGATGAAGCCACATGATTCGCAGAAGCCCAGGCGTATCCGGCCCTTGGGGAATGCCAGCGCCGCCTCGCGGCTGGGCAGAAGGAGACAGCTATTGACGGGAACGCCTTCTAGCTCGTAGAAGATGGACATGCCCAGCGCGCCGCAGTTGTGGCAGGTGGCGCTGGCGTCCCAGCTCTCATCGACTCCTGTCCGGCGATCGCAAACGCGCAACTGGCGTTCCTCCTCATTGCTACCTGCGGGTCTCGCGCCCGCCCTTCCGTCGGGCGATGCGTCGACCGCGCGGTCGCTAGACCACCGTCGGGCAGGGGACCGGGATGATGAATCTCCCTCCCCTGCGGCGGTACTCTTCTTGCTGCTGCAGCACCTCATCCCTGAAGTTCCACGCCAGCAGCAGGACGTAGTCGGGCATGTCGGCGAGCAGCCTTGCCGGATCATCGATGGGAATATGCACGCCGGGCATGTACAGCCCCTGCTTGTGAACGTTTCTGTCGACAACGAAGTCGATGAGGCCCGTGTCTATGCCCGTGTAGTTGAGCAGGGTGCTCCCCTTGGCTGCCGCACCGTAGGCAGCGATTCTCTTCTCCTCGCCCTTCAGTTGGCAGAGCATCTTGACGAGGGCGGTTTTGACGCCGGAGACCCTGGAAGCAAAGCCCTGGTAGTAGGACAGATCGTTGACTTTCCGCTCCGTCTCGTCCGCCAGATAGCTCCCGACCGACGCGGCGACATCATTTCGCCGGCCGATGAACAGGCGGAGGGAGCCTCCGTGGATGGGGTAGTGCTCCACATGGTTCAGCGACAGCCCGTGCCGATGAAGCAGACGCACCAGGGCCGTCACCGAGTAGTAGCAGAGGTGCTCATGGTAGATGGTGTCGAACTCGCAGTGCTCCACCAGGTCCTTGACGTAGGGCACTTCGATGACAGCCACGCCGTCATCCTTCAGCAGGATGCCGATGCCCTCCACAAACCCGTTGAGGTCCGGCACGTGAGCCAGCACGTTGTTGGCGATGACGACGTCCGCTCTTTTCCCTTCGTCTCGGAGCGTGGTAGCAAGCTCCTCCCCGAAGAAAGCGCAAAGGGTGGGAATACCGGCCTCTATCGCCACCCTGGCCGGCCCCTCCGCAGGATCGATGCCGAGGACCGGTATGCCTCGCTCCGTGAAGTTTCTCAGCATGTAGCCATCGTTGCTGGCGAGCTCCACCACGAGGCTGTCGCTACCGAGCCGCTGCGTCTCGATGAGGCTCTGTGCGTTGTCCCGGGAGTGCGCCAGCAGGGCGTCGGAGAAGGACGAGTAGTACGGGTAATCGCGGCAGAAGAGAACCTCAGGCGAGACGGCTTCCAGGATCTGCACGAGGGAGCAGCTATTGCAGAAGGCCACGTCCAGGGGGTAGCGGGCTTCCTCCTGCGCTAGCTGCTCTTCGCTCAGCAGCGCGTCCGCAAGAGGCGTTTCTCCCAGCGAGAGGACCGTTGTCAGCTCTCGCGAGCCACAGGAACGACAGGTCGGGGTAAGCTCAGGCACTTCTAGCTCCGCTCTTCTCCACGCTGCATCGCCAGCGCAGGTTCGAATCGAGTAGGTTGTCACTCATGAGTTCCCGAATGCGCTTGATCCGCAGGAATCGGGAGCCGCTGAACTCCTCGAGCGTCAAGCCGTGACGCTTGTAGGCCAATCGCAGCTCTTCGATGCCCCGCCGCACCGTCCACTGCGGCTGGAAATCGTGCAGCCTCCGGGCCAGCTTCGTGCAGTCGACCCGGTAGCAGCGAGAATCCCGCGTTCCGCCCTCGGCGTAGGTGACCCTGCTGCCGGTGACTGCCTCCTCCACCATCCCCGCCAGGTCGCGGACCCGGTAGTTCTCTTCCGTCACTCCGACGTTGAACGCCTCGTTATGGATGAGCTCTCGCGGTGCGTGCAGCACGGCCAGGAAGGCCCGCGAGATGTCTTCGATGTGCACCAACGGTCGCCACGCCGTGCCGTCGCTCTTGATGAGAACCAGGCCTGTGGTGTGAGCGAGCCCGACGAGGTTGTTCACGACCAGGTCTCCCCGGAGCCGTGGGGAGACGCCGTAGGCCGTGGCGTTGCGGAGGAAGGTGGGGCTGAAGTGGGAGCAGGCCAGCTTGGAGACGTCCTCCTCCACCCTCACCTTGGAGATGCCGTAAGGGGTCACCGGATTGAAGGGGGCCTCCTCCGTGATCAGATCATCTCCCGCCGCGCCGTAGAGACTGCACGAGGAGGAGAAGAGGAACCGCGTGACCCCTGCCTCCTTCGCCAGCTTCGCCAGGCGGACGGATGCCCGGTGGTTGATCGCGTAGGTCAGCTCCGGATCCATGTCGCCAAGGGGATCGTTGGAGAGCGCGGCGAGGAGGATAACGGCGCCGAACCCTTCGAGGTCAGAGACCTGGACGTCACGGATGTCCTTCCTCAGTGCGGGGATGTCCGGCACGTCACCGCCGAAGGTGCAGCCTTCGAACAGGTAGCTGTCCAGACCCACCACCTCGTGCCCGGCTGCCTGAAGCATGCGCACGAGGACCGTGCCGATGTAGCCGTTGTGACCTGGAACCAGTACCCTCAATTTGTCAACTCCATACTTTCCATGGTGCGTTGCCTTCCTGCCAAAGCTTCTCCAGCAGCTTCCTGTCGCGCAGCGTGTCCATGCATTGCCAGAACGATTCATGGCGAAAGGCCATGACCTGCCCGTCCCTGGCCAGACGCTCCATCGGCTCTCTCTCCCACTGGGTGTCATCCCCATCGATGTACTCGAACACGCCCGGCTCGGCGACGAAGAAGGCGCCGTTGATCCACCCTTCGGAGAGCTGCGGCTTCTCGGAGAACTCCACCACCTGGTTCCCGACCATGTCGAGCTTGCCGAAGCGGGCCGGTGGTCGGACCGCCGTAACCGTCAGCAAGCGACCGTGGGCCTTGTGGAACTCGAGGAGCTTTCGCAAGTCAACATTGGAGACGCCGTCACCCCACGTGAGCATGAAGGTTCCGTCGCTCAGGTACGGTGCCAGGCGCTTGATGCGTCCCCCGGTAGCCGTGGCCTGGCCGGTGTCTACGAGCTCCACCCTCCAGTCCTCTCTCGCGCCGGCATGCATTGCGACGGTGCCGTCCCTGAAGTTCACGGTGAGATTGCCGTTGAGGGAGCAGTAGTCGACCATGTAGCGCTTGATGTACTCGCCCTTGTACCCGAGCGCTATCACGAACTGTGTCAGGCCGTGGTAGGTGTAGTGCATCATGATGTGCCACAGCATGGGCTTGCCGCCGATCTCGACCATCGGCTTCGGCTTGGTCTCTGTTTCCTCGGACAGCCGCGAGCCCACACCGCCGGCGAGAATCGCAACTTTCATGGCGTCCCTCCTTGCTCTCAAGTAGTCGAGCAGCTCGGCGGTCGACCGCGATGTGCGGGGCCGGCGGTCACGCACGCATCCCCGTTGGATCTCCCATCCAACAGACTGAGATAGAGCTGCTCATACTGATCGATCACGCCCTCCCACGAGTAGTGCTCGCGGGCGAAGCGGCGAGCCCGTCGCCGATACCCCTCCACCACCTCCGGGCTTTCCGCGAGGTAGGCCAACACCTGTCGCAGAGCCGCCGGGCCTCCTCGTGAGTCAAAGCTGAGAGCTGCGTCGCCCACGGCCTCGAGGTTCTCGGGGATGTCGCTGACCAAGACGCAATTGCCGTACGCCATGGCCTCGATGACTGAGAGCGACGTGCCCTCCACCAGAGAGGGCTGAACGTAGGCGTAGGCATTGTTGTACAGCTCGCGGATCGCCTCGCCGTAGACAGGTCCCAAGAGATGGACCCTCTCATTGCCGGCGGCCTGCAACCGCCGGAAGTAGTCGGGCTCGCTGGAGCCGTCGCCAGCGACAGCCAGTTGGAGGTCCGTCTCCAGACCCGCGAACGCTTCGATGAGATTGTGGACGCCCTTCTCCGGCACTAGCCTTCCCACGAACAGGACGTATCGATCCTTCTCCAGACCGTATTCCCGTAGAGCGCCGGAGGTCGAAGGCGGGACGATGTCAGCGCCGTTCGGGATGTACAGCGGCTCCTTGCCGAACTGCTCCGCATAGAAGCGGGCCACCGAGCGTGAGTCCGTGACGCAGGCATCCGCCAGCCCGACGGCAAGCCCCGCGCAGCGTCGCAGATAGAGCTTGGCCAGTCTCCCCCACTTGTCACGGCGCCAGTCCATCCCGTCCACCGAGATGACAGTCCTCTTGCCCACCCTGTTGAGAAGGGGCAACAGGGGCGCATTCCCGACGCCGAAGCAATGCAGAACGTCCGGCCGCCGAGGGATGGCCCGCAGGGCCGAGAGGAAGGAGTGGCTCAGCGTGTCCAGGTGCTTGCCTCCCGTCGAGGGGAGAAACACCAGCTTGACTCCGTCGCCGTTCTCGTGACTTGCTGTTCCGTTTCTTCCCCGGCAGTACACTGTCACCTCATAGCCGCGGGCGCTCAGCCTGGTCGCCACTTGCTCTGCGCAGACCTCGTTGCCGCCGTACCTGGCGGGGACGCCGCGCGTGCCAAGGATGCTGATTGTCATAGTCAAGGCTGGCCTTCCACCTCTCTGCGCATAGTCTCTGACCCTCGCCTCTTGGACTGCTGGGCCTGGGCGTAGACCGCCATCAACTGTTCGTAGTGGCGCTCCGGCCCGTAGGCCTCTTCGACCAGTCTTCTGGCGTTTCTGCCCATCTCAACCGTCTCAGCGGGATGAGTCAGCAGGTAGTCGATCTTTCGTTGCAGCTCCTGGGCGTCGCCCGGCTCGAAGAGGAGGCCTGTTCGACCCTCCTCCACCAGCTCCGGGATGCCGCCGATACGCGAGGCCACCACCGGCTTCCCGCAGGCATAAGCCTCGTGGATGGCGAGCGGCGCGTTCTCGAACCACTGTGAGGGCACGACCGAGAACATCGCGCCCCGCATGAGGGATGCCACCTCTTTCGGAGGGAGGGGCCCCAAGAAGCGGACGTGGCCCGTGCCGTTTCCCCGGCAGTGGCTCTCAAGAGCGGCTCTCTGTTCGCCATCCCCCGCAATACACAACTCGAACTGCCTGGCTACGTTACTGCTGCCCACAGCTTGAAGAAGCGTGGCCACTCCCTTCACCGCCTCAACACGGCCGGCGTAGACGAAATAGCTATCGGATGAGGCACACGGCTCGTGGTCCTCCAGGTCGATGAAGTTGGGCACGTGGACGATGCGCCTGCCGTCCACGCCGAACTCGATGATCTTCTCCCTCATGAAGCGGCTGGGGGCTATGTACACGTCGACGCCCCTCGCGTAGATGTTCCACGCTCTGTGGGCGTAAGCCTCCAGGGCGCAAATGGCGCTCTTGAGCCGGGAGTTCTTCACGCATCCCTGGAGCACTGCCTGATAGTAGTTGTGCCCTTTACACCGCTCGCACACTGCTCCTCGCGTGGCCAGCGAGTAGTTGGGGCAGATGAGTTTGTAGTCATGAAGCGTGAGAACGGTAGGGATTCGATGCCTTCGCAAGGGACGCAGAACGGAGGGCGATAGCTGGTGATAGATGTTGTGCAGGTGGGCGATGTCCGGTTTCGTCGCCCGGATCAGAGCCTCCATCTTGCCTTCCGCTTCCCGCGAGTAGAGAATCCTGCCGGCTGTGGCCCATCGCCGCGGCTGGAACACACCGAGGGAGCTCATGTTCTGTCTGAGCTCAACATTGCTGACGAAGTAGCCCGAGTACGGGGACGGCAGGTTCCTCGCATCCTGCATGGCGAAGTGGATCACCTCATGGCCGAACCGCTCCAGTAGCCGCGACGTCTGGAAGAGCGCCGTCTCCGCGCCCCCGCGGTTGTAGAAGAACTTGTTTACCTGAAGCACTTTCACCGGCCAACTCCCTTCGCCAGCAGTTGGCCCGTCGGCTGCTTCCCGGCGGCGCTGCCCTGCGCGCCCAACGCCACGATGAGCGCGGCCAGCGACCAGAAATACCACTCCAACACGGGATGCACGAGGAGATTATCCCAGGCGAACATGACGAGGCGGGCGGCGAGGACGGCGGCGAAAGCCAAGATCAGGTTTCGATGATAATCCGAGGTGGCCGCTCGGTAGGCGGCGATCGTCATTTTCACGAGGCTTCCATAGAGCCACAGGAAAGCCGCGCTGCCCAGTACCCCCGCCTCCACCCAGATCCTCAGGTAGTCATTGTGCGTCGAGTTTCCCAGACGGGAGCCGACCGCTTCCAGGCCGGCCCCGGTCAGATGCTGCCATGACGATTGGATGGCCAGGGCGTCCTGCCACTGCTGGAAGCGCCAGGATATGGAACTGTCATTAGCTTCCACGTTCGCAAGCCGGTGCTGAACACTGGGCACAGCGATCCAGATCAGCAATGCCGCCGCCGGCACGACCAGGAGAGCGGCGCGGTACTTGACTGCGCCCATGACCATGAGAACAACCAGAAGCCCTACCCATGCGCCTCGCGTGAACGTCGCTATCACGCACACGATCATCGCCACGGCCAGGACGCTCAGAGCCAGCTTCGCCAGATCCGATCTCGCACGGACGAAGGATACGATGACGACGGGCAGCAAGGTCACGAGAAAGATGGCGTAGGGCGTCGGGTGCGTGAAGGTGGCCTCCACACGCGTGAACCCATTCGTATACTGATCTCCAGCACCGGTTGCGATCTGGTACGCCCCAGCGACGACCGGCACAACCGCGGAGAAGAGGAGGGCCGTCACCAGGTGGGCTATCCTCTTCTCGTCCCTCAGCATGTCGACCAGCAGGATATAAAGCATGAAGACGCCAACACTGCGGAACCAGTCTTCCAGCGCCGCCCCTAGGTCGGGCGCGTACAGGACGCCGACCGAGAAGACGGCCAGGAGAGCGGCGAACGGCCGCACCAGGGGAGTCTTCGACACGTTCACTCGGTTGACCGCGATGTACGCCAGTCCCGTGGCAACCAGCACGCCGGTCAGGACCGCCGCCACGTTCAAGTCGCCCAGGGGCCCGGCCGACACCAGGTCGATGTTTGCCGCTACGTCCAGGCTGCTCCTGGCCACAATGAGAGAAAGCACGGTGGCCCTGATGTCCACCAGCGCCACGACCGCGAACCAGCCCACCAGGGCGACGACCGCGGCGGCCGCCGGCGGGAGAACCAGAATCGCCATGGCCAGGACGCACCCCAAGCCGACGGCAAGCGCCAGCGACTGGCGGGTGCTCGTGACTGCCGAGGCGATGGGGCCAGCGGTCGTGGTCATGGTCTTCCTCCGCTGCCAGCACCGCGTTCGAACCGAGGTGTCAGCACCAAAGGCCTGGAGGGAACTCTCCGTCCCACAGCGTCAGTACAACCTCCCCTCCTCCAGCAATGTTGAGAAGCGCTTGGCCCAGCGTGTGAGGCGGGCCTGCAACGGCAACCTTAGAGGCGCGGCCAGTTGCTCACTCCTGCGCGACGCGGATGCCAGGCGCTCCAGGAAGTGGACTACCAGGAACGGTCGCAGACGGCTCTCTGCATCGTCGCCGTCATGGCCATATGCGTTGAGAAATGCCGCCGCCAAGCTACCGGACAACGCCGATGTGCCCGCCAGCCTGCCGGCTAGTATGCGCTGCTTCTGTGAGCTGGCGCGTACCAGGAATGAGGCCAGATCGACCTCAGGGGGAGCGAGGCCCACCGTAACCAGGTCGAGCGCACGGATCTCACCATTACAGAACAAGACATTCGCGGGATGATAATCGTTGTGCGAGACGACGAGCCGAGGCTCATAGGCTGAGGAAGAGGGAATGCTGTCCAGCAGGCGCTCCAGCGGTATGCTGCGCCGGACAGCCTCGGGCAGCACCGCCGCCGCCTCATCTGCGCGCGCCCGAAGCGCCTCCATGCTCGGCGATCTGACCGGCATCCAGTCGGGCTGGTCGGCCGCGTGCAGGGCACGCAGCCACGCACCACATGTGCGGAAGAGGGAATGGAGATACCGCGTCGACCACGGTGAGCCGACCACGTTGCCGCGCCACAGCAGGTAATCAGAGAGCGGTTGCCCGGAAACGTACTCCGTCAGGATGCCGTAGTGCTCAGCGAAATGAGCGACGGGCCGCGGCAGCGACCGCTCGAACGAGGCCACACCCGAGAAGTAGTCATGCAGCCATGAAAGTGCCTCGTACTCCAGCTCCGTCGTGACCTCACGCCCCTCATCGATCATGTCCCGATCCGAGCGCACCTTGAGGCAGTAAGCGGGTCGCTCGTCAGGGCCTGCAAAGAACGCGATCCACGACCAGCGCGTCCGCTTCAGGCCTACGACGGTATGATCGCCGTGCTGGCGAAGGAATTCCTCCGCCATCGTGATGGCCGCCCTTTCCGGGTACTCGCGATCACCGAGCAGCTTCCGCATCTGCTCACCCTCCAGCTTTGCCAGCAAGCCCTCGTCGGTCGCCCGCCGCACTCTCAGGTACGAGGGATCGTCCCTGCTGCTGGTCCCCTCTCATCTGCACTATTCCGATGGCGCCCGTCGAGCAAGGGGCTGAGAATGGCCGACACCTGCTCGACACGGTGCTGCCAGGAGTTGTCGCGTGCGGTGCTCAGGCGCGCGGCGACGCGCTGCGGCGAGTCGTTTGCCATCGCGTCGATCACCGCCTGGTGGAACTCCTCCTTGGAGTGCCCAATCGTCATCTCATCGCCAGCGTAGCGCCGCATCTCCTCCATGTCGGTCGCCACGATCGGCTTGCCGGCGGCCATGTACTCATACAGCTTGAGGGGGAAGATGTGATGCGCGAAGTCATCCAGCACGTACGGAATCAGGCAAACGTCCATGGCCTTGATGTACGCCGGGAGCCGAGGGATGGCCCTGTAGCCGAGAAGATGCACGTTGGGCAGCCTGGCAAGTTGGCCGAGGTCGGCTACGTCGCTCTTTACCGGCCCGATGAGCGCGAACGACCAATCCGGCTGCCGCTTCGCCATGTAGGACAGCAGCTTGACGTCCAGCCGGAAGTCGATCACGCCGATATAGCCGATGACTCTTCCCGGCAGGCCAGCGATGTCGTCCGGCACCTCCGTCTCAGGGAGTATCGCCTGCGAGAAGAGGGCGAAGTCCGCAGCCTCGGGCACGAAGTGAATGTTCGAATTCAGGTGGCGGCGGCTTTCTACCAGCTTCCGCGCCGTGCAGATGACGACATCGGCCTCGCGGCAGCACTCCGCCTCGCGCGCGCGCACGCTGCCCGGCCGGTTCCACCAGTGCGGCACGGACGCGAAGTCATCGACGCAGTGGTAGACCGACAGCGATGGCTTGACAGCGCGCCCAAGGTGAGGGAGGCCGGGCTGGAAGTTCCAGTAGACCGGATCTCTGAACCCGAGCTGCTTGACCTGCCGTGTGAGCCAGCGTCTCATGATGAAGGCGTTGACCGCATTCACGATCTTGTTGTAGCGAAGCGGGAGGAGCGGCGGCGGCGAGCCGACGTAGACGTTCTCTGCGGCTTCGCGGTGGCCCTGCCGCCATCGCTTGAACTGACGCCAGACGGCGCTCTTCTTTCGGATGCCCGTGAAGAACGAGAGCGGCGAGACCGGCTGATCGACGAAGAAGATGCGGTTATGCTTCGCCAGCCGACTCATCAACTGCTGGGTGGTTCCCCAGTGGTCATCCCAGGTTACGAACGAGAGGCAGACAATATCACGTCCCTCAATCATGAAGTCCTCGCCCCCAGCGCCTGTTCGACACCGCGCGCTGCGACTTCGCCGCGACACCTCTCGGATTGCCGGCGGTGGTTGTTCGAGCGCGCGTGTCTCCGGTAAGACTTGATGGCAGACGCCACCTCTTCCACCTGCGCCTCCGTCATGCTCGGGAAGAGAGGCAGGGTGACCAGCTCCTCCCAGACCCTCTCCGTGACCGGAAGATGGGCCCTGAAGCGCTGGTACGGGGGATAGAAGTGGTTCGGCACGAAGTGAACGTTGGCTGCGATGCCGCGCTCCCGCAGGTGGGTGATGAGGCCATCCCGGCCCTGCGCACGGATCACGTACTTGTGGTGGGAGCTGATGGCGTACTCCTTCAGCGCCGGGGTCTGGACCCAGTCCAGGTCCGCCAGGCACCGATCGTACAGGCGAACAAGCTCGCGGCGCCGGGCGTTGAGGCGTTCCAGCTTTCGTAGTTGCACCAGGCCGATGGCGGCGGCGAGGTCGGTCATGTGATATCGGAAGCCGACCTCATCTACCTCGTAGTACCAGTGACGCCGACCATTGGAGCGGGCGCGGGTCCAGGTATCGCGGGAGACGCCCAGCCACCTCAGCTTTCGCAGCCGTGCGTCCAGTTTGGGGTCATGCAGCGTGATCATCCCCCCTGACCCGGTGGCCAGGTTCTTGAGCGTGTCGAAGCTGAAGCAGGTCGCGTCGCTGAGGGTGCCGATCCTCCGTCCCTTGTAGGCCGCGCCACAGGCGTGGGCGGCATCTTCGACGACCTTGATTCCCCTGGCCCCGGCCATCTCCAGGATGGGGTCCATGTCGCAGGGATGCCCAGCATAGTGCACCACGACGACGGCCTTCGTGCGGGGGCTGATCAGCCGTTCCACCTCTCGCGGATCGATGTTGAATGTGTCCTCCTCTATGTCAGCGAAGACAGGCGTCGCGTTGTTGTAGAGGATGGCGTGATTGGTAGCGACGTATGTAAGGGAGGTAGTGATGACTTCGCCGCCCTCTACGCCTAGTACCTTGAGGGCCAGGTGCAAAGCGGCCGTCCCCGAGTTGAGGCCGACGGCGTGAGGCGCCCCCACGTAGCGGGCGAAGGCCTGCTCGAACTCTTTGGTCTTGGGGCCCAGGCCCACCCAGCCGCTGCGCAGCGGCTCTCGCAGGGCCTCCCACTCCTCGTCATCAAAGGAGGGCCTATACTCCGGTATCAGCACAGTCACTTGCTCACCCACAAGCCTCATCCTTTCCACCGCCAGACAGAAGGCCGTGCAGATACGCTGCTGATCCTTCATTACCGGCCATGTCGGCCCCGCGGCAACTACCCGAGCGCCTGCGCCGGAGCCCCCGCCGCACACGTGATAGCCTCTCACGCAGGCGGCAGTAGGCGCGTCCGGCCGGCGTCCGCGCGTACAAACTGATCCGCACCCGTTCGTCCCGCCTGTCGAACCAGCGGCTAACGAAGGAGGTCGCCTCGCCGCCTGTATCGATGATGGCGGTCGGACATTCGCGGCTGATCGCTTCCAGCGTCCCCGCAATGAGCAAGACGCCGGGCGAGTACTGCCCGTAGTCTTCGTCATAGGCAATGCGACATACGAGGAAGCGCTTGTGCGCGTAGATCACGACCGTCGATGCGGCGACCGCTTCCTCAATCGACAGTGAGTACATCCGGGCACCGATGTCGCGCGCATCCCGAAAGAGGAGCTGGAAATAACGAAGGCGGACGGGGTCCTGGGCCAGTGCGCCGATGCCCTTCTTCCATCCCGACCCCTCGATCTCCACGAAGCGGTCGAAGGCACGATAGAACCCGTCGGGGTCGGTGGCGCGGTCCGCACAGACGAGACCCCAGCGTCGGCCGTTCAACTGGCGGGCGCGCGTCCTGAGCTGGTGGCGCAGCTTCTTTGAGGCGTGGAGCTCGGCTGTCCAGAGGCCATCCTGCTGACGATACGGCACGATCAGCTCGGTAGTCACCGACACGTCGAACGAGTCGGCCGCCTGCGCCAGGAAGGCGTCGGTCATGGCCGAGCGGTTTGACAGCCCTCTCAAGTCCGTCGCCAGGAGCCGCCGTTGCCTGCATAACCAGGCGAGGAAGAAGGCAGCGAACCGAGGCTCGAAGCCTGGTTCCACCACCGGCGCCAGCCCGATGACCTCCCCTCCCCAGGGAGTAGAGAGGTGCCGCTCCGAGACCGCGCTCGGCAACCTGGGGTGTACTCCGAGCGCCAGGGCGCCGCGCCAGCCGCCCCTGTCGCCCAGCCACACGAGGCGCGGCTCACGGACGAAACCCGCGCTCACCTGCGCATGAAGGTAGTCCGGCGAGAGCTCCGGCCTTTCCCTGGCCCGCTGCCACAGAGACCTCCAGTTGCTCATCTCTTCATCGCTCAGTTCGCCCCAGCGACGGACATTGATCTCCGCCCCGGAGTCGAACACGCGCCCGTCCCGCAAGCCGGCGCCGGCCGCTTCCGGAGCCGGGTCCCAGTTGTAGCGGCGGACGTTTCGTAGCGGGCTCTTCACGCGGTCTCCGTCTGAACGGGCGCTCGCAATAGCAGGCGCATGTCATCGACCGATACCACCCGCGCCAGCGCGAGGCCTACTGCGAAGATGAACATCATCGCCGCGCCCTGAAGAACGATGCCGTCAGGCTCCAGGAAGAGGGCAGCGGCGCCGGCCACCAGAGCCACCGGCACCATCTTCGCGGCCACTCCAAATGAGGGGAAATAGTCCAGATGCCTGGCAGCGACGATCAGCAGCGGCAGAAATACCGCGAGCTCCGTCACTACCGTGGCCGCCGCTGCCCCGTCGAAGCCAAATCGCGGGATCAGTACAAGGTTCAGCCCGACATTGACGAACACCCCCGAAACACAGGCCCAGGCCACTGCCGACTGTCTGCCGATGGCGAACAGCGCGTGATAGATCAGGTTGCCCATCCAGACAAGGACGATGGCCAGAGAGAGGATCCTCAGGCTGGTCGCGGCGGGGAGGAAGTCGTTGGAGGCGACGATAGAGATTATCGGCTTGGTGAAAACGATGAGGACAGTGACCAGACCTATGGCCATCAAGCTCAGGATATCCAGTGACCTTTGCAGGAGCTGGCGGAACTTCTCGCCATCGCCTGTCCTGAAGTAGCGCGAGAGAAGAGGATAGACGGAGATAACGAAGAGGGTACTGAAAGGCCAGGCCAGCTCCACGAACCGGTACGCTACGCCATAGAGGCCGAGAGCCTCCGATGTCCCCATCTTGGAAAGCATCACCATGTCGATTCGGTTGTAGGCCATCCAGGCCAGGTTGGCGATCCCGAGCGGTAGTGCCGCGACCAGAAGCCTCCGGCAGAGCGGAGGGTCGAGGCGGAAGCTCGGTGCGACGAACTTTCGCGAGAAGAGAACCACGAGGGCGCTCTTGGCCAGAAAGGAGGCATCGTAGGCGAGAACGAGCGCGATTAGCCCGAGTCCCTGAACTACGATCAGCGCCACCAGGCCGATGAAGACCACAGACCGGACAACATTCGCGAACGCCTCGAATTCCATGCGGAGGTTTGCGGCCAAAGTAGTGCCCATGCTGCTGCTGCCAAGGGCTATGAACAGGTAGGACAGGGTGCCCAGAGAGATGGCTAGAGTCACCTCGGGGGAATAGCCCAGGAGGAAGGCGACTCCTGACACCAGGACCATGGCCAGCATGGCCAGCGCGACCTGGATCAGGAACACGTTCCCCAACAGTGCCCCGGTCTTGCCCTCGCCCGACGAAAGCTCACGGACGGCTATCGTGGATACGCCCAGGTCGCTGACGTTGAGAAAGGCGAGGAAGGCAAGCACCAGCAGGTAGTCTCCGACGCCCTCCGTCCCAAGGTAGCGCGTCAGGATCATCAAGGTAGGAAGCCAGATGAGACCGTTCAGGACCCTCCCGACGATCTGGACACCGGTGTTCCGCACTACTCTGCGCGGAACGTCTGATTGGGCCAACGCGCTCCCGTCCTCGGTTTTCATCCGTACTGAGCCTTGTTGTAGACCAGGCCTAGGACGTTCGCCCTGGCGCTCTGGAGGTAGTTCAGTGCCTCCCTCACGCTGTCCGCGGTCGCCTCTCCCTCGGCACAGACCATCACCACCCCACCCACGAGAGGCGCGAGCGCCGCGGCGTCCTCAGACCTGAGAACGGGCGGGGCATCGATGACGGTGACGTGAGGCCGCTCGCTAAAGAGCTTCGCCAACGTCCTCATCCCATCCGAAGCGAGCAGCTCCGAGGGCTCACCCACAGGCAAGCCGCTGGTCAGGACGTGCAAGCCAGGAACCTGGGACGCTTGCGCCGCGCCCGCGACCAGGGCCTGCGGGTCGTCCGGAGTGGTGGGGATGGTGTGCAGTATGTTCCTCAGACCGGTCAGGTTCGAAAGGCCGAAGACCCTGTGGAGGAAGGGGTTGTGGAGGTTGGCGTCCACCAGCATGACCTCCACGCCGCTTCGCGCCAGGGCCACCCCCGTGCTCACCGCCACACTCGTGGTTCCCTGATCAGGGCGGGGGCTCGTGACTAGAATGCTTCGAACCTGCTGGTCCACCAGAAGGCCCAGGAGATTCATGGCGAGAGCACGCTCCCCTCCCGACACGGTGAATACCGGCTGCGCGCCCGCCTCCAGGCGAAGGTTGCCGCCGTTGGTCAGCGACTTCCTCGACCGCGAGAGCGAACTGAGCACCGGCAGGGGCGTGATCTCAGTCAGCTCCTTCACCCGCCTCAGCTTCGGATCGACGTACTCGAACACGAGCGCAAGGCCGGCGCCAACCGCCAGGCCCACTAGCGACCCGGTCGCAACAGCCAGCGGCAGGTTCGGCCGGACCGGGCTGGTGGGCAAGACCGCGAGCTCCACTACACCAAAGGCGTCGGCCAGGGAGGGGCTATCGGAATCGAGGTAGAATGACCGGCCTTCCTCCACGAGGGCGTAGGCGAGAGCGTTGGCCAGGTCCCGGGCCTCCTCCGGCACCCGGGCTTCGGCCCTGATGCGTATCAACTCCGTTCCGACAACTGGCTCGACGTGGATGCGCCCCAGCAGCGCCTCGGGAGACGTCTTCAGACCAAGCTCTGTGATCACCTTTGACAGCAGGGGCCGACTCTGCACGATCTGGACGTAGGTGTTGGTCAACCGCTCTTCCTGCGCCGGGTCCAGCGGCCCACCGACCTCCTGGCCGGCCAGGGCTATCCTGGTTGTGGCTGAGGCGGAATAGACTCGAGGCATCCAGAGGGTGACTGCCACCCCGCCCACAAGCCCGAAAAGCAACGGCGCCAAGACAATCCACTTCCGGCGTCTCAATACGTCGAGATACACGTTCAACTGTCCCATGTGCCCCTCTGGCCTCCCCTCCCGGTCATCCTCCTTGGCAATGCCAGGCTCGATGGCAACCGGCCAGCGCCTGGGATTCGACATTGAGAACCGGACTATCGTCCTGGGTGGGTCGGCAAATCAAAACGCCCCCCGTCCGTTGGTGACAGCGGGGATGGTCTGCGCCAGGATCTTCCAGTCCAGTCGCAGGGACCACCGTTCGATGTACTCACGGTCAAGACGCACCATCTCCTCGAAGGTCAGCTCGCTCCGCCCGCTCACCTGCCACAGTCCCGTCATACCAGGCACCGCCTCAAGCCGCACGCGCTGCCACGGTGCGTACAGCTCGACCTCCCTGGGAAGAGGTGGGCGGGGCCCGACCAGGCTCATGTGACCTTGAACAACGTTGATGAGCTGCGGTAGCTCATCGAGGCTGGTTCGACGTAGGAACCGTCCCAGCCTCGTCACCCTCGGATCCTGGCGCAGCTTGAAGATCGGGCGCTCGTCCTGGCCGCAGCTTGCCGCCAGCGACTCCTGGTGGTCGCTCGCCCCATCGATCATGGAACGGTACTTGTACATCGTGAACAGCCGTCCGCGGCGCCCGACCCGCACCTGTCGATGGAAGATGGGGCCGGGAGAGTCGAGTTTGATGATCACTGCCAGGATCAGCAAGGGTAATGCCAGAACCAGCAGCACCAGTGCTGCGATCACCCTGTCTGCGAGGAGCTTCAGCATGTAGCGCCGGCTCTCAAGGTTGACAAACAGTCCGTCCGGCTCGGCGGTCAACTCGCCGAGAGCGATCATCGTGTCCTGCAAACCGGTCCCCTCTCAATCTGGAGTGCGTCCCAACCCTCTCATAAAGAGAACGGGGCAGGCTCACAAACATTTCGCGGCGGCAGACTGACCGCGCATCGGCAGCCTTCGAAAAGCCGCGAAGCGCCACCGCTGTCGACGCGCAACATCACCCGTCCCTAAGCACTTGGCCGACTAGATATCCGGGGTCGAGGTGTTCTAGCCACCGCCAACGGTCGATCGCTACCCCAGAGCCCCCTAGCGTGAGGGCCATGACGCGAACCTGGGGGTCATCCTGAGCCGCGCGCAGAAAAGAAGCGACGGCACCTCGCTCGAGATTGACTCGTGCTTCGGTCTCTATGATGACGACGACACGCCAGGCACTCAGGTCCTTCACAAGGCGCAGGCCGTTTTCGCTGCTGCGTGTCGTCTCAACGACGACAATGCCGGAGTTCTGCGCGAGCACTCCGGAGATGACGTCGCGGAAGAGGCGGTGCTTGTAGACGACCAGCACCGCCGCCAGGCTTCTGTCCCTGTCGAGCGTCTCTGTGTTGACCCTGAAATCGGCGCGGTTCATGCGAACCCACCGTACTCAGGGCACGGTTGGAGGGCATCTCCCGGCACGCCAAAGATGGAGGAATCACATGACCTGATTCCAAAGGCCATGTGGTCAACAGGCGATGGATCCCTGCACCGGGGTGGTGCTGGAAGGCGTACCGCCTAGGGGGTGATCTGTGCCGAGACGACTATGCCTTGTCGCCCAAGTGGGAGGGAGCTAGCTCAGCTCGTCGAGCGGTGACTCAAGACCGCCCCGAAGTGCTACGGCCGCAGCCTGCACGCGATTCGACACGTCCAGCTTGCGCATGATGGAGCGCAGGTGGGAGCGGACAGTTCCTTCGGAGAGATAGAGCGCCGCCGCGATGGACTTGTTCGTCTCTCCCGCAGCCACGAGCTGCAGGACCCGATGCTCGCGCGCCGTGAGGGAGGCGGTGCCGGCGACGGAGGCGGGGCCATACTCCTCGCCGGTGGTGACGCGCGAGATAAGCCGCTTTACGAGACGTTTTGAAATGAAGGTCTCGTTCCTCGACACCTCCAGCACGCCTTCGACGAGTTGCGCCGCGTCAGCGCTTCGGTCGAGCAGTCCCCGGACGCCAGCCCGGAGCGCCCTCAGCAACATCTGGTCTGAGGCGTCAACCGACAGGACAACAACCTTCGGCTCAGGGACCGCTGTCCTGAGCTGTGCCAGAAGATCGGTACCATTGGAATGATCAAGCCACGCGTCGACCAGGAACACGTCCGGCCGGAATCGTCTCGCTGTCACCACCGCTTCCTGGCAGCTAGCAGCCTGCTCCACCGCCAACTGCCGGTCTTTGGAGAGGAGGCCAACGAGACCCTCTCGCAGCAAGGCATGGTCGTCGACGACGAGAACCCGTATCCGCCCCTCGCGGCCCGACGTCCGCCCACTCTGGCTCGCCATCAGAGGAAGCCCTTCCTCAGGTAGGCGCAAGAAAGGGAACAACTGTCCGGCGTCCGAGGGACCGGTTACTGAAACGAATCGATGAGGTTATCCGGATGCCGGAGTCCCCTCTCCGTGCATCTGGGCGGGGTGTCACGGCCGCATACGCTCTGCGATCCGTGGCAACAGTGACGGAGGTCTACCTTTCTAAGTGATCTAACATAACGCACGCATACCGTCAACCTCGTTTTGGGCTCCGGCCAGACCATGTCGAACCGGCGCCAGCCTGTCGAGGCTTCCGTTCTGCGGGCGCCGCTGACGCGAGTCGCGATGGCCGGGCTGGGCGACACCGATGAGGGCGGGTCTTGCCTGCGGGTCAGAAGGAAGGGTCGCAAAGCAGACCCTCTACCACGCTGGTTGCCTCCCTGACACGCACGATGATCTGATGGTGGACAGCCCTACTCGCCTTGCGGCTGGCCTAGAAGGAGCAACCAGAAGCGGTTGGCCGCCTCAGCATCTCCGGTTGCGCCTGGCGCCATTGAGGTGGAGTACGGTGGCCAGATGCCGCCAACTGGCGCGAGCACGCGTGCAACGACTTCACAATATAGCTCGAACCGACGCGAGCGGTCTCGCTCGTAAAGGCAGGCAAAGAAGAGCTGCTTGAACTCAGGGTCAGAGCGCTCCCAGTAGCGGATAGCCTCCTTTTCTCCTTCCCACAACAGGCGCCGCACCCGAAAGTAGTCCACCATTGCCTCGCCTAGTTGATAGGTCATGCGGAGGTCGAACGCCTCACGATAGATCGGGTCATCGGCGGCGACGTAGCGGCGGCTCTGTGCAACGTTGTAGTTCGCGTGATCCCAGCGGCGATACATCTCCGCGTCTGGCGCTTCAACCTCCTGAGGTAGGGATCGCAGGTGGTCCCGCACTCGGCCGAGAAGACCCTCACGGTCGAAGGCGACCGTGCCGACGGCAAGCCAGCGAATGAAGCGCCCGCACCAGTCGTCAGTGAGGCGAAGAGGCGAGGGCAGCTCCCCTAGCTGGGCGATTTCTGCAGTGCTTGCGAAGACCAGATCGGCGAGGCGGCCATCGATCCATGTGATCCCTGAGCGCGTGGGAAGGGGATCTTTGTCGGCTACCACAAGGATGTCGTAGTCATTGGCCGCGCTCGGCGAGGTCGGCGCCGCTCCGAAGAGAAGGACTCCGCTTATGAGGGGGCATGCGGCCAGCCGGGCCACGACTTCCTCAAGGCTGAGGGCTGCTGTGGGAGATGGGAGCGGCGTGAACATGGATCAATTGAACACGACCAGAGCCAGAACATTCAACTCCTGGCTCCTCCCCACAGGGGTTGGGGAAATCGCAGCCGGTCGGCGCAGGCTGAGTCGTCGACCGGAACGAGCAGGCGGGCCTACTAGTCGCTGACCAACCCACTCACAAACACGATGGCTGTGAAGACCAAGACAATGAACCCAAGAAACGCTAGGGCCGACCGTTCGCCGCAACGAAGGACGGCAAAAGCCGCCGCTACTCCTGCGAGTACCCCTGCCACTTCCGTCGTCACTAGCACAGCCACTAACGGCGCCCTGAAGTTATCGAAGGCTTCCTTTCCTGTGATAATCTGATAAGCCGCGGCGAGGCTTATGTAGACCACTACGCCTGCTAGGAACGGTACCAACAGCCGCGCCGCCCAGAGTCCAGCCCTCGTTGTGGGCGCCAGATGAATCCGTGGTCGGCGAGGGCCTACCGGTGTGTCTTCCACGGGAGCACTATCGCTGCTGGCCCTCGTTGGCGCAAGAGGCGGACGGCGTCTCAGGAGCGGGATGTGTATTGGGGCCAGCCGAAGCTGAGGGAGATGCCCCGGTCGGCACAGGCGCGTCTCACAACGAGTCCCCTGGCCGCGAAGCCAGGGGACAGATTCGATTTCGGGGTTTGGTAGCAGCGGTCCGCCACGGCGGACGACCAAGGGCTGGCGCCGGCCCGCCTACTGGCGGGAGTCCCCTGCTTGAATATCGGGGACGAACTTGTCTGCCCGAATCTCCCCAGGCAACCCCGCGACCCTGGTCTTTGAACGAATCCCCTGGTCGCCTTGCCCAACTGGCTGACGAGGGGATTGTACGTTGGCTGACCGGCGGGCATCAAGCCCTTCTGCGGGGGCAACGCCGCCTGGCGTACGAGGCCGATGAGCGTTGACATGAGGGTGCCGCTTAACGCAGGCCAGGCATGCCGATCCTCGCGGCGAGCCGCTCATACTCTTCAGCAGATTCGTTCGGAAACAGGCTAACGCCGCGAGTCTTGCCGCGACGAACGTATTGGTTCAGTGCCGACCTGAACTCTACGAGGGCTACCTTCGTGAATTCTATGTCGTAGGGAACCGCATTGCCTGCTCGCGCCATCCTGATGAGGAACAGGCGCAGGTGGTCGGTCAAGGGTTCGGGGGCACGCTTGACGGCAGGTCTTAGCGATTTGTATGCGTCGCTGAGCTGCTGCAGTTCCGATAGTTGCGCGGCCTGTATTCGGCTAGGGTCTGCCGGAAGTGCCGTCGCTGACACGGGGCCTTCCAACTCAGCCTTGCGCATCGTGAGGTCGACCCACGTGTCACAGAACTCGCGCAAGTAAGAGACCTCCGCGCTGCGCACTTCTGCCTCCCATCGGCGTGTGGAGAGACGATGGTTCGTCCATGCGCCCAAGAGCGTAAGGAGCGATCCGGCCGCAAATGAGATGAGGACCTTGATGAAGTCTGCGTCTGTCATGGACTACCACCCCGCGCCGGAAAACGCTGGCCTATAGTATAGCACCTTGAGCGCTATCGGCCTTGGTGGCGGTAGTTGCCGGCAATTCGAGTCCAGTCAACCGACTACACGACAACCTGCACTCGGTTTCAGGTTCGGCGTTCCGCCGTCTCAGAACCGGGTGACGTAGACGGGCTGGCCGAGGGTGATGTCCTGGCGCGGCCAGTCGATTGACCGCCCGCGCGCTCGATTGCTATACTCTCGACGCGTGGCAGCGCAAGGTGGCAGCGTAGCTCAGTGGTAGAGCAGGGGACTCATAAGCCCTTGGTCGCAGGTTCGAATCCTGCCGCTGCTACCACACACTAACAAACCCCTCGTCCCTTGGTCGCGGATTCGGGCACATGCCGTGCCACTAGCCTCCTATCCCCCTAACACCGCCACCTCCCGTGGCCGGGCGTCCTCCCCCTGCGATAGAATGGAATCGCTATGACAAAGCGATTCGCCGAGCGACTGGCCGCACTCCCTCGACGGCCCGGCGTCTACATCATGCGCGACGGCGAGGGCGACGTCATCTACGTCGGCAAAGCCGCCGACCTGCGCAGTCGCGTTCGCTCCTACTTCGGCTCGCCGCACAGCATGGAGCCCAAGACTCGCAACCTGTCGCAGGCCGTCGCCGACTTCGACTACATCGTCACCGGCAACGCCCAGGAGGCGCTCCACCTGGAGGCGACGCTGGTCAAGCGCCACCAGCCCCTCTACAACGTCCGCCTCAAGGACGACAAGCACTACCCCTACCTGAAGGTCGACGTCCAGGAGCCCTGGCCCCGCGTCTACATCACCCGCCGCGTCGAGAACGACGGCGCCCGCTACTTCGGTCCCTACGCCAGCGCCAGCTCCGTGCGCAAGACGCTGGACATCGTCAAGAAGCTGTTCCCGTGGCGCTCCTGCACGAAGATGATCACCGGCAGGGACCCGCGCCCCTGCCTGGACTACTACATCCACCGCTGCATCGCGCCCTGCACCGCCTACTGCTCGAAGGAGGAGTACGATTACGTCATCCGCCAGACCATCCTCTTTCTCGAAGGGCGCACCGACGAGGTGTTGCGCGACCTGCGCCAGAAGATGGAGGAGGCGGCCGACGCCATGGAGTTCGAACGCGCCGCCGTCATCCGCGACCAGATCAACGCCATCGAGCGCATCGGCGAGAAGCAGGTCACCGCTTACCCCCGGCCCGCCGACGAGGACGTCTTCGGCCTGGCCCGCGCCGACGGCGAGGCGGCCGTCCAGGTGTTCTTCATCCGCGGCATGAAGATGGTCGGCGCCGACCACTTCACCCTGGACGGCGCCAGCGACGAGCCCGACGACGAGGTCATGGGCAGCTTCGTCAGGCAGTTCTATGAGTCGGCCACGTACCTGCCGTCGCGCGTCGTCGTGCCCGTCGCCTTGCCCGAGATGGACGTCATCGAAGGGTGGCTGTCGCAGCGGCGTGGCCGCCGCGTCGAGCTCGTCGTCCCCCAGCGGGGCGAGAAGCGGCGCCTGGTGGAGATGGCCCGCGACAACGCCCGCGAGGCGCTGGAGGTGGCGCGCGTCAAGTGGCTCGCCGACTCAGGCAAGACGCGCGCCGCCCTGGACGAGCTGGCGGAGGAGCTGAACCTGCCGTCGCCGCCCCGCCGCATCGAGTGCTACGACATCTCGAACATCATGGGCACGTCCGCCGTCGGCAGCATGGTCGTCTTCGTCGACGGCCATCCCCGCCCGGCCGAGTACCGCCGGTTCCGGATCAAGACGGTCACGGGCGCCGACGACTACGCGATGCTGGCCGAGGTGCTGCGGCGCCGCTTCAAGCGCGCCGCCGGCAAGGCGGGCGACGGCCCGCGTCCCGAAGCGAACGACGCCAAGGACGAAGCGTGGGCCGCCCTGCCCGACCTGCTCATCGTCGACGGGGGCAAGGGCCAGCTCAGCGCCGCCCTCGACGTCATGCGCGACATGGGCGTAGGCGACATCCCCGCCGCCGGCCTCGCCAAGCAGAACGAGGAGCTGTTCATCAAAGACATGTCGGAGCCGGTGGTGCTGCCCCGCACGTCGCAGGCCCTCTTCCTCGTGCAGCGCATCCGCGACGAGGCGCACCGCTTCGCCGTCACCTACCACCGCAAGCTGCGCCAGAAGGCGGGCATGCAGTCGGCGCTGGACTCGGTGCCGGGCGTCGGGCCGAAGCGCAAGCGGGCGCTGCTGCGCAAGTTCGGGTCGGTGAAGGGGATACGGGAGGCGCCCGTCGACGACATCGCCGCCACCGTCGGCTTCACCCGCCGCCTCGCCGAGAAGGTGAAGGAGTACCTCTAGGGCTCAACGCCGGTCCATTCGCGGCGCGTGTGATATAATATGGCCCGCCTCCGGCGATGGGGTGTCAATGAGCGCGCAGAAGAGCCCCTTTGAGATCCTAGGAATCACACCACAGGCCGAGCTGGTTGTAGTCAGCGCCGCCTACAGGGCATTGGCCCGTCGCTATCACCCTGACATGAACCCAGGGGTGGCATCCTCAGAGCTTAACGAGAAGATGACGGAGCTCAACTGGGCCAAGGAGGAGCTTGAGCGAGATCTTGAGGGCTGGCGCAGACGTACCGCAGCCGACGGGCAGGAGTCGCGATCGACGACAGGAGGGCGGCGCACTGCAGCCCAGCGCGCGAGGGCTAGCGGAGGACCGGCGGCCACGGCGCCGCCACAAGGTGTCCTGCGTGCTCAGCCGGAAGTCGTGGTCTTGGCAGGCCGACGTGGTTCCGCCGCCACGTTCGCGGCGTCAGCGCCCGGTGTGGGTGCCTCGGACATCCGAGCGCGTTTCAAGCCAGGTTGCATAGAGGTGCAGCGGCTCCGGTCAGATGGCGATTCTGCGATTTTCGGTGTGACCGTTACGGAGGACTTCGCGTCGGATGTCCCCGACAACGCCATAGAGACCGTCGAGCTTGTTGCGCCCGGCTTCCTTGGGAGCAAGGTTTTCGTATCGATCGCCCCACTCAGCCGGGAGATTCTGTCGCAACAGTACGGGGGCAGAGTGGCCCCGCCCCGGCATGCCTCCTACCGCGCCCGCATTTCCTTTGGCAGGCACAGGGCCAGAACGTTCCACGAAATTGCGGTGGAGGATCCTGGCTATCTAGAGTGGATGTTGCGGGAAGGCGCAGGAAGCCGCGTAGAGAGAGACTGCGCCCGCATGGCGCTCGACCAGCTTCGAGGCGGCAGGTGGCTGCCGCCACGCCAGCAACCTCGACGGTACGCGGTGAAGGCCGCGGAGCCCCGTTACAAGGCGCCAGCATTGCCCGACCCGAACCGCCCGGGGGGGTTACTGCGTATCCTCAAGAGTCTCTTTGCCCCAAAGGACGCGTCTCGCTAGGTTGCGAGCAGCCAGTCGCGGCGCGAGGGCGGTGCCGCCACCCTCCACGTCAAGATAGTGACCCCAGCTTCATTAAGCGCAACCGCCCAGAGGCTAGGTGACCGCCCCGTTAACGTGGCTCAACTCAGCCGCGCAGCCTGCCCAACGGTCCGTGCGTTCTCGACGGCGTAGCCATAGGCGTCGCTGTCGGACCTACGCGGGCGCCTCGCCCGGCTCCAGGCGGCGCAGGCCGGCCACCCGCTCGAAATCGCGGTCGAAGGAGTAGACCAGCGGCGGGCCGTGCACGAGGGCGCGTGCGGCCAGGAGGGCGTCGGTGAAGTCGAACCCACGGCCCTCATACAGCTCTATCGCTGCCAGGGCCACGTCTCGTCCCTCCTCTGCCACCCCTTCGGCCACCACCACGCCCTTCAGCGCTGTCGCGATCTCGCCTCTCGTCCGACTGTAGACCGAACGCAGCACCCGCTCGGCCTCAGCCAGAGTCGTCTCACTCAGGACAAGCTCCACTTCACCTGCCGCGGCCCGTGCAAGAAGATCCCGGGCCACTTGGGACTGCCCGGGAGCATCCTGGACGAGCGTCCTTATGATCACATTGGTATCGATGTACGCCCTCAATACGTGGCCTCAGCGCCGGTGCTTTTCGGCCAGGTAGCGGCTGACCCCTTGACGCTCGAACTCCTTAATCTTCTTTACCAGCTCCTGGCCAGAGTATTGAGCCGCCAGTTCCCGGACGTGCTTCACCGCGGGATTATTGTCGTCGGCGAAGATGCCTACGAAGTCGGTGAGCTTTCGCCTCCGCACCGGCGTCATCACTGCGCTGCCGTCCTCCACCCTGAAATGCAGCGAGTCCCCTGGACTCACTTCGAGCTCGTCACGAACCTCCTTGGGAATCGTGATCTGGCCCTTGCTGGTGATCTTGGCGGTCGTATTCCTTACTTTCATGGCGCAGTAAGGATAACCGATATGTAAGGAATTGTCAACCTATCTGAGCAGCGTCCTCAGCGTTCGCGCGTTCTCGACGGCGTAGCCGTAGGCATCGTTGTTGAAGTAGACGTACACCTCCGACACGTCCTCCGGCAGCTCCTGCAGTCGCCGCGCCCAGTCCGCCAACCGCTCATCGTTGTAGCAGCCGCCGTACACCTCGTCGCTGCCGTGGAAGCGCACGTACGCCAGGTCCGTCGTCGCCTCCAGGGGCGTCTCCCAGTCGACCATGTGGAAGGCGCAGAAGCCGACGTTGTGCAGTCGCAGGAGGAAGAAGACGTCGCGGTTGAACCAGGAGTCGTGGCGGAACTCGAAGACGTGGCGTACGTCCCGCGGCAGCAGCGACAGGAAGTCCGCCAGGCGGTCGATGTTGTCGGGCCTGCAGTGGAAGTTTGGCGGGAGCTGGTAGAGGACAGGCCCCAGCGCCTCGCCGAGGAGGCAGGCGCGGCCGAGGAACGTCTCGAGGGGCTCCTCGCAGTCCTTCAGTCGCTTGATGTGGGTGATGAAGCGGCTGGCCTTGACGGCGAAGCGAAAGCCCTTCGGGACGGCCTCGCCCCAGTTGCGGAACGTCTTCTCCTGCGGCAGGCGGTAGAAGCTGTTGTTGAGCTCGACGGTGGCGAATTGGGCGTAGTAGTGGGCCAGCCACCCGCTCGTCGGCAGGCCCGGCGGATAGAAGGGGCCGCGCCAGTGCTTGTAGGACCAGCCCGAGGTGCCTACCCGGTAGCGTAGCGCCATTCTCTGGCCTCCGCCGCTCTTTGCCGTTCGCCAGCCGCCGCCGCGACCGCCCCGCCCCAGCGCTGAGCGGCGTCATTATAGCACCGGCGCTCCTTGGGGCCGTCTGGACGGTTGTGCTAAGGTAGGGGCGGCCGGAGTGCGCTGCGGACAGGAAGGCGGCGCTACGAAGCATGGACATCGACTACGCCGCCGCTCGGAAGGCGCTGGTCAGGTCGCTCCGATACGAGATCCGGGACGAGCGAACGCTGGCCGCTATCGCTCGTGTACCGCGCGAGCGGTTCGTGCCGTCCGACCTCCAGCGCTACGCCTACGAGGACCGTCCCCTGCCCATAGGCTACGGCCAGACGATCTCTCAGCCTCTCATGGTGGCGATGATGACGGAGGCTATGGCTCTCTCAGGAGACGAGAAGGTGCTGGAGATCGGAACGGGCTCCGGCTACCAGGCGGCGCTCCTGGCCGAGCTCTCGCAACATGTGGTCACGCTGGAGCGGATACCGGAGCTGGCGTCCGACGCCGCCAGTCGGCTCCGCGACCTCGGCTACTGTAACGTCGAGGTGCACACAGCGGGCGAAACGCTCGGCTGGCCCGAATCCGCCCCCTACGACGCCATCCTGGTGACGGCAGGCTCCCCGCACGTACCTCAGAGCCTCCTCGATCAGCTCCGCCAGGAGGGCCGGCTAGTCATCCCCGTCGGCCAGCGCCGTGTCCAGCAACTCATGCTGGTCACCAAGACGGCCAGCGGCACCTCGATGCAGAACCTGGGCGAGTGCCGCTTCGTGCCCCTCATCGGCGCCGACGGCTGGCCCGAGAGCGAGGCGCCGCAAGACTACGTATTGCCGTAGCTCTCACACCCGGCGCGAGCCCTTTATGGCCGACGGCGGCGCTGATTCACCCGGGCGGCCCCGATACCTCGGCACGTCGGCTTCGCGGATGCAGACCAGGTCTTCGGCCCCCGTGCCCCAGCATCGCCCGGCGGGAGCACTTGAACGATCCGTCCCCTTGGTGGACACTGGATATGAATGCTGCCAAACGGATGAAGACCCATCGCCTTGTCACCGTTGAGAAAACCAGCTCATATCTTCCATAGGAGGACAGAAGAATGCCAGCATTCGGTTCCGTTGATGAGATTCTAGATTTCGCGATCGGCCAGGAGGAGGAGGAGGCGCGCTTCTACACTGACCTCGCCCAGCGAGCGGAGAAGCCGCGGATGCGTCGCATCTTTGAGGACTTCGCCGGCGAGGAGTTAGGGCACAAGGCGAAGCTGGTGGCTATCAAGGAAGGCAGGCTTCTGGTCCCTGAGACAGAGAAGATCATGGATCTGAAGATTGCAGAGTGGCTTGTTGACGTGGAGAGCAGCCCGAACCTGGACTACCAGGGCGCCCTCACCCTGGCGATGAAAAGGGAGAAGGCAGCGTTCAAGATGTACAGCGACCTCGCCGCGGCAACCGAGAACAAGGCGGTTCGCGCGACTCTGCTGGCTCTAGCCCAGGAGGAGGCCAAGCACAAGCTGCGCTTCGAGATCGAGTACGACCAGTATATCCTGACCGAGAACTGAGGCTCGTCGGCATGAGGTCCGGCAGGGTGAACCGCCACCGTGCCTTCAGGCTGACTCCCGGACGCCGACTTGCCTGAGGGGCGCCCGAACCGCATCTGAACCGCAGCAGACCGATCGGCGAACACGAGTCCAGGGATGTCGACTGATCCGCTTGAAGCGTGCACGCATGCGAAAAGGGAGCTCGACCGCATCGAGAGCGAGCTACGGGAGATAGCGGAGTTCTACTTCACGGTCGGGAGCGCCCTTACGCATTCCCCACCTCGCCTGGCAATCTCCAACAGCGACCTCGAGACGCCCCGTGAGATCGGGCCCCGTTGGATCGTGCCGACCGTGGACTACCTTGCATGGCCCGACAAGGAGGCCGTGAAGGAGAAGCTGAGCGCTCACCACGCCGCGGAAGACGCCTACGGCCGGGCGTGGCGCGCCCTCCCGCCCGACGCCAGGAGCCAATTCCCGCGGCCCAAGCGATAGCCGGCCGGCGGTCCCGGGCTGGTGTAGGGACGAAGATGCGTCGTTACGAGGTCGGGGGCGCCTCTGGGCCTGCGGAGACACGGACGCAGTGCCGCCAACTACAGCACGGGGAGACCGCGAACACACACTACCGGCACGAACCGCTACCGTGGGGAGGTACTGGGCGGGGAGATGGCGTTGAGGGCTTCCATCGCCGAGGCGTCCAGAGTCAACTCAACTCCTTTCAGCGCCTCGTCGAGCTGCTCCCGCCGCGTGGCCCCCAGGATGGCTGAGGTGAGTACCGGCTGCTGGAGCAGCCAGGCTACCGACACTTGAGCGGGCGTCGCTCCGCAGCCGTCCGCTACCTCCTTCACCCGATCAACGGCGTCGAACATCGCGTCGTGCCAGTAGCGCGCCTGGTAGAGGGATCCGCTCCGCCCGCCCAGGGCAAAGCGCGTGCCATCCGGAGGAGGGTCCTCCCGCCGGTACTTGCCCGTGAGAAGGCCCCCGGCAAGCGGATTGTAGGCTATGACGCCGATGCCCTCCTCGGCGCAAACGGGCAGCAAGTCCCTCTCGATCTCGCGGTGGAGAAGATTATACCTGGGCTGAACGCAGTCGAAGCGGGCTAATCGCAGCCGGTCACTCACCCACAGCGCCTTGCACAGCCGCCAGGCCTCGAAGTTGGAGCAGCCCAGGTAGCGCACCTTGCCCCAGCGCACCAGGTCATCGAGGGCCTGGAGAGTTTCGTCGAGGGGCGTCTCCGGGTCAGGCGCGTGCACCTGATAGAGGTCGATGTAGTCGGTCTGGAGACGGCGCAGGCTGGCGTCGACAGCGTCCAGGATGTGTGCCCGCGAAAGCCCCTCGTCGTTGGCGCCCGGGCCAACGCGGGCGCGACACTTCGTAGCGACAACCACGCGGTCGCGCTTTCCGGGAAGCCAGCGCCCGACGATCTCCTCCGTGCGACCCGCCGTCTCGATGGAGGGAGGCACGGGATACACGTCCGCCGTGTCGATGAAGTTGACCCCGGCGTCCAGGGACCTGTCGAGGATGGCGTGCGCCGCCTCTTCGTCGGCCTGGGAGCCGAAGGTCATGGTCCCCATGCAGATCTCGCTCACCTTGAGGCCCGTCCGGCCCAGCCGTTTGAATCGCATGGTCATTAGCGTACCTCCCTGTCAGCTAGGACCGGCCCAGGGAAAGAGCTTGCGCCCCCCAGATTGCCAGTCTAGCCGGACGGGAGCCCCGACGAAAGGGGCAAATCGCCGTACGCCCCTTTCCCCACGAAGGACGAGCCCATAAGCAGCGCAGATGATACACTATCGACGGTCATGTCAGAATCCGACTCCCGCTCCTCTCATCCCCTCGACTTCCTCTTTCACCCTCGTTCGGCGGCTGTCGTCGGCGTCTCGGCGAAACAGCGTGACTGGGGCGGCGGCGAGATGTTCTTGCGGGCGCTCCAGGTCATGAAGTTCCCCGGGCCCATCTACCCGGTCAACCCGCACGCCCAGGAGGTCATGGGGCTGCCCTGCTACCCGTCCCTGCGTGACATCCCCGGTCCGGTCGACTTCGTCATCTCCAGCATCCCTGCGACCGCCGTACTCCAGCTCATGGACGATGCCGCAGCCAAGCGAGTGCGGGCCATCCACTTCTTCACCGCCGGCTTCCGCGAGACCGGCGAGAGGGAACTGGCCGAGCTCGAACGGCAGGTCCTGGAGCGCGCCCGCAGCGCCGGCATCCGACTCATAGGCCCCAACTGTATGGGTCTCTATTGCCCTTCCGGTGGCCTCTCCTTCAACCGCGAGTTCCCTGCGGAGCCGGGGCCCGTCGCCTTCATATCCCAGAGCGGCCTCAACGCCGAGGAGCTCGTCCTCTACGCTGCCCTCCGCGGCGTTCGCTTCAGCAAGGTCATCAGCTACGGCAACGCCACCGACCTCGACGAGAGCGATTTCCTCGAGTACTGTGCCAGCGACCCGGAGACAGGAATCATCACCTGCTACATCGAGGGGGTGAAGGACGGGCGGCGCTTCCTCGAGGCGCTCAAGGCCGCCTCCGCAGTCAAGCCGACCATCGTGCTCAAGGGGGGACTCACCCGCGCCGGGAGCCGCGCTGCGGACTCCCACACCGGCAGCCTGGCGGGTTCCGCCGAGGTCTGGGAGGCGGCCTGCCGACAGGCGGGCGTGGTGACTGTACAAACCCTTCGAGAGCTCGAGGACGTGGCGGTGGCCTTCCGCTTTCTCCCCAGGCCGGCCGGTCGAGGGGTAGTCATTATCGGCGTCGGTGGAGGAAGCAGCGTCCTCTCCGCTGACATGGCGGAGCACATGGGCCTGGAGGTGCCCGCCCTACCGGCGCGGATCCAGGCTCAGTTGCGTGAGTTCACCCCCGTGGCCGGCACGAGCGTACGCAACCCTCTGGACACGGTCGGCATGCGGGCCCGCGAGCAGTTGTTGAAGGCCGTGCGCCTGGTCGCCGGGGCCTCTGACATCCACACATTCGTCATGCAGTCGCGCATCGACTGGAATCCGAACGCGGGGCAGGACGCTGCCGAGTTCATTCGGCAGAGCGTGGACATCTTGAAGGATTCGCGCGAGGCGGCCGGCAAACCTGTCGTCGCCGTAATCTGGCCACCCCTCTCGCTCGAGACCATGAGCCGGAACCTCGACTTCCAGCGCATCAGCGCCGAGGCCGGTCTTCCGGTCTATTGGGGCACAGAACGGGCCCTTCGCTCCCTCTCCAGGTTCATCGACTGGCACGAGCGGCGCGCCCGGAGCGGGCTTTAGGCGACGGCCGTATTCCAGTCCATCCGTCCCTTAGTACGATCCCGCCACTGCGGCCAGGGCGAAATCGCTGGCCGGCAGCTCGTCGAACCAGGCGGCGTCGGCCGGAAGCGGTCGTGAGAAGAAACGCCCCTCGTCGCGCGGGTCGCGTGCCTGGTGATACTTCAGGTATATCCGGCGTTGCAGGCCCTCGCCCTCGACGCCGACTATCTCCAGTTTGCCGGAGTAGTGCGACATTGCGTACCGCAAGCGCTTCGCCAGCCCCGAACAGCCCCGCTTGGCCGCTTCGACGATGGCGTAGCCCCTCGCCAGGGGCACACGAGAGTGCAGGCTCCCTGTGACCGGCCGGCATTGGAAGAGGTAGTAGGGCGCTACGCCCACCTCCGCCAAGCGACTGAAGAGGTCCCGTAGCGTCTCCGGGTTGTCATTGACCCGCCGGAGCAGGACCGCCTGGTTCGCCAGGACCACACCGGCTTCCGTCAGCCGCTCGATGGCTCGCAGTGCCTCTGCCGTCAGCTCCCGAGGGTGGTCGACGTGCGTCACGACGTACAGACGCCGGTCGCCGTGCGAGTGCCGAGAAAGCACATCGAGCAGGCTCGGATCGGACGTGATGCGGGCAGGCAGGAATACGGGCACCTTGCTCCCGATGCGGATGATCCGAACGTGATCGATGGAGCGGAGGGCGGACAGGAGCCGGTCCAACCGCAGGCTGGCCATTACGAGCGGGTCGCCGCCGGTTATGAGGACGTTATTGATCTCGGTGTGTTGCCGGATGTACTCCAGGGCCGGCTCCAGATCGCGTATCGTCTCTCCGCCCGACCACCCGCCGCGGTCGAAGAGGCGCTTGCGGAAGCAGTAGCGGCAGTAGGCAGCGCACATGTTGTTGCTGAGAATGACGGCGGTCGCCCGATACTTGTGCTGGAGTCCCTGAACACGCGTATTGTCCGCCTCGCCGCTGGTATCCAGCGTGCCGCCGCCGTGAAGCTCCTCGCACGCCGGCACCACCAGGTTGCGGATGGGGTCGTTGGGGTTGCGAGCGTCGATCAGCCGCAGATAGGAGCGCGGGATCTGCATGGGGAAGCTCCGGACGACCGCGCGAAGTCCGGCCTCTTCCTCCGCAGCCAAGGGTAGGTAGAGCTTGAGCTCATCTACATCGCGTACGGCATCCTGCAGCGCTTTCTGCCACAACTCAGCCATCACAGCCTCCCTTTCCGGGAGAGGAAGAGCCCAGCCTGTGTGACAGATAGCAAGAGCCCGAGGCGTAGCCCCGGGCTTCTATACAGGGACTATCCTCTCCCTTGTGCCTACGGGGTTAGCTGACGGGTTCGGCAGAGGGAGCTTGCCTACTCCGAGCGAGTCGGAGATTCACCCCAGTGATTGGGTCCCCCGTCCCCGGCGAAAAAGCCGGAGTTCGGCCACTGGTCCTATTCTTTTTTCGGGTGCCCTATTATACCATACGCCACAGCCCCTCGTGGCGATTGCCGTCCGACGAACCTTTCTTGGCCGGGCGGCGCCAGTTGCACCCGTTCAATATCAGTATCGTCCAGTCCCGCGCGATACATTAGTCATTCTGTGCGAGAGCCGTCCAGCGGGCGCCGCACTGTCCGTCGCGGTTTTCGGAGACGATTCGAGTCTCTTCTTGCTCCTGCGCGATTCTGTGGTAGACTAACGTAGAACGTAGTCGCCAAGTCCCACCTCCAGGGAGCGGGCAACCCAGACTGGTCGGTGAGTCTCGCCGAAGCGAGTAGGGCAAGCCTTTCAGCCCGAACCGGTAGCTAAGCCCGCAGGCGTTGGAAAGGCCTCACATTCCGAAGGGAGTGGGGCATTTTTTGTCCCCCTCGCCAGGATGTGGAGGTGCTCCATGCTGCACGTTGCTACTGAACTCGACTACGGGGGAGACTCAAGCCCCAAATCCACGTCGGCTGATCACACACCCCAGATTCGAGCTGATGACGTCCTGGTGGGCGGCACCAACTCCGCCTTTGCGCTTCCGGTGAGCCTCTGCCTGGAACGAGGCGCCGGCAGTCACGTCTGGGACGAGGCCGGGCGCGAATATGTCGACTTCCTGCTTGCCTCGGGCCCTCTGATCCTTGGGCACGCTCACCCGCGGGTGTGCGACGCCGTTGCCCGCCAGCTTGCCAAGGGTTCCGTCTTTTACACGTTGAGCCGCCCCGCTTTCGAGCTCGCAGCTGGGCTCGTGGATATGCCGGGCTGCGTGGAGATGGTCCGCTTCGCTTCTACGGGGACAGAGGCGACGCTGCACGCCGTCCGACTGGCGCGCGCTTTCACCGGCCGGGACAAGGTGCTCGTCTTCGCCGGCTCGTACCACGGCAGCCATGACCTGTCGCTCATCGGCCACCGCGGCGCTGGAAGAGTCGCCGGCGGTGGGGTGCCACGGAGCGCTATCGAGGACACGGTGGTTGCTCGGTTCAATGATATCGACAGCGTCGAGGAGAGCCTTGCCCTCCACGGTGGCTCCCTGGCAGCGATCCTGGTTGAGCCACAGCAACGGTCCCTCGATCCGTTGCCGGAGTTCTTGCCCCGCCTGGCCGAGCTGTGCCGGCAGGCCGGCATCGTCCTCATATTCGACGAAGTGCTGACAGGATTCCGGCTGGCATTCGGCGGAGCCCAGGAGTACTACGGCGTGGAGCCGGATGTGGTGTGCTACGGCAAGATCGTGGGCGGCGGCTTTCCTCTGTCGGCAGTAGGGGGCCGCCGTGAGATCATGCGCCTGGCTGACCCTGCCCTGGCATCGACCCCCAGCTTCGTTCACATCAGCGGGACGCTGAGCGGGAACCCGGTCTCAGCGACCGCCGGGCGCGCCACCCTCGCGGAGCTGGAGAAAGCAGGCGTGTATGAGCGCCTGCACGCGCTGGGGAACCAGCTTCGCGCCGGGCTGACGTGGCAACTGCGTAGCGCGGGCATCGGTGGCTCGGTGATCGGGAGCGGACCGATCGCGGCCGTGGACTTCTCCGACCCGGCTGGGCCAGAATCGGGGCTTGCGCTCAGGGATGCGGTGAACCGAGAGCTGATCCTCAGGGGTGTGCTTGCCCAGTTGAAGACCAGGTTCTACGTCTCGCTCGTTCACACGGAAGCTGAGATCGACTTCGCCGTCGACGCGTTCGGTGGCGCGCTTCGAGCGTCCGTTGAGCGCGTTCGCACGGCCGAGAAGGTCGCGGCTGTGTGACCGGTATGCCCGCCGAGCAGGATACCAGCTTGATCAGCTTCTCCGTGGAACATGATCAGAATGATGGGTGATGTGGAAGTTAATTAGGTCTTCGCCCAAACCGCCTATGTTTGCGTGTCCGTATAGCTTCCGCACTCCCAGGCACTATGCTGATCGACCCGTCGGTCTCCAGGACAGCCATCCGTACGCCCGCCACGTCGGCTACGCCGTGCTCCCGAATGGCCATTAGGATATCGTCCTCATCCAGCCCCTCTTCACGCAGGTGCTCTAGCACCAGCTTACCATCGTTGATCAGAAGCGTAGGCGTACCTTCCACCGCCCGCCGCAACCACGGCAGCCTCTCACGTGCCTGAGCTAGGCCGTAGTTCCCGAACACTAGCACCCCGGCAGCGATGAGCCCACCAGTGACGGAAGTGTCCGGGCCCACCATCGCGTTCTGGACCGCATTGGCCACCAGCAAGACCAAAACGAGGTCGAATGGCGTCATCTGGCCCAGCTCCCGCTTCCCCGCCAGACGCAGTCCCAGCAGGACGGCGACGTACACGATGACGGTTCGCGCTACAATGATCCAGCCGCTGACATCGAGTGTGAACATGGTCGTCTCCACCTCCTGGACGAAGCGGGCGCCCTGACGCAGACATGTCCGGCCTGGGACACCCTGCAACGATTCTACAGCCTGTGCGGCTGACGCGCGGCTGGAACGGATGCAATATCGACGCCCCGCAGCCTGGCATGTCCCCGCTCGACCGGTTCCGCGTTGAGGAAAGTCTCACAAGTCGGGAGATAGCCGGGAACAGGCAAGTAACCGTGGCCCTAGCCCGCCATGAGAGCTACAATTGAGGCAGCTTGCCGCCATATCAGGAGATAGATCATGCCCTTCCCCTACCGCGATCCCGATCAGGCAGAGTCGTTCGCTCTGGCCTACTTCGAACGCCTGCGTGGCAGCGAGGACCTTCACAGGACCTGGCTGGGCCTCGATGCGCTCGTCCAGGTGCGCATTCAAGAGCCAGACATCGCCGTCTACATCGACACGCGGGGCGGCCGCGAGATGCTCATCAGACCGGGCGTCACCGCTCAGGAGCCCGACCTCACCCTGACCCTCACCGCCGACAGCTTCCACGACATCTATAGCGGCCAGCTCAACGTCTTCGCGGCGTTCGCCACCCGCAAGATCAGGGCCGAGGGCAACGTCGCCCTCATCACGAAGACCGGCTGGACGCTGCCGCAGGCGATCCAGATCTATCGCGAGCATTGCGCTTCGGCCGGACTGCCGGAACCGGAAACGAAAGCCCCCGGGCCGGAGGCAACGGAAGCGGTGGCAGCGACTCCCGCGGGCGACAGGGTAGACCGTCTGCGGGAGCGATTCCTCTCCGGACGGCGGGAAGTCTGCGTGGAGCGCGCCCGCTACCTCACCGAGTCGTATCGCCGGACGGAAGGGCAGCCCGCCGTCCTCCGCCAGGCTCGCGCCCTGGAGCACATCCTGGACAAGATCAGCGTGCGCATCGAGCCGGACGAACTGCTCGTGGGCAACGTCACCGGCAAGCCGCTGGGCGCCGGAATCTATCCGGAAGGCATCGCGGGGCGCATCGTGGGCGAACTGCCGAACCTCGCCCGGCGCGACTGCAACACGTTTGCCATCGCCCCGGACGACGAACGTGAGCTGGCCGAGAGCATCCTGCCCTCCTGGCGCGGCAGGACAATCGAGGACCGCGCGCGCGAGCTCTGGTCGCCGGGGGTGACCGCCACCTTCGAGAAGGTGGCCCCTTTCATCCTCACGGAGATCGGCGGCATCGGACACATGCTGGTCAACCACCAGCGCGTGCTGGAACGGGGACTGCTCGCGACCATCGAAGAGGCACACAACAAGAGGCAGGAGGCAGGGGACGGGTCGCAGCGCAACTTCTGTGAGGCCGCGGAGATCGCCGGGCGGGCGGTGATCTCCTGGGCGAACCGCTACGCAGACGAGGCTCAGCGGCTGGCCGATACGGCAACCGATCCCCGCCGCCATGAGCTTCTCTCCATCGCCGAGGCGTGCCGCCGCGTACCTGCCCGGCCGCCGCGCACGTTCCACGAGGCGCTCCAGTCCGTCCTGTTCATGCACTACGCCACCCAGATCGAATCGTGGGAGTCCGCTATCTCCTTGGGCCGGATGGACCAGTTCCTCTATCCGGCCTACAGGGCCGAGACGGAGGCCGGGCGGCTTTCGCGTGACCGCGCGCTCGAGCTGCTGGCCTGCTTCTACATCAAGCTCAGTCACTCCATTCCCCTGTTCGATGCTGACGTGACGCTCGCCTTCTCCGGGCTGACCAACTTCGCCAACACAGTCATCGGCGGGATGGACAGGGAAGGCAACGACGCCACCAACGAACTCTCATACCTGATGCTGGAAGCCATGAAGCGCGTGCGGACGCCGCAGCCCAACTTCGGCGTTCGCCTCCACCAACAGGCGCCGCGAGAGTTCCGAGACGCCGTGGTCCAGGCTGTGGCCGATGGCATCGGCAACCTCCAACTGTTCGGCGATGAGGCAGTTGTCGCCTCACTCACCAATCGGGGCGTCCCCCTGCCGGAGGCGCGCGACTACGGAATCGTCGGTTGCGTGGAGCAGGCCGTGCCCGGCAAGAGCTTCACTTCGTCCGACGCAGCGCTGCTCAATCTCCCGCTGTGCCTGGAGCTCGCCCTGAACGACGGTCGCGGGCGGCTATTCTCCGATCAGCTAGGCCCGCCGACGGGAGACCCGCAAGGTCTGGCGTGCATCGAGGACGTCATTGAAGCCTACCGGATCCAGGTCGAGCACCTCGTCGGCCAGATGGTGGAAGGGCTGGAGGTGCTGGCGCGGGTCCACGCGGAGCAGCGGCCGGTGCCTCTGGCCTCATCGCTCACCGACGACTGTCTGACGCGCGGCCTCGATCTGACGGCAGGCGGCGCCCGCTACAACTTCACCGGTGTTCAGGGTGTGGGTGTGGCGACGGTCGGCGATAGCCTGGCAGCGATAGACTGGCTGGTCTTTCGCGAAAAGCGCATCACCCTGGAGGAACTGCTGGCCGCCCTCGACAAGGACTTCGAAGGGCAAGAGCCGCTGCGGCAGGTGCTCCTGAACAAGGCGCCGAAGTACGGCAATGACGACGATCATGCCGACCGGTTCACCCGCCTGGCAGCGGAGATATACTGCCGGGCCGTCGAGAAGCACCGAAACTTCCGCGGCGGCTGGTATTCACCCGGGCTATACAGCGTGACGACGCACGTCGCCTTCGGCCTGATGGTCGGTGCCACGCCTGATGGACGCCACGCGGGCGAGCCGCTCTCGCAAGGCATCAGCCCCGCACATGGGCGCGACAGGCTTGGACATACCGCCGCCCTCAAGTCCGCCACCAGACTCGATCACACGCTGGTGTCCAACGGTCTAGCGCTGATCCAGATGCTCAGCCTGGGCGCATCGGCACGTAAGCACGCCACCGACGTCTTGGGTGGCCTCCTGGAGGCATACTTCACCCTGGGCGGGCAGGAGCTGCAGTGGAACCTGGTGAACCGGGCGACACTGCTCGCCGCCCAGCAGAACCCGGAGGCCTATCGGGGACTGATCGTGCGAGTCGCCGGCTATAGCGCCCTCTTCGCCGACCTCAACCGCGTCGTCCAGGACGAGCTCATCGCGCGGGCAGAGCATACCATCTGACGAACGCCCCGATAGAAGCCAGCGGCCGTCGTCCCAGCGAGCCCTAAGGCACCATGTCCTCGTGGAGGCGCGACGCTACGAGGCCGGGTGGGCGGGCCTTTGACCTGCGGAAAGACGGATCGAATGTCGCCACCCCGCACCGTGCCCCGCCCTGGTTGACACTCCGCGCCTCGCCGGGGATGATGTGGTCGCCATCCGTCCAACGGCGCCGATGACCCCTGCTTTCTCGTATTCGGAGCACCCCTCGCATGCCGCCTTCCTCGTCGCGCCCGGCTTCAGGGGGCTCGGGCCTGCCGGCCCGGGCTCTATTCGAGCCTGAGTCAGTAGCCGTCGTCGGAGTGCCTCGCAGCCCGCGGCCCGGCCAGCTTTTCCTGCAGGCCCTCCTCGACCCCGGCTACCGCGGCCGCATCTACCCGGTCAACCCCAACGCCGAGGAGATCCTGGGGCTACGCTGCTACCCGTCGGTGACGAGCCTGCCGGAGCCCGTGGACCTTGCCATCATCGTGGTGCCCGCGGGGGCGGCGGTCTCCGTCGTCGCGGAGTGCGCCGAGAGGGGTGTGAAGGCAGCCATCGTCTTCACGGCGGGCTTCTCCGAGCTGGCGACTGACGAGGGCCGCGCCCGCGAAGCCGATCTGTTGGCGGTAGCTCGTCGTGGCGCGGTCCGTCTCGTGGGCCCGAACTGCATGGGCGTCTACGTCCCCAAGAGCGGCCTGGGGAGCTTCCCCGGCCTTCCCTCCGAGCAGGGGCCCGTCGCCTTCGTGTCGCAGAGTGGGTCGCTGAGCAACCGCCTGGTCTGGAACGGCGCGCCGCGCGGACTCGCCTTCAGCAAGGTCGTCAGCGTTGGCAACCAGACCGACTTGGAGGCCGCGGACTTCCTGGAGTATCTGGCTAAAGATCCTGAGACCGACATCATCGCTGCCTACGTCGAGGGCGCAAGAGACGGTCGGCGCCTCTGGCGTGCGCTCGTCGAGGCCGGCCGGCACAAGCACCTCGTCGTTTGGAAGGTGGGCCGCACCCGCAGCGGCGCGCGGGCCGCCAGCTCCCACACGGGCGCCCTGGCCGGCGAGGCCGAGGTGTGGTCCGGGCTCCTGCGCCAGGCCGGCGCGCTTCAGGTGCGCGATTTCGACGAGCTGCTCGACCTCCTGGTGGCGCTGCGATACGTCGGCCGGCCGACCGGCCGGCGCATGGCCATCGTCACCGGCCCCGGCGGCCCAGCGGTCTCCGCCGCCGACGCCTGCGAGGAGGCGGGCCTGGAGCTGGCCGGGCTCTCGGCAGAGACGCGGGAGCGGCTGCGGGCCATCGTTGGGGGTGCCGGCACCAGCGTGCGCAACCCCGTGGACATCGGGCTCGTCCTCGGTGGCGCGGGCGAGATGTACCGTCGCGCCGTCGAGGCGACCATTGTCGATCCGGAGGTAGACGCCGTCGTCGTTATCGGCGGCTTTGGGCGGGGCGACGGCTGGGACACCCAGGACAGGGCGATGGCCGAGACATCGCGGGCCACGTCGAAGCCGATCCTTCACATCCCGTTCGCGGCGGCCGATCCGTCCCTTGAGCGCACGCTGGCGCGAGAGGGCATCGGCAGCTTCCCCAGCGCGGAGCGCGCCCTCCAGGCATACGCCCGCGTCTGCCGGCAGGACGACTGAGCGAACCGGCTCGCACCCTGGGGAGCGACAGACGCGGGCTCCGGCGGAAGCTGTCGCGGCCCTCAAAGCTTCGACCGAGATCACGGCCGTCGCGGCCTACGGCGCCACGGCCAACGAGAGGGAAGGCGGCGGGCTGATTGTGAAGCGGACCCGAGATTCGGCGAACAGGGCGAGGCTTCGAGACGGCCGCTTCCCGCGCGCGATTCCGCCGTTTGCCCCCTGGCGACAAGCCTGCTATAGCTCTCTCTGAGACCCAACCTGCTCTCGCCGGTATCGCCATCAGACGGATCGGAGCAGCCCACGAGACGGGTGCGACAACTCCTCGGCATTCCCCCCCGGCCCAGCCAGCAGCCAAGGACGGGTCCGCTGTTCTACGGCTGGGTCATCGTCGGCGTGGCCGCCGTCGCCTCCATGTGCCAGGTCAGCTTCTTCAACCCTGTCCTCGGTGTTTTCATGGGGCCGCTGAGCAAGGAGTTCGGCTGGGACCGCGCCACCATATCAGCCGCCATTACCATCGGAAGCGTGGGCGGCGCACTCATCTCCCCGCTGGTCGGGCGGATCCTGGACCGGTGGGGTTCACGGCTGGTGGTAGCGGCCAGCGGCGCACTCCAGGCAGCCTGCCTTCTCGCCCTCGCCTTCACCCCCTCTCTGTGGTGGTTCTACCTCTTCTACGCCATCGGTCGGACGACGGCCACGGGCGGCACCAGCCTGGGGGCAACCGTCACCGTGTCGAACTGGTTCGTCAGGGATCGCGGTTTGGCTCTTGGGGTCACTCTGCTTGGCAATCGGGCGGGCATGGCCCTCTTGCCGCTGGCGGTTCAGCTCGTCCTGCTGGTCGCGAGCTGGCGGACCGCCTGGGCGATGCTGTGGGTTATTGTGCTATCGCTCTCCGTGCTGCCGAGCTTACGCTTTCTGCGCCGCCGACCAGAGGACATGGGCCTGCTGCCGGACGGCCTCCCGAGTGAGGCCTCGGCAGCCTCCACGCCCGAACCCATGGTCACTGACCGGGAGGAACAATGGAGCCTGCGGGAGGCGGCGCGGACCCCCGCTCTCTGGCTGCTCACTCTGGCCACCTCTCAGGTATTCCTGGTAGGAGCCGCCGTTAACCTACACCAGATGCCACATCTCGTCGATCAGGGCCTCTCCTCGACCCTGGCCGTGGGAGTAGTGAGCACCTTCGCCGTCTTTGGGGGCATAGGAGGCTTGCTCGGCGGGTTGGCCCAGCGTCGCCTGGGCGCCCGATGGACCCTCGCGGCCTCTCTGGCAGGGGCGGCCTCAGGCCTGGTGTTGCTGATCTACGCGGACAACCCGGGGCTGGCCTATCTCTATGGAATGTGGTACGGCCTGGTATTCGGCTCGATGATCACCATGATGCAGGTGGTGTACGCTGAGTACTTCGGACGGGAGGCGCTGGGCAGCATCCGGGGAGCGGTGGCGCCCATTCAGATGGTGTTTAACGCCACCGGGCCTCTGCTGGCGGGCTGGTCCTTCGACGTGTCGGGCAGCTACGTGCGGATCTTCTGGGCCTACGCGGGGTTGCTGCTACTCGCGGCAATCTGGGTGACGCTCGCGCGCCCGCCGCGCCGCTCTGCTCGGGCAACCTAGGACAGGGCCCGCCCGAGGTCGGACGCCGGCCGAATCAGCCCGGCGAGTGCGCTCCCGATGCGAATGAAACGCCGGCACTCTACAGGGGGCGCCGCAAATGCAGCCGCTGCCCTGGCTTTCAGGCGCGGTCCGTGTGCGGACGACGGCTCCGCTGGCTAGGCCTGGCGGGCTACCTCGGCGCCAGCGAGCTTCTGGCCCTTGAGACTGTCGATGAACTCAGACGCCTGACGTCGGGTCAACTCTGACGGGAGGCAGCCGTACGCCGCCTGGCAGCGCCCGTCGACCCCCCTGTCGCCCAGGGCCGGGATCTCGCCGGCGATGGAGTAGATGGCCCTCACCTGGGCGGCGGTCGCCTGCGGCTGCCCGCCTGCCGGATGCGCAACCGCCCCGCTCGACGGCGGAGACGACGGCTCCCCCCGCCCGAGCGGGTCCTTTCGCCGGACCTGGCCGCCCCCTGTCCGCGGCCGGCGCACCGGCGCATCGACGACGCGGGGGGCGGCGCCGACCGCGACACCTTCGCCGGAGAAATCGAAGTCTTCGCAGAACTGAGTGCCGTAGCCCAGAGCAGCGAGGGCACGGCCCAGCGCCTTCGTCTCAGCTTTCTCGATGTAGTCGGTGAAGTCGCTCGACGTCTCGCTGCCCCAGCCGGTGGCCTGACCGCCGCCGGGCAGGGTGACCTCTGCTCGAAACAGGGCGAGGGCGGGCCCGGCAGGGCCATCCGGTTCGTGCTTTGCCAGATGGGTCGCGATCAGCGCATCGGGATGCTCAGTGCGCACCCAGAGGAGACGCCACTTCACCTCCAGGTAATCCTTGCCGTTCAGCTTCCTGAGGTACTTGCTCGCGTCGAACTTCTCGCTCATGGCTCTCCCCTCCAGACCAGGTAGCTGTAGAATATATGTTCTCTTTCGGCTTGTCAAGAGGCGTCGCGGCGGCCCATGGCTTCAGCCGTATCCCCTTGCGGCTTAGGGAAGGATTAAAATAACTGGCAAAAAGGTTTCACCCCGCCTAGACCTGATCGGTGTCTCCGAGTAGAATTGGGGCGTCTTCATCCCCCATTTTTGTACAACCAAATAGGGAGGGACCCCCCAATGGAAGACCATATCGGCCACTTCCTCAGCTACCTCTCGGTCGAGAAAGGAGCCTCCGTCAACACCATCGCGGCCTACAAGAACGATCTCCATCAGTTCAGGACTTATCTCTCCTCCCGCGAAATCAACGGCGACCGCCCGGTCCTCGAAGCTCTCAACAAGGAACTCATCCTCGACTACATCCTCGAGCTCCGTCGCAAGGGCTACGCCGACGCCACGGTGGCACGAAAGGTCGCCGCCATCAAGACCTTCTTCGGCTTCTTGAGCGAGGAGGGGATCGTCAAGCGCAATCCAACCGAAAGCCTGACCTCGCCCCGCGTCGGCAAGTCCCTACCGAAGGCCCTGTCGGTGCAGGAGATGGACGAACTGCTCGAGCAGCCCGGCAGGCGCAACTCGCCCGAGGCAAGCCGCGACAAGGCAATGCTCGAGCTGCTCTACGCCACCGGGATGAGAGTGACCGAGCTCGTCTCCCTGGACGTGGACACCGTCCACCTCGATCGAAAGGCACCCTACGTGCGCTGCCTCGGCAAAGGCGCGAAGGAGCGAGTGATCCCGATCCACGAGCAAGCGGCGGAGGCTGTTGAGGACTACCTCAACGATGGACGCAGCCACCTGGTGAAGAACAGGGATGAGTCCGCCCTCTTCGTGAACCGTCGCGGTGAACGCCTTACTCGGCAGGGATTCTGGCTCATCCTCAAGAACTACGCGCGGGCGGCAAGCATCTCCACTCCTGTCACGCCTCACACGTTGCGTCACAGCTTCGCGACTCATATGCTGAGAGGAGGAGCTCCACTTCGGAACGTCCAGGAGCTCCTGGGCCATGCCAACATCGCGACTACCCAGGTCTACACCCGCGTTACCAGCGAACACGTTCGCCAGGTGTACGAGAAAGCCCATCCTCGCGCCCATTAGCGTTCGTCCCCTCGACGGGCTCAGGACGCGGCGCATCCCGGCCCCATCACCACCCGAGACAGCCGCCCCATGAGAAGGGCGGCTGTCCTCTCGCTACGCGCCTCTGTGGTCGCGACGCTCCTTCTTCTCGTGATCGCCTGCACGCAAGGCGGGCGCGAATCGACGCCGCCCGAAGCCACACCTCCAACGCCATCTCCCGCCCCCGCCGTCACCTCACCGACGCCCACCTCCGGCACGATGCTGGCCCAGGCGATCCCGACGCCGCCCTCACGAGACCTCATTGACCTAGCGCGGCGCCTCGGCCGGTTTGAGGGCGAGGTCCCGACTCAAGTCAATTCCACCCCTCCGGACTATCGCCTGGGCCAACGCCAGGACTTCATCATTCTTCAGCTCCCTTCTTTCGGTGAGTGGGAGACGGCCCCGCCTCGCACGGAGACGGTCTCGGCGGTGCTCCGGCAAATAACGCCCCACGCCTACTTCTACGTCCAGGACGGGATCGAGGTCTCCGACTCGGATCTCGGGCAAGCGGGGCGCGATCTAGAGGAGATCTACCCCCGGCTGACGGAGGTCTTCGGCCACGAGCGCAGTCCCGGCATCGACGACGACACCCACATCACCATCCTGAACGCCCAGATCGACAACATCGGTGGCTACTTCTCGTCCGACGACGAGCTGCCCAGGTCGGTGGCCCCCCTCAGCAACGAGCGCGAGATGGTGTACCTCGGCCCCTCGATAGGCCTTCCCGGTACCCCCAGCTACACCGCCGTCCTCGCCCACGAGCTTCAGCACCTCTTCCAGTTCAACGCCGATGAGGACGAAGAGGTGTGGGTGAACGAGGGGCTCTCGGAGGTCGCCGGCGGCATGGTCTCCGGCAGCAGCTCAGAGGGGCCCGCCTTCCTGGACCAGCCCGACACGCAGCTCAACGCCTGGAGCGACGGGGCCGATGTCTCCCGCCACTACGGCGCCAGCGATCTCTTCTTCCGCTATCTCGCCGAGCGCACGGGCAGCCCTGCCGGTCCGGCAGGCGGGCCCGAGAGCCTGCGCGACTTCGCAGCGAGGCCCGAGGACGGCATCGCCGGAATAAGGGCGTTCCTGAAGGGAGAGAAGGCGGGCTTCACCTTCGAGGAGCTATTCGCCGACTGGGTCGTCGCCGACTATCTGGACCACTACGACGAGCTCGAGGCGACCGCCGCGCCTTCGGCCACCCTCGACGAAGCCGGCGCGGGCAGCGACAGCGTACACCAGTTCGCCGCCGACTACATAGAGGTGGAGCTGAGCGGCGGCGACGCCGTGTTCGACTTCAATGGAGACACCGAAACCCCCGTCCTGCCTAACGAGCCCCACGGCGGCAGCGGCCAGTGGTGGGCCAACCGCGGCGACGCCATCGACACGACCCTCACCCGCGAGATCGACCTGTCGGGCCTGTCGAGCGCCACGCTGACCTTCTGGACGTGGTATGACATCGAGCGCTGGTACGACTACGCCTACGTGGAGGCTTCGGCGGACGGCGGCCAAACGTGGACCATCCTGCGTGGCAGTCACAGCACGGACGAGAACCCCGTGGCCCAGGCCTACGGGCCGGCCTACACGGGCATGAGCGGCGGCGGTTCGGAGCCCGTCTGGGTGCAGGAGTCCGTCGACCTGACGCCCTTCGCCGGGAGCCGCGTTCTGCTGCGCTTCGAGTACGTCACCGACGGCGGCCTGAACGAGCCGGGCTGGGCCATCGACGACATCTCCGTCCCTGAGCTGGGCCTCTTCGACGACGCGGAAAGTGACGGCGACTGGGCGAGCAACGGCTTCGTTCGCCTCGACGAGCCGCTGCGCCAGCAGTTCATCCTCCGGCTCATCGAGATCGGCGACGAGACGAAGGTCACGGATGTGGCTCTCGACGAGGAGAACCACGCGGAGGTGCGGCTAACGGGCTTCGGGGACGGGCTGCGCAAGGCAGTGCTGGTCATCGCTGGCGCCACGGAGGGCACGACAGAGCCCGCCCAGTACAGCTACTCACTCCGCGCGCTCCCCTAGGAGGGGGAGCCCGTGGCCCACGAAACCCGCTGGACGGCGCTCCCAGCACGGTCACGCTACTGCGCGAACGCCGTCCAGGTAAGAGGGCCAGTATCGCAGCGAGCGACGACTCGCGACGTCGCAAAGTCAATCTGGTCGTCATAGAACTGTGCTACGCCTTCAGCCTTCGTCCCGGACGTGAAGCGCCCCGACACCTCGTCCAGTCGACCGACAGTCCGGCTCTCACCGCCCCCGAACGAGAATGCGTTATCGACGATAGGAACCGGGGGACCACCAGTGATTTGCACGTCCCCCTCAGAAGATGTCTTCACAAGACCCGACGGGGTCCCCTCGGGCTTGCAGGTTAGCTTCTTGCCATAGCTCAACTCCGATATCCCGGTCCCGTCCGCCGTCACGACGAACTCGAACAGCTTGCCCTGAGACGTTGTCCCCGTGTACGTGGCCCCGGGAATTGCCAGCGCGGCTAACGCGGGAGGCGGTGAAACTGCCTGCGCGGGTGCTGGTACTAGCGTTGTAGCTGTAGCTGGTACTGCCGTCGGAATGCAGTTGTCGAGATACCACTGCCGCTCGGCGGGTGAGCGGTATTCCGTACCGCTGATCTCCGCACAGTTCGCCCTGTCGGGTAGCGGGGTGGGTGGTGGCCGGGATTCGGGCTCAAGCTGAGGCGGCGTCGGCGCCAGAGCAGGCGTTGCCGTAGCCTGGGGCGTTTCCGCCGGTTGGGTCGTTGCCGTGGCAGGGAATCGGGTAGGTGTCACCACCACTACCCTCTCGACTTCCCTTGTGCAAGCGACCGCAGAAAGCAGCAGTGCCAGCAGCAGAGACGTGGCCGCGACGCGCTTCATTATGGAGCCTCCTTCCACCATACTATCCGGCTCAGCCCTGCCGCCTTGTGCACATTTGTATGTCATGGTCCTGCCATGCTCAGGACGACGGCGTTGCCGTGGCTGCGGCGGACGGCGTGGGCAAGACGATCGGGTCGTTCCCCGCCGTGTGCAGAGTGAACCCTTCAGCAGGTTCAGGCAGTGTGAACACCAACTCAAGGAAGGAGAGCCCTTGGGGGGTGACAGTGAAGGCTGAGCTGGCGCACTCTCCCCTCGTCCCATCGGGTGTCGCCACATACGTGGCCTCGCACAGGGACTCCAGCTTGTCTTGGTGATCCCCGTTCGCCCCTTCCACGACGTTGAACTTGACCACAAGCAGCTTGTAGCCTCTCTTTGCTTTCCTGCACCCGTAGAACCTGCAGTACTTGTCTACGACCTCGGCGGCACCGACCTCGAGCGTGCCGAAAGCCGTATCGATCGCAGGATAGCGCACCGTCGACTCGAGCGTGGGCGCCGCAGTCGGCTGCGCGATTCCCGTCGCGGGTGATTGAGTGGGTGTAACCACCAGTACCCTCCCGACCTCCTCTGTGCAGGCGGGTAGGGAAAGCAGAAGTGCCAGGAAGGCAGGAAGAGACGTGAGCCGCTTCATATTGCACCTCCGCGTCTACTGGGACTGCTCGAGGACAGACCCCCGAAGTCAGAAGTTCCGAAGTGTCAACCTCCTGCTATTGACCCGTGTAGGCTCTCACCGACTGGTCGATGAAGTCCGCGAACAGGGGAGCGATGGTCTGGTTCGCCAGCTCGTTCGGGTGCGCATCGTACGGGTCCGACTGGTATTCGGTCCGTAGCGTGTTCGTCGACGGGTCCGCCAGCAGGTCGAAGAAGTTGAACGTGAAGACGTTCGCATGCCCGCTCAGGTATTCGTCCGACGCCAGCCAGTCGGTGAACGCACGCGCCCTCGCCGCCTCCTGCGCGTCGGTGCTGGCGGGCACCTGAGGAGGCTCCGTCACGACTATGAAGATCTTCTCCGGATACTCGTCCATCCGGTCCCGGATCGACAGGTAGTACGACTTGTACTCCGCCAACTGCTCGTCGCTCCCGATGTTGCTCACCGGAAAGCACGACTTGAACGCGATGACGTCGTACTCCATCAGGTGGCTGAACGTGTTGTCCGGCGGGTCGTCCAGCGGCTGCGCAAAGATGTTGGCGTAGCCGTCAGGGTCCGTGTTGTCGTCGGGGACATCGAAGTTCGTGCCCGTCCACGTGCCGTCCGCCAGCACCAGCCCATCTCCGTTGTAGCCGTGGTCGTAGAACTCGTAGCCCAGGTCGGTCAAGAGCTGGCGCAAGCCCCCCTGCTCGATCAGGCCGGCGCCGACGGAGTGGTGCAGGAACATGACACGGGTGAAGCCGCCCGTCTCAGAGGGCGCTGGAGCGGTCGCTTCCGCCTGCTGCCCCTCGTCTGCCGCCTCCGTCTCCTCTACGACTGCCTCCTCGGCCGGCGCCTCGGTTGGGACGGTCACCTCGGTCTCGGAGGGAGGGGCGGCGGCCTGCTCTTCCTCCCCGCCGCCGCAGGCGACCGCCAGCAACGCCACTACCAGGGCGAGCCCTGCCACTGCGATCGTGAGCCGCTTCATCACGCACCTCCTTGTCGCCTCTGGGGTCGCTTCTGGGGAACCCGGCAGGATTATACACCGGTCGCACCGGGTGTGAGCAGAGCCGGATCAGGACGAGCAAGCCGGTGCGACGCAGCTCGCAGCCGCCGCCCCGTCCGCAGCCTACAGGTGCGCCGTCTCGGCCTCGAAGGTGGCTGCCACCGCAGCCTGGTAGCGCTGCAACGCGGCGCCCCGCTCTTCCATCAGGCGATCCACACGGGTCCAGTCGTCGATGCCGTCGACCGATAGCGTCAGGCGGAACAGCTCGTCCTCGATGCGGTCGTAGGCGTCCATCGCCTCGGCAAGGCTCTTACTGACTTCCTCGCCGGACATGCACGGCCTCCGGACCAGGGCCGGGACAGGACGGCAAGCCCCCAAACGCGCAACGACGCGTCACGGCCAGGCGCTGCATCCTAGCTCCCGATCTTCTGCAGCATCTCCTGGAGGGACGGTATGTCGACGGGCTCGCCGTAGCCGAAGAAGTCCATAGTCACGCCCATGCTGTAGTCCTCGCCGAGCGCCTGGCCCTCCATGTGAAACTCGACTCTCCTCGGGAGCTTGTCGCTCTCCCCCAGCCACACGTCCATGGGGGCCTTCCCCGACAGGTCAACCATGCCGCCGGTGTCGCCAAGCAGCTCGGAGAAGCCCTCCCCCCAGGACGTCCGACGCCTGCTCCATCGCCTTCGCCAGATCGATCTCGTAGCTGACGTGCACGGTCTTCACACCGTCGATGACCTCACCCTCGTCCAGACTCAGGTTTTCGAGCAGGCTCAAGTCAGGTGTGGACACGCTCCCCATGCCCATCATGGACTCGACGTCGAACGGCAGGACCTCTCCCAACGGCAGCTCCTCCCAGTCAGCGCCACCGAGCCTCATGAACATGCGGCCCTCGGTCATCACTATCTCGGATGGCGAGGGGCCGACTTGCGTGCTGATGTACATCTCGCCCGGCGGACGGAATGCGTACTCGGCCGTCATCGACATTGCCATCCCGGTCATGTTGATCTCGCTGTCCATGCGTCCGCGAAAGCTCTCGACGGCCATTTGCGCCTCAGAGGACTGCTCGAGGAGCGAGATGAGCTCATCCTCCACTACGGGCTGTCCTTGCTGGGTGGCGACGGGCCCGGCCCCATCCTCCCCATCCGCCGTCTCTGCGTCCCCGGTCGCAACCGGTGTCGCCTCCTGCTTCTGCTCGTCCTTGGCCACCGCCACTGTTTCCTGAGTAGCAACGGGCGCGGCCTGCGCATCCAGCTCGACCCCGGCCGAAGTGCCCTCGTCGGCGCTGCTGCCCGAGCACGCGACCAGCAGTCCTGCCGTCGCCACGACGACCACCAGCGTAGAGAACAGTCGTTTCATGTTGCCCTCCCTTCTGAGGGCATATTCGGCCGCGCCTGCCGATCTCTGGTGCGCGCAGCTCTTGCGCGACCGCCTGCGCAAGGCGGCGGCTTAGCAGCCCGCTCACGAGCGGGCTCAGTCACGCAAATGGCCTATCGAGGGCGCCAGGGGCGGCCGGTCGAAGGGGATGAGTACTCGCGTCAGTAGTCGGCGCCGCCCTCAGGCGAGCCGCCGCACGCTTGCTGTCCACGCTTCCTCATGATGCCCAGCACCAGGAGGAGGCCCAGTGCTGCAATGATCAGTCGCTTCATGATCCACCTCGGTTTGTGAGGACTCTTGACGTTGGAGACGGCTGCATTATACACCGGCCACCTCACCGGTGGGCAGCGGCTGGCCACGAGGACTAGGCCAGCGCGTCTCTGGCCCATAGCGAATCGTCCGTCGGGCTGTCGGCTAGGAAGGGGTTGCCCCAATTGAAGTCCGACGACGATGGTGATAGGCTCACCACGCTCGCCACCAGATACCCAGCTCGCTTCGGGTGGCCCCAGTCTTCGCTAGCGCGAGGGAATGAAGGCGGCATATGTCTGGGACTTGCAGGGGCCGACACGGGTCAATGTGGTAGAATTGGAGGCTGGCGGGGCTCGGAGGTCGAAGAAATGCGAATCGGCAATCCCCTGTACTCCTTCTACAATCGAAGGCTCCAAGAGCAACTCCAGAAGGGACCGTTGCCCCGTCACTTGGGCGTGATCCTCGACGGCAACCGCCGATTCGCGCGGCAGATGGGGTATGATGATGCGTCCGACGGGTACAGGGCAGGAGGAAAGAAGATCGATGAACTCCTCGAATGGTGCGCGGAGTTCAGAATCCCCGTCGTGACCCTGTGGCTTCTCTCCACTGACAACTTGCGCCGCGATCCGACCGAGACTTGCGCGCTTCTCTCCGTCATCGAAGCGAAGATCGTCCAGCTTACCTACTCGCCCACCACCTACGAGCGGCGATATCGGATCCGCGTCCTGGGTCGGCTGGATGCCCTGCCGCCTTCTACACGCATGGCTATCCGAGAGGCGGAGGAGCGGACCAGGGAGCACGACGGCGCTATCGTCAACCTCGCTATAGGCTACGGTGGTCGCGAGGAGATCATCGACGCCGTCTGCGAGCTGATCCGGGCTGAGGCGCGGCGGGGTGAGCCGCTCGGCAACATTGTCGCTGCCCTCACGACCGAGGAGGTGGCGCGACACCTATACACGGGGAATCTCCCCGACCCCGACCTAATCATCCGGACCAGCGGCGAGGTTAGGCTCAGCGGCTTCTTGCTCTGGCAGAGCGCTCACAGTGAGTTCTACTTCTGCGATGCCTACTGGCCCGCGTTCCGCAAGGTCGACTTCTTGCGGGCCCTGCGTAGCTATCAACAGCGGCAGCGCCGCTTCGGGGGAGACGGGCTCCCTGAAGACAAGCTGACCGTCGAAGGAACGAGCGGCCGGAGCGTGGTCCATCGCTCGGAAAGTCCATGGCTCGCGGGTACCCGACTCTATACCGTTACACTCACGGTGCAGTCGACCGGGGCGCCGGAGTTCATCGACATCACAGAGAGGGTCGAGGCAGTCCTAGCCAGCTCCGCAGTCCGGACGGGCGGGGTGTGGCTCTACTCGCGCCACACCAGCGCTGGGCTGACCATCAACGAGAATGAGCCTCTCCTGCTCCGCGACATGGCTCGCTCCCTCGACCGGCTCGCTCCTCCCCACGACGAGTATGGTCACGACGATTTCTCGATCAGAACCGTCAACATGATGGATGACGAGACTCCGAACGGACATTCGCATTGTCAGCGGCTCGTCCTCAACACGTCCGAATTCATCCCAGTCCGAGAGGGCAGGCTGCAATTGGGCCTCTGGCAACGCGTATTCCTGGTCGAGCTTGACTGCGCGCGGGAGCGGCAGGTTCTCGTCCAGGTCTTCGGAGAGTAACGGGGAGGTCAATGAGCTTCCCCGACAAAGCGCTGTCGAGCCCTCTGACGCTGCGCTAGCATGAAGAGACCGCTCCACGAGGTGCACCAGAGCCAGTCGGCGAGCTACTGGACGACGACAGTCACCTCGAAGGTCTTCTCGGGCGCCACACCTGTCTCCCACGGCCGATGGTAAACCAGCCTTAGCAGCGTCTGCCCCGAAGCGACAGCTTCGAAGCGAAAGGTGAACTTGCCGCCGGAGCCCACAACGCCGACAGGGTGGGGGTCGGGCACGTACTCCGGCTCGCCAAGCTGTTTGAGGACGGATGCATCGACGGCTTCCGTCTCCCAGGTGAAGCCGGTGGTCGGATTGCCGGCCAGCGTCACGTCTATAGTGTCGCCCACCCGCAGTTGGGCGGTACTGCCGCTGTCCTCTTCACTCAGTCCCAGTGCGCTTGGCGTGCGGACGCACAGCCATACCGCGTCCAGGAAGTCTACCGTCTTCAGGTCGCTGGCCGCTGCGGCTGCGGGGGAGAAACCGTCCCACTTGCCCAGGGCGGCGTCATGTCGCCACATCGCCTCGACGGCATCAGTAGGGGTCACTGCATCCACCACCGTCTGGCTCGACGTTGCGTCCGGGAAGGTGAGGCCGATGTTGTTACACCCTGGGTAGAGCTCAACGGTGCCGCCAGGGTCTGGCATCGTGATGCTTGCCACGGGCTGCGCCAGAATCGATGAGCCGTGGGCGGCCAGCACCCCTGCTACCAGGGCGAACCCCAGGACTGCGATGATGAGTCGCTTCACGATGCACCTCGGTCTGTGAGAGTTCTTGCAGTTGGAGACGGCTGCATTGTACACCCGCCCCATCACGGGCGACGCCGCTGGATGGCCCTACCCCGCGCAACAGAACCAGGCAGCAGGACGCTGGCCGATCCAGATCCCCTGGCTGTACCGTCCTAGACGGCCCGAGCGCCTCTACAGCGAGAACGGGCGTTTCTTCAATCTAAGTCTAAGGACACTCTGACACAAACGCGGTGCGATCCCCTCCACCGATCCCTCAGCCGGTCTATCAGCCGGAACATGGCGAACACAAAGCCCAATTTTCGGCTCAACAGAACCTCAACGTGCTGCACTGCGGCGGCTGAATCATCCACTGAGGCCTGGGCCGCCATCCATTCGCCTGTCACCTGTCCAAATCTCTTGCACAGCGCGATGTTGACCCGTGGGTTGTTGCGAATCCGTTTGACCTTGCCCGAGTCACCGACAGTCCAGATGTGCAAGGTGTCGCCCTCCTGGGCAAACCAAACGGTGGTCTTCACACCGATGCCATTCTTGCGAAATGTCTCAAGGCTCAAGAACTCCTGGTCTTCGAATTGCTTCAAATCCGCCGTTTGCATCTTATTCCGGCCTGGTTCCCCGCTTCTTGACTGTCAACGTTGCTAGCACGACGAAGGCTAACACACCAGCGGCCGCGCCTGCCAGCACCGCGTGCCCAGGGGCTCGCCGGTAGTCCTCTGCTCAAGAGAAGTCGCCTTCGGGCCATGTGTCTGGCTCTTGTGGGACAGGGGCAGGGCGACGAAACGCTTTCACGGTTGCTGGCCACGAAAGTGGGGTCTCGATGATCTGCGCCGGGTTTTCGAGAATCCCGATCATCGTCAGGAGGTAGGCCGCGTCCAACACCGCAATAGGTATCGAGACAATCATCAAGATGGGACGCAAGAAGGGTGCTTTGTCCCAGAGATAGCTAGTCCCCAGGAGCGGCCCCAGGAAGAGCAGATGGACCAGATTGAGAGCCAACATTGGGAGCAAGAAGAGACAGGGTAGGCAACCCTTCGCCACGTTGAGGGGTAAAGCCAACAGAAAACCAACAAGCAGGAAGGGCCACATCAGAACCATGAAACCCACCATGGTTACGCGGCTTGAAAGAGCCGCCAAGCCTTCGAGGCCGTACTCATCAGCGGCTGCGTTCGCGGCTCTCACCCACTGCATCTAACCGATCCTCCCATACAGACTTCCCCTCCTACGCCTCCTCCCTGGAAAAGACTGAAGCGACCGCACCAAATAGAAGCCCCAGTATGCCCAGCACCCAGGTGCCCAGAGAGAGCAGGAGCACAATGCGAAGGACCATCCCAATCGGCCATAGTCCCGCGTCATAGACCCGATCACTGACCCAATAGCCGCCTGCAAGCATGGCTCCCCCTACCGCGAACACCACGACGGCCAATAGAAGACCCCCCACGAAGCCGACAGCACGCCACATCTTTCGTCCCTCGCTTCTACCGCAACCCGACCTCAAGCCGCGAATCGAGCTTCGCTGCAAGCGCTTCGACAGCCTGTTTCTGCGGTGGAGTGCCCAGAGCACCCACGTCAATCATTCCTACGGCCCTTCCGCGCCTCATACACACCGACAGGTCGACCGTAGTCCACTGTGTGTCCGTTTCGGCATCGCGTGTCACCTCGGAGACCTGCCAGGCGACACTCTCGTCCCCGAACGTACGTAGTGTGGCCAGCTCCGCTTGGACTTCTCCCTGCTCCATTCCCAAGTCCTCGGCAGACCAATGCCTCTGTGTCTGGGTATAACTCACCAAGTCCTCAGAGGACATCGACTCAAACTGCTGGAAGAAGCGGCGAGTTCCCCCTTCGTCGTCAAACAACACAACCATCACGTCGAGGGTCACAGGGCCGCTCGCCTCAAGAAAGTCCTCGTCAGATGATATCTGCTGGTTAACGTAGTGCGCGACGTAGAGGATAGCGTCCTCTTCCTCTGTGGCATCCTCGTATTCCAGCTCGAAGCCTGGGGGTAGGTCGTCTCGTCCCAAGGCCAACTGTTTCAGCCTTGCCTCTTCGATGTCTGGGAATTCGGCCGGAATCGTGGCGCGGATGCCAGGCGGCGGCACCACAGGCGGTTCATCATCTTGAGCGTTGCCACAGGCCAAACCCACGATGCCCACCACCAGGGCAAGCCCTACCGCCACAATGCCGAGTCGCCTCATGAACGCACCTCCTAGCTGACTACGGGCGGGGAACCGACAGCATTATACACCCGCCGGATCATGGCCGGACAGCGCCCGCCTTGTCCGCCGTCGCCGCCGACGCTATCATGACTTCACGATGATCATCGCCGTCGTGGGAGGAGACAGCGCCTATCCGGAGGCCATCGACGTGGCGGAACAGGTGGGCCGCGAGCTCGCCCGGCGCGGCTGCACCGTCGTCTGCGGCGGCCGCGGTGGCGTCATGGAGGCGGCCTGTCGCGGCGCCCGCGCCGAGGGCGGCCACACCATCGGCATACTGCCGGGGCCCAACCGCGACGACATGAACCGCTACGTCGAGTTTCCGATAATCACTGGGATGGGTTTCGCCCGCAATGCCGTCGTCGTGCTCTCGGGCGAAGCCGTCATCGCCGTCGACGGCTCCTACGGCACTCTCTCGGAGATCGCCCACGCGATGCAGTACGGCGTGCCAGTGGTGGGGCTGTCGACCTGGACGTTCAGCGCCGACGGGCACGAGGAGCCGCAGGTCCTGCGCGCCCGTGACCCGGTGGAGGCCGTGGAGATGGCCGTCGAGGCCGCACGAGCCCGCAGGAAGGCGGTGTAACCATGGAGATCGTTTCTGTTCGCGCCCGCGAGATCCTGGACTCCCGCGCCAATCCCACCGTCGAGGTGGAGGTCGAGCTTGTCGACGGCTCCGTCGGCCGGGCGGCGGTGCCCTCCGGCGCCAGCACGGGCGCCCACGAAGCCCACGAGCTGAGAGACGGCGACCCGAGCCGCTTCCGGGGCAAGGGCGTCCTCAACGCCGTCGGCCACGTCCAGGGCCAGATCGCCGAGGCGATCGTCGGTCTCTCCGCCCTCGACCAGGCGGCGGTGGACCGCGCCCTGATCGAGCTGGACGGCACCCTCAACAAGTCGCGCCTGGGCGCCAACGCTATCGTCGGCGTCTCCCTTGCCGTCGCCCACGCCGCCGCCGACTCGCTGGACCTGCCCCTCTATCGCTACCTGGGCGGCCCGCTTGCCCGCCTCTTGCCCGTGCCCTTCTTCAACATCCTGAACGGCGGCAAGCACGCCGCCGACTCCACCGACTTCCAGGAGTTCATGGTCGTGCCGGTGGGGGCGGAGAACTTCGCCCAGGCCCTCCAGATGGGGGCCGAGGTCTACCAGGCCCTGAAGAAGGTGCTGGCCGACAAGGGGCTGGGCACGAACGTCGGCGACGAAGGCGGCTTCGCGCCCTCGCTCGGCAGCAACAACGAGGCTGTCGAGCTCATCCTCTCGGCCATCGCGACGGCCGGCTACCGAGCGGGCGGCGAAGTGGCCATCGCCCTCGACCCCGCCGCCAGCGAGTTCTTCGAGGACGGCAAGTACGTCCTCAGCCGCGAAGGGCGCACGCTCAGCGCCGAGGAGATGGTCGCTCACTGGGAGGACTGGGCCTCTCGCTACCCCATCGTCAGCATCGAGGACGGGATGGCGGAGGACGACTGGGCAGGCTGGTGGCAGCTCTCCACACGCCTCGGCCGCCAGGTGCAGATCGTGGGCGACGACCTCTTCGTCACCAACACGGAGCGCCTCGGGAAGGGCATCCGCGAGGGCGCCGCCAACGCCATCCTCATCAAGCCCAACCAGATCGGGACCCTCACCGAGACGATGGCCGCTATCGAGATGGCGCAGCGGGCGGGATGGGCGGCGATGATCAGCCATCGTAGCGGCGAGACCAGTGATACGACCATCGCCGACCTGGCGGTCGCCGCCGGCTGCGGCCAGATCAAGGCCGGCGCCCCCGCCCGCGGCGAGCGCGTCGCCAAGTACAACCGCCTCCTGCGTATCGAGGAGGAGTTGGGCAGCGAAGCCCGCTTCGCCGGACGGGAGGCGTTCCGTCAGGACACCGCGAACCTCCCCGCCTGATTGAGGCTCCATGAGCAACGCGGCCGATCTCATCAAGAAGGTCGCCGACCGGGCCGTGCAGGACTGGCGGGAGAGGGCCATGCCTCGCTCCTGGGGCGACGGCATTCTCATGCTCGCCCTCCTCAAGACAGCCGCCTGGAGCCGCGACCGAAGTCACTTTGATTGCGCCTGCCGGTGGCTCGATGACCAGCTCGCCGAGGGCGTGAACCTGGCCGAGGGGGCCACCTGGGATTGGGGCGCCCTTCCCCTGCCCGCCCTCGAGCTGCACCGGCGGACGGGCGAGGAACGCTACCGCGCCTTCGCACGCGAGGTCTGCGAGCACATCACGTCGCGGGCGCGTCGCACCGCCGACGGCGCCGTCGTCACCCACGCCGGCCAGCCTCAGCTCTGGGTCGACAGCATGTACTTCACCGCGCCCGCTCTAGTAGGGACGGCCGCCGCAGCCGGTGAACCGCGCTACCTGGAGGAGGCGGCGCGGGAGGTCGAGCTCCACGCCCTTCATCTGCGCGACGAGACGACGGGCCTCTTCTATCACATGTGGGACGAGGAGAGCGGCCAGCGCTCGCCGTGCCTCTGGGCAAGGGGCAACGCCTGGGCGGCGCTCGCCACCCTCGATGTGCTGGCCGCCCTGCCGGCGGAGCATCCGAAGCGGGGGCACCTCGCCGACATCTCCCGCCGCCTGATGGAGGCGGCCCTGCCCCTCCAGGACGACTCCGGCCTCTGGCACACCGTCATCGACCGGCCCGATTCCTATCTGGAGACGTCGTGCGCGGCCATGTTCGCCTTCGCCGCCATGCAGGGTGTGCGCAGGCGCCTGCTTCCCAGCGAGACGCTGGCAGCGGCGGCGCGGGCGTGGGAGGGAGTGGCGGGGCAGGTGTCGCCGGAGGGACGGGTGACGGGCGTCTCGGCGGGCACGCCGCCCGGCGACTTCGATGTCTATCAGAACGTGCCGGTGGGGTCGCAGACATACGGCACCGGCTTCTTCCTCCTGGCGGGCCTCTAGCCGGAGAAGGGCTTGCCAGCTCCGCAGGCGGGGGTCTTTAGACCCTCGCAAACGTGTCGGGGTCTCAAGACCCCGACCTACGAAGAGCTGAAGCCCCGCAGCCGCCTTGGCGCTTGCGGCAGGCAACCCTCGTAGGCGGGGGTCTTTAGACCCTCGCAAACGTGTCGGGGTCTCAAGACCCCGACCTACGAAGGATGATCTCTGCCCGGTAGTTCTGCTAATGGCCATAAGCCCCGCAGCTACGCAACCTCTGGGCCTGGAGAGGCCTCCCGGCCCAAGAGCCTTGTGTCGCGACACGTCTTGTCGCACAATAGACGCTAACCAGCCGTATGCTTCGCCAAGGAGGGAGTAGCATGAGCACGAAGATCGGCATCAACGGCTTCGGACGAGTCGGCCGGCAGATCCTCAAGGCGATCCGCGACCACCACGGCGACAAGCTTCAGGTCGTCGCCGTCAACGACCTCACCGATAGTAAGACCAACGCCCATCTCCTCAAGTACGACAGCAATTACGGGCGCTTCCCAGCCGAGATCCACGCCGAGGAGAACGCCATCCACATAGACGGGCATGTCGTCCGGGTCTTCTCGGAGCGCGACCCGGCCCAGATCCCCTGGGGCGACCTGGACGTAGAGATCGTCGTCGAGTCAACCGGAGCCTTCACCGATGCCCAGAAGGCCCAGGCCCACATTCGCGACAGCGTCAAGAAAGTTATCATCTCGGCCCCGGCCCGCAACGAGGACCTGACCCTGGTGCTCGGCGTGAACGACGCCATGTACGATCCCTCCCGCCACCGGGTCATCTCCAACGCTTCCTGCACGACCAACTGCATCGCCCCCGTCGTCAAGGTCATGAACGACAGCTTCGGCATCCGCCGCGGCCTCATGACCACCATTCACGCCTACACAAACGACCAGCGCATCCTCGACACGGTGCACAAGGACCTGCGCCGCGCCCGCGCCGCCGGCCTCAACATGATCCCCACGACCACGGGCGCCGCCCGCGCCGTCACGATGGTCATACCGGAGCTCCAGGGCAAGCTTCACGGCATGGCGATACGCGTTCCCACGGCCACCGTCTCCGTCTGCGACTTCGTCGCCGACGTGAGCAAGAGCGTATCCGCCGATGAGATAAACCAGGCCTTCCGCGACGCGGCCTGCGGCCCCCTCAAGGGCATCCTCGAGCTGGAGGAGGAGCCCCTGGTGAGCATCGACTTCAAGGGCCACCCGGCCAGCTCCATCGTCGACGGCCTCAGCACGATGGTCATCGAAAACGACATGGTGAAGGTGCTGGCCTGGTACGACAACGAGTGGGGCTACTCCGTCCGTACCGCCGACCTGTGCGCCTTGGTGGCGGACAAGGGGTGGTAGGGCGTGCGCCGACGCGCGCCATCCGCATAGGAACGGAACATGAAGGGCGCTGTCCTCGCAGGGGGAAAAGGAACACGTCTGTACCCCCTCACCTACGCCACCAACAAGCACCTGCTTCCCGTCTACGACAAACCCATGATCTACTATCCGGTCCAGACACTTGTGGGGGCCGGGATATCGGACATTATGGTGGTCACGGGCGGAGACCACGCAGGCGACTTCATCCGCGTCCTCAGGAACGGGGACGAATTCGGCATCGAGCACCTGGAGTACGCCTATCAGGACAACGACACGGGCGGGATAGCGGACGCCCTCCGGCTCTGCGAGGACTTCGCCGATGGGGAAGACCTGGCAGTGATTCTGGCGGACAACACCACTGACGCTGACATCCGGGAAGACATCGAGAGTTTCAAGGGAGGCGCCTGTCTTTTTCTCAAGAGAGTGCCCGACCCCGAGCGCTATGGCGTACCGGTCTTCGCGCCAGACGACCCCACGAGAATCGTCAGAATCGAGGAAAAGCCGGAGAGTCCCAAGTCCGACTTCGCCGTCACCGGCCTGTACATCTACGATCGCCAGGTTTTCGAGTATATCCGCCGGATCAAGCCCTCGCCTCGAGGGCAGCTCGAGATAACGGACGTCAACAATCTCTACATCGAGGCCGGCACCATGGGCTGGAAGGAGCTGCATGGCTTCTGGTCGGATGCTGGAACCTTCGACTCCCTGTACCTCGCCAACAAGTACTGGGCGGAAAAGCACCTCGGCGCCCGGTGAGGCCCCCTTTGCATCGGCGATGCAGCATTGCGCGTGCTCGGGCGGTCCCGCAAGCCGAAGTTGAGCGCCCGCCGCGAAACCGAGCTTGCGGTGGGTTCCTCTATCCGCCTGCCCGGCCCGTCGCACTCCGGACGCTCGGCCACAGCGATAGCCACCGGCCGATGAGAGCCGTGACGCGCGACCGGCTGGCGAAGATGCCGCGCCGGGCGCTAGACTTGCGCTAACGTCGCGGTCACAGGATTGAGAATACGCTGAAAGGGAATTGCGCGCCGTGAGCCAGCGGCTTGACGGCTACCATCTGAGAGAACACTGGCCCCTGGCGGCCCTGGCCTTCATCTACGGGTGCCTGGCCGTCATCCTGCTAGTCTTGAGCTTTCAGCCACCCTGGTTCGGCGTGTCCGTGTTCATGGGCCTCCTCACGGCGCTGTCGTGGTGGATGCGCATCCAGCGGCCAGTCGCGTCGACAAGTCGGAGCGAGTCCAGAGTCGCCGCCCTCCTGCCGACCCTCACGTCTCTGCCGACGATCTACCTGGCCCTGCCACTTCCACTCATGGCCTCGTGGTTCGCCGGCGACATAGCGCTGGGAGACCCGGCGCACACCAACTACTGGCAGGCGTTCGGCCTCTGGCTCGGAGGCATCGCCCTCTTCGTCGCGATCCTAGTCCCCTGGAACCAGCTCTGGGAGCAACGGAACATCGCCGCGGTGTGGGCGTCGGTCCCCTGGCTCGAGGTGGGAGCGGTTCTGCTGCTGACTCTCGTCGCCTTCGGGGCTCGCGCCGTCGATCTGGTGGACGAGCCGAACCCGTTCTCAGGAGACGAGGCGAACTTCGGTCTCCAGGCGTTGGAGGTAGACGAGGGAGTGCGACGGAACATGTTCGCCACCGGCGTACCCTTCGGCCAGCCCTCCATGTACTACTTCCTCGTATCCCTTTCGAACAAGATCTTCGGAGTGGGCGTTCTGGCGACGCGAGCGCCATCGGTCTTCTTCGGCGTGACGATGGTGCCCGTAACCTACCTCCTGCTACGCGAGCTGTTCGACCGGCGGGTGGCGCTCGTCGGCGCGGCGTTTCTGGCGATCTACCACCTGCACATACACTTCAGCCGCGTCGGCTTGAACAACATGAGCGCCGCCTGGATCGCCGTTGTAACGCTCTACTTCGCCGCCCGCGCCACTCGCACGCAGAAGCCTCTCGATTTCGGTCTGGCAGGAGGAGCGGCCGGCCTCTGCCTCTACTCCTTCGTGGCGGCGCGAGTCGTGCCGGTGGTGCTGGGGCTCTACTTCGGCTGGGTGGTGCTGAGGAACTGGCGATTCCTGTTCGCCAACTTCGGCAACTTCTTGGTGCTCCTGGCGGGCTTCGCCGTAGTGGCAGCGCCTCAGGGGCTGTTCTTCATCCATGTGCCCGATGAGTTCTACGCGGGGCACCGCTGGGCGAACATCTTTGCCAGCGGCTGGCTGAAACAGGAGGAGCAGATCCGCGGGACGGGCGCCTACCCCATCCTCGTCGACCAGGTTCGCGACGCCTTCGCCGTTCTCGTCGTGAAGGCCGAGGTCTACCACCACTATAACCCCGGTCAGCCCCTCGTCGATGGCATCAGCCGCTGGCCGTTCATCCTCGGCGGTGTCCTCTCCCTCGTGCACATACGCCAGCCTCGCTATCTCATGTTGCTGGCGCTCCTCATCCTGACGGTGATCCTGGGCGCGGCACTGGATTTCCCGCCGCCGAGCTCGGCGCGTCTGGTGACGATAACGCCGGCCGTGGCCGGCCTCGTCGCCATAGGCGTGGTCGCCGCGGTCGACTTCATCACTCGCCTCCACGAGAGGCTCGCCGAGCTCGCGACTCCCCTCATGGTAGGCGGTGTCGCGCTGATGGCCTTCGTGAACATTCAGTTCTACTTCGGATACTATCTTCCCAACGACCGATACGTCGTGGGGGACAACGACGTCACTTTCGCCGTCGGCCGGTACATGGAAGACCTGGGCCCCGACTACATCGGCTACTGGTTCGGCCTGCCCCGGATCTACACCGGCGACCCGACGATGAGGTTCATCGGCCGGCACAGAATCTATGTCGAAGTACCCGCGGGCGCCAAGCGGCTACCGCCTGTGGCCAACGCCGAGCCCAACGCCACGTTCATGTTTCTGCCGGAGCGTGAGAAGGAAAGCATCCCTATACGGGAGGCGTGCCCCGGCGGCGAATGGAAGGAGTTCTGGGAGAACCACGACAAGCGCGTTCTGTTCTACGCCTATGAGCTGCCCAACGGCCAGGCCTGCGTGCGCTCTGCGCACCTGGCGCTCACTGCGCCGGAGCCCGTCGAGCAGCCGCCAGCAGTCATCACCGGGGCTCCGGGAACCGCGGCCGAGCGGGACGAGCAGAGGCGCAACGACCTGGAAGCCATCAGCCAGGCACTGGAGCAGTACTACGACGACAAAGGTTCCTATCCCGATACCGGCGGCCAGGTACAGACGCTCTGCGCCTACTTAGAGATCGATGCCGGCTGTTCCATTCGCGACTACCTCGATCCCATCCCCACCGACCCCGCCGGAGAGCCCCTCGTCGACGGCTACTGGTATGCCTCCGACGGCGCCCGCTTCAGCATCTTCGCCCTCCAGGAGGTGACCATCGATCCGACGGCCACCGACTGCCCCTTCTACAGCAAGACGGCGCTGGGCGCGAAGCAGATCGGGCTGTGCGTGAGCGGCGCCCGCTAGCCGGCCACTCGAAGAGCCGACCCGGCCTGGGCGCTGAAGAGGCAAGGTGCGCCGACATGGTCGCGCCGACCCGTCACGGCCTGGCCGTAGCGAGCGACGGTGGCGACCCAACCCGGAATTCGGCGTACTCGGACCAGACGCCTCGGTCTCCCACGGTGTCCACCAATCGCTCACCGTCGAACACCTGCGCCCTCCACCGGTAACGCCCCGGGGCCAGGCCATCCGAGGTGCAAACGCTGCAATCACTGGCGGCGGCATCCAGAACGAATCTGGGCTCCGTCGACTCCACCTCACCGGAGTCGAACACCACCTGCCAGATATCGTCTCTCTCTGGATCGAAGCTCTCCGAGCTCGTGATGATTAACGAGTCGAAGAATAGGCCCATGTGGGGGTGCTTCCCGTAGGTCTTCTCTATACCAAGCGTATGATCTCCTTGCGCCAGGTAGAACGGCCCCAAGCCTTTCCAGATCCACTTGTCGATTTCACCAAGGCCCGCCGCTCCGAACGGCAATTCTCTCCCGTCGACATAGAAGAAGGCCTGAGAATCATTCAAGACACGCTGGTCGAACCGAAGCCATATCCAGTACCGACCTGCTTCCCGCAGGCGCACGATGCCCTCGGCCCGGCCAGCCATCCAGTCGTCGATGAGGAAGCTTCGCCCGGAGTGCCCGGGTCCAGACCTCGGGTCTTCGTACCACTTGGGCCCCGCGAAAACGTCCTCCGCCTCCAGTGGTGCGACGTCGTCCCTCATCCTCTCTAACACCAGCCGGAAGCTGCGCTGCACGCGGCCCGCACCTCCCCAGCGAAAGAAGACCCCCTCGGGCAGGACCGGCGGCAGCAGGCCACTGGGTGATTGAGCCTCCACACCGCCAATGGAATAGCAGCGACTGGAGGCGAGCTGCTCGGGATAGATCGTAATGAGGTCAAAGAACTGGCCCTCCCGAACCTCTCGATCGGGATAGCACCGCGCTACGGCGTCGATCGCCTGCATCCGGAACTCGTGTTCGAAGCCGAGCGTCTTGTGGTAGACGATAGTGAGGGGACGAGAAGTGTCCTCCTTCGCTATCGATTCCAGCAAGTCATCGTAGGGAACCAGCCGGTAGTGTTCGTCAGCGCTGCCGAGACCCCAGCGGCTACCGACCGCGAATCTCACCCCGTTGACGTCCAACTCCAGGGTATCGCCGCGGGAGGGAATGTAGGGCAGGAGGAGCATGTCCGATGCCTCCGCACCCGCCGTCAGGAAATCCATCATCTCTCGGCGCTGAAGCCGGTCTATGGGATCGGCTGTTTCGCCGAAGTAGATGTTCCAGCTCACGGCGACCATCAACGCCGCGAAGAGAACGAGGAAGCCCCCGTACGCGTATCTCCTGAACACCCCCGCATTCCGATGGACGGCAGTCAACACAAACGAGACGGCGAGAGCGGCCAGGATGTAGATGGCTGGCAGCCCCGGATAGAAGATCCTCACGAAGTTGGTGCCGGTCGACAGGGGAGCAACAAAGAGACCGATCACAAGCCAGAGGAGGATGAAGGCATAGGCGGTCTTCCTCACGTTGAGCAGCGCTATCACCACTCCCAGGATGGCCAAGGGCACCACTGCCGCCACCAATATGGGGCCGTCGATCCGCGTCATGATGAAGTCCGCCCAGTGCTGACGGAAGAACAGACTCTCGGCTATCTCGCCGAAATTCCTGCCTGCGAATTGCCACATTCGCACGAACTTCTCAAGGTACGAACCGTAGGGGTGGTCAGTGGTGAAGCCTACCCATTCGCGGGAGCTGAAATCCGCCTGCTTGTGGATAAAGGTCCATACACGAGATGCCACGAGAGCGAGTGGCGCCGAGATCGCCAGCAATGCGAGCGCATGTTCTCGCCACCGATACCGCTCCCTTAGCGCCACGACGAAGAGCGATAGCACGACAACCATGGGAGTGAGGAAGAAGCTCTGGTAGACGAGCATGCCCCCCGCCAGCGCGCCACCCGTCAACAGGTAAAGCAGCACGTCGTTCCTATATAGCGCCCAGAAGAACAGGAAGTACGAGAGAATGATCCAGAACTTGACCTTCGATTCGAAGACGGCCAGGCGGCTGGCGCTGACATCGATGATCGAGACGCCCAGGAGAAACGTGGCAATGAGGGCGACGGGCACGCTGATGAGACGCCTCACCAAGAGGTAGAAAAGTATGGACGCCAGCAGATTGAAGAACACCACCTCGTATCTGACCGAGAGCATGTGAAGGCCGAACAGCCGCAGGAACGTCGCCCCTTCAAAGAACCCCACGGGAAAACTCGTGAAGTGATATGTGGTGCCGGGAGGCCGGAGATCGCTGAAGAACTGGTGAGCGATCTCCCACGTCCATGTTCCCTCATCCTGCTCGATGCCATAGGGAAAACTCTCAAAGCGCCAGAGCCGTAGGAGAACGGTCACCCCAAAGACAGCTGTGAAAGCAACACCCTCCTGCCACCAGCTCCACCGGCCTCCAGCGACGAAGGCAGTCAGGTCAATCCTGTTGAAGCGAAGCCAGAGCAGGAGCGACCCCGCGGCGGCCGCGTAGAGCAGGCCTCCCTCAAGGTAGGCTCCGCCCAGCATCTGCCACTGCGCCGCCCCTGCCAGCCCCAGAGTAACGGCCAGCCCCCCCAACCGTCGCAGAGTAGCGCGGGAGCTGGCCACCAGCACGACCAGCCCCACAAACACCACGAGAAAGGCAACCAGCGACAGTTTGTCCATACTTCGTGTTGCTGAGCCGGCGCGGAGACCGGGCGTCCGGTCGTCCGCCGTCGGCCCTCTACTGCTGGCTCGGCGCCGGTAGAGGGGCACCCGGGGTGGTGACGAACAAGATGAAGTCCTTGCCCACCTTCGATTGGTACTCCTCCGCCCGGCCGGCCGGGTAGGCGTTGCGTAGCCAGTTCAGCGAGTCGATGTCCTCGGGGTGGAGAACGTACAGCTTCGGGCCGGGCGTGTCTATCTGGCTCGAAGCCTGTCGGATATCGTCGAGCACGTTGTTCCAGTGGAAGTCGCCGAGAGTGAGAGCGAGGCTGCGCGTGTCCAACCAGTAAGGCCAGATCTTGATGTAGGTGTTCTCGATCCCCGGGCCGCTATCGGCGAACTCGCGCATCGCTGCCGCTACCTCCGTGACGTTGTTCGCATTCTGGAGGTAGATCTCGTCGTATTCGTTGAAGTAGTCGTGGTAGTTGATCAGGGACACCCAGGCCACCAGCGCCACCGCCAGGCCCATCACCGGAACCGCCCCCCAGGTCTGGGGAATGAGCCGACGGATGGCGCAGCCTCCGTAGTAGACCGGCAGGGCTACCAGCACGAAGCCTAGCGGAATGAGTCCGGCGCTCCGTCCGAAGGCCGGGTTCTCGACGGGGAAGGCTATCGACATCACCGTGGGCATCATCAGCGCCAGGAACGCTATCAGCAAGTAAACACTGCGCAGCTCGGGAAACCGCAGCCAGCGCAGCAGCAGGATCAGCACGCCCAACACAAATAGCGCCCCCATCACGAAGTCGAGAGCCGGCCGGAACGGTATGTTGAGGACCCAAACGATGTCGCCACGCCAGTCGAACATCAGGAAGGCGTTCCTCAGGTTGCTGAAGAAGGTAGTCACGGGGTGATGGACGGGCACCTCTGATGAGCCGCCCCGCGTCAGTATGCGATACCAGAACTCGTGAGGAAATTCGACGGCGTATCTGCCGAGGGGGGCAAACACAAGGAGAAACGTAAGCACCAGAAGAGACGAGTTGCTGAGGAAGCTGAGATTGGGCCTGCGCCGCTCCGCGACGAAATCGGCGCCGAACTTCAGCGCCAGACAGGCGCCTACGACTACGGGCATGGCCCGGAATGCCATGTAGCCGTACATGCCGAGGCCGAGCAACAGCCCGCACAGCAAGAAATCGTTGCGACGCTGGTACTTGAGGGCCCTCAACAGAAACGCCAGCGTCAGCGCCACGAAGAGAGAGCCGTAGGCGAACCGGAGTCCGACGCGCCCTGTCGCCACGGGCCAGAAGGCGACGGCCGTGAACGCGGCGGCGAGAATGGCGATCTTGCGGTTATCGAACAGCTCCCGAGCCAGGAAGTAGGTGGCGGGCACGACGAGGATGGAGGGCAGCGCCGTCGCCAGCTTGATCACGTAGAAGTCGAAGTTCAGCTCCGCGACCTTCACGAGCGCTGCCGCGACGTACATTTGGAACGGCTCGCGACCGGTGTTGCGCGGGAAGTAGACGTGGTACTGGCCGTCCAGCACGCTCTGAATGTCGAGGGCCTTCTCCGCGTGGTCGCTGATCATCTCGCGCGGCACGTCCTCCAGGCGGTAGAGCCGGAAGAAGGCGGCTATCGCCACGATGGCCAGGAGCACCACAAGCGGCCACAGCCGGACGACGTTGATGCGGGGCCACTGCCTCGCCCGCAGCCAGGAGCGCAGTGACCGCAGGCTGAGCCAGCCCGGCAGCTCCCAGAAGGCAGCGACGAACAATGCCGATCCGGAGATCCAGAAGAAGGAGCCCCACGGAGTGAAGAGGTTGTTACCGTTGAGGAGGAACGCCATAACGCCGAACACCAGCGCTAGGCCTCCGACGGCCAGCGCCGTGCGCCCGACGAACGGGCCCTCGCCCGCCGGCGGAGAGACGCTCTCGTCATCGCCAGGCGAGTCACGCAGCGACTGCCTGTCGCTCTCGCCGGCGAGAAGCCAGGATACGCCGAAGAGGAAGATGCCCGCCAGAAATAGTGCGAGTCCGCGCGACGGGAGCTGCTGGCCTTCGAAGGTGTGATGGCCCGCCACAGCCATCGCTGCGCCTCCGAAGAGACCGAGCACGACAAGCGCGTGCCTGGCCGGGCGGAGTACGGGATCGCTACGCAGAGCTCTCAACCTCGTCCCGAGGGGAAGCTGCAACACCGATCTCATCCGTCGCTGCTCGCCGCGTGGTCCAAGCCCCCAGTCGCCGCCAGGAGAGGCGCTCTCTCCACAGGAAGAACACGCCTATCACAAGCGGCGGGGTGTAGAAGACAAGGTGCGCCACCAGGGAGTAGCTGGCGGCGAGGCCCCGGTCGACGCCGAAGACCCGCACCAATGACTCGATTGAGATGGCATGATAGACGCCCACGGCGCCAGGAGACGACGGAACGAAGAAACCGAAGCTGGTCATGACGACTACGAAGAGGGCCGCCGAGAACGGCACCCCCAGGTTGAACGCCAGCATTACGAAATAGAGGACAACTGCCGTCGCCAACCATGAGCCCAAAGACCACACCACGACCAGGCTCAGCAGGCGCGGCCTCGATAGTGCGGCAAGGCCCTCGAGGGCCGACGCCGCCATGACCCGGAAGTTCTCGTGGAAGCGGCCGGGCACAAACCGCAGCAGCGTCTCCAGCAGGGAGAGCACCCACGCCCTGTTGCCAGCGAAGCCCGCCAGCACGACCCCCAGCACAAAGAACACGCCCGCCGCCACCGCCGTCGGCACGACAGCCCACGCCGGCACCGAGATGAAGGGCATGAGGACGACCAGCACGCCGAAGAGCACGAGGACATCCAGCACCCGCTCAATGACCACGGTCGACATGGTACGGGCCTTGCTGAGCCCCTCCAGCTCCCCGAGCAGATACGCCCTCACGAGGTCGCCAACCTGGAACGGCAGAATATTGTTCACCAGGTAGCCGACGTTGAGAACGCCGAAGAACTTCCCCAGCCTGAGGCCGGACTGCGGATAGAAGAGAAGTCGCCAGCGCACTGACCGGAGGAAGAGGACGGCAAGCATGGCGGCGAGGGCGGGCACGAGGAGCGGGTAACGCGCCTCCTGTAACGCCTCGCCGGCGTCCGACCAGTGGACGCCCCTCAGCGCTACGTAGAGGGCACCGGCGCTGATCATGACCCCCAGCACGGGCTGGAGTCTCCGCACGGGAATTCTGGCGGCCCCCGATAGCCTGGCGAGGACGGCGTTTCTAGTCACCGCTCTCTTCCAATGGGATGTCTAATGGTATAATTGCTGGCAATCTATGCCCGCTATCGCTTCGATGGGCTGCGCGCGGCGATCCGGAGCTTCATGCGCATTCTCACCACCCTAACATACTACACCCCTCACATAAGCGGACTCACCGTCTACGCGACCCGCGTAATCAGGGGCCTGGCGGACCGAGGCCACAAGGTCACGGTCCTTACGTCCCACTACGCTCGCGACCTGGCCCGCCGCGAGGAGATCGACGGGGCCACAGTGATCCGGTCCTCCGTCTGGCTACGGCTCAGCAAAGGGGTGCTGATGCCCTCTTTCTTCTGGGACGCCGCCCGCCTCCTCCACCAGCACGACCTGCTCTATCTCCACCTGCCCCAATTCGAGGCAGCCCCCGCGGCCGCCTATGCCCGGCTCGTCGCAAGGAAGCCCGTCGTTACATCTTACCAGTGCGACATTGAGCTGCCACCTGGACTGGCCAGGAGTCTTTTCAGCGGCACCATCCACCTCTCCCACCGGCTCACTGCTGCGCTATCGACTCGGATCGTCACCACATCCCAGGACTACGCGGACCACTCGCCGTTCCTCGCCCGGTATGGGGACAAGGTGCTGGCGGTCTATCCCCCCTGCCCCACTCCCCATCGTCAGGGCGAGCCGCTGGACATCCGCGTCCGCCACGGGCTCGGTGACGGCCCCATAGTCGGCTTCCTCGGCAGGTTCGCCGAAGAGAAGGGCGTGCAATATCTTATCGACTCGGTGCCCGAAGTGCTACGGTCGTTCCCTGATACGCGGTTCGTGCTGGCGGGACAGAGAGAGAAGGTCTTCGGCGAGAAGGTGTATGAACGACTCCTGGAAAGGATTCGCGCCCTCGGCGACCGGCTGATCTTCCCCGGCCAGGTAGCATCGGAACAGCTAGCCGATTTCTTCTCAGGCTGCGACGTCCTGGTGCTACCGAGCATCAACTCCACCGAGTCGTTTGGCATGGTCCAGGTAGAGGCTATGCTCTGCGGTACGCCTGTAGTGGCCACGGACCTGCCGGGAGTGCGAGAGCCGGTGCGGGCGACGGGAATGGGCGAGATCGCGAGGCCTCGCGACGCCGCCGATCTCGCCTCGGCGATAGTCAGAGTATTGAATGGCCGCGCCCGCTACGTGAAGCCGCACAGACAGATCGCCGAGACGTTCGATCCCGGCAAGACCGTAGACTTCTACGAAGACCTGTTTCTGTCGCTCACCGGGCAGCCGCCTGCGCGCGCAGCATGACGTCCTCATTCGCTAGGCGCATGGGAGATGATGCAGGGGGCGCTTGTCGTCCTAGCGGAGAAGGAGGGCAGCGCCCGAGGTCATGAGCCTGCGGCAGAACTTCGACCGGCCTGGAAACTTGACTGCCCCCACCGACGCCTCTACCCTGGAAAGCCGACGGAAGAGGAAGATCACCTGCCTGGATCGGCTGCTGCCTCACGTGCCGCTGCACAGGGCGCTGACACGGTCCGTTGAGTGCCTCCTCTTCTCGGAGGTGGAAGTGCCAGCCCCTGTCCTGGACCTCGGCTGTGGCGACGGTACCTTCGCCCACGCTCTCTTCGAGACGCCACTGGAGGTGGGAATAGACCCGGACAGAAAGGCTCTACGCTGGGCATCAGAGCACGGCGCCCACCGTTCGCTTGTGATCGCCCTGGGCGCCTACCTACCCTTCCGCAGCGAGACTTTCGCCTCCGTACTCTGCAACTCCACCCTGGAGCACATCCCCGAGGAGAAGGCCGTGCTCCGGGAGATGCGACGCGTCCTGGCGCCGGGCGGGACGTGCATCCTCACCGTCCCCAGCGATCACTTCCTTCGCTATCACCTTGGCTCCTTTGTGGCCCGCTGCCTCCATATCGTCGCTCTGGCGCGCGTCTACGAGAGGTGGATCAGGTACGTTACGCGCACATATCATTGCGACCCTCCCCACGTCTGGCGCCAGACGCTAGAGGAGGCCGGATTCCTGATAGCAAGTCAGCGATACTATTTCACAGCCGCCAGCACCCGGGCGATGGACGCCGCGCAGTACCTGTCGGTGCCCTCGTTGCTCACAAGGTGGCTACTGGGGCGGTGGGTGCTGTGGCGCGACAAGGGGCGCTATCTGCCGCTGGCCAAATGGCTCTCCCGACTCGTCGCGGCAGGGAACGGAGAAGAAGGCGCCTTCCTCTTCTTCCACTGCAAGAAGGAGGAGGCCGTTTCCGCGAACTGAGGCCGGGCGCGCCGCTCAGCGTGCCGGGCATCGTTCGATCTGTCGTTTGATTCTGAAGAGCGGGTAGCATTCGGTGCAACGAGAAGACGGGAGCACCGGGGATACTCCGGCGACGTCCGCGACTACCGCGCCCGAGGGCCTGGGGGGACGACTGACCGCCCTCCGCGCCTGGGTGGCGCCGAGGTCGCGCGCCCTCACGATCGCCGGACTGGCGCTCATTCTGGGCATCGCCCTCGTTCTGCGCCTCTGGGGAGTCAACTGGGACGACAATTACCACCTCCACCCTGACGAGCGGTTCCTGAGCTTCGTCACCAACGACGTGGAGATACCGAGCAGTCTCGGCGCCTATTTCGATAGCTCCTCCTCCAGCTTCAACCCCTACAACCGCGGCTACGGCAGCTATGTGTACGGCACCTTCCCGCTGTTCATCACGAAGCTAACGGGGACGGCGGCAGACCGGATGGAGCACGCTCCCGTCTTTGAGCCCATCGCCACCTGGTTCTTCGACAAGAGCGGAGGCGGGGCCCAGGACCTGCACCTCTCAGGCTATGAAGGCAACCTCGTGGGGAGGGCGCTGTCCGGCCTCTTCGATACGGGCAGCGTGGTCATGGTCTTCCTGATCGGAGGCCTCCTATTCCGCCGCCGGGTCGCATTTCTGGCTGCCTTTCTCCTTGCTGTCACCGTCTTTGACATCCAGCTCTCCCACTTCTACGCCGTCGACACCTTCATGACGTTCTTCATCCTCCTCACCATCTACTTCTCGATCCGGATAAGCCAGGGCGGCGGCTGGCGCTACTACGCCCTGGCGGGCGCCGCCTACGGCTTTGCCATCAGCAGCAAGATCGGTGCCCTGCCCGCCGCCGGAATCATAGTGCTGGCGGTCCTGATCCGCCTCTGGCCTACGCTGCGGGACGAGCTGAAGAGGGGCTCGCTGGCCCTGCGTCCCGCCCGGCCGACGGAGAGGGAGCAACAGGAACATGAGGGGGCACTGTCCAGACAGGTCGCCCTGGCCTCTCTGGGGCTGCTCCTGACGCTCCTGGCCACCTTCGTGGTCTACCGGATCGCTCAGCCCTACGCCTTCGAGGGACCCAACTTCTGGAACGTAGGCCTGAGCGAGCACTTCCGCGATGACATGAAGGCGTCGCTCGAGCTTCAGTCCGGCCAGGACTATCCACCCAATATCCAGTGGATCGGTCGCACTCCTTACCTGTTCCCCTTGAAAAACATGATCATCTGGGGCATGGGCCTCCCCCTGGGTCTGGCGGCTTGGGGCGGCTTCCTCTATGCGGGCTGGCGCCTCCTGGCGCGGCGCGACGGCCGCTCCCTGCTGCTCCTCGCCTGGGTGGCGGTGTCGTTTGCCTACTGGGGTGATCGGTTCAATCCCATAATGCGCTCGTTTCTCCCCATCTACCCGCCCCTGATTCTACTCGCCGCGTTCCTGTTGACGGACCTGTGGGAGGCAGCGCCCAACGTCGTGCGGGCCGCCCGCGGGCGACTTCCCTCCATTGTCGAGCGCTGGCGGCCGGCGCTGCCCGTCATCCTGAGGGCCACCGTCGCGGCCGTGGTCGTCCTGACCTTCCTGTGGGCGCTCGCCTTCACGAGCATCTACCGCAGGCCCGTCAGCCGAATCGAGGCCGGCGAGTGGGCCTCGGAGAACGTGCCACAAGGCTCCGTCATCGCCAGCGAGCACTGGGACGACGCCCTGCCCATCCAGGGTCAGTACGAGTTCTTCGAATTCGGCCTCTACGAGCAGGACAGTCCTGATAAGATCATCAAGCTCATAGATGACCTCGGCCGCGCCGACTACATAACGATCACAAGCAACAGGCTCTACGCTTCGATCCCCAGGATCCCGGCCCAGTATCCGGTCACGACCAAGTACTACAAGCTTCTCTTCGCCGAGAAGCTGGGATTCCGGCTGGTGAAGAAGTTCACCGACTACCCCAGCCTCTTCGGCATCAGCATTCCCGACCAGGGCGCCGAGGAGTCCTTTACTGTCTACGACCACCCCGAGGTGCGCATCTTCGAGAAGACGCCCGACTTCTCGCGCGAAAACGTGGTGGCGCTGCTCCCGCCGGGCTCCGCCCAGGGTGCGATCCATGTGACGCCCAAGGACGCGGACCAGAACGCGCTCATGCTGCGCCCCGATGACCTGGAGAAGCAGCAATCGGGGGGAACATGGAGCGATATCTTCGACCCCGACAGCCTCACGAACCGCTTCCCCCTTATTAGCTGGCTCCTGGTTGTGGAGCTGGCAGCCCTGGCGCTTGTCCCCCTGGCGACGATCCTCTTCCGCAGTCTCCCCGACGGCGGCTATCTGCTGACGAAGCCCCTGGCCGTCCTGGCCCTCGCCTATCCGGTCTGGCTGGGGACCAGCCTCAAGGTCTTCGACTTCACGCGGGGCTCGTCGCTGGCCATTCTCATTCTGCTGGTGCTGGCGGGCGCCCTTGCCGCCTATCGGACCCGCGACAGGCTGCGGGACTACGTCCGGCAGCACTGGCGGCTCATCCTCTTCGGAGAGGCGCTCTTCCTGGCCGCCTTCCTGATCTTCTACTTCATCCGGCTCAACAACCCTGACCTCTGGCACGCCGCTCGAGGCGGCGAGAAGCCCATGGACTTCGCGTACCTCAACGCCGTCACCCGCAGCACTACCTTCCCCCCTTACGATGCGTGGTTCAGCGGCGGCTACATCAACTACTACTACTTCGGCCAGGTCATGACGGCGAACCTGACGAAGCTCACCGGCGTCCTGCCAGAGGTGGCCTTCAACCTCGCCGTGCCGCTCTTCTTCGCCGTCAGCGTGGCAGGCGCGTTCTCGGTAGGGTACAACCTTGCCGAGGCCTCGCGGAGGCTCGTCCGGCGGCGGCCCGGCTGGCTCCGCCCAGGCGGGGGGACGCGAAGCGCGTCTGCGTCCGGCCGCATCCCTCCCTGGACGGCCTTCGTCGCTGGCCTCACTGCGGTGCTGCTGGTCACCATCGTCGGCAACCTGAAGGGAGCCGACGTCATGGTCAGCGTGAGCCCCTGGCACGTCGACATGCCTCTCGTCAAGTACGTCTCGGTCATCGCCGGCGAAGGGAAGCTCCTCGTCGACCGGCTGCTGGCGGTCGGGCCCCTGCCGTTCGGCCTACCGGGGGCCAACGATCTGGGCCGCTATGACTACTGGGCGCCCAGCCGCGCCATCGTCACCAACCCGGGGAACAACGCCATTACTGAGTTCCCCTACTTCACCTTCCTCTTCGCCGACCTGCACGCCCATCTGATGGCCATCCCCTTCACCATCCTCTCACTGGGCATGGGCCTGGCCCTGGTGCTGAACGGCAGGTCGGACGCGGGCGGAAGAGGCGGGGCATCGCGGACCGGCGGCGGAGGACTCTACGCGACGGTGGGGCTCGTCGCCCTGCTCGGGCTTGTGGTCGGGGCTCTGCGCTGGATCAACTCCTGGGACTACCCGAGCTTCCTGATCGTAGCGCTGGCAGCGGTCTTCATCGCTGAGCGGGCGCGAGCGGGCCGCATCGACTTCCTCATGCTCCGCCGTACTGTGCTCCTGGGCGCCCTTCTAGTGGTGCTGAGCTGGGCCTTCTTCGAGCCCCTGAGCAGAAACTACGCCCTGCCGGCGACGGGCTTCCAGGGCATGCCCGACGACCTGCCCCGCACGCCCTTCCACCAGTACCTCTCCCACTTCGGGCTGTTCATCTTTCTCGTCGCCTCACTGCTGACGTTCCTGGCCTACCGAGCCGCTCGCCGGCGAGGGGCAAGCCGGTTCTTGGGGGCGCTGATACTGGCTGGCGCCGGCATGTTCGCTGCGGCCACGTTAGTGGTGGGTCTCGCCGGGCCGGCCTCCAGGTTCGTACCCGGCATCGCCATCACCGGCCTCTCCGCTGACAAGTTCTTGAGTGAGATCTTCAGTAACACCATCCCCGTGGCCGCTTTCTCGCTCTTCGGGCTGGCCGTGGTGGCCCTGCTCGTCTGGGAGGAGCTGCGCAGCCGCCGTCCGGACGCCGGCCCCCGGCTGCTGGTGCTGGCAATGATCGGCATGGCCTTCTTCCTGAGCGCCGCCGTCGAGATCGCCGTCCTCAACCCGGACATCGGCCGCCAGAACACCGTCTTCAAGTTCTACCTGCAGATCTGGATCTTGCTGGCCCTGGCTTCGTCCTTCGCCGTGTGGTACATAGCGGCAGCCCTGGCGCCCCGATGGCGTTCGTTCGGCCAATGGCTCCGGGCCGAGCCCGACCGGCCCGTCGCCGGCCTGGCGCGACTAGCCTTCGCAGTCGGCATGGTGGTGCTGTTCCTGGCGGCCCTCATCTACCCCCTCGAGGCCACCCGTTCACGCGTGAGCCTGGCCGATCGTTTTCCGGATGCGAGCCAGCAGGGCGAGGCTCAGGTAGCGGCCGGAGGGATCACCAACAACGGCCTTGCCTTCATGGAGAAGGCCGTCTATCACGACGAGCACGGGCCCATCGAGCTGAAGTACGACTATGACACCATCATGTGGCTGCGCGAAAACGTCGAGGGGTCGCCCGTCATCATGGAGGCAAACACGCCCCTCTACCGTTGGGGATCTCGCATTTCGATATACACGGGCCTGCCGGCCGTCCTGGGCTGGGCATGGCACCAAGAGCAGCAGCGCGGACAATTCGCCTACCTGGTGCAGGAGCGCCTGACGGACGTGAACAACTTCTATTCGACGCCCGACCCGGAGGTGGCGGAGGCGATCCTCCAGAAGTACAACGTCGCCTACGTCATCCTCGGGCAACTGGAGCGCCTCTACTACCCGGCCGAGGGCATCGCCAAGTTCGAGTCGATGGTGGGAAGCTCCCTGGAGCCCGTCTACACAAATCCCCAGACCATTGTCTACCACGTGACCGGCGCTCCAGGGCTTAGCCTCGCTCGCGCCAGCCCCTAGCCATCGCCGGGGCCGTGCCAGACCGCTCGATATCGGGGGCAGCATGAGACAGCCGACGACATCGAAACGCCCTCCGTCCAGGCCCAGCGCGTACGCCGCGCCTCCCCTACCTGGCAGACAACAGCGGCAGACGCTAACATGAGAACGTGATGGAGTCCGGAGGCTCGCCGAACCTGAGGGCGATCGCTGCGCGTTTGCGGCGACCGGTAGTGCAGCTCGCCTTGCTGGGCACGCTCCTGGTCGCCATCGTGCTCGCCATCGTCCTCACCGACCTGGCCACGGGGGGTGAGACGAAGCCGCCGCCGGCCCTCGGCTCCAGCATCGAGCTGACACCGGGCACCCGAACCGTGATCGTGCCCACGCTGGCCCCGATCGAGACGCCCACGCCGGAAGCTGTCGCTACCTCCACACCCTCCAGCGAGGCGGCCGCCCTGGCCCGCGACGCCCAGCGTCTTCAGGCCCTGGCGCTCCTCCAGGGGGCCCTGGCCAAGTACCGCGACCGCTTTCATGAGTATCCTGATACCGGCGGCGGCGTCCAGACCATGTGCGCCTACAAGGAGCTGGACAAGGGCTGCGACATAGCGAAGGTGCTGGCCGATGATCAAACGGGCATCCTGGAAGACCCTCTTGGAGAACCCCTACGCAACGGCTACTGGTACTCCTCGGACGGCGAGAGCTACACCATATGGATGCGCCGCGAAGGGCCCGCCAAGGCCGGCGATCCCGTTTGCTCAGACATCGTGGACTTCCTGAAGGACAAAGGCCCGCTCTTCTGCGTCACTGTTGGCGCTGCCTCCCCGTAGCTCCCCGAAGCACGCGACGGGCCACCCAGCGACGGGCCAGCCCTCGCCTTGACGCCCGAGTAGCGCCCTCTTAGAATTGCGAACTAGAACTCATGCTAGAAGCTCTCAGCAGCAAGCTCCAAACCGTCCTTAGCAAGCTCGGCAGCCACGGCACCGTCACCGAAAAGGACCTGGACGAGGCCATGCGGGAGGTGCGCATCGCCCTCCTGGAGGCCGACGTCAACTTCAAGGTGGTGCGCGACTTCATTGGCAGCGTGCGCGAGCGCGCCCTCGGCGCCAAAGTCCTCGGCAGCCTGACGGGTCCCCAGCAGGTGATCTCCATCGTCCACGACGAGCTGATGCGCATCCTGGGCGGCAGCCAGAGCGCCCTCGCCCTGGCCCCCCAGCCGCCGAGCGTCTGCATGCTCGTAGGCCTGAAGGGCTCCGGCAAGACGACGACAGCCGCGAAGCTGGCGCTGCACATGCGAAAGGGCGGCGCCAGGCCGCTAATGGTGGCCGCGGACCCGCAGCGCGTGGCCGCCGGAGAGCAGCTCCAGGCGCTGGGCCGCCAGCTCAGCATCCCCGTCTCGGCCCGCGACGGGTCGCGCAGCCCCGTGCAGGTCTGCACTGACGCCCTGAGCGAGGCCCGCCAGTCGGGGGCGACGGTGCTCATCGTCGACACCGCCGGCTACATGCAGGTCGGGGACGAGATGGTATCGGAGCTGGCTGAGCTGCGAAAGCAGCTCTCGCCCACCGAGGTCCTTCTAGTGGTCGATGCCATGACCGGGCAGGAGGCGGTGAACGTAGCGAAGGAGCTGGACGCCGCCCTGCACATCACCGGCTTCATCATCACCAAGATGGACGGCGACGCCCGCGGCGGCGCGGCCCTCTCCATTCGCGCCGTCACCGGCCTGCCGGTCAAGTTCATCGGCACGGGCGAGAAGGTCGACGCCCTCGAGCCCTTCCACCCCGATCGCTTCGCCTCTCGCATCATCGGCATGGGTGACGTCCTGAGCCTCGCCGAGAAGGCCAAGGAGGCGATCAGTGAGGACGAGGCCAGGGCGCTCCAGCGCAAGATCAAGACCCGCACAATGGACCTGGAGGACTTTCTCCACCAGTTCCAGCGCGTGAAGAGCATGGGGCCGCTGAGCCAGATCCTGGAGATGCTGCCCGGCGTCGCGGCCGCCAAGGGCCAGTTGCCCATGGACGAGCTCGACGAGGGCTTCGGGAGGAAGATGGAGGCGATCATCTACTCGATGACGCCTCTGGAGCGTCACAACCCCGAGGTCATCGAAGGGAGCCGACGCAGGCGCATCGCCCGCGGTAGCGGCACCACACCCCAGGACGTGAACCAGCTACTAAAGCAGTGGCGCGAGGCGAAGAAGCTGATGCAGGCCATGGCCTCGGGCCGCGTACCCGACGTTCTAGGCCGCCTGCCCGGCCAGAAGGCAGGCCGGCATGTCGGCCGGCGCTAGGCCTGCGGACGTCCGCATTCGGGAGGGACGACTTTGCTGAGAATCCGACTGAGACGCGTAGGAAAGAGGAAGAGCCCGGCCTATCGAATCGTGGTGGCCGATTCGCGGTCGCCCCGCGATGGCGCCTTCGTCGAGATCATCGGGCAGTACAATCCATTGACCGATCCGGTGACCCTCAACATCGACGGCGAGAAGGCGCTCAAGTGGCTGCGGCACGGCGCCCAGCCCTCGGAGAGGGTGGCCAAGCTGATGGCCAGCCAGGGACTGCTTGAGAAAGGCGACAAAGCCACCTAGTCGGCGTACCACCTGTGGACGACATGAAAGAGCTCATCGAATACATGGCGAAGTCCATCGTCGATAGCCCGGAGGACGTTAGCGTCACAGAGGAGCCGGGCGGTGACCGCACGATCTTACGCCTGCGAGTGGCCGAGCCGGACATGGGTAAGGTCATCGGCAAGCAGGGACGCATCGCCAACGCCATGCGCACGCTGCTGAAGGTGGCGGCGATCCGTCGGGGCGCCCGCGCCAGCCTTGAGATAGGCGACTAACCTTTCCCAAGGGGCCCACCCCTCTACCAAGAAGAACCTCCATGAGCCCGACGACCGTAGAGCCGGCCCAGCCCGAAGACCTGGAGTCCATCCTCGCTCTCCTGTCGGAGTGCGGCCTTCCCGCGACCGGCGTCGCCGACCACCTGGCAGACTTCTGGGTCGCCCGGGAGGGCGCCGACCTGGCCGGGACCGTCGGCATGGTGGACTACGGCGCCCATGGGCTCCTGCGCTCTCTGGCCGTCCGGCCGGCTCATCGCCGCCGGGGTCTGGCAACGGAACTGACCCGCCGCGCCCTGGCGTCGGCCCGCTCGCGCGGCATGCGCGCCGTCTTCCTGCTCACGGAGACGGCCTCCTCCTACTTCACGCGCTTCGACTTCCGCCATGCGTCGCGCGACGCCGCCCCTGAACGGCTGAAGGCGTCGGCCGAGTTCACAGGCGCCTGTCCCGAAACCGCCGCCTGCATGCGGTTAGACCTCGATGCCAGCGCGCCGGACCTCTAGGACAGGCCCGAAGGCCCGCCGGAAGGGACGCCGCGGTCCAGCGGCGGCCGCTGGCGGGGCCTCCGCCGGCTTCATCGCAGTCGGCCGCGTCGTGGCCCCGCGCGGCCTCGTCGGCGAGCTCAAGGTGGAACCGCTGACCGACTTCGCCGACCGTTTCGCCCCCCACGAGACCCTTTGGGTGCGGGGCCGGCGCTTGGTGGTGGCGGACGCCCGCTGGCACGGCAAGGATTTGCTGCTCAGTGTCGAGGGCATCGACAAGCCCGAGGAGGCAGAAGAGCTTCGGGGCTGCCTCCTGGAGGTGCCGGAGAGTCAGTTGCGACCCCTGGCCGAAGGTGAATTCTACCGCTTCCAGGTGGTGGGTCTACGGGTGCACGACCGCGAAGGCCGCGCTCTGGGCGAAGTCAAAGAGGTGCTTTCCACCGGCGGCAACGACGTGTACGTCGTGCGGGGCGCGCTGGGCGAACTCCTCGTGCCGGCGATCGACGAGGTGGTGAAAGAGGTCGACGTGGGTGGCGGCCGCATGGTGGTGGAGCTCATGGAGGGCATGCTGCCGGGCCAGCACCAGAAGTGACTTCCTTGACCCGCTTCAGGGACAGAGCCTATAATTCCAGGCGCGGGGATATAGCTCAGTTGGGAGAGCGCGGCGTTCGCATCGCCGAGGTCGGGGGTTCGAGTCCCCCTATCTCCACCAATCCGGAAATTGGACGTTAGAAGCTGGAAGTTGGGGGAAGCAAAGAGGTATCGCCTCCGCCTTCCAGCTTCCAATCTCTAACCTCCAGCTTCCAAGTCGCCCCCGTAGCTCAGTGGACAGAGCAGCGGTTTCCTAAACCGCGTGTCGCAGGTTCGAGTCCTGCCGGGGGTACCACACTACCCGTTTCATAACTCTGCTTACAGGTAGCTAGACGCACTCTCAGACGGCACCGTCAGCTCTCGAACGCTGCTTCAATCCGAAAACTTTCTTGTCCTACCGCATCCTTTCTCTGATACGTTCCTGCTTCACTTTCTTGCCCAAGCGGGCCCCAGTAGCTGTTCACTTATTCCTGATGCGTCACCCATGAGGCCCGTTATACGCAATGCACACGAGATGTCCGAGGACCCGCCTAGGTGCGCCAGTCCAGCACGGGATCTAGAGGTCGGAGGAGCATCAGATGGGATCGTGTAGCCTCCGGGCCTGTTGCCGAACTCGACCTAGGATCTGATCATTGATATGATCGGTATGGGCCGCTTGCCCCCGGAAGGGAGGAAGCAGCCCATGATGGGCCGCCGCCGCTTCGCGCCGAAGCTCTACTACCAGCTCTCCCTCGACCGCCTCATCCCCGAGAACCATCTCCTCCGCCGCATCGCTCAAGTCATCGACTTCTCTTTCGTCTACCTCCTGGCCAGGCCCTACTACAGTCACACCGGGCAGCCCTCGGTCGACCCCGTCGTCCTCTTCAAGGCGCTCCTTATCGGCTACCTTTACGGCGTCACCTCGGAGCGCCGACTAATGGAAGAGATCCAGGTCAATCTCGCTTACCGCTGGTTCCTGGGCTATGACCTGGATGAGGCCATTCCCGACCGCAGCGTCCTATCCAAAGCGAGGGTCCGCTTCGGCATAGAGGTGTTTGAGACCTTCTTCAACCGGACGGTGGACTTCTGTCAGCAGGCTGGCCTGGTGCGCGGCGAAGCGGCGTTCGTCGACTCAACGCTGATACAGGCGAACGCGGCTCTGGCCTCGCTCGAGCCGAGCCTTGGCCATCGGCCCCCGATGTCGCCCGAGCGATACGTGAGGAAGCTATTTGAAGAGAACCCCGCCGGGGACCAGGGACCCCCTTCTGTGCGGCCTGCCGACCCATCGGTCGACGAGCCCGGGAGGTCAGAAGAGAGACCAGCTTCCGCCAAGCGCCCGCCGGCCAATCAGCGCGCCCGCAGTCGCACCGACCCAGAAGCCAGCGTCATCGACCACCCTACCTTTGGCCTGCACCTCGCCTATAAGGCGCACATGGCCGTCGACGATCATCCGGCCCGCGTCATTACTGCGGCGGTAGTGACTCCTGGCGCCACGGCCGACGAGTACCTGCTGGAGGAGTTGTTGTGGCGCCACCGACAGCGAGTGGGCCGGCTCCCTCGTGATGTAGTGGGTGACCGGCGCTACGGTACCCTTCACCACTATCGCTACCTGGCCGAACTTGGCATTCGAGCCGTCATTCCCCATAGAGCGGGAAAGAAACGCAATGCTGGCGGAGTGTGGAACATCCAGGACTTCCACTACAACACGGAGTCCGACACCTACACCTGCCCTGCTGGTGAAACCCTCACCCGCCACGCAGTCCGGGTAAGCGAGCGCATGGTCGCTTACAGGGCGCCGCCTGGGGTCTGCCGATCATGCCCGCTCCGGAGCCAGTGCTCCCCCAGCGGGAAGGAGCGGGGCCTGAGACGTTCCTTCGACCGCGGCTTCCTGGAGGAGGCGCAACGCTGGCTGGAGACTGAGGAGGGGAAGCACAGACGGCAGCAACGGAAGGTGTATGTGGAGACAGTCTTCGCCATCGCGAAGGACCGTCACGGGCTGAGGCGAGCTCAGTGGCGGGGCAAGTGGAAGGTCCAGATTCAGGTCTGGCTGACAGCGGCGGCGATGAACATCAAGAAGCTGGCAGGTGCTGCCGCAGGTAGGGGAGGTGCCGGAGCCGACGCAGCTCAGGCCACTTCCCATTATCTCGTTGCCTGGGCGGGCGCTCGCCTTCGTTGGCTGCTATTGCTCCTATTCCCCCACCGAATCAGGCTTGGGCAACAAGCCCCTCCGTTATCGGCCCTTCATTGATCCTGACGACGCGGCCAGGCGGGTCCACGCCTACACAACATGAGCCCGAGCAGCCCGGGTGGCATCACCGCAGAGGGGAGCGCTGCCGCAGCGCTGCCTGCATCACGTCCATAGGTGAGTGCCAGCGACGCTGCACCCAGACGTGGACGTCGGCCAAGTGTATGTACTTCGGCGCCTGCTCCAATGTCGCACGGCCGAGGATCCGTTCCAAAGAAGAGGGGCCCCCGCCGTTCATGAGGTAGAAGAAGGTTTGTGGGGACAGACCTGATCGGAGATGCTAGGGCATGTCCTTATCGAGAACCATCAACGTATGAAAGCCGATGGTGGCTCCCCAGGCATGGGCCAGCGCGGTCTTGACGTTCGGGACCTGCCGCTGGTCCGCCTTGCCCATCACTTGCAGGGCCGCCTCCGCCACGCGGAGGAGGCCGGAGGCGCCGACAGGGTTGGTGCAGAGAGTGCCTCCGGAGGGGCAGACTGGCAGCTCGCCGTCCATGGCCGTGACGCCCTCCCGGATGAGCTTGTGGCCTTCGCCCTTGCCGCAGAAGCCCAGTGCCTCGTACTCCAGGATCTGCTGGATGGTGAAGGCGTTGTACAGCTCGGCCACGTCCAGCTCCCGGCGAGGGTTGTCGATCTTAGCCAGCCGATAGATGCGGCGGGCCAGCATAGCCAGGTTGTCCCAGTCCTCGACCCAGGGACGGTCGCCCATGAAGTAGCTATCGGTGATCTGGCCGCAGGCGCGGATCCAGGCTGGCCGTTTGGCCAGCTTGGGCGCTTTCTCCTCCGAGGCGAAGATGACAGCGCAAGCGCCGTCCGACGACGGACAGCAGTCGGAGAGGCGCAGGGGCCACGACAGCATTCGCGAGTTCAAGGCGTCTTCTACGGTGAACTTGAAGCGCAAGTGGGCATAAGGGTTGTTGGAGGAGTTGTCGTGGTTCTGCACCGCCACCCTGGCCAGGTCTTCCTCAGTGGTGCCGTAGTAGTGCATGTGGCTGGCGGCCTGGAGGGCACCAACGGTGATGGCCCCTGTTCCTAGGCCCCGCTCGTAGACGGGCTCTGCGGCTGTGTTCAGCACCCGCTGGGCATCCAGCGTCTCCCCCACGCGCTGGGAGCACACCACCAGCACCACGTCGAACATGCCGGAGGCAACGTGGTAGTACCCGCCGAGGGCCGCCGAGCCGCCGGTGGTGCCGCCAGTGCTGATCTTGAGCAGGGGCTTGTTGAGCGCACCGGCGCTGGCACAGGCATCGACGCACCAGCGCTCGGGGGCATTGAGCCCGTCGAAGGGGTCCATCGACCCATAGACCACGGCGTCCACGGCGTCCACGGCCTCCGGACCGATGCCGCAGTCCTGAAGGGCGGCGCTCACCGCCTCGTAGACAAGCTCCGGGTAGGCGACATCGCGGCGCCAGCTAGAGCAGCGCGTGAGGCCCACCCCGACGATAGCCACTCTTCTGGGCATGGCTAATCCCCTCCCTCGTCAGCATACACAGGCTCACCCAGACCCTTGCAGGCGACAACCCTGCCGGGTGTAGATTCGAAACTCACTGGCTCGCCGAACTCCGCCCATTCGCCGTTCTCCACCTTGATGTAGAGCTCTATCTCTGATGGACGGTGGTCGGTGGCACTGAGGCTCGCGGGAGCCAGGCACAGGGTGCAGCAGAAGTCGCGGATGGCTTCAGCACCGTCCACTACGCTTTCCCGGGTCAGGTTCGGGCCCGCGTTCTCCAGCGCTTTCACCGTCATTTCGGCCATGCCTTGACCGTAGACAGTAAGGTTGCTGGGCGGGACGCTGGGGGCAAACTCCTGCATGATTTGGATGTGCCGCTGGATGCCGGGGTCATCGGTGTGGTAGATCTGTTTGCCGAAGACGACGCTGACCACGCCCTCCGCGTTCTTGGCACCGGCCAGTTGGATGAATATGTCGGTAGCGTTTATTCCGCTAACAAGGATGGGCACGTCCCAACTCAAGACCTCTCGCGCTACCTTGACCAGACTGGCCGCCGGCGGCGGAATGGCATAGGCAGCGACGACGTCCGGGTTGGCCCTCATCAGACTCTGAGCCTGCGCGGTGACATCCCATTGGGTGGTTTCATAGGTTTCGCGGGCAACAATCTCAACGTCGCTGCCCTCCAGCCCCAGGCGGATGCCTGCCTCGCCGTCCTCGCCAGCCTCGTCGTTCTGGACCAGCAGAGCCAGCCTCTTGCCGTTGTAGTGCTCGGCGATGTACTTGCCGAGCATCCTCCCCTCAGTATAGTAGTCGGGGTTGCCGCCGAAGCGGGTCTTCACCACAGGGTCCGTGAACCTGTCGAGACCACCGCCGATGAAAAGGTCGGGGATGCCCCGTTCTTCCAGGTACCCCATGACGGCAGCGTGCGTCGGGTCGCCCAGGCCGCCCACCATGGCGAAAATGCCGTCCTCCTCTACCAGCTTACGCACTACCTCCACCGTGTCCGCCGGGCTGTAGTGGTCATCGCCCACCAGAAGCTTGATCTTGCGGCCGTAGACGCCGCCCTGGGAGTTGATGTAATCGAAGTAAGCCCGCATGCCGTCGGCGACAGGCGCATAGGCCGCCGCCGGCGTCTGGCTCAAGGGGAAATGGGCCCCGAGCAGTATCGCTGTGTCGGTCACGCCCGGCACCTTCTGGACACCAGGCGTCTCTATGCGTGCCTCTCGGTGACCACAGGCTACCATGAGAAAACAGACGAGAAGTACGCCGGCCAGAAGGGGGCCGTACCGCCGTCGCGGTATCATTGTCACTCACCCTCCTTCCGTCATCCTAGCAGCCACCCTTCACCGGGGGGAGCTTTCAGCTTTCCAGCGCCGGCCGTAGGTCGCGTGCGAAACCCTCCATGCGCTCCAGGGCCAGCTCAATGGTACGGCCGGAGAACACCAGAGAGGCATGCCGAACACCGATCTCGCGGTAGCGACGCAGCGTTTCCAGGGCAGCCTCCGGCCCGCTCGACCAGAGGTAGCTCTCTGTGCGGACGGACAGGACGATGTCATCAGGGTCACGGCCGACCTCCACCGCAAGCCGGCGCAACAACTGATGGCGCTCGTCCAGGAGCTCGGGCGGGCCACCGGCGTGCCACCCATCAGCCAAGCGGGCGACCCGGCGCAAGGCGGCCTCGGCCCATCCGCCCATCCAGATGGGTGGATGGGGCTTCCTGAGGGGCTTCGGGTGGAAGCCCACGTCGTCCAGGCTGTAGAAGCGTCCACGGAAGGAGGGGTGCTCCTCCGTCCAAAGAGTCTTGATGAGGCGCAGGTACTCCTCAGTGCGGGCGCCGCGCTCGGCAAAGGGCACACCCAAGGCATCGAACTCCTCAGGCAGCCAGCCGATGCCAGCGCCGAAGATGAGGCGGCCGCCGGAGAGCACGTCCAGGGTAGCCAGCATCTTGGCCGTGAGAACGGGGTTGCGCTGGGGCACCACCAGCACAGACAAGCCCAGGAGCACGCGCTGGGTGCAGGCAGCGGCGAAGAGAAGCGTGGAGATAGCCTCGAGGAAATTCCAGTCCGGGGGCGCCGGGAAGGCGGGGCCTCCGGCAGCAGAGCCGGGATATTGGCCGCCGATTTGCCGGGGTATGACCACATGGTCGCTCACCCAAAGGGAGTCGAAGCCCAGCTCCTCGGCGCGGCGGGCCATAGCCAGAACGCCTTCGCGCGTGGCGTTGCGCCCCACCTGAGGCAAGTGAACGCCTAGCTCCACGGCAACCGCCCCCCGACGGTTCCTCTCACCTGGTCCTGAGGTCGTGCGCCCGGCGGGACAAAGGAGGAGCAACCGACCCGTGCTGTCTCGGGTGGCCCGCCGTTCGCCCATCTGCTCCCGCCCCATCCGGCCAGGGAGTAACGCCTCGGCTCACCCCTGACCCTGTCCTTCGTTCGGCGCCTCAACGTCCAGCCCCAGGATGCTGATGGCGTTCTTGTAATAGATGCGCTCCATTATCTCCGGCGGGTATCCTTCCCGCTCGTAGTCCCCGAACAAACGCTGGTGGCTGATTACCGGGTAGTCGCTGCCGAACATAACGCGGTCCTTGAGCCGCCCCTTGATCTCCCGCTTGAGGGATTCGGGGAAGTACTTTGGCGACCAGCCCGACAGGTCGATGAACACGTTCGGCTTGTGGATGGCGATGGCGATGGTCTCGTCCTGCCACGGCCATGAGGGATGACAGCAGATGATCTTGAGATCAGGAAAGTCGGCGGCGACGTCGTCGATGTACGGTATCGGGCGGGTGTACTTGAGGTGTATGCCACCGCCCCCCTTCATGTTGGCGCCAAGACCCGTGGTTCCGGTATGGAACTGGACACTTGCGCCGAGTTCTTGACACTTCTCCCACAGGGGGTAGAAGCGCTGATCGTTGGGGTAAAACGCCTGGGCAGCCTGCTGGAACTTCAGACCCATCATGCCTAGCTCCTTGATGGCCCGTTCCGCCTCGGCAAGAGCCATTTTGCCCTTCCAGGGGTCCACGCAGCCATAGGCGCCGATGAAAGCCTCCGGGTAGTCCTTGACTACCTTGGCGACGTAGTCATTGCTCACCCGGGGTAGCCCAGTGTTGGCCTCGGCGTCCCAGGCGACCAGAATGCCTTTCACCCCGGCGTTGATGAAATCCTGGGCCATGGCCTCCTCGCTCTTTGCCATGGCCAGAACCTGATCGTCGCCAACCTCCATCTTGAGGTAGTACTCCATGAGGCCCTTCTGGTACTTCAGAAGGCTGAGAACGCCTTCGCGGGTAGAGATGTGAGCATGGACATCGATGGCTTTCATCTTCCCTCCTTGGGTATGCCCTCAGAAGGCCAGTTCGCGGGCTATGATGACGTAATGGATCTCCGAGGTGCCCTCGGTGATGGGACAGAGCTTCGCATCCCTGAAGTAGCGTTCGACGGGGAGGTCCGTGATGTAGCCGTAGCCTCCATGTATCTGTAGGGCCTCTGCCGTTATCCGTTCCGCCACTTCGGCGGCGAAGAGCTTGGCCATCGAGACCTCTTTTGTGCAGTGCGCACTTTCGTCCAGGAGCGCCGCCGCCCTATAGACAAGCAATCGGGCGGCGTCAATTTCCATGGCCATGCGCGCGATCTTGAAGCGGGTAACCTGGAACTTGGAGATGGGCCGGCCAAACTGTATCCGCTGCTGGGCATAGCTGAAGGCAGCCTCGAACGCCGCCTGAGCAATGCCCACAGCCCGGCTGGCGACGATCACACGGCCCCCGTCCAGAAGCTGCATGATGTTCATAAAGCCGGCCTCGGGGGAGCCCAGCAGGTCATCCTTGTGCACCCGCACGTCTTCCAGCAACAGTTCTGCGGTCTCAGCAGAGCGATGCCCTAGTTTGTCCAGCTTGCGGGTCACGGAGAATCCAGGTAGAGACGTATCCACGATGAACAGGTTCATGCCGGCGTAGCCCTTATTCTTGTCGGTGTAGGCGGCGATGAACACGTAGTCGGCGAACGTCCCGTTGGTGATGAAGATCTTGGACCCGTTGAGCACAAAGTAGTCGCCGTCGCGGCGGGCCGTGGTCTCGATGGCGCTTACGTCGGAGCCGGCGTTAGGCTCGGTGATGCCCAGCGCAAAGACCTTCTCTCCGCGAAAGGCAGAAGGAAGGTATCTCCTTTTCTGTTCTTCGGTGCCCAGGAGGTAGATGGCCCCCGGGCCCATAGCCACGGAGAAGAGCCCGACGGCGATGCCGCTGCAGACGCGGGCCAGCTCCTCGGCGAGGATGCATACCATGATCATGTCGCCACCGGAGCCCCCGTACTCCTCCGGAAAGCTGACTCCCAGAAGGCCCAGGTCTCTGGCGCGGGCAATGAGCTGCCTGGGGAACTCCTGTCCCCGCTCTGCTTCCTCAATGAGAGGGGCGATCTCCTTTTCGGCGAAGGCCCGCACCGTCTTGCGGAAGATCCTGTGCTCGTCAGACAACTCGAAGTCCATGATTCATCCTTAGCGGCCCGTGAACTGCGGGTCCCGCTTCTCCAGGAAAGCCTTGATTCCTTCCCGCAAATCTTCGGTCTGGGAGCAAATGGCCTGGGCGGAGGTCTCATAGTCTAGCGCCGCAGGTAGGTCCAGAAGAGGGCTGTGCCGCAACGCCGTCTTCAGCATACGAATAGCGACCGCTGGCCCCCGGGCTACCTTCAGGGCCAGCTGTCGCGTGGCGGCCTCCAGCTCCTTTTCATCCACTGCCCTATTCACCAAGCCCAGCCGTTCGGCTTCCTCTCCGGTAATGACGTCGCCGGTCAGGAGCAGTTCGAACGCCTTCGCCGTCCCCGCCAGCCGGGGAAGGAAGTAGGTAGTGCCCATCCCGGGGTGAAGGCCGAGCCTCAAGAATCCCAGGCCCAGCTTGGCCTGGCGGGAGGCTATGCGCATGTCGCAAGCGAGGGCCAGTGTACATCCCGCCCCGATGGCATGGCCGTTGATAGAGGCGATGGTGGGGATGGGAAGCTCCAGAAGGGAGTGGGTCTTGAGGTAGTACTGCTTGAGAAGCCCCTTCATCTCCTCTAGGCCCATCCCCGGGGGCGCCACCATGCTCTTGATGTCCCCGCCCGAGGAAAACGCTTTCCCGGAGCCAGTGATCACCACCACCCTGGTCTGCCCGTCGCCCTTTATCTCGTTGACGGCGGCAGCCAGCTCCTCGATCAGCTCGGCGCTGAGGGCGTTGCGATTGGCAGGACTGTTGAGGGTAATGGTAGCGATGCCATCTTCGCGCGCTAGGAGGATCTTGGGCTCGCTCATGCTGTTTCCTCACCCGCCAGCGTTAACCGCGCCTTCTCAACTTCCTTGAAGTAGTCCACTATCGTTTGACTGGGAGTGCCCGAGGGGAACACTGCCTGGGCGCCCGCCTCCTTGAGCTTGTCGATGTCCTCTTTGAGGATGAGCCCACCGACGACGACGGTGATGTCTCCGGCGCCCTCTTCCCTCAGGCGCTCGACGACCTTGCGGGTCAATCCGAGGTGAGCGCCGGAGAGGATGCTGAGGCCCACCACGTCCACGTCCTCTTGAATGGCGGCCTCGACAATGGCCCCAACGCTTTGACGCAGCCCGGTGTAGATCACTTCCATGCCCGCGTCCCGCAACACCTTGCAGATCATCCGCGCGCCCAGGTCGTGGCCGTCCAGGCCTGGTTTGGCCACCATCACACGAATCTTCCTCTCCACCGGCGAGCCCCCTCTCGAAAGCGCTTTGCTGAGCGCACGCCGCCATCACGCCGAGGCGTGACGGTCCTCAAAAGATGAACCCCGGCTCCTTGAACTCCCCAAACTCCTCCTTGAGTACGCCTGTGATCTCCCCCAGGGTGGCGTAGGCTTTGACGGCCTCGATGAAGTGAGGGATCAGGTTCTCCTCAGCCCGGGCTGCCTCACGGATCCGCTTCAGCAACCTCTGCACCTGGTCCGTGTCCCGCTGTGCACGGATCTCCGCCAGACGTTCGAGTTGTATCCGTAGGGCCTCTGGGTTGGGCTTGTGAAGCTCCGGCTCTCTCTTCTCCTCACCCTCATGGACGTACTTGTTCACGCCAACAACCGATATCTCGCCACTGACCCGCTTGCCGTGCTGGAGCTCGAACATGTTGTCCAGCTCGCGCCGCATGAAGCCGGACTCCACCGCAGCGGCCGCACCGCCCACGTCTTCGATCTGGTGCAGGTACTTCAAGGTCTCCTGCTCGATGTAGTCGGTCAGGTTCTCGATGTAGTAGGAGCCAGCCAGGGGGTCTACCGTGCGGGCAACATCGGTCTCCTCAGCTAGAATCTGAACAGTGCGCAGGCCCAGGCGGGCCGACTCCTCGGTAGGAATCGCATAGGCCTCATCGTAGCCTGCGATGAAGATAGCCTGGCAGCCTCCGAGGGCAGCGCCAAGAATGGCGTAGGCTCCCCTGGCCAGGTTGTTCAGGGGCTCGACGGCCTGGAAATAGGCACCGCCGGTAGCACTGGTCATGCGGATACGCATGGAGTTCTTTTCCCCGGGATTGTAGCGCTCCTTCATAAGCCGGGCCCAGAGGCGGCGGGCGGCACGGAATTTGGCCGCTTCCGCGAGGAACTCCGGGCCACAGCTAATGAAAAAGGAGAGCCGGGGAGCAAACTCGTCGATGTCCAGGCCCCGGGCCAGCGCATCATCTATGTAGGCGAAGGCGTCCGCAAAGGTGTAGCCCAACTCCTGGGGCAGCGAGGCTCCGCAGGCTCGGAAATAGACCCCCTGGATGTTCTGGGGATAGAAGCGGGGCATGTGGCGGCAACAGTACTCCACCATGTCTGTGATGAGTCGCAGCGAGGGCTTGATAGGGAAGATCCAGTTGCCCCGGCAGCAGCAGATGGCCAGGATGTCGTTGGTGAAGGCTCCCATGACCTGTGAGGGCTGGAGTCCCTTCTTCTCGCCCGCGGCGATGTACATGGCCATCAGGATGGGTGCGGGGCCCACGGTGTTGAAGAAGGCCGGCACCAAAGGAATGTCGTCAAAGAGCACCTCGAAATCGCGCAGGGAGTCTATGGCTACGCCCACCCGGCCTACTTCGTCTCCCACCTCGGGCGCGTCGGAATCGAGGCCCATGTGAGTGGGCAAGTCGAAGGCCAAGTTCACCGTCATCTGGCCGTGGCTAATGAGGTACTTCCAGCGACGGTTGGTGTCCTCGGCGGTGCCAAAGCCCGAGTACTGGGGGAAGCGCATGAGCGCCTTGCGGTACATGGCGGGATACACGCCCCGGGTGAACGGGTACTCCCCCGGAAAGCCAAGGTCGTCCAGGTATGCTGCTTTGGCGTCCAGGGGCGTGTACAGCACCTTGTGCTCGTGCTCCATCAGGTCGACCAGAGGCGGAAGGTCCCCGATCTTCTCTCCCCCTTCCCATTCCTTGAGCCGTTCTTCAATCCGCTTGCTGTCGGACATGGCCGCTCCTCCGGTTATCGTCCTGGGCTGAAGAGCTCTCTCCTCAATTCACGCCTAAGAACCTTGAAGATGGCGCTCTTCGGCATGGAGGCGCGAAAGTAGACCATGCGGGGGACCTTGAACGAGGCCATCCTCTCCCTGCAGAAACCGATGATCTCTTCTTCCGTGGGGCTCTGCCCCGGCCTGGGAACGATCACCGCGCAGGGGACCTCACCCCGGCGGGGGTCCGGGGCTCCGATGACGGCCGCCTCGGCCACGGCGGGGTGGGTAACCAGCACGTCCTCAACTTCGGCGGGGTAGATGTTCTCACCGCTCATGATGATGAGGTCCTTCTTGCGGTCCACGACACAGAGGTAGCCGTCCTCGTCCAGCTTCCCGAGGTCACCGGTGTGAAGCCAGCCCTCCTTCATGGCTGTCGCCGTAGCCTGAGGGTTGTTCCAGTAGCCCTTCATGTTCAAGACGCTACGCACCACGATCTCCCCGACCTGTTCCGGTGGCAGTTCGTTCCCCTCGTCGTCCTCTATCCGTATCTCCACGCCGGGCAGCGCCACCCCGCACGACCCTTCGCGGAAGGGCATGTCAACGCGGGTATACGTGTAGCCGGCCGTCCCCTCGGTCAGGCCGTAGCCCTGGAGGACGTCCACGTTGAACTTCTTCTTGAAGCCCTCCACGATCTCCCGGCTCACCGGCCCCCCGCCGGTGAGCACCCGTTGCAGGCTGCTCAGGTCGTAGTCATCCGCGGCGGGATGGTGCATGAGGCCATAGAGCATGGAGGGCGTTGCCCCGAAGAAAGTGCAGCGGTAGTTCTGAATCGCTTCGAATATGACCACGGGCTTGAAGGGATCCATCAACACGATGCTGCCGCCACTCATGAATACCGGGTTCATACAGCAGTGGTCCCCGAACCCGTGAAACAAGGGGACAAAGAGCAAAATGCAGTGCTCCGGCTCGATGGGGTAGATATCCATGTTGGTGCGCAGGAAGTAGTAAATGTTCTCATGGGTTTGCATCGCCCCCTTGGCCGGGCCGGTGGTACCGGCGGTGAACTTGATGACCGCCACGTCGTCGCCGTGCGAGGGATAGAGCGCAAGCTTTCCCCCGTTAGAGGAAAGGAACTCGTCGAAGCTGATCTCCCCTGGGATAGTACCCGTAAAGACGAACTGCCTCACAGTGGTCAGCCTGTCGCGCACCTCCGCGACCGACAGGGCGGCCCAATCGTTGCCGATGAACACCTTGGGCGCGACATCGTTAATCTGCTCCTCTAGCTCCCGGCCTTTGAGAAAGGTGTTGATGGGAACGACGATGGAGCCGATCTTGATCACGGCGTTGTAGGCCACGGCGAATTCAGGCCGGTTGTTCATCATCAGCGCGACGCGGTCGCCGGGCTCCACCCCAGCTTCTTGCAGGGCGCGGCCACAGCGGTCTATCAGCTCCATGAGCTCGCCATAGGAGTAAGTCCGGCCCTCGTGGACGATGGCGGGGGCCTCCGGCTTTCTCTCGGCTTGCTCCACGAAGTCTCTTGTGAAGTTCATGGCGCCGCCCTCTCTCACAGGCTAGCCAGCCACTGGGGATCGTACTCGAACTCCCGCAGGATGGGATCGTCGGCCCGCGCCAGCTCATTGGTCCACATCAACCCGCAACCCGGGCAGTAGAACTGGCGGTGAAAGAAGCGGGGCCCTTCCGCCCGCGTCATCTGGGCGGAGGGATGCGAGAGGTCGTTGAGCCGACCGATGCGCAACAGCGAGCACAGTTTGGGGTCTTCATCAGCCGGGCAGTACAGGTGGCCACACTCGGCGCAGGCGAACCAGACCTTACCCAGGCGGTCCTTCATGGCCTTGATGCCCATGCCCACCTGAAACAGCTCTCGCCAGACTTCGTCCACGGGACGCCGCTCGGGCCGGCCTGGGCGCGGCAGTTCTTCCTGAGGCGGCACCATGGCATCCCACTCATGAGGGAACCTGCCACATAGGAGCCGTTGCTCATTGACCCGCACCCGCTCTTCTTCGGTGGCGGCCCGGTCCAGCAGGCGCCCGCCGTCCGCGAGCACAACTCCGTAGAAGTGCCGGGCCTCTTCCACTGTCAGGATGCCCGCCTGCACATCGGCCAGCACCCGCTCCGGCTCGCGGCGAACGGGATCGCCGTACCCTGCCGAGCCGGGAACGCCAAAGTAGACTACGTCGGCGGGGAAGAGGAAGTTCTCGCTCTTGGCGGCAAGCGGAATGCACTCGAACTCATCGACGTCACGGGGGATCCTGCCCTCCTTGAACCACTGCTCAATGGGTGTCCCCCGCGCCAGCTTGAAGCGCACGGCGCTGGCAGACAGTCCCCCTGCAATACCCTTGGTGTTGGGGAACTCGGCCCCGTGGTTCCACAGAAGCATGTAAATTAGGCCTGTGCGGTGAGGCTTGAAGGCCAGCTCTACTGCTCGCCCTCCTCGCCGGTACCCGTGGCCCCAGGAGTTTCCACCTAGTCGGCGGTAAAGGTAGAGCAGGGGATAGTGAAGCTCGTTGGTTTCCACGTTGGAGAACTGCGTGTAGGGGATACCGCCGGAGCCGGTGATGTCCTTGGCATCGTTGAGGGCCGTGGGCATGGCAGTCATTCCGATAACGTCCATGAGCAGCGTGCCCCACATCTGGCCCCGTTCGTCCACGCCGCCGAGGGTATTGCCCAGGAAGTTGGAGCCGCTGGTGATGAGGGTCTTCTCCCGGAACTCCTTGTCGCCGAGCAGCATCTGGCCGACCGCCCCCGCCGAGGCCGCAGCTGTGACGATGGCACCCTCGGTGATGCCGTCGCTTACTGCCGCCGGGTAGGTAGGATTGTTGACTGTCCCCTCCTGGGAGATGATCTCGATATTCACCAGAATGCCGGCGTTCCACGGGATGTCGTATGCGATGGGCTCCATGAAACCGGCGATAACTCCGCTGCGCATGCCCCCAATGCCGCAGTTGGCGAAACCGCTGCACTGAGGAGAGGTGCCGGAGAAGTCGAAGACAAGCTTCTCACCTGTGTTGGTGAGGGTGCACTGCACCTCGTAGACTTCGTCCTGTAGCTCGGGGGCGGCGCCGCCTATTTCATTCCAGTCACGGCTGCGAAACGTCCCGATGGGCAGTTGCTTGAGACGCGCTCGGAACATGTCCGATGTCTGGTGGAGCATCATGATCATTGCGGCCTTCACCACGTCCTTGCCGTACTGGTCCACCAACTTGAGGAGGTCGCGGCGGGCAGCGTGGTTGCCGGCGATCATGGAGCGAATGTCGAGGGCTAGGATGCCAGGCATGCGTGAGTTACGCTGAAGCAAGCGGTCGAAGTCCGTCCGAAAACGCCCCTGGTTCACGATCTTCACGGCGGGGTAGATGGTAGGCTCGGCGTAGACATTGCGCGCGTGGGGGCAGAGACCGCCGGGATCCACGCCTCCCATGTCGAGCTGGTGCACGGTGAGGCCGGTCCAAGCGTAGACCTCCCCGTCCACGAACACCGGCGCCACGATGGCGCAGTCGGGCTGGTGAGCCGGGCCCAGCCAGGGGTCATTGACGAAGAACATGTCCCCGTCCTGGATGCCTGGGTCTTCTTGGTTCAATCGGATGACGTTGGAGATGATGAGATCGGCGATGCCCGAGTGGAAAATGACGTACGGGCCGAGGAACACGGGCGCGCCGTTTTCCAGGGTAACGTAGCTGCTCATGTCGTTGGCCTCAGCGGTGACCACCGTGCCGGACACCTTCTTGAGTGTCTCTCCCAGGGTGAGGCCGACATACCACAAGCGGTGCTTAACGATTTCGTAGGTTATGGGATCCACCTCCACAGGCAGCTCCGGCAGAGTATATGGCGCCTTGTAGACCCTGGCCTCTCCGAGGCGGGAATGGGGCACACCAAAAGGCTTGAGCGCAGCCATGTCAGCCCTCCCGCCTGAGGTGGATGTTGCGGTAGGCATCTAGCTCTGCCCCATATCGCGGGGGCACGATCACTGTGGTGCCGGCCATCTCCAGAATTGCCGGTCCCGCGACCTGTGACCCCGCGCTCAGCCCATCGCCATCGTAGACGCGAGTGGACACGTACCCCCCGGCCTCTGGGAAATAGGCCTGCCGCAGCCCTTTGAGCAGCCTGTCGGATTCACAAGAAGACAGGCGTGCGGCGGTGACCTCCACTTTTGGTGTGCGGGCCTCGGCTCTCACGAACTGGGAGATGATATCACGGCCGGCTTCCTTGAAGCCGGCGCTCTCTCCGTACAGCTCTGCATAGCGACGGTCGAAACGGCTAATGATCTCCTGGGCGCTGGAACCCTCCAACCTGGCTGGCAGAGGCTCCACGTCTACCTCAGTGAGCTGGAGATGATAGCGAATGCTGGCGATTCGCGTGGTGCGGATATCTTCGGCTGAAAAGCCATCGCGAGCGAGGTCCTGCCTGGCTTTCTCTTCCATGCGGCCATAGACCTCTTCGAGCTCTTCCATACTCTCCGCCACCAGGGGCCTGGACACCGAAGCAGAAAAGAGCCGCACTACATCGGAGTTGAGGATGCCGAAGGCCGACAGCACCGTCGCCAGCCCGGCCAGGGGTATGATGATGCTCCTGACCCCCAGTTCCTCGCCGATGGCCGTGGCATGAAGGCCCGCGGCGCCGCCGAAGAGGAGGAGGTCAAAGTCCCGAGGGTCATGTCCTCGGTTCAGGACGTGAAAGCGCGTGGCATCTGACATGTGGGCGTTGACAATGCGATGGATGCCGTAAGCAGCCTCCAATGTGTCCAGACCCAGGGGCTCCGCGAGCTGTTGCCGGATCGTCTCCCGGGCCTTTTCGACGTCCAGCCTCAGCCGGCCACCAGCGAAGTAGTCTGGATTCAGATAACCCAACACCAGGCTGGCGTCCGTGACGGTGGGCTGGCTACCTCCCCTCCCGTAACAGACGGGGCCAGGATCGGCACCCGCGCTCTGGGGGCCCACTTTCATGATGCCTTGCTCGATGTAGGCAATGCTCCCCCCGCCGGCGCCGATGGATTCGATGTCTACCATGGGCGTCGCCACGACATGGCGCGAATGGTACGACTTGGTGGCGTAGTTCAACTTCCCGTCCGTGACCATGCTAATGTCATAGCTGGTCCCACCCATGTCGCTGGTGATGACATCACGGCTACCGATCAAGTCCCCGACGATCTTGCCGGCGATCACTCCCCCCGTGGGCCCGGACTGGAGCATGCGCGCCGCCTGCGCTGCCGCCTCCTCCCAGGGGATTAGACCGCCGTTGGCCTGCATTAGCAGGATGGGCGCTGCCAGCCGCGCCTCCACCAGCCTCTGCCGGAGGTCACGGACGTACGCTTCCACTTCTGGTCTCAGGTAGCTGTTCAGAGCAGCGGTGCCGAAGCGCTCGTACTCGCCGATCACGGCGGCGACCCCCGACGAGGTGCTCACCGTGCATTCCGGAAACATCTCCGCGATGATATAGCGCGCCTTCTCCTCGTGGGCTGGATTGACGAGGGACCAGAGGAAGGCCACTGTCAAGGCATCACAGCCCTTTTCCTTCACCAAGACGCTGGCGGCCGTCCGCACCTCCTCCTCGTTCAGTGGGACCACAACGCTCCCCGTCCGGTCGATGCGCTCGGTCACCCCCACGATTTGATCCATCGGCACGATGTCGAAGGGGCGGTCGTTCTGGGGCTTGCGATACCAGTGCTCTACCGGCAGACCCTGGCAGTAGGCACTCCCGCGCATGATGAATAGGGTCTCTTCGAAGCCCCGCGTGGTGATCAAGCCCACCCGGCAGCCTGAGCGATTGATGAGGGTGTTGGTAGCTACTGTGCAGCCGTGAGAGAAAAGGCGCGTACTGGCCAGCAGATTGCCCAGGGGGAGCCCCATCTGGGCAGCCGCTTGCGTCAGGGCGTCCACCAGCCCGTGGGCGAAGTTGGATGGCGTCGAAGGGGCCTTGGCCACCGTCACCTTCCCCTCTTCGTCCAGAACCACTACGTCCGTGAAGGTGCCACCTATGTCAGTGCCGGTGAAGCGACGCACGCTGAGTCTCCGGGCCTGCTACGGTGCCTTAATCATTGAGTTGGACCTGCCTGACTCCGACTGGCGGGCCCACGGTACCGGGGGCCGGGCCTGTCACTGGTAGCTATGTGCAGCCGGCAGTCCATGAAGGCCCCTCACGAGTACACAAAGGCGCAGACCATGAGCATCTCGGCATCTCCGGGTCCCGGGTTGTGCCAACTGTGAGGGATGTCGCCTTTGAAGTGGAGGGTGTCGCCACGACGTAGGCCGTACTGTTGTCCGCGCATCTCGAACACGAATGTGCCCCGGGTGCAGACGACGATCTCCTCCCCGCGATAGATGATGGGCTCGTCACTGCCGCTGCGGCCCCCAGGCTTCACCTGAATCAGGAAGGCCTCCATTTTGGGGTTCACCAGCGGTTCGGCGATCTGCTGGAACCGCACGGGGGCCGCCGCTCTGCCCGCCCGCCGACCGGCTCCGTTCGGCACGAAGCGTATGTCCGCCACGGCCTGCGCATCGTCTTCGATGAAGAAGGAAGCACGACGGTTCAGGGCATCAGCCAGGCGCACCATGACCGCCACGGAAGGGATGATCTTGCCACTCTCCACCTTTTGGACCGTGCTGGGCGCCAGGCTGGCGCGAGCAGCCACCTGCCGTAGGGTGAGACCGGCCTCCTCGCGAGCGCGACGCAGCCTTTCCGCCATTTTGTGCAGAGACGCAGCCAGGGCAGCATCTGTCTGGCGGCGTTGTCGCTCCTGTTGATGGGCGGCGCCGCGAACCAGCGTTGCGGTCCTCCCACCCCCTTTGAGCGAGGCCACATTTCTCCGACGTGTTGGTCTTGCTTCTTCTCCTTGTCTCTCTCGCATCGCCCGATCCAGGGTCGCTGGGAGGCCTTCGCTCCAGCAGGTGCCGAGGGTCCCAAAGGGAAGCGTGTTGCAAATGGGAAACGTCTTGTACGACAATACGCAACAGGCGGGCCCATGTCAAGACCCTGGGGCAGACATGTGACGCGCAACTGAACCGATGCAGCATTGACTAGGTTCCGCCAGAGGCAAGCCTGCTTCCGGCAGGCGAAGGGCATGGCCGGAGATCGCATGACCCGAACAAGGAGGCGCTGACCTGGGTGACAGACTCAAGGGCAAAGTTGCCATCGTGACGGGCGCTGGTCGCGGCATTGGCAAGTTCGAGGCACTGGGTCTGGCGGCTGAAGGGGCCGCTGTCGTTGTCAATGACTTCGGCGGGGGGCCGGATGGTGGTGGAGGCGACAAGGGTCCCGCCGATGAGGTGGAGGAAGAGATCAAGAAGGCCGGCGGTCAGGCCGTCGCCAACCATGGCAACGTCGCCAGCTTCAAAGAAGCCGAGGCCATGGTCAGGCAGGCCATTGAGAGCTTCGGACGGCTGGACATCCTGGTCAACAACGCCGGCATCCTCCGCGACCGCATGATCTTCAACATGACGGAGGAAGAATGGGACGCCGTCATGGCCGTCCATCTGAAGGGCCACTTCAACCTGACCAGGCACACCTGTGCCGTCTTCCGGCAGCAGCGCAGCGGCGTCATCACCATGCTCGGTGGCAGTAACCGACCGAAGCTGCGGCCGGGCGAGAGGAGCGATCAGGAACAGGGAGGTTTGGGACCTGGAGGTGGCAGACCAAAGTCATCAGGTGGGTGGCAAGTAGACTTGATCATTGACACCGGGGCGTGCAGGATGACATCACCGAAAGACCCTCCTGCACGGCGGTTGCGCCGAAAGAGGGCGTTCATAGTCCCCCCTTTCTAACGCGAAGGAAGCCGCACAACCCGCCCTGCACGGGCCTACCCGGGGAGGCAATGTCGTAGATTCTTCGTTATCGTCTCCTGAGCTCGGCCAGCCGATGGCTCGCTCGGCAATACGTGATGAACAAGACCGAGATTGCACGGTGCCTTTCTTCACGCGACTGTCACGAACGATGGCTGGGCGAGCCTCTATGGCCTTCGGTCCCGCGCTGCGACTCTACTCGATGCACTTCGAGATGATCGCAGCCAACTCCTCTGGCATCTGCCCTGTGTTCAACACGCGCAGTTCAAGCCTCGCGTATTCCTCAAGGTCGAACTCTTTCTGCACCTCCGCCAATGCGCACGAGCAGTAGGCGTCGGATGCTCCCGACAAGCCACACGCATCCATGGAGTTTCAGGCTACCAACTCCCACAGGCTCGTCCGAGGCGCAGCCTGGATAGCTGGCCCTACGTATCGACCGGCACAACTTCTTGCAGACTTTTCTGGATTCCCTTGCTGAAACAGGGTCAAATGCGATCCGACCCAGGTATTCTAATGGTGAGGGCAGGGAATCCAAATTCGTGAATGGATTCAACCTGAGGGGAGGTGAAACCTAATGCTCAGGCACACACTCAGAGAGCGGGTCCGGACGTGGGTAGACCAGGCGTACGAACGGGGGCCCTTCATCGTCGGCAATTTCGACGATGACCCCCTCATTGAGGAGCTGGAGGTACTCATTGAGGGCCAGTTCAACCCGGAACGGCTCCGGGCCACGCTGGATGAGATCCGCTCGGAGTACATCGACCAGCTGGCGTCCCGCTTTGACTCGGAGCCGCTGGTAAAGAAGCTGGTCCTCATAGACCAGCTCGCTATGGGACCGGGCGAGTACTAACATTCGCTAAGGGCGGCAGTCGCAGGGCTGCGCGCCGCCTCAGCTGCAGCTTCCATCCAATAGCTCCACTCCACTCCACAGATACGCTGCTCCGAACTCCGCCTCGCTACTGCCTTGCGCACCATAGCTTCGGCCTGCTGCTTGTTCGCGCCCTCGCAAGCCCGCTGAGGACTGGCACCCAGCGAGAGACCGACTAGGCAAGGACTCTATGCAGCCGGGGCTGGCCTTTCGGGCCCGATCCCTCTGGCTCCCCCTTCTCACGCACGAGTTCAAGAATCGCTGCATCCTCGGGTGCGAAAGAGCTGAGCTGGCGATGGGTCCTCCGCTGCCTCCGGGCCTTCTGGGATCTGCTCCGCATCGCCCACGTCAGGCCTTCGCCTCCGCTACCCCCTCAAAGAACCCCTGCAGCAGGTTCAACTCCCCCTCGCCCGGCAGCTCCTGAACTCCCTTGAACTCAATCTCCAACCCCTCCAGCTTGGGATGCCGCTCGCAGGGGCAGACCAGCAGCCGCGAACGGCCTCGGCGGTCCAGCGAGGCCACGACGATGCACTCCTCGGCCGCTGGGTCGTCGGCAAGGCTTCGCTCGAACGGCAGCTCCAAGTCGCTCGTCTTCATGTAGGCATCCATGACGGAGATGATCCGCCGGGGCCGCAGGGAGGCTAGACGCTGTCCCACGGCGAAGAAGAGGGCCCGCCGCTCATCCGCTGTGCGCCCCAGCTCCTGGAAGCCGATGAGCGCCCTCTCTTTCCCTTCCATGTAGAGGACGGGCAGGAGCGACCCCGAGCGGCGCAGGTTCTCTTTCGCCTGGGCCATCAGCTCGCGCATCCTGTCCGCTGCCATCTACGTGAACTCCATCTCCTCGACCGCCACCTCCAGGTCCTCCATCCGCTTCCGCGTGTAGCCCATGGTCGTGTTGAGGTTCGAGTGACCCAGGATAGCCGCTAGTCCCACCAGGTCATTGGCTGTTGTTTCCAAGTACCGGTATGCGAAGCAGTGGCGGAGGGTGTGGGGTGACAACCTCACCCCGGCTGCCCGCGCATATTTCTGCACGACCCTGGTGATGCCGTTGTGACCCAGGGGGCCCCGCTGGCCGAGGAACAGCGGTCCCGGCTCCGGGCCGCGCTCCGCTAGGTAAGCCTGCAGCACCCGGCGGGCGGCGGCGGGTAAGGGCACCACGCGCTCCCTACCGCCCTTGGCCCACTCGCTTCGCACCCGCACCGATCCCCTCCGAGCCGTGAGCGTCACGTCTTCCATCTGCAGGCGAGCCACCTCGCCGAGGCGCAAGCCCGTGTACAGCAGCAGGTAGACGAGGGCCTTGTCCCGCACCCCCACCCGCAGGTCCACTTCCTTCAGAAAGCGGCGCAGCTCCTGCTTCGCCAGCCCACGCGGCGCCAACCCCTGTTGCGGCACCTTTGGCACCCCGGCGGTCTCGTCGGCAAGGGTCGGTGGCGCATCGCCCTGGGCGGCTGCCCAGCGGGAGTACTCAGTCAGGAAGACCAGCGCCCGGTCTACGGTGGCCGGGGCGTGGCCTAGGCGTAGGCAGTGGTTCCGGAACTCCGCCACCTCCCGGCCCACCATCCGCGCCAGGTCGAAGGGCTCGCCGTTCACGCCCAGGCTCCAGCGGGCCAGCTTCCGCCAGTCGGCCTGGTAGGCCCCGATGGTTGCCGGGCGCCGACCCCGGGCCCGCAGGTCTTTGAAGAAGCGAAGAACCCTGGCCGCCTCGCTCGGCGTAGCCAGGGCCGGACTAGGTGTCTCCGTGGGTTCAAATTCAGTTATGTGCCCAGTCTCTACCGCCATAGGCGCGACCTCCGCGAATTAGCTTGGTTGGCTGCAACCGGCGAGACTGGCGCCATATGGTCATTTATGGGCCCACTTCTGCCTTGCCGCCCACTGAGCCTGACGGTGCTCTCTTACCTTCTGCCAGATCTCCCACAATTCGTGGCTGCGCAGCTGGGGCAGGCCATCAGGAATGACCTCACCCTCGACGGGTTCCACCCTGAGAATGGAGATGCCGAGCGCTAGCTGCACCCGCCGGCGAAGCAGGGTGAAGTCCTTCATGAAGATCAGTGGCCCCACCCATCACGCTCCTCGCCACCGTTAGCGGCCAGTTCAAAATCGCCCACCAGCAGGCGGGCTAGGTCGTCCAGGTAGCACTGCCATGCCCGTAGGCAGCAGCGCCTCAGGACTCGAAGCCTATTCTTCACCTCTCACCACCTCCTCATCTGCATGCAGCGCCCGCTCAGAGGCCTCTCGTCGGCTCACCTTACGGCCCTCCAGCAGGCGGAAGGGCTCCCGCAACACCGTGTTGACGATCCGGCCCTCGCCGAGTACGAACCGGTCGAAGACGCAGCGCAGGAGGTCACCGCGCTCAACCTCGTCGGCCATCGCCCAGAGCCGCGGCAGCGAGTTGGCGACCTGGAGCACTGCCTCCACGTTGGCCAGGCGCTCGCGTCGCCGGCACTCCAGTTCGGCCTGCCGGGCCAGCATGATGCCGATCTCCCGGTCAAGGGCATGCCTCTTGCGCGCGTACTCCTGGTGATCAATCTCCTTGTCCAGGCGTATATCCAGGAGAGCATCGCGGCGCTGCCGGGTGCGGGCAAGCCGCGTCGCTAGACTGGCAAGCTCCTGCTCGGCATTCCCGTTCTCGGCGCGGCTCAGCGACAGCAGTTCACCGCGCACCTCCGCCGCGTCGTCGGCGTCCACATACAGCGAGGGCAGGATCTCCTCTTCGAGCTGCCTAACGATCTGGTCCATACGCGCCAGCCGCTTGCAGCACCCGTCCTGGCGCTTGTTCACATAGGACATACACGACAGGTATGTGTGTCCGCCCTTGTGCGGCCCGTCGATGGCCACCCGGTGGCCGCAGGCGCAGTAGATCAGCCCTCTTAGGGCGAAGGCCCGCTTGGCAGCGTGTTTCCTCGGTCGCTGGCGGACGTTGAGCGCCGCCTGAGCGCGGTCGAAAAGCTCCTGACTGACCAGTGGCTGGTGCAGGCCACGCACGCGGACGCCGAACTTCGGCGATGCAACGATGCCGGCGTAGAACTCGTTTCGGAGCAGCCACAGGAGGGTTTGCTGAGTCAGCACCTTGCCGTACTGAGTGCGCAGGCCGAGGCGGGCCACTTCTGTGCAGATTGCCCGCAGGCTCATCTCGCCCGAGGCAGCCAGCTCGAACGCCCGACGGACGAGCGGCGCCGTCTCCGGGTCGGGCGCCACCCACTTACGGACGTGCTTGGCATCGAGCTGCTCCTGGCGATTGACGTAGCCCAGCGGGGCCCGCCACGGCCAGCCCCCCTGCTCGAGAAGCTGGCGCATACCGGCCCTCACGAAGTCGGCCTTCTGGCGGTTCTCGAACTCCGCAATTACCTGCATCATGCGCTTGCTTAACCAGCCCGCTGAGCTGCTCCCGTCAACCGGCTCGGTAGCGGAGATGAGTGTGATGTCCCGCCGGTTTAGCTCCGCCTCGTACAGCTGCGAGTCGAGGTCGCTTCGGCCAAAGCGGCTGTACTTGAAAACGATCACGACCTGAAACAGCCCCTTGGCCGCATCGGCAATCAGGGCCTGGAAGCCCTTCCGCTGGTCGCTCTTTGCCGACCCCACATCGCGATACTCCTGCGCTACGTCCCAGCCTCGCTCATCAGCGAGATGGCGGCAGGCATCGAGCTGAGCAGGGAGTGAAAGGTTATTGTCGCCCTGCTCCTCGGTGCTCACCCTGACGTAAGTAGCAGCCGTCGCCGCTTCCATAATGCTAACCCGCATAGGCAATTATAATATCCAGTTCGAGTCTTGGGAACCCCCAAGCGTGCTATCCGCTGTCTTCTCGGTTTGCTGAAGGATCTTGCGCTCGGGCCTGGCATCTGCACCCGTACTCCGCAAGAGCTCTTCCATTGCCATCCTGCGAGCCTTGGCCAGTCCCTCCACCAGACGTACCAGCCGCAGAAGGTTCCGCGCGGTGTCCTCGCGCCGGTCAGAGCCGAGCTTCCGTCCCATGGTCATCAGCTGACCCCGGGCAGCATTGCGCTCGCGAGTTGGCGGTATTGCTGTGCCCATCACGCAACCAGCATGCCCTATGCTGCGCGACAAAGGGGATGGGCAAAATGGTGTCGGGTAAGAAGTGGGGCCCACGGATGGACAAACGCATGATTGATGGGGCCCCGCGAATACTACCTGCTCCTGCTGAAGATGGCCGTCTTGCCGACCTACCTGTTTGTGGACGACATTTGCAGGTCGCCACTGGCCGCCGATAACTAGGTTAGGGGCTAGGCGCAAGCGACCACGGTAGTGCGATAAATGGAAACGGTCATCAGATTCGGCAAGGTCGTCTCGGGCTACCCGCGTCCGCCCAGCCTTGGTGTACTGAAGAAGACGGGACGCCTCGAACCCTCACCCGGAAGGGGCATAAAGTATGGCCGCTCGGTGGAGCCAAAGGAGCTTCTTACAGATTTCCTGAGTCTGAATCTGGGAGAGCCAGAAGATGTTCTGGCCTACTTAGAGAGAAATGGCGTACCGACCAAGTGCGTCGGGCTTGATGGGTACCCGGAAGACTACCCTGAGATCATTGCTTTCGATGAACTCGCGCACCTGGCACGCGATTGCGTCCCGCCAGAGCGGATTGCCAACCTAAGAAACGGCTTTCTTAGAGCCGTGGGGTATGGCGCTGACTTCTATACCGTCCGGGAGCTGAAAGCACTGCAGGAGAAGATGGGTGAGCTGGCCCGGCTGGTATCCAAAGCTACGGCGAACAAGTCTGTGCCGCACCGCGACCAGTTGGGCGACATCAGCGACGGAGTCGAATCCGCCCGCTTAACCCTGAAGTCCGACTTTGCGGAGGTCCGCGGGAAGGCCGTCAGGGTCCTTATTCTTGAGGCAAGTACCTGGTCTGACTTCGAGGTGTGCCTCCACCTTGGCATCCTCCAGTGTTTGGTGGAGGGCACGGCAGTTCGTCAATGCCAGCAGTGCGGGCAGTGGTTTGAGATGAGCGAAAGACGCCCGAACCGCAGGTTCTGCGACACCACTTGCAAGACCGCCTACTTTAACACCAAGCGCCGCCGCAAGCACGAGATGGCCGCAAAGTCACCCCCATCCTAGCCTCCCCACTTCGTTTCCAGGTACACCGTTTCGCCTATCCGTCCCGCCTCCCTCTGTCAGGTATTAGTAGAGCCGAGGGACCATAACATCATGAGCACGATCGCTCCCGAAGGTGTTTTGACATGCGCCTCAACATCCTGCGCACCCCCATGGGGAAGTGGCTGGTCGAGCCAGGCCTGGAGCAGTGCCTGCCCCCGATGGGCTACTGCACCGCCTGCGGCGGAGGCTTCTTCAACCAGCCACCAGAGGGGCCGCCTCTTGCCTACTGCGGGTACCTGGCTACCGGCATTGGCCTCAGGCAGGTAACCCGCCTCTTCTGTCCCGGTTGCGGCAATCGATAAGGATGAGGCGCTTCTGGCCGCAAGCCACTTCAGGGTACCGCCGTCCATCATCGACAGCGGCGGCGGGTTCCACGCCTACTGGCTGCTGGATGCACCCTTCTTCCTGCACCAGGACCGGGACAGGATCGACCTGGCGGACGGCATCATGCGGGGCATCATGCGGGGCCTGCAGGCGGAGGGAGGCCGCCCGCTCGACAGTGCCTGGAACGTCGACAGGCTGCTGCGTGTCCCGGGGACCCTCAACCACAAGCTCACGCCGCCCCGGCCGGTGGAGATCCTGAGGTTTGGCCCGGCCGTGTACCGGCTCGGCGAGCTGGAGCACCTCCATCTAGCACGGCCCTCCGCGCGGGAAGCTGCCGTCGAGTTCGGGGAGCGCTGCATATCCGGCGAGGAGGCCCTGTGCCGGGCTGTCGAGCTGGGCATATCGAGAAAGACCGTCTACCTGATAAGGACCGGCAATGCCCGGGCCTACCACAATGACCGCTCCGCCCGCGACGCCGCAGTCGTTGCGGGGCTGCTCATCAAAGGTGTCGGCCCGGACGACATACGGGCGCTCTTCGATGCCTTTCCCGTGGGCAACAAGTACCGCGAGCCCACCAATGGTGAGCGCTACCTCGCGCTGACGATCCGCAACGTGGCGGGCTACCTCGAGGCCAACCCCATTCCACCACGCCGTGGCGGCTTGCCGGAGGTCGTCCTGAGGGAGGTCGTGGCACGGGCTGCCCTCCGGCGCCTCGCCCGGCTCCTAACCGCACTGGACCGCGGCCCGGCCACCGCCGCTCAGCTGGTCAGCCAGCTGGGCTGGGCCCGCAACACCGTTGCCAGGTACCTCGGCCTCGGCCGGGGGCTCGGGATCGTCGACGTGGCGTGCGAAGCGCCGGAAGGATGGGAGAGGCGTAGAAGGGGCCGCCCGCCGAGGGCATACCAGCTCTCTTCATCAGCGCCGGCGTGGCGTGCACGCCCCTGGTGGCTGAGGCGTTGGGAGATCAGCAGGGCCCTCCCTGGCAGCCCAACGCTAGCCCCGGAACGGTAGGTGACCCGGCGAGCCGCGCCGAAGCCCGCCTCTCCATGTCTTCCTACCACGATGGATGCCTGCCCTGCCCCTGCAACCATCAATGCTGTAGCAGGCAGTGCCAGCAGTGGCCGCAGTCCTGTAACTATAAGGTTTACCCCTTGTGAAGAGCTTTGAGCAGAAATGCCACTGGCGCATGCCGGCGGGGGCTAATGCTAGGGGCTAGCCGTCTGGCAACGGGCCAATCGACGCGCCCGAGAGGACGACCGGATAGTGGCCGTGCCGCAGAGCTAGCCATGGCATCGCGGCGTGGCCTCTTCCGGTTCTGAAACCTCCGTGTGACCGAAACGCCCCGCTACTCTTGGGGCCACTCATGGGGGTAGTGGGCTAAATCTAGGATAGCAGTTCATGGCCCGATGCACCGCCAGGGTGTCGCTCCTGGAACCAGCCCAAGCTGCCCCCTATTATCGTGCGCTGGCTTCTGAGCTCCGGCGGGGGTCGTACCCCGTCCACAGGGGAGGACGCGTCGGCGCCTCCTGCGTGGCTTTGAGGATTTCAAGCTCGTGCTCCGCCAGCTCCTCGTCAATCCAGTCGACCTCCCGTACATCTTCGTAGAGCAGGCGCTCCGCGAAGTAGTGGCGCAAGGGGAAATCGTACTTCGCCACCAGTTCTTCCACGTAGTCTCTCATCCGCGGGTCACTCAGGAGGAGGCCCTCGCGCTCGTCCACTGCTTCATCCAGGCCGCCCACGCTATTCCCCCATTCGGGATGCTCGGCCCAGACGTCGTCGACAATGCCCCCCAACGAGATGCCGAACCGCTCCCTGGCCAGGGCTATGTCCGCCTCCAGGTCAGTACTCGCATCCAGCAGCTCCTGCCGCTCCAAGAGCCGGGCAACTTCCGATCTTCTGTCAGTCATGGTCACTACAGCCTCCATATACTCCTGGGACCTAATTCCCCGGGAGCCTGCACGCAGCAAGGCCCGCTGGCCGCCGAACAGCTGCCCCCAGTCCGTAGCCCACGTGGCCCTCACTGCCCCCGCCCTCTCTTTGGAGCGTCGTCGCGCCTCGGGCGACGGCATGGTCGCACGGCGCCCCTCGCCGATGTTTCGTCGCGCCTCCAGGCGGCGGGGACGAGGCGGAATATCGGGCCGGTAGACGAACTGGTAGGGACGGACGTACCTGCCTAGCCCCAGCCGTTGGTTGCGGCGTCGGCACTTCAGGCTGTAGGCCGGTGCACACAGCGGGGTCTGCCGGTTGAGGCCGAACCTCTCGCGGTACTCCGCCGGCGACAGGCCGTGCCTCCAGCGGGCGTGGTGCCCCACGCTCCGCACGGGCTCCCCGCAGACGTGGCACTCCACCAGCTCGCCATCGGCCAGGACCTTCATCTCTCCCGGCTTGGCTGTGCGGGGCCAAACCAGGGGCTCCTTGACCCACTCGGTCTTCGGCGGCTCGGGCTTCCAGGGGTAGGCCACCCAGGCGCCGTCCAGGCTGGGCTGGGTGTAGGCCCGCGACACGCCGAGCTCGGCCAGGAGGTCGGGGTAGCGCTTGCGCTTCAGGTTCACCAGGCCGAGCCGCTCCCTCGCCTCACGCAGAGAGTCAAAGGCGCCCACGACCCTGTAGCTGCTGTCCCACTTGTAGAACCTGACCTGTACCCTCATGCAGTCCCTTCAATGCCCTGTCATACCATGGCTGCTGCGGCCCTCTACCGGTCGGTGCTGGTGCGGCCAATGGTGTACCCAGGAACCGGGCAGAGTGAGCCTGCGGAGAGGCCCACTCTGACGTACCCAGTGTACCGTCGTCGTGAGGCTACTTGCTTCCCCCGGCCAGCGGCCGGCGCCGCCAGTGCCCTCCCATGATGCCCGGCATCGGGAAGCGTTCGCAGGGCGGACTACATCCTGGTAATGGCCTCCACCGGCATCTCCGACAGCCACCTCGCGTGCGAGTTTCCGGCGCCCCGAAGGGTATTCGTTGGCCTATGGCACCATCCGTGCTGAGTGCTCCGTCAGTACCAATTGTATCTATTCGTACTAGAATGAAAACCCGCAGCGCACCATCATAGAGAGGGTCCTTGGCATGGCTTCGCCGCATTTGACATCACTCTGAGCTTGGTACACAATCGGCCTGTGCCAAGCTGAGTCGGGTCAGCTTGGGTGGGGAGGCGGAGCGGGATGCGCTGTCCTTCCTGTGGCGGGGAGAATCCAGAGGCTTCGCGGTTCTGCGAGTTCTGCGGCTCACATCTGGCGCTCGCGTGCCCCGCGTGCGGGGCAGAGGTATCCGTAGGGGCTCAGTTCTGCCGCACCTGTGGCGAGGCGCTTGGTGAGCCAGTCGCACCACCCACTCCCGCACCAGCACCTGCGCCCGCCGTCCCCACCTCCTTCGCCTCCGGGCGCTACCAGGTCAAGCGCTTCCTGGGCGAGGGCGGCAAGAAGCGGGTCTTTCTGGCCCACGACACCCGCCTCGACCGGGATGTGGCCTTCTCCCTGATCAAGACCGAGGGCCTGGACGCATCCGGCCAGGCCCGTGTCCGCCGCGAGGCCCAGGCCATGGGCCGGCTGGGCGACCACCCCAAC
>CAZMGB010000012.1:0-46783 GCA_964565775.1 uncultured Dehalococcoidia bacterium
GGGGGGGGGGGGGGGGGGGGTTGCGGCGCCGCGCCGCTACGGGGCCGCCCCCTCGGCCCCCTACCTCGCGGCCGCGAGAAGGACGCTGCGGGAGCTGGCAGAGCACGCATCGGGTCGCGGCGTCCGCCTGGGGCTGGAGAACCGCTACCACCTGCACGAGATCCCCAGCATCGAGGAGTGCGAGGCGCTACTGGCCGAGTATCCGCCCGACCTTATCGGCTACTGGCACGACGTCGGCCACGCCGAGGTGCTGGGCCGCCTGGGGCTCATCGACCGCCGTCGCTGGCTGGACACGCTGGGCCCGCGGACGCTGGGCTGCCACCTCCACGATGTCGACGGCCTGGGCGACCACCGGGCGCCCGGCCGGGGCGACGTCGACTGGAGCTACATCGCGGCCGGTCTGCCGAAGGGTGCCGTGCGCGTCTTCGAGATCGACCAGCGCCAGCCGGACGAGGCGCTGGTCGCCGCCATCCCCTTCCTCAGGAAGCGCGGCGTCGTCTAACGGCGGAGCTTGACCAGCCCCGCCAGGCCGGCGACGGCCAGTAGCGCCGACGCCGCCGGTAGGACGTACCACCAGACAGCCGTGCTCCCGCCACTTTCCGCGAGGACGCCGCCGCTCCCCGTCGCCGGCAGCTCAACTGGGGGCGCGGACGCCACGCCGGAGTGCCGACGCAGGAAGTCGAGTACTGCGGCGTCGCTCTCGGCCTGCTTCTCCCACAGGTAAGCATGGCGGGCGCCCTCCAGCAGGACCAGCTCCGCCCCCGGGATGCGCTCCGCCAGGATGCGACCGTTCTCGGGGGGTATCAGAGGGTCGTCCGTTCCATGGATGACGAGCGTGGGGGCGGTGATCTCGGGCAGACGATCGTAGGTGTCGTGGCCGCCGGCTGCCCCGGCCTGCGCCGCGAGCACCTCGGTGGGTGTCGCGGGGTAGTCGGCCAGGAGCTGCCCTAGCTCCAGGAACTCTGCACCATGGTCGGCCAGGAACTCCGGCGAGAACAGCACATCGAAGAGGGCGGGCGTTATCGATTCTCCGGAACCGACGAACTCAGCGAGGGCCGCGGCGGCACTGGCCTCGGGCGGTACAGTATTAGGGCCTCCCGGCCACGTGGCGCCCAGGATAAGGGAGCGCACCTTCTCGGGGTGCCGCAGCGCCACCTCCTGGGCGATCATCCCTCCCAGAGACACGCCATACACATGGGCGGAGTCAACGCCCAGGGCGTCGAGGAGGCCAGCAGCGTCATCGGCCAGCAGCGCCGTCGTGTAGTCGACGCCCTCAGGGGACGAGCTCTGACCCGTCCCCCTGTTGTCGAAGGTGATGACCTTGAACTCGCGGGCGTACACCGGAACCTGGAGCGCCCAGCCCAGGTGGTTCATGCCCAAGCCGGAGAGCAGGAGCAGCGGCTCGCCCTCGCCGGAGACCTCGTAGTAGAGGCGGGCCCCGTTGACGTCGGCGAAGCCAGCGTCGACCTGGGCCACGGCGCCCTCCGGCGGGTCGCCCAGCGTCCACAGGCCCGTCAGGAGTGCCACGACGGCCAACAGCCCGAGTCGCTTCATGCTGCACCTCCCGTGCGTAGTGGTCCGCCGAGGCCGCAACGCCTCGACTCAGCATATCGCATCGCCAGTATCGACGAACGCGGTAGGGCGGACCGGGCCGGCGCACCCGGCGAACCCAAGCCGGCCGTCAGTCACTCCACCCGAACGTACTCGCCCCGCGCCGGATCGTACTCGACAACACATTTCGGTTCGATGGACGCGGCGGACTCCGGCAGCTCGGGAACGGAGGTGCCGTGCACGCGGTCGTAGTAGAGGTTGAGGGCGGCCCGGGTGTGCACGCCGTCCGGGTCATGGAAGGGAGGTCCCACGACGTAGACGAAGCTCTCGCTCGGCATCGGCCCGCAAAGGGTGCGGACGCTGGTGACCATGGCCTCGTGGGCCGCCGCCTGGCTGGCCAGGAAGTCCTGCTGGTCTCGCGACCGCACGGCAGCGACCACGACCGCCACCGCCACGGCGACGCCGAAGAGCGCCGCTGAAGGGCGCACGAGACGCGGCGGCAGGCCCTTCAGCACCGTCACCGCCCCGCACACGACAAAGGCCGTGAACGGCAGCGCGGCCTGGTATGTGTATCGGAACTCGATGCGGTCGGCGAAGCCCGAGAAGGGCAGTAGGGCCACCACGGCCCAGAGAACGAAGAACGCCAGCATACGCTCCTTCAACAGCAACGCCATCACGCCCAGGTAGAGGAACGCCGCCGCTCCCACCGCCCGCACGGCCGTCGCCGGCTGTGGATACGGCAGGACGAGCCACCTCAGATAGTCCCACGCGTTCCCCGCCACATGCCAGCCCAGTTCGTAGTCTCCCTCGCCCCGCTCGTACTCGTGCGCCAGCATGACGGCGGCCAGGGCGGCGACCAGCAACGCCAGCGGCGCCAGGCTGCGGAGAACCTCTCGCGTTGAACGGCGACGTCGGTCGGGCGCGACGGCGATGGCCAGGGCGGGGAGAAGAAGGACCAGGATGACGGCGGACTCCTTCGTCAGGAGGGCGAGGCCGGTGAACACCACCGTCGCCGCGTAGTAGCGCCGACTCGGCTTCTCTCCGACGAGGTAGGCATGGTAGGAGATCAGCGCGCCCAGCATCAGCGCCGCGGCGAGCAGCTCGGACACCTGCGAGATCCAGGGGACTACGACGTCGTAGGTGGGCAGTACGGTGAAGAGTACTCCCGAAAGGGCGCCGCTGACGACGGAGCCTGTCAGGCGCATGACGAGGACAACCAACAGACCACCGACAACGCCGTGCAGCAGGATGTTGACGGCGTGATAGGGTTCAGGGTGCAGCCCGAAGACCTTCGCGACGTAGAAGTACAGGTCCGTCAGAGGGCGCCAGAAGAGCGTTACCTCGTCGAAGGGCTTCGCTTCGGGAAAGGTGAAGGCCCGATACGTCACCTCCCAGAAGGGGTGGTTTCGCACCGCCCGCAGGAAGAAGAAGTCATCGTAGACGAAGTAGTCGCCCAGGCGGGGCCAGTAGACGATGAAGGCGAGGGCCAGGCATGCGGCCACGGCAGCGAAGACTCCCACGTTCGCTGTGAAGCGCTTGGCGTGCGGCCTATCCATGGCCCCCATTGTAGCCCATCGCATCGGCTCAAGACCTTGCGCGGCTAACGGCCAGCTTGACCGCGCTCGGACGCTGGCCTATGCTCGGCTAACGAGGCTTTTCATGCGCATGTCCCATCTCTTCGGCAGAACGCTGCGGCAGGTGCCGTCGGAGGCCGATACGCCTAACCACCAGCTTCTGGTGCGGGCGGGCCTCATCCAGCAGCTAGCGGCGGGAGTCTACAGCTACCTGCCCCTCGGCTGGCGCGTCCTGCGCAAGGTCGAGCAGATCATCCGCGAGGAGATGGATGCCGCCGGCGGCCAGGAGATAATGATGCCCTCCCTCCAGCCGGTCGAAATGTGGGAAGCTTCGGGGCGGCGCCAGATGTTGGGCGATGACCTCTTCGTGCTCGAGGACCGGCGCGACCGCGGGCTGGTGCTCGGGCCGACGCATGAGGAGGTCATGGTCGACCTGTTCAAGCGCAACGTCCAGAGCTATCGCGACCTGCCCGTCCTGCCCTATCAGATCCAGACCAAGTTCCGCGACGAGCCCCGCCCCCGCGGCGGCCTCATCCGCCTGCGCGAGTTCGCCATGAAGGACCTCTACAGCTTCGACGCCGACTGGGAGGGGCTCGACCGAAGCTATGACAAGATGGTCCAGGCCTACAAGAACATCTTCGAGCGCTGCGGCGTGCCGACGGTACTCGTCAAGGCCCACTCCGGGGCCATGGGCGGCCGCGACAGCCAGGAGTTCGTGCTCATCACAGAGATCGGCGAAGACCAGGTCGCGCTCTGCGACGGCTGTGGCTATGCGGCCAACGTGGAGACGGCCGAGATCCGCAGGGGAGAGCCGCAGTCCGAGGAGCCCCTGCCCGTCGAGGAGGTCTCCACGCCGGGCATGAAGACGATCGACGACGTGGCCCGCTTCCTGGACGTACCGAAGGAGAAGACACTGAAGGCCGTCTTCTACTCCGCCGACGGGCAGCCCGTCTTCGTCGCCATCCGCGGCGACCTGGACGTGAACGAGATGAAGCTCGCCTTCGCCCTCGGGGCCGCCGACCTGCGGCTCATGGTTGACGCGGAGCTGGAGCAAGCGGGGCTCGTCGGCGGCTACGCCTCGCCGAAGGGCCTCGAGGGCGTGCGCGTCGTCGCGGACGACTCGGTGCCCGGCGCGCCGAACCTGGTCGCCGGCGCCAACAAGCCGGACACCCACCTGCGCAACGTCAACTACGGCCGCGACTGGTCGGCCGACGCCGTGACCGACATCGCCCTCGCGCGGGCGGGCGACCCCTGCCCCGTCTGCGGCTCGCCCATCGAAACGCGACGGGGCATCGAGCTGGGCCACGTCTTCAAGCTGGGCACATTCTACAGCGAGAAGCTCGGCGCCACCTTCCTCGACCGCGACGGCAACGCCCGGCCAGCGATCATGGGCTCCTACGGCATCGGGCTGGAGCGGTTGCTGGCCAGCATCGTGCAGGCCAACCACGACGAGAAAGGCATCATCTGGCCGCCGTCCGCCGCCCCCTACGACGCGCACCTCATCGCCCTCAGCACCGACCAGCCGAACGTGGTGAAGGCGGCCGACGCGCTCTACGACGACCTCCGCAAGGAGGGCATCGACACCATCTACGACGACCGCGCCGAGTCGGCCGGCGTCAAGTTCAACGACGCCGACCTGCTGGGCATGCCGCTGCGCGTGACGGTGAGCCCTCGTACGCTGAAGAACGACAGCGTGGAGCTGAAGCGTCGCAGCGAGAGCGAGACCACCCTGGCCCCCCGCGCGGAGGCCGTCGCCGCCGTCCGCTCCGCCCTCGACCCCCACGCATGATGTGCTCTGCTCGACGAGTGGACAGACGTGAATGAATGGGTTTCTCTGGAGTGCCGCCTCTGACTAGCTAGAGCAAGGTGGTCGATGATACAATTGCAGCGTCATGGCCCTGCCCCAACTTGAGAAGATCGACACAGCCATCGTAGTGCTCTCTGCGGTTGAGATGACGATTAAGCTCACCCCGCAAGACGTGGCCAGCGTAATCCGCGACCCCAACACTTCCATGCTCGCACAGGGTGCCGGCGGTCAGGCGTCCGTGCTGGAGATCACCAGCTTGAGGGACCAGGTGGTCGTCAACATCGCAGGCAGCAAGCTGCAGTTCTTCGACAAGAGTGACGCTACGCCTGGAACGGGCCGCCTTCCCAACATCGTACATGGATTCCTGGGGTTGTTACGGAACCAAGGGCTCGTCCGGTTTCGTGCATATGGCATCAACTTCGACGTCGCATTCGATACTAAGGGCGATCAGTCGGCTGCTGAGATCATCGCCGAGAGATACATCAACAAGGATGCGCTCTCCGAACGAGCGCAGATCGATGTTCGAGGCGGTGGGCTCCAACTCTGGTTCCCCCACGTCGATGCGATGTGCAATCTGAAGCTAGAGCCTCGGTTGGGCAAGGTAGATGCGCCGAGGTTCTACGCGCACATCAACTACCATTTTGAGCTGGCCGATGAGACGATGCCGCCCCTGGACGAATTCAAGACCAAGTATCACGGGCTCTGGCCTCAATTCACCGAGATGCTAGAGACATTGCTGATCCGGCCATGAACGTCTACGACATCAGGAACCCGACGATTGAGGACACCGACGCGCAAGAGTCTGGTCTAAATCAGCGCCTCATGCCGTACCGCCAATTTGGCCAGCAGGTCTTCATCTCCGGCCAAGTGGGGCGCGGCACCACTCGTCTCATTGACGAGCTGAGTGAAATGGTGCGCGAAGGACAATACATTGGGTACTACATATCGGACGAACGGCTGCGCGACCCCATACTAGTGGCCGTAAACGCTCTTGGCGACGAGACGCTGCTTCAAATGAAGGCCGCTACTGTCTTCCCACATCTGCTGAGCCAGCTAGAGGCCGCGAACCTCGCCAGCCGCCTTCCGGTACCGGACGTCCATCTCCGACCGGAGCCCCCTAAGCTGGATCTTGGTTCAATTCCAACGGTTGTCGAGACAGAAGCAGAAGAGCTTCTCGCGAGGCTTCCTGGCAGCGCGGTGCGGCGGATGATTGACGCGGTTCGAGATTGGATCACGGAGCACTCTCACATAGTAAGTCGCGCGCGTGTGTCGGTCATCACCGAGCCTGAAGACATCGGCTGGACAGAGGTCGTGTTGCAGTTGTGCGTGGAGACGGACACACAAACTGCGCTCAGCTTGTGGGACGACTTGGCTGCCCGCCTCGACGCGGCGAAAGAACGCCTCAACGACCGCGAGCGGGCCATGCTCAACAGCGCCCTCGGAGTCCATTTGGTCTGGAGTGAGGATGACGAGGGCGAGGTTTAGCGTTGCCCTTTGATCCACAGGACTTCCTCGCACTTGCCCAGACTATTGTTGGCTCTGCAACCGCTAGCGAGGCGGAGTTGCGAACAGCGATAAGCAGGGCATACTACGCGGTCCATCTTAGAGCGCGAGAGACGCTGACTCTGGCAAAGCAAATGCAGAGTACCAAGAGTGGCGCAGACCATGGGATCGTCATTTCCAAGCTGCGGAGCAGCGGCGGCTCTCTTGGAGATCAGGTTGACTGGCTGCGCGTCCGGCGAAACCGCGCGGACTACCGACTCGGCAGCCCGGTCGCTTCTCAGGCGCGGCTGATTGTGACAGTGGCTCAGAATGTCTGGGGCCGAATCTAGCAGCCTGCAAGAGGCACCAGATTCCTCTCAGGCCATCTAGATGGTGGTGTCACGCTGCCTTCCTTGCCCTCAGCCTCTGAGGCGCATGAGACATTGATGCCCCGCTTTTTCCCTTCGAAGCCAACGGCACAGGGGACGGGCTGGAAGCCCTCTAGAGGGAGCTTGACATGGGCCCCATCCGGCAGCTAGCCCGGCAGGGCCGGCTTGCGGGCGACGAGCATGATGTTCACCCGCAACCCCGACAGCACATCGAAGCGGTTGACGAGCCGCTCGTAGGCGACGCCGACGGCGTAGGCGACGGGGTGGAAGGCCAGGTACTCCGGCTCCGTCTCGAAGAGATCGAGTCGCTCCACCTCCAGCCCCGCCCCCGTCAGCAGCTCCCGCATTCGACCCGCCGTGTTCGCCCTGTACTGCGTCGGGAAGACGTCGCCCTCCCCCAGGCCGCGCGCCCGGTTCACAGCGACGTGCATCCGGTGCGGCAGCAGGCGCGCCAGCAGCGGCACGTAGTGCCAGCGGTTCGGCGTCAGCGCCAGCAGCCGACCGCCCGGCTTCAGCACGCGCGCCATCTCCGAGAAGACGACCTCCGGACGCTCGACGTGCTCCAGGACGTGCGCCGAGATGACGACATCGAAGGCGGCGTCACGGAAGGGCAGCGCCTCCAGGTCGCCCCGCAGGCGCCGGTTGACGTTGCGGTTCTCGCCGACGCTGGCGCCGCTGTCGAGCCCGACGATGAAGCGCGGCCGGCGACGCGTCTGATAGTGGAAGACGCGCCCCGGCCCGCAGCCGGCGTCGAGCACCAGCGCTCTCGTCTTGACATTCTCGTCAATGAGCGACCGGAGCCGAGCGTACATCCCCGGGAAGTCGGGGGGATAGTAGCGGCGGCGCAGCTCCTCCTGGCGCCAGCGGAACCGCGGCATGGGGCGGCGTCTCCTCGACAGCCCGGCCTGCCGTGCGACAGGCCTTCGGCAGCCAGCTTACAGGAGGTGGGCCGGGCAGCCAAGCCTGAGGCGACGGCGTGATGGCGATAAAGAAAATGACTTGCCTGCCACAGATTGGCACAGATTATCACTGATGGCGATTCAGATTCGGATGCCGTGCAATCTGTGTCGCATCCGTGAAGATCTGTGGCCACATAAGTCGTCTATGCCCATAACGCTGGGGCATCGGAGGACGAATCTATGCCCTCGCCGTTCGGCTGAGCTCACCCCGAAGCCTTCAGGCGGGGGTAGAGAATCCCCCACCAATGACGAACCAGTGAGGCCACGGCCGGAGGCGGCGCGCCGCCGTCCCTTCAAGCCATTCGCCGCCTGCTGCGTCGCTCCTCTACCCTCTCGTTGACTGCGAGCGTAGAATGGTCGTCGAAAGGGGCGCTCCGCCCATCCACCCGCCTGAGGCGGGCCACGCGCAACGCCACGGAGGTCCAGCCATGCTTGAGCCGGAGAGACCGCAGGACGCCCTCATCGATGACTTCGCGAGCTACGTCTCACCCTCGAAGGTCGCCGCCTACCGGCAGTTCGGCCTGCCCGTAGTGCCGGGCCGCCGCGAGGGCTGTCGCATCTGGGACTGGGAGGGCAGGCGGTCATTCATCAACCTCCGTTCGAGCGGCGGCGTCTTCAACCTCGGCCACCGCCCGCCCCGCATCATCGCCGCCCTGCGCGAGGCGCTGGAGCGCTTCGACATCGGCGACCACATCCTCATGAGCGGCCCCCGCGCCGCGCTCGCCCGACGGCTGGCGGAACTCACTCCCGGCGACATCACGTACTCCGTCTTCGGCGTCGGCGGCGGCGAGGCGATCGACCTGGCCATCAAGCTCGCGCGCGGCTACACGGGCCGGCCGGGCATCATCGCCGCCCGAGGCGCCTACCACGGCCACACCGGTTTCGCCGTGGCTGCCACCGACGAGCCCAGCGAACGCTTCGGACCGCTGGCGCCGGGCTTCAGCCACGTCCCCTTCGGTGACATCGACGCCATGGAGGCCGCCATCGGCGACGAGACGGCCGCCGTCATCCTGGAAACGATCCCGGCTACCGGCGGCATGCCTATCCCGCCGCCCGACTACTACCCCAGCCTGCGGAAGCTCTGCGACGCGCGCGGTGCGCTCCTCATCCTCGACGAGGTGCAGGCGGGCCTGGGGCGCACCGGCCGCCTCTGGGCAATCGACGAGTGGAGCGTGGTGCCGGACATCATGGTGCTGGCGAAAGGGATGAGCGGCGCCGTCTACCCACTTTCGGCGACCTGCTTCCGCCCGAAGCTGCAGTCCTTCTTCGAGGAGGACCCGTTCATCCACGTCTCGACCTACGGCGGCTCGGACCTGGGCTGCGTCGTCACGATGGCGATGCTCGACCAGATAACCGAAGCCGGGTTCCTGGAGCATGTGCGCGAGATGGGCCAGCGATTCGAGACGGGGCTGGCGGCGCTGAGGGAGAAGTACCCGCAGGTGGTGAGCGAGGTGCGGCAGCGCGGCCTGATGATCGGCCTCCAGACAGCCGACGCGCGCGGCGGCCCCTGGCTGACGCAAGCTCTGGTCGGCCACGGCGTTCTCGCCCTGTTCGCCAACCTCAACACCGCCACGCTCCAGATCATGCCGCCCCTCATCATCAGCGCCGAGGAGGTGAACGAGGTCCTGGACGCGCTCGACCTGTCGCTGGCCGAGATCGCGCCCCGCATGGCCTCATCGGGGGCGGCGAAGGGCTAGGGGGCGCTCGAAAACGGGCATGACGAGCGCGCCTACCGCCGACCCTGAAGATTCTTCGCCGCGCCCGCCTCAGGCGGGCAGGCTCAGAATGACAGGAAGGAATAACGCTGTCACCCTGAGCGGAGCGAAGGGTCTCGAAATACTCTTTCAGCGCTCTCGCTACCAGCGACGACCATCAGGCGGCTGAAGAAGGAGGCCAAGTGTACTTCATCGTGAACCCTGCGTCCGGCAGAGGGAGGGGCAGAAAGGCGCTCGAATGGGTGCGGGAGCGCCTGGAGCCCGACGACGAGCTGGCTGTCAGCGAGGCGCCGGGCGACTGCGAGCGCCTCGCCGCGGAGGCGGCGGCCGACCGGCCCGCTGTCACCGTCGTGGGCGGCGACGGGACCATCGCCGAGGCGCTGAACGGCATCGCGGCCGCTGACTTCCGGGCGGCGATGGGCATCCTGCCCGTCGGCACCGCCAACGACCTGGCGATCTACGTCGACATCCCCAACGACTGGACGCGCGCTCTCGAGATCGTCAGAGCCGGCCACGTCCGCCACGTGGATGTCGGCCTGGCGGTCCGGGGCGACGCGCGACGCTACTTCGTGACGACGGCCGGCGCCGGCATAAACGCCGTCATCGCGGGGCAGGAGCAGGCCGAATCCGACAAGGCGGCGGGCTCACCGATCACCTACGTCGGCAGAGTCGCCAGGGAGCTGCTGCGCTACCACCCCATCGACCTAGAGATCGCCAGCGGCGACATCGCCTTTCGGGGCAAGACCCTGATGACGAGCGTCAGCAATGGGGAGCAGGAGGGCGGCATCTTCAAGCTGGCGCCGGGCGCCCGCGCCGACGACGGCTTCCTGCACCTGCTCATCCTGGGCGACGTGCCCGTCTGGCAGCGCCCCTGGTACGCCCTCCAGGCGATGCGGGGCCGCGGCGGGAGTCTGGCGAAGGGCCAGCGCCACCGCGTCAAGACGGTGACGCTGCGCACCGTCGAAGAGACGCCGTTCTATCTGGACGGCGAGTACGAGGCCCTGCCGGCGGGTGAGGTGGTGGAGCTGCGCGTCGAAGAGGGTAGGCTGGGCGTGATCGCGCCGCCCTAAGAAGGGTGCCTACGCTCCACGAACCTCCTCGCCCCAGACGCCGCTGGTCGCGGCCAGTCGCACTCGGTCAGCCACGCGCGGCCGGCGCTACGGGGGCCAGGCAAGGTCGCCGACAGTGCCGCTGCGGTTGCGGTACTCCCAACTCCTCCCCAGGTCGTGGTAGCGCCACAGCTCCGTGTTCGCGATCCTGAACTCGGTGAGGAAAGGAACCGCCGAGTTCTCGATGCGCTGTGGGTTCACGCGGTCGCCGCCCAGGGTCAGCGACCCCTTGAGCTCGCCGAAGGGCATCGTGATGTGATAGCTGGAGCCGGTGAGCGAGATATCGATGGGCACGAACTTCACGCCACGTAGCTCCCTCACGGGCAGGGGCAGGCCCACCGCTACGAACGCCTCGAGGATCGGGCGCTGCTCAGGGGTCGCGTTTTCGCTGATGTAGACCGCGGCCGCCGTGCCCGACACCGGCAGGTCGGCCGCCCGCGTCGACAGGATATCGGCCACGCTGATAATGCGGACCCCGGCCATGTCGACGCCGTTTATCTGCCCCTCGCTGATGTCGTACACGGCGAAGTTGCGACAGGGGCTCTCCATGTCCCGCCCGAAATAGAGCGGGCAGTGTCCCTCCGAGGCGCATCCCTCGTACCAGGTCCCGCGGATCTTCCACCCAGGCTGAATCGTCACGTCCTGCGCTGCCATTCTCGTAGCCCCCTTTCTCGCCGCCGTGTCTAGTCTCCCCGCTCCTCTCGCTCCACCAGCCGCACGCCTGACTCGTCCCGCTCGACGCGGATCCAGTTGCCGCGGATGCCGCGACCTGTGGGGTCGACCTCCGCCCTCAGCACCGTCAGCTCCTCGTCGCCGGGGATATCGAAGACCTCGACCGGGTCCGCCAGCAACGGCTTGAACTCCATGCGCGCCAGCACGTCTTCCACCGTCGTCCACGGGGCGATGGAGAGGAGCTTCATCTCGTGCGTGCCCTCGTCGAAGCCGAAGACGGCCTGCTCCGTCACCACGCGGTAGGGGCCGGTGTTGTCGGGCAGGCCGGCCCGCGCCCGGGCGCCGGGGCTGCCGTCCAGGAAGCCGGGCGAGGACATGAAGTCGAGCTTGTTGACGAACTTGCGACTCTGGAGCTTCGTCATCAGGATCGTCCGCCAGGAGAGAGAGGCGATCTCGTTGGCGCCGCCGGGCCCGCCGAAGCGCCGGGCCGGCCGCTCGTGGCTGCCGCCGACGAAGCTCGAGTTGAAGTTGCCGAACCTGTCGACCTGAATGGCCGCCAGGATCGCGTAGTCCATGTAGCCCAGGGCGGCGTGAAGATCGACGGTGTTCATGCTCGTCCACTGGGCGGCGCGATAGTGGGAGCCGCTGGCGCCGGCGATGAACTCCGGTTGGGGCAGCCGCACCTGGGGCGCGACGGCCCCCTCCTCGACGACGTAGCCCACCGTGGGCGTGCGCAGACGCCGCGATAGGAGCATCACCAGCAGCGGCGGGCCGGCCATCTGCACGAAGTAGAGCTTGTCCTCCTCCACCATCCGCGCCGTGGTGATGATGTTCTGCTCCGTATCGGTGAAAGAGATCTGCTCGCTCATTCGTAGTAGCCCTCCCGGATAGTCTCCGCCTGGCGCAACTGTAGCAGCTTCTTCGCCCCCAGCCGCTGCTCGAGCATCTCCTCGTGAGACGACACGCTGAACACCCACTTCTCCAGGTACTCGTCCATCTTCCCCTGGATCTGGGCCACCGCGAACTCCATCAGGTGCCCCATGTCAGCGCCGTAAAGGCCCTGGACGGCGCCCGGGTAGGAGCCGAAGGGGGCGACGACCACCGCGTCCACGAGGTAGTAGGGGATGGTGGTCCTCTGCGGTTGTCGGCGGATGCTGTCCGTATCGACGATCTCCTCGGTGGAGATGATCAGCTTCCTGGCCGACATCGCCGTTTCCAGAGGCGAGACGCCGGCCCCGAAGACGCGGGCGTTGCCGTAGACATCGCACTGGTTGACGTGGACGAGGGCGACGTCAGGGTTGAGGGCGGGCACGAGACAGATCGGCATACCCGTGTAGGGGTCCTCCATCAGCTTCGCACCCGAGTTCATGAAAACGTCGGTGCCGCCGATGTAGCGGAGGGGCAGGAAGGGCAGGCCCATGGCGCCGGCCAGGTGACGGTAGGCGAGAGCACCGTTGCTCCACTCGATGAGCTTGATCTTCCCCTCCTGAAGCGCCTGATTGATGACCGGGCCCGTCTCCATCCAGCCCACGTCCACCTTGCTGACGCAGCCGCCCGCCACCAGCAGTGAGACATCGGACCAACTGAACTTGGCCGCGACCCAGAGGTCCCTCTTCTTCTGGCGAATGACCTCTCGAAACAGCGACGACGGACCGCGGCAGGCGATGTTGAGGTCGTAGCTGAGGTAGTCGCCGTCGCTGACGAAGCGGGAGACAGCCTCCTGCTCCGTCATCACCTTCTCGACGAGGCGCCGCTCCTTGTGCTCCCGGATGTAGGCGCGGAAGCCGTCGGGGTCGGGAGGGAGGAACTCGCCCGTACCGGTAGCTAGCATCGTCATTCGTTCGCCTCCTCTCCCCCGCTAGTCGAACTGCGGTGGGCTCAGGACAGTTGCGTCCAGCCCGAGCGCCTTCCGCAGGTACTCCATCTCGGCATCGCGCCAGGGCAGCGGCGCGGGCTCCTGGATCATCTTCGCCTGCTTCAGCTCCTCCTCCACCTTGCGGTCGAGCTTGAACGGCTTACCGTACTCCATCTCAGAGAAGAGCTCCTCGTACGGGGCCCTGCTGGTCTGGCCGCCCGCCTCCCAGGACTCCGCAGGATAGCCCACCGACATCAGGCAGACGGGGACAGCGCTCTCGGGCAGGTTCAGGAGCCCAGAGATCTGCTCCAGACGAGGGCTGCTCATGCAGCAGGTCCCCAGGCCCTCGTCGAACGCGACGAGAGTCGCCTGGGCGATGGCCTGCCCCACGTCCATGTAGGCCAGGGGCGCCTCCGCCATCTGCCGCCAGCTTGCGCTGAAGGCGGGCCTGAGGAACTTCTCGATCTGCTGCTTGGCCTCCTCGCCCGTGAAGCCGACGCGCCGCTGGTCGGCCAGGTTCAAGATGTCGTTGATCCATTTGTCGACCTGATAGGCCGCCTTGTCGTGAAACCAGAGGATGAAGCACGGCGCTGTCTGCATCTGCTGATAGCCCAGGGGCGGCGTGATCACCTTCATGAGCTTCGCCGACGCCTTTTCTCTCCAGATGACCACAGCCCGTGTATTGTTGACGTTGCCGACGCAGGAGGCGCGCCTGGCCGCCTCCAGCATCTTCTGGATCTTCTCCTTCTCCACCGGCCGGTGGGGAAGATAGTAGCGGATACTGCGACGATTCCCGATGATCTCCTTGACTTCCATACCGTTGCCCTCCTATGGCCTGTGCTCGTGGTGGCCGCCCCTTCTTCTGCCTGCTCGCCTCGTTCTCCGTTGCCCGCCCGCTCGTCGTGCGCCTCAGGAGTCGCGGCGACGGCGGGCGCAACCGCCGTTCCCGCAACAACCCGCCGAGTGGGCCGCGCTCAAGATGCGGCTGCGAGCGGACAACCTGCCGACCTGGGGGTGGGCGAAGAGGCCTCTGGATTCCACCCCGTCTGTCGTCTCCAGAATCGCTTTCGCACCGTCCCCGTTTAGCAGGCGGGCGCCGACTGCGAACCGATCTCCTGTGGCAGTGGTAACTTACAGGAGCGAGATGCTCCGTGTCCAGCCTTGCCCCCGGACAGGGCCTCAGTCGGGCGCCGTCCGCCCAGCTCGCTGCGGGAAACCGGTAGAACGGCTTGCCAGGGGTACGCATGGGTGCTATACTCAGAACGCCACGAGAATTGTTACGGAAGTGGGCGCAAACCCCACTTTTTTTTGACCGGACTGCGAGGCAGAGACGCTGGAGGTCGAAGCTGAGGATGAAAAGCGAGTTCCTTACGGCCATCACGCAGCTCTCTGCTGAAAAGAACCTCCCCCGAGAGGTGGTCTTCGAAGCGGTGGAGGCCGCGCTGGCCTCCGCGTTCAAGAAGGACGACCTGGCCGCCAGCAACATCGTCGTCAAGATCGACCCTGAGACGGGCGCCATGCACGTCTACACGCGCAAGTCCGTCGTCGAGGAGCCCGAAGACCCCCAGGTCGAGATGACACTGGAGGAGGCGCGTCGCTTCAAGCCGGATGTCCAGCTAGGAGACAACATAGACTTCGAGACGACGCCGCATAACGCGGGCCGCATCGCCGCCCAAACAGCAAAGCAAGTGGTGCTCCAGCGGCTGCGAGAGGCCGAGCGCGAGGTTGTCTTCGAGGAGTACTCAGGCAAGGAAGGTGACATCCTGTCGGGCGTGGTGCAGCGTGTCGAGGCGAGACACGTCATCATCGACCTGGGCAAAGCCGAGGCGGTCCTCCCTCCCGCCGAGCAGGTGCGGATGGAGCACTACCGCGTCGGCCAGCGCCTCAAGGTCTACATGATCGAGGTCTTCAAGGCCAACAAAGGGCCGCAGGTCGTCGTCTCGCGCACCCACAAGAACCTCTTGCGCCGCCTGTTTGAGCTGGAGGTGCCGGAGATCTACAAGGGAATCGTGGAGCTCAAGGCCATCGCCCGCGAGGGCGGCTACCGGAGCAAGGTGGCCGTCACCAGCCGTCAGGACGGGGTCGACCCTGTGGGGGCCTGCGTCGGCCTGCGCGGCATCCGCATCCAGAACATCGTCAACGAGCTGAGCGGCGAGCGCATCGACGTCGTGCAGTGGGACCCGGACCCCGCCCGATTCGTGGCTAACGCCCTGAGCCCCGCCCAGGTGCTCAGCGTCGAGATCCACGAGGCAGAGAACACCGCCGAGGTCGTGGTGCCGGACCGTCAGCTCTCGCTGGCCATAGGCAAGGAGGGCCAGAACGCCCGCCTGGCCGCCAAGCTGACCGGCTGGCGCATCGACATCAAGAGTCAGACAGTAGCAGATCAAGAGGAACATGCCCGCGAGCCCGCGGCTGTGACCGCCGAAGCGGAGGCGGAAGAGGTGGCGGCGGCGGCCGAGCCTCCCGCGGAGGCCGCGGCGGCGGTCGAGGCGCCGACTGAGGTGCCGGCCGAGCCGACGGTTGCTGAGGAGGTGACGGTGGTCGCCGAGGAGCCGGCAGAGGAGGTCGCCGCCGCGGCTGAGCCGGAAGCCGAGGTGGCAGTCGCGGCCAAGCCCCAGATCCGGTTCGCGGAGGAGATCATGGCCCCTGCTCCCGCGCCCTCTGCGGGCAAGGGCAAGCGAGCCAAGGCTAAGAAGGGCGTTGCTCGCGGCAAGGTGCAAGAGGAGGCGGAGGTTACCGCCAAGCCCAGGAAGGCGAAGAGGGCACGTCGGCTGATCGTCGACGAAGACGAGCTCGACGAGTACGAGGTCTAGCGGCCGCGTGAGTGCGCGGCAGTTCTGGGGGCCTCTCCTTCATGAGCAAGAGGCCGGTTCACCAGCGGCGGCGGGTGCCGCAGCGGACCTGTGTGGGCTGCCGGTGCTCCACCGCCAAGAGAGAGCTCATCCGTATCGTGAGAACAGCTGAGGGCCCCGTCGAGGTCGACGTCACCGGCAAGCGGCCGGGGCGCGGCGCCTATCTTTGCAGCAGGGTCGAATGCTGGCTGGAGGCCCTCAAGAAGGACCGGCTATCGAGCGCATTGCGGATCAGGCTCTCGGAAGAGGACAAGGAGCGGCTGCGCGCCCACGCGGAGTCAATGAGAGCGACGTCGACGATGTAGGGCGGAAGCGAAACAAGGATAGAAATGGCCACGAGAGGGCGACGAAGCACTAGACGCAAGACTGGCGAGGCTGCCCCGCAGGCCCCTTCAGTCGAAGAGGCACGCCAGGGCAACGGCAGCCGCGCCCTTCAGATCCCGCGCGCGCTCACCGTCAAGGAGCTCGGTGAGATGATGAGCATCTCGCCCGTGGAGGTCATAAAGGAGCTCATGAAGAACGGGGTCATGGCCAGCATCAACCAGGTCATCGACTTCGACACGGCCGCCATCATCGCCCACGATCTGGGGTTCGAGCCCGAGGAGGCGCCTGTCGCCGAGACAGCCGAGGTGGCGCCGCGCCGGATCGGCTACCAGCGGTTTGAGGAGGACGACACCAGCGTCCAGGAGCCCAGGCCTCCTGTGGTCACCATCATGGGCCACGTCGATCACGGCAAGACAAGCCTCCTCGACGTCATAAGAGAGACCAGCGTCACCGCAGGGGAAGCCGGCGGCATCACGCAGCACATCGGCGCCTACCAGGTCACGGCGGATGGCCAGCGCATCACGTTCCTCGACACGCCCGGCCACGAAGCGTTTACCGCCATGCGCGCCCGCGGCGCCCAGGTCACCGACATCGCCGTCCTCGTCGTCGCCGCCGACGACGGGGTGATGCCGCAGACCGTCGAGGCCATCGACCATGCTAAGGCGGCAGGCGTACCCATCATTGTCGCGATCAACAAGATCGATCTGCCCAACGCCAACCTCGATCGCGTCAAGCAGGGACTCTCAGAGCGTGGCCTGGTCATCGAGGAGTGGGGCGGCGATGTTATCTGCGTCTCCGTCTCGGCCAAGACCAAGGAGGGCATCAACGATCTCCTGGCGAGCGTGCTGGTGACGGCGGAGGTCCTGGAGCTCAAGGCCAACCCGGCCCGGCCCGCCGTCGGAGCCATCATTGAGGCCGAGCTCGACAACACCCGCGGCCCCGTGGCGACGGTGCTCGTCCAGACGGGCACCCTCAAGCAGGGGGACGCGGTGGTGGTGGGTGACACCTGGGGCAAGATCAAGGCTATGTTCAACGAACACGGCAGGCGTCAGAAGACGGCCGGACCCGGTGTCCCCGTGAAGACCCTGGGGCTGCAGGCCGTCCCCCTGGCCGGAGACACCCTGACAGTCGTGCAGGATGATCGCACGGCGCGGCAGATCATTCAGGAGCGTCAGCGACAAAGGGAGCGGGAGGCGCTCAGCGAGCAGAGGGCGGTGAGCCTCGACGCCCTCTTCGGTCAGATGAGCGCCGGCAAGATCAAGGACCTCAACATCATCCTCAAGACCGACGTGCAGGGCAGCATCGAGCCCATCCGCACCTCCCTGGAGCGCCTTTCCACCGACCAGACTCGGGTCAGGATCGTCCACTCCGGCTCCGGCAGCATCACCGAGTCGGACGTCATGCTGGCCCTCGCCTCGCAGGGGATCATCATCGGTTTCGGCTCCCGTCCCGAGCCGGGCGCTCGCCTCGTGGCCGAGTCCGAGGGCGTCGACATCCGCTACTACGAAGTCATCTACAACCTGGTGGAGGACGTAGAGAAGGCCCTGAAGGGCCTCCTGGAGCCCGTATACAAGGACGTGGCCGAGGGCGAGGCGGAGGTCCGCCAGGTGTTCCGCATAAGACGCCGCGGCAATATAGCAGGCTGCTACGTCAGGGACGGCCTCGTCAAGCGAGGCGCCCTGACGAAGGTGCTGCGCGGCGACGAGAAGCTGGCCGACACCCGCATCGAAAGCCTGCGCCGATTCCAGGAGGACGTCCGTGAGGTGCAGACGGGCTACGAGTGCGGGATAGCTCTCGAGGGCTTCGACGACTTCCAGGAGGGGGACGTCCTCCAGTTCTACCGACGGGAGCGCGAGAGCTAACGGAGGATCGGGGGCCAGGAGACGCCGATAGCGGGCCTGCCATTCCCCGTCTGACCAGCGCTCCCCGTTCCGTGCCCCTTGTTCCTCATCTCTCGCATGCGAATGACACGAAGAACGCAACGCGTCAACGAGCTTCTACGCGAAGAGATCAGCGAGCTGCTCCGGCGCCAGGTGAAGGACCCCCGCGTGAGCGGCCTCGTGACGGTGACGGCTGTCGAGGTCACCGCCGATCTGGGGCACGCCCGCGTCTTCGTTAGTGTCCTCGGCAGCGAGGAGGAGTGGAGCGAGACGTTTCGGGCCCTCGATTCCGCCGCACCGTTCCTGCGCCGCCGGCTCGGCCGTCGACTCACCCTGCGGCACACGCCTGAGCTCATCTTCGAGCGTGACGACTCCCTGGAGCGGGGCGCCCATCTCCTGGCCCTCCTCAATGAGGTGGCCACCGAGGGTAAGGCCAACGAATGAAGAACCACGGCATCCTCAACGTGCGCAAGCCACCCAACTGGTCCTCGTTTGATGTCGTCTCTCTGGTGCGGCGGCTCTCCGGAGTGCGCCGCGTGGGCCACGCCGGCACACTCGATCCCGCCGCCGAGGGCGTGCTGCCCATCTGCCTGGGGCAGGCCACCCGCGTCATCGAATACCTGGTGGAGCTTCCCAAGACCTACCGGGCGGCCATCCGCCTCGGCGTAAGCACCGATACCCTCGACAGCGAGGGCACGGTCATCACCACGGCCGACGCCAGCGGCGTGAGCCGCAGCCAGGTGGAGGAGGTACTGAGCCAATTCCGTGGAGAGATCGAACAGGTCCCACCCATGTACAGCGCCCTCAAGCACGCCGGTGTACCGCTCTACCGCTACGCGCGCGCGGGCCAGACGGTCGAACGGAAGCCGCGGTCGGTGACGATTCACCGGCTCGAGGTGCTGGACTTCGAGCCGCCGGTCGTGACCGTCGAGCTCGAATGTGGCCGCGGCGCCTACGTCCGCACTCTGGCCGACGATCTCGGCCGGAGGCTCGGCTGTGGCGCCTACCTGGAGAGCCTCCTCCGCACTGCCCTGGGCCCCTTCTCACTGGAGCGGTCTGTCGACACCGAGCGCCTTCGGGCGGCCTTTCACGGCGACGACTGGAAGGACCTCCTTTACCCCATCGATGCGCCCCTCGCCCACTGGCTCGCCGCCATCGTCGGGGAGGAGAACGAGCGCTGGACGCGGAGCGGCCGGACGCTCACCCTCAGACCGGCGAAGCCGGAACGAGTCGCCCGCCTGGCGGCCGGCACCCTCTGCCGGGCGTACTCGCTCGACGGCTATCTGGTCGCCGTCCTCCGCTACGAGGGACAGGGCAGCCAGTGGCAGCCGGACAAGGTGTTCGCGAGTCCAGCGGACGGTGCAGACTCGCACGCCTGAATCTTCGCCCTCAGATTCCCGCTACGAAACCCCAGATTCGCTTGACAACTCGTTCAAAACGGCTATCATGCAAGCAACGTGCGCAGATTCCGACTTCGTGAGCAGACGATCTTCGCGGCGGCCCAGGGCCGTAGCGCCGGTTGAGTCGGCAGGATGCCACATGGGCCGAGCCAGGCCCGGAAGAGGAAGGAGGTGAGAATCGGATGCAGGCCTACTGCCTCAAGTGCCGAGCCCAAAGAGAGATCAGGAATCCGCAGCAGATCACCATGAAGAACGGGAAGCCGGCCACCAAGGGGACTTGTCCTACGTGCGGCACGACGATGTTCCGGATCGGAAAGGGCTAGGCCGGCCCAGTCAAGCACTTTCGTCCTATTCAGGTTCTCAGAGCGGGGGTGGCGGTACACAATCGCCACCCTCGCTCTTTGGTGGCGGCCCGTCCCTCGCAGGGAACTGCCGAATCGGAAGTTCGCCGCTGGCGACCGGCTCGGTTGCCGGTGCGAACGTGTTCCTGCTACTATTGGCTAGATGCGACGAGGTTGGCCGGGCCGGCTTGATCGCTGGCCGGGCCTTCGCTTGAAAGGAGCAGGCGGGCCTTGAGCAAAGTAAATGTGGCCATCATAGGGGTGGGTAACTGTGCCTCCTCCCTGGTGCAAGGGGTCCACTTCTACAAGAACGCCAAAGAGGCCGACCTGATCCCCGGGCTCATGCATGTGAACCTCGGCGGCTATCACATCAGCGATATCAACTTCGTGGCCGCCTTCGACATCGACGCCAATAAGGTGGGCAAAGACCTATCCGAGGCCATCTTCAAGCCGCCGAATAACACCTATACGTTCGCCGAGGTGCCCAAGCTCAGCGTCCGCGTCCACCGCGGCATGACACACGACGGGCTGGGCAAGTACCTGTCGGAGATCATCACCAAGGCCAAGGGCCCCACCGATGACATCGTGGGCATCCTCAGGGAAACGGAGACGCACGTCGTCGTCAACTACCTGCCGGTGGGGTCGGAGGAGGCCACCAAGTGGTACGTGGAGCAGGTGCTGGCAGCGGGCTGCGGCTTCGTCAACTGCATCCCTGTGTTCATCGCCCGCGAGCGCTACTGGCAAGGTCGGTTCGAGGAGAAGAACCTTCCGGTCATCGGCGACGACATCAAGTCCCAGGTGGGCGCAACCATTGTCCACCGAGTGCTGACGCGCCTCTTCCGCGACCGGGGAGTGCGAATTGATCGCATGTACCAGATCAACTTTGGGGGCAACACCGACTTCCTTAACATGCTGGAGCGGGAGCGTCTGGAGTCGAAGAAGATATCGAAGACCGGCGCCGTCACGTCTCAGCTCGACTACGAGCTGCCGGGCGGCGACATCCACGTCGGGCCCAGCGACTACATACCATGGCTCCTGGACCGTAAGTGGTGCCACATCCGCATGGAGGGCACGACCTTCGGCAACGTTCCCCTGAACCTGGAGCTCAAGCTCGAGGTGTGGGATAGCCCCAACTCAGCGGGGGTGGTCATCGACGCTATCCGCTGCTGCAAGCTGGCGCTCGACCGGGAAGTCGGCGGCGCCCTCGTCGCCCCCTCGTCCTACTTCATGAAGTCGCCTCCCAAACAGTACACGGACGACGAGGCGCGAGCCCTCCTCGAGAAGTTCATTGCGCAGGGGTGAGCATGTGCTGATTCAGAGAGTCGTGTACTGGATCTTTCGCGTCCTCATTTTCGTCGGAAAGTTTGTTCCGCCCCGGCTGGGCTACCTTATCTCCAGCATCACGGCTGACCTCTGCTATCGATTCTTCTTCCCCAGACTGCGCAAAGCCACACATGAGAACCTGGCGCGCGTCCTCGGCACCTCCGACATGAAGGTCATCGAGCCCGTAGCCCGCCGTTGCCTCCGCAACTTCGGCAAGTACGTGGTGGACTTCATCCACTTCCATACGATGGACCGGCAGGAGGTGCGCGACCGCATAGTCTTCAATCACCACGACGAGGTGAGAGAGGCGTTTGACGAGGGCCACGGCATCATCTTTGTGACCCTCCACTTCGGCAACTGGGATATGGGGGCGGCCGGGCTGGCCGCTCACGGTTACCCCGTCAACGTCATCGCTGAGACGTTCGAGTACGACCCGATGAACGCGCTTGTCCAGGGTACGCGCAGGCACCTGGGCATGGAGATTATCCCCATGGAGAAGATAGGGCCCGGCGTCATGCGAGCCCTGCACCGAGGGGAGCTCCTCGCCCTTCTCATCGACGTGCCCCAGCCCGGTAGCACTGTCACCGTAGACTTCTTCGGCGTCCCCACTGACGTGCCATCAGGGCCCGCCCGCATCGCCCTGCAAACGGGCGCTCGCGTCGTCCCGGCCGGCCTGGTGCGCGTCGAGGGGCAGGACAAGATGATCCGGCCGGTGCTCGATTTCAGCCTGCGCTTCAGCCACACCGCTGATCGGGATACCGACATCAGAGACCTGACCCAGAAGATCATGTCATCGCTGGAGAGGCTCATTCGCCAGTACCCGGACCAGTGGTTCCGCTTCCAGCCCATGTGGCCGCACGCCGAGACGGTCGCCGGCCAGAAGCCTGTCCTCGCCGCCGAAACCTCCGACAGGGAAGACTCCCGGACATATGCTTAAGTACCTGGGACTTCTCTTCGCCGCCAGAGCTCTGGGCTGGCTCCCCACGCGTCCCGCCTATGCCATCGCCCGTGTCGTCGCCGACGTCGCATACCTGCTCTATCGAAGCGGGCGGCGCAACGTCGAGGACAACATGCGCCATGTGCTTGGCCCGGACGCCTCGCCGGCGGAGGTGACGAAAGCGACGCGCCAGGTCTTTCGCAATGTGATGCGCTACTACGCAGACATGGTCCGCCTTCCCCACATGAACATCCAGCGCATGTACGAGGAGAAGATGACCTTTCACGGCCTGGAGCACCTGACGGGGGCTCTTGCCGCCGGTCGGGGCGTCATTATCGCCAGCGCCCACTATGGGAACCCGGAGCTGGCCGTGCAGGCCATGAGCGTGCTTGACGTGAAGGTCCTGGCCTTTGTCGAGCCCCTAGCACCCCGGCGATACGCCGACCTGATGCAGGAACTGCGCTCGAGCCAGGGGCATATCTACCGCCCCATCGGCTTCTCCACAATCAAGGAGGCGCTGCGCCATCTACGGCGGGGCGGCGTTGTGGTCATCGTCTCCGACCGCGACATTCAGGAGACCGGCCCGATGCTCCCTCTCTTCGGCGCCGAGACGCGCGTCCCCGTCGGTCCCGTACAGCTTGCTGTCCACACGGGAGCCCAACTCATTCCGGCGTTCATGCGTCGCAGGGACGGCGACCAGTGCGATGTCTACATCGAGCCGCCACTGGCCCTCGTCGCCACCGGCGATGATAAGGAGGACCTGCGCGTCAATACTCTGGCACTCCTGTCGCATATCGAGAGGTATGTGCGCGAGGACCCGGGCCAGTGGATGGTGATGGAGCGCATCTGGCCCGACAGTACCGTCGTCCCCGAAAAGAATCAGGTTCTCCAGCGGCAGGAGTAGCTCGCAGCAGGGCCGTCGGCGGCCGCGGCACACCCGTCTTGCGATACAATTGGGGCGAGAGCTACTTGTTGGAGGAAAGCGTTCTTGGGCAAGGCTGACCTGCACATCCATACCGCCCTCGGCGACGGCATGGCCGAGATCCCGGAGCTCCTCGCCTATGTCGAGGAGAAGACGGATCTCACGGCCATCGCTGTCACCGAGCACGACGACCTGGAGCCGGCTCACGTTGCCCGCGAGCAGCAAGCACGCGGTCGCTACCGGTTCGAAGTGATAGCGGGTACCGAGGTGACGACACTGGAGGGCCACCTCCTCGCGCTCTTCATCGAGGAGCCGGTCCCCAGCCTCAAGCCCGTCGTCGAGACGATCGAGGCCGTGCACCGGCAGGGCGGTCTCTGCGTGATTCCCCATCCCATGAGCTGGCTCACACGCAGCCTCGGCGAGAGGACTATCGAGCGCATCCTGGCGCACGAGGACGATCTCGTCTACTTCGACGGCATTGAGGTGGTGAACCTCAGCCCGGGAGCCCGCGTGACCATGAAGAAGGCCCAGCGCCTGAACGAGGAGCGATTTCACCTGGCCGCCGTCGGCGGCAGCGACGCCCACTTCCTCGCCGCCGTCGGCAGCTCCTTCACGGTCTACGAGGGCGGGAGCGCCGAGGACCTGCGCCGGGCCATCCTATCGCGCACCACTGCCGGCGGGGCGGGGCATCATCCCAGCCTCTCGGAGATCGGTCTCGGGCAGGTCATACGCCAGCAGTGGCGCGGGCTTGCGGTGACTCCTCGCAAGATGGGCCTTGCACGGACAGTGGGCAGCTTCATCAGGCGGTACGTGCCGTGAAGATCGGACTTGTATCGCCATATGACTTCGCGGTGCCGGGAGGCGTGAACTCGCACATCTCCCACCTCGCCGAGAACTTCGTCGAGCTGGGGCAGGACGTCAGGATAATCGCGCCCTCCTCCCGCCGGCTGGACGACACCTTCGGCGGCAACGTCATCACCATCGGCCGGCCGGTGTCGGTGCCAGCCGCCGGTGCGGTGGCCCGCATCGCCCTCTCCCTGCGACTGGCGCCCCAGGTGAGGCGGGTACTCGCCCAGGAGGGCTTCGACCTCGTTCACATACACGAGCCCTTCGTCCCATTCCTGCCCGTACAGTTCCTGCGCCTCTCTGACGCCACCAACGTCGCCACGTTCCACGCAGCCAAGGAGGGCGGCGGCACCAAATGGTACGCCTACGGTCGCCGGGTGCTCCGCCGCTGGTTCCGGCGGCTGGACGGCAAGATCGCCGTCTCCATGCCCGCCATGCGCCTGGTGAGCCGCTACTTCCCCGGCTACTTCAACATCATCCCAAACGGAGTAGACGTCGCTCACTTTTCGTGCGAGCGCGATCCTTTCCCGGAGTACTGCGACGGTAAGCTCAACATCCTCTTCGTCGGGCGGCCGGAGAAGCGCAAGGGGCTGAAGTTCCTGCTCCGCGCCTTCGTGCGGGTCAAGGAGGAGATGCCCGAGACGCGCCTCATCGTCGTCGGCGCCGGCCGCTTCGACCGCTTCCGCCAGAGCATGGAGCGCGCGGGCGTGCCCGACATCGTCTTCGCCGGCTACGCCTCCTACGAGGACCTGCCTCGCTACCACCGGACGGCCGACATCTTCTGCGGCCCAGCCACCGGCCACGAGAGCCAGGGCATTGTGCTACTGGAGGCGATGGCCGCCGGCAAGCCCATCGTCGCCAGCAACATCGAGGGCTACGCAAGCGTGGTCACGCACGGCGTCGAAGGCCTGCTGGTGCGCCCGATGGACAGCGACAGCCTGGCCGACGCTCTCCTCCAACTGGCGCGAGACCCGTCGTTGCGCCAGGAGATGAGCGGGAGGGCCGGCCAGAGGGCAGAGCAGTATAGCTGGGAGCGCATCTCGCAGCGTGTTCTCTCCTACTACGAGCGGCTACAGTACGAGAAGCAGGTGAGCCTGCCCGACGCCGACGCAGGTGAGCCGTCGGAGGCGGCGGTAATCGAGTGAAGGAAGCCGGAAGGAAACCGCGGACGTTCGCCCTCCTCCCTCACACGCTCCCGCGCCGGCTGACCGACCCGGTGGCCCTGGCCATCGCGAGGACGGGCGTCACGCCGAACATGGTGACCGCCCTGGGGTTCGCGGGAGCCCTGGGGGCGGCCGTGCTCGTGGCCCGGGGCGAATTCCTCGTCGGTGGCATTGTCATGCTCGTGGCGGGCGCCCTCGACCTGGTGGACGGCGCCCTGGCGCGGGCGACGGGCAGAGTCACGGCGTTCGGCGCCGTCTTCGACGCCACTCTCGACCGCCTGTCCGAGGCCGCTATCCTGGGCGGCCTGCTCTTTCACTTCAGCCAAGGGGGCCACCGACAGGAGCTCATCCTCGTCTACGTGGCCCTGGTGGGCTCCTTGATGGTGAGCTACCTGCGCGCCCGTGCCCAGATCGCGGGCATCGATCTGCGGGAAGGGCTGTTCACACGTCCCGAGAGGGTGATCTTGCTGGGGATAGGCCTTATCATCGATCAGACGCGCATCATTCTCTGGATCCTGGCGGTGCTGGCGAACTTCACCGCCCTGCAACGGCTCTTCGCCGTCTGGCGGCGTCTCGACCGAGGCGGGGCCGCGGCGACGGACGACGGGCCTGCGGGACCTGGGCGCCCACCGCCATAGGCAGAGGGCTCATGGTCATTGACTGTTTGACTCGACCCTGCCGGTTGATGGTCATCGAGAAGATAGGCCGACGCCGCCAGGAAGCCTATGTCGGAAGGCCAGGCTTCGTCGTGAGCTCAGCCGAACGGCTTGAGCCTGGCGCGGTGCCAGCCTGAAGGCTGGCCTCGATGCAAGGCAGGGCTGAAGCCCTGCAGCTACGGCCTCGATGCTCTCAGCTCCGTAGCTGCAGACCTTCAGGTCTGCCCGCAGGGGACAACAATCACTATCGCACTAGTCTGTCAGTGACCATGAGCTCGGCCCCTGCCGTGGCAAACGAGCCCTGACCGAGGAGAGAGAACGTTGATACCGCTACGAGACCAGGAGTTCATTCGCGAGAAGTTCTCGCGGGAGCTGGTGGGCACGGTGAAGATGGACCACTTCACGCAACGCCAGTCCGCCCTCTACATCCCGGGGCGCGAGGAGTGCCCGGCCTGCGACGACACGCGTCTGATAATGGAGGAGCTCTCGGCCCTCTCCGACAAGATCACCTTGAACGTGCACGAGTTCGCGCAAGAGCGGGAGGCCGCGAGCCGTATGCACGTCGACAAGATCCCGGCCACGGTGATCCGCGGCGACAGCAACCGCCCGATCAGCTTCTTCGGCATCCCCTCGGGGAGCGAGTTCCCCGGCTTCATTGAGGACATCGTCGACGTGTCGCGGGGGAAAGTGGAGCTGGCAAAGGAGACGGTGCAACGGCTCCGCAAGCTCAAGGATGACGTCTGGATCCAGGTACTCGTAACGCCGACCTGACCGCATTGCCCTGTGGTGGCGCGTGCCGCTCACAAGATGGCCCTTGAGAGCCCCCGGATTCGGACGGACGTGGTGGAGATCAGCGAGTTCCCACGACTGGCCCAGCGCTATCAGGTGCGCGCCGTGCCCACCACTGTCTTCAACGAACAGGTGCTGGTCACGGGGGCCATGAACGAGGAGACCCTGCTGGAGCAGATTCTGAAGGTAGTGGAGAGCGGTGGCCTCGCGGCAGGTCCAGGGCAGACCGGCGCCAGCACGCCGGCGGCCGCGGCACCCGCACCGCCGAGACCGCCGGGGCTCATCCTGCCCTGAGCCGGGGCGCACGGACAGAGCCGCCGCGGCAACCCGACAGAGACAAGCCCAGTGAGCACCACTGAAGCCGTCAGCAAGGAGAAGACGCCGGCAGCCCTCGCGGTCGAGGCGCCGCCCGCCCGCTGGCAGGCCATCCTCCAGCGCACCCTCGAATACGATTTCACCCGCCCGCTGGCGTTCCTGGCGCTGTCAGTCGTCTACCTGGCCGTGCGCATCCCCTGGCTCAACCTGGGCTACGGTACCGACCCCGACGCCTGGCGCGTCGCCCTTTCGGCCGAGCACCTCCTCTCCCACGGCGAGTACCTGCCCTCCCGCCTCCCCGGATACCCCCTGCACGAATTCGCGACGGTGCCCCTGATCAGGGCCGGCTGGGTCTGGACGAACCTATCGACTGCCCTCATCTCCCTGGTCGGCGTCTACATCTTCGCGAAGCTCGTCGCCGAGCTGAACCTGCGCGGTCGAGGTGTGCTCACCCTCACTTTCGCCTTCGCGCCCCTCCTCTGGATAAACAGCGTCATCACCCTCGACTACATGTGGGCGCTGACCTTCATCCTGGCAAGCTACTGGCTAGCCATACGCCAGCGGTCAGCACTGAGCGGCGTCGCCCTGGGCCTTGCCGTCGGCTTCCGGCTCACGTCCGGCGCCATGGCCCTGCCCCTCGGTTTCCTCCTCTGGAAGGAGAAGGGGCAGCGCGACACCGCCGTGTTCGCCCTGTGGCTGGCCGTGGTCTCCCTGGTGGCGTACCTGCCGGTACTGGCGACATACGGCCTGGACATGTTCAACTACTACGATGCCGCCCTGCCCTGGCACATCGTCCTCAATCGCCTCGCGAAGGACGGCCTGGGGGTCATCGGCGCCCTGGCGGTGCTCGTGGGCCTGGCCCTCTCGGCCCGCAACCTGAGGAACCTGCCCACGGACTTGCGTCAAGACCCGCAGGTGCTGGTATGGGTGGCCGTTATAGTCCTGTACTTCATCACATTCCTCCAGTTGCCGCACGAGATCGCCTATCTCATCCCTATCTTCCCGTTCGGCCTGTTTTTCCTGTCCCGCTACCTCCGCACACGTGTGATGGCCGCAGTCGCGGCGGTGATCATCCTCGCCGGGTTCGTCGATGTCACCTCTCCGGGCGACACCCTCAACCTGCACACGTTCGCCGAGGCACGCATCGGCCCCGGCATGCTCTTGTCGGACCTCGACACGCTCCAGAGTCAGATGGACTTCGCCGATGAGGTGCGGGACTACAACGTGCCGCCCCACTCGGTCGTCCTCACGGGCTTCATCTACCCGGAGTTCGCCATCCTCAACAAGGACCGGTTGAAGCTGGGAATACTCGATCGCGACTACCGGGCGATCAGCATGCTATCGGACCAGGGAGAGGCAGTAGACGAGGAGCGGGACATCCACTATGTCTGGCTCATCAGCTACAAGAAGCTCCTGCAGTATCGAGAGCAGGGCTATGCACTGTACTTCGTGCCGGACGCCGCCCGCAGCTCCAGCGCCGTCTTCGGCTACCGACCGGGATACTTCGGCACGGAGATGGAGCTTGCGGGAGAGAGGCCAGCGACGGGGAAAGGCGCCGCCCCAACCGACCGCTAGGCGCTAGCGTCGCCGGGCGATGATGACGCCACCGGCCGCGAGGCCGCCCGCCAGCACCACTGCCGCCAGCACGACTATCGCCACGGCGAGTACCGGGGGGCCGCCGTTGTCTTCCTGTGCGGGGGGCCGCGACTCCTCCTGGGCCGGCGTAGGGGTCAGGGGCGCCGCGGCTTCCTCCGGCGTCGCGGTCGGCTCGACAACCTCGCGCGGCGGCAGGCCCACGGACTCTCGCCAGGCGTTCTCGAGGCCGTCCTGGTCGAATCCGTAGACCCGCTGGAGCGCCTCATCCGTCGTCTTTCCCTCCCTCAGAACAGCAAAAAGCTGAGCGAACTTGTCGGGCCCGAACTTGTCGATCAGGAACGACACGATGCTCCACGACTCCCCGTAGAAAAGCGAGACGCTGGTACCTTGGCCCCCGACACTGGACGAGGTGAGGCTTCGAATCGAGAAGGGCTCGTTATGGTCGATGGCCGCCTTCAGGGCGCTCTCGACGCCCCCCAGGAGGCTGTTCTGGGCGTAGACGGCGGTGCCCTCTTCCAGCCAGGCCGGGATGTCGACGAGGGCGCCCTTGACCGCCTGTCGTAGGACGATGTGGGTCAGCTCGTGGCGCAGTATGTCCAGCGGCGCCACGTCGTCCGACACGAGCGCTGTGTCTGAGAAGACGACTTCACCGAGGGTGATGACGCCGGTATCGGGCGTCTCACTCTGGGGAATGGCGGCGGCCTGCATGTCGCTGGCGGATTTGTAGTAGAACACCTTGACCGGGGAATCGACCTCCGCGCCGAGGAGCGCGCCCATCCGCTTGAAGGTTTCCAGCCCCACCTGCAGCACGCTGCGCACCTGCTCCGAGCTCGCTGAGTAAAACCACACGGTGAGGTTACCCTCGCTCATGCTCTGCCAGGAGAAGCGACTGTCCTCGTACACGTAAAGGACAGGCTTCGTCTCCAGGTGATTGCCAGCGGCATCCTCCAGCTCCCAGAAGTAGGTGATCTCGGTGCCGGGGATGAGGAAGGTGCGGGCGTCGCTCTTCAGGTCGACGCTGCACTGCACACTCGTGGTGCCTGTGCACTCAGCGACGCCGTAGGCACGGGAGCCATCAGGCGCTACCTCGTAGTGAAGCGTCGCCTTCGTGATCTCCGCGTTGCTCGTCGCGGAGACGCTGAATAGGGCGCCATTCGGGAACTCGTTGTGGACGTCCTGGGCCGCCACCTCGATGCCGCCCTGGGCCTTCACCGGGCCGGCGAGGGCCGCGACCGAAATGACACAGGCCACTGCCAGGAAGAAGAAGCGTCTCACAGGTCGCTCTCACCGAGGGTGGCCTTCAGATAGGCCTTCTGAATCTCGTCGAGCTCGCCGTCCAGGACAGCGTTCGGGTCACTGGTCTCATAGTCGGTGCGGTGGTCCTTCACGAGCTTGTACGGGTGGAGGACATAGCTGCGGATCTGGTTGCCCCAGCCCGCCGCCACGTGCTCGCCCTTCAGTCGCGCCTGCTCCTCCGCCTGACGCTCGAGCTCCTGATCGAGGAGGCGCGCCTCCAGCACCTTCATCGCCATGTCCCTGTTGCGGTGCTGCGAGCGCTCATTCTGGCAGGTGGCGACGATGCCCGTGGGCAGATGCGTTATGCGCACGGCGGTCGCGTTCTTCTGGACGTTCTGGCCGCCGTGGCTGCTCGCCCGGAATACATCGATGCGCAGGTCATCGGGGTCGACGACCAGCTCGGCGGTCGTCTCCGGCTCCGGCATCACCTCGACGAGGGCGAACGAGGTGTGGCGGGCGTGGCCGGCATCGAAGGGAGAGAGACGCACCAGGCGGTGCACGCCCCGTTCGCTCTTCAGGTAACCGTAGACGTGGCGGCCGACGACCTCCACGGTGCTGCTCTTGATCCCGGCCTCCTCGCCCGGCGTCATGTCCAGGACGTCGGCGCGATAACCGCGACGCTCGGCCCAGCGCAGGTACATGCGCAGCAGCATCTCCGCCCAGTCCTGTGACTCGGTGCCGCCGGCGCCAGCGTGGATGGCAAGGATTGCGCTCCTCTTGTCGTAGGGGCCGGAGAAGGAGAGCTCGAACTCGAGGTCATCGATGCGCCTCGTCAGGGCCTCGATCTCCCGGGCGAGGTCTCCCAGAAGCCCCTCGTCCCCCTCCGCCTCAGCCAGCCCGATGAGGTCTCGCAGCTCGCTCACCTTCGCCTCGAGGCCGCGCCAGGTGTCGACGGTGTCCTTGACCTCGGCGAGCCTCTTCATCACGTCCTGAGCCGCCTGGGAGTCGTCCCAGAAGCCCGGTTCCGCCGATCGCGCCTCGAGCTCGTGGATCTCGGTTTCGGCAGCGGCTACGTCAAAGACGCACCAGGATGTGTGAAATGCGGGCTTCGATGTCCGTCAGCCTTTGTTTCAGCTCCTCCATAGCTATGCTTGTCACCTCGCAGTTCGGTCTTGTCTAGCCGTTCAACAGGGAAAGTTGCCGGCCCCAGGACTCCGACGCGGCCACGACGACCTGGCCTGCCGCCGCCTGGTGGGCCAGCCGGGTGGGCTCCGGCAGGCGGTAGCCCCGACAGCAGCGCAGGACCCACTCTGCCGCCTCCTCCAGGCCGATGCGATGCCCGGTAGAGACGTACACCGGCTTCACCGCCTCCCGCGTCCTGACGACCGCACCGATGACCTCGGCCCCATCGCGGAGGTCGACGCGGCTGCCGCGCGCCAGCGCCACCTCGCCGTGCTCGCCACAGAGGCGCGACTTCGCGCAGCCGATGGTCGGCACGTCGTAGAGCAGCCCCAGGTGGCAGGCGAGGCCGAAGCGGCGCGGGTGCGCCAGCCCCTGACCGTCGACGAGCAGCAGGTCGGGCGTTCCCGACAGCGCGGCAAACGCCTCCATCAGCACCGGCACCTCTCGAAAGGAGAGGAGCCCCGGCACGTAGGGGAAGGTCAGCCCCACCTCAGTCACAGACTGCTCGACCGGACTCAGGTCGGGGTAGCTCAGGACCACCACCGCCCCTCTACCCTTGCGCTCGGCGGCGTTCACCGAAATATCCGCCCCGGCTACGTAGCGCACGTGGGTGGGCGCGCCCTCAAGCACCACCTGCGGGGCCAGGCGCCGCTGAATGGCGATGGCCTCGGTGGTGCTGACGCGCCAGGGATGCAGACTCTTCGCCTCCACAGCCACCATTATAGCGCGTAGGGCCGATTCGGGAATCGCCGCTGGTGCGCCCTGCCCGCCGCGCGATTGCTCGTAGGTCAGCCTGTGCTAACATGGGGCACCGGAGAGCTGAAAAGGGGCATCGATAGAGCCTTCGCTTCGCCTGCCTGCCGGCACGCGGACGGAGCGAAGAATCTCCCGGGAGCCGTCACTCACCCACCGCTCGACGTGAGACGTCCTTTCCTTTCGCCGATGCTGATTGTCGCAGGCCTCCTCCTGGCGGCGTGCGGCGTCAGCTTCCGCGAGGCCCGGCACGAATCGGAGCTGTTCACAAGTCTGTCCATCACCGGTCAGGCTGCTGGCTCGCAAGAGGTGACGGCCGTGCTCGGATACCAGCAGGTGTACCCGGTGCCCGTACAGGTCAACTGCTACCTGGACGGGTCTGATGAGACCGGCCTGCTCGTCGCGAAGGAGACTATCGCCGCCAACGCGGACGATTCGTCGCTCGCTGAGGCCGTGCCCGGCGAGTTCACCTTTCGCTTTCCGGTCGACGAGCCGGGCAAGCACTCTCTCGAATGCCTCACGCCGGAGGATTCCAGCAACACCATCTCCGCGAGCTTCGAAGTCCAGAAGAGCATGGGGAGCGCCGCGAATTAAGTGCCACGGACCGCGCAGCTTGCCCGCGCCGGCGGCCGTCCGCCAGGTGCTCCCCGGCCGGCCAGACAAGGAGAAGCCCCATGATCGAAGAGTCGCTCTTCTTCGGTGACACCACGGTACAGGTCAGCCTGCCCGATCGTACACGGCTCGTCGGGGGCGGCGACGGCGGCGGAAGCGCGCGCCTAGAGCCCGTCGCCGACCAGGAGGCGGCGGTCCGCGCCGCCCTTGCGCAGCCTCTCGGGCTGCCGCCCGTCAGGGAGCTCGTCCGCCCCGGTGGCCGCGTGCTCATCGCCTTCGACGACCCCACCACGCCGTCCTACGGGCCTGTGCGGCGGCTGGCCATCGAAACCATCCTCGCTGAGCTGGCGGCGGCGGGCGTGCCGGAGGAGAACGTCTTCCTCGTCTGCGCCAACGCTCTCCACCGCAAGTGGACCCGCGAGGAGCTTGCCTCTATCCTCGGCCAGGAGCTGGTGCAGCGATTCGGGGCGCGCCTCACATGCCAGGACGCGGAGGACCAGGAGAACCTCAGCTACCTGGGGACGACGGCGAACGGCTACGACGTGGAGGTGCACCGCCTGATGCAGGAGACCGACCTCACCGTCTACATCAATGCCGGCATCACTCTTGGCTTCAACGGCGGCTGGAAGTCCGTCTGCGTCGGTCTCTCCACCTGGCGGTCGATCCGCTGGACCCATACCCCGGACGGCATGTCGATGTCGGTGCGTGACAATCGCATGCACCGCGTGTTCGACGAGATGGGCGCGCATCTGGAGGCACGGCTGGGCCGCCGCGTCTTCAAGATCGAGACACTCCTGGCGAACGCGACGACCATCGGCCGCATCTGGGCGGGCGGCGTGACCGAGACGCGGGCGGCCGCCCTCAAAGTGCTGACGGCGCTGCATCCGCCGCGACGCTCCGCCGCGGAGCCCGCAGACGTCGTCATCTACGGGCTACCCAACTACAGCCCCTACGCCACCTTCTCACGCATGAACCCCATGCTCACCCTGATCTCGACCGGCCTCGGCTACGCGGGGGGCTACATCGAGGCGCTCGGCAAGCCGGGCTGCTCCGTCATCCTCGCGACGCCGTGCCCGGAGGGGTGGGACATGGAGCACCATCCCGCCTACCCCGAGGTCTGGGACCGGGTCCTGACGCAGACGCTCGACCCGTACGAGATCAGCGACCGTTTCGGCGACGAGTTCGCCAGCCGGGCCGACTACATCGATCTATATCGAAACGGCTACGCCTTCCACCCGATCCACGCCATCCTGGCCACACATCCCCTCAAGCGGCTGCGCCACGCCGCGCGCGTCTTCGTGGCCGGGGCGGAGAACCCGGAGACACCGCGCCACATCGGCTTCATACCGACGGCGACTGTGGAGGAGGCGATAGCCGAGGCGGAGCGCATCCACGGCCGCGACTGCTCCATCGTTTGCATCAAGCAGTTCGCGGGGCTGTAGGCGTGAGCTCTATCTCGTGACGTTGACGGCACCGGCGGAAATTGCTGGAGAACGCTGTTCCTGGAGGTACCGGCTGTGGATAGTGCGACCGTCACTCCTAGGGCGAAGGTCTTCATCAGCTGCGGGCAACGCCCGGGAATCGAGCTCAACACGGCTAACGCAGTTTCGAAGCGAGTGCAGGAACTTGGCTTCGATGCGTACGTGGCTCTGGAGCAGCAAAGCCTAAAAGGGCTGAAGGAGAACATCTTCGCGGAGCTTGAGTCGTCAGAGTACTTCATTTTCATCGACTTTCCGCGGGAGCAGCTAGACGGTAGCGGCGATTCGCGCGGCTCACTGTTCGCGAATCAGGAACTGGCCCTTGCCTCTTACCTCGATCTCGACGTAATGGCTTTCCAGCAGGAAGGCGTCAAGAGAGAAGACGGGATAATGCGCTTCTTGCAGGTGAACTGCCTTCCCTTTTCGGATGCGGGACAACTGCCTGGGCTCGTGGAGGACCGAATCAAGAAGATGGGCTGGCGCAGCGACTTCAAGAATGCTCTGGTCCTGTCGATTTCCACGCCACCGTTTACGGACGCCGTTGACCTAAGCGGGGCCAACAACCGGTTCTTCCATCTCGACGTGAGGAATCTCCATCACAGGAAGCCGGCGCTGTTCTGTACGGCCTATGTCGAGTCAATCGTCAGCGGTGGTTTAGGCGCGTCAGGCGGACTGAGGATGGTAGAGCTGAAGTGGGCTGGATCGTCTGAGCAGTTCGCTGTGGTCCCACCGGGCACGGCGCGCCAGATCGACGCGGGTTTCGTACCTCACCGGGCACCGAACGTTTTCGCTTTCAACACTTTCAGCACCTCAAGCCAATACATGCCGCCGCTCTGCGGCCCTGCCTCCTTCGAAGCCACGTATCTCGTAGTCAGTCAGAACTTCCCGCTGGCCCGGGTCGGCGTCGCCGTGAGGCTGGGCACGGATATTGATGCGGCTTGCGTCGAGACGAGATAAGCGAAGAGGGGCCGCACTACGTCCCGAAAGCGGCAACTATGGCGAGAGGCCCCATCTCACATGGATCCCAGACGGCGGAGGGCGTCCGGTTTGTCGCGCCGGCCTAGGGCGCGGCGAAGCTCATCGTGTAGCCGAGGAGTCCGCGGAAATGATCGAGGGGCTCGAAGCCGCTCGCCCGGCACACGTCGCGCACCGTGTTCTCGAGCTGGTAGTCGGGGTCAGTGAGGTGCTCCGTGAAGGAGAGAACGCCGCCCGACCGCAGGACGCGTCGCAAGTCGGCGAGCGCGTGAGGCCGGTCCGGGATCTCGCCGAGCACCGTCACCAGGTAGGCCGTGTCGACGCTGTCCTCGGCAAGGGGCAGGTGGGTCGCGTCGCCGAGGATGAGGTCGGCTTTCGCGCCCGCGTCGCGCAGGCGTTCGGCCAGGTCGACGAGCATAGGCCGCTGGATGTCGAGGCAGATAAGGCGCCCGCCCCGCCCTATCCTGCGGGACGCCTCGACCGAGAAGTAGCCGGTGCCGGGGCCGAGCTCGAGGACGGTGGCGCCGGGCTCGACGTGGGAGCGTTCGAGCGTCCGCCGCACCGGGTGGACGAGAAAGCGCAGGGGACTGTGAAGGACGGCGCGCTGGCTGTAAGGCATGGGGCCGCGACCCGAGTACCTTTCGAAGTACCACTGCAAGGCATATAGGGCCAGCGCCAGGGGCAGAAGGCGCATCAGCAGGCGGAGCAAGAACCACATGCGGCTATCCCTCCACTCCAGCCGCCCGCTCGGCGGCCTGAACCGTGTTCGAGAGAAGCATCGTGACGGTCATGGGGCCGACGCCGCCCGGCACAGGCGTTATCGCCGCCGCCTTCGCCGAGACCGCCTCGAAGTCAACGTCGCCCACCATGCGAAAGCCGCTCTTACGGCTGGCGTCCGGCACCCGGTTGTTCCCCACGTCAATGACGACGGCGCCCTCGCGCACCATGTCGGCGGTGATCGCGCGGGCCTGGCCCATCGCCGCGACGAGAATGTCGGCGCCGCGCGTCACCTCGGCGAGGTCCTGCGTCCGCGTGTGACATACCGTGACGGTGGCGTTGGCGCCGGGTCGCTTCTGCATCAGCAGCGCCGCCAGAGGCTTGCCGACGATGTTCGAGCGTCCGCAGATGACGACGTGCTTGCCGGCGGGGTCGTGGCCGCTGCGCAGGAGGAGCTGCTGGATGCCCGAGGGCGTGCAGGGCAGGAACGTCGGCTCGCCCCACAGCAGGCGGCCCATGTTCTGGGGATGGACGGCGTCCACGTCCTTCTCCGGCGCGATGGCCCGCGTGACGGCGCCCTCGTCGAGGTGGGAAGGAAGTGGCAACTGGACGAGAATGCCGTGCCAGGTCGGGTCGGCGTTGAGCTCGCCCACGAGGGCAATGAGCTCCTCCTGCGAGATGTCGTCGGGGCGGCGGATCGTCTCCGAGCGGACGCCGATCTGCTCGCATGCCTGGCCCTTGGAGCGGACGTATGAGATCGAGGCGGGGTTCTCGCCCACGAGGACGAAGGCTATGCCGGGGATGACCCCCCGCTCATGGAGAGCGCGCACCCTCGCCTGTAGCTCGGCCCGGATCTCGTCCGCGATGGCCCGCCCGTCGATAATCTGCGCAGTCATGCGAAACACCTCAAGAACGCCTGGTTCCACGCGAACTCATCCATCGAAGGGACTCGTCGAAAAAATTGCCATGGAAATTGACCAGTTATCACTAGGAATATTCGGACGTATGAGCTAAACTGTGGGCCGATGGATCCAGTATACAGGACTGAGCTGGTTGAGCTGTACCAAGCAGATTGCCGGCAGTGGCTGCAAGAACGTGCGCCGCTGTCCATCCACGCTGTTGTCACCGATCCCCCCTTCGGCATGCTGGAGTATTCGAAGCGGGAACTCACCAAGTTGAGGGCAGGTCGTGGCGGCGTCTGGAGGATTCCCCCTCGCATCGGCGGAAGCGTCCGCGCTCCGCTCCCCCGCTTTACGGTGCTCACCGAGTCGGATCTCACCTACTTGTTCGACTTCTTCCGGGAGTGGGCCGACCTTCTCATGGTTGTGCTAGTACCGGGTTCGCATGTATTCCTAGCCACGAGTCCGCTGCTCAGCCATGTTGTCTCACAGTCGTTGGTGGCAGCCGGTCTTGAGAAGAGAGGCGAACTTGTACGCCTGGTACGCACTCTGAGGGGAGGGGATCGGCCAAAAGGCGCGGAAGAAGAATTCCCTGAAGTAAGCGCCATGCCTCGCTCGTGTTGGGAACCATGGATCATCTTTCGGAAACCCATCCAAGATACTCTTGCCCAGAACCTGAGGACGTGGGGGACAGGTGGACTGCGACGGCCTGCGCCCGACACACCGATGAAAGATGTCATTCCCAGCACCCGAACACCGCGGCATGAGCGCCAAATCGCTCCCCACCCAAGTCTCAAGCCTCAGCATTTCCTCCGGGAGCTCGTGAGGGCAGCCCTGCCACTGGGCAAGGGCGTCATTCTTGACCCATTCGCCGGAAGCGGGTCGACCCTAGCTGCCTGCGAGGCGGTGGGATACCGGGGGATCGGAATTGAAAACGATCCTCGTTACGTGGAGCTAGCAAGAGCAGCTATCCCACGCCTCGCGGCGCTCACCACCGAGTCCTACTCGACCGTGTTGGTGCATATGTGGGGTCAAGATACACGGGATTAGCCAAGAGCTTCTCCATGCCCGACCGCAGGATCGAGGCGGTTATGGTACGCCGGGAGGCTTCGCCTCTGCCGCTGAAACTCCAATCCTCCTCCTGCAGCTGAGCAACAACCACGCGAACGAATGTTGTGGGCTGACGATCCTCGGTGGGCTCCGTCTCAACATCGACTTGGTACTGGAAAACCATGATCCAACCGCTTTCGATGTTGTGACCTTGCCAACCCCCTTTGTTGCGAGAGGCCTTCACTTCAACGCCCTCGTCTCCCCGCAGGGCAGCATCATTAGGGTAGCGACCCCGAGGCAACAGGTCCGGGCGCCCGTTGTGATACTGATTCTTCACAAGGGTGGCGCTGTGCTTCGAAAGGGACTGCACGACCATTTCGCTGACTACGCCACTGAACGTTGCCGCAAGCAACGTTTCTTCCAGACGATGCCATCCCTTCTCTGTCAGGAATCGGTTTACGTTGTAGAGGAAGTCATAGACGTCCTCAATCGCGGCGCGTACCTCAGCGGCCCGCAATCCGTACGGCAACCGAACGGAAGGGTTGAACCCCCGTGGGTGGAGGTTTGGACGGTCAGTGAAGCAAGGCATTCTAGACCGTGGTAATCATACACGGAATGTCAGGCGCAGGTAAGAGTAGCAGCGTGCTAGAATGGGCTGAACCATGACCTCCTACGCCGTCGGCGTCGACATCATTGAGATCGAGCGGGTGAAGAAGGCTCTCCAGCGCCACGGCCAGCGCTTCCTGAAGCGCATCTACACACCGGTCGAGGTCGCGTTCTGCCGCGGCCGCCCCCACGAGCTGGCGGCCCGATTCGCCGCCAAGGAGGCGGTCATGAAGGCGCTCGGAACGGGCGCCCGCGGCCTCGCCTGGCGCGAGATCGAAGTGCTGCCCAACCGACGCGGCAAGCCACTGGTCTACCTCTACGGCCGCGCCCTGGAGCGAGCGCGCCAGATCGGCGCCAGCGGCATCGAAGTCAGTCTCACCCATTCGCGCCAGCTCGCGATGGCCTCCGTCGTCAGCGTCCAGGAGAATAGCGAGGACGCGGCGGCCTCCCGCGAGTGGCTGCTGGGAAGGCTGAGGGAGCGAGGGCTGCTGTGAAGCTGGTGACCGCCGAACAGGTACGCGGGCTCGACCGCAAGGCCGCCGAGATGGGACGGCCCACCGAGGAGCTGATGGAGAACGCCGGCCTCGCCGTCGCCAAAGCGGTACGCGATGAGCTGGGCGAGGTGCGGGGACAGCGGATCGTCGTGCTGGTGGGCCCCGGCAACAACGGCGGCGACGGCCTGGTGGCGGCGCGCCACCTCCACGACTGGGGCGCAGAGACGCAGGCGTATCTCCTCGTCCGGCGCGGCGAGGAGGACGCCAACCTGCGTCAGGTCGTCGAGCGGGGCGCCTACGGCGGCTGCGCCGAGGACGACGCCGGATTCGGCGCGCTCGACAAGCTGCTGGCGGAGGCGGACGCTGTCGTCGACGCCCTCCTGGGGACCGGCCGTCCGCGGCCCATCGGCGGTGCGCTGGCCGAGGTGCTGACGCGGCTGGCGCAGGCCCGTCAGCGCCCGGAGCCGCCGCGGCTCATCGCTGTGGACCTGCCGACAGGCCTCGATTGCGATACTGGCCGCGTCGACCGCCACTGCCTTGCCGCCGACCTCACCGTCACCCTGGCCTACTCCAAGGTCGGGCTGCACAGCGCGCCGGGCTCCGAGTACGCGGGACGGCTCAAGGTCGCCGACATCGGTATACCGCTGGAGCTGGGCGCTGCCCTGCCCATCGACCTCATGACTGACGAATGGCTGCGCTCCCTCCTTCCCCCCAGACCGCTCGACGCCAACAAGGGCACTTTCGGCCGCGTGCTGGTGGTGGCAGGATCCCGCAACTACGTGGGCGCCGCCTACCTGGCGACGGGGGCGGCCGCGCGCGTCGGGGCGGGACTGGCGACGCTTGCCTGCCCGGAAAGCCTTCATCCCATCCTCTCCGCCAAGCTCACCGAAGCCACGCACCTGCCGCTGCCCGACGAGGCTGGTAGCATCGCGCGGGGGGCGGCCGACCCGGCCCTGCGGGCGCTGTCCGGCTACGATGTGCTCCTGATCGGCTGCGGGCTCGGCCAGAGCGCCCACACCCAAGCGTTCGTGCGGGCCCTCCTCTTCGCGCTGGAGGCAGGAGCGCTGAAAGGCATCGTCATCGACGCCGACGCCCTCAACGCGCTGGCTCGCGTCCCCAACTGGTGGCAGGAGCTGGACGCGCCCGCCGTCGTGACGCCGCACCCGGGCGAGATGTCACGCCTCGCCCGCATACCCATCGCCGAGGTGCAGGCGAACCGGGTCGAGGCGGCCCAGCGACACGCCTCTCTCTGGGGAAAGACCGTCGTGCTCAAGGGCGCTAACACCGTCGTGGCGGCGCCGGACGGACGAGTCGCCCTCAGCCCCTTCGCCAACCCGGCCCTGGCCAGCGCCGGCACCGGCGACGTGCTGGCGGGCGCCATCGCCGGCATGCTTGCGCAAGGGCTGCCGCCCTTCGAAGCGGCGGTCTGCGGCGTCTACCTCCACGCGGCCGCCGCCGAGCGACTGCGCCCCGACATGGGCGACGCCGGCCTCGTGGCTGGGGACCTGCTGCCCGGGCTGCCCAGGGCCATCCGCGCGCTCAAGGAGGATGGATAGGGGCACCGTTCATCCGCAGCCGGCATGGAAGCAACGCGCAAGCAAGGCGCGGGCCACTTAGGGAAGATGGGTCGGGTGTGCTATAGTATCGTGAGCAGGCCCTTGTAGCGGCCTCTTGAGGCAGGGACCGCCGACCGCACGCGGGCTCGGCGTCGGGGAGGAGAGCGATGGCGGAGAGCGACAAGGCCACCGACCGAACTGGAATCGCAGCGCCTCAAGACGCGGAACGGCGCCTGGAGCCGGGAGCAGCGGGCAGCCGCAAGCTGGCCTTCCTCTTCCCCGGCCAGGGCTCCCAGCACCTGGGCATGGGCCGGCGCCTGTACGAGATCTCGCGGGCGGCCAGGTCCGTCTTCACCCAGGCCGACGACACTCTCGGCTTTCGCCTCTCAGGGCTCTGTTTCGAAGGGCCCAAGGCGGAGCTTGACGACACGATCAACACCCAGCCGGCCGTTCTCACCACCAGCGCAGCGTGCCTGGCCCACCTGCGCGAAAGGCTCCAGGACCTGGGTAGGCGTCTCACCCCATCTCTGATCGCCGGGCACAGCCTGGGCCAGTTTACGGCGGCGGTCGCGGCCGAGGCGGTGGAGTTCGCCGACGCTCTCCGGCTCGTGGTGGAGCGCGCCAGGATCATGAAGGAGTGGGTGCAGAATCGGCCGGGCGGCCTGGCGACCATCCTCGGCCTGAGCGATGAGGTGGCCGACAGCCTGTGCGAGGAAGCCGCCTCCGAGGGGGCCGTGGGCGTCTCCGGCTACAACGCCCCCGGCCAGACGGTCATCGCCGGCGAGAATCCGGCGCTGGAGCGGGTGATGGCCCTGGCCAGGGAACGCGGTGCCCGCGTCGTGCGCCTCCCGATCAGCGTGCCGGGCCACATCCCGATGATGCACGAGGCGGCCCTCGAGCTGACGAAGACCCTCCGCCGCGTCCCCTTCCGCGACCCCCAGGTGCCGATCGTTTCCAACATATCGAGCCGCCTTCTCACGCGAGCGGAGGAGGTGCGCCAGGAGCTGGGCGACCAGTTGTGCGCGGCGGTGCAGTGGGCGCGCTGCGTTAGGGGCATGATGACCGAGGGCGTCGCCACGTTCGTCGAGGTGGGTCCCGGCCAGACCCTCGCGCGCATTACAAAGCGCATCAGTGAGGGCGCCGACGCCTTCAGCGTCAACGACCCCGAGTCATCAGAGTTGCTCCTCGCGTGGGTCCGTGTCGACCTGATGCCGGAGCGCGTTCTCACGGCCCCGCCGGGACGTACCCCAAGCCAAGCTCCACTATGAGACGAGTCGTCGTCACCGGCCTGGGCGCCGTCACGCCTCTGGGCAATGACGTAGCCTCGACCTGGGAAGCCCTTGTCCAGGGCCGTTCCGGCATCGAACGCATCACATCGTTCGATCCCTCGCCGTTTGAGGTGCAGATCGGCGGCGAGGTGAAGGGATTCCACCCGGAGGAGCACATTCCCCCGAAGGAGCTGCGGCGCATGGACCGCAACGTCCAGATGGGCGTCGTGGCTGCGCTCCAGAGCGTGCGGGACGCCGGTCTCCGCCTGGGGGAGGGCGATGATGGCCGCCGCGCCGGGGTCATCTTCGCCTCCGGAATCGGCGGCGTAGCCACGATCCTCGAGCAGCACAAGATCCTGGAGGAGCGCGGCCCGCGCCGGGTCAGCCCCTTCTTCCTCGCAAACATGCTCGCCGACTCCGCTTCAGGGCACATTGCCATCATGCTAGGGGCCACCGGCCCCAACATGGCCGTGGTCTCCTCCTGCTCCACCGGCACCGGCAGCATCGGCGAGGCGATGGAGACAATCCGCCGCGGCGACGCAGACGTGGTGGTGAGCGGTGCCACGGAGGCGACGATCTTGCCCCTATTCATGGCTGGCTTCCAGGCCCTACGTGCCCTCGCCGACAACAACTCCGAACCTCACAAGGCCTGCAAGCCGTTCGACCTGCGGCGGGACGGCTTCGTCGTCGGCGAAGGGGCCGCGGCCCTCGTCCTGGAGAGCCTCGAGCACGCGCAGGCACGGGACGCCCGCATCTACGCCGAAGTCATCGGCTACGGCGCCAGCAATGACGCCTACGACATGGTGGCGTCCGAGGAGGGCGGTCGGGGGCCCATCAACAGCATGGAACTCGCCCTGGCGAAGGCGGGGGTGGACCGCGAGGAAGTGGGCTACATCAACGCCCACGGCACGGGCACGCTCATGAACGACCGCGTCGAAACAGCGGCCATCAAATCGGTCTTCGGCGAACACGCCTACCGGCTGGCCGTGAGCTCCACCAAGTCGATGACCGGCCACCTCATGGGTGCCGCCGGAGCCCTCGAGGCCCTGGCGACGGTGCTGGCCCTTCGCAACCAGACGATTCCGCCCACCATCAACTACGAGGTGCCCGACCCAGACTGCGACCTGGACTACGTGCCTAACGCGGCCCGGCCCGCGGCGCTGCGAGTGGCCATGTCCAACTCGATCGGCCTGGGAGGGCACTGCGCTTGCGTCCTCTTTCGACAATACCCGTCGTAGAGCGGAACCAGCCGAGGGCGGGAACGACATGCTCAAGAAGCCGGCTCGCCGTCGCTGGCGCCTCCGGGCCCAACCCCAAACCGACGGCCTGCGGGGAAGCGGCTACCCGCCCCTGATCCAGCGGCTCCTTGCCCTCCGGGGACTGCGCACGACGACAGAGGCGCGGGCCTTCCTCGAAGGCCACGCCCCTCCCCACGCCGATGACCCCTCCCTCCTCCCTGATATGGAGGTGGCCATCCGCCGGCTCCGGCGCGCCCTCGAACGGGGCGAGACGGTGGCTGTCTTCGGCGACTTCGACGTGGACGGCGTGACTGCCGTCGCCCTGCTCTGTCAGGGGCTGGGCGTCCTCGGCTACCGCACCATCCCCTACATCCCCGATCGGTTCCGCGAGGGCTACGGTCTCAACCTCGGCGCCGTCGAGAGCCTGCATCGCCAGGGGGCGACGCTGCTGCTCACGGCCGACTGTGGCACCAGCTCTCTTCCGGAGATCGAGCGCGCCCGTTCCCTGGGCATGGAGGTGATAGTGCTCGACCACCACAGCGTGCCGAAAGAGCTACCCGCGGTCGAGGCGCTGGTGAACCCAAAGCTTCGGGGAGACCGCGGCCCCTACGCTGATCTCGCCGCCGTGGGCGTCGCCTATCTACTGCTCCTGGCCCTCCACGACGACCTGGCGCAGCCCTTCCCCGCTGAGCAGTATCTTGACCTCGTGGCGCTGGGCACGGTCGTGGACATGGCGCCCCTGGTGGGCGAGAATCGCCACCTGGTCCGTCGCGGCCTCTCGGTCCTGGCCGAAGCGCGCCGGCCGGGGCTACGCGCCCTCATGGCCGTCGCCGGCGTCGATCCCGGCCGGGTCGACGCCCAGCACCTCTCCTTCGCTCTTGGGCCGCGGCTGAACGCCGCCGGCCGCCTGGCGCACGCCAGCCTGAGCTACGAGCTGCTGGTCTGTGAGGAGCCGGAGAAGGCCCAGACCCTTGCGGAAAGGCTCAATGGGCTCAACCAGGAGCGCCAGCGTCGGCAGGCCGAGGCTACCGAGCTGGCCCTGGCCCTCATGTCGGAGGACGCGAGCGCGGCGGAGGCGTCCATCGACGTGGCCCCTCTCATCATGCTGGGACACCCGGCGATCTCCTGCGGCATCGTCGGCCTGGTGGCCGCCAGGCTTGCGGAGGAGTTCTACCGCCCAGCCGTCGTCTACGAGCTGGGTGAAAACGAGAGCCGCGCCAGCGCCAGGAGCATCCCCGAGTTCGACATCGCCGCCGCCCTGCTTGGCTGCGCCGACCTCCTCGAGAGATTCGGCGGCCACCGGCAGGCGGCCGGCTTCACCGCCGCGAACGACCGCCTGCCTCTCGTCAGGGAGCGCCTGCTCGCCGTAGCCGGCGAGGAGCTTGGCGGGCGGGACCTGGCAGCCACCATCGACATAGACGCCGAGCTCCCCCTGCGTGAGCTGCGCGGCGCGGAGATCAGACTGCTCGGTAGATTCGGGCCTCACGGTGTCGGCAACCCCGAGCCCACCTTCCTCAGCCGCAGCGTCCGCGTCGTCGAGAGCTGGCCGGCAGGTGCCCCGGAGGCCGGCCACCGCCGCCTCAAGCTCCGCGACGGACCCGTCGTCTGGCCAGCGATCGCGTTCGGGCTTGTCGATGAAGGAGGGAGCGAACACTCCCTCGACGCCGGGCCGGCTCAAGGGGAGCTGGTCGACGTGGTGTACACCCTTACCCCGGACAGGCGCATCTCGGACGGCCTGGAGCTGCACGTCCTTGACATCCGCCAGAGCCACGCGCAGCCGCGCGCCCCAAGCTAGGCCGCCCCGGGCCTCATCCCGCTCGTCTGCAGCTCCGACGGGAACCGGCGCTCTCATAGAGGGTGAAGCGGCCGCGGCAGTCTTGGCGACGCTTGCGGGTCGATCCCGCCATGCGCTAACATGGCGTTTGCACCTCCCCATCCAGGAGTCTCAATGTTATGAAACAGTACCCCAGCAAGCAGATCCGCAGCGTCGTGTTGGTGGGCCACGGCAGCACGGGCAAGACGTCGCTCTGCGAGGCGCTGCTCTTCTCGAGCGGCGCCGTCACCCGCCTGGGCAGCGTCGACGAGGGCAACACCGTCTCCGACTTCGAGCCGGATGAGGTCAAGCGCAAGATAAGCGTCAACCTCTCCCTCCTCCCCTGCGAATGGAAGGACTGCAAGATCAACGTGATCGACACGCCCGGCTACGCCGACTTCGTGGGGGAGGTGAAGGCGGGCCTGGCGGCGGCCGACGTGGCCGTGATCGTCGTCTGCGCCGCCTCCGGGGTGCAGGTGGGGACGGAGCTGGCCCGCAACTACGTCCGGGAGCGAGCCCGTCCCTCCCTCATCTTCGTCAACCGCATGGACCGCGACAACGCCGATTTCTTCCAGACTCTGAGCCAGCTCCGGGCCTTCTTCGGCAAGAACTGCGTCCCCCTCCAGATACCCATCGGCGCGCAGCGAAGCTTCGAAGGCGTCGTCGACCTGATTGAGATGAAGGCCCATACGGGCGAGAAGGGGGCCAAGGGCGAGATCCCCTCCGACCTGGCGGAGGCCGCCAGCAGCCATCGCGAGCAGCTAGTGGAGGCCATCGCCGAAACCGACGACGAACTCATCAACAAGTACCTCGAAGGCGAGGAGCTGAGCGAGGACGAGCTCAAGCAGGGCCTGCGTCAGGGCATCGCCTCCCGAAGCCTCCTGCCCGTCCTGACGGGCTCCGCCACCAAGAACGTCGGCGTTTCCCTATTCCTCGACGCGCTGGTGGACTACGCCCCCTCGCCCCTCGATACGGGGGAGATCGAGGCGAAGAACGCCAGCTCCGGCGCCGAAGAGCAACTGGCGGCCGATGCCAGCGGCCCCCTGGCCGCCCTCGTGTTCAAGACCACCGCCGACCCCTACGTGGGGAAGCTCACCTACCTGCGCGTCTACTCGGGCACGCTCAAAGCCGACTCCCATGCCTGGAACGCCGCTCGGGGCGCCGCCGAACGGATCGGCCAGCTCTTCACCGTGCGAGGCAAGGCCCAGGAGCAGACCCCCGAGCTGGTCGCTGGCGATATCGGCGCCGTCGCCAAGCTGGGCGAGACCTCCACCGGCGACACGCTCTCGTCGCGGGAGCGGCCACTGACGCTGCTGCCCATCATCTTTCCCGAGCCGGCCTACAGCGCCGCCGTTCACCCCAAGACCAAGGCCGACGTCGACAAGATGGGGCCGTCGCTGGCCCGCATCGCGGAGGAAGACCCGACACTGAAGGTCCACCGCGAACCCGACACCAGCGAGACGGTGCTCTCCGGCCTGGGCGAGTCGCATGTGGAGGTGGCGGCGGAGAAGATGAAGCGCAAGTTCGGCGTAGACGTGGAGCTCGCCTGCCCGAAAGTGCCCTACAAGGAGACGGTCACCGCCTCGGCCTCCGCCGAGTACACCCACAAGAAGCAGACCGGCGGCCACGGGCAGTACGCCCGCGTGGCAATCGAGCTGCAGCCGCTGCCGAGAGGCACGGGCTTCGAATTCTCCAACCGCATCGTCGGCGGCGTCGTGCCGAAGACGTACATCCCGGCGGTCGAGAAGGGGGTGGTGGAGGCGATGCACGAGGGGGTGATGGCTCACTACCCGCTCATCGATCTGAAGGCGACCCTCTTCGACGGCAAAGACCACCCGGTGGACTCCTCGGAGATCGCCTTCAAGATAGCGGGAGCCCAAGCCCTCAAGGATGCGGCCCAGCGCGCCGGCCCCGTACTCCTCGAGCCCATTGTGAACCTGCGGATCGTGGTGCCCGAGGCCAATACCGGCGACGTCATGAGCGACCTGAACAGCAAGAGGGCGAAGGTCATGGGGATGAGCCCGGAGGACAGCAACAGCGTCATCGAGGCTCAGGCGCCCCTGGCCGAGGTGCAACGCTACGCCACCGATCTACGCTCGATCACGCAGGGGCGCGGCAGCTACACGATTGAGTTCAGCCACTACGAGGAAGTGCCGGCGCACCTGACCCAGAAGGTCGTCGAGCAGACAGCAAAGGAGCGGGAGGCGTAAGGCTCACGCCCAGAGCCAAGGCGGAGACCGTCGGCGAAGAAGCATTGAGAAACCCTTCGCTCCGTTCAGGGTGAGCGCATTCCTCTCCTCTGTTGCTCGCAGCGGCGGCCCACAGTCGGGGCGACGCGAATGAGAGTGCACCACCCTCACCCCGACCTGCCGGTCACCCGACACCCCCCACCGGGGGCCGGGTCGGGGGGGAGGGGTGGGCCGCCGCGGGGCTCGGGCCGAGCGCTGTA
>CAZMGB010000012.1:46793-99193 GCA_964565775.1 uncultured Dehalococcoidia bacterium
CCCGTTTTGGGGGGCCCCCCCCCCCCCCCCCCCCGGGCGGGCCCCCCCCCCCCCCCCGGGGGGGGGGGGGGGGGGGGGGGGGGGTGGACCGCCGCGGGTCTCGTCCCTAGCTCTGTCCGCCCTCACCCTTCCTTCCGCCCGGACGTGACCACAGGGCTTCGTAGGTCTCGCCAGTGACGGCGTGGCGGATCTCGTCCCGCTCCAGCGCCAGCAGCTCTTTGAGGCAGGCCTCGCAGTCACGCACGAGCTCCGGATCGCCCAGGTCGGCGAAGCGCCGTACTATGTGGTCCCAGATCCCCAGGCGAGCGAGGCTCGCGACGTACTTGGGCCAGGGGATGATCGTGATGCTGTCGGGCCGCGAGAAGCGGGGGCGCATCTGCTTGAGGCTCCGGAAGCGCTCCTCGGGGGTGGAAGCCATGGGCACCACCTTGATCATGGGCTTATCGATATCGTTGCTGCGGGCGTCGATGAGGAGGGTCTTGCGGAGGATGGGAAAGTAGATGGCGAGGACATCGGCGGAATCGATGTTCTCCCTCACCTCTCCCAGGTCTATGCGAAAGTCAGAATCCATAGCTGCTCCGCTCCATCCCCCAAAGTGACGCGAAAGAAGACGCTCTTGAGGGTTGAAACCGTTCGGCTGAGTCTGGCGCCCTGCCAATTTCCGAAGGCCAGGCTTTAACCTGGCGCCCTGCCGATTTCCGAAGGCCGGGCTTTGGCCTGGCGCCCTGCCGATTTCCGAAGGCCAGGCTTTAGCCTGGCGCCCGGCTGGCCTTCGGCTACTGCGTGGATGCTATCCCGGACAGGCCTGAAGGCCTGTCCCTACTTCTTATCGGCGTCGACGATGCGCAGGAAGCGGTGCCTGCCCACCCGGATCAGAGAACCATCGCGCACAACCACGCGTTGCTCGCTCACCCTCTGCCCGTCTATCTCGATGGCTCCCTGAGCCAGCAGGCGACGCGCCTCCGCGCGGCTCGCCGCTGCCTTCCCCGAAACAAGCACAACGGTGACGTCAACGTTTGACATCCCATCAGGATTCATGCTCATTGCGATCGTCGGCGCTTCTCCCGGTGATTCCCCCCTCTGGAACACCCGCTCGAACCTCCCCTCCGCCCGTTCTGCCTCCTCCGCGCCGTGGTATTCGGCCACGATCTCGCGGCCGAGGCGCTTCTTCACCTCCATCGGGTTCACGGAACGGGCGGCGAGCTGCCCCCGCATCTCGGCAAGCTCCTCCTCCGGCACGTCCGTCACCAGCGTGAAGTAGTCCATCATCACGTCGTCGGGGAGCGACATGACCTTCCCGAACATCTCGTCCGGGGAATCGTTGAGGGCGATGTGGTTGCCCTGCGTCTTCGACATGCGCAGGCGGCCGTCGGTGCCCACGAGGACGGGCAGGGTGACGGCCACCTGGGGCCGCTGCCCGTAGGCCCGCTGGAGCGTCCGGCCCGCCATCAGGTTGAAGAGCTGCTCCGTGGCGCCGATCTGGACGTCCGTCTCCTGAGCGACGGCGTCGTAGCCCTGCATGAGGGCGTAGAAGAACTCGTGCAGGTAGATGGGCTCTCCCCGCTCGCGGCGGATCGCGAAGTTGTCGCGCTGAAGGAACTGGCCGACGGTGAAGCGGGAGGCGATCTCGATCAGGTCGGCAAAGGTAAGCTTGCTCAGCCATTCGGCGTTATAGCGGATGATGGTGCGTTCCGGGTCCAGCACCTTGAACGCCTGCTCGGTGTAGGTGCGAGCATTGGCCTCCAGCTCCTCGGGCGTGAGCATTGGTCGCGCGCTCTCCTTGTCGCTGGGGTCGCCCACGAGGCCGGTGAAGTTGCCGATGAGGAAGGTCGTCTCGTGGCCGAGCTCCTGGAACTGGCGCAGCTTGCGCATGGGCACCGTGTGCCCCAGCGTCAGGTCCGGGGCCGATGGGTCGACACCGAGGTAAACCCGCAGGGGCCGCCCTTCCTTCAGGCGCTCCCGCAGCTCCTCCTCCATGGCGGCGCGAATCTGGTCGTCGCCGTACTCGACGCCGCGCATGAGGAGCCGCAGCTGCTCCTCGATGCTCACGCCCTTGCCCCGAGCCGCCGTCACGCCAAGAACCTCCTGGCGGCCTTCACGTCCTTCCTGATCTGGGCCGCCAGCTCCTTGGCGCTAGCGAAGCGCATCTCATCGCGCAGGCGCGACAGGAGCTCGATGCGCAACTCTGAGCCGTAGAGGTCGCCCTCGAAGTCCATGATGTGCACTTCGACGGCGCGCTCGCTGCCACCGAAGGTCGGTCGCCGACCGATATTCGTTACCGACATGAACTGTCTCTCTTTGCCGCCGCGCCGCCGCGCCGGCAGGTAGGCACGCGTGACGTAGACGCCGAAAGAGGGCAGCGCCCGGTCCTGCGCCAGCCCTATGTTCGCCGTGGGAAAGCCGATTGACGCACCCCGGTCCGCGCCGCGCAGCACCGGGCCCCGCAGCGAAAAGGGCCGCCCCAGCAGGCGTGTCACCTGCTCCATCTCGCCCGCCTTGAGCGCGTTGCGGATGGCTGTGGAGCTGACCACGCCGTTCGACTCCAGAAGTGCCCCCAGGATCTCGTGCTCGAAGCCCATCTCCCTGGCCAACTGCTCTCGTACCGCCACGCTCCCCTCGCGGCCGCGGCCGAGCACGAAATCGGGGCCCGTCAGCATGAACTTCATCCGCAGCTCTTCCACGAGCATCCCTATGAAGTCGCGCGCGGAGAGCTCCGCCAGCTCCGATGTGAAAGTGACGGGCGCGACGAAATCGACGCCCGTGGCCCGCAGCAGCTCGACTCGCTCCTCAAGGCTCGTGAGGTAGGCTATGCGCGTCTGAGGCCGCAGCACCGACACCGGCAGCGGGTGGAAGGTGACGACGCCACTTGCCAGGTTCCGGGCCGCCGCCCGCGCCTTCAGCTCGCGGATGAGGTAGTGGTGGCCCCGGTGGACGCCGTCGAATACGCCGACAGTGACGGCGGTCTCGCGGCCGGGGGTCGCCCGACTCAACTCTTCCCTGACCAGGAGCGTCACTGCGGCTCCCCTTCGGAGTTGCGTCGCCTAGCCGCCACGCACGGCCTCTACCGCCGCTTGCAGGTTCGCCTCCGGCACCTGCGGCGCGACCGAGCAGCCGGGCGCCAGGAGATGGCGCCGGCCGCCTGTCTGGGCGAGCGCGCCCCGCACCTCCGCCGCCACCTCCTCCGGCGTGCCGTCTACCAGAGTCGTGCGCTCGCTGACGCCGCCCATCACGGCCCTATCGATCCTCCCAAGCGCCTCGGCCAGGCTGAGGTTGCCTGCCTGCGTGGACGCCCAGTTGAAGGCATGCACGGGGTAGTCCCAGAGGCGGTCTAGCATGTTGTTCTGCCGGCAAACGTGAAGGACGTTGAAGTCAGCGCCGCGGACGGCCTCCAGCACCTGGAGGTCGTAAGGGCGGGCGAACTCATCGTACTGCTCCGGCGTTGAGTTATCGTAGGACGCCCAATCGACGGTGGCGAAGAAGATGCCGCTGGCGCCGGCCTCCAGGCAGGCAGCACCGTAGCGGGCGAGCGTCTCGGCCACGGCCCGCAGGGCACCGTGCAGGGCCTGGGGCGCCTCCTCCATGTAGCCGCGAACTGCCGCGAGGTCGCTGTTCGCCAGGCGGGCGATAACGGCCAGAGGCGAGAAGACGGTCTGGATGAAGAACGCCTCGCCGCGCAGCCCCTCGCCGATGAGCCTCAGCGCCTGGAGCTGCTCCGCGAAGGGGCCCTGCCGCCCGTCCAGGGGGCCGATCCTCCCCAGATCGGACGCCGACTTCAGCATGTAGTCCACCGTCTCCGGACCTCTAGTCGGCTCGCCGGAAGGCCTGTACGTGCAGCCCCACGCCTCGGCGTAGTACGTGGCCCTTGGGTTCACCTTCATGTAGTCCCAGTCGTAGCGGCGGAAGGCATCGAGCATGGCCGCGGCGGTGCCCTCGGCCGACCACTCCCGGAGGAAGTCATGACCCCAGAAGCTCAGCGGCACCCGGTCGACAGGCTCGCCGACCAGAGCGGCGCTGACACGCTGGCGCTTATCCATCCCTCACCCCGAGATGGCGAGAGGGGGCTCGCCCCCTCTGCCACCGTACTTGTTCCTGTGCTGGGATCGTAACACCGGCGCCCACGGCGTTCAAGGACGGCAGCAGGGAAGGCAGCGGCTATAAGGGAGGGTGGCCCCTATTGACCGCATCGACCCGCCGTTCAATACTGGCCCCATGAACAGCGCTATCTTCGACGCTATCAACGAGCTGGCAGGGCACAGCGCGGTCTTGGATGATCTTGCAAAGGTGGCGGCCCGCTACCTGGTCTTCGCGATGGCGGCCGCTGTGGCCGTACAATGGGTTATCGCCCGCCGCCAGGAGCGCGCCCCGAACCAGGCGATGGTAGCGGGAGCGGTATTAGCAGCGGTCATGGGGCTGGCAGCCACAGCTCTCATTCAGCATTTCTACGTTCATCCGCGCCCCTTCGTCGAACGCCAGGACGTGGTCCTTCTGACCAGCCACAGTGCGGACGCTTCACTGCCGTCCGAGCACGCAGTCGTCGCCTTCGCCCTCGCCGGAGCGGCGCTCTGGTCTCGGCGGCTGTTATTGGGGTCAGGGCTGCTCCTGGCCGCGGTCGTGGTCGGCCTCGCCCGGATCTACGCAGGACTTCACTACCCGGCCGACATAGCGGCGGCCGCCGGGTTGGCCCTGCTGGCCAGCTTCCTGACTGCCGGCCTGGCTCGGCCCGTAACGATTCACGTGAGGGAAGCCGTTGCCCGCGCCCTGCCCACACCCCTGAGAGCGCTGCTACTCCTGGACTGACGCCCCGGAAACCGTCCCTGGCGCTAGATGGTGCGCTCCTCCTGGTTCAGCGCCAGCGGCACGAGGAGGATATCGCCGAAGAGCTCATCCTGCTTCGCCTGCACGCGCTGTGACTTGATGAGCTCCAGCACCGCCAGGAACGCCACCACGATCTCCAGCCGCGACCGACAGGCCGACACCAGCCGACGAAAGCTGGCCCTCCCCTCGGACGCCAGGGCCGACTGGATCTCTTCCACCTTCCCCTGGATGGTGATCTCCTCCCGCTCGATGGCGCCCTCGGGCTCCGCCGGTTGCCTCTTGAGCGCTTCCTGGACGATCTTGAGGAGCTTCTTCAGGGTCACGCGCTCCAGGCCTGAGGGCATGGGAACCTCCGGCGGCGCCGCCAGGCGGGGATACGCATGCCAGCCCTTCTCCTCCATCTCGCGCAGGCTGCCCGCCGCCTCCTTGAACCGCCTGTATTCGGCGAGGAGACGCGCCAGCTCATCGCCCACCTCCTCGGCCGTGGGCTGCTCCTCCTCCGCCTCGGGCGGTCGCGGCAGCAGGGCGCGCGACTTCAGGTACAGGAGCTTCGCGCCAATCGCGACGAAATCAGCGAGGGCATCGGCGTCGATCTCTTTCTGCGAGTGCACGTAGGCGAGATACTGGTCGGTCACCTCCACGAGCGATACGGTCGTTATGTCAAGCTCCTCCTTCTCGATTAGCTGAAGGAGGAGATCGAGGGGGCCTTCGAACACGGGAAGCTTGAGTTCGTGCATGCGAGCCTCGCTGCGCTCTCCGGCTATAAGAATGCCGATGGGCCCCGCGCCTGGCGTCGGCCCGAGGCCCATCGATTCTCCCTGGCCTTAGCCAGTGCTCCTGGAAGCCTTGGCCTTCGCCGTCGCGAGAGGCCTGCCCACCACCTGCGCGATGGTGGCGACGCTCCGCATAAGCTGCTCGAAGTTCTCGAAGGTCAGCGACTGGGCACCGTCGGAGAGCGCTTTGTCCGGGTTAGGGTGCACCTCGATGAGGAGGCCATCGGCGCCGGCCGCCACCGCCGCCAGCGCAACCGGCTCCACCAGGTACCAGTGGCCGGTGCCGTGGCTCGGGTCGCCCAGAACCGGCAAGTGGCTCAAGCGCTTGACCAGCGCGATGGCGTTGACGTCGAAGGTGAAGCGCGTCGCCGCCTCATAGGTGCGGATGCCCCGCTCGCAGAGTATGAGATTGCGGTTGCCCATGCTGAGAATGTGCTCCGCCGCCAGCAGCCACTCCTCGATGGTCGCCCACATGCCCCGCTTGAGGAGGACAGGCTTCTCCGTGCGGCCCACCTCCTTGAGGAGGGGGAAGTTCTGGCCATTGCGGCTGCCGATCTGGAGGACATCGGCGTAGCGAGACACCAGCTCCACGTCGCGAGTATCGACGACCTCCGTAACGATGGGCAGACCCGTCTCGGCCCTAGCAGCGGCCAGGATCCTCAGCCCATCTTCTCCGTGGCCCTCGAAGGCGTGAGGGCTGCTGCGAGGCTTGAAGGCGCCGCCGCGGAGCATATGAGCGCCAGCGGCCTTCACCGCCCGCGCGGTTGCCACGACGTCCTCCTCGGTCTCCACCGAGCAGGGGCCGCCTATGACCACCAGACGGCCTTTGCCGACCTCCACGCTTCCTACCCGGACGACCGTGCTCTTGGGAGTGACCTCGCGGCTGGCCAGCTTGTAGGGCTTGCTGACCCGGAGGACTTCGTCCACGCCATCCAGCGTGGACAGCTCGTCGACGAGTTCCGCGTAGACCTGGCCGAGGACGGCGACAACGCTGCGTTCCACACCCCGGATCGGGTGATCCTTGAAGCCCAGCTCGCGCACCTTTGTCTGCACGGCACGGAGTTGGCCTTCCGTGGCGCCGGTCTTCATTACGACGATCATGGTAATCTCCTGACAGTATCGTTAGGGCGGGCCCGAGACTGGCTCAGTCGGGCCGCCGTTGAAACTCGGGTCGCAGGACTCTGGCCCCCTTGAGGTAGACGTGAACGATCTCTTCGGCCCGCTTCTCCGTGTTGACGTGGAGGAGAATGCGCAGGCACATGGGCAGGCTACCCGGGACGTTCATCTCATGACCGCAGAGGAGCGCCACATCGTTCCAGCCCATCTGGCGGGCGGCGAGGGCGGGGAATTCGGCGTTGAGGTCGGGCGTCGTGGTGAAGATGACGCTGGCTACGTCGTCGGCCGCCACGTCATTGGCCCGGACGATCTCAGACAGGAGCTCGCTGGCCGCCTCGAGGATCTCCTCCCTCGCGTTGCTGTCGACGGTGGTCGCCCCTCGAATGCCCCTGCAGCGCATCGCCGACGGCGCCTCGTCCGCCTCCCCTGTCATCGCCTCTGCGTTCGCCCCCTGGGGCCTAGGGCCACCCAAAGGCGCCGGCCACGGGGCCATAGACGCGGCCAAGCCGAAGGGTGCAGCAGTCTGGCTGCCCGCTAACGGTCATGGCTGCGACCTGCGGCCCCTCGGCGGCCAGCAAGCACCTCCACATACTCCCTCACCCTCGTTTCCCGCTCCGACACGTCGGAGTCGTCGATAACATCGATTATGGCGCTACCCACCACCGCCGCCTCAGCGAGACGGCCCACCGCCTCCACGTGCTCCCGCCGCGATATGCCAAAACCCACCGCGCGGGGCAGCGACGTGCTCCGTCGCACCGCCTGCAGGAAGGCCCGCAGGTTCCGCGGCAGCGCGGCCCGCGCCCCGGTCACGCCCGCGACGCTCACGCAGTAGACGAAGCCGGACGCACAGCGCGAGACCAGCGCAATCCGCTCGCGGCTCGATGTGGGCGCCAGCAGATAGACAAGGTCGAGCCCCTGCGCTTGGCAGGCCTCCCGCAGTCCCGCCGACTCTTCCGGCGGCAGGTCCACGACGATAAGCCCGTCGACGCCGGCGCGGGCGGCGTCCTCCACGAACGCCAGCGGCCCGTAGGCCGCGACGGGATTGTAGTATCCCATAAGGAGTAAGGGAACCTCAAGCCCCCCTTCGCGAAGCTCCTTCACCGCCTGGAGACACCAGCGACCGTTCACCCCCTGCTCCAGGGCAACCCCATTGGCGCGCTGGATGGTTGCGCCATCGGCCAGAGGGTCGCTGAAAGGGACGCCCAGCTCAACCACGTCAGCGCCGCCCTCGACCAGGGCGCGCACCAGCCCCGGATTCGACTCAGGGTCCGGATAGCCAGCCGTCAGGTATGCCACCAGGGCGACCCGCCCCTCCGACTGGGTTCGAGCCAGCGTGCCCGCAATGCGACTCAAGCTGCTAGTTCCCCACCAACGCAACCAGGGCCACGAAGCTAATGAGGTTGAACAGGAAGTGCGCCCCGATGGTGGACCAGAGGGACCCTGTCCGGTAGTAGACCCACGCGAAGAGCATGCCGATGACGGTGAACGGCAGGACAAGCCCTGCGCTGGACGCCCCCGTTACGTGCGGCAGGGCGAACAGGAAGCCACTGACCGCCGCCGCCCGCCAGAGGCCAAGCCTCCCCAGCAATCCCCGGAACACGAACCCGCGAAAGAACGTCTCCTCCGCCACAGGCGCCGCCAGCAGTGTAGCCACCCCCGTCAGGGGAAGAATCGCCCGTGTTTGAAACAGCTCTTCCAGATCCTGCCTGATGTCCACCCCCGTCAACTGGATCAGCGCCGCGAAGACGACGGCGATGGCCTGGGCCGAGAGGCCCACCGCCGCAGGAATCCAGAGCCGGTCTGAGCCCAACGAACGGAACCCAAGGGCGCCCGGGGAAAGGCTGTACTTCCTCACGGAAAGCGTCCAGGCGATCGCGAGAAGGATAGCGTCGAAGAAGATGGCGATGGCGAGGCTGGCCGCAACGATGGGTGCGCCTGCCGTCTTGCCGGTGATAGCGTAGGCGATGCCCACGCCAACGAAGCTAACCAAGAAGGCCGCGGTCACCGCGGCAATGATGGCCTGGAACACTTCGCGGGTGCCCCAGGCACCGCCTTCCAGGGGCAGCGAGGGCCGCTGGCGTTCTTCTGCCAGCGTCGAGGACTCCATAGGTACGCTCTCGGAAAGGATTGGATTCATTATAGCTACGGCCCATCGCTAGCGACAATAAGCGGCGTCCGCCCTTGCCCGGCCACCAGCGCCGAAACGGCCTAGAGCGAGACCCCCAGCGCCTCCGCCACGATCTCCATGTCCTTGTCGCCGCGGCCCGAGAGGCAGATAAGGATGACCTTGTCCGCGGGCAGCTCGGAGGCGAGGGCGGCGGCGTAGTAGATGGCGTGGGCGGGCTCGAGCGCCGGCATTATCCCCTCCGTCTCGCTCAGGAGACGGAACCCCTCCAGAGCCTGCTCGTCGGTCGCGGACACGAAGGTGGCACGACCGCTCTCCTTGTAGTAGCTCAGCTCCGGCCCCACGCCGGGGTAGTCGAGGCCCGGCGCCAGGCTGTGGGTCTCCCGCACCTGGCCGTCCTCGTCCTGGAGAAGGAAGGAGCGGGCACCGTGAAGGACTCCGGGGCGGCCGCGCGAAAGGCTGGCGCCGTGGCGCCAGCCGTCGAGGCCCTCGCCGGCCGCCTCCACGCCGATCATCTGCACGGAGCCGTCCTCATGGAAAGGGTGAAACAGGCCCATGGCGTTGCTGCCGCCCCCAACGCAGGCGATCAGATAGTCGGGCAGGCGCCCGAGAGCGGCCAGCACTTGCTCCCGCGCCTCGCGGCCGATGACGGACTGGAAGTCGCGCACCATCATCGGATAGGGGTGGGGCCCGACGACGCTGCCCAGCAGATAGTGGGTGGTGCGGACGTTCGTAACCCAGTCGCGTATCGCCTCGTTGATGGCGTCCTTGAGGGTACGGCTGCCGCTGGCGACGGACCGCACCTCAGCACCGAGCAGTCGCATGCGGAAGACGTTGAGGGCCTGGCGCCGCACGTCCTCCTCGCCCATGTAGACGACGCACTCTTGGTCGAGGAGGGCGCAGACGGTGGCGGTGGCGACGCCGTGCTGACCGGCCCCTGTCTCGGCGACGATGCGCCGCTTGCCGAGGCGCTGAGCCAGCAGCCCCTGTCCGAGGGTGTTGTTGATCTTGTGCGCGCCGGTATGGGCGAGGTCCTCTCGCTTGAGGTAGATCCGAGCACCGCCGGCCTTGGCTGAGAGCCGCTCGGCGAAGTAGAGGGGCGTCGGCCGGCCGGCGTGGTCCCGCAGGAGGGTCGACAGTCTGTGCTGGAACGCGTCGTCTGCCCGCGCCTGGCCGTAGGCCTCCTCGAGCTCGGCGAGGGCCGACATCAGCGTCTCGGGCACGAACCGCCCGCCGAAAGGGCCGAAGTGGCCCGTCGCGTCGGGCAGCGTTCCGGGCAGATGTAGGCTATCAGACATGCAGTCCTCCCGACGGAGGGGACCCGTCATGGGCTCGTGCTCGTAAGGACGGAGCTTCAGCTCCGTCCGCTTCAGCTCCGTCCGCTTCAGCTCCGTCCGCTTCAGCGTACTCGCCCCCACATAGTGGGTAGTTCCTCCAACTGCCAGCGAGCCCGGCTCGCACCGGGTTGCCTAGGATGTAGGAAGCAACCTCCACCAAATCGTCCTCCACCCGCAACGCGCGGTCATAGAAGCTCTGCTGCCACAGCCTGACGCCGGTGGCCCGTTTGAACTCGAACGAGGTCACCTGCTTGAATCGCTGGACAAGACGAATCAGGTCCGCCATATCGTCGCGCCCAAGAACAAGAACATGCAAGTGGTCCGGCATGAAACAGAACGCGAGAAGCCTGAAGCAGAGGAGCTCCGCAGTCTGCGTAAGGTGTCTGGTACAACGGCGGGCCAGCGAATAGTCGGTGAAGCGAGGCGAACGTGCCTGTGTGAGGAGCACGACGTGATAGGCGTGCTGCCCTCGGTAGTCGAAGGACTCCAGGCGCGGCCTCGCCTTGCGAGTGGGGTAGCCGGACGGAGCTTGCGCCTGAGGCGCACCCGCCTCCGGCGGAGAAGCTCCGTCCTTACGACCCCCTCCGATTGCTCTCCTCATGTAGTAATCCTGGTTGCGGACGGAGCTGAAGGTCCGTCCCTGCGGCCGGCACCGAGCGCTTTCCTCATGGCGAACGCATCTCTCTCACCGCAGACACGAAAGCGCGGATCGTGGCGGCGTCCTTGGCGCCAGCCGTCTCCACACCGCTCGAGATATCGACGCACCAGGGCCGCACCTCACGTATGGCGTCCTCGACGTTCTCCGGCGAGAGGCCGCCGGCCAGCCAGACGGGCAGGCGCGACGCCACGTCCGCCGCCACCGACCAGTCGAGCCGCCTGCCGGTGCCGCCGTAGGCCTCCTCGCCCCGGCTGTCCAGCATGCAGGCGATGGCAGTGCCGCCGTCGATGGCCGCCAGCACGTCGTCCGCGGTCCGGCCAGCCGCCACGTGCACCACCTTGATGACCTGTCGATTGGCGCTCAGGCAGTCCTGCCACGTCTCGTCGCCGCTGAGCTGGATGAGGTCGACGCCGCTCTCGTCGGCGATTGCGCTTACGACCTCCATCTCCATGCCCGCGAAGACGCCGACGGTGAGGGGCCGCTTGCGGGCCAGCAGTCGCTCGAGGGCCTGGGCCCCGTGCCGAAACCAGTCGCCGACGCTCTCGGCGCCGGCCTGCGACCGGTGGAGGGCGGGCGGCTCCGCCAGCTCCATCTCCCGCAGGGGGGTGCCGACGGCCTGCACGATCTCGGCCGCCTCGGTCGCCGTGAGACGGCGGCGGCTCTCGGCGAAGACGAGCCCCACGAAGTCGGCCCCGGCCTCGGCGGCAGCCAACGCGTCCTCGACCCGCATGCAGCCGCAGATCTTGACTCTAGGGCTCACCAGTGTCCCCCGGTTCTACGAGACGCCACGTCGCCACCTTCGGCGAGACAACGCCTACCTTCAGGACCACCTCCAGCTCGGACACCTCAAGGCCCACAGGCACTTCGAAAAGCGCCCACCCTTCCGAGCAGATACCTGGGAACAACCTCACGAAAGGGTCAAACATAGGGTACTCAGGCTCGGCCGGGAAGGACCCTCTCACTTCTTCGCCCCTGTACTCTATGAGCCGATCTAAGTACTCATCGATTGGCGTTTGGCCCACATTCTCTGCCGCAAGGTGAACGAGGAGGAACTGCGCACCAGGCGTCGGTGCACCTAGGTATTCAGATCCGCCCGAAACCTCAAAGCGATCCACCGCAAGCTGCAGACCGTCGATCGTAACCGGTTCACCCACACTGAGAGAGGAGGCGACTCTTTCTTCCTCAACGGCCTCCCTTACCGCGAGGCCCAGAATCACCAAGACGGCGACTATCACCACCGTAATGGTGATGGCGAGCCCCAAACCGATACCACAACCAATAAGGGGCCATCGCCACCACCGGCGAGTTCTTCCGGCAGGTGATGGGCTGCTCACACTATGAGCTCCCGCAGCTTGGAGCGGACGTTGGTGGCCGTGATCAGCGCCTCCCCCACGAGGACCGCGTGCACGCCCGCCGCCGCCAGCCGCTCGACGTCGGCGCGAGTGGAGATGCCGCTCTCGCTCACGACCACCTTTTCGGCCGGGATCAGCGGACGCAACCGCTCCGTCGTAGCCAGGTCCACCTCGAAGGTGCGGAGGTCACGGTTGTTGATGCCGATGATGTCGGCGCCGGCGGCCACGGCCCGCTCGATCTCCTCTTCGTTATGCACCTCCACCAGGCACTCCAGCTCCAGCTCGCGCGCCTGCTGCATGAGGTCGCGGAGCAAGTCGTCGCTGAGGATGGCGGTGATGAGGAGGACCGCGTCGGCGCCGTAGGCCCGCGACTCCCAGAGGTGATAGGGGTCGAAGAGGAAGTCCTTGCGCACCACAGAGGGTCGGGCTCCCGGATAGTAGCCGTCGAGGCTGAACCGCACGTCGTGCATGAACCGACGCTCGCCCAGGAAGTGCCGCTCCTCGGTCACGACCGATATGGCGGCGGCACCCCCGATGAAATAGGTGCGGGCAAGGGCGCCGTGCTCCAGCACCTCGACCAGCCGCCCCCGCGAAGGCGATGCCTTCTTGACCTCGGCGATGAGCTGCACTCGCTTCCCGCCCAGCGACGGGCCCTGCGGCCCCTCCAGCAGCGAGCGGGCCAGGCTCACCTGGGCGCCCAGCAGGCCGATGTGCTTCTGGAGGCTCTCTACGGGCTCGGCGATGCGGCGCCGCGCCAGCTCCTCCCGCTTGTCGGCGACGATGCGGTCGAGGATAGTGCTGCCGGAGGGACGGGGCGTCTGGTTCATACCGATCCGAAGCTGTTCGTCGCCTCGACGAAGCGGTCGAGCTTCTCCAGGGCAGTCCCGCTATCGATGACGCGGGCGGCGAGCTTCGTAGCCTCCTTCCAGTTCGATGCGGCGCCGGCGGCGAGGAGGCCGGCGGCGGCGTTGAGCAGCACGAAGTCCCGCACGGGCCCCTCCTCACCCGAGAGGACCCGGCGCAAGACGGCCGCATTCTCTTCGGCCGTGCCGCCGCGGACATCCTCAAGCTTGCCCCATTCGATGCCCACCTGAGGCGGAGTCACGGTGTTGAAGCGCACCTTCTTCGCCCGCACCTCCCAGACCAGCGTCGGCGCCGCGATGCTCACCTCGTCGAGGTCGTCCTGCCCGTGCACGACGAGGGCGTGATGGCAGCCCAGCCGCCGCAGCACCTGAGCCATGGTCTTGCCCAGGGAGCCGTCGGCCACGCCCAGCACCTGCGACGTAGCGCCGGCCGGATTGGTGAGAGGACCGACGACGTTGAAGACGGTGCGAATGCCGATCTCCCGCCGGGGCTGCACGGCGAACCTCATCGCCGGGTGATAGCTGGGCGCGAACATGAAGCCGACGCCCGCCCGTTCGATGCACTCTTTCACCTGCTCCGGCTCCAGGTCGATGTCGGCGCCCAGGGCCTCGAGGACATCGGCGCTGCCGCAGTCGCTGCTCATGGCGCGATTGCCGTGCTTGGCGACGCGGACGCCGGCCCCCGCGCAAACGAAGGCGGCGGCGGTGGAGACGTTAAAGGTGCCCTTGCCGTCGCCGCCGGTGCCGCAGGTGTCGAGCAGCGGGCCCTCCACATCTACGCGCACGGCCTTCTCGCGCATGACGAGGGCCATGCCGGCGATCTCGTCGACGCTCTCGCCCTTGAGACGGAGGGCGGTGACGAAGGCGCCGAACTGGGCGGGGGTGGCCTGGCCGGTCATGATCTCCTCCATGACCGCGGCCGCCTCTTTCTCCTTGAGAGACTTGCCTTCAACGAGCTTGGCTATCGCTTCCCGGATCATGGGTCATCTCACAGGGCATAGCCGGGCACGCGGATGAGGCGCTTACCCACCGGATCAGCGGCCAGGCCCAGCCCCTCAAGCGTGTAGGCTCCGAGCAGGGGCTGGCTACCTTCGGGACCGAAGACGGAGATCGTGAATATGGCTCGACCGTCGATGCGAACGACGACCTGACCTACATCCAGCTCCACCGTCTCTCCGCTAGCCAGCACGAACTGTCGGCTCTCGAGCGCCGGGACAACGAGACGCTCCAAGATCGGGCGAGGCACCCACAGGTAAGTCGAGCCCGTGTCAGCTACGGCCTCCAGGGCCTCGAAGGGCCCTGCCGGGGTGGCAGCGATCTCAATGGGACACGTGAAAACGCCCATATCGATGGTCCTCCCTTCCCGGGTAGACAGCCGTGAGAGTCACAAGTACCACGACGGCAATCGCTTGCACGGCGCCAGAGTTGTCGTTCAGCCAGTCGATCATGGCAATCTCTCGTAGGTCTGGCTCCGGCGGCGGGCGACACCTAGGATCTTGACGATGCGTTCGCGCTCAAATACGGAGTAGATCACTCGATAATCCCAAACCCTTATCCGCCACATGGGAGCCGGCGCCCTCAGCTTCTTGCTGCCCCTTGGCCTCGGCTCCTCCGCCAGGGCGTCGATAGCCCTCTCCAAACGGGCATAGTCGTCAGCGGGAACCCTGGCGAGGCCGCGTCGCGCCGCCCGCTCAACTTGCAGCTCGTACGCCACGGGCCCGCGACGCCTTGTACTCTTCCCAGCTCATCGTGCTACTCGGATCACGCGCCGCTTCTTCGAGCGCCCGCTCTCCGGCGATGGCGTCCAGCTCGTCCTCGAAGGTCTTGTCCAGCGCGTACCGGATGAGCGCCGCCATCGTCGTCTTCTTGCGGAACGCCAGGGTCTTGAGGTCGCCGTGGAAGTCATCGTCCAGGTAGACCATCAGCTTCTTCATGAGAGCGTCACCTCGGCGACATACTAACATATATATGTCACTGTGTCATCTCCAGGAAGTTGCGGTCATCCTTCACCTTTCGTGCTTCGACAAGCTCAGCATGCCAGTACATATTGCCTATGCCACCACCAGCTCTTGCCGCACCCTGAGCCTGTCGAAGGGCGCTTCGCTCTTTCATCCTCTGCGCTGTCGGCGGGAACCGGCATGGACGATTTCAAGGAAGTTGCGGAGCAGGTCCTTCCCTACCCCCGTCATTATAGACTCCGGGTGAAACTGCACCCCCTCGACGGCGTGCTGCCGGTGCCGCACCCCCATGATGACGCCGCTCTCGCTGCGGGCGCTCACCTCCAGGCAGTCGGGCACGCTCTCCGGCACGATCGCCAGCGAGTGGTAGCGGATCGCCTCGAAGGGGTTGGGCAGCCCGGACAAGACGCCCCGGCCGTCGTGCTCGATGATCGACATCTTGCCGTGCTTGATCTCGCCCGCGCCCTCCACCCTCGCTCCAAACGCCTCGCCGACGCACTGGTGGCCGAGGCAGACACCGAGGATGGGCACTTTCCCCGCGAGGTGGCGGATGAGCTCGACGCTGATGCCCGCCTCTCGCGGCGTGCACGGCCCCGGCGAGATGACCAGTCGCTCCGGCGCCATCGACTCGATCTCGGCTATCGATATCTTATCGTTGCGGGCGACGCGCACGTCCGCCCCCAGCTCGCACAGGTACTGGTAGAGGTTGTAGGTGAAGCTATCGTAATTGTCGATGAGAAGGAGCACGGAGCCTCCTATGCCGGCTTGCGCGCCTTGAAGATGACCGTGGCCGGCACCATCCTGTCTCTCTCCTCGCACTCGAGGAGAGGAAAGCCCGTCCGCTTCGCGTCCTCGATGGGCCGCGGCTCCAGGACACGCTCCACCACGAAGCCGGCGTCCACCAGGTGCTGGAAGATGTCGCTTACGGGCCGGTAGTAGCTTTGCATGAGCGGATTCGGCTCGTCCTCCTCCCAGCGCCAGACCAGATAGGCGTCCCAGTAGCCGCGCTCGACGACCCACGGTGGGCCCTCCTGCGAGATCACGTTGGTCAAAGGGTGATCGCAACTGAAGACGAAGACGCCCCCCGGCTTCAGCACGCGCCGCACCTCCGAAAAGCAGCTTCCGATGTCGGCCACGTAGCTCAGGGCGTAGGCGGAGAAGACCACGTCCTGGCTGGCGTCCGGAAACTCCGGAAGCTCCTCGACGCTGCCCTGATAGAAGCGCGCCTCTACGCCCTCACGCGCCGCCAGCTCGCGAACGAAGGCCACCTGCTCGTCCGACAGGTCTTTGCCGACCACGAGCGCGCCCCGCTTCGCGAAGGCGATCGCGCACTGGCCACCGCCGCAGCCGATCTCCAGCACCCGCTTCCCCCGCACATCCCCGACGAGCCCGAGGTCGTCCTCGCCGGGTATGCACGGCCCATAGTGGACGATGTCGGTGCTGATCTTGTGCCTCTCCTGATACGCCCTAGCGATGGCGTTCCAGGCAGCCCGTACGTCCACCTCCGCTGGGCTCGTCACCACCGGCCCCAGCAGCCTCAACAGCCACCTGCGGAGGGGCAGCGGCATCGGCAGTCGAGAGAGCTCGGCGGCATCGACCCAGCGCACCTCCTGGTAGTCGCCCTCGGCCCGGTAGCGCAGGCGGCGCTCCCACCTGTTTACGCGGAAGACGTTCGTCACGAACTGGGCGCCCGAGCCCGGCTCGGTCAGATACAGCGTCTCGGCGAACTCGTGCGCCTGCGGCGTCACCCTGAGCTCCAATTCCACCACCCGCTCCAGGCACTCCTCCGCCGCCTCCACGTCGCCGAGGACGCCGAACGGGAGCAGCCACTGGCCCGCGAAAGGAGTGCTTGTATTCCGGCGCTGGGCCAGGAGAACCCGCTCGCCGTCGAGAAGAAGCGCTGAGACCAGGATCGTCGGCATAGCAGCACCCTCAGTAGCCCAGGCTGCCTCTGGGTGTCGTCACGGCCGTTGCCTCCGCTCGCTCGATGGCCCGCACCAGGGCCTGGGCTTTGTGCAGCGTCTCTTCGTACTCGCGCTCGGCGACGCTGTCGAAGACGATGCCGCCGCCGGCCTGGATGTGGGCGACGCCGTCTCTCATGACGATGGTGCGGATGGTGATGGCGGTATCGAGGTTGCCCGACATGTCGAAGTAGCCGACGGCACCGGCGTAGGGGCCGCGCCGGTCGGGCTCCAGCTCGGCGATTATCTCCATCGCCCGGATCTTCGGCGCTCCCGACACGGTCCCCGCCGGGAAGCAAGCCCGAAGGGCGTCGTAGGGCGTCATCTCCTCTCTCAACCGTCCGGAGACGTGCGACACCAGGTGCATGACGTGGGAGTAGCGCTCCACCTCCATGAGCTGACTGGCCTGCACGGTGCCCGGCTGGCTCACCCGCCCGATATCGTTGCGGCCGAGGTCGAGGAGCATGATGTGCTCGGCCCTCTCCTTCTCGTCGGCGCGCAGCTCCCTCTCCAGCGCCGCGTCCTCGGCCGGCTCGACGCCGCGCGGCCGCGTTCCGGCGATGGGATGGGTGGTGACGAGACCGTCCTCGACCCGCACCAGCATCTCCGGCGAGGCGCCGACGATATGGCAGTCGCCCAGCTCCAGGAAGTACATGTACGGCGAGGGGTTGACGGCGCGCAGGGCGCGGTACACCTCGAAGGGGTGGGCGCATGTCTCCCGAGAAAGCCGCTGGGATAGCACGACCTGGATGACATCGCCGGCGACGATGTAGTCCTTCGCCCGCTCCACCTTCGCCAGGTACTCCTCCCGGCTCATGTTCGACCGCAGCTCGCCCTGGGGCCGCGCCTCCCCCACGAGTGGTGCGTAGGGCAGGCCGCTCAAGGGTCGGGCCAGGCGGCCCACCAACTCCTCGATGCGCCAGGTAGCCTGCCGGTAGGCAGCGTCGATGTCACCGTCCAGGCGGGCGTGGCTCACCACCTTTATGCTGTGCTGAAGGTGGTCGAAGACGAGGAGGGTGTCGGTGAACATGAAGACGGCTTCGGGCAGGCCCAGCGTGTCGGCGGCTGCCGCCGGCACCCGAGGCTCGAAGTGGCGTACCACGTCGTACGATAGGTAGCCGACGGCGCCGCCGTGGAAGCGGGGCAACCCTGCAACCGGCGCCACCCTCAGGCGGCCCAGCTCCTCTTCGATGGGCACAAGGGGGTCGCCCTGCCACTGGCTGGTGGCGGCGCTCGGGCCCGTGCGGAGCACACGATAGGGCTCCGTGCCGATGAAGCTGTAGCGGGCGAGCCGCTCGCCTCCTTCGACGCTCTCCAAGAGGAAGGAGTGCTTGCCCCGCGCCACCTTCAGGTAGGCCGAGACGGGCGTTTCCAGATCCGCCGTCACCTCGCGGTAGACGGGGGCCAGGTTGCCCCCGCCGGCCATCGCCCGGACCTGTTCAAGCGTCGGAGTGTAGACGGCCACATTCACCCCAGGTAGTTCAGCCGCAGCGCCGCCCGCACGTCGGCCATCGTCCGCTCGGCCACCTTCTTGGCATAGCCAGTGCCGGCGGCGAGCGCCTCGCGCACGAGCTCGGGCCGCTCCTCGTAGTAGCGGCGCCGTTCGCGGATGGGCTCCAAGAACGCGTTCAACGTGCGGGCCAGCTTCTGCTTGACCTCCACGTCGCCTACCTTCCCAGTGCGGTAGCGATCCTTGAGGTCCTGCACCTCGGCTAGGTCCGGGTTAAAGGCGTCATGGTACATGAAGACTGGGTTGCCCTCCACATGGCCGGGATCGGTGGCGTGGATGCGCGTCGGGTCGGTGTACATACGCATCACCTTCTGGGTCACCGTCTCGGCCCCCTCCTTCAGGTAGATCGCGTTGTCCAGTGACTTGCTCATCTTCGCGTTGCCGTCGACACCGACCAACCGAGGCACCCGGCCGATCAGCCCCTCCGGTTCAGGGAACACCTCGCCGAACTGGCGGTTGAACCGCCGCGCAACCTCGCGTGTCATCTCAATGTGCGGCGACTGGTCCTCGCCTGTCGGCACCAAATGCGCCTTCGGCATCAGAATGTTGGCCACCTGCATGATCGGGTAGGTGAAGAAGGCGACCGGCACGGCCTCTTTCGACCGCGCTTCCAGCTCTGCTATCTCCGACTTCAGCGTCGGGTTGCGCTGCAAACGCCCGAGCCCGACGTACCAGCTCAGCCACTCCTTCAGCTCCGCGTGCTCCGGAATGAGGCTCTCGATGACGAAGTGACTGCGCTCCGGGTCGAGGCCGACGGCCAGCCAGTCGAGCGCAACCTCGAACACGGACTGACGTACGTAGTCGATGTCATCCGCATAGTCCGAGACCTGATAGTCGGCGATGAGGAAGAAACACTCGTACTCGTCCTGCAGCCGCACCCAGTTTTCGAGTGCTCCCGCATGGTGCCCGAGGTGGAGGGGACCAGTCGGCCGGATCCCCGTCAGGATACGCTTCTTGGCGTCCGTCATCTTCGACTCCCTGGATCCATGGATTCTAGACCTCCGGCACGCTCTTCATCGCCTCCCGTACCTTCTCCTCCGGGTACGCGTAGTCCTCGAGCTCGCCGGCGAAGTACTTGTCGTAGGCGGCGAGGTCGAGGAGGCCGTGGCCGCTGTGGTTGAACAGAATCACCCTGGCTTCGCCCGCCTCCTTGGCCGCCAGCGCCTCGTCGATCGCACCGCGGATGCAGTGGGCGGTCTCCGGGGCGGAGATGATGCCCTCGGTTCGAGCGAACTGCACCGCCGCGTCGAAGATGGGCTTCTGATGGAACGCCCTGGCCTCCATGTGGCCGTGGTCCACGAGCTGGCAGATGAGCGGGGCCATCGCGTGGTAGCGCAGCCCGCCCGCGTGGATCCCCGGCGGCACGAAGGTGTGGCCCAGCGTGTGCATCTTCATCAGAGGCGTGGTGCCGGCCGTATCGCCGAAGTCATACCGGTACTGTCCCCTCGTAACGCTGGGGCAGGCCTCAGGCTCGCAGGCAACGAAGCGGGTCTTCTTGCCCTCGACCAGCCGCTCGCGCATGAAGGGAAGCGCCAGGCCGGCGTAGTTGGAGCCGCCACCGATGCAGCCGAGGACCACGTCCGGGTACTCGCCCGCCATCTCCATCTGCTTCAACGCCTCCTGGCCGACGACGGTCTGGTGCAGGAGCACGTGGTTGAGGACGCTACCCAGCGAGTACTTGGTGTCGTCGCGCGTGGCGGCGTCCTCCACCGCCTCGCTGATGGCGATGCCCAGGCTGCCCGGCGACTCCGCGTCCATCGCGAGGATGTCCCTGCCAGCCTTGGTGTCGGTGCTCGGGCTGGGGACGATCGTTGCCCCCCACGTCTCCACCATCGAGCGCCGGTAGGGCTTCTGATAGTAGCTGACCTTCACCATGTAGACCTTACATTCGAGGCCGAAGAAGTTGCAGCCCATGGCCAGGGCACTACCCCACTGGCCGGCGCCCGTCTCGGTGGTGATGCGCTTGACGCCCTCCTGCCGGTTGAAGTAGGCCTGGGCGACGGCGGTGTTGGGCTTATGCGAGCCCGCAGGGCTGACGCCCTCCCACTTGTAGTAGATGTGGGCGGGCGTATCCAGGGCCTTCTCCAGCCGGTGGGCGCGATAGAGGGGGCTGGGACGCCACAGGCGGTAGATGTCCTGCACCTCCTCCGGGATGTCGATGTAGCGCTCGGTGCTGACCTCCTGCTGGATGAGGGCCATGGGGAAGAGGGGCGCCAGGTCCTCGGGCCCGATCGGCTGGTGGGTAGCCGGGTGGATGGGCGGTGGTGGCTCCCAGGGTAGGTCCGCCATGATGTTGTACCACCGGCCGGGCATCTCCTTCTCCGGAAGAACGAACTTGGTCTGCATGATGACCTCCTTAACGTGTTCGACTCAAACAAAAACCCCCGCCCCTAGGGGCGAGGGAACTCTCGCGGTGCCACCCCGGTTCCCGACGGCGTCGGGATCTCTTTCCGGGTACGTCCGCCTGAAGCGGAGATACCCTGGGCTCTGCTAACGGTGCCCCTCCGGCGGAGCCTACTCGGACGCGAGCAGACAAACATCCAAACATTTAAGCAGACTGCCTATTACCCTGTCTGCTTGTCTCGTTGTTTGCTTGTTTGCCGTCTACTCCCTTTCGGTCCGCGGCTCCCAGGTCCATTCACCCGCTGCGCTTGCGCCGGCTCCCACCTTCCCCGGCTCTCTGAGCCTCGCTTTGCGGGCTACTAGTCCTGTTCGCAGCCGCTCACGTTATGACGATTTGCAGCGACTATACACGCCCCAACAGAAGCTGTCAAGACCACATCATGACTGGCGAATGCGCGATGGGGGCAGGTGCACGCCTCCACGACACCAGGATGCGCAGTCAAGCTAAGGGGCGACCATCGCCCGCGTGATCTTGGTGGGCGCCTTTTCCTTCGCCTGCCATTCGGCCTGCTCGAAGGCGTCGTTGATCTCCTCCAGCTTGAACTTGTGCGAGACTACCTTGTCGAAGGGATACTTGTCCTTCGTCCGCACCAGGAAGTCCAGGGCCTGCGGTATCACCCAGGGTTGGTACTGGATCACGCCCACGACGCGGCGGCTCTGCCAGACCAGTGTCGACGGGTCGAAGGGGACGGTGCTCCCCATGCTGATGTTGCCGATCTCCAGGTAGGTGCCGCCGTTCCGCACCATCCCCACGCCCTCAGGCACGACGGCGGGCATGCCCACGTACTCGCCCACGACGTCGGCGCCCCGGTTCCCGGTCAACCCCATGACCTGGAGGACCCTCTGTTCGGGCGCCTTGACCTCGTTGATATCGACGGTGGCGTCAGCGCCGAAGCGCTTCGCCTCCTCCAGTCGCGCGGGCACGCCGTCGATGGCGATGACCATGCCGGCACCCATCTCCTTGGCGACGGCGCAGGAGCTGAGACCGAGACCGCCGAGGCCCTGCGCCACGTAGATGTCGCCGAGCTTGAGGCCGGCGACCTGCAGGCCGTACGTAACCTGGCAAAGGGCGCAGTTCACGGGGGCTACCACCTCGTCCGAGAGCTCGTCCGGCACCTTGAACACCCAATGGCCGGGCTTGAGGTAGTAGTACTCGCCGTAGGCGCCGGTGAAGGGGGTAGGGCCCATGTGGATGCTGAGGGCGTTTGCGGGGCAGGCGGCGTACTCGCCGCGGCTGCACTGGTAGCAGCGACGACAGGGGTAGAAGTACGGGTAGCAGATGCGATCGCCCTCCTGGAGGGGGCGCCCCAGCGAGTCGGCCTTGATCTCCGAGCCGAGCTTGTGGACGCGACCGACCATCTCGTGGCCGACGACGCGGTTGGCCAGCATGCCGAAGACAGGAGAATCGCCGCGCCAGATGTGCAGATCGGAGCCGCAGATCCCCGCCAGGCTCACCTTGACTACGATGCCGCCGGGCTCGGGGTCGGGCACCGGGAACTCCTGCACCTCGTAGCCTTTGCCGGCCCCGAGAAAGACTGCTGCCTTGCCATTCATCGATCAGACCTCCTTGTCGAAGAAGAAACGGGCACGATGCACCCAAGGCTATTGCGCGAAGAGGGCCGACCGTATCTTATCTTGCCCGGACATAAAGTCAAGGGCGTGGCCAGTCGGCAATCGAACGGCTTGCGTCTAGAGGTGTACAGGGCGACGACCGGCTCGAGCCTTCTCGGCGGCGATGATGGCCACGACCCGCTCCACCGCTTCGTCCAGCTTCCCCCGCTCGTTGACGACAACGTGGTCGAACTGGTCGCGGCAGGCCATCTCCCTCCCGGCCGTCTCCATGCGGAGCCGGAACGCGGACCCGTCCTCCGTCTCCCGCCGACGCAGGCGCTTCTCGAGCTCCGCCTGCGAAGCCGGCACCAGGAAGATGAAGAGGGCCTCGGGGGCCAGCTTCCGGATCGTCGCGGCGCCCTGAACGTCTATGCGCAGGATGACGTCCCGGCCCTGAGTCAGCGCCTCCCGCACCTGCGCCTTCGGAACACCGTAGCGATGGCCGTAGACCTCCGCATGCTCCAGGAGGCCGCCCTCGGCCAGGAGACGGTCGTACTCCTCCTCGCCCAGGAAGTGGTATTCGACTCCGTCCTTCTCGCCCTCTCGCGGCGGCCTGGTCGTGGCGGTGACGACGAAGTGGAAGGGAAGCCCCTTCTCCTTCATCCGGCCGAGCACCGCGTCCTTGCCCACGCCGGAAGGCCCGGAGAGTATGACGAGGAGCGGCACCGAAGAGGCGGGAGAATGGTGGTTCCGGGTCTCAGCCCTCACACCTCTCCCTCACCCGCCCGGCCGGGCGAAGTGCGGGCGACGGACACGCGACCGGCGATGGTCTCCGGGGTGATGGCAGCCAGCACGATGCTGCCGCTGTTCATGAACACCACTGCCTTGGTGCGTCGACCGCTCGTCATGTCGATCGTCAGCCCCTTGGTGCGGCCCTCCTGGATCAGCCGCTTGATGGGGGCCGACCCCGGCGAGGCGATGCCGATAACGTGATTCACCGCCAGGTGATTGCCGAATCCGACGTGGATTAGCTCTGTGCTCATGTCCACCTCCTCTGCAACGAGTGACCGCGTCCACCTAGTCTGACGCGAGTCTTCGCAGGTCTTGCCAGAAGTCAGGATAAGAGACCGCAGTGGCCCCGGCGTCCTCGACGATCGTCTCGCCGCGCGCCAGGAGCCCCGTCACGGCCAGAGCCATCGCCAGCCGGTGGTCGCCGTGGCTCTGGCAGCGGCCACCCTCAAGCTCCTCTACGCCATCGATGGCCAGTCCATCGGGCAGCTCCTCCACGCGCCCCCCCAGACATCGCAGCCCGTCCGCGGTGCTGGCGATCCGGTCCGATTCCTTGACCCGGAGCTCGCCCGCCCCACGGATGATGGTCCGGCCCGGTGTCAGGGCCGCCGCCACCGCCACGGCCGGCACCTCGTCGATGAGGCGCGGTAGCATTCCCCCTTCGACGGTCACCGGCGAGAGGTGGCTGGAGCGCACCACGATGTCGGCCACGGGCTCGCCTCCCTGTTCGCGCTCCTCGCCGATCTCCAGGTCGGCGCCCATGGCCCGCAGCACGTCGACGATGCCGCTGCGGGTGAAGTTGACGCCGACGCCGGGCAGGTGAACCTCGGCGTCGGGATGGACGGCGGCCGCCACCATCCAGAAGGCGGCGGCGCTGATATCGCCGGGGACGCGCAGGCTCAGCGGCTCCAGCTCGGCCCGCTGCGGGAGGAGCCGCACGACGTCGCCCTCTCTCTCGATGCAAGCGCCCATGGCGCGCAACATGCGCTCCGTGTGGTCTCGGGTCGCCACCGGCTCCTCGACGGCGGTCTCGCCGTCCGCGTGGAGGCCGGCCAGCAGCACCGCCGACTTGACCTGGGCGCTCGCCACCGGCAGCCGGTAGCGGAGGCCCCTGAGGCCACCGCCGCGAATGGCAATGGGAGGAAACGAGTCTCCGCCCCGGGCCCAGACCTGGGCGCCCATGGCCCGCAGCGGCTCGACGATGCGGTCCATGGGTCGCGAGCGGAGGGACGAATCGCCGCTGAGGATCGAGAGGAAGGGCTGGCCCGCGAGGAGGCCGGACAGCAGCCTCATGGTGGTGCCGGAGTTGCGGGCGTCGAGCACGTCTTCGCCCTCGCGGAGCCCGCCGCGACCGACACCTTCGATGCGCAGCCGGCCCGCCCCGTTGCCCTCCAGCGACCAGGGGACGCCGAGGGCCCTCAGGCACTCGAGGGTCGCCAGACAGTCCTCGGCCCGCAGGAAGTTCTCGACGACGGCCGGGCCCGAGGCGACGGCATTGAGAAGCGCCGCCCGGTGCGATATGGACTTATCGCCCGGCACGACTACGGTGCCCCTCAGCCTGCGAGGCGCCCTGATCGTCTGCTCCACAGTCTTCTCCACGCCGGCGCTACGAGCGCCGCAGCCGCCGCTCCTTCTCCCGCTCCTTGGACCGCTCGTCAAGGGACTTTGTTATCTCTTTGGCGCGCCGGACCCAGTGCTCGCCCACCAGTAGCGCGGCCATTCGCTCGCCGGAACTGATCATATCCGCCTCGTTCTGCTCGGGGCGGGAGACCTGCGGCTGGAGGAGGAAGGTATCGCGGTCCATCTGAACGCGGGCCAGCGCCTTGAACAGCTCCTCCTCGTCGCCCTGGATCAGATCGCGATAGCGCCGCAGCTCACCGATCATGCGGTCGAGCCAGTGAACGATGTTATCGCGGTTCGTGAGGGAGATGTCGTGGGCCATCTCCGGGTCGCCGGAACCGAGGCGGGTAAGGTCACGGAAGCCGCTCCCCGCCATGTTGGCTATCTCGGGCCAGGCCTCGCTCCCCCTCGCGAGGGAAAACAGCGAGGCGGAGACCATGATCGGCAGGTGACTCACCGCCGCCGCGTAGCTGTCGTGCTCCTCGGCGTCGATGAATGTGGGCCTGGCGCCGACGAGCTGCACAAGCCCTACGACGGTGTTGACAGCCCTCTCGCCCGCCGTAACCGCCGGGACGATGCAGTAGGGCCGGTCCACGAAGAGCTCCGCCTCCGCCTCTTCGATGCCCGACTTCTCCTTGCCTGCCATGGGGTGGCCGCCGACGAAGTCCACGTGCTGGGGCAGCAGCTCCGCGGCCCATCTCAGTACCTCGGCCTTCGTGCTGCCGGTATCGGTTACGATGCAGCTCTCGCGCAGGTGCGGGCCCATCTCCTCCATCACGCTCCGGATGGCGAGTATGGGGGTGGCGACGATGACCATCGCGGCGTCCTGCACCGCCGATGACAGGTTCGGGGCCACGCGGTCCACAGCTCTCAGCTTCTTCGCCTTGTTGCCGGCCTCCCAGCTCTTGTCGAAGCCGACGATCTCGATGTCCTTCAGCAGCGCCTTCTTAAGGGCAAGCGCCAGGGAGCCGCCGATGAGCCCGAGACCAATGATCGACACTCGCTCCACGTCTAACCTCCGCCGCGTCGCCTAGACGGCCTCATCGGCTTGTTGCAGCAGCAAGAGCTGCCTGTCGCCCGTGGCCCGCTCCTCGTGCATCCTGATGAGCCGCACGGTCTCCGCCGGAGCGCCGCTCGCCTCAGCGAGGGCAGCGCCCAGCTCGGCGTGGTGAAGGGAACGCCATAGCGCCTGTCGCCAGGAAGCGCCACCTTCGGACGCCACCCGTGCCAGCAGCCTGGTCGAGGCGGCCTTCAGCACCACGAAGGCCACCCGCTGCCACAGCCGAATGGCACCCTTGCCTACGTCATGGAGCAGGGCCGCCGCCAGGAGCGCCCGATCATCGTGGCCCTCTCGCTCCAGCGCGGAGAGGACATCCAGCGCATGCCGCTGGTCACGGAGAGCCATGCCGTAGAAGAGGCGCTGCTCCTGGGGGCTCAAGTAGCGGGCGACCCGGGCGCGGTCGGCCTCCCCGACCTCCGCTCTCAGGGCATCGAAGAACTGTCGGGAACGATACCTCGCCCTAGCCAAGAACATTGCCGTGAATCCCCGCCAGAAACCGCGTAATGCCGTTCACCGCCGGCGACATGATCCCGAAGAGGATGCTCACCGAACCATGCGTCACGAAGGGGAGGGCGACCAGCAGAATAAGGATGCCGGGCCCGTATCGCTCCAGGCTGGCCACGGAGGCCGAGAGGTCGCGGGGCAGGGCGCCCACCGCCACGCGGAAGCCGTCGAGAGGCGCCAGCGGGATGAGATTGAAGACGGCCAGCACCACGTTGAAGATGACCAGCGAGCTCAGAAACAGCCCCAGATAGTCGCTGCCGTCCCAAAAGGAGACGCTGACCGGCACGAGAAAGGGCGTGTGCCAGGGCACCAGGCCCGCCTTGATGGGCGCCGCCAGAAGGCCCGCGAGCAGCAGGTTCGAGAGAGGGCCGGCGGCGGCCACCATCGCCATGCCCACCTTGGCGCCGTTCAGCAATCGGCGCGGGTTCACAGGTACGGGCTTGCCCCAGCCAAAACCGCCGATGAAGAGCAGCACCGTCCCCGCCGGGTCGAGATGGGCCAGCGGGTTCAGCGACAGACGCCCCAGCACGCGTGGCGTCCGGTCTCCCAGCGCGACGGCGGCGAGGGCATGGCTGAACTCGTGAAACGCGATGCCCGCCAGCAGCGCGGTCACCACCGAGCCGAAGAAGACGACAAAGAGCCTGGGGCTGGCCTGTAGAAGGTCGGAATAGGCGAAAATCAAGGCGGGGCTCTCCTGAATTCGCTGAGATTCATTATAACATGGCCCTCAGAAGCGGCCACATCCCATCTGAAGCCCCTCCAGGGCGCGAGCGTCCTCCTGCCCAAGCTGCCCAGCAGGAGGCACGAGGGGCCGCTCCCTCCCCGGCACTACCGCGAGACTCGGGTCGTCCGGTGCCGGGTAGAGGCGAATAGACTGGACTGGCTGAAATCCCCAGACCGCCGCGCCGGGGAAAGAACCCTCCCCAATCCGCCATCTTCGCGCCCGCTTCAGGCCGGTGTGGAGAACCATCCCAGCGAGAGAGCGACCGGCAGTCGAACCGCCAGCCTTGACACCGCTCGAAGCGCCCTGCTAGACTCAGACAACGCGCTCAGGGCTCACTGCCCGGTGGTTCGTCTTCTAAAGAAAACTGGGGGGCTGCCGACACTGCTGGGGGGACTCGAAAACTGGCTTCTCGACTTAGCGCGAAACACCTACGATCTCATCGAGTGGCCGGGCGTCGTGGCGCTTATGGCCGTCGAGAGTGCGGCCATCCCATTCCCCAGCGAGATCATAATGCCCCTGGCCGGCTGGCTGCTGGTCAAGGACCGGGGGCTGAGCGAAGCGTGGCTGCTGCTCGCGGCCTTCTTTGGGGCAACGGGCAATACCCTGGGCTCCGTGCTGGCCTACTATGTGGGGGCCTGGGGCGGCCGACCGCTGATCAACCGCTTCGGGCGCTACATCCTCATTTCGCACCACGATCTGGATACTGCGGACCGCTGGTTCGCCAAGTACGGCACATGGGCGGTGCTCATCTCGCGCCTGCTTCCCGTCGTGAGGACGTTCATCAGCGTGCCGGCGGGTGTCGCGCGCATGCGGGTCTGGAAGTTCATCGTGTTGACGTTCGTGGGGTCCTTCTTCTGGTCTCTGGGCCTGGCCTGGGCCGGTTTCGTCCTGGGGGAGAACTGGGAGAGGATCCGCGAGTGGATGCGACCGGCAGACATACCCATCCTGGTTGCTGTTCTCGCTCTGATGGGGTGGTACGTCTACCGGCACGTGAGGAGGGCCTGGGAAGAACCTAAACCATCGGGGCCTGAGGTCTAGCAAGAGCCAGCCGGGCGGGGTGTTGGTTTGGCGAAGCAGCCCTTGAGGGTGTTCGCCGGCGTCTCAAGCCCCTGAGGCGCACGGATGCTATCGTCGCTGAACGTCTTTCGCCACCTCGCCGCGCTTGCGAAGCCCCTCGCCGTGAGCGCCGTGCTCGGCGCCAGCTCCTTCGGTCTATGGCAGTTCGCCATCGGCGGACTGATCATGGGTGGCGGCGCGGGCAGCGTCGGCCTCCCGGCAGCCACCGACGACACCACCCCCCGCATCGTCGTCAGTGAGTTCGGCACGACAGAAGACACACTCTGGTCCGCTCCCGCCGACGACCCATCACAGCGCACTATCATCGCCACCGTACGCCACGCCCCGGAGTACGGCATCCTCGCCAGCGTGTCGCCGGACGGCAGGCTCATCGCCTACACCGTGCTTCCGCCCTCACAACCGAAACCGAGCGCCGACACTCCAGCCGAGGTGTGGGTGTTGGGCTCGAACGGCAGTGAGCCGCGCCGCCTTGCCGAAGACGCGGACCTTCTGATCGCACCCGTCTGGTCACCCGATAGCGCCTCCGTCGTCTTCCGCCGCAGCGAGAGCCGCGATAACGCCGCCGGCACCTTCCACCTAGTGCGTGTGGAGCTTTCGGGACGTCAGACTGAGCTCATCGAGATGGACGTCGGCCTCTTTCCGGTCGGCTTCTCTCCAGACGGCGCCGACCTCTATTACACGCAGGTGTCCACCCACGGGACAGAGCTGGCTCGCGTCCGGACAGACACGCTGACGACGGCCACGATCGCGCACCTGAGCGACGACTTCACGCGGGACTGGCACCTCTCTCCGGACGCCAGCCGCCTCTCTTTCCTGGCGCCGGAGGTGACCTCGGAAACGCCGTCCTTCCGTGCGATGGTCGTCGATACGGACTCCGGCGCTGCACCGGCTCCGGTGCGCAAGGAGAGCACCGGCGACTTCAACCCGATCTGGCACCCCAATAGTCGCGACCTCACTCTGGGACAGGAGCCCCAGGCCGGCGAGAGCGAGGCGGCGCTTCGCGTCAGCGCCCTCGGCGGCACGCCGGAAGAGCTCGAGGCGCCGGACAAGGGCTTCGACGTGCCCCTCTCCTGGTCGCCGGACGGCTCCTACCTGGCGCTGCGCTCCTTCGAGGGCAGCTCCGCGCTCGACCCCGGCCGAGCAGAGATCGCCATCCTGCGGCCCAGTGGCGAGCGCGAGGAACTGAAGATGGGTGGGGAACTGTCCCTAGCGGGCTGGCTCCCGGAGCGCTAGCGATGCGTCGGATCATCTTGCTGGCACTTGTGATTGCGGCTGTCTGCGCGGCCCTCCCCCAGTCAGCGCGCCGCGCGGCCGCCGACTGCGCCTTCGTCTCGGTGCCCAACACCTACGAGGGCCCGCAGGACCGCTCCCTCTACAACACGACGATCGACCTGGCTGCCTACAACATGCTGTTCCCCGGCGACCCATACTTCGGCTTGCCGGCCATCGAACGGGGGCTTCGCGACTCGCGCACCTCCTCGGACGTGGCCGTGCCGCCGATACTGCTCAAGGCAATCGCCTGGATCGAGAGTGTCATGACCCAGGCCGACCAGGCCGTGCCCTTCGAGGCTATCGGGCCGGCCCTCGTCTCCTATGACTGCGGGCACGGCATCATGCAGGTCACCAGCGGCATGACAGTGCCCCTCGGCGAGAGCGGGCGGCCCGCGCCGGAGCAGGTGTTGGTGGCGACCCATTTCGCCAACAACATCGCCCGCGGCGCCGTCATCCTCGCCGACAAGTGGAACGAAGCCCCTGAGAACCTGCCGATCGCCGGCACCGACACGGACAGCGACCCCGCCATTGTTGAGAACTGGTACTACGCTGTCTGGGCCTACAACGGCTTCACGGGGCCCGGGGCCAACAAGAGCAACCATCCCATGGACCCCATCTACGGCTCCTGGCCGCGCACCTCCTATAGCTGCGGCCCCTCCGACGACGGCCTCGGCCACAACAGGGCTGAATACCCCTACCAGGAGCTGGTCTTTGGGTGCGCGAGTCACCCACCCGTCGTGGGCGACGACACCCTCTGGGACCCGTTGCCGCTCGACCTGCCTGACCTGAACGACCCTCGCTGGAGCGAGCCGCTGAAGCTGGAGAACTTCGCCTACCCGTTCAGCGGGATGGACATCCCGACGGCCCGGCCTTCGAGCGCCGTGAGGGGGATAACTTCGAGCGCGGGCGACACGCCTACGCCGCTGCCGACATGGTTAGCCGGGACCCCGACGGCAACGCCGTTCGTCCAGGCGACTCCCACAGCGACTCCCTCGCCCAGCCCCACGGCGACCGCGTCGGCCACTCCGACGCCCCTGTCCCTTACGGCCGTCTCCAGCCGATCGTCCGGCGTGGTCGGGCATCGCGATACCACGCCCAGGCCGTCGGCCGACCTACGGGCCACCATCCTGGGCTCGCCGATCCTCTCCGTTTCCAGTCCAAGCATGCGGTTCAATGTCGAGGCGGAGGACTCTGTCTTCGAACAGCGCATCACCGTCGAGAACAAGGGGACGGGCATCCTCTCCTGGATGGCGACGCCCTCCGTGAGCTGGCTGGACGTGAGCCCGCAGTCCGGCGTCGCCGTCGGCACCGACATGCCCTGCGACTCCGACGCTCCTTGCGAGCGCTCGCCGACCATCGCCATCATTCCCGACCCGACGACTATGCCGCAGGGGACCCAGACCGCGACCGTTCGCATCGAGGCGCCGGGTACGAATCAGGCGCAGACGGTCACAGTGACCGTTGTCTCCGTGGTGCGCATCGGCGTGCCGGGGGTTACGCGGAACTAGAGAGCGATGACGCAAGGTCCGCGAGACCTTATGCTATACTTGATGCGACTGCGGAGGTCTGAATGATCAAGAAGACGATGGACTCGGTAAGGCGTAACCACGCCCTGGAGCACGCGACAATATCGATCCTGCTGGGGCGGCTGGGGCCAGGCGTTCGCATGGTGGGTCGGGCGACGCGAAACGGATTCTACATCTACGGGGACGTCCCTTCGGAAAGCGTGCGTGAGTCCGCGAAGGAGGGCCTTGCCCGCCTGAAGCGAGGTGAAGCCGCTCTAGCCGTATCCCCCCTCTGCGGAACGAATCTAACGGTGGCGGGGCTGCTGGCTGGCGGCTGCTCGTTGCTCGCCCTCGGAAACCGCGGCCGGCTGGAGAGGCTCCCCAACGTTCTCCTCTCGGCGGTGCTGGCGGTGCTCGTGGCCCAGCCGCTCGGCCGCCTGGCGCAGAAGCACGTCACGACCAGGGCAGACGTCAGCGGCATGGAGATCGTCGGCCTCCGCCAGGGAGGCCGGGGGCCCGCCCGCTTCCACAAGATAGAGACCGTCTTCAGATAAGGCGCGCAGACTGGGAACGCCGTCCCTGTAGCTCAGCGGATAGAGCGGCTGCCTTCTAAGCAGCGGGTCGGGGGTTCGAATCCCTCCAGGGACGCCAGACTCCTCACCGCCCGTTTCCCCGAATCTGACTCCGAGATTTAGCTGTACAGCTACCCTCAACGAAACACTACCGCATCCGGTAGCGTCTGTCAAGACTTCTTCTTGGGGCCAGGACGCCGGTCACTCTTGAGGTAGCGGGCCAGCGACGTGTCCTCGACGCCCCAGGAGTTTCCAATCTTGCGGCCCTTCAGCTTACCGGCACGGAGCAACTGGCGGAGCCGTCCCGTGGTGAGGCCGGATCGCTCCACCGCATCCTGAAGTCCGACAAGCGCCACGTTCTCTAGACTTCGCTGAAGGCACTACAGCTAGGACACTGAAACACAAGGCCCTTGATTTGACCGGGTGCAATGCGCTCTAGCAAGACCACGCCACACCCACCGCATTCGTAGTTCGTGTCGCCGTTACCACGCACGGCAGGGAGCGTCTTTGGGATCAAGACGGCCCTTGTGCCCTCTTTCGGCTTCGGGATGACGCGCGTCTTCAACGTAGGCATCTTCCCCACCTCCCTCTGTCTCTCGTAGCAGTCTAGCGGACGCGTTCTGAGGCCGTCAAGCGTGGTAACATGCGGGCGTCACGGGTACAGGACAACGACGGAGGTGGGAGATGCTGCGCACACTCGGAGTCGTCGTGATCAGCTTCGTGCTCCTAGGTGGTTTCATGGCCCTAGACCGCTTGGCACTTCACTGGTACGTTCCCGATGCTGCCGACCTTCGGGGCGGACTCCCCTCCCAGGCACAAGGGGCGGCACTAGCGTACCACCAACTCAACCAGGACGCCCGAATTGACCGGCTCGCCGAGGTTCTTGCATTGAGGGCAGTCGGGGAGTACCTAATTCCGGGTGCGGATTCAGGCCACCCGCAGGTCGAAGCGTGCAAGAGATGGCTTCTCAGTGAACGTCACAACGAAGGGACTGGGGAAGCGGTTTCCGTGACGGGGAGTGCTGCTGACTGTGGGCTTCGGCTTACCGACGAGCGGTAGGGCGGAAGATCGTCACGGGCACGCTCACTCCCTGATGATGATGATGATCTTGAAGCAAAAGATCATTAGATCATTACTATCAAAGGCTACCTCCCTCATCACAGAACGGGCTCCCGCTGCCTGAGGCTGCCTTCGGTGACGCATCCGACGTGGCCCACGAATCCGACACCGGCGCAGCCGGTCCAGTCGGGGGTTGCCTTACGGCTTGCGCCCGCAGGCACCTAGAACAGCCTTCAGCCTCACGCCACCGCTCTTATGTCCTCAAGGTTCCCACGATAAGGCCGAACACAGACATGTATGCTACGCGCGAAGGCAGCATTGTTCCGCGTTGCCAAAACAGTCCTGTATCCTGCCCGGCACATCGGCTGGAAGATCATCGCGCCCTACGCTTTGCTCACGATCCTCCTGGCCGGAGCCGGCACGTACATCGCCGCGCGATTGGTTACCGGATCCCTCGAGGAGCGCTTCAACAACAGGCTCGCCGAGGCAGCGCGCGTCACATCTGACTCAATCGTGCGCCGCGAACGACAGCACCTCGAAGTCGTCCGCGGCGTCGCCTTCAGCGATGGTGTCGCCGAGGCCACTGAAGAGGGAAGGTCGGCCAAGCTCCGCACCCTGGTCGAGCCACTGGCCGCAAACAACAGTGCGGAGAGGGTGGAAGTGCTGGACGCGCGAGGAGAGGGTGTCCTCGCGATTCAGTTGAAGAACCCATCGTCTCTCACTTACGCGCCACTCAGTGACACGGCAGACCGCACCTCCTGGTCGATTGTCCGCAACGTCCTCGCGGAGCAAAACGATTCGTTGGGAGACAAGTTCGCCCAGATCGTCCAGACAGCAGATGGCTATGCCCTCTACACGGCCGGCCCAATCTTCGACGGTGACCGCCTTGCCGGCGTGGTGCTGGTCGGCAGCCTCCTCAGTTCGTTCTTGCCTGTCGCCGAAGGCGAGGCGCTGGCCGACATCACGATCTACGACTTCGACGGCACACCGCTCGCGACCACCTTCGCGACTGAGGGCGCCGACGAAGCGGACCTTAGTCCGAGCCCGGCCGCACTCACCGAGTCCGATACCCCCACCGCCCTGAGGGAAAGCAAGGAGCTCTTCGGCCGCGACTTCGAGCTGCTATACGGCAAGCTGGTAGTGCGCGATCAGACGGTGGGGCTGTACTCGGTCGCCCTCCCTTCGTCGTTCATCTTCAGTGCCCGCGGCTCGACACGCTGGCAAATGGGACTGCTGTTCACTTTCGCCACGTCAGCCGTCCTTTTCACCGGCGGGCTCGTCGCCCGAAGTCTGACGAGACCACTGTTCAAGCTGGTTAGGACAGCCGTGGCCGTGTCGTCAGGAGATCTCACGGCTCGCTCCGGCGTTCGGAGTCAGGATGAAGTGGGGGTACTCGCCTCATCGTTCGATGTCATGACCGAGCGCCTCCAACGCCACCTCCTCGCGACGATGCGAGCCCTCACCTCCGCCATCGATGCCCGCGACCCGTATACCGCCGGCCATTCCGCCCGCGTCGGCCATCTGGCGGTCGAAATCGGCCGTTCCCTGGAGTTGCCCGAATCCCAGCTCCAGCACCTGGAGATCGGCGGCTACCTCCACGACGTCGGCAAGATCGGCGTCCGCGACGCCGTGCTACTGAAGCCCGGTGCCCTCACCGCCGAGGAGCGAGAGCTGATCGAAAGGCATCCCCTCGCTGGCCTGGACATCCTCGCGTCGGTCGATCTGGCGCCGGAGGTGGTCGACTTCGTAGCCGGCCATCATGAGAAGCTGGACGGCAGCGGCTATCCCGCCAGCCGCCGCTCCGAGCAACTGAGCATGATCGCGCGCATTGCGGCCGTAGCGGACATGTACGATGCGCTCACGACGGACCGTCCGTATCGGGCGGCGATGGCCCCCGAAGAGGCGCTCGAGATCATCAAGCGCGAGGCTGCCGGAGGGTTCCTCGACCGCCGCGTCGTAGCCGCCCTCGAGCGCCTGCTCCCTGACTGGGAGCGCCGTCGCCGAACCGATCCCGTACTGAAGGGATTCAGGCTCGAGGACACCCCGCTCGAAAAGGCGGCCTAGCATGCCGTCGCGCATTCGACAGCTTGCGCTCGCCCTTGGCTTAGTCCTCGCCTGTCTCGCGTTCACGGCTACCGCAGCGGCTCTCGCTGTGCAGTGGCCACACCTGAAACGACTGGACACAGACACCGCATCGCGGCTGAAGGCGGACTACTCTTCCGACCCGCACGGAGTGCGAACCGCTCCTCTGGATCCCGCCATCATCGAGGCAGCGGCGGCGGACGAGGACGCCCTCACGACAGTAGCCACAGCTCCGCGGCGCGTGGACGTGGCTCAAATCCCGACAGAACCGCCGGCAGCGCCCACGGCGACGCCGACGCGCGCCAGCACAGCCACGGCCACGGTCGCGCCGACCAGAACTGCGACGCGGACACCCAGCCCGATGCCTCCGGCGACGAGCAGGCCCGTCGCAACGCCCACCGACACGCCGGCACCCACCAGCACGCCCACGGCGAGGCCACCAAGGCCACCGGCTCCCACCGTCACGCCCACGGCGACGCCACTCAGGCCACCTGCTCCCACGACCACGCCGACGGCGACACCCGCGAAGACGCCAGCACCCACGACCACGCCCACGGCCACACCGGCGAGGACACCGCCCCCCACCAGCACGCCCACGGCGGCACCCACCGACACGCCAGCGCCAACCAGCACGGCCACGGCGCAACCCACTAACACGCCGGCACCCACCAGCACGCCAACGGCGAGGCCCACCATTACGCCTACGCCAACTAGGGCGCCGACCAGCACGGCCACGGCGACGAACACTCCGACGCCGACGGCCACCTTCGCGCCCACGCCTGCGCCGGCCCCTACAGCCACGCCTACGCCGAGTCTTCCGCCTACAAGCACTCCCACGGCGACGCCAACCGCGACGCCTGCACCTGTGACCACGCCGACACCCACACCGACGCCGACCAACACTCCGGCCGGTACACGCACACCCACTCCGACGGCGACGGCCGCCCCCACGGGCACTCCGACGAGCACGCCCACGCCGACCGCCACGCCCACACCAACGCCGACGCCGACAGCAATAAGAGTGCTGTACCTCCACAACGACCCGTCGCCGCCCGTGGGCGACACGGTATCTCACGCCGTCCTCCCCCTGGATGAGACGGCCCCCGTGGCTGTCACGCTGTACAACTACGACACCGACCGTGACACTGCTCCCGGCCTCCTGCTAGCCAAGGGAGGAACAGGCCCCACAGAGACCGATACTAAGAAGTACCAGGCCTGGCAGACCTCCCCGCTCAGCTCTGGCCTCACCATCAACGGCACCGTGCGGGTGGTGTTGTGGTCCGGCATAATGGACTTCGACACGGGGAGGGTGGGGAGCGTTACCGTCTACCTCAGGCACTTCGACGGGTCGACCTACAGGCTGGTGGGTGCGGGTACCTTGACCGAGCCGGACTGGCAAGCTGGATCCAGCACGTGGGTGGAAAAGACGATAGCCGTCACCGTCGCGAACTACACTATTCCGCCCGGCGATCAACTCGAGGTGAAGCTCCTGGTCAATCCCGGGGCCGGGAAGAAGATGTGGTTCGCGTATGACACAGCTTCTTATCCCTCCCGCTTGATACTTCCATAAGCACTCAGCTTCGGGTAGAATGACCGTCCGAACGTCGGTCACGAAGACTCGCGATCGCTTGCTTTCTGACGGGAGATGCCGCCAGTGGCAGTCGGGACAGCCGACTCCATAAAGACGCTCGGTTGCGATACCCTCGTGGCGCTGCCCCCCGCTTCGCGCGACGGCTGCACCCTTTTCGCCAAGAACAGCGACCGGCCGCCAGACGAGTGCCAGCCGCTCGTTCAGTTCGCCTCTCGCAAGCACGCCCCCGGCGCTGAGGTCGCCTGCCAGTACCTCACCATACCCCAGGTCCCGCGCACCTATGGATTCGTCGCTGCTCAACCCTACTGGCTCTGGGGCGCCGAGCACGGCGTCAACGAGTGCCAGGTCGCGATCGGCAACGAGGCGGTTTTCACCCGCGACCCGGTGCCCGAGACGGGCCTCCTCGGCATGGACCTGGTGCGATTGGGCCTCGAGCGGGGAGAGACGGCGCGCCAGGCCCTCGACGTGATCACGGGCCTCCTGGAGACCTACGGGCAGGGCGGCCCCGCCCTGCCGGGGACCGAAACCGGCTACCACAACTCGTTCCTGATCGCCGACCCCGCAGGGGCCTGGATCCTTGAGACGTCGGGGAGGCGCTGGGCCGCCAAGCAGGTGCACGGCGTCGGGAGCATCTCCAACCAGCTCACCCTGGACGACGACTGGGAGATGGGTGCGCCCGACCTGGAATCGTACGCGACTGACCAGGGCCGGTGGGCGGCCGAGCAGGGGCGGCTGCGCTTTGCCGCCGCCTACCGAGACGAGGCTGTGCCAGCCCGCATCTCGGAGGTGCGTCTCGCCCGCAGCCGCGATCTCCTCCAGCGCGCCGCCGGCGAGCTTACGGAGCAGGCCCTCATCTCGTTCATGCGGGACCACGGAGAGAGCGGAAGCCTCGTGCCGGAGGAACGGGACCTCAAGGACGCGTTCTTCCTTACCCTCTGCTGCCACGCGGACCCCTTCAGCACCACGACCGCGAGCATCGTGGCCCGCCTGCGCTCCTCGGCGGACGGGCGGCCGGACCTCCGGGCATGTCTGGGCTCGCCCTGTACGGGCGTGTTCCTGCCCGTCTACTTCGACGGCGAGCTGCCCCATGAGCTGAGCCGGGGAGGGGCGCAGCCGGACCCGCGATCGCCCTGGTGGCGGATGAAGGCCCTCCGTGACGACGCGCTGGCCGGCCCACGGGAGAGGCTGGTTCAGCTTCAGGTGTCATGGGCCGAGCTGGAGCGAAAGCTCCTAGATGAGACGGAGCGTCTCGCGTCCGAGCTGGTCGCCCTTCCCAATCGTGGCCTCGAGCCCGAGGGCCGTCGCCTCAAGACGGAGCTGATGGCGCGGGCCGTAGCGGAGACGGTGCGACGCCTGGAGGGCCTGGGCTTCTGAGGCCGGCCGCCTGGCGGCAGCCTGGCATCCCCCTTCACACGTGTTGCAATCCACCTCCTCAGGGCATAACCTTGCAGGGCGCAGGCCCAACGATGGGGCCGTCTCCGCCACTGTGGTCGGCGGGCTGAGAGCGCGATTGGGCAGACTGGCGAGCGAATGCGACTACCAGGGCGGACTGACAAGCGCGGGAGGAAAGTGACATGCCTCAGAAACCGGTAGACAGGTTCTTCGGCGCACTTAACGAGGCCTACGACGCCATGCTCCACGCCATCGACAGCGGAAACCAGCGAGGCTACCACGTGTCCAAGACCATCCTACGCCAGGCGCGGCGCGGCGAGCGGGAGCTGGTCGCGCTCGCCAAGAAGTGGGTCGAGGAGCCGACCGACCTCCTCGGCTTCTACGAGGACCTCCTCGACGCGCAGTTGCGGGCCCAGACCCGCGCCCTCGAGCTTACGCGCGAGTGGCTGGCGGAGGCCGGCGACACGAGAGAAGAGGTGCGGGAGGCCCTGCGGCGCCTGATCGAGGCCAACCGCGAGGCCGGCAAGGCCGCTGTCGAGGCGGCCCGGGGCGCCTTCGAAAGGGGCATCGATTGGGCTCAAGGGTGGGAGCCCCCGTCTGCCGAGGAGGCGCCGCCAGCAGCCAGGAAGCGGGCCCCCAGAAGACGGCCTGCACGGGCGACGCGGAGAACGGCGTCCCGGCCGAGAGGGGCAGCGCGGCCGGCGGACGAGGGCGGCTCGTCGAGCACGGACGCAACGGAGCCAGAGGCGCAGTCCTCGGCGTAGCGTCTCGCCTGCAACCTCCCACCGGTCCGGCGCACGGGGTAGGGCCCTGAGATCAGGCAGTGCGCCTCTCGCGACGGGGGAAGAAGATCGCCAGGCGGCCCTCGTCGAGGCGGGCGCCTGCGGCGGTGAGGCCGGCAAGGACGCGCGGGAGAACGATGTTGCGCCTGTGGACTCCCACCTGCACCGATAGCTCATCGCCGCGCTGCGCCAGGGATACGTCGCCCTTGCTGGCGAAGGGGGCGGGCAGGCTGAGGACGAAGCGGCTGTCCTCAGCCTTCAGCTCATGGGCCAGGGCCGTGTGGAAGACACGCGCCGGATCGTCCTCGCCGTAGAGGCAATCGGCCATCTCCCGCAGCGATTCGAGGCCGGTCACTTCGTGCGGGAGCAAAGGCACCTCCTGGATGGGCACGGGCGAGAACGCCTCTTCGATGTAGCGCCTGTAGCCCTCGAGGGACGCCTGCCAATGGCGGGCGAACTCGCTCTCCATGGCATTGGCGGGCAGAACGCGGTTGCAGACCACGGCGTCGGTGACGTAGCCATAGAGGTTCAGGTAGGTGAACGTCCGCTGCGTCTCCCTCACCACCATCTTCTGCGGGTTGACGACGAGGCGCACCGTGGTCAGGCTCTGGTCCGAAAGGAGAGCGCGCAGCCGGGCCAGTTGCGTCATCAGACCCTCGACGGTGTCAAACACCTCTTTCTCGGGCACGGGGATACCCGTCAGAGGCCGGACGACGGGCCGCAGCACCTGTGTGAGACGTCGCTGGATGGGGAGGAACTTGTCGATCCACCAGCGCGCCGTTTCGGGGAAGCTGAGGAGGAGGATGGTCTCGCCGGTGGGCGCGCAGTCGACCACCACAAGGTCATAGTCGCCGCTCTCATAGTGACTGTTGATCCAGAGGAGGTTGGCCAGCTCCTCCATTCCGGGGACGGCGGCCACCTCGTCCGCCTCCATCTGGTCGACGCCCTGCCAGGCGAGCAGCCCCTTCAGCCAGTCGTGGACGGTGCCCCACCAGCGCCTGATGTTGTGATAGACGTCGGTCTCCTGGGCCCAGAGGTTGCGGGCGACGCGGACGGGCTCGGGGCCGAGCGTCTTGTCGAAGGCGTCGCCCAGGCTGTGGGCGGGGTCCGTGCTCATGACGACGGTGCGGCGACCGAGCTCGGCGGCCCGCAGCGCCGTCGCGGCGGCGACCGTCGTCTTACCGACGCCGCCCTTGCCGGTGAAGAGGATGATGCGCTCTGCCATGTGACCTGCTTACTCTCACCCCCGGCCCCTCTCCCGGGTGGGGGAGTGGGGAGACCCTGAGCCTGTCGAAGGGTCGGGGTGAGGGGCCTGCCAGATCAATGATAAGGCGCCAGTTCCTGTGGAGCCAGCGCCGTCGCATCCTGAGTGCTGGCGCTGACAGACATTCGTAGTCGGGGTCTTCAGACCCCGACGGGTTCGCGAGGGTCTAAAGGGTCTTGAAACCCCGACGGGTTCTGACAGACATTCGTAGGTCGGAGTCTTCAGACCCCGACAGGTTCGCGAGGGTCTAAAGACCCCCGCCTACGAGGCGGTCGCCGCGTCTTGAGATCTCCGAAGGCCAGGCTTGAGCCTGGCCGCCTCGCCGGCCTGAGGGCTGGCCTCGGAACGTCTCCTGTACTGAGCCACTCCATCCATGACAACAACCACCGCGGCACAGGGCCTCGCGACAGTGGTCGGTAGGAGAAGGGTGCCCGTGCGAGCCTAGAGCTCGCGCTCACCCGCGACGGAGCGGCCGGCCTCTACGTCTCCCAGGAAGTCCAGCACCGCCTTGTTGAACGCTTCCGGCCGCCAGTCCGCTGTGCCGTGGGGCGAGCCCTTGATCAGCACGAAGCGACAGCCGCGAATGCGCTCCTGCATGAGCCGGCTCGCCGCCAGCAGCCTGTCCTGGTCGCCGACGATGATGAGCGTCGGCACGCGGATCTCTCCCAGGCGGTCGTCCACGTCCCGTCGTGTCATGAGGGCGTGCCAGGCGCCGCGCAGCCCGAGGGCACTGTGGCGGCGCAGGTTGCGGAGGTATGACTTCACGCCCACGGGGGCGTCGCGGAGTTGGGGCAGGCGCTCCAGAGGCAGGTAGCGGGCGACGGCGAAGCCCAGGGGCACCACCTGCCGGAGGACGAACCTCTGCACGGCGGCTCCAGAACCGCTCTCCGGTGCATCGGCGCGGCGGCCGCGGAGGTCGCGGTTGCTGGCGCTCGTGTCGCAGAGGAGGAGGGCACGCACGCGCTCGGGATAGGTGAGGGCGAACTGGAGCGCGATCATCCCGCCCATGGAAAGGCCACCCACGTAGGCGGACTCGATGCCCAGGTGATCCATGAACTGGCGCTGGTCCTCGACGTAGTCGTCCGCGCTGTAGGAGCGCCAGTCGCGGGGAGCCTCTGTGCGGCCATGGCCGCGGGTATCGTAGACTACCAGCCGGTACTTCTGGGCGAAGGGCTCGATCTGTCCCGCCCACATGTCGACGCTGGCGCCGTAGCCGTGCGCCAGCACCAACGGCGTGCCCTCTCCGTAGACCTCGTAGTACAGCCGGATGCCGTTGACGAGAACGTCTGTCATTTCTTCCCTCGCGAGCTGCTGCGCCCCGCCCGTCCAACACTACCAGCGCCCGCATCCGGATTCAACCGCCCGACGGCCCCAACCGCAAGGGCGAATTCGGCAGTGGACAGTCAGACGCTCAGGCTCTAACCTAGCAACGGGTTGTCCCGGTCGTGTGCGTCGCCGCCACGCGCCGGTAGGCGACACGCAAGATCCTACTGCACCGATTGTGGTTCTCGCCCGCGGCGGGCCGAGCGTCGCAAAGGAGACGGAGATGAAGAAGGCACTGCTGGCTCTGGTTGCGTTCGCCTTTCTGGTAGGCGTGAGCGCTTGCGGGGGCGGGGAGGAGGCGGAGAAGGCAGCGTCTCCCACTCAGGGAAGCCCCACTGTGGAGAGTCCCGCTCCCAGCACCGGCCCCGTCACCATCGACTTCTGGCACTCCGAGACCGCCTCCAACGTCGACAACCTCGAGAAGCTGGTGAAGCGCTTCGAATCAGAGCAGGACGAGGTCCGGGTGAGGCTCTCGTATCAGGGTACCTCGGACGACCTCATGACGAAGCTCCTGGCGTCCTTCGGGACAGGGCAGGTGCCCGCCCTGATCTGGCACTCGGAGATCCAGGCCCAGATGATGATCGATAGCGGCAGGATAACGCCGGTGCAGGAGTTCATAGACGCCGAGAACTACGACCTTTCGGGCTTCGACCAGAGGGCCATCGACTACTACACGGTCGACGGCACCCTCTACGCCATGCCCGACTCGCTGGCAGTGCCGCTGATGTTCTACAACAAGATCCCCTTCACCGATGCGGGCCTCGACCCGGAGGACCCGCCGTCCGACTTCGACGAGATGATCGACGTGTCTGAGAAGCTGACCCAGCGTGACGGCGCCGGCAACGTGACCCGGGCCGCCTTCGCCATGGACATCGAGCCCTGGGACTTCGACCTGACCTTCGCTGAGCACGGCGACCTGTTCGTCAACAATAACAACGGCCGCGACGGTCGCGCCACGGAGGTGCTGTTCGACAGCCCCACCGGCCAGGCGTTCTTCCGCTGGCGAAAAGAGATGATCGACCGGGGCTACGCCACCTACGTGGGAGTCAACACCTCCGGCGCCGACGACCTCCTCGCCATAGGCGCCGAGAAGGCGGTCATGGCGTGGAGCACTTCCGCCGCCCTGCGCTCCGTCTTCGACGTCCTCGAGAGCGGTCAGTTCCCCAACGTCGAGGTCGGCGTATCCATTCCGCCCGGCGCCCCGGGCGGCACCCGCTACCCCGGCATTTACACGCGCGCCCTCTGGATCTCCAACGAGCGCCCGCGCGAAGAGCAGGAGGCGGCCTGGAAGTTCATCAAGTGGCTCATGGAGCCGGAGCAGCAGGCGGAGTGGTTCGCGGGCAGCGGCTACCTGCCCGTGGTGCCTTCAGCCTACGACCTGCCGGCGGCGCAGCAGACGCTGGAGAAGTACCCCGCCTTTCGCGTGCCGGTGGAGGCGTCCCTGGCGGCGCCCAACACACCAGCCCTGCTGGGCCCGATCATGGGTCCCTTCCTGGAGATAAGGAATCTCGTCGCCGACGCGATGGAACAGGTGGCGGTGGGCGGCACGGACGCCGACCAGGCGCTGTCCGACACGGCCGCCCAGGCCAATAAGGTCCTCGAGGACTACAACCGCCGCGTCGGCGAATAGAGCAGGGCGAAGGCCCCGCCGCGCCGCCAGGGCGCACCGCGGCGTCCGGCTTTGCCTTCGGACGGCTGGAGAGGCGCAAGTGTGACTGAGACCACCGCTGGCGCAGGGGGAGCACCGCAGAAGGCGGCGCCAGCTCCCCTGCTGGAGATGCAGGGCGTCACCAAGGTCTTTGAGAGCGGCCAGGCCAGGGTGCGCGCCCTCGACGGCGTGGACATCACCTTCAACAAGGCCGAGCTGACGGTGGTGCTGGGGCCCAGCGGCTCCGGCAAGACGACGCTCCTCAACCTCCTCGGCGGGCTGGACCGGCCGACGGGTGGCAGCATCAAGTACGGCGGGATCGAGATCGCCCGGCTGCCGGACAGCGAGCTGGGCCGCTTCCGCCGCGACCACATCGGCTTCGTCTTCCAGTTCTTCAACCTCATACCGACACTCACGGCCCGCGAGAACGTCGAGTTCGCGGCCGAGCTCCTCGTCCACGACCGCCACGCCGTCGACGAGACGGTCGAGAGGCTGCTCGCCCTCGTCGGGCTCGCGGAGCGCGCCGGCCATTTCCCCAGCCAGCTCTCGGGCGGCGAGCAGCAGAGGGTGTCCATCGCCCGCGCCCTGGCCAAGGACCCCGACGTGCTCCTCTGCGACGAGCCCACCGGCAACCTCGACTTCCGGACCGGGCGCCAGATTCTCGCTTTCCTCCAGACCCTAACGGCCGAGCAGGGCAAGACGTGCGTGCTGGTGACGCACAACAGCGCCATCGCACCCATCGGTGACCGGGCGGTGCGTCTGCGCGACGGACGCGTCCTCTCGGACGAAGCGAATCAGCAGCCGGTGCCGGCCTCGGAGATCGAGTGGTAGGGCGCGCAGCCGTCGAGCGATGAACAGGAAGATCCATCTACTGGTCCTGCGCGACGTCCTGGCCCGGCGCTACCAGTTCGGCGCCCTCATGGTCATCGTCGGGCTGGGGATCGCCGTCTACGTCTGTCTGGCGGTGGCATTCGGCAACATCAGCCGCTCCTACGACCGCACCTACCGCGAGACCCACTTCGCCGACTTCACGGTGAAGGTGGGGGCGGCGCCCACTTCAGTGGTGGACAAGGTCCGCGGCCTGCCCAACGTGGAGTATGTCGAGGGCCGCCAGGTCGTCGACACGGGCCTCATCGCTCCAAACGGGCGGCTTGTCCAGGCACGACTTATCGGCCTGCCGACGGACCGCTACCCCTCGGTCAACGATGTCGTCGTCGACTCTGGCCGCTACCTCCAGCCGGGCGACACGAACGCCGCGCTGCCGGTCCGGGCCTTCGCCGATTTCTACGGCCTCAAGAGCGGCGACACCCTCCAGGCATACGCGACGCAGGGCCTGCAAACCCTGTCGGTCGTAGGCGTCGTCTCCAGCCCCGAGTACCTTATCCTCGCCGCGAGCAAACAGGACATCCTCGCCAGCCCGCGCCGCTTCGGCGTCTTCTTCCTGCCGGAGACGTACCTGGAGCAACTCTTCGAAAAGCAAGGACAGATCAACGAAGTGGCAGTGGTCGTGACAGACGAGAGCCACCGGGAGGAGACGATCTCGGCCGTGACGGACGTCCTCGCGCCCTACAGCGTCAAGTCGACGACGCGCTCCGAGGATCAGCCGAGCAAGGCCGCCACCCAGCTCGACCTGGAGGGCGGAAGGGAGTTCGCGACACTGCTGCCCGCCCTGATCCTGGCGGTGGGCGCCTTCGCTATCTACATCGCCATGAGCCGCATGGTGCGGGCCCAGCGGACGATCATCGGGCTGTTCCGGGCGGTCGGCTACGGGACGGCTGCCGTCATCAGCCACTTCTTGCTCATCGCCGCCGCAGTGGCGGTCACAGGCGCAGGGGCCGGCATCGTTTTGGGATACGGCCTCTCCTTCGTGCTCACCAGCGCCTACGCATCGGCGCTCAAGATCCCGCTCGTCACGAACGAGTTCCAGCCGCTCCCGATTGTCGTGAGCGTGGTCGTGAGCCTCCTGGTGTCGCTGGTGGCGGCCGCCGTCCCGGCGTGGTCGGCCGCCCGCCTCCTGCCCGCTCCGGCGATGCGGCCGTCGCCGGAAGTCGCCCTGACCAGGGGCTCCGTGCCCCTATTCGAGCGCATCCTCGGGTTGGGCCGCAGGCCGCCGATGCTGCTGAGGCTCTCGCTTCGCAACGTCTGGCGGGCCCCCCGCCGTGCCCTCTACACCGTCGGCGCCATCAGCCTGGCGCTGGTGCTCTTGCTCGTCGGCTTCTCGACCTTCGACAGCATGAGCTTCACCTTCGACACGGCGTTCAAGGACATCAACCGCTGGGATGTCGCCGCCTCCTTCTCTTCGCCCCAGGGCGAGGAGCGAATGGCGGAGGCAGAGGCCATCCAGGGCGTGGCGGCAGTCGAGCCCTACTACATGGCGCCTGCCGAGCTCAAGAGCGGGTCTGAGGTCAGCAACGTCGAGCTGCTGGCCCTGTCACCGGACCAGCGCCTCCACCGCTTCGATCTGGAGGGAGGAGGGGACGCCAACGAACTCTTGAGTCGCGGCGGCATCATTCTCCCCACCGGCGTCGCCGGCAAGCTCGGCGTGGACCGCGGCGACACGCTGGAGCTCACGGCGGACGGCAAGAGCACCTCGCTGGAGGTCGCGGGGATTAGCAAGGAGGCCGTGGGCGGCACGGCCTACGTGTCGATGGGTACGAAGGAGAAGCTCCTGGGCCTGCCGGCCGGCTTCAACGGCCTCTTCCTGAAGACGACGTCAACATCCGTGGACGAGTCGGTGCAGGCGGCACTCTACGAGATGCCGGGCGTCGAAGGGGCGCAGATCAAGCAGGAGATACGCAACGACTTGCGGGACGTTATGGGGCTCTTCAACGTCATGATCGGGTTCGTCGTTGTCTTCTGCCTGGTCATGGCCGCTGCCATCGTCTTCAACACGATGACCGTGAACGTCCTGGAGCGGGAGCGGGAGATCGCGACGATGCGCACACTGGGGTCGGGGCCAGCGTTCGTCGCATCGACGTTGATGTCGGAGGGAATAGCGCTGAGCCTGCTTTCCATCGCGCCCGGCCTCATCCTCGGCACGCTGGCATCGTCCTACCTGATGGCATCCTTCAACTCAGAGTTCTTCTCGATTCTCTTCCACGTCACCACGCGGACCTACGTCATCGTGCCGCTGCTGGTGCTCGCAACAGCCCTCGCCTCCACCCTTCCTCCCATCCGCTACTGCAACCGCATGGACCTGGCGGAGGCGACGAAGGTCCTCACCTGAAGCCCAACGTATGCGCTCGCCGCGCCGGTCAGCGAACGTGGGCCAGCTAACCCCGGGCGCCCCGCATGAAGGCGGCCGTCTCCTCCGGCAGGGCAGTGTTGATGTAGATACCGGAGCCGATCTCGAAACCGGCGGCGGTGGTGAGGCGCGGCACGACCTCGATGTGCCAGAGGTAGTACTTGCTCTCCTCCTGATCGGTGGGGACGGAGTGGATCACGCAGTTGAAGTCGGGGTTGCCGAGCTTCTCGTAGATGCCGAGCAGCGTCGTTCGGAGCACGCGGGCAAGCTCCGCCAGCTCGTACGGCGGCACCTGACCGAATGACGGCCGGATCTGCTTGGGGAGAATGCAGGTCTCGAACGGCGAGCGAGAGGCGAAGGGATGGAAGACCACGAAACCGTCCGTCTCCATGACCAACCTCTTGCGCTCGGCCAGCTCCCATTCGCAGATGTCGCAATAGAGGCACGTGCCCGTTCGGTCGTAGTGCTCCACGGCCACCTCGTACTTGCGGCGGAAGAGAGCGGGGGCGACAGGTGTCGCCACGATCTGCGAGTGAGGATGGGGCAGGGAGGTACCCGCCTCCCTGCCGTGGTTCTTGAAGATGACGATGTAGTTGATCCGCGGATCATCCCGCAGCTCCACGTAGCGCTGCTGGTACACCCTCAGGACAGCTTCGACCTCCTCATCGGCCATGACGGCGGGATGGCGGTTGTGGACAGGCGTATCGATGATGACCTCATGGATTCCGACGCCGTCCATCGCCACGTACATGCCTTCCCCCCGGCGCTCCAGGCTCCCCTCCGGCGCCAGGGCGGGGTAGCGGTTGGGTACGACGCGCACGGACCAGCGACCGGCCACTTCCCCCGGCCGCGTGTAGACGGCGGTTTCGGGGGGCGTCATCGCCTCGTTCCCCGGGCAGAACGGGCAGTCCGGGTCGTACTCCGGAGCCGACAGAGGCGACGGCTCGCGGACGAAGTAGTGGGGGCGCCGCGCCCTCGTCGACGCGATGATCACCCACTCTTTGGTCGTCGGGTCCTGGCGGAGCTCTGACATCAGCAGACCTCCTCAGAGGCTCGCGAGGGGCGGCGGCCCTGTCTCCTCCACGACCTCGCGTCCCCCGATGGGCGCACGGCGGTCGATCGACACCGCACCCACGTCAACATGATCCAGCACTGTCAGCCACGCCCCTTCTCCGAGCGCGTTCGAGATTCCTGCTCTCGCGCTACTATGTTACTATGCCGTCGGGTTACTGGCAGCGCGGTCCGACGGGGAGGGGACGCGGCAAGGGCGACGCATCTCCCACGAAGGTCGGCGGCGGTTACGCGACCATAGTCAAGGAGTCGGAATGAAGGCAGTAGTGTACAAGGCGCCGGGCAAGGTGGAGGTGGTGGAGAAGCCGAAGGCGAAGATCGAGCAGGCCACCGACGCTGTCGTCCGGGTGACGACGGCGTCGATATGCGGCTCCGACCTGCACATCTATCACGGGTTGCTGAGCGCTGTGGAGGGACTAACCGTCGGACACGAGTTCGTCGGCGTCGTCGACGAGCTGGGGGACGGGGTGCAGGGCTTCGAGGTGGGCGAGCGGGTCATGGTGCAGGCGGGCTTCTCCTGCGGCGTCTGCGAGAGCTGCAAGAACCAGTTGCCGGGCTGCCCCAACGGCGGCATCTTTGGATTCTCAGGCCCCATGGGCACGATCCAGGGAGGGCAGGCGGAGTATGTCCGCGTACCGTTCGCTCAGCGCATCATGCACAAGCTCCCGGAGCACGTCGCCGACGAGGCCGCCATCTTCCTCACGGACAGCATGGTAACAGGCTACACGGCGGCTCAATGGGGCGCGATCCTCCCCGGCGACACCGTCGCCGTGTTCGGCTGCGGTACGATCGGGCTCTGCGCCCAGCTCTGCGCCAGGCTGTTCGGGGCCTCCCGCATCTTCGCGGTCGACCTCACCCCCTACCGGCTGGAGGTGGCGCGCAAGATCGGCAGCATACCGATAGACGCCTCCAGCGAGGACCCGGCGACGAGGCTGCGCGGGGAGACCGGCCTCATGGGCGTCGACGTGGCCATCGAGGCGGTGGGCGCCCGCGCGGCCCTGGAGGCGGCGTTCGCCAGCGTGCGATTCCTGGGAAGGGTCTCGGTGGTGGGTGTTCTGAGCGAGCCCGTGAGCCTGCCCTACCCCCTCTTCTCCGTCTCCAACGTCACCATCCGCAGCGGCCTGGCCGACATCCAGAACCTGCCCCGGGTCATGGCTCTGGTCGAGTCCGGGTCCCTCGACCCGGAGTTCCTGATCAGCCACACCCTTCCCCTCACGGAGGCGCCCCGCGCCTATGAGCTCTTCGACCGCAAGGAGGAGAACGCCCTCAAGATACTGCTCAAGCCGTAGCAGCAGCCGGTCCTTCGTCGCCCCGACAAGTGAAATTGGCCACGAAGTTGGCCCGGGGGAGCTTACTTAAGAGCCCTGTGACCGTATAATAGAGCCGGTCGATAATAGCCGAGCGCCCCTATCGAAAGGAGACGGGATGTCATGGCGCGTAAGATAGGCGCCGCCGAGGGCGAAGTACCCGGAGGCGGCTACACCTTCACCGTCCGGGCTCAGTACCCCAACCGAATCGGAATGCTAGGCGAGATCGCCTCTGCCATCGGCGAGGCAGGCGGTGACATAGGCGCCGTCGACATTGTCCGCGCCTCTCGGGAGACGATGATCCGCGACATCACCGTCGGCGCCCGCGACGATGAGCATAGCGAGCAGATCGTGAGCCACCTGCGCGGGGTGACCGGCGTCACCGTACGCAGCGTCTCCGACCCTCTGTTCCTTATGCATCTGGGCGGCAAGATCGAGATCCGCAGCAAGGTCTCCGTGAGCACGCGCAAAGACCTCTCGATGGCGTATACGCCGGGCGTGGCCCGGGTCAGCATGGCGGTGAACCGCGACCCGGCATCCGTGTGGGCCCTCACGATCAAGAGGAACACCGTCGCTGTTGTCAGCGACGGCACAGCCGTCCTCGGTCTCGGAGACATCGGCCCCGAGGCCGCCCTACCAGTCATGGAGGGCAAGGCTTTGCTCTTCAAGGAGTTCGGCGAGGTCGATGCATGGCCGATCTGCCTGGCGACCAAAGACCCCGACGAGATCGTCAATACCGTCAAGTACATCGCGCCGGCGTTCGGCGGCATCAATCTGGAGGACATCTCGGCGCCGCGCTGCTTCTACGTCGAGGACCGTCTCAGGGAGGAGCTCGACATCCCCGTCTTCCACGACGACCAGCACGGTACAGCGGTGGTAGTGCTCGCCGGGCTGCTGAACTCTCTGAAGATTGTGAACAAGCCGATGGAGGATCTGAAGGTCGTGATTTCCGGTGTGGGCGCCGCCGGCATCGCCTGCGCCAAGATGCTCCTGTCCGTCGGCGTGCGGAACATCATGGGCTGCGACCGCAGCGGCCTGGTCTACAAGGGCCGAACCGAGAACATGAACGAGGCCAAGCAGTGGTTCGCGGAGAACACCAACAGCAAGGGCCTGAAGGGCACCCTGAGCGATGCCATGGAGGGCACCGACTTCTTCCTGGGCCTCTCCGCTCCTAACATCCTCACCGTGGACGACCTGAAGAAGATGAACCGCGACCCCATCGTCTTTGCCATGGCCAACCCCGACCCGGAGATCGCACCGGAGAAGGCCCTGCCCCATGTGCGCGTCATGGCTACCGGCCGCTCCGACTATGCCAACCAGGTCAACAATGTGCTCTGCTTCCCCGGCCTCTTCCGGGGCGTCCTCGACGCCCGCGCCAGCACCATCAATGAGGAGATGAAGATAGCGGCTGCCCAAGCCATCGCCTCCGGCGTGGGCAAGAGCGAGTTGCAGGAAGAGTACATCATTCCCAGCGTGTTCAACCGCTCGGTAGCGAGGACCGTAGCGCGCAGCGTCGCCTCGGCGGCGTACAAGAGCGGCGCGGCCGTGCGCCACCGCAAGACCTATCCCGCTCACCCGTAACCGCCGCGGCTCCGGTTCACAGCGATCATAAGGGCCGACCTCAAGGTCGGCCCTTATGTCTAGCGAGAACGCCGCAACTTGATGCTCTCGGTCCCGTACCTTATCATGCCTCTCGCTGAAAGGAGCGCGAAATGGCGCGTCCCCTGGAAGGCATCAGGGTCCTCGACTTCACCATGTTTCAGCAGGGACCCCAGGCCACCCTGGTGCTGGCCGACATGGGCGCCGACGTTCTCAAGGTCGAGTCGCCCGTCTTCGGCGACCTTGGCCGCCACATGGCGCAGCACGGGCCCGATAACTTCAGCTCCTACTTCCTGGCCCACAATCGCGGCAAGAAGAGCATCACGATCCATCTCAAGACGGAGGAGGGGCAGAAGATAGTGCGCCGGCTGATCGAGCGTACCGACGTGTTCGCCCACAACGCGCGGCCCGGCGTCATGGAGCGGCTGGGCCTGGCGTACGAGAACGTCAGGGCCATCAACCCCGCGATCATCTACGCCGAGGCGTCGGGATGGGGAAGCAAGGGGCCGAAGGCGTACCACCCTGCCTTCGACGTGGCCGCCCAGGCGCGTTCGGGCCTGATCGGCGTGACGGGCGAGCCCGACGGCTTCCCCCTACCCGCCGGCGCCGCCGTCGCCGACTACGCCGGTGCCATGAACCTGGCTCTCGGCATCATCGCCGCCCTCCTGGTCCGGGAGCGCACCGGTATCGGCCAGCGGATCGAGTCCTCGCTTCTGGGTGCCGCGGTAGCAATGCAGGCGTGGGAGATCCAGACCTACTTGCTCGGAGGGCAGTGGCGAAAGGCCGGCCGCGGTCACCCCTACCTGCCCACCATCTGGCGCGTCTTCAAGACCGCCGACGCCTACGCCGTCGTGGGCGGAATGCCCGAGAATCGCTGGCCCGCCTTCTGCCGCGCCCTCGGCATGCCGGAGCTCGAGACCGACCCCCGCTTCGAGAACTTCTTCGCCCGCCGCGACCACCTCGACGAACTCTACGCCATCCTGGACCGCGTCTTTCTCCAGCGCACCACAGCGGAGTGGATGAAGGTCCTGGAGCCCGCCGATATGATCTGCGCACCCGTCGCCACCTACGCCGATGTCGTGACCGACCCGCAGGTGCTGGAGAACGAATACGTCCTCACCGTGGAGCACCCAAACAGGGGCCCAATGCAGGTGGTGGGCTCTCCCCTCCGCTTCAGCGAGACCGAGATCGAGATCGCGGCAGCCGCTCCCGAGCAGGGCCAGCACACCGAGGAGACGCTCCTAGAGCTTGGCTACACGTGGGAGGAGATCGCCGCCCTGCGAGAGAAGGGAGCGATTTAGAGGCTGGAAGCTGGAAGTTGGAGGTTGAAGGTGGGGCGTAGCGGAAGGCTTCAGCCTTCCAGGGGCGGCGCGGCAGTTGGAGGCCAGAAGCGGAGTGTAGCGGAAGGCTTCTCCGCCAGAGGCGGATGCGCCTTTGGCGCAAGCCTTCCAGGGGCGGGGCGGTAGTTGGAGGCCTGAACGTAGCGGAAGGCTTCAACGCTGGAATCATAGAACGTTGGAACCATTGAACCTGGGAGGTAGATCGTGGAACTGAAAGACACCGTCGCCATCGTCACCGGGGGAGCGCGCGGTATCGGGCGCGCAGTAGCACTATCGCTGGCACAGGAGGGCGCCAACATCGTCGTAGCCGATCTGGGCCAGAGAGCGGAGATCGCGGCCGACATGGCGGTCACGGCCCGCGAGGTCGAGCAGGCTGGCTCGGAGGCCCTGATGGTCAACGTCGACGTCCGCGACGCATCGCAGGTCGCCGACATGGTGAGCAAGACACTGGAGCGGTTCGGCCGGATCGATATCCTCGTGAACAACGCCGGCGTCGTTGGGGTGGCGCCGGTCGCGGCCATGGAGGAGGCGGAGTGGGACAGGGTGCTGGAGACGAACCTCAAGGGGACCTTTCTCTGCTCCAAGGCGGTCGTGCCCCACATGACGGAGCGCAAGAGCGGCCGCATCATCAACATGTCCTCTCAAGCAGGCAAGCGCGGCTACGGCTTCATGTCCCACTACTGCTCCTCCAAGTTCGGCATTATCGGCTTTACTCAGGCGCTGGCCCACGAAACGGGGCCGTCGAACGTCACCGTCAACGCCGTCTGCCCCGGTGAGGTCGACACGGCCATGTGGCAGCAGACGCTTAGCCCCGCCCTGGCGGCGGCCAGCGGTACGACGCCGAAGGAGGCGTGGGACGAGTGGAACAGGACGCAGGTGCCGCTGGGCCGGCCCCAGACGGCGGAGGACATCGGTCAGGCCGTGGTCTTCCTCTGCAAGGCCGACAACATCACGGGCGAGTCGATCAACGTCACCGGCGGCAGCGTGATGGCGTAGAGGAGCCTCGATCGACGCTCAGAGGCCGGGACGTAACGGACGGCTTCAGCCTTCCAGGGGTGGGCCGGCGTCTGGAAATGGGAAGTGGGATGTGGGATGTGGGATGTGGGGCGTAGCGGAAGGCTTTAGCCTTCCAGGGGTGGGCCGGCGTTTGGAA
>CAZMGB010000012.1:99293-115985 GCA_964565775.1 uncultured Dehalococcoidia bacterium
GGCGTAGCGGAAGGCTTTAGCCTTCCAGGGGTGGGCCGGCGTTTGGAAATGGGAAATGGGATGTGGAAGGTTGGGCGTAGCGGAAGGCTTCAGCCTTCCAGGGGTGGGCCTGAAGTTGGAAGTTGGAGGACGGAAGTCGATGTGGGGCGTAGCGGAAGGCTTTAGCCTTCCAGGGGTGGGCCGGCGTTTGGAAATGGGAAGTTGGATGTGAGAAGTGGGAGGTGGGGCGTAGCGGAAGGCTTCAGCCTTCCAGGGGTGGGGTGGCGGTTGCGCTTCAGCCTTCCGGGGGTCGGCACAGGTCGACGCCTAGCTGGATGTGAGGAGATGGCGGCGTAGCATTTCCAGGGCCGCCGTGGCCGACTGCCCCTTGTTCTGCTCCCGCTCCCCTGTCCAGACGTGCCTCTCGCATGTCGCAAAGTCGCCCGGCCCGGCCACCGCCACATACGTCAGGCCAACAGGCTTATCGTCGCTGCCGCCCGTCGGCCCGGCGATGCCCGTGACGGCGAGGCCGAAGTCCGCGTCGATGAGGCGGCGGACGCCCCTGGCCATTGCCAGGGTGACGCCCTCGCAGACGGCGCCCTCCTTCGCCAGCAACTCCTCCGGAACTCCGAGGACACCCGCCTTGACGTCGTTATGGTAGGCGACGACGCCGCCCCGGAAGCAGGCAGAGCTGCCCGAGACGTTGGTGAGCCTGTGGCCGATGAGTCCGCCCGTGCAGGACTCGGCGACGGCCAGCGTCAGACCCCGTTCGCTGAGGACACGGATGAGGTCAGCCTCGAGGGATGGCCGGGCGGTCACGGTGGCAACCTAGGTGGCCGGATAGCGGGAATCGCTCTTGATCTTGTCGATCTGCTGCGCATGGTCGAGGGCATGCACCCGGACGAAGACCAGCCACTGCATGCAGTTGAACTCGCCGAAGGCCGGGTGCGCGAACGTGGCCGAGAGGTCCGGCTCCGCGGGCAAGCCCTCGATGGACTGGTGGACGGCGGCCCAGGCGTCGGCCATCCGCTCCCGCAGCGCAGCCAGAGAAACAGGGGCTCCGGGGCCCTCACTGGTGAGCGGGGCCATCTCACCTCGCGCCAGCGCCGCAATCACACGGGCGGAGAAGGCTGTGACACTCGATATGTGGCTCAGCACCTCGACGACAGACCACTCGTCGGCGGCCGGCTTGAAACGCGCCTGCTCCTCGCTCACGCCCGCCAGGCGCTCGTCGAATTCGCCGACGGTGCGCTCGATGAGCTGTCGCACCTCCCCCGGCCCCTTCGTGGCCTGATGATCGATGTAGGAGCGCACCCTCTGGACGACATCTTCCGGAGTGACCACGCGACGTCCTCTCCAGGTCAGGCCTATCTGTCGCCGCCACCGTCCGCCAGCCGCTCCGTGGCCTCGCGGAAGCGCTGGCGGTGGTCCTCGGAGGCCCAGAGCTCGACGTTGGCGCGCTGCTCCCGCTCGACCGCCTCCTGCACGATTGTGGCGGCGTCGATGACCTGCTTGGAGAAGCGCACGGCGCCGGGCGAGTTCTCGGCGATGGCGCGGGCCATCTCGAGCGCCGCCTCCTCCAGGTCGGGCGCCTGGACGACCTCATTCACCAGACCAATGCGCGCCGCCTCGGGCGCCTCGACGATGCGGGCCGTCAAGATGAGCTCTTTCGCCTTAGCGGCGCCGACGATGCGGGGCAGCAGACTCGCACCCACCACCAGCCCGTACGCGGCGCCGGGAAAGCGAAAGCGGGCGGTGTGCGCCCCGATGCGGATATCGCAGGTGACGGCGAGCAGGGCGCCGCCGCCATAGGCGAGGCCGTTGACGGCAGCGATGACAGGCTTCGAGAACAGCGCCACGCGGCGGATGGCCAGGGCGGTGCCGTCGCCGCCTCCGCCGCCCTCCACAGCGCCGAGGGCCTCCGTCATGTCGGCGCCGGCGCTGAAGGCCTTCTCGCCGCTGCCCGTCAGCACCACCACGCGCACTTCCGGGTCGTGCTCCAAGCCGTCGAGAGCCTCGATCAGCGCCGTCGACATGTCGCGGTTGAAGGCGTTGTGCTTCTCCGGCCGGTTCAGCCGCAGCAGGACCACCGCCCCCTGTCTTTCCTCCACCAGACTCCTGGACGCCACCAACCGTCTCCTTCAGATAGGGGGCATGCCGGCGAGCAGGGCTATCATACCCGTTCGGTAGGACCTGTCAACGCTCGCGAAAGAGGGCGCCGAGCCCATGGTCAGCGGGCGGTCACGAAGCGAACGTTGACGATCTCGTTGGGTTTCGCCGCCAACCGCACCCAGCCGTCCTCGAGTGGCGCCTCGGCGAGGAGCGCGCCGTCCATGTTCACTATCTCCGCCCGCTCACAGCCCTCCGCCAGCCGTACCCGCCCCTCCACCGTCCGCGGGCTGATGTTGTAGAGACGCGCCACCACGCTCGTCCCGTCGGCAGCCATCCGCAGCGCCGAAAGCACCAGTGGCTGTGGAGTTATGTCAATAAGACTCGCCGAAGCGGGCAGGACGTTCGCCCCCGCCTCCACGCGCCGACCGCGCAGCGGAACAGCGAACCGGTGCGCCTCCTCGAAAGCGACCTCCCAGTCGCCTTCGTGGGGAACGAGGGCATAGTCGAATGCGTGACGGCCCCGGCTCTGGGCACCGGGCACCGGCAGCCAGGCGCCGGCGGGCCCCCGTCGCGAGGTCAGGTCGCCGCGCGAGAGAAAGCCCACACAGCGGAGGAGTGTGAGACCGACGGTCACGCCCGCATCGCCCGGCGAGGCTGGAAGCACCTCGTACTCGGGGAGGCCGCGATTGGCCAGCAGCAGGCCGCGTCCGCCGTCGGACACGTCGACGAACGTCTTCTGGGGATGGGTGCCCACGGGCTCCTCCATCCAGGTCTCGTCGAACTGGGGAAGGGCGATGGGGCGGGCGACGACGCCGAAGTGCTGCTCGGCGTGCGACGTGTCCGTCGCCACGTCGGTCGAGAAGTGGACACGCAGCCGGTGGTCCTCCGCCTGGTTGTCGACCTCCGTCCGGAACTCGACGCGCCGCACGCCCCGGTAGAGGCTCACGCGGCTGGTGATGGAGCAGGGCACCGCGTCGGGCGAGCGCAGGTCGCGCTCGTCGGATAGGGCCCGCGGCAGACGGTACTCCATCGATATCTCCAGCACCCAGCGTGCGGGGCCAGCCTCGACGACGGCGATCCGGGGCGGGCGACAGGGGCTCTCGATGACTTCGTCCTGGGCGGGGCGGCAGTAGTTGTACTCGTCGCCCCGGTCACCGCCGTCCACGAAGCGGTTCAGGCCCCGGAGCTCGCGGCCGGAGGCCTTGTCGAGCAGGGTAATCGTGCCGTCGTCACGGTCGGCGCTGATTCGGAAGTGCTCGTTCTCGATGGCCGCGCCGCCGGCGGGCGGCCCGGCTGGTTCAGCGGGGCCGCACTCCAGCCGGAAGGCCTTGTAGCCGCAGCCCGGCACATCGGGGGCCACGAAACCGACCGTCCCCCAGGGCACGCCCCCGCCGGGGGGCACCAGCACCTGGCAGGGCGCCCGCCGTCCGGCCTCATCGACCGCCGCCACGGGCTGCTCGTCCTCGCCCCAGCCCACGGCCGCCGACACGAAGTCGCTCCTGGGGCCGGAGAGAGGGTTACACGCCACCAGGCCCCGGCCGCCGTATGAGGGCATGTTATGGGCCATTGCCCGCAGGGAGTAACGCGTGATCTCCTCCCCGATCTGCTGGCAGCGGTCGAAGCGCGGCCGCATCTCGTCGTGCACCTGGTCGATGCTGCAACCGCAGATGGAGTCATGGGGCTGGTTCTGGAGCAGATGCTCCCAGGCGACGTCGAGCAGGCCCGAGAGGGCAGCAGGCTCGGCCGGATAGGGGCTGGCGGGCCCCAGGGGCAGGGGCGGCTCTCGCCAGGCCGGGCCCAGCCGCCGGCGGAGCAGCGAGACCCAACTCGAGAAGGGCTCCGCCCAGCGGGTCAGCAGGTCCTCGCACTCCTGGTTGCGCTGCTTTATCCACGCGCGAGCCGAGAGGACGCCCGGCAACATGTGGGCCCGCTGGCAGTCACGGAACTCGCCGACGTGGCGGTACAGCTCCGTGCCGCCTTCCGACAGTGACCGCTTCACCAGCTCGAAGGCCTGCGGCAGAGTGCTGTGGATGACCTCGACGTCGTCGGCCGTGCTCTCCGCGGCGGCCAGGATCGACGGCAGGTCCTTCTGGACAGACGTATGGTCGGTGCCGTTCATCAGGAGAAGGTAAGGGGTGGTGGCGCGGGGCTCCAGCTCCCTTCGGATAAAAGCGATACGCCCGGAGAGCCCGTCGGGGTCTGAGGGCAGCCGGTTGGCGTTCCCGTAGCCGCCGGGCATGTAGAGGGTAAGCACCTCGCTCCCATCGGGTGCCTGCCAGAGGAGCTCCGTATTCTCCACGTCGGCGGGGACGCCCCGCCATATCACGGCCTGCTCGATGCCGAAGCCGCGCAGGATGGCCGGCATGTGCGCTATCTGACCGAAGGGATCGGGCAGGTAGCCCACCATCATCGGCGGCCCGAACTGCCGCGCCAGGCGCAGCCCGAGCTGCAGGTTGCGCACCAGCGACTCGCCCCCCACCAGGAACTCGTCGGGCAGCACGTACCAGGGGCCGGCGAGGAGCCGGCCGGCGCGCACGTGCCTCTCGATGTCGCCTCGCCGCTCCGGCCGCACCTCCAGGTAGTCCCTCGGGAGAAGGCTGTAGCCGTCGAGCATGAAGAAGCGGAAGTCGGAATCTCTGTCCAGCAGGTCGAGTAGCTCGTCCATGAGGCCAACGAGCCGGATGCGATAGGTCTCGAAGGTGAAGTACCACTCCCGGTCCCAGTGGGTGTGAGAGACGACGAGGAGTTTCCAGCGGGCGTTCTTGCTCATTCCGGCTCCCTTTTGCCTGCTCGGTCCGGCGCTCGTCGGCGCACCCTCCCGCCCGACTGACGCCGGCCAAGTTCATGTCGACGACTTGGACGACGTAGGCAACCTAAATGACGTACGCGACCCAATTCACGTAGGCGACCCAATTCACGTAGGCGAGGGTCTTCAGACCCTCGCAAGCCCGGCGTCGCGCGATGGGCATGAAGCCGGAACCCCGCCCCTGGAAGGCTTGCGCCAAAGGCGCATCCGCCTCTGGCGGAGAAGCCTTCCGCTACGCCCCGCCTCCAACTTCCAGATAGACGGGGTTCGTCATCGCATGCACAACCTCGCCCCTATCGGGGCGGCCGCGCAGACCCATGACCTCGGCCCGAACGTAGCCGGGCTCGGTGACGGGCACAGTCAGCTCGTGCGTGTATTGCTCGCGCGGCGCCTCGATTTCAAGTAGAAGGTCTCGTCCCCGCAGCAGGCGCAGCTTCTTGCCGGCCGGGCCCCTGTACTGGAGCCGGAACGTCACGCTCGCGCCGTGGCGCACTTCGAGCGTATCGCCCATCATCGTCCCGAAGCCGCCCGAGGCAGGGTGGGGTGCGCCAGCCGACGCCTCGAGGCGAGCCGAGAGTACCAGGGTAGGGCCCTTCGTGTCCTCCGACACGAACACATGGCCTTTCGCGATGCCATCGAGCAGCCCCTTCTCGCTGAGCCCGTTGTTGCAGTAGACCCAGGTGGTGGGCTCGCCGGGCCCGTGGGGGTGCGTGGGCTGAGCGGGTGGGACCGAATGCGTATCGCTGCCGCCGACGGCCACTATCCGGTCTCCCCTGCCCAGGTGCTCCTCCCACAGGTTCAGCGACTCCCAGTTGTACCAGCGCCAGGGCGCCTGCCACACCTCCATGCAGCGACAGAAATCCAGGCTGTACTTCCAAGGCGGCCCGTACTTCTTGGGGTGGTTGACGGAGAAGAGCGCTCCCTTGCGCTCGGCATAGTCCATGACCCGCCGCATCGCCTCGCTGTCCTGGCAGCGAAAGTCGAGCCACTCGTGCAGGCCCCAGACGTTGGCGTGGCCCGAGTTGGTGGTCACCTCCTCGCCGGGGATGAGGAGGATACCGAGGTCGCCCAGCAGCGCCATCTCTTCGTGGTGGCTGCTGGTGTTGTGGTCGGTGATAGCGAGAAAGTCGAGGCCGCGCTCGCGGGCGTAGGCCGCAAGCTCCGGGATGGTGTTGAGGCCGTCGCTGTGGACGGTATGGCTGTGCAGGTCGCCCCGATACCATCCGGCCAGACCATCGGTGTGCCGGCTGGCGCGCCCCCGTCCCGCGCCCCCGCCGACAGGCCGAGGGCCGCTCTCCACGGGCTCCCTTACGGGCGAACCCTTCTCTCCTGCGACGGCATGCTCGTCCAGCGCCACGTCCAGATCGACGCTGACCCAGTAGCGGCAGATGGGGTCTTCGAGCTCCGCTACGCCCAGGATCAGGTTCCACTCCCCCGCCGCAAGAGGCCCCCTGAGGTAGCCCGGCGTGGCCTCGCTGGGGGTTATGAAGAAGCCGGAACGGGCCTCGCCGCTCCAGCCGCGAAAGCCGCCTGTCAGGAAGTCCGTGCCGCGGGCATCGAAGACGCCCAGGTCGACGGCGTTACCGCTGCCGACACCGAAGCTGGCTTGGAGGGGATGCTCAAAATGGTAGCTGGCCTCGATACGCACAGTGCGCGGGGGCACCGTGAAGGGCAGGTAGATGTAAGCGTTGCGCTTCGCCTCCTCCTCAGTCACCTGCCCTTCGAAGCTGATCTTCTGCCTCAACTGCTTACCTCCTGCGGCGGGGCGGGGAACGGCTACTGGGGTTGCCCCTTAGTATACGCCAGCACTCTGACTGGCGACAGCAGGCAGCCGCAGTGACCGGCGCAAGGCCCGTCGCGGGCCCGACAGCGGCCGGCGGGATGTTGGCAACCGACTGTCCAGGCTGCCACAGATTCAGACTGACAAACCACAGATTCTTGCATCACCCGAAGCTGTCGCGGTCAATCTGCGTCTTCTTGTGGCTCACAGCCTGTTCTCTTCGTAACCGCAGATGCCACGGCTTCCTGAGACCGTCCGGGGCGCCGACGGCGGAGACTCCGTCGACACCGCCAGGGAGCTTCATCTATAATCGGCCCAAGCTCGCGTGCCGGCCGCAGGCACGACGGCCGGAGCCGACTGACGGTGATCCCCTTGTCAATCGACCCGCGAAGCAGCGCCCCGAGCGAAGGAGCCGCCGACACGAACTGGGAAGCGGCGGTGCTGAACGACAGCCTCTCGCGACGCGCACGGGCGGCCGGCGGCTTCTACTGGGCCGCCAGCCCCTCGCAAGCGCCGCCCGAAGTCGTGCCCATCACCCTCACGGGCGGCATCCCGGACCCCGACTCGCTGCCCTTCGACGACCTGGCCGACGCCTCTCGAACGGTGCTGGCGCGGGAGGGACGCGACGCCCTGCGCTACGGCGGCGTCCAGGGCTTCCAGGGGCTGCGGGAATGGCTGGCGGAGCGCCTGGGACGGCAGGACGGGGTTGCCCTGGGGCCCGAGAACTTCACCCTCAGCAACGGCAGCGCCGGCGCCCTGACCAACATCTGCGAGACGTTCCTCGACCCCGGTGACACGGTCATCGTTGAGGCGCCCAGTTTCCCCGGTGCCGTCCGTGCCATGCGCTCCCTGGAGGCCAGGATCGTTCAGGTCCCGGTGGACGCCGAAGGGCTGCGGGCGGACCTGTTCGCCGATGCGCTCGAACGGCTGGGCCGCGAAGGGCGGCGGGCGAAGCTCCTCTACACCATTCCCAGCTTCCACAACCCTACCGGCACCACCCTGAGCCCCGAGCGCCGCCGCACGATCCTCGATCTGGCGCGGCGCCATCGGACGCTCATCGTCGAGGACGATGCCTACGTCGACATCCGCTTCGAAGGGGAGAGGGTGCCGTCGTTCTTCTCGCTGGCCGGGGGCGAAGGCGTGCTGCGGGTCGGCACCTTCAGCAAGACCATCGCCACGGGGCTGCGCGTCGGCTGGGTGCAGGCTCAGCAGCCGATCGTGGACGCCCTGGTCGGGATGCGTTTCGACGTCGGTCAGAGCCCCTGGGTTCAGCGTATCGTCGCCGAGTACGCATCGACCGGCAAGCTCGATCGCCACGTTCCCGTCGTTGTCGACATCTACCGGCGCAAGCGAGACGTCATGCTGGCGGCGCTGGCGGAGCGCTGTTCCTCGCTCGCGCGCTGGCGGGTGCCGGAGGGCGGCTTCTTCCTCTGGCTGGAGCTGTCGGAGCGGGTGGACCCGGCCGCCCTCGAGCCGGCATCCCTCCAGGAGGGAGTGATCTACGTGCCCGGTCCCGCCTTCTTCGAGGACAGGTCCGGAAGCCAGTACATTCGCCTCGCCCACAGCTTCGTGGGCGAGGGCGAGATCCCGGAGGCGATCCGCCGCCTGGGCCGCGCTCTGGAGCGGGCGGCCCGATAAGTCCGCGGCAGGAGCGACGGCGGACGGCTCCTTATTGATGCCGCATCGCCCCTGTGCTACACTTCGTCAGGACGACAAAGAATCGATGATATGGGGCTCTGTGATCCGGCATCGAGGTGTCCCGGAAGCGCAGAGCATTTTTCTCGTGGTGGGCGTCGCCTAGCGGTCCAAGGCGCCAGGTTGTGGCCCTGGAGATCGAGGGTTCGAATCCCTCCGTCCACCCCAAGAACACTCCCTGCGGCGCGGTCACCGCGCGGTCACTCGGCCCCTACCTGAGTCTATCCACAACGATCGTCGCCAGCCCCAGAAACGATAGAAACCCTACCACGTCGGTGACGGTGGTCACCAGTATGCTCGAGGCCAGGGCGGGGTCCAGCCGCAGCCACCGCAGTGTCAGAGGCACGAGCACTCCGGCCCCTGCCGCCGCCACGAGGTTGATGAGCATTGCGCTGCCGGCGATGAGGCCCAGGAGAGGGCTCGCTCTCCAGCCCATGGCTACCAGACCTACCGTCAGCCCAATGCCCAAGCCGAGCGCAAATCCCACCGCCAGCTCGCGGCGGAGGATGGGCCACGCCTCTCGCGGAGTCAGATCTCCGAGGGCTATGGCGCGCACGACCATGGTGATGGTCTGCATGCCAGCGTTGCCGCCCATGCCGGCGATGATGGGCATGAAGATGGCCAGGGCGGCCACCTTGGCGATGGTCGGCTCGAACAGGCTCACGACGAAGGCCGCCAGCAGGGCAGTCGGCAGGTTCACCAGGAGCCAAACGAAGCGGCTCGAAGCCGACGCCGTGATCGGGCGGAAGAGGCTTTCCGTCTCCGGAAGGCCCACCATTCGAAACATGTCCTCCGTCGCCTCCTCAGCGACGACATCGAAGAGGTCATCCACTGTGACGACGCCCGCCAGCTTCCCCTGCTCATCCACCACGGGCAGGGCTACCAGGTTGTAGCGCTGGATAAGGCGTGCGCACTCCTCCTGGTCGGTGCCCACGGGCACGGTTATCACCTCCCGCGTCATGATCTCGCCGATGCGGGAGTCGGGCCCGGAGATCACTAGCTGACGGAGGCTCACGACGCCCGCCAGGCGATGAGCAGCGTCCACCACGTAGAGGTAATAGACCGCCTCGGGGTCGGGGCGCAGCCTTCTCAAATAGGCCATGGCCTGGGTTACCGTCATGTGCTCGTGGAGGGCAACCAGGCCGGGGGTCATGCGACCGCCTGCGCTCTCGTCGGGGTGGCGCAGGAGGCGGGCGACGCTGGGACCGGAGCGCATGGTCTGGAGCAACCGGGGCACCTGCTCCTGGGGCATCGCGTGCAGGACGTCGGCGGCCACGTCGGGCTCCACCAGGTCCAGGAGTGGGCCCAGCATGCCTGGGACGATCTCCGCGGCGAGACGGCGCCGGTCTTCGTCCGGAAGATATCCCAGGAGATCGGCCAGCCGGTCCCGGGGAAGAGTCGATACGACGCGGGAGCGAAGGCTGGGGTCGAGGTCAGCCACCACTTCTGCCTGGTCCGCGGGGTGCAGGGTGGAAAGGAGCGCGAGAGCCCCATCCCAGTCTCCCTCGTCCACGAGCTGCCGGAACTGATCAGTCGGAGCGATACTCTCAGTTTCCATAGGCACCTCCCGAAATGGGCTCACCTGCGAGAGCGCCGTCGCAGGCCCTGCGGAAGATGTGCGGCCGAAGCGCACCCGGCGGTGTCTCGTTGTTGAGCAAAGGGAGCTATGATAGACTGTCGAAGGCGGAATCCGCCGCAGGACGCCCCTGGACAGGCGAGGCTGCCCTGCTACTCTAGTGGCGCGTCGGCCTCACGTCAACAGGCGTCTTGTCGACCGGCCGAGCGCGCTCGTAGCTCAGCGGATAGAGCATCGGTCTTCGGAACCGAGGGTCGGGGGTTCGAATCCCTCCGAGCGCGCCAGCGCAACACAGTCTAGCTCCGGTACGAGCGAACCGATCCTGTGTACCCCTGAGAATGGGCGTCTTAAGGACGCTCCGGTACCACCCTCTCCTCGACCTCAGGCTTACGCCAGTAGAACAGGAAGGCTCCTGCGGTGACGATGGCCACGCCCAGCGCCACCATTTGCATGACGTCCAGGGCTCCCCCGGCTATGAGTTTGCTATCCTCCCGCAGGAAGTTCAACATGAAGCGCATGATTGAGTAGAGGAAGAAGCAAGTGAAGAAGAGGAGCCCGTCCTTGCGATAGACACGCGCCAGGAGGAACAGGAGGCCGAAGATGAGCAGGTCTCCCAGCAGCTCGTAGGCCACCGCGGGGTGCTGAGGCGGCAGTCCGAAGTTGCCGCTCCCCGGGTTGGTATACTCCACGGCCCAGGGAAGGCTCGAGGAGGCGGCCACAGTGTCGCCGGCCACAAGGCAGCCAAGGCGGCCGATGGCCATCCCCAGGATGAGTCCAAAGGCGCCGGCATCGAGCCCCCTTCGGATGGGCAGCCGTCGCCAGATCCCGCAGGCCAGGCCGCCGACGACACCGCCGATGACGGCCCCGTAGATGGAGATGCCGCCTTGGTCGATACGAAAGATGTCCAGGGGCGCGTCCTGGAACAGATGCCAGTTCTCCGCTACGAACAAGACGCGCGCTCCGATGATTCCTGCGGGCACCGCGATCAGGGCCACCGTGTACGCATCGTCCTCGCTGAACCCCTTCCGCCGGCCCATCGCCACGGCGACGTACACCCCGACGGCGACGGCCAGGGCCACGAACACGCCGTGCCAGGTCAGCACCAGGCCACCCAGGTGCCCGATCTCCGGGTCGATGCCGATCTCAATGGTCAAGAGGCCTGGAAGCGCCATCACCGCTCTCCTTCTCTGCCCAGACCAACCTGGCTCTTCGCTGCCCGGGCCATCGCGGCGCCCGCCTGGCGCAAGGAGTGGAAAACGGGGAACCCTGCTCCCACGAATGCCTCCTGAGCATCGAAGAAGTCCCTCATCCCCTCCCGGTTGGGCGGAGGGCGCAGGGTTAGCAGAACAGGCTTACCCGTTGCCCGCCGAGCCTCCGTCAGGGCGTCGATCGCGGCTCGCAGAAACGTCGGCGAAGAAGACAGGCCCGCTCCCCAGCGGCTGATGGGGTGGAAGCCCAGATGGTAGACAAGCATGTCTATCTCACGAACCTTGCCGAGGACGCGCATGGTGGCGGCAATGGCGTCTGGAAAGAGAAGCGTCGTCGCGTCCACCGGGTTGCTGAAGATGCCGCCAGCGAGAGGCAGGAAGCGCCTCAGCTCCGCCTGAACCTCCTCAGAGAGGGGTGGTAGCCGGAGGCCCACCTTCTCCATCTCGTCGCTGGCGAGCACGCTCGGGCCGCCGCCTGTACCCACTACCGCGACGCCGGTGCCTCGCGGCAGGGGGCTGGCAAAGCGAAGCGCTACCAGCACATCTACGAGCGTCTCCACGTCCTCAACAGAAATCGCGTTTGCCTGACGGCACAGCGCAGCGAAGACGGCAACCGAACTGGTCATGCTGGCTGTATGGCCGTGAGCGGCTCGCCTCCCGGCCTCAGTCGTGCCGCCCTTGTAGATGACCGTCGGCTTTCGGGCAGCCGCCTCCCTGAGCGCACCCAGGAAACGTCTCCCGTCTCTCACCCCTTCGATGTAGGCGGCGATGATGTCCGTCTCCGGGTCCTTGGCCAGGTACTCTAGGAGCTCGCACTCGTCCACGTCCAGGGCATTCCCGTAGCTGACCACCTTGCTGAACCGCAGCCCCCTTGGGGTGCCGTAGAAGGGGACATCATGGGCATGCCCCCCGCTCTGAGAGATGAAGGCGATTGGCCCCGGCTCCAGAGACATCCCCGCCCCGGTGACGAGGCGGCTCTTCGGCACGAACAAGCCGACACAGTTGGGGCCGATGATGCGAAAGCCGCCCCTCCTCGCCCTGGCCAGCATCGCCCGTTCGAGCTCCGCCCTCTCCGCATCGCCGGACTCGCTGAAACCGGCCGTGAAGAAATGCACCGACTTGACACCCTTGGCGGCACAATCGTCCAGCAATGCCAGGGCCGACTCGGCGGGAATACTCACGACGACGTGGTCCACCACCCCCGGAATGGGCCGGATGCTCGGATAGCAGGGCAGCCCAAGCACTTCGGCATGTTTCGGGTTGACGGGATAGATGGCCGGGAAGCCCGCTTCTTTGAGGGACTGGACAACGTGTGTGGCGAAGGATGTTCCTTCTGCCGGGGACGCGCCGACGACGGCTACCCCACGAGGCGAGAAGAGTTCAGCGAGTGAAGGCCGCCTTGCTTCCACATGGCCAATCGTATTCCGCGACGCCGGAAGTGGCAAGGCAGGGGAAGCCGTGCCCCACGCTGCGAGGCCGACCACGCAGCGCCCGCCCGTTCCTGGACGCCCGTAGTGCGATCTGGTATCACAATCACGACGGCGCATCTCTGCCGTTCCACGGGCAGCGGAAGGCCGAACCGGGCGGCGGCCACGCAGAGGCCGGTCGGTGAAAGACAAGCCTGAGCCGGTTGACCCCAAGCCAGCCTCTGAAGTCAGGCCGACGGGACGGCTGGCTGAGGTGGGCTTTCTCTTCCTCCGGCTCGGCTTCTTCTCCTACGGGGGACCAGCAGCCTACATGGCGATGATGCGCCAGGAGTTCGTGGCGCGACGCCGCTGGCTGGACGACCAGGGGTTCCTCGACCTTCTCGGCGCCACGAACCTGATCCCAGGCCCCAACGCGACGGAAATAGCGAGTCACCTCGGGCGGGTGCGGGCGGGCTGGCGCGGCATGGTCCTCGGTGGGGTCTGCTTCATCGTACCGGGCATGCTGGTGACGCTGGCGCTGGCCTGGGCGTACGTAAAGTACGGCACGACGCCCGAGGCCTCCTGGCTTCTCTACGGTGTCAAACCGGTCATCATCGGCGTGGTGGTTCAGGCGCTGTGGAGCCTTGGGCGCACGGCCGTCCGCGGGCGCCTCGTGCCGGCGGTGGGCATCGCCGTCCTTGTCCTCTACATGCTGGGGTTCAACGAGATCGCTCTGCTGTTTGGGGCGGCGGCCTTCGTCATGCTGGCGCGCAACCTGTCGCGTCTGTCCGGTTTCCGGGCCGCGTCTGCCGGGCTGCTCCTGCCCGGTCTGGGTATGGTGAAGGTCGCGCTGCCGCTCGGCGCTGGCGCTGCCGTGACGACGGCGGCGTCCGTCAGCTTGAGCCAGCTCTTCCTCATGTTTCTCAAGGTCGGGTCCATTCTCTACGGAAGCGGCTACGTCCTCCTGGCGTTCCTGCGGGCCGACTTCGTGGAGCGGCTTGGCTGGCTGACGGAGAAGCAGCTTCTGGACGCCGTCGCCGCGGGCCAGGTAACCCCCGGCCCCGTGCTCTCAACGTCTACCTTCATCGGCTACGTGCTAGGAAGTTGGGAAGGGGCACTGCTGGCGACGGTCGGCGTCTTCCTGCCTTCGTTCATCTTCGTGGCGCTGAGCAGCCCGCTCATCCCGCGCCTCCGACGCTCGCCCTGGGCGGGCGCGCTTCTCGATGGCGTTAACATCGCCGCCCTGGCGCTGATGGCGGGCGTGACCTGGCAACTGGCCCGGGACGCCATAGTCGACCCGCTGACAGGAGTCCTCGCGGTTCTTGGCGCCGCGCTGCTTCTTCGCTTCAACCTGAACTCCGTCTGGCTCGTGCTCCTGGGCGGCCTTGCGGGCTTCGCCTTCAAGGCTGCGGCAGGCTAGAGTGGAATCGGCCTGTGCTGAGAAGACCCTGGCCTTGCGCCGCCGGTCGGGCGCCTCATGGCCCCTTCGCTGCCCGGGATCCGACGGACCCGGATGGTGGAGCAGACGGGTGGCCGAAGCGCCTGATCTGCTAGATAGTGGTTCGGAACGCCGCTAGGCGGTGGTGCCAGCGGCAATAGTCACCCTTGCCTATTGTCGCCCTAGCCACGCTCCTTATGATCGATAGACGGATTATCAGATCGGCTTGGGTTGGCCCCGAGTCCGAGGTCTCCGCAAGAGGCCCCAGCGAAGTCGGAGGCGCATATGGTTGACAATGCCCTGTCCCCTCACGGCGGCACGATCATCGAGCGACTGGAAGAGCCCAAGAAGGCCAAGGAGAGGATCAAAGGACTACCGAGCACACCGATCAGGAGCCAGCTAGCGCGCGAGGTCGTCAGCATAGCCTACGGCTATTTCTCGCCCCTCGAAGGGTTCATGACCCAGGCGGACGTCGACTCCGTGGTCAAGAAGATGACGCTGGCGAGCGGCTACGTCTGGAGCGTGCCCATCGTCTTCGACATAGAGGAGCAGGCGCTCCAGGAACTCGGAGTGAAGCAGGGCGACACGCTGCTCCTGACGTACCAGAACAACCCGCTGGCCACCCTGGACATCGAGGATGTCTTCTCATACGACCTCGATGTCATGGCCCAGAACGTCTACGGCACCAAGGAGGACAAGCATCCGGGCGTCAGGCGTACGCGGGCGTACGCGGGGCGCTTCCTGGGTGGCAAGGTCACCCTCGTCAACCCGCCCAAGATAAACCCTCCCTTTGACCGCTTCTTCTACCCACCGCGAAAGTCGCGGGAGGAGTTCTCGCGCCGCGGCTGGAAGCGAGTGGTCGCGCATCAGACCCGCAACGTTCCCCACACGGGCCACGAGTGGCTGATGAAAGGGGCCTGGTTCGCGGCGAACGCCGACGCCGTCCTGGTGAACGCCGTCATCGGCGAGAAGCGCGCCGGCGACTACATCGACGAAGCGATCATAGTGACACACGACATGCTCCGCCAGGCCGGCTACTTCCGCGAAGACATTCACATGACGTCCCTCCTATTCTGGGATATGCGTTACGCCGGGCCCCGAGAGGCAGTCTTCCACGCCATCGTCCGCAAGAACCTGGGCTGCACCCATCATATGTTCGGCCGCGATCACGCGGGCGTAGGCACCTACTACGACCCGTTCGCCGCCCACCGCATCTTCGAGGAGCTGCCGGACCTCGGCATCTACCCGGTGAAAGCGTTTGAATGGTACTACTGTCCCGAGTGCGCGGGCATCGCTTACGAGGAGCAGTGCGCTCACAAAGAGGCAGCGCAGCGGTTCAGCGGTAGCCTCATCCGCAGCATCATCCAGGACGGCGTGCGACCGCCGCGGCTCCTCTTCCGTCCCGAGGTGTTCGACCTCGTGATGGAGAGTGCGGAAAAGTACGGCGGCGGCTCCCCGTTCGTGACCGAAGCCTACCTCGAGCGCGGAGACCCCGTGATGACGGTGCCGTTTCTGTAGTGGAGGGCATGACGATGAGCGAAGAGGTATTCCCCATCAACGTCTGGATCAACGAAGAGCGCTTGGAGGCACTGTCCAAGGCGGGTGTCGCCGGGATGACGAAGGACGTCCTGGCGGGCCTGAAGGTCATCCAGGTGCCGGCTAACGCCGCCCAGCGAGACGCTCTCCTCCAGCGCTACCCGAACGCGAAGTGCGACACGGCCACCACGAAGACTATCGAGCTGCTGCCGCGCGAGGTGAAGGACCAGCTGCTGCAACTGGTTCTCAAGAAGCGGAACGTAGATGTAGTAGGAGACTTCTTGGCCTCCTCCGGCTAGGGGGCCCGAGTAGTTTGCATCCCACAGTCGTTGTCCCGAGAGCTCCCGGCAGTCCGGGCGCCTACTCGGGAGGGCTTAGAAAGGAGTAAGGGGTGTAAGATGCCAAGCTATGTAAACCCGGAGAAGTGTGACGGCTGCAAGGCTATCGATAGAACGGCCTGTCAGTACGTCTGCCCCAATGACCTGATGGTTCTGGACAAGGAGACAGAGAAGGCGTACAACCAGGAGCCTGACGCCTGCTGGGAGTGCTACTCCTGCGTCAAGATCTGCCCTACCCAGGCCATCGACGTGAGGGGCTACGCCGACTTCGTGCCCCTGGGCGCGAGCGTGGTCCCGATGCGGGGCACGGATTCCATCATGTGGACGGTCCAGTTCCGCGACGGGCAGCTGAAGCGCTTCCGCTTCCCCATTCGCACCACGCCCGAGGGTTCGGTGGTCGCCTACAGCGGAGTGCCGGAGGCCTCAGCCGAGGGCTTGAAGGACCAGATGCTCGCCGGAGAGCCCGAAGCGCTGGGCGTGAGCCAGCTCGCGCAGCTGCAGAAGTAGGCGGAGAGAATCAATGGATGTTCAAACTGAAGTTGTCAACTGCGATGTGCTCGTAGTCGGCGGCGGCATGGCCGGGTGCGGCGCCGCGTACGAGGCCAAGTACTGGGGCAAGGACCTGAAGGTCGTCCTGGTCGAGAAAGCCGCCATCGAGAGGAGCGGCGCCGTAGCCCAGGGCCTATCGGCGATCAACACCTACCTGGGCATGCGCTGGGGTGAGAACACCCCGGAAGACTTCGTCAAGTACGTTCGCACGGACCTGATGGGCATCGTGCGAGAGGACCTCGTCTACGACGTGGCGCGCCACGTGGACG
>CAZMGB010000013.1:0-85359 GCA_964565775.1 uncultured Dehalococcoidia bacterium
CCGAGGGCTCAGCCGAACGGCGGGGGCATAGATTCGTCTTCCGATGCCCCAGCGTTCACGCTGGGGTCTTGCCCAAATCTAACGGTCGAAGGCCCACCAAGTATGCACCAGTCACGGCCAGACCGGCCTTTGCCACGAGCACGAGCGGATGGTAACGTGCACGCGAGAGACGAAGGCGACGCCGCCTGGCGCTGGCGAGGAGACCTCGGATGCTGACCTCACGAGAGCGGGTACGGATGGCCATCGAGCACCGGGCCCCTGACAGGGTCCCGCTTGATCTCGACTCCTGCGAGGTCACCGGCATCTCCGCCAGCGCCTACGCCGCCCTCCGTCGTGCCCTCGGCCTGGAGCCCAGGCCCGTCAGGGTCTGGGACCCCTTCCAGATGCTGGGCGAAGTGGAGCTCGACGTCAGGGAGGCGCTGGGCGTTGACGTCATCGGCCTCGTAGGCACGAAGACGGCCTTCGGCTTCAAGAACGAGAACTGGAAGCCCTGGCGCCTCTTCGATGGGACGGACGTGCTGGTCTCGGAGCACCTTGTCACCACGGAAGCGGAGAACGGCGACCTTCTCATCCACCCCCAGGGCGACAGGGACGCCCCTCCCAGCGGACGCATGCCCAGGGGCGGCTTCTACTTCGACGCCATCGTCCGCCAGGAGCCCATCGACTGGGACCGGCTGGACCCGCAGGAGTGGGTGCGGGACATGTACTCGGTCTACTCCGACGAGGAACTGGAGCACATCCAGCGCCGGGCCAACTACCTCTACCGCAACACGTCGTTCTCCATCCTCGGCGCCTGCTGGTTGGGCGGCTTCGGCGACATAGCCCTGGTGCCCGCTCTCGGCGTCAAGCACCCGAAGGGCATCCGCGACCCGGAGGAGTGGTACCTTGCTCATCTCACGCACCCGGACTACATCAAAGGCATCTTTGAGCTCCAGTGCGAGATCGCCCTTACGAACCTGAAGCTCTACAAGGACGCCGTCGGCGACAAGATCGACGTCATCACCGTCAGCGGCACCGACTTCGGGACGCAGCGAGGGCCCTTCATGTCGGTGAAGATGTACCGGGAGTTCTACAAGCCCTTTCACAAGAAGGTCAACGACTGGATCCACGCCAACACTACTTGGAAGACCTTCTTCCATAGCTGCGGCAGCGTCGCGGCCTACCTCGACGACTTCGTCGAGGTCGGCGTAGACATCCTCAACCCCGTCCAGTGCTCGGCGAAGGACATGGACGCGGTCGTGCTGAAGGGGAGCTACGGCGACCGGCTCGTCTTCTGGGGCGGCGGCGTCGACACGCAGAAGACGTTGCCCTTCGGCACGCCGGGGGACGTACGCGCGGAGGTGAGCGAACGGCTGAAGATCTTCGGCAGGGGAGGCGGCTACGTCTTCAACACCGTGCACAATATCCAGCACGGCACCCCGCCCGAGAACATGCTTGCCATGTTCGACACGGTGAAAGAGCTCCGGGAGAGCGCGTCGCGATAACCCTGCGTCTGCCGGCGCGGCGATCCCTACCGTTGCGGCCTCGCGCACTGTAGACAGTGAAAGAGCCAAGCGATAAGTTAGGGCACGTGAAGATCTACCGCGACGAAGACGCCGACCTCGCAGCCCTGGCGGGGCGCACCATAGCGGTCATCGGCTACGGCAACCAGGGCCAGGCCCAAGCCCTCAACCTCCGTGACAACGGCATCAACGTCATCGTCGGCGGCATCGAGGACGACTACGCCCGCAGGGCCCGCGACAATGGTTTCACCGTCCTGCCCATCGCCGAGGCGACGGCCCGGGGCGACATCCTCATCTTCGTGGTGCCCGATGAGGTGCAACGCGTCGTCTACGCTGAGTCGATGGCGCCTCACCTGGCGGCCGGCAAGACGCTCTGCTTCGCCCACGGCTTCAACATTCATTTCGGCCTCATAGTCCCGCCACCCGAAGTGGACGTTGTGATGGTGGCGCCGCGCATGATCGGCAGCGCCGTCCGCCAGCGCTTCCTCGACGAGACCGGCTCGCCGGCCTATGTGGCCGTCTGGCAGGACGCCTCCGGCCGGGCCTGGCCGACGACGCTGGCCGTCGCCCGCGGCATCGGTGCCACCCGCGCCGGCGCTATCGAGACCACCTTCGAGCGGGAGACAGAGCTGGACCTCTTCCTGGAGCAGGCCACATGGGCCGCCATCAGTCGCGCCCTCATCCTCTCGTTCGAGGTGCTTGTCGATGAGGGCTTCGACCCGGAGATGGCGGCGCTGGAGCTCTACGGCTCCTATGAGGCGGCCGAGGTGCTACGTGAGATGGCGCAGCGGGGCTTCTTCCGTCAGATGCGCCTTCACTCGCGCACAAGCCAGTACGGCACGCTCAGTCGCGGCCCGCGTGTGCTGCCCGACTCGATCAAGAGCACCTTCCGGCGCGCTCTCGACGAGATCCGCAGCGGCCGCTTCGCCCAAGAGTGGCGGCAGGAGCAGGAGGCGGGCTACCCGAACTTCCGCCGACTGTGGGAGGAGGCCGAGGCCCACCCCATGAACAAAGCCGAGGAGCCCGGCCGCCAGCTCTTCCCCGCACCGCCAGAGTCCGAACCGTAGAGGCGCGTCTTCGGCTGGGGCTAGGGCAAAGCTATGACCTACAGCGTCCGAGTGCTGAAAGTGGGCGAGTTCCCTTCGCTGCCGGGGCCCGAGCTCTACTGGATGAGCGATTGGGACCGGCGCGAACCCCTTAACGTCTACATGGCCGTCCTCTGCGGCGAGAAGACCATCGTGGTCAATACCGGTGCCCCTTTCGACCTGCTGGAACAGCTCAACGAGCACTGGGGACGCTTCGCTGGCGAGGGGGCCAAGCTGCGCGTGCGTGAGGAGGAGCGCCCCGAAAAGGCTCTGGCCGCCATCGGCCTCTCGCCGGAGGACGTCGACTTCGTCGTCCTGACGCCCCTCCAGGCCTACAGCGTGGGCAATGTCAACCTCTTTCGCCGGGCCCAGATCTGCATCTCCCGCGCAGGCTGGATCGCCTTCCACGCGCCCCGCTACCGAGAGCACCCTCACGACGTCCGGGACATGGTCCTGCCGGAGCGCATCCTCGTCCACCTGGTAACCGAGGCCTGGCCCCGCGTCCGACTTATCGAGGGCGAGGAGGAGATCGCGCCGGGAGTGACGGTCTTCTGGACCGGCGTCCACCACCGGGCATCGATGGCCGTATCGGTGGCGACGGCGAAGGGGCGCGTAATCATCTCCGACTGCTTCTTCAAGTACCGCAACATCGAGGAGAACGTCCCGCTCGGTATCAGCGAGAGCCTAGAGGAGTGTCTGGCCGCCTACGAGCGCATCCGCCGGGAGGCAGACATCATCGTGCCGCTGTATGACCCCGAGGTGCTCGTGCGGCATCCGGGCGGCGTCGTCGCGTAGGGCGACGCCGGGGACGGCGGCGGCCGCCGAGCATCGATAGGCGGACGACAGCATGGAACGAGGAGACTCGTGACCTACGGCCTCGAAGGAAAGGTAGCCCTGGTGACCGGCGCCTCCCGAGGAATCGGCCGCGCCATCGCCCTGAGACTGGCCCGGGAAGGGGCAGCAGTGGCGGTGAACCACCCCGGCGAGGCGAAGGAAGCGCGGGAGGTGCTGCGCCTTGTCCGATCCAGCGGCGGTACGGCGATCTCCGTGCGCGCCGACGTCGCCCACAAGCCCCAGGTGGACCGCATGGTGACGCGTGTCATCGAACGACTCGGGCACATCGACATCCTCGTCAACAACGCCGGCATCAGCCCCTTCGCCGAGTTCCTGGACGTGACAGAAGAGGTCTGGGACCGCACCCATGCGGTCAACCTGCGCGGCGTCTTCCTCTGCTCGCAGGCTGTGGCCCGCCACATGGTCGAGCGCGGTATTCAGGGCCGCATCATCAGCATCAGCTCAATCTCAGCGTACGTGGGCCGGACCATCCAGCCGCACTACTGCCCCACCAAGGCGGGGGTCCTCATGCTCATGAAGTCCATGGCGATGGCTCTTGGACCCTACGGCATCACCTGTAACAGCGTCTTGCCGGGGACGATCCTCACCGACATCAACCGCGACCTGCTGTCCGACGCTGAGTACCGCCGTCGGGCGATCGCAGGTGTACCGCTGGGCCGCCTCGGCGAGCCGGACGAGATCGCCGGCGTCGTGGCGTTCCTCGCCTCCGACGACGCTCGCTACATGACCGCCGCCGAGCTTCTCGTAGACGGCGGCGCCATCGCCGGAATCGATTAGGAAGACGCATGCCCGAACAACTGCGACGCAAAGCGGAGTGGATCTGGCGCCAGCGACTGGAGCCGCCTCCGCGTGGCACCGCCTTGGGGGGAAGGGTGGACTACGCGCAGGACCGCAATCTTTATGTCTACTTCCGGCGCACGTTCGACCTGGAGGCAGCCCCCCGCGAAGCCCTCGCGCACGTCTCCGCCGACGGCCGCTACCGCCTGTACGTCAACGGCACCTACGTCGGCCGCGGGCCGTCGCGCTGCGACCCCCTCTGGCAGTACTACGACACCTACGACATCACCCCCCTCCTGCGAGGCGATACCAACGTCCTCGCCGCCCTCGTCCACTCCTACGGGCAGGACACCTCCTGGTACCAGCTCGCCCGCGCCGAGTGGTCGCGCGTCTTCGGCTGCGGCGGCTTCTTCCTCCAGTGCGAGGTCACGCTTGCCGCCGGCTCGAAGGTCGCCCTGCACAGCGATGAGTCCTGGCGCTACGCCCTCGCCGACGCATGGGAGCGCGACCTGCCGGGCGGCGGCCCCGGCTTCTCGGAGGTCTTCGATGCCCGCCGCGAGCCGCTCGGCTGGCGCGAGCCGGGCTTCGACGACGCGGGCTGGCAGCCAGCGGCCGTGCTCCGCCACTTCGGCCTCAACCTCGGCCCCGACATACGTCCCTTCCCCCGCCTGGTCCCCCGAGACATCCCGTTTCTTATGGACGAGGAGCGCTTCCCCCAGGCCGTCACTGCCGTCGGTGAGACGCCCGAGGCGCCGCCCGACGCCAATCCCGTCGAGCAGCTCGCGAGCGAAGGGCTTGAGCCCCTGGCGGCCTGCCGGGTCGACGATGCCATGGCAGCTCTCTCGCCTGGCCCCAACGCCGCCACGGTGCTAACGGCGCCGGGCCGGGCCGCCGTCATCATCGTTGACTTCGGGCGGGTGGTCTCCGGCTATCCACGCCTCCGTCTCGAGGGGCCCGAGGGCGCCGCCGTCGACCTGGCCTACGGCGAGCGTCTTATCGACGGGCGAGTGCCAATCCAGCGCGCGACGGCGGTGGGCGGCCAGAACGCCGACCGCTACCGGCTGCGTGAGGGGGCCCAGGAGTGGGAGCGCTTCGAGTGGGCGGGCTTCCGCTACCTTCAGCTCACCGTCCGCAACCCGCCTGAGGCGGGCCCCCTCCGGTTGCAGACGGTCAGCGTCAACTTCACTTCGTACCCCGTGGAGCGTCGCGGCAGCTTCCGGTGCTCCGACGACCTCCTGAACCGCATCTGGGAAGCGGGCGCCGGCACCCTCCAGCTCTGCATGCACGACGGCTACGAGGACTGCCCATCGCGGGAGCAACGCCAGTGGGTGGGCGACGCCTACGTGGAGATGCTGGTCGACTTCGCTGCGTTCGGCGACCCTCGCCTGGCCGCCAAGTTCCTGCGCCAGGTGGCCCAGTCCCAGCGCCCCGACGGCATGACCCAGATGGCCACCCCCGGAGATGTGGCCGCCCGCTGGGGGGTCTTCATCCCCGACTACTGTCTCTACTGGGTCATGGCCCTCGGCGAGTACGTACGCTACAGCGGCGACGCGTCGCTGGCCCGAGAGCTGTTCCCGGCCGTGGCCCGCGGCCTGGCCTGGTTCGAGTCGCACCTCGACGAGCACGGCCTCCTGAACGATGTCCCCGGCTGGCTCTTCATCGACTGGGCGGAGGTGGACCGTCGCGGCGAGTGCACCGCTCTCAACGCCCTCTACCACGCCGCGCTCCGGCACGCCGCCGGGCTGGCCCGGCTCGCTCGCACGCCGTCACTGGCGCGGCGATATCGCAACCTGGCCCGTGCCGTGCGCGAGGCGATCAACGCCCGCCTCTGGGACGACGCCCGCGGCGTCTACATCGACGCCTGCGTCGAAGGGGCGCAGAGCCGACGCGTGAGCCAGCAGGCGAACGCCGCCTGCATCGCCCTGGGGGTGGCGCCCCGAGCGCACTGGTCGCGCATCTTCGCCAGCATCCTCGACGAATCGCGCTTGAAGGCCACGGGGACCGGCCTCGGCGACGTTGGCGGCGCCGCCCAACTCGACGAGGAGCACGACGTGGTGCTGGCCCAGCCGTTCTTCATGCACCACCTGCACCGCGCCTTGGCCGCGGCCGGGCGCCAGGGCGACCTCCTCGACAACATCCGCCGTCGCTGGGGGGCGATGCTGGAGGCCGGCTCGTCCACCTTCTGGGAGCACTGGCACGGGGAAGCCAGCCAGTGCCACGCCTGGTCAGCGACCCCCACGTTCGACCTCTCGACGGAGGCGCTGGGGGTACGGCCCCTGGAGCCCGGCTTCGTCCGGTTTGCCGTCGAGCCCCGCACGGCAGGACTCAACTGGGCGCGAGGCGCCTTCCCCTCGCCGGCGGGAGAGATCACGGTCTCGTGGGAGCGGGAGAAGGGCCGGTTCCGACTGGAGGTGGAGGTGCCGCAGGGGTGCCGGGCCCGCGTCTCGATACCGCCGCCCGCGCGCGGCCGCTGGGCCGGTGTCGATGCGAACGGCACGCCGGTCTGGGCCGACGGCCTCCCCCGTCCGAACCGGCTCGGCATCGCCGCTGGCCGTGCCGGGCGCTCGCTGCGGCTCGAAGCCCCCGCCGGCCGCTACGTGCTCGAAGCTCGACAGTAGCCTCGCTGCACGGACTGCTGGCGCCCCTACGGGTGGAAGCCCCTATCCCTCCACTCTCCAGACGTGCACCAGGGACTTGTCCCCGTCGGCCAGCGGCCGATGCCCTTTAGCTTCACCTCGCGCCCCTCAGCGAACTCGAATTCGCCGGCTTCCTAAGCGGGCAACCAGTCCTCCGCTACTGCCCTATGCGCCAAACATGCACTACCGGGCTGGCTTCGTCGGCGAACAGCTCCAGGACATAGAGCAGTCCGTTCTGCCGGTCGTAGGCCACGTCGCCGATGCGGTATGCGCGCTGATCCCCTGTGCCGAGCATCTCCTGCTCGACTCCAGAGGGGTTGAGGAAGAGATGTTCGTCTATGTCCAGCACCGCATACGGCTGAGGCTCCCAGGAGGCCGTTTCACCATCAGCAACACGAGCCAAATCTGCCGGGTCGTAGAAGATGAACTCTGCATCGAAATGAGTGCTCCACCAGCCGCGGTAGTCGTTGTGGCCGGCGCACCCGGAAAGATCTTCAGCCGGGCAGAGCGAGCCGTCGGCCAGGCGGCAGAGGGGAAACTGGCCGATGAGCTCTGTTTCAACGCATGGCTGCTCGGGGCCGGCAGGATTGACCCACCCATACCAGTACTTCGTCCCATTGGATTTGGTTCCGGCGAACAGCAGCGCCGACTTGCCCGAAGCGGTGGTGACCCAAGCGCCGCCTGCCCACTCATCGGGATGCTGGTAGCCGCTGAGGGAGCGTTCGATGCTCTCGGTGTTCATCGAATTCTCATAGAGCAGCAGCGTCGTCTCCTCCAGGTGAGAGCCCGAGGGCGCGGGTGCGCCGCTTTCGTCCACCCAGGGGCGATAGGCAAACAGCGCCGGGCCCATTCCTGACCAGCCGCCATCCCTGAAGCGACCGGTGCCCACATAGCGGCCCTGGGCGTGCGCATCCGCCCAGGCAGTCGGGATTTCAAGCATGTAGTCGTTCACGCTGTAGAATGAGCGATCGTCGATGAACCATTCACCCTGGAAGTCTGGGTTCGAAAGGACGGGGCTGAACCAGGCGTGTGTGGGCGCCGTGGTGTCAGGCTCGAAGTGCTGCCCGTAGGCGATGTGGATCTTGGGACCAGTGGCCGGGTTGTCGAGATACAGTAGACCAATGCGGGGGATCTCTTCCATTTGCGTGAAGTGCCCGGCAGCCACATCGTGAAAGTCCTGAAGCAACTCAGCGCGATTCAGGTCGGCCAGGCTCCCTGAGGAGACCGGCTCGGGAATGCTGACCTCGGCCACCTGGCCTCCATCCGGCAGTTCACCGTATGGCATGCGGTCGTGCCCGGTGATGAACAGCGATCCTGGAAAGCCGTCGTTCGGGCCGGAGGGGTCGCCGTTGGGATTGAGCGTCATGGCGTTGGCGCCATAGGCGAAGGTGCTGGGTCGCTCGCCGCCCTCCGGCAACCTGAAGGCCCCCAGATACTCCAGGTCGGTCGGCTGGACGAGCTGCGTTGAAGTACCCGGGCCCGCCGAAGCCTTTGGGGTAGGCGTGGCGGTGGGAGGCGTGGCCGTAGGAGCCGGACCTGCCGCACCGACGCACAGCCACACCGCGTCGAAGAAGTCCACCGTCTTGAGGTCGCTGGCCCCAGCCGCCGCCGGGGAGAAACCCTCCCAGCGTCGTTCCGCCGCGTCGTGGCGCCACATGGAGTTGACGGCGCCGGGCGGATCGACGGCCGCCACCACCGTCGCGCTCGCTGTACCGCTCGGAAACGACAGGGCGATGTTGTTGCACCCCGGGTAGAGCTGCACGGTGCCACCTGGATCCGGCAACGTGATGCTCGCCACAGGCTGCGCTCGAACCAATGACCCGCGGGCGGCCAGCAGCGCCACTGCCACCGCCAATGCCCACGCAGCTAGTGCTTGCTTTCTGATACCCATCGCCTCTTCCCTCTTCTTCTCTGGAGATCTCGTCCCCTCTCGGACGGCCCCGGCGGGGAGTCATGGCCGTCCTCCTCCCGCACCGCGTCGTACACCCGCAGTCGGCCGATCCCGTTCAAATGGCTGCGACCGGCGTCGCTGGACTCTACCCCCGCGAGCGAGCCGCCGACGGAGCGCGCAACTTCCGACACCAGAATCCGCTCGCCCTTCGCCCTGTCGACGATGCGCGTGGCCTATTTCGTGACCCTCGCCTTAGTCGTGAAGTCGTCTAGCCTCTCTTTGATCGCCAGCTTGTCGAATTTCCCGACGCTCGTCTTTGGTATCTGATCAGTGATTACGATGAAATCGGGCAGCATCCATTTGGTGATGTTGCCTTTGTCAACGCCTTCGGTTTGGAGGTACTTGAGTACGTCCTCCTCGGTCTCCGTGGCCCCCGGCACGAGCGTCACGATGGCCATCGGCCTCTGACCCCATTTCTCATCCGGGACGCCGACGAAGGTGGCCTCGAGAATGAAGTCCGCCGATGCGGCCAGGTTTTCGAGCAAGACGGTGGGCACCATCTCCGCGCCACTTCTGATCATGTCCGATACCCGATCCACGATGGTGATGATACCCTCTTCATCAACCGTGGCAACGTCCCCGGTGTGAAACCACCCGTCGCGCCAGACCTCAGCGGTCCTCTCAGGGTCCTTGAAGTACTCCTCCATGATCCAGGGTCCTCTGAGTACGATCTCGCCGATGGTCTCGTTGTCGCGGGGAATGGGATTCCCGTCTTCATCGACAACCTGCACCTCGATGCCGGGTACGGGCAATCCCGTCTTGACCTGGAGCTTCTCCCGTTCCTCTTTAGGCAGGTTAGTCATGGTCTTCTTCACGAAAGCGGTGATGACAACAGGAGCGGTCTCGGTCATGCCGTATCCGGACGCGGCCGTGAACCCTGGGATCATCTTTTCGGCTTTCGTCTTGAGACCCAACGGCAACGCTGCGCCGCCCACGCCGACGCTTCTCAGACTGCTCAAGTCATATTTGTTCAGGTCAGGGTACTCGATAATCATAGCCAGAGTAGTCGGAACCAGCGCCGTGCTCGTAACCTTCTCCGTCTGCACAAGGTCGCAGAAGCCTTCGACCGTGAACATGCCCGGTAGAACCAGCCTGTTGGCCGCAAAGACGGACGAGTATGGCATCCCCCATGCGTGGATGTGGAACATGGGGACGTTGAACAACAGCACGGTGTCCTCGCCGAGGCGCACCACCGAGGGATCCGTACTGAAGCTCCCGCCCACCTGCGTGTGCAGCACCATCAGATAGAGCGCCCTATGGGTGAACATGACGCCCTTGGGCACCCCGGTCGTGCCGGTGGTGTAGCAGAGGGTGGCATAGGTGTCCTCGTGCAGCATGGGCCACTCGAATTCGGGGGAATGCTCCATGATCAGGTCGTTGTAGGCGTAGAGATTCTCGATCTTCGTCTCAGGTTTTCCGGGCTTGTCGGAGATGTAGACGAACTTCTCGACGGTGTCCTTTATGCGATCGTAGATGCTTTCAACCAGGGGCAGAAAGACATCGTCAAAGAAGATCACCTTGTCTTCGGAGTGGGTGATAGTGTGGACGATGTGATCGCGGGAAAGCCTCATATTGATCGGGTGCAGCACCGCTCCCGTGCAGGGCACCGCGTAGTAGAGCTCCAGGTGATAGTGGTGCGTGAGGGCGATCGTCCCTACCCTGTCCCCCGGTTGGCCCGGCTTCCCAGGCCTGACTCCCAGAGCCTTCAAGGCATTGGCCAAGCGGCAGGTGCGCTCATACCACTCACGCCAGGTGAACCGGAAGTACTCGCGAGTGGCCGGATTCCTGTAGACCACACCTATCTCGTTTGGATACAGGCCTACCGGTCTCCTCATGAAAGTCGTCAGAAGCAAGGGGTAGTTCTTGCTGTACTCGGGGTAGGTCTTGGCTTCCATCCTTCTTCGTCCCCTTTCCCTTTGGCACCCCCAAGCGCTTAGGCCTGCCGGACGCACCTATGGTAGCGAATGGAACAAGTGGAAAAGCACTATCCTGAAACGCTGGCGGGACCTCTTCAGGGTCAGCGTTTCCCATCTCAGTCTGATGGCCCCGCAGCGGCGCCGCGCCGACCGAATCTCAGGCTACGCCCGCCCCCAAAACCTGTCAACCTTGTCCTACCGTCGGAGATGGCGGCGCTTCCCGACCCCTGCTGAGCGCCGGGCCGCGCGTCCACACTCCGGCTGCCGGATGTGAGTAGCTAGGTGCAGGGCTGGGGCGGATGATGTAGTATGTGGGCGCTATGGAGCCGCGCATCCAGTACGCCAGGACCAACGACGGCGTGAGCATCGCCTTCTGGACGTGGACGAAAGGGAGGAGGAGGAACGCGGCGACGAAGGAGAGAGAGCATGAGTGAGATCGTCGAGACCAGCAGGGGCAAGCTGCAGGGTAGCGCCGAAAGAGGGCTCTCCGTCTTCCGCGGCGTCCCCTTCGCGCGGCCGCCGGTCGGCGACCTTCGCTTCCGCGCGCCGCAGCCCCTCGAGCCCTGGAGCGGCGTGCGCGAGGCGACGAGCTTCGGCAAGAGGGCGATGCAAATCCCGAATCAGGCCCTCGAGGCGCTCATAGGCCGCGCGCCGGAGCGACCGCCGATCGACGAGGATTGCCTCTACCTCAACCTGTGGACACCGGGCACCGATGGCGGGCGGCGGCCGGTGATGGTGTGGATCCATGGCGGCGGGTTCACATTCGGCACCGGCTCAGAGTTGCTCTATGACGGCACGACCCTTGCCTCGCGGGGCGACGTCGTCGTGGTGACCATCAACTACCGACTTGGCGCGCTCGGCTTCCTCTGCGTGCCCGCCTTCGCCGACCAGGAGAGTGAGACCTGCACCAACTTCGGCATGCTCGACCAGGTGGCGGCGCTCGAATGGGTGCGTGACGAGATCGCGGCGTTCGGAGGCGACCCGGACAACGTGACCATCTTCGGCGAATCCGCCGGCGCCATGAGCGTCGGGTCGCTAATGGCTTCGCCCAGGGCGGCGGGGCTGTTCAGGCGCGCGATCCTGCAGAGCGGCGCCGCGCACAACGTGCTAACGCTCGACGAGGCCCAGAGGAACGCGACGGCCTTCGCCGAAGCGCTGGGCGCCGGGGACTTGACCGCCGGTCGCCTCCGCTCGATCTCCGCCGCGGACATCCTCCAGGCCCAGGCGAAGATGGAGGCTTCCGACCGCGAGAGGATGCGGGATGGGCCCTCGGCCAGGTTGCGTTTCGAGCCGGTAGTCGACGGCCACTTCCTCGACGAGATGCCTATCGACGCCGTCCGCGGTGGTTTGTCGAAGGACGTATCGCTGCTGGTCGGCACGAACGCTGACGAGTGGAAGCTGTTCGTGGCTATGTGGCCGGGCATGGCCAAGATGTCGGAGGACGAGGCGGCTCGCCGGGTGGGATGGCTTGTCTCACCGGACGCCGACGCGGAGCGCGGCCGCGCGATACTCCAGACGTACCGTGACGCCCGCGCCGCCCGCAGCCAGCCGACCGAGGCGTTTGAGTTGTTCTTGGCGGCCCAGACCGATCACATGGCCCGCGTCCCCGCCGACCGCCTGGCCGAGGCCCAGGCCGCTCACCAGCGGCAGGTATTCATGTATCGCTTCGACTGGCGCTCCCCGGCAGCCAACGGCGCTCTCGGTGCCTGCCACGCGCTTGACCTCCCCTTCGTCTTCGGCACGCAAAGGCTCGTCCCCGGATTTGTCGGCAAGGGACCCGACGTCGACGCGCTGGCAACGAAGATCGTCGACGCCTGGCTCGCCTTTGCGCGCAGCGGCGACCCGAGCACTGAGGCTCTCCACTGGCCGCCGTTCGACGCCGAGCGCCGGAGCACGATGATCCTCGACCGTGAATGCCGGGTGGAGGAACGGCCTCAGGAGGCGGAGCGTCGCTGCTGGGACGGTGTCATCGCCTAGCCCGTAGCGAGACTCGCTGCCTATCCGCATACCGACACCCCGTGTGAGGCGCCAGGTCCAGAAGCCGACACGGCTCCATGCCCCGCCGGCGTTGTCCCGACAGTGGGAGATGCGAAGTGACGAATGACGACCCAAGGGATCGACCCATGGACGAGCGCATCGAAAGCCTGCTCGGCCGGATGACCCTCGAAGAGAAGGTGTCGATGACCACCGGCTCGGGGCTCTGGCACAGCACCGGCGTCGAGCGGCTGGGGATACCGCCGCTCAAGGTCACCGACGGCCCCAACGGCGCGCGCGGCGAGGATCGCGGCGGGACGACGTCGGCGTCCTTCCCCGTGGGTGTGGCAATGGCCGCCACGTGGGACCCCGACCTCATCCGCATGGTGGGGTCGGCGCTCGGCGAGGAGGCGAAGAGCAAGGGCGCCCAGGTGCTGCTCGGCCCGACGGTCAACATCCACCGCACGCCTCTTGCGGGCCGGAACTTCGAGTGCTACTCAGAAGACCCCTACCTCAGCGGGCGCATAGCGGTCGCATTCGTGGAGGGTGTGCAGGGGCAGGGCGTCGGCGCCTGCGTGAAGCACTTCGTCTGCAACGACTCCGAGTTCGAGCGCTTCACGATCAGCTCAGAGGTAGGGGAACGGGCGCTGCGGGAGATCTACCTCGTGCCGTTCGAGATGGCGGTCACAGAGGGCGACCCGTGGGCGATCATGGGCGCATACAACCGTGTGAACGGCAGCTACGCCTGTAGCAACCGCCGCCTGCTCACCGAGGTCCTCCGCGATGAGTGGGGGTTCCGAGGGTTCGTCGTCTCCGACTGGGGCGCCCTCAAGGACGGCACCGCCGAGGCGGCCAACGCCGGCCTCGACCTCGAGATGCCCGGCCCCGGCTGGCACCTGGGGAGCCGGCTGCTCGACGCCGTGCGCTCCGGCGACGTCGAAGAGGCGACCGTCGACAACACCGTCCGTCGGCTGCTGCGCGTCCTCATCCTCTCGGGCCGGCTCGACGATCCCGAGGAGCAGCCCGAGCGATCCGACGACCGCCCCGAGCACCGGGAGCTGGCGCGCCGCGTGGCGGCCGAGGCCATGGTGCTGCTCAAGAACGAGGGCGGCCTGCTCCCGCTCGACCGCTCCCGGCTCCGCACCCTCGCCGTCATCGGGCCGAACGCTGAGGTGGGGCAGATAATGGGCGGCGGCAGCTCACACGTGACGCCTCACTACGTCATCCACCCGCTCGAGGCGCTGCGCAAGCGCTGCTGTAGTGACGTGACCGTCGTACACAAGCAGGGCTGCCTCAATCACAAGTTCACGCCGGAGATCGAGGGGGCGCACTACGCGTCGGGCGCTGAGGACGACCACCGGCGCGTCACCGTCGAGTACTTCGACAGCCCCGACTGCACGGGCGAGGTGGTTCACGCGCGGAAGGTGCGGCAGATCGGCGCCCGCTTCTTTGGGCCGGTGCCCGGAGTCGCTGACAGCCAGCGCTTCTCGTGCCGGTGGACGGCGACGTTTACCCCCGATACCACCGGCGTCCACACCTTCGGGCTCGTCGTCGCCGGTCTCGGTCGTCTCCTCGTCGACGGTGTCGTGGTGATCGACAACTGGACGGATCCCCAGCCGGCGGACTGGCTCTCCGGTCGCGGCTCCACGGAGGTCACCGCCGAAATCGAGATGGAGGCCGGCAAGACCTACGAGCTCAAGATCGAATACAGCCGCAACGGCGTCCCCGGCATCGCAGGCCTGCGGTGCGGTATGGTGCCACCGGTGCCCGAGGACCTCATGGAGCGGGCTGTCGCCGCAGCGGCGGCTGCCGACGCCGCCGTGCTCGTCGTTGGGACGACCGGCGAGTGGGAGACTGAGGGGAACGACCGTCGTGACATGGAGCTCCCCGGCCGCCAGCGCGAGCTGATCGAAAAGGTCACCTCCGCCAACCCCAACACCGTCGTGGTCGTGAACGCCGCCAGCCCCATCGCGATGGACTGGCTCGGCCGGGCGCACGCCGTGCTGCTGGCCTGGTTTCCGGGCCAGGAGTTCGGCAACGCCCTCGCCGATGTGCTGTTCGGCGACGCCAACCCCTCGGGTAAGCTCCCCACCACGTTCCCGAAGCGCCTCCAGGACCACCCAGCGTTCTTCAACTATCCCGGCGAGAACGGCCGCGTGCTCTACGGCGAGGGCATCTTCGTCGGCTACCGCGGCTACGACGCCCGCGATGTCGAGCCCCTCTTCCCATTCGGACACGGCCTCTCCTACACCACGTTCGCGCACGGCGACGCCCGCGTGACCGTGAAGGGAGGCGACACAGTCGTGGTGGAGGTCGACGTTACGAACACGGGTGACCGTGCCGGCCGGGAAGTCGTCCAGTGCTACGTCCGCGACGTGCGGGCGAGCCTGGCCCGCCCAGCGAAGGAGCTGAAGGGCTTCACCAAAGTGTCGCTTGAGCCGGGGGAGACGACGACCGCGCGAATCGTCCTCGGCCGTCGGGCATTCTCGTTCTACGACCCCCGCAGCGCCGGCTGGGTGCTCGAGCCCGGCGACTTCGAGTTGCTCATCGGCTCGTCGTCGCGCGACATTCGCGCCGCCGCGACGGTCAACCTCACCGGTGAGGCGACGTGAGGCTCACGGGCGTGACTGGCCTATCATTGGTGGGGGATCTCACCTACCCCCGCCTGAAGGCGAGGGCATAGATTGTCTTCCGATGCCCCAGCGTTCACGCTGGGGGTCTTGCGGAATCTGGCGCTCGAAGGCCCACCAAGAACGCGCCAATCACTCACGGGCCGGTCTCTTGACGCGAGAGCGTGCGTCGATTAGGGTTCAACCGCTGGGAATGAAGTAAAGGGTTTCTGACAAAGGAGTGCTCCGCGAGATGAACAGCCAGGACGCCTACGAAAGCCTTGCGGCGGCGGTGGGTTTCGCCGGCTCGGCCCGCCTGCGCCGTGTGCTCGAGCACCTGATGACCCCACGGCAGGCGCAGATGGCCGCCGCCCTGCCGGCAACCGTCGCTGAGGTCGCCGAGAAGACGGGATTCCCTGAGGGTGAGGTGCGGACCGCTCTCGACGACCTCTTCTACAAGGGTGTCGCGTTCCCGCGAGGCGACTTCGCCAACCGTGACTACTATCGATTCGCCCGCAACATCACCCAGCTTCACGACGCCAGCATGGCCACCCAGGCCCGCGACGTGGTGAAGGACAGGCCGTACTATGAGCTGTGGTACGACTTCATCATGAATGAGATGTACCCGCGGACCGCCGACGCCTTCCGGCAGGCGAAGGCCCCTCTGACGCGCGTCGTACCCGCCTGCAAGGCCATCAAAGGGCTGCCGGACATCCTTCCATCCGAGAACTTCCCGGAGATGCTGAAAGCCCAGGAGCTCATCGCCGTGGTGCCGTGCTCCTGCCGCTACTGCACCACAGCCGTCGACGAGCACTGCGAGCGTACCAGCGAGGAAGAGCGCTGGAACTGCCTCCAGTTCGGTCGCGGTGCCGAGTACGTCGTCAAGCGCGGGTCGGGCAGACAACTGAGCGTCGAGGAGGCCCTGGAGCTCTGCGAGAAGGTCGAAGAGGACGGCCTGGTCCACCAGTGGCGGAACAGCGCCACGATGACCGGCGTCAACACGAGCTGCCAGTGCTGCCGCGACTGCTGCATGATCTACGTGCCGATAGATCAGGCGCAGTTGCCCGTCAGCACGGTCTGGGAGAAGAGCCGCTATCAGGCCTACATGGCGGACCTGAATGCCTGCGACGGCTGCCAGGACTGCGTCGACCGCTGCCCGTTCGACGCCATAACCATGGCCAAGGTCGAGGGCAGCCGCAAGCTCAAGGCCTCTATCATCGAGGACAACTGCTTCGGCTGCGGTTCCTGCGTGGTCGGCTGCGAGCCCGCAGCTCTGAAGATGAAGGTGGTCCGGCCCCCGGAGTTCATCCCCGGTGCGGTCGCCTAGCCTTATCGACATGCCTGGTCAAGCAACGGAGGTGCTGAGATGGGTGACGACATCACTGTGAAGGCTGGTCGCCTCTACGGTCCCTGGCGCCAGCCGCGTAACCTCTACAACGAAATACCCGGCTCCATCCATGATGATACGACGGCACAGAAACTGGGCTTCCGGGGCGGCACGGTCGCCGGTAACGTCCACTTCGAGATGCTGGTGCCCCTTCTGTTGAAGGCCTTCGGCCAACGCTGGTTCGAGCGGGGCACCCTCTCCATCGACTTCAAGTATGCGACCGTCGACTACGAGGAGGTTCGAGGGATCGTCGACATGCCGCCCGAAGGAGCTACAGATGCCCAGGTCGCGGTCCTGATGGAGCGCCCCGCTGGCGAGGTCGTGGGGATCGGAACCGCTGCTGTGGGTGACCCTGGCGTGCAAACAGCGCTGGCGACCAAAGACCTGAGCAAGTACGACTCCGGCGAGTACAAAGCGCTCAAGAACGTCCAGGTCGGAGACGGGTTCCCGGTCGTCGAATCTGTCGTCACCAGGCAGGTCGCCGAAGAGCGGATGAAGGTGATCACTGATCCCCTTCCCTGGTACGTCGGCGAGTCGCCCTGGGGCGGCCCGATCGTGACCCCCACGGTCATGGTCAATGCTCTGACGGCCGGCCAGAGGGCTTTCCTGGGGGACCGCCGGGGCATGGGCGTCGGCCTCTTCGGGGCCATCGAAATCAGGAACGTCAGCGGACCCGTATTCGTCGACCAGAAGTACTCTGCGGGCGGCCAGGTCGTCGCGCGCGGCCAGAGCCCCAAAACCGAGTACATCTGGTACGAGTCGTACCTGGAGGACGCCGGCGGCAAGCGCATCGCCGAGATGCTGATGCAGTTGCGGTTCATGAAGGGATCCGCGGACCTCATACCGTCAACGAGGCGGGCCGAAAGGGCCTGAGCATCTGCGAGCGCGGGCTCCGCCGTCGGTCGGCCCGCGCTCAGACGTGGTCGCACACGGTCTTCCCATGGCTCTCGGTCCGAGCGGTAGGGTAGTCGTCATGGAGGGGCCCGGCTTCCACCCGCCGGACATGTTCGACCGCGCTCTCGGCCTGGGTTGGCATCACAGCGCCTGGGACCACCGCAAGATCATTCACAGTTCAGAGGACAAGGTTCACTTCGATACCCGCTTCAGCCGCTACCGGGAAGACGGCACCAAGATCGGCACTTACGACTCGCTCTACGTCGTCACCAAGCAGGACGGCCATTGGGGCGTCCAGGCACGTTCGAGCTTCGCGCCTTGACCGGCGGCCGCCTCGCCGGTGGGCACGAGCCCGAACTCAGGTTCCAGTTGACATCTCCTCCAGAGGGCCGCGATGGCCACGTGCTCCGTCCCATCGATCAAGTGCGGTTCAGCTCGCTCACCCCGGCCGAGCATGAGTAGTGGGGTGCGTCCTGAGTAGCGAGAGGCCCAGAGTTCTCGTCGTCGGCAGTTGCAACGTAGACCTGGTGGTCACGACACCGCGCTTGCCCGCCGCAGGCGAGACCGTCACCGGCACCGGCTTCGGCGTGTTCATGGGCGGGAAAGGCGCCAATCAGGCGATAGCGGCGGCTCGCCTGGGGGCTGACACCACGCTGATCGCGCGCCTGGGTGGCGACACGTACGGCAAGATGCTTCATGATCTTTTCGTCCGGGAAGGCATCGACGAGCGGTTCATCGTCGAAGATCAGACTCTCGGTACCGGCGTAGCGGCAATAGTCCTGGAGCCAGACGGCAACAATCGCATCATCATTGTCCCCCAGGCGAACGCGGCGTTGACTGCTCACGACGTCGAGGCTGCCGAGAAAGCCATCGCTTCAGCCGACGTCCTGTTGATGCAGCTCGAGGTGCCACTGGAGCCCTTGCAGACTGCGGCTGCAATAGCCAGGCGCGAAAGGAGGCAGGTGTTGCTCAATCCGGCGCCGGCGCAGCGCCTGCCGGATTCTCTCCTGGGATTAGTCGACATCGTTGTTGCCAACGAGACCGAGACGCAAACGCTGACAGGTCTTTCATCAGACGACGATTCCAGTCTGGTTCGTGCGGCCAGGTCTCTGCTGATGCACGGCCCGAGGGCTGTCGTGCTGACGCTTGGCGCGAGGGGGGCCTTGCTAGTGAATGAAGAGCTGGCGGAGTTCATGCCCGCCCACCGTGTCGATGCGGTGGACACGACGGGGGCGGGCGATGCATTCTGCGGCGCTCTGGCGGCGGCTCTTGCCAGACAGCAAGACCTGGTAGATGCCGTTCGCTTTGCGAACGCCGCCGGCGCTCTCGCGACGACCAGGCTGGGAGCGGAACCGTCCATGCCGACGGCGAGCGAAGTCGCCGGCTTCCTGGCGTCGAACAAGGCGGCGCACGCGGAGGAGCAACGAACATGACCACTACCGTTGACCAGCAGACGCAGAGACGCCGCGGCGTGGGCCTTATCGCTCACGACCCCGAGAGAGCCTTCCAGGGCTACACTCTGTTCACTCCCCAGTTCAGGGGCGGCCCGCCGCTGCTCATCGACATGGAAGGGAAGGCCGTTCACGAGTGGCGGACGCCTCTGCCGGTCGGCTACGCACACCTCCTGCCGAACGGGAACCTGCTCGCCCTGTGCAGGGCGCCCGGATCAACGAGGCGCTTCCCCGCCTGGCAGCTCGTCAGAGCAGGCTCCGTGATGGAGCTCGACTGGGAGGGCAAGGTGCTCTGGGAGGTCAGGCACCCGGACCACCACCACGACGCCCGCCTGATGCGCAACGGCAACGTCCTCATGCTTTGCATCGACGAGGTGCCTCCCGAGGTCGCCGCGAAGGTTCGCGGCGGGCTGCCCGGCAGCGAGCACGAAGGCGTGATGTGCTCGGACAGGGTGGTCGAGATGACCAAGGAGGGCGAGGTCGTTTGGCAGTGGCACGCCTGGCAGCACCTCGACCCGGAGGTCGACCGCATTACGCCCCAGGACCTGCGCGACGAGTGGACGCATGCCAACACCGTAGACGAGCTTCCGGACGGGGACATCCTCGTCTTCGACAATGGGATGCATCGTGCGAATCATCCGTTCTCGTTCTCTCGCGTGCTCGAGATCGACCCTGCGACGAAACAGACCGTCTGGAGCTACCAGGACCGGCCGCCGTTCAATTTCTACAGCCCCTACGAGTCCAGCGCCCAGCGACTCCCCAACGGCAACACATTCATCTGCGAGGGGGTCTTCGGCCGGCTGTTCGAAGTGACGCCGGAGAAGGAAGTCGTCTGGGAGTACATCAACCCTTACTTCGGAGAGGCCCGCTTGCTGGGCGAGAACAATTGGCTGTTCCGGGCGTTCCGCTACTCACACGAGGACATCGAGAGGGCCTCGGGAGGGGAGATCAGGGCTGCCGGCACTCGCTGACGGGCGGGAGGCGGCTAAGCCTCAGGGGCGAATGCGGTCCCCGATGGCTTTTTCGTAGTCGGGGAAGTACCTGGCGATTACTGTGATGTCGAACGTGCGGAGGATCGATTCCTTGCGCTCCCTCTCCAACAGGAACTCGAACGATCTGCGCACGAGCTCGTCCGGGGGACAGGCCTCGCCAGTCAGACGCCGGTAGTCCTCGCGCGTCATGGTGACGCGATGAGCCGTCTGGCTGCCGCCCTCGGACACGGTGACCTGGAACGCCCAGCCCTGACCCTCGGCTGTGGTAACGACGTCGATCTGCGCCACCTCACTCTCCCTCCTTCCTTCTCGTAGCTGCTGAGGCTCCCAGGATGCCAGGCTCACTTGGGGATGAAGGATCATGGCTCACCCGGGAGGGCCTCCGCCATCTCCACGTGCTTGGGCATGCCCATCTAGCGGTACACCGCGTTCGTCCCCGTGAGTAGCCAGCCGGCCTTCTCGCGGTCCCGCCCTGAGCCTGTCGAAAGGCCGCCGGGACGGGCGCCGATCAGGGCATGGCCGATGACCACGCAGGCGCACCGGCGCCGCAGCTCCGGCCGCCGCTGTTGATGGAAGCGCTGCCCGCGTTCAATCTCCGCAGGCACGCCCCGCTCTTGGCATCACTTCTTGTACGGAGGATAGCCACGCGGCGAGCGGAAGGTCACGGCCAGCTTGTCCCCGAAGTCCATGATCGTCGTAGACGTGGTGGAATCCTCTTCCCAGTCGAAGAAAATGAGACGCTGTTCCTCAATGGCGTGGATGAGGAGCCTCCGTATCAAGTCCTGTTGGTCCTCCGGCCAGTCGCTCAAATGCTTCCGCTCAAAGGCGTTACGCACGATAGCGTATCTCTGCGTCTTCGCCCTGTCGAGAAGAGCTGGCACTCCGGTTCGCAAGTGCTCGGTGCCGATTTCAGTGACTTTCGCCAGGCCCTCGCGTGTGCCAAAGAGCTCGGTCAGTCGGACAGTCAGCGGCGAGTGTGAACCTATTCCCATGGCATGTCTCCTCTCTAACCCGACCTGCGCGCCCGGACCTAACCCTTGTAGATGAAACGGATCGCGATGGGGGCGGTCGTGCTCTCCTCCGCCACTGTGCGGTCAGTCACACTAAGCAGAACGCCGTCCAGTTTGAAACCGACTTTCTGCTTGGAGAACGACACATCACGGGTGTGGCCATCGCCAAGAGAGTGGTCCAGAGCGTCCAACAACACATTCTGTTGGCGCTCCGCGAGTTGGGATACCCACTGGGCCACCTCCTGCTTGGCTGCCTCCTTGCCGGGGGGAACCTCTGCTGACGCGATGACCTCCTCTAGCCTGCGTGCCCTGACGTGCTGCTGTGCTACCTCCGGTAGAGTGACATCGACGATCGGGATCGGTTGCGGGTCCGGCATACGGTCCTCCTTTCCCCTTCGGCGCTGCGCGGCGCCGTCTCGTGCGTTTCGCGGGTCTCAGCGGTATTGGCTGCAAAACGTCGTCGTTGTCGCAGCGCTTGCCGACACGCCCCTCCATCGCCAGGCGGCTCAGGAAGCGGCCCTGGGATGCGTCCCGGCTCCCGCGTCCCCCTGGGACGCCGGCGGAGGCATCCGCGGTTCCTTCTCCGTCACGCGGTCCGGCCTCGCCCGCCGCGCGGGCCGCTCGCCAGCCTCTCCTCGATGGCTACCAGGCGGCTCCCCGAAACCACCATACCCAGCTCCGACAGGAGACGCTGAGCTTGCGAGAGATGAGAGAGGGCCATCGAGCGCCTCATCTCACCCGGACGACGCGATTGTAGGTCCGCGCACTCCAGGTAGGCTAATGCAAGCTCCGGCAGCGCCCCTGCACGGTCCGCCACGTCGCAGGCTCGCTCCAGGTGGCTCTCCGCCTCGCTCCACTGTTCGCGAAGGATGCAGATGGCGCCCAGTAGACGCGGCAAGAGGGCCAGCCAGCCCGGCGCAAACAGCAATCCGCTCTGGGACAGCTCCAGCAGGTCATCATACTGACTCTCCGACAGGGCAGGGTGACGAAGCAGCACGCCTGTCTCGGCTATGACGACGTGGATCGGCAGCGCCTGGAGATCGGGCTTGTAGCGCGCCGACACCGACGGAAGGCTGTCGGCCACGCTATCGGGGTCGGCGCCCTGGGCCGCCTCGAGAAGGGTCTGGTACGCGCGGGCGTTGGCCGGCAGCCGCATTGCCCCTTCAGACGGCGAGACGGCGAACCTTCGGATGAACTGTTGCGCCTCGTCGAATCGGCCGCGGTAGAAGGAATTGGCCACCACAATGGGCAGCACCGAGTTCATAACCCAGACGTTTGGCGGGTCGCCGCTTTCCTTGAGCGCCCCTGTTGTGATGTCCGACGACTCGTCGAAGCGGCCCCTGGCAAGGGCTACCATCGCCGTAGGCACACAGGAGAGAGCGAACTCGTAGGGGTCGCCCATGCGGAGGGAATACTGCTGGGCGAGGGCGGCGCGCTCCACAGCCTCGTCCAGACGACCCATACAGGCCAGGGCCAGGGCTGCCCGGGACTGACAGGCGAGCCGTTCATGGAGAGTGGCCACACCGGTACCGACCTCCAAGGCCCGCGAGAATGCTTCGAAGGCATGCCGCATGTCGAGCGTGAATAGGCTGTGCAGACCGGAGGCGGCGTTGGCGCGCACCGCCAAGCGAATGTCGCCGAGCTTTCTGCTCAGGGCGAGAGCCTCGCCCACTGCTTCCGCCGCCTCGGAATAGCGGCGCAGGAACGAAAGGTTCTGTGCCTCCTGCTCGAGGATGAGCCCCCGCAGAAGCTCGCTGGCTCCGGCGGCCTCCTTTGCTGCCGCCAACGCCTCGAGGCCTTCGAAGGGCTGCACCCGGACCGTGAAAGCCCTCGCCTTGGACAAGAGAACCTCGGCTGCCTGCTCCTGGAGCCCCAGGCCCTGGTAGATGTCTACGGCCTCGTCAAGGGCCTTCAGAGAGCGATCCCAGCGACCCAGCCGTGCCTGCACCTGACCGAACATGTGCAGAATTTGCGCCTGCTCCTCAGGCGGCGTGTCCGCCTGCGACTGGGCGGCACGAAGGGCGGCGGAGTAATGCAACTCGGCCTCGGGGTAGGCGTGCACGCGCAGGGCATAGTCGCCAGCCGCTCGCGAGGTGGCAAGCACGCGGCCGCGGTCCGCCAGGCGACCCGCCGACCGGTAGTGATGGGCCAGGTCCGCGGCGTGCTCTTCGAGGACGTCGGCATGGATCCGCTCCATCGCCTCAGCCACCCTCAGGTGCAGCCGCTGTTGTCTGGGCAGGGAGAGGTCGCTCAGCAGGGTCTGGCGGAACAGCTCATGGGCGAAGGCGAAACGGGCCTCGCCCACATGGGCACCCGTATGGGCGGGCCCGTCGGAGGTGGGGGTGATAAGGTGCGCCTGTTCTGCCTCGTCGACTGCGTCCAGGAGGGCATCGCCCTGCACACCCTGCTTTGAGCCTGCCGAAGGGTCACCCAGCGCCTCCAGCAGCTCGAAGCTGAATGCGCGGCCGATGACCGCAGCCATAGTCAGGACCCGACGGCAGTCCTGGCTCACGCGTTCCAGTCGCTGGCCGATGACGAGACGGACGCTCCGCGGCACCTCCAGTTCGCCGATACTGAGGTCGGAGCGCCAGCGGCCCTGTTCATCAAACAGCTTCCCTTCCTCCACCAGGTGCCGGTAGACCTCCTCCACGAAGAAAGGATTGCCCTCCGTGTCGCCGTAGACCGCGCGCACTATGGGGGCTGGCGGCTCGCGACCGCTCAGGGCCCGTAGCATCGCCTCCACGCTGACCTCGGGGAGCCGCTTGAGGGTCAGGTCGTGAGTGAGGCGCCGGCGCGTCAGCTCTCGTAGCGCCCTGGCGAGGGGGCGCGCCACGTCCAGCTCCACGTCGCGGTAGGTGCCCAGGATGAGGACGGGCAGCTCGCTGAGCTGCTGGGCGATGCGCTGGAGGAGCAGGAGGGTAGAGTCGTCCGCCCAGTGCAGGTCCTCCAGGGTCAGGAGGAGGGGTTGCCTTTGGGCCGCCCGCTCGATGAACTCCAGCACGCAGTTGAACAGATAGCGACGCTCCTGCTCCGGCGGCAGCTCCAGCGGCGGCAGAATGTCGGGGAAGAGACGGCGCAGCTCCGGCATCAGCTTCGCCACCTCCGGCGCCGACTCGCCCAGCACCTCCCGTAGGGCCTCTGGTTTCGCTTCGCGAGTGGCGGCCTCCAGTATCTCCACGAAGGGGACATAGGGCGGCGCGCCCTCCATCTCGTAGCAGTGGCCGGTCCAGGCCAGAAAGCCTCGCTGGCGGGCCTCCAGCAGCAGCTCCTCGGCCAGCCGTGTCTTGCCCACGCCGGGCTCGCCGCCGATCATGACCAGCGCGCCCTCAGCGCGGGCCGCCTGGTCGAGGAGGCGCCGCAACTCGGCCCGCTCGCTCTCCCGCCCCACGAAGGGAGTGCGCTCGGGAAGGGAGAGCGCTGCCGTGCGGGCGGCCTCCTCCTCCCAGGACACGCCGTACAGCCGCATGGGCTCAGGGAAGCCCTTGAGCTGCACATCTCCCCGGTATTCCAGTGCGACCGTGGTGCCGGCGCCCAGGACGACCTTCACGCCCTCCGACACGAGGATCTCGCCGGCAGCACCGTGGTCGGCGATGCGCTTCGCCGCGCTGACCGTCGCCCCGAAGAGGTCCTTTCCCTCGCGGATGACCTCGCCCGTGTTCAGCCCGATGCGGACACGAACGGCCCGCTCGGGCTCGCGGCGGTTGCGCCTCGCTATCGCTCGCTGGATGTCCACGGCACAGGCGACAGCCCGCCGCGCCGAGGTGAAGGCCACCATGAGGCCGTCGCCGGTGTGCTTCACCTCCTGGCCCCGGTGTCGCGCGATCTGCTGGCGCATCAGCTCGTCGCAGGCGCGCAGCACCTCGCGGGCGACCTCGTCGCCCCGACGCGTCGTGAGATCGGTGGAGCCCTCGACGTCCGTGAAGACGACGGTGACGGTGCCTTCTGGAAGCTCCTGTGCCATGCTAGCCACCCCGCCCCTGAAGCAACCAGATTATTCTTCTTTCGCCGAAGAAAGTCAAAGGGGGGTTCGCGGCTGAATGCGATGCACCATCGCAGTCGCCGCGATATCTTGACTCGAGTCACCGGATTAGCGGACAGCCTCTCCCGGCGTAGCGTTGAGGGCGCGGCGGGGCTGGCCGTGCGCAGAGCGCAGCGCGGCTTCCCTCCGGTCAGCCGTACAGCAGCGTGCGAAGGTCCTCCAGCACGTTGCTCCCGTCCAGGCGCAGGTGCCGCGGATTGAAGTGGTCGTGGTGGACTGAGACGACCATCGCCCGAGGCTCGAGCTCCGGCCGCAGAGGCACTCCGGCCACCCCGTAGCGATCGGTCCTGGCCCGAGCCAGCACGGCGGCGTGGGGCCCGCTGACCGTCACCTCGGCCCCTTCCACGGGAGGATGTTCGCCGTCCCCATCGGCGTCATTCTCGAGCACCGTGATAGTGGCGGTGCGGCCATCGGCGGCGGCTTCCACCTCCACCGCCATGTCCAGCAGGTACACGAGCGGCTCGGTTGTGTGAGCCTTGATCCCCTCGCGCGGCAGCAGCCCCACCGGATTCGCCGCGAGCGAGACATCGGTGGCAGCCATGCCATGGTCCGACGCCACCACGAAGAGGGTCGTGTCAAAGAGGCCACGGTCTTCGAGCATCGCCAGCACCCGGCCGAGGCGAACGTCGGTCTCGTCCAGGGCCGCCCTCAGGCCTTCGTGGTGGGGGCCGTAGTCGTGGCCGGCGGCGTCGGCGAGATAAAACGTGTGATAGACGAAGACGGGGGGCGGATGGGTGTCCTCCGTGAACAGCAGCAGAACCTGGGGGATGGTTCGGCTGTCGACGACGGAAAAGCGATGGACTTCTTCCTTTCCGTCGGCCTGCCAGCGAGGATTGATGTCCGCGTCGCACTCGGAGGTCAGGACGCGCAGCCGTTCGCGGTCGCCGACGATCCTGCGTTCGAGGGTAGCGTGGTCGGCACCCCGGCCGCAGGGATCATGGATGGAAGCGGTGAAGGCCCCCTCTGAGCTCTGCCAGGGGCCGTAGACACGGTGGAACGCCTCGAACAACGTCTCCACGCCGTCGCCCAGATACTTCGCGGTATCGAGCTGCTCGCCCTGCGGGGTCACGACCTCTCGACGCTCCCTCAGGTAGTAGGTAGGGTTGACCACGTCGTGGTGGCCGCACCATGCCCCCGTGCCGATAACGTTGTGGCTGGGCCACGTGATCGTGGGGAAGGTCACCATGCAGCCATACCGGAAGCGGGCTCCGCCGCCGATGATGCGCCGGAGGTTGGGCAGATCGCCCGGGGTCTCCTGAAGGCGGTAAAACAGCTCCGTGTTGCTTACGCCGTCCAAGAGGACTATGTAGGCCCGCTCTGGCTGCTCTCGCAGCTCACCGTCGGCGGTGAGGTCCAGGGCCTCCGTGAGTACGCGGCCGTCCTGCCGCTTGAGGTACACGTCCGGTCCCACCCCGCGCTCACTCGAGGTGCGGCCGGTGATGTCGCGCCCGTCGATGAGGGGGAATCCCATCAGGCGGGCGATGGTGGGAGCTATATCGGTCTCACAGCAGGCCGAGTCGATGTCCCCCTCCTTCACTCCCGGGCCACGAAAGATCAGAGGACCGCGAGACTGAATGACGTCGAAGGCTCCGTGCTGGCCGGGCTGCCTCCCGAAGGCGTAGGACTTGGGGCTGACGACGAGGTCCGGGGCGTTGGGGCTATCGAAGAGCTGGGCGATGCGCTCGTAGGCGAAGGGGTATGTGAGGTGCTCCGGCTCCACGAAGGCCCTCGCCGGGTCCGTGCCTGAGAAGCCGGAGCGGGCCGCTGCCGCCAGCTCCTCGGCCAGGGTGGAGAGGGCCGTGGGGTCCTGACGCTCGATGGGATTCTGTCCGATCTGCTCGATCACCCGGTACTCGTAGCCGCCGTGAGACGAGTAGAAGCGCTGGAAGCGGACCATGCCCCGCTTCGCCCACACCTCGTAGGCGTCCTTCCGGTACGTCATGACGAGATCCGTTTGGGAACCCACCACGGGGTCGGTGAGCAGCAGGTAGATGGCCCGATTGCCCGACTCCTCCTGATTGCTATCGAGCCCCTGGCCCCCGGGCCGCTCCGGCCCCACGTGGCCCTTCACCGTTTCCGCGTCTCCGGTCATGTCACTCCGAGTCCTCTCGCTCGTGTTGCGCCTGCGCGAATTCTTGCTTTCGCCGTCAGACACGAGTCTACACGACGGGAGAATAGAGGACGACTGCCACCGCGCCCGGCGGAGCGGCGGCGCCACGTCGCCCCGGCTGCGGCTGGCTGTGGGCTGAGTAGGTGCGATTAGGCCTCGACGATGGCGTTCTCCTCACCGATCCAGAGGGCGGAACGCTCCAGATCGATGAAGCGCCTCTCGTCTTCAAGAAGATCCTGCGCCGCCTTGCGACCCTCGGGCGAGGCCGTGGCCGCCACCAGCTCCTCAGCGCTGTCCCACCAGAGCTCAGCGACCCCGTCGTAGGGCTCAACCGAGCCGCGGCTCTCACGCAGGGCATCGTTGATCGGGGTGTCCAGCGTGTGCACCTGGACGTAACGCCGGATGCGGAGGGCCCCGGCACGACTGCGGACGAGCGGGCCATGGCTCTCCCGCCAGTAGCGCTGGAACTCGGTTCGAGAGAGGTGGGGAAGCCTCCGAGCGCAGTATACGAGCTTGACCATATTCGCCTCCGCCTACCCGGCAAGACTAACCCGGTTCTCCCGCTACGGCACGTTGTACAGCCCCAAGCCGCGCAGGACCGTCACCGCCCGCACGCGAAGGCCAGCTCACCGGGGGAATACTCTCTCCATCACCTCAAGAGCGAACCTTGTGGACACGGTCGCCGGCCCCCCTCCCATCTCTATGCCCACCTCTATGGCCTCAAGCACTTCAGGCTCGGTAGCACCTGCTTTGCTGGCCTGCTCGATGTGCCACTGCATGCATGACTCGCAATTGACAACGACAGAAATCCCGGCCGCGATCAGCTCTTTGGTGCGCTTGGGCAGCGCCCCATCCGAAAAGGCAGCCTCCTCCATCTCGAGAAAGGCTTTGTAGACCCTTGACCCCGACTCCACCAGCCGGGCATGCGCGGCCTCCCTCTTCTCAACGATTTCCCCGATCTTGTCCATCGTCGATCCTTTCCTACTGGGCGAGCTGGCACGGTGGTTCCAGGACTGGTGTGGCCGCCGAGCGCCGCAGGTGCGCCTCGAACAGGCGCAGCCGCGCTAGCCGACGGTCCGGGCAAACTGCGACATGGCATCGCCGGTGGCCTTCAGGCGCCCCCTGGCGTCGAAGATACCGAAGTATCGTTCGTGCGGGAAGGCGGTGAACGTGAAGTCGGTGTATAGAGACGGGTCGTAGTCGCTGAAGCACCAGATGAGGGCGCCGATGGCGCCCGCTTCCCGTGCCACGGGCAGCACGCCGCGCACAAACGCCGCGGCCTCATGCTCGTCGACGAGTTGCACCTGCCACTCGCCGATGGCTGGCCGCGCCGTGACGAAGGCGTTGCCGGGCTGCGGATTGATCGACATGCCGAACTCCGCGAGCATCACCGGAACGCCCGCGGCGCTGCGCATCGCCTCAATCTTCCGCCCGACATACGCTGCGTCGGTGGGGCCGGAAGCTGCGGGATCGTAGAGCGGGTACGCGTGCACCGATGCGACATCCAGAAGCCGATGGCTTTCCAGCCGGAACCCATTAGTCGCGCCTTCGAACACCAGGACGCCCGCCGTGACGGGATGATCGCGGTCAACGGCGTGGACGTCGCCGGTGAGGACCTGGAGCCAGCGCTCGCCCGCCTCGGTCTCGGGCATCTGAACGAGGTTGATCTCGTTGCACAGATCCCATCCCCACAGCGCCCGATGCGATCGGAACCGCTCGACCACCGTCCGCACAAGCAGGCGTTGGGCGTCGAGGAGCGCCTCATCCGCGCCGAAGATGTCGCGCGGCTTGTACTGAGAGAGCTCCCCGTCCACGACGTACAACGCCGGACGGTCGTTTGGCGTGCTGGACATCGACCAGGCAGGCATCCACACGGGGCCGCTCATGAGCCCGACGAGGAGCGTCGGCATCAGCATCAGCCCGTGCTCGGCGGCCATGTCGAATACGCGTCCGAGGTTGCCGAGGTGCAGCTCGTCGACGGTATCGGGCTGCGGCTGGAAGTCAGGCCAGAAGACGAAGAAGCGGACAAGCCGAAGCCCCAGCGCTTCAAGCGCTGCGAAGTCTTGGTCGATCTCGTGGGCGTCGAACTGCGACCACATGCGCACGAACTTGCGCGCGGGCCAGTAGTTCACGCCGAGCAGGAACCCATCGCTCATCTACGACGTAACTCCGGCGGCGGTCTGCGGGCGCTGGATGCGCGGCTCCACGGCGGCACTATCCTACATCATCCGCTCCAGCCCCGCACCCAGCGACATGCCTGCGATAGTCCGCCTGTGGACGCCCCGCGGGCGTTGGGCGCGCACCTCGGCCAAGCGTGGACTTCCGGCGATGCGACTGTAATAATCCCACTGTCACCAAAGCCAGGAGGGACGGAAAGCCCTCCTACGCCCCGCAACGCCCGACGAGGAGACATCGCCTCACTCCTCGGCGGTTGTTGCGCGAGGATGTTTTCGGCAGTGAGCGTCGTGAGCGCTGATAGCAGCGGGTCAGGGTACAGGTGGTACGTACTCGCTCTGGCGGCACTGACTTTCACATTCGTCGTTGCCATGCCAACGATGTGCATGCCGGTCCTCTTCGAGGAGATATCACGGGACCTGGACTTGAGCCTGGTCCAGATAGGAGCGGTCTGGGGGATAGTTCCGCTGGCCGGTGCGTTCGTTGTCCTGATTGGCGGGCTGCTGGGTGACCGCTTCGGTGCCAGACGCGTCCTGGCTGCGGCCTGTCTGCTGGCAGGGCTGGCCGGCGCCCTGAGAGGGCTGTCGGTTGACTTCCTTACCCTGACGGCAACCCTGTTCCTGCTTGGCCTCCTGACGGCGATCATACCTCCTGTCGTGCACAAGACCTGCGGCGTCTGGTTCTCGGGGCGATACCTGGGACTGGCAAACGGCGTCGCATCGACGGGCATGGCGGTGGGGTTCACGGCGGCGGCGATGATCAGCGCGACGGTACTTTCGCCCCTGCTCGGCGGCTGGAGGAACGTCCTCTTCCTCTACGGCGCCATATCTGTCATCGTCAGCGTTTTCTGGCTGCTGGCGCGCAATGAGCCCACTCAGGCCGAGTCACCGGACACGCACGTCGATACGGTGCCGTTCCGCCAGGCACTGTCACGGGTGGTCCGTATTAGGGCTGTGTGGTTCCTCGGGCTGATCCTCGTTGGTCAAACGGGCTGTGTCCAGGGAATGCTCGGCTACCTGCCACTCTATCTACGAGATATCGGGTGGTCGGGAGCCAGCGCCGATGGTGCGCTAGCGGCCTTCAACGCAACGAGTATGATGGCCGTCGTTCCGATAACCCTGCTGTCCGATAGGCTATTCAACAGGCTCGGCTCCAGGAAAGAGGTCCTTCTCGGAGCGACGCTCATGACTGCCATCGGAGTGGGCCTGCTATCAGTAGTCGGCGGCGCACTGGTGTGGGTAGCAGTCGTAGTAGCCGGCATCGTCCGCGACGGGTTCATGGCAGTGCTCATGACCACCATCATCGAGACAGAGGAGGTTGGGGCAACATATGCCGGAACCGCCATGGGGCTGGTTCTCACGGCTTCCCGGCTGGCGTCTTCCGCTTCCCCTCCCATCGGGAACAGCCTGGCCCATATCAACGGGGGCCTGCCCTTCGTCTTCTGGGCAGCGCTGGCCGCCGTTGCCCTATCCGGCTTCTACTTCACGAAGCAAGAGGCGCGGCGATAATTATGTCGGTGGAAGTGGGGACGTCTGAAAGGCAAGCGCGGCTCCACAGCGGCCCTGTCCTACGCCGTCCCTGCCTTCTGGGGAGTCGCCACCGCTGAGGGCCCGGCAAAGACGATGCGGTCGACGATTGCCTGGCACTCGCCCTCCACCATCTGCCCCTTCGTTACCTTGTTGCCGTCCCTGTCGGTGTACTCCGGGTAGATGTAGAACTTGGCACAGGTCGCCTCCCACTCCGGGAAGTAGCGCAGCCAGAACGAGCCGCTGTAGGACAGTGGATGGAAGTCGTCCAGCGGATGCGGAGCATCGTCCGGCACGCGGCCATAGCCAGCCTCAGAGCGCCAGTGACCGTGAGGGCTGCTGCCGCGATGATAGGCCGACCAGGTCTCTGCCTTGCCGTCCATCCTCCACCACCGCTCACCGTCGCTGTCCACCTCGGTGGCCGTCATCTCGCCGATGAGCCTTACGCGACGGCCATCGGGGAACTCGTGCGGGCACTCGGCACCTCCCAGGACGAGTCGCTGGTCCGCCTCCAGCACGTCCAGCGCCTCTTGCTGGACCGGCCGCCCTTCGTCATCGAAGCCGAAGTGCCGTCGCGACCCGCTGTCGAAGACGACGTAGGCCCCTATCCAGGCCTGGTAGTAGATAGAATCGGGGTTAACGAAGTCGCCGTAGACGCGGCTGAGGTTGAATCCCCCGAAGTGGGAGTAGGCGGCAGCCTCGAGGGGGTAGCCCACGACCTCCGATAGGGAGGGGCTGAGGTCCACCTTGAGCGTGAGTCGCGTCCAGCCTCCCCGATCGATGGGAATGCGGATATCGAGGCCGTGACGCTTGGCCGGGTTCGGTAGTGCCGCCGCCAGCCGGCGTATGGCCACGCTCCTCACGAGGCCGCGCGCGCGCCAGCCTGTCGCGACGGCCAGCACTGCCAGCAGGGACAACAGCAGGCGTCTCATGGTCGCATTCGCCTCCTTGTGACGTGCCGGCACTCCATCTGCTTCCCCGCAGATCGAGAAGTCGTCCACCCGAGCTTGCAGCGCTCGGTCTCCATGACGACATCGTGCCTCTGGAGGGATATTCTTCCTGAGGATCCCAGGTTGGGCGTATCTTGTCGGAGGGTGACCGCCGCTCGCCTCGAGCCAGCTCCCAGGGCGAGGCAGGTCACGCTAGGCGGGCCTGAAGTACTCGATGTCCGCGATCTCACCCTTGCGGTCATCGCGCCATACCGCCTGCACGCGCATGCCCACGCTAAGCGCCTTCTTCGCCGCCTCCAGGTCCTGCAAGTCCACGCCGCCAACGTAGTGCATGAGGCCGGTGTCCGCACCGTCCGGCTTGATCAGTCCAATGCAGTACGGGGGAGGGGGCAGGCTCGTGAACTTGGCGTAGCAGATGGTGAATGTGGTCAGGATGCCGGTATCGCCCACCTGTACCCACTCCTCGATGGGCACGAAGCAGCGCTCGCAGAAGCTCCTCGGGGGCACGAGAACGCGCCGGCAACCCGGACAACGCACGCCCATGATACGCTTGTTCTCCTTCAGCTCACGGAAGAAGCGACTGGCGGCCTGACCGGCGGTGTGCCGGTAAGGGATGTCCCACCTGGCTTCGATGGTAAGGGGCTCTTCTTGCTGAGAGGTCATGGCACCGCCCTCCGGAGGCCTAAGGGGCCCCTCTGTCCAGGATCATCAGGGTGTGAAAGCCGATGGTAGCGCCCCAGGAGTGGGCAAGGGCCGTCTTCACGTTGGTCACCTGTCGCTGGTCCGCCGCGCCCATCACCTGGAGGGCGGCCTCGGCTACGCGGATGAGGCCGGATGCACCGATGGGATTGGCACTGAGCACACCGCCCGACGGGCAGACAGGGAGCTGCCCGTCCATGGCAGTCACGCCCTGACGCACCAGCTCGGCGCCCTTGCCCTTCTCGCAGAAGCCCAGCGCCTCGTACTCCAGAATCTCCTGGATCGTGAACGCGTTGTACAGCTCGGCCACGTCGAACTCCCGCATGGGGTCGTCGATCTTCGCCAGACGGTAGACGCGACGCGCGAGCATGGCGAGGCTGTCCCAGTCCTCATACCAGGGTCGATCGCCAGCGAAGTAGTTGTCGGTGATCTGGCCGGCGCCCCGGATCCAGGCAGGCCGTTCGACCAGCTTACGGGCGACGTCCTCGGACGCGAAGACGACGGCACAGGCACCATCGGAGGATGGGCAGCAGTCGGAGAGCCGGAGAGGCCAGGAGAGCATGGCGGAGGCGAGAGCGTCTTCGACGCTGAACTTGACGCGCAGGTGGGCGTAGGGGTTGTTGAGGGCGTTCCCGTGATTCCTGACCGAGATCAGCGCCAGGTCCTCCTCGGTAGTGCCGTACAGGTGCATGTGCCTGGTCGCCTGAATCGCCGCGACGGTTATGGCGCCCGCCCCGAAGCCCCGCTCGTAGACAGGGTCCACGGCCGTGTTGAGGACGAGCTGCGCCTCCATGCTCTCGCCGACCCGCTGGGAGGCCACCGCCATGACGACGTCGTACAGGCCGGAAGCCACATGGTAATAGGCCGCCAGGGCCGTCGACCCGCCGGTAGTGCCGCCGGTGCTGATCTTGAGGTAGGGCTTACCCAGCATACCCGCGGCGGCGCAGGCGTCCACGTTCCACTTCTCCGGCGCGTTCACACCGTCGAAGGGGTCCATGGAGCCGTACACGACCGCCCCCACGTCCTTGGGGCTGATGCCGGTGCTTTGAAGGGCCGCGCTCGTCGCCTCATACACGAGCTCCGGGTATGAGACGTCCCGCCGCCAACTGGAGCAGCGAGTCAGTCCCACGCCGACGATGGCCACCCGTCGCGACATCACTCACCCCTCCTCAGGATCACGACGCCGTGGGACGGAGCCACCGACCCCACCAGCGCGCTGCTGCCGTGTGCCAGCGCCGTCCGTGCCTCGACCTGATGGCCCTCCGCCCGCCCCATCACCTGGAGGGCCGCCTCGGCCACGCGAGCGAGGCCGGCGCCCGCCTCCAGGTTGGTGCTCAGCGCGCCCCCCGAAGGGTTGACGGGCAGGCGTCCTTCTATTCCCGTAACCCCGTCCTCCAGCACCCGGCCGGCGGCGCCCTCCTCTGCCCAGCCCAACGCCTCGTAGGCCATGAGCTCGTGGTAGGAGGTCATGTCGTGCACCTCGGCGACATCGAGCTCAGCTAGCGGCTCGCTGATGCCGGCCATACTGTAGGCGCGTTGGGCGGCGCTGCTGAGCCCGGCCAGCCGCCACAGCTCGGCGGCTCCAATGTAGTACGATTCCGTGGCCCAGCCAATTCCCTCGACGGTGGCCCAACGGGAGGCGATGCGCTTCACCCTGTCCTCGGAAGCAAGAACGACGGCCACCGCACCCACCGACTGCGGGCGGCAGTCCAGCTCCCGCAGGGGCCAGGCGACAACCTCGGACGCGAGCACCTGGTCGCGGCTGACGGCGCTCCTCAGGTGGGCGTAAGAGTTGTTCACCGCTTGGCTCCGGTTCTTGACGACGATCCCGGCTGCCTGCTCCTCGCTCACCCCGTAGCGGGCCGCGTAGGCGCATGCCTGGAGAGCCAGCGTCGTCGTGGCTCCCGCGCCCAGGGGGCGGTAGTAGAAGGGGTCCGTTGCCACGTTGCTCACCAGCTCCGTGGGGCCCTCGGCGTGGCCGTGGCCGACGACAAGAGCGGTATCGAAGGCACCGCTGGCGACGCGCATGTAGCCGTAGGCGAAGGCCAGGATGCCGTCGTCGGCGACCTTGGCGGAGTCCTTGAGGTAGCCGCCCGCCGCAGGGACGATGTGCATGTCGGAGATGGTGCGGCCGTCGAGCACGTCCCAGCCGGAAGCGATCACCGTGTCTATGTCGCCCCGCCTGAGGCCTGCGTCCTCCAGGGCAGAGCTGGCCGCCTCAAAGGCGAGCTCGTAGTAAGCGAGATTAGCACCGGCCCCCCGGTGATGTGTCTGCCCGACGCCGACGATGCATACCCTGCTGCTCATGCGTCTACCTCTACGCATCTATCCCGAGAGTTGCCAGGGACGCAATCCCGAAGGGATCGACCGGCACAAGTGTAGCTGACCCGGCCAGCGGCGCCAAGCCCGCTCGGACCGATGTCGCCCATCCGTTGGCAACAATCGAGGGATGGCGTCAATAACACAGGCGCACGCCTCTCTCAGCGCCGCAGCCACGGCCGTCACCCGCCACCCTACCAAGAAGCGAGCGCTTCTGGCAAGCGGCGCGGCCGCGCCGTTCGGGCCCCACGCCACGATCAAATGAGCCAGGCCGGCTGCCGTTTGGAGGAGTTCGACGCCGCACCCTGGCGGGGCCACGCCTCCATGCGCAGGCACGGCTCGATTCTGGTGCAGACCCCGTCCGACGAGGTGAGGAGTTGGCCGTTCCGGTTATAGAGACGGTACTGGATGTCCGCGTCGAGCTCAGCGCGCATGTCCAGCAACGTCTCGCCCTCGCTGGACTCGACTCTCACCCCGTCAGGGAAGGGCGAGACGCCGCTTGATTCAGCGGCCGGACGGCCCTGGGAATCATACAGATGGAAGCAGATCAGGAAGCGGCCATCCGCGTTCAAGCCGATGTTCAGTATCACCTCGCCAGTGGGCGCATCCACGAAGGCGATCGATGTGCCTGGCCGTCGATGTCCTAGCCTCGTGAGTACCTCCCGCGCCTTGCGCTACGCCCCAGAGTCTGGAATGGGAGGGAGCGGCTGTTCAGTGCCTGCGCCGGAGGCCGCCGCGCTCGCTCCGTCGCCTGCCGAGGGAGGAGGGGCAGCCTACGACCACATCCATGGTTCGTCCTTTGAGTTCAGCGCCCTTCAAGGCTTCTACGGCAACAGCCGCGGCCTTGTCGTCAAGTCTTGCGGGGCGTAGCCGCGGGCGCGGCCAGCGCGATCACTGCGACGTGTACGTAACCGATCTCCCCGTAGGTTGAAAATACGGTACGTGACTCGCTATCGGTTGCCTCCGGAGAGAGGTTACCAGCAAACAGTGTGGTCACTGCATTCCCTCTCTGCGGTCGGCCAAGGCCGCCGGGCCGGCGGGGCTTGCGCCCCGCCCCCCCCTCGACCAGGTGGCCCGTGTCAGAATCGACGGGCTGAGTCTAGTAGCGGCTGCGAACCGGCGAGCGCTTGGAATAGCACTCGCGGCAATAGACCGGCCGGTCACCCCGCGGTTCGAAGGGAACCTCGGTCTGCTGACCGCACTCGGCGCAGACGGCTGGATACATCCGGCGCGATGAATAGCCGGAGCCGCCCTGGCCGCGCTCGGCCTTGCGGGCCTGGCGGCAGGAAGGGCAGCGCTTGGGCTCGTTGGTGAAGCCGCGGCTGGCGTGGTACTCCTGATCCTCGGCGGAGAACGTGAATTCGGCGCCGCAGTCGGCGCAGGTCAGGGTTTTGTCGGTGTAGGACACTCGACGACCTCCTTGTGGGTCGATGTTCCTTGTCGTCGAGTGCGGAGCGAATCGGGGGTTTCTTCGCGACGGACTGAAGACGAGGAAAGCTTACTTCTTGCCTGTCACTCTAACACATTATCGACAGGGTCGCAAGGCGTTGTGATCGTCCAGTACATTCGTGACATTACCCCTTGCCCGGCCCGAACCATCTCGCCCCGTGATTCACCGTCAAACGCTCTTCTGTGAAGCGGTTCATTGAAGCGCCTTCGGCCTGACCGCTACTCTACGACCAGCCCACGGGGAGGAGAGACCGCGATGGTCACGCAAGAACTGGCGCAAACCGTCATCCGGGAACGAAAGCTGGAGGTCGACAGGCTCCAGCTCGAGCACCAGCCACAGCCGGATATCCGGTTCTTGACCAGCGCTGCCCGCGTCCTGGCAGCCGTGATACAGGAGCCTGACGCCACCATGCGAGACCTCGCACGTCGCTGCGACAGGACCGAGCGGGCCGTCTGGCAGCATCTGCAAGAGCTCGAGCGTGCGGGCCTCCTGCGGCACCAGCGGCGGGGACGACGAAACCACTATGAAGTCGACTCATCTGCCGTTGAAAGACAACTGATGCTCGAGAGTGCGCCGCTGCTGGCTGTCGCCGCTGGTCCGGGCACGAATTAGCCCGCCTTGCCATCGCACCTCGTATCAGCGCTCCACACCCTCGACTTCCGAGGCTGCCATCTCTCCCCCAGCGGCATTCCTGGCCAGCCGCGGCCGGCAGCGCTCGACGCGTTGCGTCCCTTCCGTTCGGCTACTCACCGATCTGGAAGCTCGCGCCCTCAGTGCCCGGCACGAGCTCGAAGGGGAGAGCGGGCCCCCTCCTGGCCTCGTCAAAGAGCCGGTCGAGCATCACGTCGTCGTGGCCGGGGTCGTGGTGGAAGGTGACCAGCCGCCTAACACGGGCAGCGGCGGCAAACGCAAGCGTGTGCGGGATCGCGCTGTGTCCCCGTCCCACGCGCTGGGGGTATTCGTCGGCGCTGTACTGCGAATCGTGGATGAGGAGGTCCACGTCGGCAGCGAGCGCGAAGCCGGAGAGCCACTGGGGGTCCCCTGGGAAATCCCGCGCACCGAGGGCGGGCTCGTGGTCCGGCAAGTACGCCATGGAGCTGGCACCTTCGCTGATCCGGTAGCCGATTGTCGGCCCAGGGTGGCAGACGAGGTCGGCCATGACCTCGAAGCCGCCGACTCTGAAGCTTCCCAGCGGGACATCGTGGAGTGCGAGCTGGCATGGAAGGTCACGAAGGCGCACCGGGAAGAGCGGGGGCGACAGGTAGCGGGTGAGGCGCTCACGCAGGTTGAGAGTGGTTGAAGCCGGTCCCCAGACGTGGACTTCCAGATCCGGCTCGTAGAGCGGTTCAAAGAAGCCGAGCCCCTGGATGTGGTCCATGTGAAGGTGCGTCAGCAGGAGATTCAGGCGTGAGATCTCAGGGCCGAGTGAGTTTCCCAGACGTCGGATTCCGGTGCCGCCATCGAGCAGGAGGAGGGTGCCGTCGGCGCCTCGGACCTCCACGCAGACGGTGTTTCCACCGTACCGTACAGTCTCCGGCCCGGCCACTGGAAGCGAGCCCCGGGTCCCCCAGAGCGTAGCCTTCACTCGCTCTCAATCTCCCAGAAGATCGCTACCGCACCCAGGTGCCGGTCTCCCTGCCCCTCGATGGGAAACGCCGTGACCTCGATCCTCCTCCAGACGCCGTCGAGTCCCCGAATTCGAAACGGCAGGTGCGCCGGCCTGCGCTTCCTCAGGGCGATGTTCATCGGGAGATCATCCGAGTCGAGGGGGGAGCCATCCTCGGCCGTCGTCTGGAACATCCTGGACAACGCCTCCCCCGGCATTTCGCCCGCCTCATCGAAGCTCTTGCCCAGGATCGATTCGGCCGGTTCGTTGTAGAAGAGGAGTTGGCCGTCCGAGCCCATCAGCCAGATCGGCATGGCCAGGTAGCTCGCGCACTGCCTCATGAGTATGAGCTCTATCGCTTGCTGGGGCATAGATCGACCCTCCCTCGGCACTCGCGGCCAGCCGCTCAGGGCAGGAGTTCGTCCTCGCACTCCCGCAGCCGGCGGCTCAGCACTGGAAGAATGGCGAGTGCGACCTGAGGGCTGGTCCTAACGAGACCCAGGAAATCCCAACGCGCCAGCGCCAGACACTCGCAATCGCCGACGGCCCGGACGCTCGCCGAACGGGGAAAGCCGTCCAGCAGGGCCATCTCGCCGAAGAAGTCCCCCTCCATGAGACGGCCCACAACCCGTTCCCCCTCGCGACCGAGCGCCTTCACGACTTCCGCCTGACCCTCGCAGAGCACAAAGAAGGCCGCGGCATCCTCGCCTTCTCTCGCCAGCAACTCACCCGGCGCGAAGCGGCGCGCTTTCACCGAGCGCGCGAGAGAATCGAGAACATCCTCCCTCAGATTCGAGAAGATCGGGGCTCTGCACAGCGCTTCTCTAGCGTCCACAAAGGCCTCCTTTCTTCCACCGCTTTCGCTCGATTTCCAGCGGGCGGAGCCTGCCAGACGGGCCTTTCAGCTTCACCTCGTGGCGGCCAGAGGAGAAGGAGACGAGAACGGCGGCCGACAGCACTGGCGTCGGAGTAGGCGCAGGCGGCGGCGTCTCGGTGAGGGAAGGCGTCACAGCCAGTACAGAACACGCTGCCCGGAGGGTTCGTCAGCTCCCGCGCCGTGCATCGCAGGCCCGACCGGAAGCCGTACGAATTGCAGAAACCTGCGCCCTCAGCATCCTCGTGCTCGCAGGATAGGCAGCGCATCTCGCGTCGCCCCCGAACACTTGCCATGTGCGAGCCACCAGCGAACCAGGCAGATTCTGCATCAGGTGGAAAGCAATGTCAACGCGGCGAGGCTATGGTGTCTGGTTCAGAGTTGGTGGATGAATTGGCTGTGTATCCGCACAGCACCGCCGACTGAAGTCGGCGGCATAGCTGGCGAATCTGGAAGCCGCGGACCTCCAGTCCGCGGGGTCTCTTCCAAACCCCAACCCACCAATGCCGAGCCAGTCACAGGTTATGCGAATGGGGAAACCCGACAGTCGTCGCCCGTGACGCCGCGCTCACTCGGCCGCCGCTAGGCCGGCAGCTCCACTGTCACCGTAGTCGCGACGCCCGGGGTGCTCTCAGCGTGGATGGTGCCGCCGTGGGCCTCGGCGATCCAGCGGGCGATGGACAGCCCCAAACCCGTGCCGCCCGCCTCCTGTGAGCGCGCCTTGTCGACTCGATAGAACCGGTCGAATATGTGAGGCAGCGCCTCGGCCGGGATGCCGCACCCCGTGTCAGACACCCGCACAATCGCCTTGTGGCTGGACGAGCTCTGGACCTCCAGGCGCACCTTGTCGCCGGCCTCCGAGTACTTGATGGCGTTGTCTGTCAGTATCATCATCAACTGCCGAAGACGGTCGCTATCGCCTCGCAGCCGCACGGGGCCGTCCGCGTGCGTTTCCACCGAGACGCCGCGCTCCGCGGCCAGCGGCCGCATGCTGCGGGTCACGTCGTTCGCCAGTTCGTCCAGCGCAATCTCGGACAGCGATAGCTTCGCCTTGCCGGCATCAGCCTGGGCCAGCGTCAGCATCTGGCTCACCATCGTACTTAGCCGGTCCGACTCCGCGATGATGTCGTCCACAGCCTCACGATTGGCACTGACCGACTCTGAAGCGTGGCGTTTGAGCAGCTCGGCGCTGGCGCGGACCAGGGAGAGAGGCGTGCGGAGATCGTGGGACGCGTCCGCGATGAAGGCGCGCTGGGAGTCCATCGCCGCACGGATGGGGCGGAGCGCACGGCCGGACAGGAGATAGCCGCTTACCAGCGCCAGGATCAGTCCGCCACCGAAGCCCCCCGAAAGCACCAGCAGCAGGCGTCGCAGCGCGTGCTCCTCCGGCTCGGTGCTGCGGCCCACCTCCATCAGCAGGTTCTGGCCGGTGGGGTCGTCCAGCCTCACCACATACACCCGCAGCGAATCCCCCTCGGACGACTGTGTGTGGGCGAAAGCCGTGCCGTTAGCGAGCGCCTCTTCCACCGTGTCGACGGTGGCCAAGCCGGCGGGGTCGACGTTGGGGGTGCCCGCGAGGAACTCGCCCGTCGGCGCAACTAGAGCGTAGAAGTAGCCGCCCGCCGTAGACACGGGGCCGATAACGATCTCGGCAAGACGTGTGGGGCCGTTGGGACCCATGAGCCTGGGCGTCAGTTGCCGCTGCTCTTGCCCTGCCCGCGACTGGAGGTCGCTATTCACTTGATCGTACAGCGCCGCTCGGGTGGTAAGGTACACGGCAACGCCGATTACGACGAGGATGACCCCCAGCGCCAGGGTAAACCAGAGGGTGAGGCGCCAGCGCGCCGCTCCGAACACGTCAGTCTCCTAGGGCGTAGCCGACCCCCCGCACCGTGCGGATTAGCTTCCGCTCGTGGCCGCGGTCCACCTTGCGGCGCAGATACGTCACGTACACGTCCACAAGGTTGGAGTCAGGCGAGTACTCGTAGCCCCAGATATGGTCCAGGATCTGCGTACGGGTCACTACCCGGCCCTCGTTTCGGATGAGGAACTCCAGAAGGGCGTACTCCTTGGGGCTCAGCTCTATCGTCTTCCCGGCTCGTTCGGCACGGCGGCGTCGCATGTCCAGCACGAGGTCTCCGGCTTCGAGGCGGTCTGGCTCACGCGCCTGGACGCGCCGCCGGCTCAGGGCGCGCAGACGGGCGAACAGCTCCTGAAAAGCGAACGGCTTGGGCAGGTAGTCGTCGGCGCCGGCGTCCAGGCCGCGCACTCGGTCTTCCACCGCGTCCAGGGCGGTGAGGAGGAGGACAGGTGTATCGACACGGTTGACGCGCAGCCTGCGGCAGACCTCAAATCCGTCGATGCCGGGCAGCATGACGTCGAGGACGATGACGTCATGGGTGCCGTCCATGGCCATCGCCAGTCCTTCCTCGCCGTCGTAGGCAACGTCGACCGTGTGGCCCTCCTCCGCGAGCACCTTGCGCACCACCTGGGCCAGCCGCCGTTCGTCTTCTACCACAAGGATGTACACGCGCGCGCTTCTCCTTTCCGTTCTGACCACAAATGGTACACGTTCCACATTAGAGCATTATTAAAGAATTCTCACATTAAAGAATTCTAGCCTTTCTCCAACAACCATTTAAGGACAGCAGTCTACGCTGAGTTCCGTAGTTGCGAGAGAGGTCACGCAAAGGAGGTGCACAACTGAAAAGACTGCTGATGATAGGAGGGGCGGTGGCGGTTATAGGGCTGGCGGCGCTGGCCGTCAGCGGAGCCGTCACCTCCGCTCAAGACGGGAGCGGACCAGTCAACACGTTCCTTGCGAAGGTTGCCGAGAAGCTCGGCGTGAGCCAGGACAAACTGAACACCGCCGTTCAGGAGGCCCAGACCGAAATGATAGACCAGGCGGTGGCCGAGGGCCGCCTCACGCAAGCGCAGGCAGACCAACTCAAGCAGCGCGCTGCGGAGGGCGGCCTCGTGTTCCCGTTCGTGGGTCCGGGCCACGGCTGGGGCGAGTCAAGGGGCGTCGTACCCGAGGCTGCGGCCCAGGTGCTGGGTATGACCGAGGATGAACTGCTTCAGGCGCTCAAGGACGGCAGTTCCCTTGCCCAGGTGGCAGACGCTCACGGGATGAGCGTAGAGGAGTTCCAGACAGCACTGCTGAAGCAGGTCAAGACGCAGCTTGACGGACTGGTCGGCGACGGCACCCTCACCCAAACGCAGGCCGACGAGCAGTACCAGCGTACAGAGCAGAACATCGACAGCATCGTCAACGGCACAGGGTGCGCCGGCGAGTTCGGAGGGCGAAGGGGCGGTCCGGGCCGTCTTGGTGAGCCATGGTCCGGCCCGCCCGCGGAGGAGACGCCCCAGGGCACCGGGGCGTCTGGGACCACAACCTAGCTAGAGCCGGAGAAGTGCTCACCGACGGAGGCCGGGGCGTATGCCCCGGCCTCCATCAATTTCCCACGGCGCGGCCTCCCCGGCCGTCACATTAGAGAAGTCTAATCCCTCTCCAACGTGCCCTTAACAACAGCGCCTTAACGTGGGTTCAGCAATCTTGCCAGTCAACGAGGAGGAAGACCATGAAGACAAAGCTCGCGGCAGGGGTGATCGCCGTCATCGCTGTTGCCGCCCTCGCGATCGGGCTCGTGGCGTTGACCACGGGCTCAGGATCCAGGGCGAACACTCCTGCAACCGAGGCAGTTCAGGCGAACACGGTTGCAGCGGGCCCCGCGCTCGGCGAGGAGCAGCAGGTGATCGACATCTACGACAAGGCAAGCCCGGCGGTGGTCCAGATTAGCGTCGGTGCGTCTACCGGGTCAGGGTTCCTGATCGACAATGCGGGGCACATCCTGACGAACAGTCACGTAGTGAGTGGCACGTCGACCGTTACAGTGACCCTCAACGACGGCACAGATCTGACCGGTACGGTGCTGGGGGCGGACGCCGCAGACGACATCGCCCTCGTAAAGGTCGACGCTTCCGCCGTCTCGCAGATCACGCCCCTTACGCTGGGGAACTCGGACAACGTGCAGCCGGGGCAGATGGCTATTGCCCTGGGGAGCCCTTTCGGCCTTGAGGACACGATCACCGTCGGCGTCATCAGCGGCCTCGACAGGAGCTTGACCGGCAACGATGGCCGCCCAATCACCGATGTGATCCAGACCGACGCCGCTCTCAACCCGGGCAACTCCGGGGGACCGCTGCTCAATTCAGATGGAGAAGTGATCGGCATCAATACGGCCGTCGAGAGCCAGTCGGCGAACGGAGTGGGCTTCGCAGTTCCCATCAACACGGCCGAGAACGTCCTCCCCCGCCTCCAGGAAGGGCAAACGGTTTCGCGTCCCTGGATCGGGGTCGCGGGCAGAACGCTAACGAGTGAGATGGCGAGCGCCCTGAATCTGAGCGTCAATGAGGGCGTGTACGTGGTTCAAGTTTCCGCGGGGAGTCCGGCCGCTGACGCGGGGCTCAAGGGCGGGGGCACTACCTTTCAGGGTGAGCCCGGCGCAGGCGGCGACGTTGTCACCGCCATCGACGGGCAACCGCTGAAGACCATCGAGGACCTCATCAGCTTCCTCAACGGCAAACAGGCGGGCGACAAGGTCACGCTCACGCTGAATCGTGGCGGGAAGACCCTGCAGCAGTCGCTGACGCTGGCCGAGTACCCTGGGAACACTCGGTAGCTGAAACGGCGCGGGCGGCGTCCAGGCTCCCCCGCCTTTAGAGCTGGACGCCGCCAACCGCGCCACGAAGACTGTGGAAGAACCGGCGATGACAACCCGAACGAATAGGACATTTCGTCTTGGCTCCTGCCCCAGGTGCGGCGGTGATGCCTATCTGGACGTGCTGGACGAGCCGGAGTGGCGCTGCCTTCAATGCGGGCGCGTCGTTCCGACGAAAGCTACCAAAAGGCAGAGGCTCTACCAGGCTAAGCTACCCCCGCCCGCGCGTCAGTCCCACATGGCGGCGAAGGGGCTGGCTACTCTCGCCTGATCGATTCCGGTCGAACGCGGCCTGGCAGCTCGGTTTGCAGTTCGTGAGGGCAAGACATGAGCACAACCGCTAAGGCGTTCGGACACCGAAGGTCCGCCGAGAGAGCCAGGATAATACCGGCGCTGTCCTGGCACCTCATCGCGCTGGCAGGCGTCGTGCTCCTCGCCCTCATTCTGAACGCGTGGGGCCTGTCCAAGGCCGGGTACGGGAACACTTACTACGCCGCAGCCGTCCGCTCGATGACGATGTCGTGGAAGAACTTCTTCTTCGGCGCATTTGACCCGGGCGGGTTCATCACCGTGGACAAGCCGCCGGTGTTTCTGTGGGTGGGAGCGCTCTCCGCCCGCATCTTCGGCTATTCCAGCTGGTCGATTCTGCTTCCCAGCGCCGTGGCGGGTGCGGCGAGCGTGGGTCTGTTGTGGCTGATCGTGCGGCGCTACTTCGGCCCGATGGCGGCCACGATAGCAGGGTTCGTCCTGGCGCTGTCGCCGATCTCAGTGGCGGTCAACCGGTTGAACCTCCCCGAGCCGTTCCTGATCCTGGCGCTGATAGGAGCGGCGGGCGCGGTGCTACGGTCGCTGGAAAGCCGGCGCTGGTGGGCGTGGACCGCGCTTGCGGGCTTCCTCGTCGGCGTCGCCTTCAACACGAAGATGCTGGACGCCTGGATCCCGGGCCCAGCGCTGGCGCTCGCTATCGTCGTCGCAGCGCCAACAATATCGCTTGCCTCGGCGCGACAGATCCTCCTCCGGCTCGCGGTACTGGGAGCGGTGACTCTGGTCGTCTCGGCCTCATGGATGGTTGTCGTCGATGCATGGCCAGCGTCCAGCCGGCCTTACATCGGCGGCAGCACCAAGAACACAGTGCTGGATCTCGCCCTGGGGTATAACGGCTTCGGCCGAGTGGAGGGCCAGGGCCGGGTCGGCGGCGGGGGCCTCCCGCCGGGCCCCATCAACGTCCAGTCGCTGCGTCCATCAGACGGGACTAACGGGACTGACGGTTGGCGGGCACCATGGTCCGACGGACAGCCCGGCCGACAGGCACTACAGGGCGTGCCGGGAGGCGTTCAAGGTCCCGGCGGCCAGACCCTACAAGCCCCGCGCAGTGGATCCAGCTCGTCGGGAGGCTTCCGAGGCGCCGGGGGCATCATCGCGGGAATCCCCAGTCGTCTCAGGATGTTCGACGACGCGAATGGAGGCCAGATCGGCTGGCTGCTGCCGTTCGCGGTCGGTGGTGGGCTGGTCGCGCTCTGGTTCTGGCGACGACACCCCGTGCGTCGCGCCTTCGCGATACTCTTCCTGGGATGGATCGCCCTCTATGGAGGGATCTACTCGTACGCGCAGGGCATCTACCACAGCTACTACACCTCAACGATGGCGCCAGGGATCGCAGCCCTGGTCGGCGTGGGCACGGTCGCCCTGGCAAGCGCCGTGCGACGCGACCGCCGATGGCTGATCGCGGCGATCGCGATCGTCGGCGTGACGGTGTGGACGCAGCTAGTGATAGCAGGGCGGACACCCGACTTCTACGGCTGGGTTCGCCCGTTCACCGTAGCTACCGCGCTCGCCGGGCTCGCCGTCATGGCAGTGCTATCAGTCAGACGTCTCCCCGTGGCCAGCGGGCTAGTACTCGGCGTGGCGGGGCTTCTGCTGTTGCCCGCGGCCTGGTCGTTTAGCGCGACGGCGAACACCTCTCTCAATGCAACGTTGCCCCAGGCTGGGCCGCGACAGGGTGCGTCCGGCGGGACGTTTGGCTCCCAAGCTTTCGACAACGGGACGGCTGAGCTAGCCGCATGGCTGAAGTCGCACAGCGACCCCAACGCTACCTGGCAGCTCGTCGTCACCAGCTCACAGAACGCCTCCACTCTAATCGCGGAGTACAAGGTGCCGGTCCTGGCACTGGGAGGGTTCATGGGCAGCGATAACACCATCAGCGTCGCCGGGTTTGCTGACCTCGTGTCTTCCGGAGCCGTTCGCTACGTGATGGCCGGCGAGGGGGGATGGATCGGTGGAGGCACGTTCGGAGGTGCTCTCTTCAGCGCCCTTACAGGCGGGTGGCCGGGCGATGGCAGCCAGCAGGGCATCGGCGCGTACAGCTTCCGTGGAGCGTCGGTACCAAGGGCGAGCGCATTGATGTCAGGGTCGAACGCGGTGATGTCCGCGGTTCAGAGTGCGTGCACTGTCGTGACGGACCCGGACCTGCCTGCACAGTATCAGGGTGCCATTTATGACTGCGCCGGTGCCGCCGACGCGCTCTACACGGCCGGAGGCAACTGACATGCGCCGGATGCAGGCGGCCATAGCTCGCCCCAGGCTCGTCCGATTCCTTCTCGCTGGAGGCGTTAGCTACGTTGTCAACCAGGTGTTGCTGTTCGCACTCTACGACGGCGCGTTCGCGTCGCTGCCGAGAGGCGAGGGAGGACTGGCTAGCCACTTCGACTTGCCGCTGCTTCTCGCTTCCATTATCGCCCTCGAAGTCTCCATCGTCGTACGATTCGTGCTGAACGACTGGTGGACCTTCTCCGATCGGCACACCAAATCGCTTGCGGCGCGCTTCTACCAGTCCAACTTCACGTCTTTTGGCAGCCCCATCATCTGCCTTGCCGCAGTGAACGTCCTCACGCCCTACTTCGGCGTCAGCTACCTCCTCTCCAACTCGCTGGGAATCGTCCTGGGCCTGGCCTGGAACTGGTTCTGGAGCACTCGCCTTGTCTGGCCTAGTCGCCGGACGCCGTCTCGGGGCACCACTGGAGGCCGGTGGCGGAGTCAAGCGGCCGGCAAGGCAGCCAGCACCTTCCCCACGACCTAAGCCAGCCGCGTCCATCTTCCTGCGACGGAAACGTATCGCCCGCCGTTCTCCTCTGATCGTGTTGTCCACGGCCACGATCCGAGAGCGCCGAAGGACTGGATCGGCGAAATTAAGGAACTCTAACCTTTCTCCAACGCTCCTCTAACGACAGCGTCGTAGGCTAGCCGCGGCGGGCAGACTAGAAAGCAACGCAAGCATGGTGACCGACCGCAACGTGTAGCGGGTCGAGCCCGCGGAGGTACTGCGCGATGAGCGAGCCAAACATCCCTCAGGCGCCAGAGGACTACGACGAGCTGCTTGAGAGACCTGAACATCGCTGGCGCGGCCGCCTCATCGGGCTCGCGGTGCTTGGAGCGCTGGTCGCGGCTGGCGCCTACGTGCTCTGGGGCGTCGTGCTGGGAGGTGGGGGTGAGCAGACGGGAGCCGTCCAGACGGTGACGGTCGAGCGAGGCTCCATTACGAACACCGTGAGCACCACCGGCGTGGCCGTTGCCCAGTCGACGACAGACCTCTCATTCGACCAGTCGGGAACCGTGTCGGCGGTCAACGTCAAGCTCGGGCAAGAGGTCAAGGCGGGAGACGTGCTCGCCGAGATAGACCCAAGCGAACTCCAGGATGCCGTGACGACCGCGCAGGTCAACCTCGCCTCCGCCCAGAACAGCCTCAACCAGCTCCTGAAGGGCGCCGACGCCGCCGAGCTCGCATCCGCTGACCAGAGCGTCGTGCAGGCGCAGGCGACCCTCGACAAGGCCAACCAGGCCCTGAAGGAACTGTCCCAAGGGCCCACCGATAGCGAAGAGCTCTCGGCGGAGCAGGCGGTGTCTTCAGCGCAGGCGAAGCTCGACGAGGCCAACCGCGCCCTGGACGACCTGACGGCGGGCCCCACCGACAGTGAACGGCTCTCGGCTGAGCAGGCGGTGTCCTCAGCGCAGGCGAAGCTCGATGAGGCCAACCGCGCCCTGAAGGACCTGACGGCGGGCCCCACCGATAGCGAAGAGCTCTCGGCTGAGCAGGCAGTGTCTTCAGCGCAGGCGAAGCTCGACGAGGCCAACCGCGCCCTGAAGGACCTATCGGCGGGGCCCAGCGCGAGTGAGCTGCTCTCGGCGCAGCAGGCCGTCGTTTCAGCGCAGGCGCAACTGGACCAGGCGGAGGCCGCGCGCGACAAGCTGTACTCGGACAACGAAGACGCCATTGCCGCCGCCCAAGCGGCCGTCACGAAAGCACAGAATGCCCTGGACAGCGCGGAGCGTGCGGCCGATAGCGCCGAAAGCAGCCGTGCTTCCGCGGAGGCGTCACTAACGAGTGCAGAGAACGCCTATTGCGGTATTGACACTACCCCTTACTTCTGTACGGTGCGGGCGGCGCCGATCTCTTATGCGGATGAACAGGCCCTGCTGGACATCGTCGCCGATCCCACGGCCGATCCAGCACTCGCTAGTCAGGCCAAGGCAGTGTTGGACGCGAACTCGTCCTACGTCAAGGCGCTGGACTCCAAGCAAAGCGCCGACGCGGCCGTTGTCTCGGCTCAAGCCGACCTCACCGCAGCCCAGAACGATCTCTACGAGGCGCAGCAGGGCCCCAGCAGCGCGGACATTTCGGACGCGGACGCGCGCATTACGGAGGCGCAACTCGCGCTCCAAGTAGCGAACGCGAAGCTGCACGAACTGAACGCGGGGCCGACGGAGAGCGAGCTGGCGGACGCCCAGGACAACGTCGATTCTGCGCAGGAGGCGCTCGACCTTGCGAGCGCGAAGCTGAAGGAACTGAACGCGGGGCCGACGCAGACCGAGCTGGCGAACGCCCACGACAACGTCGATTCGGCGCAGGAGGCGCTCGACCTTGCGAAAACGAAGCTGGATGAACTGAACGAGGGGCCGACGGAGAGCGAGCTCGCCGACGCCCAGGACAACGTCGACTCGGCGCAGGAGGCGCTCGACATCGCCAGAGTGAAGCTGGATGAACTGAACCAACCACCGACGGAGGACGAGCTGGCGCAGGCACAGAGCGACGTTGATGCGGCCGCCATAGGGTTGAAGGTGGCGGAGGCGAAGCGCGAGGACACGTACAACGGCGCCGACCCGGAAGACGTCGAGCAGCAGCGCAACCAGGTGCTTCTGGCCGAGCTCTCCGTCGAGCGGGCGCAGAAGAACCTGGAGAAGGCCAAGCTCACCGCCCCGTTCGACGGTACGGTGGAGGAAGTGAACATCCAGGCCGGCGACGCGGTCGGTGGAACCGGCGCAACCGCGGCGATTGTCCTCAATACGCCGGATGCGGTGCGCCTCGACCTGACGGTCTCCGAATCCGACAGGCCCAATATCAAGGTCGGCCAGACGGGCACCGCCACCTTCGACGCGATCCCGGACGAAACATTCGAGACCGTGATCGATTGGGTGGGAACGAGCGCGACCACGACTCAGGGCGTCGTCACATACGACGTGCGGGCGAGCCTCTCCACCACACCGACAAGGATCATAAGCGCACCGTCGGCCACGGGGCGTAGTGCAGGCACCTTCTCGCCTGTGGGCACACCGGTGGCAGGCGCCACCCCCTCTGCCGGTGTCGCAGGAGCGAGGCCGGCGGGCACTCCCGCCGGGAGCGCATCGCCCCAGACCGGCACTCCCGCAGCGGGAGCCACGCCCCAAGCCAGCACTCCCGCGCTGCCCACCGGCACGGCCGTTAGCACGAAGCCGCTGCCCGGCATGAACGCCACCGTAGAGATCGTGGTGGAGCAGGCTCAGGATGTCCTGGTGGTCCCAACGCTGGCGGTCCAAACCGAAGGGCGCCAGAGCGTAGTCGAGGTTCAGAAGGACGACGGAACGACCGAAAGGCTGGTCGTCGAGACGGGCCTCAGCGATGGCACGAACACCGAGATCGTGAGAGGCCTGGAGGAGGGGCAGACGGTGATAATCCCCAGCGGCACAGCGATAGCGGCCGTACAGCCTACGGCGGGCGCGGGCTTCGGGCAGTTTCGGTTCGGGGGCGAAGCAGAGGGCGGAGGAGGGCCCGTCACCATCCCGGGCCCGTCCGGAGGGGCCCGGTGATCCGCCTCCGCGGCATCACCAAGGTTTATCGCGCCGGCGACGTGCCCGTGCCCGCGCTGCGGGGCATCGATCTGGACATCGAACGCGGCGAGTCCCTCGCCATCATAGGACCGTCCGGGTCGGGCAAGTCGACGCTGATGAACATCCTGGGCTGCCTCGACAGGCCGACGCGCGGCACGTACGAACTGGAAGGCCGCAACGTCCACCGCATGGGGGATGTCCAACTCGCAAGGATCCGCAGCCGGCGCATCGGTTTCGTGTTCCAGTCCTACAACCTGCTTTCCCGCCTGCCGGCGATCGCCCAGGTCGAGCTGCCGCTCATCTACAGGGGCGCCCGTAACCGGCGGAAGCTGGCGATGCGCGCGCTGGCAGAAGTCGGCCTCCTGGGCCGCGCGCGCCACCGGCCGACGCAGTTGTCAGGCGGCGAGCAGCAACGCATCGCCGTCGCTCGGGCGCTGGTGACGAATCCCGCGCTCATCCTCGCCGACGAGCCGACGGGAGCCCTTGACACGAAGACCTCGGCGGACCTGATGGAGATGTTCGTCCGCCTCAACGCCGAACGCGGCATCACGATCGTCCTGGTGACCCACGAGCCGGAGGTGGCAGCCTACACGCGGCGCGTGATCCGGATGCGGGATGGCCACATCATCGCCGATGCGCCTCCGGCGGCCGCCGGTGTGTTGGCGTTGCCGGAGGTTGAGCAGCGAGGGCGGACGCCAGCATGATCATCCTCGATACCATCCAGACGGCGCTCACGGAGCTCAGCACGAACAAGCTCCGCACGGGCCTCACCATGCTGGGCATCGTCATCGGCGTCGGTGCCGTGATCGCTCTCATGGCCGCCGGACAGGGTGCGCAGCAGGGCGTGACCAAGGAGGTCAGCGGGCTCGGGAGTAACCTGATCTTCGTAAGACCCGGGGAAACGGAGCAGGGGGGCGGCCCCATCAGGTTCACCGCCACCACTCTCACCACCGACGACGCCGACGCCATCGCAAACTCCCAGCTTCTCCCCTACGTTGATGCGGCGATAGCTCAGCAGGAGCTCGATCTGGAAACGCAGCTTGTCGGCAATGGGCGCAACACCTCCGCCTCCATCACTGCCACCGAGCCGCAGTTCACCGAAGTCCGTAGCTGGAACGTTGCGGCCGGGAGGTTCCTCACCGACGACGACATGCGCCGGAAGGCGACGAACGTCGTCCTCGGTGCGACAGTCGCCGAGGACCTCTTCGACACGCCGGAGAACGCGGTCGGCAAGAACGTGCGCCTCAGCTTTGGCCCGTTCTCCCTGAGCCTCACCGTGGTCGGTGTCATGGAGAAGAAGGGCGGAAGCGGCAGCGACGATACGTCGATGATCACGCCACTGAGCACGTTTCAGGCGCGTGTGCCCTTCGGACGCAACCCGACCGGCGAGTCAAACGTCGGGGAGATCGTCGTCAAGGTCAGCAGCGGCAGCAAGGTTGACGAGACGAAGCAAGGCATCCGAGCGCTCCTGCTCGAGCGCCACGATTACGTCGAGGACTTCACCGTGGAGACGCAGGAAGACCTGACGGCAACCGCGCGGCAGGTGGCGCGAACGCTGTCGATCCTCCTGGGCGCCATCGCCGGCATCTCGCTGGTCGTCGGCGGAATCGGAATCATGAACATCATGCTCGTTTCCGTCACCGAGCGGACGCGCGAGATAGGCATCCGCAAGGCGGTCGGCGCCAGCAGGGGCGACATCCTTCTTCAGTTCGTCATCGAGGCCATCATCGTAACCCTGTTGGGGGGAGCGATCGGTGTAATCGGGGGAGTCGCCGCTGCGCACGTGGCCAACGGCCAGGACTTCGGCACCGGCTCGGCCGTGACGACGGTCGTCGCCCCCTGGAGCATCTTCGTCGCCTTCGGCGTGGCGGTGATCATCGGCCTGTTCTTCGGCATCTATCCAGCGTTCCGTGCGTCCCGCCTCGACCCGATTGAGGCGTTGCGGGCGGAGTGAGCAGGCGACCCGAAAAGGGGGCCGGCAGCATGCTTGCGGATCTTTCGTCCCGCATCGACGACATCATCGACGGAAAGGCGCCATTTGGCCAGCCCGGGCAAGCGCCGGCCGGCCCCTGACGCGCAGGAGATTGTGTGATGACGGAACCCAGGAAGGGATTACGGTTCGAGGATCAGGCCCGCGACCACAGTCAGGACGGGTTGGTATGTCATCATCACTGGTTGATCGAGACCCCTCACGGCCCTGCCTGCAAAGGCGTGTGTAAGCTTTGCGGGACAGAGAGGGAGTTCCCGAGCTTCAGCGACGATTACGACTGGTCTCTGCAGGCGGGCACCATAGCCATTACGGAAGACGCCTCCTGGAGGGTCCGTCAGCTCACAGGCCTGGCGTCGTAGGCCCCACCGGGGCGACACGAATCGCAGGGGCCTGCGCCCTCGGGATCGTCGTGCCCGCACGATAGGCAACACACCGCCTCGCCTCGAACCCTCGTCGTGCTCGGGCCACCAGGGAGCCGGCAGGTTCTGCGTCGGGTTGGGGCGAGGTGACTTCCCCTACGTCCTGCGCGGTAGTACCCTTCTTGTGCTGGGTGGCGTTCTGCGGTCAGTACCCATATGCTGGCAATCGTAGAGATGGGCGATCGTGAGCGTGGACGACTCACTCCGCTCGCACCTGTCACTCTAGCTCCACGTAGGAAAAGGAGGGTCTTCGGTGGATCAGTACAAACTGTTTATCGATGGTGAATTCGTCGACGCCCAGGACGGCAAGACCTTCGAGACTATCGACCCGGGCACCGGGCTCCCTTTCGCCGTGGTTGCGCAGGCCGGGAAGAGTGATGCGGAGGCAGCCATAGCAGCCGCGCGCCGGGCTTTCGACAGGGGAGACTGGAGCGGACTCGATCTGTCCGCCCGTATAGCGAGGCTTCAGGATTTCGCGGATCAGATTTCGCAGCAGGGCGTGCGCATGGTCGCAACCGAATGCATGGACGCGGGCCAGACCGTCAACTATGCCAGGCTTATCGTCATCTGGGCCAGCCTGCTGCTGCGCAATCTGGCCACCTACGCGGCTACGAAGTTCCCGCTGGAGGAAGAGATCCCGGCCTCAGGGAATGCGTTCTCGCCGGGACGCGAGTTTGTCTGCAGGGAACCGGTCGGGGTGTGCGTGGGAATCGTTCCGTGGAACTTCCCCACAGTCCTGGCTATGTGGAAGATCGCACCGGCCCTGATCATGGGAAACACCATAGTGGTGAAGCCAGCTTCGAACACTCCTCTCACCGCGCTTATCATGGCTGAAGCTGCCAAGGCGGCGGGCATCCCCAAGGGGGTGTTCAACGTGATCCCCGGACCGGGAGGGGAGCTGGGCAAGACTCTCTGCACCCACCCGGATGTGGACAAGATAGCCTTCACCGGCAGCACCGAGGTAGGGCGCGAGGTCATGAGAATGGCCTCCGATACGGTGAAGAGGGTGACGCTGGAGCTGGGCGGCAAGTCGGCCAATATCATCCTCGACGATGCGGATATGGATCTGGCCGTGGAGGGCGCCTGCTTTGGGACGTTCCTCCATCAGGGCCAGATATGCGAATCAGGCACGCGCGTCTTGGTTCCCTCGAAGATCTACGATGAGTTCGTCGAGAGGATGAAGAAGCGGGTGGAATCCCTGCGGATAGGATACCAGCTAGACCCGACCTCCCACATGGGCCCCATTGTCAGCAAGGAGCAGCTCGCTACTGTCGAGTACTACGTGAAGCTGGGTAAGGAGGAGGGCGCTGAACTGGTCACCGGCGGCAAGCGTGTCGAGGTGACGGGGAGGGAGGGCGGATACTACTACGCCCCGACCATCTTCGCGAACGTGGACAACAAGATGCGCATCGCGCAGGAAGAGATCTTCGGCCCCGTTGTCTGCGTCATCAAATACGACAGCGACGAAGAGGCGGTCGCTATCGCCAACGATTCGATCTACGGACTGGCGGGCGGGGTATTCTCCAACAACATCGCCAGGGCCGAGCGCGTGGCCCGCGGTGTGCGCACCGGGACCATGTGGATCAACAACTACCATGTCTTCGCGGAATACTGCCCCTTCGGCGGCTACAAGCAGTCGGGCGTCGGACGCGAGCTGGGGAGATGGGGGTTGGAGGAGTACACCCAGGTCAAGAGAATTCACGTGCCCTACTTCTCTGACCGCAACACCAACTTCACCTTCACGCTCCTGTCAGACAACAAGAAGGTCGACGGCTTCAGCTACAACTGCCCGACCAATGTGGTCGCCGGCCATGGCTCCCTCTCCTCAATCTACAAGGTAGTCGCGGACCTGGGCTGCCGCAGGGCGCTGATACTCACCGATCCCGGGGTCAGGAAGGCTGGACTTGCGGACCTTGTCAAGAACACCCTCGTGGATCTCTCCGTCGGCATCTTTGACGCGATCCCGCAGGACCCGGATCTGGAGTGCGTCGATGCTGCCACCGACATCGCCCGCGAACTCAAGGCCGATTGCATCGTCAGCGTCGGAGGCGGGAGCGTCATCGACGCAGCGAAAGCGGTCTGCGTTACCCTGAAGAACGGCGGCAAGGCCAACGACTACATCAACCGCTGGTATACCCTTTCTGAGCCGCAGATCCCGCATGTCGTCGTTCCCACAACCGCGGGAACCGGCAGCGAAGTCACCAACGCCGCCGTCATAACGAACAAGACGGCAGGGCGAAAACTCTTCATAGCAGATCCGCGGATCACGCCGAACGCGGCGATTCTCGATCCGCGATTCACCATGACCCTGCCCAAGGAGATGACGGTCAGCACTGCCATGGACGCCATGACCCACGCCGTCGAAGCCGGTATGAGCACGATGGCGAACCAGATCTGCGACGGCCAGGCGTTCCACGCCATACGGTTGATCAGTGAAAACCTGCCCCTCGTCGCGGCCGACGGCAAGAACGAGAAGGCCAGGCTCAACATGCAGATAGCGGCCACCATGGCGGGATGGTCATTCACCATTGCCCAGGTCGGTCTGGCGCATTGCATGGCGCATACGGTAGGTACGCTTCATCACGTTCCCCATGGTGCGGCCTGCGGCATCGTGTTGCCAAAGGTGATGCGTTTCAACGTCGATTACGCCGCCGGCAAGCTGGCTCAGGTGGCACAGGCCCTGGGAGTCGACACGAAAGGCATGAATGAGCGCGAGGCAGCCCTGGCAGCGGCGGACGCGGTCGAGGCCCTGATGCAGAAGGTGGGCCATCCGATGAGGCTGCGCGACGTGGGCGTCCCCGAAGACGACCTCATGAGGTGCTCGCTTCACGCGATCGCCGACTCGAACGTGCTGTTCAACGCCCGTCCCGTCACCGATCCGGTGGAGGTCTACAACCTCTACACACAGGCGTACTAGAGAAGCCGAAAGGAAGGACAGGGGACGGACCACGTCATGGGCTGTCCCCCACAAGCGATGTCTCTCGTCACGTTGGATCCGGGTGCGGCTCAGGCCGTCAGATCGTTGCTCTCAGAGAGGGGAATCGAGGGGCCCGTTCGCATTGAGCTTCAGTTCGCCGGCTGTTGCGACCCGTCCCTGGGATTGATCGTGGATGCGGTTCGCGAATCTGATCTGGTCGAAGATTGGGACGGCATCACGTTCGTCATCAGCGCCGAGGCTCACGAACTTGTGGGTGAAGTGCGGATCTCCTACACGGATGACGCGGGGAGAGAAGGGTTCGTCCTCACGTCGAGCAAGCCCATCAGCGAGTGGGAAGGCTTCGCTCCCCGCAGCATAAAGCTGTGAACCTCTGACCGACGTGACGACGGTGCACGGTCGACGTTGCAGTCCAAAGCAACCGCGCGGGCGGAGCGAACGACGTCCTTTTCCAGCTATCCCTTTGCGCCGTCGACCTTGGCTACGTCCACCCGGATGGACCGGTCGATGGGTACCGGCTGCCACTGGATGGGCCAGTAGCGGAAGTGGCCGTATCCGCCCGCCAGGTGCAGCCACTTGACCATCCCCGGCTCCAGGTCGGACGGGCTCTTCCACGTCCGGAACATGTAGGGCTCGAACCCGTTGTAGATGATCACCTGGCCCGGCCGGACGGCGGGCGATATCTTCACAGGCACAAAGATCTCACCCATATCGTTGAAGAGGCGCACCTCCTCATCGTTCTCGATGCCGCGGGCTTTGGCATCCTCGCTGTTCATGAACATGAAGGGATGCCCGCGGTGCGTGTTCAGCAGCATCTTGTTGGTGATGTTCATGGAGTGGATGCTCCAGCGGTTGTGGCCGGAGGTGAGGACGAAGGGGTAGTCCCCGCCCATCATCGGGTTCTTCTTGTGGACAGGGAGCTCCTCCCCCGCCTCCAGAAACCAGCCGTGGTCGATGTAGAACTGGGCACGCCGGGTGAGTGTCGGGTAGGGTTGCTTGTTCTCCACGTGGTAGCGCATGGCGATGAAAGGCTCCCCCGGCTTGATCTCGGAGGCCTGCGTGAGGGTGAGGACATCCTTCCCTAGTCTGCTGAACGGTGCGAACCCCTTCTTCCTGATGGCATCAAGCGTGGTGCCCTCTTCGAGGCAGCCGGCCGCCACCGTATCGTCGATCCACTCGCTCACCAAGTCGTTCAGGTCCTCGATGCCCAGCGACATGCGGTAGTGGAGGTTCTCCAGACTGCGCGACCTGCCCACGGAGTCCGTGTATTCGACGAACTCTCGCGCCCTGGCCCGCTCTTCGATCTTGCTTGCGAGCAGGCGGAATATCTCCCACTCCGACTTGCTCTCGCCCGCAGGTGGGGCGGCCTCGTCGGAGACAGTGAGCTGCATGGTGGAGGGATTGGGGATGCCGAAGGTGATCTTCTCGTAGTGCTGTGCGGCAGGCAGCACGTAATCGGAGTACATAGCGGTGGTGTTCATCCGCCAGTCCACAGTCACCATCATCTTGAGCTTGGGCCAGAGGTGCTTGAGGAGCATATTCTGGCCGCCGCGCTGGCGTCGGAGGAAGTTGCCGCCTACCTCGAACAGGACGCGGGGCTCGATGTCCGGGCCGGGCCGGTCGGCGCCCTGCCACCAGCCCTTGCCTCGTGCCTCCTCCATGTACTCGTCGAAGGAGCGCTTCATGGTCGGGTCGCCCCACTCCCGCCGGTTCCAGTTCTCGCGGTAGCCGCAGTGGTCGTACCAGAAGAAGGCGGGGGCGATGTAGTTCCCCAACCCTTGACGGACGACGTTGCACACCCCCTCGATGGCGGAGATCTCCTCGGTAGTGGTAGGGTCCTCCACCTTGAAGAGCTCGTTCAGCCGGTCGCGCTCCGCGAGCACACGGGCCGTCTCCTCCGGTCCGGGCCGCTCCTTGGACGCGAAGATGCCCGGGCCCTCGAAGGAGCCTGCCGACCAGCTAAAGATGCCGCTGCCGGCCCTCCCCCAGTTCCCGGTCAGCGCCAGCAGCAGTATCATCGCCCGCTGCATAAGGTCGCCGTGGTAGTACTTGCACAGGTTCATCCCCATGCCGATGAGCGTGCGCTTGGACGCAGCCTTCCGCGCCAGCATCCGGATCGCATCCGGGTGCACCTCGCAGATGGCGTAGGCTTTCTCCGGCGTGTACTCATCCTGGAGCCTGCGGCGCAGCACCTCGAAGACCGGCATCACCTCCACGAGAGTGCCATCGGCGAGGGTGGCCTCGAAGGAGCCCTCCAGCGCCGGGTCGACGTCGCCCAGAGCCAGGGTGCCTCTGGGAGCCTCCACGATGCCGCCGCTCCTGGTGTCGAAGAAGTAGAACTGGTCCTCGCGTCCGCCCTCCTGCATGTCTGAGGCGCGCAGGAAGCGCCGGTTGTCCGTCCGCACCAGAAGGGGAAGGTCGGTCTGGTCCTTAACGAAGCCCTCGTTGTACAGCTTCTCCTCGATGATTACCTGGCACATGCCCAGGGCAAGCGCGGCGTCCGTCCCCGGCCGGATGGGAAGATAGCGGTCGGCGTGGATGGCAGACGGGCTGTAGTCGGGGGCGATGGTGATGACATCGGCGCCGTCGTAGCGGTTCTCGGCTGTGTAGTGATAACTGGGGATCTGGGTGTACACCGGGTTCCAGTTCCAGATGAGGGAGAGCTCGGTACGGAACATGCCGCCGCTGCCCACGGGGTTGAACTTGCCCCAGGTGATGTAGTGGCCGGGCTGAAAGTCATTTATGACCGCATTGACGTCTGTGTGCAGGCCGCCGAGGAGCGCCACCAGCAGGCGGTCCGTGGGCCACATGGCCAGCGTCCCGCCCTGGGCGGGGGTACTCTCGTGGATGATGGACTCCGGCCCGGCCTCCTGGATGGCGTTGATCAGGGCGTCAGCGATCTCGGTGAGGGCTTGGTCCCAGGAGACCTGCTCCCACTTCCCTTCGCCCCGCTCTCCGGCCCTCCTGAGCGGGTGCAACACGCGCTCCTGGCCGGTCAGCATCTGGCTCCAGGAGCAGCCCTTCTGGCAGCCCATGGGGTTCCTGTCGGGCTCACGGGGCGCGTGGGCGGCGAAGCTGCCCGCCACCTCCTCATGCGATACTTTCCCGTCCCTGACATAGACGTAGTACGGGCAGTTGCCGGGATAGCAGTCCACGCTGTGGCTGCCCCTGTAGACGCTGTCCCATCTCCACTTGTCGCGGTAGGCATCATCCCAGCTCAGTGGGGCATCGGCCTGCGCGCTTCGGGGCTGACCCGTGGCTTCATTCGCGGAAGCATCAGACATGGCGCGTGGTCTCCTTTCGGGATCGGCGTCTGTGGCCCGCTACTTCCAGACGATCTCGGCGGGATCCTGGACGAACGGTCCGAGCAGCTCCTGCCAGCGGTAGACAATGAGTATGTCGATCAGTTCAGACGACTCGCCCCTCCTCCTCTTCTCCATCTCGTCCTTCAAGGTGTCCAGAGCCTGCTGTACCTTCGGGCCGAACAGCGACTCCAGGTACTCGGTGGGGATGCGCGGCGCGGACTCGTCGAAGCTGCGGTCAGGGTTCAGCCGGGGCGGGGCAAGCGGTGGCACGTAGAAGACGTTGGGGCCGGTCCCGAACTCCGCATGGAGGGGCAGGGCCACTTCCCACTCCTTGACCAGCTTGTGGATGGGGCCGTTGGGGTCGTCCAGGTAGCCGACGAACAGCATGCGGCCGGGACACTGCCGCACGCATGCTGGGGCGACGTTCTTCTCCAGCCGCGGGAAGCAGAACATGCAGTGCTGGGAGACCTTGCGCACGTGGTTGAAGTAGATCTTCTTGTACGGGCAGGCCTCCATACAGAGGCGGTAGCCGCGGCAGCGATCCTCGTTGCGAAGAACGATGCCGTCCTCCTCGCGCTTGAACATGGCGCCGCGAGGGCAGGCCTCCACACAGGCGGGGTGGGTGCAGTGGTTGCAGAGACGGGGGAGGTAAAAGAAGTAGCTATTGGGGTACTCCCCCGCGCCCTCGTCCTCGTCCCAGTTCGGGCCCCATGTGGGGGCATCGCCCTTCGGCTGAAGCTGAACGCTCCTTCCCTTGCCCTGGTAGTACACCTCTTCGTAGTTGTAGTCCCAGCCGCCCCCGAACTCGTCGCGAGTCGGCAGGTGTCCCAAGACGGGGTCACCGTTGCGATAGCCGCCGCCCATCTCCTCCCACTCCTTGGGCGTCCCCTTGCCCGGCTGCGTATTCGCCATGCACCACCACTGGTACTCCGCACCCTCGTCCCGCGTCCACAGGACCTTGCAGGCGACAGAGCAGGTCTGGCAGCCGGTGCACTTGTTGAGATCGAACACCATGGCTAGCTGGCGTCCAGGTCTAGTCTGCGATTGGCTCGTCATGCCTTCCTCCTGCCTCTCGAGTCCACACGGCGCACGGGACTTGATCTATGCTTCCAGCTCCAGCTCCAGCCAGTCCTTCGAGAAGGACTTGAGCCCGGCGCGCTCTCCCAGGCCGCCGTCCCAGACGGCGAACGCCACCTTGGCGCTCTTGCCCGCCTCGAGCTGGACTGTGCGCTCGCTCGGCCCGCCGGTGGCCAGGGGTCGAGCGAGAACGACCTGCCATGTGCCCCCCTGCCATCTGGACGCCGTCGCGATCTGGCCGTCGCCGGCCGCCTCCACGGTGCCCAGGCCGCTGGCGGTGAGGCTCTCGCCGGCTTCACCGACGTCGGCTCGCCAGAACCAGGCGTTTACGGGCTGGCTCTCGCTGCCCATAGTGGTGAGGGGAGCGTCTCCCTTGACGGGGAAGAGGATGCCCGCACCGTCCGGGCTCTTGCCGTCCAGGAAGTCGACGTTCTGAGTCGAATCGGCCCACTCGAGCAGGAAGGCGATCTCCTTGCCGTTGTGGGCGGAGCGCACGCTGAGGCTGGCCAGCTTGCCGTAGGAGCGCTCCCGAGCCCACAGTTGGGCGTAGCGGCTGTTCTGGTTCTCGGCAGGCGTGGGGCCCATGGCCGTCGCCTCGCCCGGCACGTCCTGCCATTGGGGTGCTGCGGGATCCAGCAGGACACTGCTATCGACGTCAACGCGTTTGGCTCGCATAGCGCCTTCCTCCTCGGAGCGACCGGTGGGCTCCAGCTTCCGATGCGGCAATCGTAGTGAGACGGATGGCTCTTGGGTAGAGCCATGAGGACATGCCGAATGGCAGGCAAGGGGGCGTATCGGGGTGGAGACACGCAACCGCTACGCTCCTGCCGAACGGCCCGCAGAGGGTCCAGCGCCGGTCATACCGCAGAAGGACGTCTGCGTCTTCCCGGGGATCCCGCTTGGGCGGCCAGCAGACGTAAAGCCCCTCAGAACGAGGGGCTTTGATGATCAGGGTCTCGGCAGTCCGTAGCGCCCTGCTTGCCTCGCTCTCAGGCTTGCCGCGCTCGGGAGAACCAGGGCTGGGCCCGGTACGCATACGCGTTGCACCGCACGAAGTTGTACGCCCCCTCGGTGCGCAGCCAGCCCTCCATCTTCTCGACCGACGGGTAGAAATTCATGCAGTCCTTCCAGATGGCCCGCCCACAGAGGAAGCCGCTGGCGCCCGCTTCCGTGGCCAGGTCCACCTGCGTCAGGAACTCCGTGATCTCGACGCCGGCGCTGAGGATCACCCACGGCACGCCGGCGGCCTCGTTGAGCTGACGGCAGTAGCCCCGGACATCGCTCAGCGCATACGTGGCCTCGCGCTCCTTGCCGTCGAACGCGCCGCTCCTGAACTCCTTGCAGAACTTGAGGTCGGCCGGGAACTCCAGCTTGAGGATATCGACCTTGTACCGCGGCTTGCTGAACTCGGCCGCGCTCCTCGCGACCAGGTCGGGCTTGGCGGCGGCGTACTGAGGCGTGTTGGTGCCACCACCATCCATCGCATAGGCGACGAGCTCCAGGAGGAAGGGCATGTCCGCCTGCACGCAATCGCTCCCCACGCCCTCGACAACTGAGTGCTGGTGGTCGAGAACCTCCTTGGACCCGTCGGGGTGGTAGTAGAGGAGGAGCTTGACGGCGTCGGCGCCTGCGCTCCGCGCCTTCTCGACGGTCCAGCCTTCGATCAGGTGCGTCTTGCGCTCCTTGCCGTCCAGGCCCGCCGCCTCGTAGCCCGACTCCTCGTGCGCGAGCAGCATGGCGACGCCGGGGGGCAGGTGCTGGAAGGAATGCGGGTGGCCGTAGACGGGATCGGTGAGGACGGCGGTCGCGTAGGGCGCCAGCGTCTTCGTGATGACCTCTTTCGCCCGAACGAGCTCATCAGCTTTGACTTCCGACGTGTCCTTATTCGTGACCTTCGCGATCGCCTTCTCCATCGAGCCTCGCTGATCGATCGCCATCATCTTCAACCGTCCCTGGTCGTCGCTAAGCGAACAGAGTCGGTGCCACTTTCCCGGAGATACTTTCGCAGTCATGGGCTTCTCCTCCCCACGCTGGGGTCTACAACGCGTTGACCTTCCCGGCAGCGAAGACGCTGTCAAACTCCTCGGGCGTGATCTTGGCTGCCTCAGCCAGCTCCGCCCGCATTTTCGGGTCCTCCAGATCGCGCCGCTCCAGCCGTATCATGAAGTCGCGCGCGACTTTGTACTGCTCAGATTCGACATCGACTGTGCGAACGCGGGTGCGCCCGGTAACGGGGTCGGGCAAGTCTTCGAGAGCGATGGTGGCCACGCGGCCACCGTCGAGACAGACCATGCCACCACGGCCGAGCTTCTCGTTCTCGGGATCAGACAGCAGGAATTGTATCGCGCCGTGGCCAAGGGTGCGAGTGTAGTCGATGTCGAAGGGGATGGGTGCGGCACAACGCAGCTCATAGCCCATCGTCACATCCACGATAGCAATCCGATCGTCGCGATCAGCGAACCGCCTTTCGATCTCCCGCTTGAGGATGTTGGCCAGCGGCAGCTCGGCGAGGCGAATGTTCCCATGGGGGTCGTATTCCACATGCACTCCCGGCAGCTTCGCCAGCTCCTCAGGGTCCAGCTTCTCGCCGATGCCCTCAGCGATGCAGGCTAGCCCGTCCTTCCGCCCCATGACCCGCCGCTTCAGAATCGCTCCTTCCAGCACGGTGCAGACGTCGTCAAAGCCGATCCGGTCACTGGGAAACTCTTCTGAGATGACCGACACGGTGGCACCGGCGGCCTTCCCGATCCCCAGCGCAAGATGGCCCGCCTTGCGTCCCATTACCACCACAAAGAACCATCGGCTCGTGACCCGAGCGTCCTCCATAAGGTTGAGCACGAGTGATGTCCCCACCTGACGGGCCGTTTCGAAGCCAAACGTCGGCATGTTCCCGGGGAGTGGCAGGTCGTTATCGATAGTCTTGGGTACGTGGGCAACCCGGATCTTCCCCCCTGCCGCCCTGGCCACCTCGAGCGCAGAGAATGCCGTATCGTCGCCGCCAATCGTTACGAGATAAGCGATGCCCAGGCTCTCGAGCGCCTGCACCGTACGCTCCATGTCCTCTTGCTTTCGCGTCGGGTTGGCACGTGACGTGCGAAGAATGGAGCCGCCCTGAACATGAACGCGCGAAACGTCGGCAATGGACAACGGTCGCGCCATGTCCGTGCGCCCCTTCACCAGGTGCTCGAATCCGTCGTAGATGCCGAGAACCTCGAGGCCGTTCCTCGCGGCCTCGATGGCGGCAGCGCTGATGGCGCTATTGATGCCGGGAGCGGGTCCCCCTCCGACAAGGATCCCCAAGCGCCTCTGTCCTGCAGTCATTCCTCACCTACACCTCGGCCTAGGCCTAATGGTGGAGCGTGTCCATGCTCCGTTCGCGCTCGGCGGGTATAGACCCTTCAGCCAATTTTAGCGCCAATCGGCTGTATGGCAACCAGCCTCTCTAAGCCGACTGAGGATTATCGACGCTTCGCATGCTCGGCAGCAGTACTCCTGTCAGTGCGGGAGGTCATGCGTGAATCAGATCACGACCGAACTCGCCACGATGAGACACGCTGGCGGCATCAGCCACACGCCGCCGTGCCGGCTTGAAATGCACCGGCGGCAAGTGCGATCATAGAAGTAGGCTTCCGCAGTGATCACCCACACTCAAGCCGGTTTCGCCGACCTATGATGGAGGGACGCAGGGAATGAACGACGGCGACCGCCTCGACGAACTGAGCATCAACACGATTCGCACGCTCGCTATCGACGCGGTGCAAAAGGCCAGGTCCGGCCATCCGGGCACACCCATGGGCGCGGCCGCCATGGCCTACGTCCTCTGGACCCGCTTCCTGAAGCACAACCCGGCGAACCCCGCCTGGCCCGACCGCGACCGCTTCGTCCTCTCGCCCGGCCACGCCTCGATGCTCCTCTACAGCTTGCTTCACCTCACGGGATATGATCTGTCGCTCGATGACCTGAAGCAGTTCCGCCAGTGGGGTAGCCGCACGCCGGGCCACCCGGAGTACGGCGTGACGCCCGGCGTCGAGACGACGACGGGGCCGCTGGGCCAGGGATTCGCCAACGGCGTGGGCATGGCGGTCGCCGAGCGCTTCCTGGCCGAACACTTCAACCGTCCTGGCCACAGCATCGTCGACCACTACGTCTACGGCATCGTAAGCGACGGCGACCTCATGGAGGGAGTAGCTTCGGAGGCCGCATCCCTGGCCGGCCACCTCCGCCTGGGCAAGCTCATCTACCTCTACGACGACAATGAGATCTCCATCGAGGGGCGGACGGATCTGACGTTCACGGAGCAGGTCGGGCGCCGCTTCGGAGCCTACGGCTGGCACGTGCAGAGAATCGACGGTGACGATCTGGAGGCCATGGCCTCGGCGCTCAGGGAGGCCCAGGCAGAGAGCCAGCGACCATCACTGATCATCGCCCGCACCCATATCGGCTTCGGCAGCCCCCACAAGCAGGACACGGCCGCGGCCCACGGCGCGCCCCTGGGCGAGGAGGAAGTCAAGCTCACGAAGGAGGCGCTGGGCTGGCCCGTAGAGCCGCCCTTCTACGTGCCGGACGGGGCGCGGGCCCACTTCCGGGAGGCGCTCGACCGAGGGCGGGAGTGGGAGGCCGAGTGGCGGGGGCGCTTCGACGCCTACGCCGCCGCCTACCCCCAGGAGGCAGAGCTGTGGCGGCAGGTGATGAGCGGCCAGCTCCCCGACGGCTGGGACGCGGACATCCCCGCGTTCCGACCAGAGGACGGCCCCATGGCGACGCGCGTCGCCTCGGGCAAATGCCTGAACGCCATCGCCGGCCGGCTGCCGACGCTGGTGGGCGGCTCGGCCGACCTGGCGCCTTCCACCGATACCTACCTCCGCGGCTACGGCGACCTGGGCTTCCACGAGTACTGCGGCCACAACATGCACTTCGGTGTCCGCGAGCACGCCATGGGCTCCATCCTCAACGGCATGGCGCTCCACGGTGGAACCATTGTCTACGGCGGCACGTTCCTGGTGTTCTCCGACTACATGCGTCCGCCCATCCGCCTGGCGGCCCTATCGCATCTGCCGGTGATCTTCGTCTTCACTCACGACAGCATCGGCCTGGGCGAGGACGGCCCTACCCACCAGCCCGTCGAACACCTGGCTTCGCTGCGCGCCATCCCCGGCCTCACAGTCATCCGACCCGCCGACGCCACGGAGACGGCAGAGGCGTGGCGGTGGGCAGTGCCACACAAGGGCCCGGTCCTGCTCGCTCTCAGCCGCCAGAATCTGCCGGTCCTTGACCGAGAGTCGCTCCCGCCCGCCGACGGGCTACGCCGCGGCGCCTACGTGCTCGCCGATCCGGCTGACGGCCGGCCGGACATCCTGCTGCTCGCCACCGGCTCTGAGGTGCACCTGGCGCTGGAGGCCCATTCCCGGCTGGCGGCGGAGGGCATCAAGGCGCGCGTCGTCAGCATGCCGAGCTGGGAGCTCTTCGAGGCGCAGCCGCAGAGCTACCGCGACGAGGTGTTGCCGCCCGACGTGGCGGCCCGGCTCGCCATCGAGGCCGCCTCGCCCCTCGGCTGGCACCGGTACGTGGGCCTGGCGGGCGACGTCGTCGGCCTCGAGAGATTCGGTGCCTCGGCACCAGCGGCGACGCTGATGGAGAAGCTGGGCTTTATCCCGGAGGCAGTCGTCCGTCGCGCGCGGGAGCTGCTGGCGAAGCAGGCAGTGTGAAGGCGTCGCACTGGAATCCAGTCAAGGAACGACTAATGAGATCGAATCCGCTCAGCGAGCTCGGCAAATACGGGCAGGCCTTCTGGTACGACAACATCCGCCGCGGCCTCATCACCTCCGGCGAGCTCCAGCGGCTGATCGACGAAGACGGCCTCGTGGGGGTCACGTCGAACCCGACCATATTCGAGAAGGCGATATCCGGCAGCACCGACTACGATGAGCAGCTTCACGAACTGGTCGAGCAGGGCAAGGAGGTGCCGGAGATCCTGCGGGCGCTGACCGTCCGCGACATCCAGATGGCCACCGACCTGTTCCGCACCGTCTATGAGAAGAGCGACCGGCGCGACGGCTACGTAAGCATCGAGGTCTCGCCCAAGCTGGCCCGCGATGCGAAGGGAACGGTCGCTGAGGCGCTGAGTCTGCGCCGGGCCGTCGGCCGCGAGAACGTCATGATCAAGGTGCCGGGCACGCCCGAGGGCATGCCCGCCATCGAAGAGCTCACGGCCAGCGGCGTCAATGTCAACGTGACGCTCCTCTTCTCCCTCGAGGCCTACCGCCACGCGGCCGAGGCCTACATCGCGGGCCTGGAGCGGCTGACGGACGCGGGTGGGCACCTGGACAGCGTCGCGTCCGTCGCCAGCTTCTTCGTCAGCCGCGTCGACACGGCCGTGGACGGCCTCCTGGAAGCGAAGGTGCGGCAGACATCGGACGCGAAGGAGCGGGCCGCCCTGGAAGAGCTGCTCGGCAAGGCGGCCACCGCCAACGCCAAAGCAGCCTACGGCATCTTCGAGGAGATGTTCGGGAGCGCCAGGTTCGCCAGACTGCGGCAGAAGGGCGCCCGCGTTCAGCGGCCCCTCTGGGCCAGCACCAGCACGAAGAACCCCAACTACTCGGACGTCTATTACATCGAGCCGCTCATCGGCCCCGACACGGTAAACACGATGCCCCAGGCGACCGTTGCCGCCTTCCGCGACCATGGCATCGCCAGGTCGACCCTGGTCGAAGGCCTCGAAAGCGCCGGCCGTACGCTAGAGCGCCTGGCCGAGGCCGGGATGGACATGGATGCAGTGACGGACAGGCTGCTGAAAGACGGCATCGACGCCTTCGCGGCGTCCTTCGACAAGCTTCTCGAGCTCATCCGCTCCAAGCGCGAGGGCATCCTCGCCAGCGTCGCCCACCGACAGTCGGCCAGCCTCGGCGAGCAGCAGGACGCCGTCGAGGCGGCCCAGACCGTACTCGAAGAGCAGCGGCTCTGTCGCCGGCTGTGGGAGAAGGACGCCACCATCTGGAGCCACGAGGCCGACGTCCAGCGCAAGATCAAGAACCGCCTGGGCTGGCTGACCGTCGGCGAGGCGATGACGGAACACCAGGACGCTCTGCGCGCCTTCGGCTCCGAGGTGCGGGAAGCCGGCTTCACACACGCCGTGCTCCTGGGCATGGGAGGCAGCAGCCTCTGCCCCGAGGTGCTGAGCCTCACCTTCGACCCCCAGCGCGGCTACCCCGACCTGACGGTGCTCGACAGCACCGACCCGGCCACGATCCTGAGCGTCGACAGGACGATTGACCCGGCCCGGACGCTCTTCATCGTCGCCACCAAGTCCGGCACGACCACAGAGACGCTCTCCCTATACAAGCACTTCCATGAGCGCGTGCAGGCGGCGAAGGCGGGCAAGACAGGCGACAACTTCATCGCCATCACCGACCCCGGCACGCCCCTGGAACGTCTCGCCCGCGAGAAATCCTTTCGCCGCGTGTTCCTCAACCCAGCGGACATCGGCGGCCGCTATTCCGCCCTCTCCTACTTCGGCCTAGTGCCGGCCGCCATCATGGGAATCGACCTCGATTGCCTCCTCGACCGCGCGGAGGAGATGGCACATAGCTCCGCCTCCTGCGTATCGGCGCGGGAGAACCCGGGCGCGCGGCTGGGAACGATCCTGGGGGCTGTGGCGAAGGCCGGGCGCGACAAGGTCACGTTCGTCCTCTCGCCGGTCATCGAGAGCTTCGGCACCTGGGCCGAGCAGCTCATCGCCGAAAGCACCGGCAAGGAGGGGAAGGGCATCCTGCCGGTCGCGGGCGAGCCCCTCGGCGAGCCGGCCGCCTACGGGGACGACCGGCTGTTCGTCTACCTGCGCCTCGACGGCGCCTTCGACCGCGAGGTGGACGGTAAGGTGGAGGCGCTGGAGAAGGCCGGCCATCCCGTCGTCCGCCTCAACCTGCGCGACCCCTACGACATCGGCGGCGAGTTCTTCCGCTGGGAGCTGGCGACGGCCATCGCCGGGGCCTTCCTGGGCATCAACCCCTTCGACGAGCCCAACGTCCAGGAGAGCAAGGACAACACGCGCCGCCTGCTCGATGAGTTCGCCGCGAAGGGCGCGCTGCCCGAGGGCGTGCCCAGCCTCGAGCAGAACGGGCTGAAGCTCTACGCCGATGCGCCCACGCAGGCGGCGGTCGGAGCCTCCAAAGGTGAGCCGTCGCTGGAGTCATACGTGTCGGCATTTCTCCGCCAGACCCAACCCGGCGACTACCTGGCGCTCCTGGCCTACATCCAGCGCGCGCCGGAGCACGAGGCGGCGCTGCAATCGATCCGCCGCCGCCTCCGCGATGGCCTGCGCCTGGCGACGACGCTGGGCTACGGCCCCCGCTACCTGCACTCGACGGGCCAGCTCCACAAAGGCGGCGCCGCCAACGGAGTGTTCGTCCAGGTCACCGCCGACGACGAAGAGGACGTCGCCATACCCGGCGAGGGCTACACGTTCAGCACCCTCAAGCGCGCCCAGGCCCTGGGAGACCTCATCTCGCTTCAGAGCAAGGGACGGCGGGTCATCAGGGTGCACCTGAAGAACATCGAAGACGGACTGCTGGAGCTGGAACGCGCCGTGGAGGCCGCTCTGGCCGGCGCGCGAACACGGTAGGAGGAAGACGCATGGAGCTGGGAATGATCGGCCTGGGGCGCATGGGCGCCAACATGGTGCAGCGCCTCCTCGGCGGCGGGCACCGCGTGGTCGCCTACGACCGCAACCCGGACGCAACGAAGGCGGTGGAAGCGATGGGGGCACTGCCCGCTTCCTCCCTGCACGACCTGGTGGGAAAGCTGAGCCAGCCGCGGGCGGTCTGGATCATGGTGCCTGCGGGCGAGCCCGTGACCCAGACCATCGAGGCGCTGCTGCCCCATCTATCGCAGGGCGACATCATCATCGACGGCGGCAATTCGTACTACAAGGACTCTCTCCGGCGGGCGAAGGAAGTGGCCGAGAAGGGCATACATTTCCTGGATGCCGGCACGAGCGGCGGCATCTGGGGCCTGAAGGTCGGCTACTGCCTGATGGTCGGCGGCGAGGATGAGGCGTTCCGGAGGGTGGAGCCCGCGTTCAGGACGCTGGCGCCGGAGGACGGCTACGCCCACGTCGGTCCCAGCGGCGCCGGCCACTTCTCGAAGATGGTCCACAACGGCATCGAGTACGCCATGATGGAGGCCTACGCGGAGGGCTTCGAGGTCCTGAGGGCTTCGTCTTTCGACTTCGACCTGCGCCAGCTCGCCCGGCTCTGGAACCGAGGCAGCGTCGTGCGATCCTGGCTGCTGGAGCTGGCGGAGGACGCCTTCGAGAAGGACCCCGAGCTGAGCGGTCTTCAGGGCTATGTGGATGACTCGGGCGAGGGCCGCTGGACCGTGTTCGAGGCCATCGACGAGGACGTGCCCGCCCCTGCGATCGCTCTCTCACTCATGACCCGCTTCCGTTCGCGCCAGGAGGACTCGTTCGGGGCGAAGGTCCTGGCGGCGCTACGCAACGAGTTCGGCGGCCACGCCGTGCGACGCAAGTGAGCGCAGCATCGGAGGGAGGAGGACGTATGACCACCGCTGAAACGGAGAACCCGCTGCGCGAAGGGCTTCGCATCGAGCGCACGCCCGAGCCCAACACCGTTGTCATCCTCGGCGCCACCGGTGACCTGACACGGCGCAAGCTGCTGCCGGCCCTCTATAATCTCGCCCGCGAGCACCTCCTGCCCGCTGGCTTCTCAGTGATCGGCTTCGCCCGTCGCGACTGGAGCGACGACGAGTTCCGGCGGCGAATGCGGGAGGGGGTAGACCAGTTCTCGCGCGCCGGCCGTGAGATCGAGTCCGTCTGGAAGAGCTTCGCGGAAGGGCTTCACTATGTCAGGGGTGACTTCTCAGACCCGGGTGGATACACGAAGCTGGCGGAGTTCCTCGACCAGCGGGACCGCGAGCGCGGGACTTGTGGCAACCGCCTCTTCTACCTGGCCACGCCGCCGACCACTTACCCGGAGATCGTAGCCGGCCTCGGCGCTGCGGGTCTGGCGCGCCGGGGCGCCAGCGAGGGAGTCTGGACTCGGATCATCATCGAAAAGCCGTTCGGGCGAGACCTCAAGAGCGCGCAAGACCTGAACCGGCAGGTAGATGAGGTCTTCGACGAGAAGCAGGTCTACCGCATCGACCACTACCTGGGGAAGGAGACGGTCCAGAACATCCTCGTCTTCCGCTTCTCCAACGGCATCTTCGAGCCCCTCTGGAACCGGCGCTACGTCGACCATGTGCAGATCACGGTGAGTGAGGACCTGGGCATGGAGGGCCGAGGCGCCTTCTACGACGATACGGGAATAACCCGCGACATCGTTCAGAACCACATGCTCCAGCTCCTCTCTCTCATCGCCATGGAGCCGCCCGCGTCCTTCGATGCCGACCGCGTGCGCGACGAGAAGGTGAAACTGCTGCACTCTATCCGCCCCTTTGCCCGGCACGAAGTCATGGAGCACTCGGTGCGGGGACAGTACGGGGCGGGTTCGCTGGCGGGCGAAGCGGTGCCCGCCTACCGCGACGAGCCCAGCGTCGCCAAGGACTCTATCACCGAGACGTTCGTCGCCCTCAAGCTCTTCGTGGAGAACTGGCGCTGGGCCGGCGTGCCCTTCTACCTGCGGGCGGGCAAGCGACTGCCCAGGCGGGTCACAGAGATCAGCGTCCACTACCGGAGCGCCCCTCATCTGCTGTTCCCGGCGACCGGCGCGGAAGGCATGGAACCCAACCTCCTCGCCCTGCGCATCCAGCCCAACGAAGGGATCTCGCTCAAGTTCGGCGCGAAGGTGCCCGGCCCAACGATGGAGATCCGGTCGGTGAACATGGACTTCCGTTACGGGACTGCCTTCGGCGTGGCGCCGCCGGACGCCTACGAGCGCCTCCTCCTCGACTGCATGCTGGGCGACTCGACCCTCTTCACGCGGCGAGACGGGATAGAGGCGGCGTGGTCGCTGATCACGCAGCTCCTGGAGGGCTGGGCGGCAGGGCCGCCGCCCCGGTTCCCCAACTATGAGGCCGGCGCCTGGGGCCCGGACGAGGCCCACGCCTTCATCGAGAGGGACGGGCGCAGGTGGAGGCGGCCGTGACTCAGTTGCAGGTCTTCGGCTCCGGCCAGGCGGGACCGGTGAACGCGAGCGCGATCGAAGAGGAGCTGTCGCGGCTCTGGCAAGAGACCGCCGAGGCTTCGGCTACGGGCGGTGAGCCGGCCGTCGCCCACGTGCGGCTGTTGAACCTCGTCGCTTACGCTGACGGCCGGGCGGCGGCGCAGCGGGCGGCCGCGGTCATGGCGGAGCTGCCGGCCCGACACCCCTGCCGCGGCATCATCGTGGAGGCCGAACCGCAAGGCCCGGCGCGGCCGCTGGAGGCCAGCGTCACGGCCTACTGTCAGCTCGCCTCCGAAGGGGGCAAGCAGATCTGCTGCGAGGGCATCACCATAGCGGCATCGGGGCAGGCGGTCGCGCAGGTGCCCGGTGCCGTCCTGCCGCTGCTAGCGCCCGACCTCCCCTACTTCCTCTGGTGGCTCGGCGACCCGCCCTTCGAGAGGGAGCCATTCGAGGAGCTGGCGGAGGTCGCCGACCGCATACTCCTCGACTCAGCCGAGTTTCGCTCGCCATACGCGACCCTATCCCGGCTCGTGGAGGTGAGCCGGGAACACTACCGCCGACCCGCCTTCAGCGACCTGAACTGGGCGCGGCTCAAGCCCTGGCGCGAGATGACGGCCCAGTTCTTCGATCCACCCGGCCAACGATCTCGCCTGAGCCTCATCAAGAACGTGAGCATCGACTACGCAATAGCTGCGGAGGGCCCCTCCAATCCGTCCCAGGCCCTGCTCATGGCGGCCTGGCTCGCCACGCGTCTGGGCTGGAGGCTAGACTCCTGTCGCTCTGAGAACGGCGACCTGCTCGTCGAGATGCGCATCCGGCGCTCGCCCGTGAGCGTTCGTATCCTGCCGAGCGCGCCTCGGGGGCAGGCGGCGGGCGACCTCGTTTCGCTGAGACTCGAGGCAGGAGGCCCGGAGCCGGCCGCCTTCGCCGTCACCGAGGCCGAGGACGGCCTCTCCGCCGAGACGGCCGTGGAGCTGACGGGGAGCCAGGCCCAGCGGCGCGTCGCCCGCATGGAGCCGCTGAGCGACGCGCAGTTGGTGTCCGACGAGCTGGCGGTCCCCGGTCGCGACCCCGTCTACGACGACGCGCTTCGTCTCGCCGGAGAGCTGGCCCGCCGTCTGGAGCCTGCGCAGCAGTGAACGCACCCCGGCCGGAAGTGCTCGTCTTTGCGGATCTCGCCGCGCTGAGCCAGGAGGCGGCGAGACGATTCCTCCTGCTGGCCCGCGAGGCCGTCGCCGCGAGAGGCCGCTTCAGCGTCGCCCTCTCCGGTGGCGGCACCCCGAAGCCCCTCTACGCCCTTCTCGCCGACCCGCCGTTCCGGAACGAGGTGCCCTGGCCACACGTACACGTCTTCTGGGCGGATGAGCGCTGCGTGCCGCCGGACCATCCCGAGAGCAACTACCGCTTGGCGGCCGAAACCTTCCTCTCGAAGGTGCCGCTGCCGCCGGAGAACGTCCACCGCATGCAGGGCGAACGGGACGACCCGCAGGCCGCCGCCGTCGACTACGCGCGCACCCTGCGCGAGTTCTTCCGGCCGGAAGAAGGAAAGATGCCACGTTTCGACCTCATCCTGCTCGGGATGGGCGAGAACGGGCACACGGCCTCCCTTTTTCCGGGGAACGCAGCCCTGGATGAGCGAACGGCGCCCGTCGTGGCGCCCTACATCGAGGAGCTGCGAGCCCACCGCCTCAGTCTCACGGCGCCCGTCCTCAACAACGCCCGCGACGTCATCTTCCTGGTCGCCGGGGCGGGCAAGGCGGAGATGCTGCGCCAGGTGCTGGAGGGGCAGCGTCGGCCGACGGAGCTGCCGGCGCAGCTCGTGCGGCCCACGTCAGGCGGCCTGACCTGGCTCGTCGATGACGGGGCAGCGCGGCGGCTGGGCGGCGGGCAGGCGCGCGGCAAGTCCGGCCGGTGAGAGAGCGACTGGTTCCCGCCACCGCGCGGAGAAGTGCCGCCGCCCCATCGCCAGGTGTGGACGGGGCGTGTACCATAAGAGATGCGGGTCGCGGGCCGATACTTCCTGCGGCCGACAAGGCTAGAGAACAGAAAAGACACACGACATGAGTCAGCAAGCGACCCGGCGGCGCCGGCGCTACGCGACGGGCAACGCCGAGCTCGACGCCAAGGTCAAGGAATTGGTGAGCGCCGCGGGGCTGGCAGATGATGCCGACCTGGCGGCGGAGATGGTGACCTCCATCCTCCGCATGGCGCGCGGAAAGGCTCACCGCGGCGAGCTGAAACTGGTCAACGCCGCCCTCAAGGAGTTCGCGTACTCCTTCGACGTTTTCGCGCCCTACCGGCAGACGAGGAAGGTAAGCATCTTCGGCTCCTCGCGGCTGACGGCGGAGGACCCCAGCTATCTGTGCGCCAAAGAGTTCGCGTTCCGCATCGTGGACAAAGGCTGGATGGTGGTCACGGGCGCGGGGCCGGGCGTGATGGAGGCCGGACAGGAGGGCGCGGGCGCGGCCCGGAGCTTTGGCCTCAACATCCGCCTCCCTCACGAGAGCCAGGCCAACCCCATCATCGAGGCGGACCGGAAGCTGATCAACTTCCGCTACTTCTTCACGCGCAAAGTGACGTTCCTCAAGGAGTCGGACGCCTTCGTGCTTCTCCCCGGCGGCTTCGGCACGCTGGACGAGGCGTTCGAGCTGCTGACGCTCGTCCAGACCGGCAAAAGCGACCTTCACCCGGTCGTGCTTCTGGAACCGCCCGGCGGCACCTACTGGGCGGAGTGGCGCGGGTTCGTCGAGGAGCACCTGGCGCGCCGCGGCCTCATTTCCCTCGACGACATGCACCTCCTCCGTCAGACGGACGACGTGGATGCCGCCGTGCGCGAGGTGGTGGGCTTCTACCGGAACTACCAGTCGCAGCGATACGTCGACGGGCGGCTGGTCCTGCGCCTGCGACGGGCACCGGGCGAGGCAGAGCTCGCGCGCCTCTCCCGAAAGTTCGCCGACATTCTCGAGAGCGGCACATTCGAAGTGGTGCCGCCCCTTCCGGCAGAGGTGGCCGACGACGACGCGCTGGACTGCGAGCGCATCGCGTTCAGCTTCAACCGGCGCAGCTACGGCCGGCTGCGCGACTTCGTCAACGAGCTCAACCGCTTCTAGAGGTGGGCCCGCCGTCCGGCGGCGCTCCCCGCGCGCTTCGGTGGGCGCCCCCGAGCCCACGGCCTGAGACGGCGAGGGAGGGACGACGTGCAGGTACTTGTCAGCGGCGCTACCGGCTTCATCGGTCGGCGTCTCGTCAAGGAGCTCCAGGCCCGCGGCGACGAGGTCGTGGCCGTCACCCGAGACTCCGAGAAGGCGAAGCGTCTCCTCGGCGAGGGCATTCGCACGGTCACCTGGCAGGAGGGCGAGCTGCGCGAGGGGGTCGGCTCATCTCAGGCGATGGTGAACCTGGCGGGCGAGATCATCTTCGGGCAGCGCTGGTCGGCGGCACAGAAGCAACGCATCCTCGACAGCAGGGTCGAATCCACCGAGAGGCTCGTGGCGGCGATCGGGCGTGACGGCCCCAAGCCGGCCGTCCTCGTCAGCGGCTCGGCCATCGGCTACTACGGCGCCCACGAGGATGAAGACCTGGACGAGGACTCGCCGCCGGGCGACGACTTCCTCGCGGACGTCTGCAAACGATGGGAAAGCGCCGCTCTCCGGGCGGAGGAGAGCGGCGTGCGCACTGTCCTCCTGCGGACCGGCATCGTCCTCGGCCGTGGCGGAGGAGCGCTCCAGCGCATGGCCATGCCCTTCCGCCTGTTCGCGGGCGGGCCGGTCGGCAGCGGACGCCAGTGGTTCTCCTGGATACACATCGACGACCTGGTCGGCATCATCCTCCACGCGATCGACACCGAAACCGTCCGCGGCCCGCTCAACGCCACGGCGCCCGAGCCGAGGACGAACGCCGACTTCAGCAAGGCGCTCGGTCGCGCCCTGGGCCGTCCGTCGTGGCTGCCCGTGCCCGCGTTCGCGCTGCGACTGCTGTTCGGCGAGGGGGCCGGCTTCCTCGTGACCGGCCAGCGGGTGCTGCCGAAGCGGGCGCAGGCCAGCGGCTACAGCTTCAAGTATCCGACCGCCGAAGAGGCGCTGGCGGACCTCTGTCAATAGATCGTCCTGGGCGGGGGCAGAGTCCCTACAGGCTACCGGCGAGATCTGAGATCAACCGCGTGGGGACAAACGTCGCGACGGCCATGGGTGGGGACGGGGCCCCACCCCTACGGTTGAAATGGTGGGCCGGGGCGTGGCTAGCGCTGCTCGCCGCGACAACCGCCCTCAGCGTCCTGGCCGCTGGCCACGACCGCCTGCCGGGCGACCTCGACATCATGCAGTGGGCGCAGTCGCAGCCCACCCCCGGAGATGCCGTATCGGACATCAACCGGGCTGTAAGCAGCACCCAGGTCGTCCTCGTGACGGGCGCCGTCATCGTCGTCGCGCTCTGGCTCGGCGGCCGGCGGCGCGACGCCGTCCTGCTCGCGCTGGGGCTGGTAGCGCTGCCTCTGCTCCAGAGCGGGGTGAAGGAGCTGGTGGACCGTCCCCGGCCGTCTGCTGACCTGGTCGAACGCCGGGCCGGCTTCTCGAGCCCGAGCTTCCCTTCGGGGCACGTAATGAGCGCCACCCTGCTGTACGGCTACCTGATCGCGCTCTCGCTGCGCGACCCGGCCCACGGCGCGCTGCGGGCGGCGGCCTTGCTGTGGTCGCTCTTCGTGCTGGCCCTCGTAGGTCCCGCGAGCGTCTACCTCGGCGTGCACTGGCCCAGCGACGTGCTGGGCGGCTACGCATGGGGCCTGCTGCTGCTCCTGCCGCTGGTCCTGGCGCTGATCGTAGCGAAGGGCAAGACCCCAGCGTGAACGCTGGGGCATCGGAAAGCGAATCTATGCCCCCGCCTTTAGGCGGGGGTAGGGGATCCCCCAAGAACGAGGTACCCACATGCGTGCTTCGACAGGCTCAGCATGTAGGGGTCTAGTACTGCACCGCCTTGCCGTACTTCTGCCGCAGGACGGTCTTCAACACCTTCATGGCGGGGTTGCGGGGGAGCGCATCGATGAAGTCGACAGACTTCGGCTTCTTGTAGCTGGCCAGGTGCTCCTTGCAGTATTCGATGACCTCTTCCTCCGTGAGCTCCGCCCCCGGCTTGGCGACGACGATGGCTTTGACCGCCTCTCCCCACGCGTCATCATGCACGCCGATGACCGCCGCTTCGGCGATCTTGGGGTGCCTGTAGAGGACATCCTCGATCTCCGCCGGATAGATGTTCTCAGCGCCGCTGACGATCATGTCCGTCTTGCGGTCCACCACGTAGATGAAGCCCTCCTCGTCCTGCCGCACCAGGTCTCCCGAGTGGAACCAGCCGCCCCTCATGGCATTAGCGGTTCCCTCCGGGTCACCGTAGTACTCCTTCATGATCGTAGGGCCCTGGTAGACCGCCTCGCCCACCTCTCCCACGGGCACGTCCCTGTCCTGATCGTCCACGACCCGGATCTGGACGAAGGGGAGGGCCTTCCCCACGCAGGCCACCTTCCGCTGGGCGTCGGTGGGGCGCAGGATGGAGACGATAGCGCTCGACTCCGTCTGCCCGAAGCAGTCGAAGAGCTTGGCGTTGGGGAAGTGCCTACCGATGGCGTTGCGGGTGGCCGTGGGCAGAACGGCGGCGCCCGTGATCCAGACCTTCAAGGAGCTGGTGTCGTACTTGTGGATGTCCGGGTGCATGAGCAGGAAGTTGGCCATCGCCGGGACGAGAAGAATAGAATCGATCCTTTCCCGCTCGATGATCTGGAGGATCTCGACCGGGTCGAAGACCTGGGTGGGCAAGAACACGGTCGCCCCGATGAGGAGATGGGCCTCGCAGTAGCCGAACGAGGCGAGGTGGAAGACCGGGGGCGGCGAGCAGACGCGGAACTGGTACATATCGCCGATTGCCGGTTCCGAGGCCACCTCCATGATCGCCTGAGCCCACATCATCACCTGGTTCTTGTGCGTGAGCACGGCACCCTTGGGCCTGCCGGTGGTGCCTGCCGTGTACATGATGAAAGCCGGATCATCCTCCTCCACCAGGACCAGCGGCTCTTCGTCCGAATGGCCGCGAATCATGCTCTCGAAGTGGAGCATCCCCTCCACGGGGTCCGGCGTCAGCGACATGTACTGCCTCACCAGCGGCAGGTCCTGCCGAAGCCCCCTCACGGTTTCGATGAACTGCGCGCCGACGACCATGGCGATCGCACCGGCGTTGTTGACGATGAACTTGACCTCGTCGGGGTGGAGCCGGAAGTTCAGGGGGACGGTCACGGCCCCGATCTTGCCCAGAGCGAAGTAGCATTCGAGGTACTGATTGCAGTTGAAGGAGAGGATCGCGACCTTGTCTCCCTTCACGATGCCCATGTCCATGAAGACATGCGCCAGGCGGTTGATACGGGCGTTGAACTCGTGCCAGGTGAGGCGCGCGTCGCCGAAGACGACCGCTTCCTTGTCCGGAAACTTGCGGGCGTTCCGAGCTATAAGCTCTCCCAGCAGGAGTCTCCCAGCCAGCGCCGTCTGGATGTCTTCCTTCGATGGCATATCATTCCTCCGCTAGATCGAGGGTCCGGGCCTCTCAACTCGATCGGCAGCATTGTATCATGCGTCATATGGCCGCGCGGGTTATGATAGTCGTCAGACACGGCTCCGAAGCCCGCTGGACGGCGCGTTCCCGGCGTTTGGGGACGCTCGCATCGCAACGTCGACATCGAGGTACTGGGCACGCCGACCTTCCCCGCCACCTTGCGTGCTGGGTGGATAGCGGATCAGAGGGGGCGGGGCGAGTAAGAACCAGCGCGTCTAAGGCGGGCAACACCCGGGAGGCCCATCACCCTTGACCGGCCCGGCCCTTGCGGCGGCCATCGCCATAACCTGCGGAGCAGCGGCCTGCCAGTCGCTCACGGGCTTCGGCTTCGCGCTGGTGATGGTGCCTTTGCTGTCGCTGACCTGGGATATCAAGTCAGCGGTGGTCACCAGCACGCTCCTGAGCACTGCCTCCCTCCTGCCTCTGCTGGTCGAGGTGCGCGGGCACGTGGAGATGTCCCGCATCACGCCGCTGCTCGTGGGAAGCTTCGCCGGCATTCCGGCGGGGATATGGCTGCTCGACTGGATCGATCCCGAGGCCCTGAAGATCCTCGTCGGAGCACTCGTCATCGCCGCCAGCGTGCTCCTGTACCTGGCGCCTGGGTCGGGGCGGTCGCAGATCCGGGCCGCGCCGTCGGCGATGGTGGGGGCTCTGAGCGGGGCGCTGCGCAGCAGCACGAGCATGGGCGGCCCGCCGGTCGTGCTCTACCTCCTCGGCTCGGAGCGACGAATAGAGCCATTTCGCGCCACGCTCGTCGCCTTCTTCGTGCCGAGCAGTATCCTGGCAGTGGCGGGCCTGGCGGCCGCCGGGAAGGTCACGCCGGAGATCCTGCGGACAAGCGCCATCGCACTGCCGGCCCTGGTTGTTGGGCTGGTGGTAGGCGCCCGCCTGAGAGCAACGATACGCGAGGACCTATTCCGGACAGTCGTCCTGCTCGTGCTCATCGCGACGAGCATTGCGGTCATCCTGTCCGCCTCAACCGGGCTCGTCTAGGCCGAAGAGTAGCCGACCGGACGCCCGAGGGAGATGGTCGACCGGTCTATCTAGGCCTGCTTGATGGCGCCCTCCATCTCCTGCTCGTCGAAGGCGCGCATGGTAGTGCTCACCACGTTGCCCGCGGAGACGATGTTCATCATGCCAGCCATCATCGCCTGCTCGGACGGCGCATCCACCACCGACACCAGGTCATACGGGCCCTGGGTCCAGAGAAGGCTCAGCACCTTGAATCCGCGCGCTTCGTTCTCCCTGCGGGTCTCGAGTGCCCGCTCGACAGTGGCCTTGATGCCCTTCGCACCCTCTGGCGTGAACCGGTAGAGGACGACGTACTTCGGCATCGGATCCCTCCTTCTCCAACGGTGCCATGCGGCGGCCCTTACCGAGGTGCGCTTATTCTACTCGCCCGATCGGGGCGTATCAAGAGGGGAGGCGGCCGAGCGCCAGATCTCGGACCGGAATGTGGCCATGTCAACGGTCTGCCCCTCCAGCCGCGACCGCTCGGCAGCGAAACCCATCAGGTGGCTCTCCAGCGTCACCCGACCGGAGGCGAGCACATCGTCACGCGCGTTGCGCCCGACGACGCCCACGAAGTGACGAAGCAGGCCTTCGTCGCCGCCGCCGTGCCCGAAGGGGCTGAACGGCACCTCGATGCGCTCGGGAGTCAGTTCGCCGTGCCGGTGGACCTCGATCTCCCCCTTCTCGAAGCTGCCGCGTAGCTCCCCCAGGCTGCCGCTGGCCCGGATCGTCCGCGACGCGACGGCCGCGAAACCGTTCATCACGAACGTCGCCGTCACGCCGCCCTCGAACTCGAGCGCCATCACCTGGTGATCGACAACGTCGTTCCCCGCGTGCCAGACGCAGCGGCCGTAGGGGCCTGCCTCCAGGGCGCGTCGACGGGTCTCCAGATCCGTCGCCAGCGAGACGTCGGACCAGGGCCAGGTGTCATGCTCCTTCAGGTAGAAGCGGAGGGCGGAGTGGATGCATACCGGCTCCGCGGGGCAGCCATCGGTGCAGCGGGCCGTCGCCCCCTCCGGAGCCTCCTCCGGACGGAAGTGGCGCAGCGAGCCAGCGGAGCTGACCCGCAGGCAAGGGCTGCCGACAAACCAGGCCATGAGGTCGAGGTCGTGGCAGCACTTGGCGAGGATCATCGGGGCGGCATTGCGGGTGTTGCCCCACTTGCCGCGCACGAAGCTGTGCGTCATGTGCCAGTAGACCACGTTCTCTGCCATCGAGAGGGTGATGAGGTCACCGAGGACGCCCGAGGCGATTACCTCGCGGACGCGTACGTAGAACGGCGTGTAGCGGAGGCAGTGGCCGATCTGGAGCAGACGGCCGGCGCTGTCGGCGGCCTCCACCACGCGCACGCAGTCCACCGCGTTCGGGGCGATGGGCTTCTCCAGGAGTACGTCGTAACCGGCGGCGAGAGCGGCGAGGGCCGGCTCAAGATGGGCATGGTCCGGGGTAGCGATGATGGCGACGCGCGCCAGGGGTGGTCCTTCCAGGAGGGGCCGCCAGTCTCGAAACGAGCGCTCGGCAGGAATCTCGTGCGCTCGCACGAAGACATCCCGTCGCTCCGCATCCGGCTCGGCGACGGCCACGACGCGCAGGCTCGCCGGGTTCGCCAGGGCGAAGGCGCCGTACGTATCGCGTCCGCGCAGCCCTGCCCCAATGACAACAGCTTCGACAGGTTCGGCCAAGCTCCACCTCCCACGCAGCAGACTCTGGTCTGATTCTAGTCCAGCCATGGCCCTCGGTAAACGGCCCCGGGCCGAGGGCGAGAGGCCATCTCCTCCAGACTGTGACACTGCGGGCAAGATCGGCAAGCCGCCTGTGAATAACTGCGTCGCGCGGGAGCCGCCGCCGAAACCAGCCCGTTTCGCTCCCCTGTGCGCGGGTGAGCCAGATGGTGTAGAGTTGACCCTTGGGCTCGTTCGCGTCCATAATCCCAATGACGATTCTTGTGCGAGACAGCGAGTGTCCTTCGTTCGCCCAAGCCCCGACGACTTCCCCGCGCGGGCCACGCGGTAGGACTGGTCTCTCCAAAGGGCGGCGGGGTCCCGGCAATCGGCTTGACAGCCCTGGGCAAGACACCATAATGCGCTTGTGCAAGATAGGCCCGCAGGTTGGGGCCCAGACCCGAAGCTTCGGAGCGGATTTCGGCCGGTAGGGAGGGAATGAGCCAGCTTCAGATCACTGACCTCTCTATTTCATTCGGCGGCATCGTCGCCCTGGACGGCGTATCGTTCGACGTCGAGCGGGGGCAGATTGTAGGCCTGATCGGTCCCAACGGCGCGGGCAAGACCACAATCTTCAATTGCATCACGCGCGTGTACGAGCCGGACAGCGGCTCTATCATGTTCGAAGGGCGGAACCTCCTGCATATGGCCCCCCACCAGGTAATCCAGGCGGGGATCGCGCGTACCTTCCAGAACGTCGAGCTCTTCCGCTCCATGACAGTCCTCGGAAACCTCATGGTGGGCCAGCACTCACAGCTTCGGAGCAACGTCTTCGAGTGCGCTTTCAGGCTGCCCAAGGTCTTCTCCGAGGAGAAGCTCGCCAGGGACAGGGCCATGGAGATCCTCGACTTCATGAATCTGCTCAACGTCCGCGACATACCGGCGGCCGCCCTGCCTTTCGCCATGCAGAAGCGCGTCGAGATGGCCAGGGCGATGGTCTCACGACCGCGGTTCCTGCTGCTGGACGAGCCCGCCAGCGGCCTCAGCCACGAGGAGCTCTTCGGCCTGGGCGACCTCATCCGGCTCATCCGGGACGAACTGGGGGTGACGATCTTCCTCGTCGAGCACCATATGGCGCTCGTCATGGACGTATCTGAGCGCGTCTGCGTGCTGGACTTCGGCAGGAAGATAGCGGAGGGGACGCCCGCCGAGGTTCAGAGCGACGCTTCGGTCATTGAGGCCTACCTCGGGGAAGGCAACGGTCGTGCTTCAGATTAAGGACATCCATGCCTCCTACGGCCCCATCCTTGCCCTCCGCAACGTCTCCCTGGAGGTGCCCGAGCACGGCATCATCACTATCCTGGGAGCCAACGGAGCTGGGAAGAGCTCCACGTTGCGGGCCATCTCCGGCCTCGTGCGCATAAGCAGCGGCAGCATTGAGTTCGAGGGCCACCGCATCGACCGACTGGCGCCGGAGAGGATCGTGGAGATGGGCATCGTCCAGGTCCCCGAGGGCCGCCAGCTCTTCACCGATCTGTCGGTCCTTGAGAACCTGCGCCTGGGGGCCTACACGCGGCGCGATGGCGACGGCGTGAGACGGGACATGCAGCGCGTGTTCGAGTACTTCCCTGTCCTTGCCGAGCGGCAGAAGCAGTCCGCCGGCACCCTGAGCGGCGGCGAGCAGCAGATGCTGGCTATCGGGCGCGCCCTCATGGCCAAGCCGCGGCTTCTCCTGCTGGACGAACCCTCGCTCGGCCTCGCGCCCATCGTCACCCGCGAGATCTTCGACATCGTCACCACCCTCAACGCCGACGAAGGGCTCACGATCCTTCTCGTGGAGCAGAACGCCCGCCTGGCCCTGGGCATAGCCCAGTACGGCTATGTGCTGGAGACCGGTGCCGTGGTCCTGCACAACACAAGCGAGAACCTCCGGCAGGATGAGGACGTGCGCAGGTCTTATCTCGGGTACTGAGCCGGATAGCGAAGGTAGGCGAGACCCCAAATGGCGGAGTTTCTACAACAGGTCCTCAGCGGCATCGCGAGTGGCAGCGTCTTCGCCATCCTGGCCCTGGCGCTCGTGATGATCTACAGGTCGACCGACGTCCTCAATTTCGCCCAGGGCGAGATGGCCCTGTTCAGCACCTTCGTAGCCTGGACGTTCTTGACAACGATGGACTTCTGGCCCGCTTTCTTCCTCGCCCTGGTGGTAGCCGGCGCCATGGGCGCCGCCCTGGAGCGATTCGTGCTGCGACCCGTGGAGGACGCGCCGGTGCTGAACGCGGTGATCGTCACACTTGGCCTGTTCACGGTCTTCAGCGGGCTGTCTCTCACGGTTTGGGGGTCCCTCCCGAAGAGTTTCGGTCCGTTTTCCGTCTTCAAGGGCCCGCCCGTCGACATCGGCCCGGCTTCTATCGGCCAGGCCAACGTCGGCATCCTGGTATCGGCCGTGGTAATCATGGCCCTCCTGTACCTGCTCTTCCAGCGAACGAAGCTGGGGCTGGCCATGCGAGCCGTCGCTCAGAACCGCACGGCCAGCCGGCTGGTGGGGATCCGCGTCGGCCAGATCCTCAGCATCGGCTGGGGGCTCTCGGCGGCTGTGGGAGCCGTGGCGGGAGTCCTCGTCGCCCAGACCTCAGGGCTGAGCCTGGCCCTGATGTTCAACGTCCTGCTGTTCGCCTTCGCTGCTGCAGTCCTGGGTGGACTCGATAGCCCCATCGGGGCCATAGTGGGGGGACTCGCCATCGGCATCATCAAGAATCTGGCGGGCACCTACATCGACCCCGGCGTTGACGTCACCGTCGCGTTCCTGGTCATCGTTCTCGTTTTGATGGTCCGTCCGACCGGCATCTTCGGGCACCAAGTGCTGAAGAGAGTGTAAGGCGTGAGCGAGACCCTGCTGCGGCCCCGGACAGTCGGCTTCGTCCTGCTGGCCGCCCTGATCATCATCTTCCCCTATCTCCATACGTGGCCTTTCTTCGGGGGATTCATCGGCCCCTTCCGGACGTTCCAGGCCACCATGTTCGCCGTCTGGCTGCTGGTCGTGCTGAGCATGAACCTGCTGACCGGCTACAGCGGCCAGATCTCGCTGGGTCACGCGGCGCTGGTGGCCGTGGGGGCATACGTCACGGCCATACTCTTCAGCCAGTACTCGTTCCCCCTGGGACTGGCCATCCTAGTGGCGGGGCTCGCCACCGGCGTCCTGGGGGGCGTGGTCATCGGCATGCCCGCCGTGCGCCTGAGCGGACCCTACCTGGCGATCGCCACCTTCGCCCTCATCGTCGCCCTGCCCCAAATACTGAAGATCGACATCCACGTCGCCGGTCTTACTATAGACGTCACCCACTGGACGAAGGGGACCCGTGGGATCAGCATCGGGGAGATACAGCCGCCGGGGCTGGTGGACGGGCTCGTGGACCAGCGGCAGTGGCTGTATTACATGTCGATTCTCCCGGCCGTGCTCATGACGTTCCTGGCCTGGAACCTGATCCGCAGCCGGATCGGGCGGGCCTTCGTCGCTCTGCGCGACAGCGAGGTCGGTGCCGAGCAGATGGGAGTGAACGTACGATTCTACAAGGGGCTGGCCTTCGGCGTCAGCTCCTGCTACGCGGGAGTTGGGGGCGGTCTGTTCCTCATGGCCCAGACCATCGTCAGCCCCGGCAGCATGGACGTTCTCTCGTCCATCAACTTCCTCGTGGCCATTGTCATAGGAGGCCTGGCGACCATCCTCGGTTCGGTCATCGGGGCGCTCTACCTCACCTTCCAGTCGGAGCTTGTGAGCAGGTTCGCCCCCGAGATCGCCAGACTCGTTCCAGGCCAGCTCGTCCAGGACCCGGAGACGCTGCGCGGCGTCATCTTCGGCTCCCTCCTCGTCATCACGATAATTTCCTTCCCGCGGGGGCTCGCCGGGGCCATCCACAACCTGCTAAGATGGAGCCCTGCCCAGGCTGAATGGCCGCCGGACCTGCGCCGGTGGCTTTCGAGGCTACAGGAGGCGGGACCCTTCATGCGCTTAAGGTGGCTCAATCGAGTGGCCGGTCCAAAAGGCGGCCATCGAGATCCTACGGACGAGACTCCAGACCGCCCGGACGAGGGAAGGGGGTGATTCTCAGAACCCATCTTTGCTCTATATTCGCAATATAGGGAGAGAATCATGCAGGGAGGTGAACTGATGCGAAGGCCCCGTATCCTCTGGATCCTTGGGACCGCCGTGGCGCTGCTAGCGGTAGCGGCGGTGGCTTGCGGCGGCGGAAAAGAGAAAGGGGCAACGCCGCCGGCGGGGACGCCAGTTGCGGAAACACCCTCGGCCGTGCCCGCGGAGGTGCCGGGCGTCACCGACACCGAAATCCTCCTCGGCACGCACCAGCCACTTACAGGGCCCGTCGCCGCCTACTCGCAGATCGCAAAGGCCACGAAGGCCTACTTCGACTACATAAACGACACTGAAGGCGGCGTCTACGGCCGCAAGATCACGTACCTGATCGAGGACGACCAGTACTCGCCGCCCCTGACGGTGGAGGTAGTGAGGAAGCTGGTGGAGCAGGATCACGTCTTCGCCATCCTCAACGGTCTGGGAACCGCCACCCACATGCAGGTCGTAGACTACCTCCGAGACCGGAACATCCCCGACCTGTTCCCGAGCACGGGCGCCCTGGAGTGGGTCAGAGACCCGGCGGCCAGGCCCAACGTCTTCGGCATCCTCCCCAACTACATCGCCGAGGGCATCTTGTACGGAAAGTACATCGTGGAGAACTACCCCGGCGCGAAGATCGGCGTCGTCGGGCAGAACGATGACTTCGGGACCGACTGCTTCGATGGCCTTCAGAGGGGCGTGGGCAACGCGAACGAGATCCTGCCGATGGAGACGTTTGAGTTCACGGACCCGGACGTCAATTCCCAGGTCGACCGGCTCCAGGCGGAAGGTGCGGGGGTGCTCGTCGTCTTTGCGACTCCCGCCCAGGCCCCCGCCGCCATCAGGCACGCTCGGGCCGACCTGGGCTGGGACGTGCCCATTCTCATGGACTTCGTCAGCGCCAACGAGATTGTCATCGCTCTGGCGGGGGCGGACAACATGAACGGCGTCATCACCGCCGTCGCGCTCCATCAGATCTACGAGACTGATGTACCCGCCGTCCAGCTTCACATCGACAACATGGCGAAGTACGGCAGCCTGACGAACCCAGGGTACCTCACCCTCTACGGCCAGTCGGTGGCAGAGACTACAATCAACGCCCTCAAGGAGGCGGGCCCTACCCTCACCCGCGAAGGCCTGATCAACGCGCTCGAAAGCGCACCCGCCTTCAAGTGCTCCGTCTGCTTGTTCGCAGGCCAATACAGCCCGACGGATCACGACGGCCAGCAGTCGCTGATGTTCGCCCGCGTCGAGCTGGCACCGGGGGACCCCGTGGGGGCGAGATACGTGCCCTTCGGCGACGCCTACACGTGGGAAGGTGTCAACCCGGACAGCATGACCGCAGACGACGTGACGACGGTGCCATCGCCCTACCAGTAAGCCCGGCACCGCCGGGTAGGACATCACAGGCGCGGGCGGCGGGGCGCCCCCCGCGCCCCGCCACACCGGGGGGGGCGCGAGGGAGAAGCCCCCCCCCCAAC